>NZ_CP128355.1:0-1200000 GCF_038789205.1 Staphylococcus hsinchuensis
GGAACCACCGGATCACTAAGTCCGTCTTTCGACCCTGCTCGACTTGTAGGTCTCGCAGTCAAGCTTCCTTATGCCTTTACACTCTATGAATGATTTCCAACCATTCTGAGGAAACCTTTGAGCGCCTCCGTTACTCTTTAGGAGGCGACCGCCCCAGTCAAACTGCCCATCTGACACTGTCTCCCACCATGATTAATGGTGCGGGTTAGAAATCCAACACAGCAAGGGTAGTATCCCACCAACGCCTCCACGTAAGCTAGCGCTCACGTTTCTAAGGCTCCTACCTATCCTGTACAAGCTGTGCCGAATTTCAATATCAGACTACAGTAAAGCTCCACGGGGTCTTTCCGTCCTGTCGCGGGTAACCTGCATCTTCACAGGTACTATGATTTCACCGAGTCTCTCGTTGAGACAGTGCCCAAATCGTTACGCCTTTCGTGCGGGTCGGAACTTACCCGACAAGGAATTTCGCTACCTTAGGACCGTTATAGTTACGGCCGCCGTTTACTGGGGCTTCGATTCGTGGCTTCGCAGAAGCTAACCACTCCTCTTAACCTTCCAGCACCGGGCAGGCGTCAGCCCCTATACATCACCTTACGGTTTAGCAGAGACCTGTGTTTTTGATAAACAGTCGCTTGGGCCTATTCACTGCGGCTCTCCTGGGCTTGCACCCTAAAGAGCACCCCTTCTCCCGAAGTTACGGGGTCATTTTGCCGAGTTCCTTAACGAGAGTTCGCTCGCTCACCTTAGAATTCTCATCTTGACTACCTGTGTCGGTTTGCGGTACGGGCACCAGTATTCTAGCTAGAGACTTTTCTTGGCAGTGTGAAATCAGCGACTCGAGGAAACAATTTCCTCTCCCCATCACAACTTGACCTTATGAGTTTCGGATTTGCCTAACACTCAGTCTTATTGTTTGGACGTGCACTCCAACAGCACGCTTCGCCTATCCTACTGCGTCCTCCCATCGCTTAAAACGAATCATGGTGGTACAGGAATATCAACCTGTTATCCATCGCCTACGCCTGTCGGCCTCAGCTTAGGACCCGACTAACCCAGAGCGGACGAGCCTTCCTCTGGAAACCTTAGTCAATCGGTGGACGGGATTCTCACCCGTCTTTCGCTACTCACACCGGCATTCTCACTTCTAAGCGCTCCACATGTCCTTGCGATCATGCTTCAACGCCCTTAGAACGCTCTCCTACCATTGTCCTACGGACAATCCACAGCTTCGGTAATATGTTTAGCCCCGGTACATTTTCGGCGCAGTGTCACTCGACTAGTGAGCTATTACGCACTCTTTAAATGATGGCTGCTTCTAAGCCAACATCCTAGTTGTCTGGGCAACGCCACATCCTTTTCCACTTAACATATATTTTGGGACCTTAGCTGGTGGTCTGGGCTGTTTCCCTTTCGAACACGGATCTTATCACTCGCGTTCTGACTCCCAAGTTAAATTGATTGGCATTCGGAGTTTGTCTGAATTCGGTAACCCGAGAAGGGCCCCTCGTCCAAACAGTGCTCTACCTCCAATAATCATCACTTGAGGCTAGCCCTAAAGCTATTTCGGAGAGAACCAGCTATCTCCAGGTTCGATTGGAATTTCTCCGCTACCCACAACTCATCCGCTCACTTTTCAACGTAAGTCGGTTCGGCCCTCCATTCAGTGTTACCTGAACTTCAGCCTGGTCATGGGTAGATCACCTGGTTTCGGGTCTACGACCAAATACTCAACGCCCTATTCAGACTCGCTTTCGCTACGGCTCCACATTTGCTACTTAACCTTGCATCAGATCGTAACTCGCCGGTTCATTCTACAAAAGGCACGCCATCACCCATTAACGGGCTCTGACTACTTGTAAGCACACGGTTTCAAGTTCTATTTCACTCCCCTTCCGGGGTACTTTTCACCTTTCCCTCACGGTACTGGTTCACTATCGGTCACTAGAGAGTATTTAGCCTTAGGAGATGGTCCTCCCAGATTCCGACGGAATTACACGTGCTCCGTCGTACTCAGGATCCACTCAAGAGTGAACAGATTTTCGACTACAGGATTATTACCTTCTCTGATGTAACTTTCCAGTTACTTCGTCTAATCTATTCTTTTCTAACTCCGTAGAGAGTGTCCTACAACCCCAATAAGCAAGCTCATTGGTTTGGGCTCTTCCCGTTTCGCTCGCCGCTACTCAGGGAATCGATTTTTCTTTCTCTTCCTGCGGGTACTAAGATGTTTCAGTTCTCCGCGTCTACCTTCGGATATGCTATGTATTCACATATCGATAACACGACATAACTCGTGTTGGGTTTCCCCATTCGGAAACCTCTGGATCACAGCTTACTTACAGCTCCCCAAAGCATATCGTCGTTAGTAACGTCCTTCATCGGCTTCTAGTGCCAAGGCATTCACCGTGCGCCCTTAATAACTTAATCTATGTTTTTAGTCAAAAGACTAAAAAGCAAACGTTATTAATCTGTGAGTGTTCTTTCGAACACTAGCGATTATTTTTGAATTCAAGCGTATACACGCTATTCACTCGGTTTTGCTTGGTAAAATCATTATTTTACTTATTTATCTAGTTTTCAATGTACAATCATTTGTTGAATACTCTGATGAGCATTCAAAACTGAATACAATATGTCAATGTTATTCCGTTTCATCTTCGTAGAAGATGTTCCGAATATATCCTTAGAAAGGAGGTGATCCAGCCGCACCTTCCGATACGGCTACCTTGTTACGACTTCACCCCAATCATTTGTCCCACCTTCGACGGCTAGCTCCAAAGGTTACTCCACCGGCTTCGGGTGTTACAAACTCTCGTGGTGTGACGGGCGGTGTGTACAAGACCCGGGAACGTATTCACCGTAGCATGCTGATCTACGATTACTAGCGATTCCAGCTTCATGTAGTCGAGTTGCAGACTACAATCCGAACTGAGAACAACTTTATGGGATTTGCTTGACCTCGCGGTTTAGCTGCCCTTTGTATTGTCCATTGTAGCACGTGTGTAGCCCAAATCATAAGGGGCATGATGATTTGACGTCATCCCCACCTTCCTCCGGTTTGTCACCGGCAGTCAGCCTAGAGTGCCCAACTTAATGATGGCAACTAAGCTTAAGGGTTGCGCTCGTTGCGGGACTTAACCCAACATCTCACGACACGAGCTGACGACAACCATGCACCACCTGTCACTTTGTCCCCCGAAGGGGAAAACTCTATCTCTAGAGCGATCAAAGGATGTCAAGATTTGGTAAGGTTCTTCGCGTTGCTTCGAATTAAACCACATGCTCCACCGCTTGTGCGGGTCCCCGTCAATTCCTTTGAGTTTCAACCTTGCGGTCGTACTCCCCAGGCGGAGTGCTTAATGCGTTAGCTGCAGCACTAAGGGGCGGAAACCCCCTAACACTTAGCACTCATCGTTTACAGCGTGGACTACCAGGGTATCTAATCCTGTTTGATCCCCACGCTTTCGCACATCAGCGTCAGTTGCAGACCAGAAAGTCGCCTTCGCCACTGGTGTTCCTCCATATCTCTGCGCATTTCACCGCTACACATGGAATTCCACTTTCCTCTTCTGCACTCAAGTTTTCCAGTTTCCAATGACCATCCACGGTTGAGCCGTGGGCTTTCACATCAGACTTAAAAAACCGCCTACGCGCGCTTTACGCCCAATAATTCCGGATAACGCTTGCCACCTACGTATTACCGCGGCTGCTGGCACGTAGTTAGCCGTGGCTTTCTGATTAGGTACCGTCAAGACGCGCACAGTTACTTACGCATTTGTTCTTCCCTAATAACAGAGCTTTACGATCCGAAGACCTTCATCACTCACGCGGCGTTGCTCCGTCAGGCTTTCGCCCATTGCGGAAGATTCCCTACTGCTGCCTCCCGTAGGAGTCTGGACCGTGTCTCAGTTCCAGTGTGGCCGATCACCCTCTCAGGTCGGCTACGTATCGTTGCCTTGGTAAGCCGTTACCTTACCAACTAGCTAATACGGCGCGGGTCCATCCATAATTGATAGCAAGGCCATCTTTCACTTTAGAACCATGCGGTTCTAAATGTTATCCGGCATTAGCCCCGGTTTCCCGGAGTTATTCCAGTCTTATGGGTAGGTTACCCACGTGATACTCACCCGTCCGCCGCTAACGTCAAAGGAGCAAGCTCCTTATCTGTTCGCTCGACTTGCATGTATTAGGCACGCCGCCAGCGTTCATCCTGAGCCAGGATCAAACTCTCCATAAAAATTTATGATGTTTGATTAGCTCATAATACTAAATGTGTTTCTTCAACACTTGTTAACAACTTTAAGTTGTAGTGTTTGGAATTAACGTTGACATATTGTCATTCAGTTTTCAATGTTCATTAAATATTATTTAAAATGGAGCGGGTGATGGGAATCGAACCCACAACATCAGCTTGGAAGGCTGAGGTTTTGCCATTAAACTACACCCGCATTATAAATTTGAATTGCTATTTGATGCGGCCGAGAGGATTTGAACCTCCACGGGATTACTCCCACTAGGCCCTCAACCTAGCGCGTCTGCCATTCCGCCACGACCGCTTGGCAAAACGGTTTATTTCCGATTACTGTATTTAACATTGTAAATTATTTGTAATGCAATGTCAATAATAAATTAAGATTTAATTAATAAATTTAATACTGCGTTAATCGAAGTTCATATTATTTTCGCAACGTTTTATATACTATAATATATTCAATCCAACGTCAATAGAAATTCACTAAAAAATTTGATTTTCTTTAAATTTCCTGTATTTAGCAGCAATTTTAACTTTTTAACTTTAATATTATTAACATTTTCGACTATCCATTATTAATATATCTAAAATCCCAAGAAATTCTACACATAAAATTACCGCAATTTGTTCTGCGATTTAAAGAACAAATTACGGTTACCTAATAATATTAATTAATGAACTATTTTATATTGAATTCTTTGAGTCTTCCTCCACATTTACCACATACCATTTTTTTAACATTCACTTTGCGTATTCTATATGCTTTCGTACCACATTGAAGACATTGATACATATAATTTACACGATCTTCGTATTTTTCAGTAGGTGTACAATACCTAGGTGCACCCACTTGTTTACTTAATTTTTTAAAGTCTTGATCTCGATGTTGGTACCCTTTGTTTTGTAAATGAAGATGATAATGGCATAGCTCATGTAATACAACTTGAACAATGGCATCTTTTCCAAAATGTTCATACTGTTTATAGTTAATCTCAATGTTATGACTTTTTAAAAGATAGCGTCCCCCAGTAGTTCGCAAGCGTTTATTAAAATATGCTTGATGTTTAAAAGGCAGGCTAAAGTAATCTTTCGACAATGTTTCAGTCATCTGTTGCAAGTCTTCATTATTCATTTGGATCAATCATTGTGAGTGAAACTTTGCCTTTCTTTTCATCAATATCAAGTATCCAAACGTCCACGATATCACCAACACTAACAACATCCATTGGGTTTTTAACAAATTTCTTTGATAATTTCGAAACGTGTACTAAACCATCTTGTTTCACACCAATATCAACAAAAGCACCAAAGTCCACGACATTTCGAACGGTTCCACTTAATTTCATATTTTTAGATAAATCTTCTATAGAAAGTACATCTGACTTTAAAATTGGTGTTTCAAATGCATCACGTGGATCGCGATTCGGTGCAATCAATGACTTAATAATATCTTCTAACGTAGGTTCACCGATATTGAGCTTTTCAGCTGTTTCTTTAATATCTAATTGATTTAATGCTTTTTTCAAATTGTCTGTACCTAAATCATCGCCATTCATATTAATTGCATTCAATAATGTATAAGTCGCTTCATAACTTTCAGGGTGTATAGATGTATTATCTAAAGGTTCACTACCTTCTACAATTCTCAAGAACCCTATACTTTGTTCAAATGTTTTAGCGCCTAGACGTTTTACTTTTGCGATCTCTTTATTATGCTTAATTGCTCCATTTTCTTCTCGATAGTCGATAATATTTTGGGCAATGCTGTTTGATAGACCTGATACATATTGTAATAATGATTTCGAAGCAGTATTTACATCAACACCTACTTGGTTTACGGCTGTTTCTACTACGAATGTAAGTGCACCTTCTAACGATTTCTGGTTTACATCGTGTTGATATTGACCGACACCAATTGATTTAGGGTCGATCTTAACCAATTCACTTAATGGGTCTTGTACCCTTCTACCAATTGATACAGCACTTCGCTCTTCTACTTGAAAATCAGGAAATTCATTACGCGCAATTTCTGAAGCTGAATAAACTGATGCACCCGCTTCATTGACAATAATAAATTGTATATCAAGATTATGTTTCTGTATCATAGAAGCTACGAATTGTTCAGACTCTCGACTTGCTGTTCCATTACCAATAGCTACAAGTTCAACATCGTAGTCTTTAACAAATTGTAAGAAAGTCTGTTCTGCTTCTGCCTTTTTGTTTACTGGCGGATGTGGATACATCACGCCTTTAGCAACAAATGTACCAAAGGGATTAATTACAGCTAATTTGCATCCTGTTCGAAATGCTGGATCTACGCCTAATATTTGTTTACCTTGCATTGGTGGTTGCAATAATAAATTTCTTAAGTTTTCACTAAAGACATCAATTGCATGATCTTCAGCTTTTTTCGTTAAATCTGCTCTGATTTCTCTCTCGATTGATGGCATGATTAATCGTTTTAAACTATCTTTAATTGCATTCGAAATCACTTCTGTACCTTCATGTTGCGTGGTAATTTCATTTTTGCGGATAAAGTTCTCGATGCCTTGAGTATCCATATCAATTTTCACTGTTAAAACTTTTTCTTTTTCCCCACGGTTAACGGCTAACACTCGATGGTTAGCAATTTTCTTAATAGGCTCTGCATAATCGTAATACATAGCATAGGTTTCTAACTCGTCTTCGGCTTTCTTTTTCTTTTGCGTAACGATTTGTCCGTGTTGATACGTATCCTTCAAAATCTTTTCACGGTATTTCGGTTCATCTGAAACGTTTTCCGCAATGATGTCTTGTGCGCCTTGGATTGCATCGTTAATTGTTTCTACTTCCTCATTTAAGAATTGTTGTGCTTTGTGCTCGATTGATTGTTCTAATTTCGGTTGTGTTAACCATTTAGCAAGTGGTTCTAGACCCTTACGCTTCGCTTCAGTAGCACGTGTTTTTTTCTTTTGTTTGTATGGACGATATAAATCTTCTACACGTTGCAGTTTAGTTTGTTTTAAAATATCTGCTTTTAGGTCATCCGTTAACAAACCTTGTTCATCAATACTGTTAATCACTTCGTCTTTACGTTTTTGAAGATTCACCATATATTGATATTCATCATTTATTTTTTTAATTTCAACTTCATCGAGGCCACCAGTTTGTTCTTTTCTATAACGTGCTATAAATGGCACTGTGTTCTTCTCTTCTAGCAGTGATAATACTGCTTTAATTTGTTGCGTCGAAAAGTTGTATTGATTATTTATAGATTGTATTAAATTACTATCCATAGTCTCCTCCGCTCGTTTCTTTCAAAATTAATGATACTAAAATATTTTAACATATATATTACATAGAATTGATTATAATAACCACAAACGCTTTGTGACTTTAGATGAAAAACAGGCGACTTCTATTTATTAGAAGTCGCCTTTAACATCTCATTTAATAACGAAGCATTTGTTATATAAATTTGTATTGATTATTTATTTGCTGCTTCTTGTAATTTTTTTATCGCTGTTCTTTGAAGTCTTGAAACATGCATTTGACTTAAACCTATACGTTCACCTGTTTCTTTTTGACTTAAGCCCTCAATAAATGTACATTGAATAATTTGTCTCTCTCGCTCTGTTAAAATTGGTAATATTTTCTCTAGAATCATTCGTTTCTCTGTTAAGTCATAATTGTGATCTTGTTGACCCATGATGTCTAACAATGTAACCGTTGAACCATCTTTATCAGCTTCGATTGAATGATCAACGCTTAAAGCATTGTAACTTTGACCCATTTCCATTGCTTCAAGAACATCCTCATCGTTAACTTCTAATCTATCCGCAATTTCTTCAATTGAAGGTGATCGTTCCAACTCGTTCGTGAGTTCATCACTTACCTTCTTTATACGTGGACCAATTTCTTTAATTCTTCTAGGTACATGTACACTCCAAGTTTTATCGCGTAAATATCTTTTGATTTCTCCAATGACAGTAGGAACTAAAAAGGCTTCAAACTTTCTATCGAAGGATAAGTCAAAACGGTTAATAGCACCTATTAAGCCTACCATACCAACCTGAACTAAATCCTCATGATGTGACTGACCCTTTGAATATTTATAAGCTAATGATTCAATAAGTTTTCTATAATGTTTCACTAGCTTCTCTTGAGCATCAGTATTCTCATTATTTTGTTGTTCTTTAATCCATTGATTAATTTGTTCAGGTGATACATCATTAACTGATTTCGACTCTTTCGCCATCATTTCGCACCTGCTCTTTTTTAATATACTTTATCATGCTTATTGTTACCCCAGATCGTTTATCTACTGTAACTTCGTCCATGAGAGATTCAATTAAGAATAAACCGAGGCCACCTTCTCTTAAGAAATCGATATTTTCATCTTCTTGGTAGGGTCCTAATTGTGCTTTCGTTTCTTCATAATCAAAGCTTTCACCTTGATCAGAAATTATAATTTTTATTTTGTCATCGAAAATTTCAAAGCAAAGGTTAATCATACCTTGACGTTCAGAATCTTCTTTGTATGCATGTTTAACAGCATTCGTTACCGCTTCACTCACTGCAATTTTAGCATCTTCTATATCGTCGTATGTAGCACCCGCTCGTGTAAACACACCAGATAAAGTAAGTCTGATTAAACTTACGTATTCCGCAGTTGCTGGCAAACGCATTTCAATATAATCTTGTTTTTGTTGCATGTTATTCAACCTCCGTTCCTTCATTAACATGCATCAAGTCTTTTAAGCCTGTTATATCAAATAATCGGCTAATACGATCAGAAACGCCAAGTATATATAACTCTTTATCGTGTTGGTTCAATGCTTTTAAAGTACCGACAAATAATCCAAGACCCGTTGAATCTAAATAACTTACATTTTCTAAATTTACATAGATGTCATGTGTACCTTCTTGTCGCATCGGAACTAAGACTTCCTCTAACTCTGGAACAGTGTAAACGTCAAGTTCACCTGCAACTTTGACATTGTAATGTGTATCATGACGCTCTGTTTCAATATTAAGTTTCATACAAATACACTCCTAATTTTAGTCTCATTCACATCTTCTATACCCGTAAAATTTAAAACTAACCTTGAGCTATAAACAAAAATAATTTGTTTTAAAATAGCTAAATTATGTTATAAGTTTAACGATTAATTCACTCTCTTAATGATTAATATTGTTAAATCATCTCTTTTTTCGGGATTTTGTATTTTTAATATTTCCTCATATAGCAATTGAACAATGTCCTGTGGATGCATATGTTTATACTTATGAATCATATCTAAAAGATAGGATTTATCTAAAAATTCTCCAGCCTCATTTCTAACTTCCGTAACACCGTCAGTAAAAATGATAACAAAATCATCTATATAAATTGGTATCTCTTGTTGCTTATAACGTGTTTGTTGGCTTACACCTAATACTCTACCTCTAACACTAATTTCTTCGAACTCCTGAGTATCTGCTCTATAGATATAACCAGGCTCGTGTCCTGCTGAACTACAATAGAGTAAATGGTTGAGTTCTTCATATAATCCGTAAAACATTGTCACGAACATATTTTGGTTAACATTTTTCTCAACAACACGGTTTAATCGCTTTAACCCATCACTAGGCAATTGTGAGTGACCATAAGAATCCATGCCGAATTTAATCATACTCATCGCGAGGGCAGCGGGAATTCCTTTACCAATGACATCTGCAACAGCGAAACTCATCGTCCCATCTTTATGATCTATTAAGTTGAAATAATCGCCACTAACCTTTTGAGCTGCGACTGAAATAACACCGATCTGTATGCTATCAAATTGAGGAATTTCTGTTTTTAACATTGTTTGTTGAAGTCTTGACGCTAAATCGATTTCTTTATCATGATATTGCATTCGATCGACAAGTTGTTGATAATCTCTGTAGTTATAACCAAAGCCACTTGTGATTTCTTTAAGCACATCGAAAGTCTTTAAAATTGAAGCTCTATCTAAATCTAACTTTTGAACATAGCTTTTATGGATTTCTACAATATCTTCTGGTAGAAGGTCTTTTTTAATAACTTCATTAGTAAAATGTTCAACTTTTTTCAATAGATCTGAACTGTCTTTCGAATGTAAACTTTCATCAATTAGCGCTTTATATTGATTTTCGAACTCTTTCACGTGGTTTTTCCTCCTCAAAATGCAAATATAAATCGCATACATCGATTTGATATATAATGCAAATTCTTAAACTAAATTATAATTTAGTTATTCAAAAGTAAATTAAATTAAAAAAGCTTTAGGATCCCCTAAAGCTTTTCAACTTAGATATCCTATTAAAAGGCTTATTATCACAAAAATTGAAAGGTTGTGATTTTAATATAATCACATTATTATGTGTAATTATTTGCGTGTTGCATACTATTGCAAATCGATGTCTATAACCATTATTTTATTAATGTTATTACTCAATTAATAAAAACTATGTGCGTGAATTTCTAACATTATGTAATCCTAAACTAATGTCAATAGCATTATTGACTTCTACCATCTTAGCATCGGAAAGATATGTTAATTTTTCTTTCAATCTATTCTTATCTAAAGTTCTGATTTGTTCCAGTAAAATAACGGAATCTTTATCAAGCTTATATTTACTTTTTTCTATTTCAACATGTGTAGGTATCTTAGCTTTATTGATCCTACCTGTAATTGCCGCCACAATTACGGTAGGACTATATTTATTACCAGTATCATTCTGAATAATGACGACAGGCCTAATCCCTCCTTGTTCAGACCCTTGGACTGGCGATAAATCCGCTAAATAAACGTCTCCTCTTCTCATCATTCATTGTTATTCTTTGAACTGAGATAAAGTTCATTGCAATCACAAGCTTCACATTCGAATGGGAAAGCTTCTGCTGCAAGGGAGAGATTTAAATCAGCCATTTGAGAATAGCCTTCTTTAAGTAATTGTTCCATACTATGATTTCTGTTCTGCGTGATACTTACCATGAATAAGACCTCCATGAGACTAAAATAGAATAGGAATAGTTAATTGTTAAGTTAATAATAACAAAATTTTCATACAGTGACTATACTATTTTAACAATTCATTACGAATTTCAGTTTCCTCAGTCCCATGATAGACACGTGGAAGCCTTCTACTTAAACGGCATAGCACTTCATAATTAATCGTCTGTTGTTGATGTGCAAGCGCTTCAGCAGATTGTTCACTGTTTCGGTGATGGTCCATAATTATTACTGGATCATTAGCTTCTACTGCTTCAGGAATTTTAATAATAATTTGATCCATACATACTTTTCCTATAACTTCGCATTGATGTCCATCTACATTTACTTTAAATCCTGACATGAGTCTAGGATACCCGTCAGCATATCCTACCGGTACAATACCTATCTTTGTAGGTTCATCTGCAGTGTAAACCCCGCCATAACTAACGGACTCACCTTCTTTTAAATATTTAGTTTGAACTACTTCACTTACCCATTGGGCACTCGGTTTCAAATGAACCTTTACGTTGTCTCGAACATAGTTTGAAGGATAATAACCATATAGAGATATGCCTAATCTAATGGCATTACAATATTGTAAATCTTTCATCAAGGCACCAGCAGAGTTTTGTGTATGAATATAAAGAGGCTTTTCAGCTTGCTCAACAATGGATTCGAACTTATCTTGTTGATTATTCATTGATTCACCCGGTTCATCTGCACTCGCAAAATGCGTAAAGACGCCTTCAAATATAAGATGCTCATGTTCATGAATTAAATCAATCACCTGTTGATACTCATCTACATCTTTCACACCTAATCTACCCATACCTGTATCTAACTTAATATGTAACCATAAGTCCTTTTCATTATTTTCAGGCATTTCATTGATAGCTTGCTCTAACCAAGTTAACGAAGGTACCGTTACTGCGATACGGTGTTGTAACGCTTTTCTAATATCATATGTAGGCACAACTCCCAATATTAATAATTGAGCATTCACCCCATGCATACGTAATTCAATCGCTTCATCTAAGGTAGCAACAGCAAAGAAATTCGCCCCAACATCCATTAGATGCCTTGCAATCGCTAAGCTTCCTAGCCCATAGCCGTTCGCTTTAACAACAGGCATTACAGTCTTATTAGGATGTAACTTCTGGAATAATTGAAAGTTCGATGCAATTGCATTGAGATCCACGTTGACGTACGATGCTCTATAATATTTATCAGACATATTGACATACCTCCTATAACTGTCAAAGACGCTTCCATCACGATTTATTATATTCTATTCTAAATCAAACCGCGAAATGAACAAAATAAAAAGATTATAGTATCTTATTTATCATGTTTCTTCTATGATTACCTGGCTCATTGCATAATGTTCAGTGTGTGTAATACTGACATGAACTTTATAACCTTCATAATCAATGTTAGGTTTACCAAGTTCATTGTTATAACAATTGATTTCATTCATAGCAATGGACTGACCTAACCCTGTGCCAACCGCTTTACTAAATGCTTCTTTCGTCGCAAAACGACCTGCTAAAAATTCAATTTTTCGTTGCTTATTATTAATTTCATTGAATTTCAGTTCTTCCTGTTCTGTAAGTATACGTTTTACTAATTTATGCTGTCGTTGATACAATTGCTGAATTCTTTCAATTTCTACTAAATCAATTCCAATTCCGTAAATCATTACAAACTCCTCACTTATAAATAAACACACGAGTGATTTATTTAGTGTGTGTGCAACTAAAGTAGAAGTCACAGACTTTTTATTAACTAGGCAGTAAATAGCAAACTTGAAAATACACTTATATCGAGTTTTTTCAATCCTAGTCATCCTTGCCGGGTTGGGACTACGAAATCTCTATTAAAAAATTCGATTTCTGTCCCACTCCCTAAATTAATTATCTATCACTCGTGCGAAAATATAATTCAATTTATCTTTCTCTATCCCTATTCATTTGTTTTATTGTTCGTTTAATGTTTGAAGCTTGCTTTTTATTGATTAACTTAATTTCGATAGTACCACCAGCCGTGGATAACGTTAAATTAGTTAACTTATGCTTTCTCATCAATAAACCTTCAAAACTATCAATATTTTGAATTCTGAAGATAGGTACCTTTACTTCCTCTACAAACCAAACGCCTCTTTTAACGATGACTTCGTGATCATTAATTTTATATCGGAATATTTTATATTTTACTTTAGGTACGATGATAACCCAAACGATTATACTGACTAATGCTGCACAACCACCTATGACGAGATACCATGTATGGGCAGACTTTGAAAGTAGATTTAACCAAAGGCTATCCACGATAAATAATATAGCTGCTACCAACAATAAAATGACAATCGTTATTAAGGCTGAAATACGCATCACTTTCACACCAGAAGGTTCCATATAATTATATTGAGTCATAATCTACTCCTTTCAAATACCACTCTCGTAACATTTCAACTTCACTTTCATTAATATAATCCAAACCAATATATTCACTTCCCATTCCTTTAGCAATAATGAAGTTGAAGTTCGCCAAGTCACTTTTTTCTGAAATTGGTGTCGTATTTATTTCCAACCCTAATAAATTATCATGCTTCAAATAACTGTTTTTATAACCAAATAAAGTCACTTTTCGCACAGCCAACTCATTTTTAAATAGTTCAAGTCCTGATTGTTTAACTACAATAATACTCTGCAAGATTAAGTAAATAATTAAAATTGCTGCTAAAATAAATATCCATGGTTGCCAAAAGTAATTTATGATTTCAGCAATAACTAAAATAACAACTGATTGAACCCAAAAATGTTTATGGTAACTACGCCATGGCTTACCTTTTCTTGTATCCTTAAACGCCATTTGTGGTATTAATTTGGCAAGAATGTCATATGCCTGGCGTTTATGAATGAATGGTAATATCATAACATTTCCTTCTGCGGTCGCTTCATTATCTGACGAAAGATCATTATCATCACTAGTAATTAGAAATTGGATAGATGTATAACCTAATAATGCTCTGATAAATGATTGTTTTTCTATAACTGCTTGCACGCGGTCTGTTGGAACAGTAATATTTTTAATATTAAGTAAACCGTACTTTATATGAAGTTGGTTACCTTGTCGCGTGAGCGTATAATTATAGTATCGAATGACAACTAAAATGGCGCCACATATATAACTTAAAATTAACAGTCCAATTAAAAACAAAATTACTTTCAGTAAAATTGAAGAAGATAAGCTCCCTAAAACAGTTCCCAACCAATGCCAAGGAAAATGATCTGAAAATGCCCCTACAATCGGAGATAAAGTTACAAAAGTCACACCAATTGCGCCACTCGTCATCGACATGGTTAACAATTCTTTGAAGTTAAGTTGATACATATGTGTTTGTTGTGATTGGTGTTCTAGATTTTCAACACGTTGCGCTTTTACTTCCCCTTTATCTTCTAAAGCTTTCTGTCTATCGATAATTGACTCTCTAATCAACTGGCTTTGTTGCTTAGTAACCGTTTCTAAATTGATGCCATCACTTGGGGTTTTTATATGTAATTCTACCCCGTTAACAATCTGACTTAATAAACCTTGTGAAGTTTCCATAGATTGTATACGTCGAATATTTAACTCTTTTTTCGATTTTGAAAATACACCTGTTTGTAATATAAAATGATCATCTTCAATCCAATAACGTGTGTTATATATCTTTACGCCCTGATATATCGATACAATCAATAGAAACCCAAGATAAATACCTGGGAAAATATAATTTTGTAAATTTGTAAAATCAAAGCTTCTTAAATTAAATAAACTAAAAATGATAATGAAGACAATATTTTGTTTAATCACGTTAATTAAACCCGAAAGGTATGAAATAGGATGTAGCTTTTGAGGTCTAGACATCATAATCAGCTCCTCTCAGGTATTGTAAAATTTCGGTTTCTAACCGGTCTACCTCATCATTTTTCATTAATGGTAGTACTATCACATGTCCTGCTGTTAACATAGTAACTTGAGACAGTTGCATCTTACTTAAAATAGGATTACTCTTCCTTTCTATGTATTGGATACGTTCAAATTTCATAATTTCTTTCCTTTTAAAGAACAAGCCATTTTTCACTTCAATGATCGGGTTTGACACTTTGTAATAAGCATATCGATATTTGATCCATGGCCGAAATATCAATAAGAGAATTTCCAACAAGATTAGACCACTAAATAGATAAATCAGTCCATGCCACCAGTTAAATAATTGCCATAAATATATAAAAAATACGAGTACAATAATGCCAAAAGCACTATTAAACAAACGTGTTATGTAATGATAATAAAGTGCTTGTTTCGGGCTTTTATACATTGTTGAATCACTTAGCATTAGGCCACTCCTCTATAGTTTTGATTAATTATAACATAACATTTATATTTAATTTGTCTATCCTTTTTTATAGCTAATTATAAACTTAATATAAAACAAATATCGTGATATAAAAACACCAAAAACCCTTCACATGCATCTGTGAAGGGTTAGAATTTTTTCGTAACAGCTCAAATTAAATGAGCATATTAAAGTATTTAATTATTTCTGATGATCAGCAAATGTACGACCTTTCATCGACTTTTTATTATTTTTTCTGTCTGATGAACGATCATTTTTCTTTTTATTATTGTAACCGCCTTTACCGCGACGATTTTTATTATCAAATTTATTGCCACGTTTATGATTACCACGTTTCGGTCCTTTACTTTGACGATTTTTACGTGATAAAGGCTTTTCAAATGTTAATTGAACATCAACATCATCATTTGATTCAACTAATTCTTGAAGTAATGATGCAATTAATTCTGTCTCATTATATTCTTCAAGTAATTCTGTCGCAATACGTTGTAAACGAGGTTCGCTATCTTTTAACATCCAGTCTTTTACTTTACCTTTAATGTCATTTTCGCGCGCTTTTAATACTTCTTTACGATGTGGTGGTCTTAAAGCTTGCATTTGACGATTGTTAGAATGTTCAATTTGTCTAATATAATCCATTTCAATCGGATTAACGAAAGTAATCGCAATGCCTTCTTTACCAGCACGGCCAGTACGACCGATCCTGTGCGTATAACTTTCAGTATCTTGAGGGATATCGAAATTGTATACGTGGCTGACACCTGAAATATCAAGTCCTCTTGCAGCTACGTCTGTTGCAACTAATATATCAAGTTGATCGTTTTTGAACTTTTTCAATACTTCTAAACGTTTAGCTTGAGTAATATCCCCGTGTAAACCTTCAGCTTTATATCCTTTAGAAATTAATGCACTTGTTAATTCATCAACACGACGTTTTGTCCGTCCGAACACAATTGCTAAATCAGGTTGATGAACATCTAAGAAATTTGTAAATGTATCGAACTTCTCAAGTTCTTTCACAATAGTGTAGAATTCTTCTATTTGTGGGTTAGAATTTTCATTGTTCATTGTTTTAACAATTTGAGGTGATTTCATAAATTGTTGAACTAATGTTTGAATGGCTTTTGGCATCGTCGCTGAAAATAGCATTGTTTGTCTTTGTGAAGCTGGAATCTTGTCCATAATGAATTTCATATCGTCAATGAAGCCCATGTTCATCATTTCATCCGCTTCATCTAATATTAATGTTTTAATATCATTTGTTTTAAGTGTGCGACGGTTTAAATGGTCTATTACACGACCAGGTGTACCCACAACGATTTGAGGTCCTTTTTTAAGGGCTTTGATTTGACGGTCTATAGGCATGCCCCCAAATACTGTAACAACTTGTACATTTTGCCCTTTACTAAATTCTTTGATTGACTCAGCAACTTGCATAGCCAATTCACGTGTTGGAGCTAAAATTAATGCTTGAACGCCAGTTGTTCCAACGACTTTTTCGATTAATGGTATACCAAACGCACCTGTTTTACCTGTCCCAGTTTGCGCTTGACCAAGAACATCTTTGCCTTCTAAGGCAAGAGGGATACTATCTTTTTGTATCGGAGTGGCTTCTGTAAACCCGATTGATTCTAGGGTTTCTGCCAACTTGTCCGAGATCCCTAATTCTTTAAAATTTTGCAATATAATTCTCCTTTATTTATCTGTATTACTATACATATTTATTCGTTTAAGTTTCTTCAACTTCTTAATAGTACCACCTCAAGTATATAATCGCAATAAACCAATTTCTAAATGAGATGTAATATCTACTTTCTAATTTAATTTAATAGAAATATAAAGCCTATTACAAAGACATTGAAAGCGTTTGTTTTTTATTAAATGAGCACTCATTATAATACTCAAAAAAATTGTGCAGAAGTTGTTTTAATTTAACAAATGACTTAATTTTTAATTGTAACCAGTGATCTGTTCAAAAATACTTAATATCAACTAAATTCAAAAAATCTCCTAATAAGGTAATCCTTATTAGGAGATGTAACCAATATTTGCCTGCGACATATTGATGGTACTACTTATTTGCTTCGATAATCGCTTCGACAACTTCTTCTAACTTCATACCTCTAGAACCTTTAACTAATATTTTATCACCTTGCGTCATATTATCTAAAATATGGTCAATTAGAAGTTGTTTATCTTCAAAATGTACAGCTTTATCAACGTGAGGTTGGCCTGTTTCATTGATAAACTTTGATTCATTGCCAAACGTATATAAATTCGCAATCGCCTTATCCTCTAAATAATCACCAACTGATTTATGCATTTCTTCACTAATACCACCAAGCTCTAATACATCAGCTAATATTATGGATTTACGTCCTCCCATATTAGATAATGTATCGATTGCTGCTTTCATACTAGTAGGACTTGCATTATAGGCGTCGTTGATAATGACCGTATTATCGTCTAAATGGTGTTGTTCCATGCGCATACCTGTGAGTTGCACATGTGAAATATTATGATAGATTGTTTCATAATCTAAGTTTAATTGCTCACCAATTGTAATTGCAATTGTCGCATTTTTCATGTTATGAGCTCCAAGTACTGGTAATTTGTACTGGTCAGTACCGTTAAATTTAAATTGAATGCCTTTATCTGTAACTTGTTCAAAATGACAAGTTTTCACATTCGAACTCTCTAAACCAATACTTATACAATCGACATGATTAAGTTGTTCGACATGTGGCTTTAATAGTGGTTCATCTCCATCGTAAATGAACAAGCCACCATCTATCAGTCCTTTAGTAATTTCTGATTTAGCTTGCGCAATCCCTTCTCTAGATCCTAAATCTTGCATATGTGATTCACCAATATTAGTGATGACAGCTATATCCGGGTGCGCTATATTTGATAATAATTCAATTTCACCAAACCCTGACATACCCATTTCTAAAATGGAAATTTCGGTATCTTGATCTAATTCCAATATCGTTAATGGTAAACCAATTTCGTTGTTGTAATTACCTTGTGTCTTCTTCACTTTATAATGTGATTTTAACACGCTTTCAATCATATCTTTTGTCGTTGTTTTACCATTTGAACCAGTAACTGCAATGACCTTGGGACCAACGAATTTTAAGTAGGCCTTTGCTAATTGTTGTAAAGCTTCTAACGTATCGTCAACCCAAATAATTGGACCTTCTACATTTCCATCAAGTTGAACATCTTTTTGATAAAATGCAGCACCTGCACCATCTTTAAGTGCTTGCGCCACGAACTTATGTCCATCGACATTTTCACCTTTAAAAGGAATAAATAAATTTTGACTTTCAATAACTCGAGAATCTATAGAAACACCTTTAACCGTAGTGTTCAAATGTTGCTCATCGATTTCACAAGAGATCCATTCCTTGATTTTTCCTAAAGTTACTTCAATCATTATTTATTCGCCTCAATCAATATTGTATTTGTTCTTTTTCTTTTCTTCGTGCTTTTCTTTTGCTAAATCAATCAATTTAGTAATTAAATCAGCATATGAAAGTCCCATATTTTCCCATAAACTTGGATACATACTATAAGCAGTAAAGCCAGGCATAGCATTCGTTTCGTTAATGAATATTTGATTATCATCAGTCACAAAGAAGTCAGCACGTAACAATCCTGCACAGTCCGTTGCTTTAAATGCTTCAACTGCCATATTTCTTAACGTCATCTTAACTTCTTCATCAAGATCAGCAGGAATATCTAATCTAATCTTGCCATCTTTGTATTTCGCTTTATAGTCATAGAAAGCCACGTCTTTTACTACTTCGCCAGGCCACGTCGTTTCTGGATAATCGTTACCTAAGACCGCAACTTCAATTTCTCTAGCGTTAATACCTTGTTCAATAACTAATTTACGGTCAAATTGGAAGGCTTCTTCAATACCAGATTTTAATTCTTCCTCGTTGCTACATTTACTAATTCCTACACTTGAACCTAAATTAGCAGGTTTAACGAATACTGGATATTCTAATTTATCGTATACAAGTTTTAATATATTATTTTCATACTTTCTGTATTCACTTCTTAAGAAACTAACATACGGTAATTGTGGTAATCCTCTATGTTCAAATAATTGTTTCATCACAAGTTTATCCATTGAACTTGAAGCAGCTAATACACCATTTCCAACATATGGAATATCTAATACTTCAAATAGACCTTGAATTGTACCATCTTCACCGTTCGGACCATGTAATAATGGAAATACTGCACTATATGGTTGCCCTGAACTGCCTACTTTAAGCAATTGCGAGATTTCCCCCGCTTCTACATCGCTTAATCGTAAGTCATCAATATTTTCTATTTCAGATGTAATATTATCTTGTTTTTTCCAGTCGCCATCATTCGTAATGTATATGATATCAACTTGATATTGTTCTTTATCGATTGCGTTAAGAACATTTTGAGCAGTTAATATAGAAACATCGTGTTCTGCGCTTTTACCACCATATACAATACATATATTTTCCTTAGTCATATATTTTCCTCCATCTACCATTCTTAAGGTATATCATACCATGATTATATACTCTTATGCATTTGTTTAGGGGTTCATTTAAGTGCTAACTTTAATTTTTTCATATAGATTAAAATGATTATAAATAAAATAAGTAAGCGAGTCGTTATTTAATTTGTGTTAATCTCATTACTACTTATTTATATTTTCATTATTAAAATAACTTATGATAGTGACAATCTTTTTTTGAAATTTATGTATGGTGGTTTATATTCAAAATGTATTTTTTAATCGAATTTGTAAAAGAGATACCCTCTTTCTAGCAAAATGATGTAAAATTCGATAAACTCAATGTATAATACATATTTATAGAGATTCTAGCATTTTAAAGGAGTAAGAAATGAACAGTTTACGTCAATTAAAGAATAACCCCTGGTTTAGACGGATAGACTGGAAATTAGTCGCTATCCTTGCACTTTTAGCAATTATCAGTATCACTATAATAAGTTCGGCAATGGGCGGCGGACAATATAGCGCTAACTTCAGTATTAGACAAATACTTTATTATATTTTCGGTGGTATAATTGCTGGATTAATCATGCTTATTTCACCGAAAAAGTTATTCCGACATACATATACACTTTACATTATTTTATGTGTAGCGTTATTAATTTTAGTTATCATACCACCAAACCCATTGATGCCTGTCATCAACGGTGCACAAAGTTGGTTTAAAGCAGGTCCAATTAGTATACAACCTTCAGAATTTATGAAGATTATACTCATATTGGCATTAGCAAAATTAATTTCTAATCATAATCGATTTACCTTTAAACCATCAATTAGAACGGACTTCAAATTATTCTTTAAAATTTGTGGTCTATCTATAATTCCAATGATACTCATTCTATTACAAAATGACTTAGGTACAACTTTAGTAATTTGTGCAATCATTGCTGGGATGTTAATTGTAAGTGGTATTACGTGGAGAATATTAGCTCCGTTATTTATCTTTGTAATAGTAGCAGGCGCTAGTATTATTTTATCGATTATTTTTAAATCAACGATTTTCGAAAAGCTATTAGGTATTCAAACATATCAACTAGGTCGTATTAACTCATGGCTTGATCCATATACATTTAGTAGTGGCGATGGTTATCATCTAACAGAATCACTTAAAGCAATCGGTTCAGGTCAGTTATTCGGTAAAGGATTTAATCATGGTGAAGTTTATATACCTGAAAATCATACCGACTTCATTTTCTCAGTAATTGGAGAAGAATTTGGTTTTATCGGTGCAGTCGTTTTACTACTTATTTATTTAATACTAATCATACATTTAATAAGATTAGCAACTAAATTAGAAAGCCTATATGCGAAACTATTTATAATTGGATTTATTTCATTGATACTATTCCATGTTTTACAAAATATAGGTATGACGATTCAATTGTTACCGATTACGGGTATACCATTACCATTTATTAGTTATGGTGGTAGTGCTTTATGGAGCTTAATGTTTGGTGTCGGTATATTGCTATCTATTTACTATCACCAACCTAAAAAGAAATATCACCAACAAGAAGAAGAAAATGCATAATCTTTAAACAAAAGAGAGCTATTCCAGATTTTGGAATGGCTCTCTTTTTATAAAATAGAACTATACTGTTTTATTTTGAACATATTCAAATAACTTCAAACGACATAACTTATGTATTTTTGGCAGAAAAAAACGATGTGAACACGTGTCCTCATCGCTTTCTTGGTAATAAGACTATTTCAACTGGTTAGCGGCTTTCACATTAGTTGATAAAGAATGCATAACATCTAATCTTGATTTAGTTTTCTTTATGTTAACCCCTAATGATGATAATAGTTGAACTACATTTTGAATCTTTTCATTTTCTTTAGTCATATTATCACCCCTAACTTCTTTCTTACTACCATATTACCTTATTTAGTAGCCAATTACCATACAATATTTAAAATTTTAAATATATTGTCATAATGTCAAAATATTATCTTAAAACATACTTTACATACAATATTTGCACATTATTAATTTCAAATGTGTACAATTACATCAATTAATAATTTCAAATCCTAAATCATATACTTCTTTTTCTAAATTATTTAAACTTGCAGGTGTTTCAAATTCGATGTCGATCTGTCCACTCCTTTGATTAATACAGACCTTTTGCACTCCATCTATTGTAAATAATCGTTGCTCAAGTTTATGTTGTTGTTCTTCATTAGTTAAGTTAGAAACATAAATCGTCTCAAATTCCACTATTGCTCGCTCCTAGTCTTTCATTAATTTTTGAAATGTTACTAATAACTCTTCCATCGCTTCTTCCTCTTCGCCATGGTTCACTTTATCCATAATACAGCCTTTCATATGATGTTCCAATAATCTTGTTGCAACGCTGTTTAATGCAGAGCGTGTTGCTCTAATTTGAGTAAGTACATCATCACAATATACATCTTCAGATATCATTCTATTAATCGCACGAACTTGCCCTTCTATGCGGTTTAATCGTGAAGTTAAATTCGCTTTAGTTTGTTCTGAATGATGCGCTTTATGAATTTCAGTCATTTAAGGTTGCCTCCCTTTAGAATTCATCAACATAATATACCTATCCCCCCTATCAGTCAAGTGATAAAAAGTGTTCTACATGTTACAATAATTGGGACTTTTATATTTTTTAACACTTGATTTAAGTGTATGGAGGTACATATGGTAGATATTTTCGCAATGTTGTATAGTCACACCAACATCATCATCAACGTTATTTTAATTGGTGCCTTTTTATTAAATGTTATCTTTGCTTTTACAATTATATTTATGGAAAGGCGATCTGCCAGTTCGATTTGGGCATGGATATTAGTACTATTTCTGTTACCCATACTAGGATTTGTAATCTACTTGTTATTTGGTAGACAAATTCAACGTCAACAAATCTTTAAGATAGACAGAGAAGATCAAATCGGTATAGAAATGATCGTCAATGAACAAATGGAAGCCTTAAAAAATGATGATTTTTCAAAAGGAAACCATCAAATTGTTAAGTATAAAGATATGGTACAAATGTTGTTATATAACAATGCAGCGTTCTTAACAACCGATAATGAAATTAAAGTGTTTACAGACGGTGCTGACAAATTTGAATCTTTAATAGACGATATTTATGCAGCTAAAGATTACATACACATTCAATATTATATTTTCAGAAATGACCAACTCAGCAACCGTATCTTAACCGCTTTAGAACACAAGCTTGACGAAGGTTTAGAAGTGAGAATGCTTTATGATGATATGGGATCTAGAACGTTAAAGTTTAAGGATTTTAAGAACTTCCGAAAGAAAAATGGTCATTTTGAATCGTTTTTCCCATCTAAATTACCGCTTATCAACTTAAGAATGAATAATAGAAACCATAGAAAGGTTGTTATTATTGATGGACATATTGGTTACGTGGGTGGCTTTAATGTAGGTGAAGAATATCTCGGATTAAAGAAAAAGTTTGGTTATTGGCGGGATACACATTTACGTATAGTTGGTGATGCTGTTAACGCATTACAATTACGTTTTATGTTGGATTGGAACTCTCAATCTTCTCGTGAAGATATTAAATATGAAGATCGTTACTTCCCTGATGTTAAGTCTGGCGGTACGAAGGGTGTTCAGATTGCCTCTAGTGGACCAGATGAAACTTGGGAACAAATTAAATACGGTTATTTAAAAATGATTGCTTCAGCTAAGCAATCCATCTATATTCAAACGCCATATTTTATTCCTGACCAAGCATTCTTAGATGCAGTGAAAATAGCTGCACTCGGTGGCGTAGAAGTCAACATTATGATTCCTAATAAACCAGATCACCCATTTGTCTTCTGGGCTACTTATAAAAACGTCGCTTCATTGTTAGATGCGGGAGTAAATATATTTCATTATGATAATGGATTCTTACATTCAAAAACAGTCGTTATAGATGATGAATTGGCGAGCGTCGGAACTGCAAATATGGATCACCGTAGTTTCACTTTAAACTTTGAAGTAAATGCCTTTATATATGATACGGAAATTGCACAACAACTTAAGCGCGCTTTCCAAGATGATTTAAAAGTGTCACATCGTTTAACGAAAGAACTTTATGAAAAACGCAGTAACTGGATTAAATTTAAAGAAGGTATTTCTCAATTATTATCCCCTATATTATAAGTAAATAGATGTATAGAACATTTGTTAAATGCAAAGGAGTTACATTAATGAACTCACAAAACATTATCTTTAACGCAACACATTATATGAAACAATGTCATAAACATGATACAAGCGGACATGATGTTGCACATGTGCAACGTGTAGTGAAAATTGCACTACATATTGCTGAACAAGAACAACAAGGTGACCGATTGGTAATTCAATTAGCTGCCTTACTTCACGATACTGTCGATAGCAAGTTAACTGATGTCACAGATGCAACTGTGAAACTACAACAATTTTTAAAGCAACAAAAGCTTAGCCAAAGTCAGCAATCAGAGATTATGTTTATCATTAATAACATGAGTTATAACAACGGCGCAAATAATCATGTTGAATTACCTATTGAAGGACAAATCGTGAGAGATGCTGATAGACTAGATGCTTTGGGCGCAATTGGTATTGCACGTACGTTTCAATTTGCAGGTCATTTTAATGAGCCTATGTGGGTCGAATCAGAGGCAAATCATCCTCTATTAGATGTAGAAATTGATAAGCAAGACACACCTCCCTCAGCAATCAAACATTTTTATGAAAAATTGTTTAAACTCAAATCATTAATGCATACAAAAACAGGTAAAAAAATGGCTGAGGAACGTCATGATTATATGAAAAGATTTGTTACTCAATTTTTTAATGAATGGTACTTTTAACTGTATCGATAATTTAAAAGAGCGAGGCTTTGAATTTCAAAGCCTCGCTCTTTATTTATACATTATTTCTTTTTCTTCTTATTAGAAACGACTTGTGTGTTGCCGCCTTTTTTATTAGTTTTTTCTTTGTTCATTTTTGCAAGCATAGGTTCAACTTCTTTTTTAGCTAATTTAGAATAATACATATTAGCAACTTCAGTTTGTACAACTAAGAACGCCGCACTGACTGACCAATATAAACCTAATGCAGAAACTGAACTTAGGGATACGAAGATAATCATAATTGGGGAAATAACCATCATCATGTAACCCATTTGTTTTTGTTCTTCAGGCATAGATCTTGATGATACGTAAGCCTGTAAAAAGTATAGCACACCCGCGATTATTGTAATCAAGATGTCTGGTTTAGCTAAGTTAAACCATAAGAAGTGTGGGTGATGAGAAAAACCTGCAAGATTTGATTTCAATGCAAAGTATAATCCCATGATAATAGGCATTTGAATAAGTACTGGTAAACAACCTAACATACTCTTCATAGGATTCATATCATATTTTTTGTAAACTTCCATGAGTTCTTGGTTCGCTGCCATTTTATCTTCCTGAGTACGCGCACGTTTAACTTTTTCTTGTACTTCATTTACCTCAGGTTTGGCAACTTTCATTTTTTCACGCATCATATGACTATTTTTATAGTTTGATAACATGAATGGTAATAAAACTAAACGAATCGCTAAAACTAAGACAATTATTGCAAGACCGTAATCATTATTAAAACTTGAGCCTAACCAATGAATCAACTTACTCATTGGATCGACGAAAGTATTAAAGAAAAATCCGTCTCTATTTTCTGGTTTAGAATAATCACAACCAGATAATAAAACCATTACACCTAACAATAAAGGTAATAACGTTTTCTTTTTCATTTTTCCACCTCTAACCTTTTATTCACATAAATAACATTCTATCATATAAGGCTTAGAGTGAAAATTAAAAAAAGCAATTTCTACTATTGTTCAACAGATTGTAATAAATGTTGCACAGTTTCACTGATGTTTTCACTTTTAGCTATAACAGATATAACCGATAAACCATCTGCCCCAGCTTCAACAATTTCATTAGCATTATTTACATCAATGCCACCGATTGCAACGATTGGCAAATCATTCACATATTGTCTTAGGGTTGGAATCATTTCTGGCCCTACTGGATGGTTCGCATCATCTTTGGAACGCGTCGCATACATCGGTCCTACGCCAATATAATCAACATTCGTTAAATCCGAATTATGATATTCTTCCACGTTACCTACGCTTAAGCCTATGATTTTATCTTTAAATTGAGATGCTACATCACTTATGGCTACGTCATCTTGTCCAAGATGAATACCGTCAGCATTAATTTGTTTAGCTAAAGTTACATCATCATTTACGATGAATGGCACATGATACTCTTTGCAAAGTTTAAATAACTCTGTAGCAAGTAATGCTTTTTCGTCACCTACACGAGCACCAGGACCTTTTTCTCTAAATTGAAACATCGTAATCCCGGCTTCTAAAGCTTCTCTTACAACCTCATGTATTGTAACACCATCAGGGATGTCTTGACTTCCACAAATAAAGTAAACCTTTAAATCAGATTTGTGAAACATATTTACACCTCTTGGACTTGATGATGTGTTAAATAGTCATCATAAGTGATTAATGATAAATAGTTGATTAATTCTACTGCAAATGTACCTGGGCCTTTATTTTGTGAAATATTGTCTGCTTGTTCCGCTGCAATATTATATATTGATACTGCTTCGATAAGTGCATTTATCGATAACTGAGAAAGTTGAGTTTGATCTACAAAGCTCGCTACTACAGCGCCTAATAAACAACCAGCGCCTGTAACCTTTGCTAATAGAGGAGAACCGTTATTTAGTTTAACAATTTGACCATTATGAGCAATAACATCTGTTTTTCCAGTAATAATAATGGCACACTTTAACTGCTCATGTGCTGATTTTGCAATATTAACAACATCTAATGAGTGATCACCTTCAGTACCTTTCATCTTTGTTTCACTATCAATTAAAGTTAATACCTCGGAACTATTTCCTTTAACGACGCTAACTTCAACTTCCTCTAAAAAACGCTTACAGAAGTCTTTTCGATATTGAGATGCGCCAACTGCAACCGGGTCAAATACGATAGGTGTTCCAACTTTATTCGCTGTTTGACCAATTTTAATGATATCCATTTCTTGATCTTTCGTTAATGTACCAATGTTAATAAGCAAAGTTTGCGCAACTTGTAACATATCTTCTGCTTCTTCAGGCGCTTCACTCATTGCAGGGCTTGCTCCTAGACTTAACAAACCATTTGCAGTGAAGTTTTTTACTACATCATTGGTATAACAAATCACTAATGGATTTTGAGTTCTTAACTGTTCTAAATTATTCGTCATCTAAGCCGACCTCTTTCATGTACGCAAAGTGATTCACTGGCCCTCTTCCTTGGCCTATTTCTGGTGTATGTTTAATACTTAAAGAAATGAATTTTTTCGCTTTTTGAACCGCTTCATAAATAGATTTACCTTTAGCAAGTTCAGCAGTTATGACAGCTGAGAAAGTACACCCTGTACCGTGTGTATGTTTTGTATCATAACGTGGCTCTTCGAATGTATACACATCATTTTGCGTAAAAAGATAATCTTTTGCATTCTGTTTATCTTCTGAATGGCCGCCTTTGATAACGACCCCTTTGCTGCCTATTTCATTGATAAAAACTTTTCCTGCTTGATAAATAGACTGTTCATCATTAATAGTTAAACCAGTAATTTCTTCTGCTTCAGGTAAATTTGGCGTTGCTACCATTGCATAAGGAAGTAATATATTTTGTAAATCTGCTTTAGCGTCATCTTCCATTAATGAATCTCCACTTTTTGCAAGCATAACTGGATCAATCACGTAAGGTAAATCAGGATATTTCTTTAAATAATCACGAATTAATTCCATCATGGGTTTGGATGCAATCATCCCTGTTTTAATCGCTTGAGGTAATTCATCATCAAATATACTCTCCATTTGTTCTGCCAACCAACTTTGATCAAAGTTGTGAATGTGTTGTACACCTTTCGTGTTTTGAGCAACAATACTTGTAATAGCAGCCATTCCATAGACACCACATGCATGGAATGATTTTAAATCTGCCATAACACCAGCACCGCCTGTAGGATCAGTGCCTGCAATAGTCAGTGCTATTTTAGGTTTATTCATGTGCATCTCCTCCAAATGACCACGCTTCTTCATTATATGACATTGCAAAGAAATTGCGTTCATGCACAGTACTTTGTAAGAAACATTCTTTAATTTCTTGTTTTTCATCTTCTGTACAATGTTCAGTTAATTTATTCATTAATTCATCAAATACTTCAACTAATTCGTCCATTTCAGTACTGTAAAATTCAAACCATTTTTTCAGACCAGATTGTTGATTTAAAGCATCATC
Source organism: Staphylococcus hsinchuensis (assembly GCF_038789205.1). NCBI lineage: Bacteria > Bacillati > Bacillota > Bacilli > Caryophanales > Staphylococcaceae > Staphylococcus > Staphylococcus hsinchuensis. The sequence continues at coordinate 28,547 of NZ_CP128355.1, forward strand.
TTTTAATGCTTGTTTAGCAATAACTTGGTAAACATATGGGCAAGGTGCCATTGCTGCAATCGTAAATGCTGCGTTTTCTTTAGCAAAGGCATTGAAATACATATGTTTAATATAATGATCGCCGCTTGGTGGCCAAACTTTTTCTTGTACTATTTCTTCATATGGTTCACCGACGTAATCTGCTAATATTTCATGCGCTTCTACTTCTCCACCCACTATGAATTGGATTTGTTCCACTAAAAATTTCACATCGTCTAATGATGATAACTTTGGAATAATTAATGCGTAGATATTCGCAAACTCTTTTAAATAAGAAGCGTCTGCTCTTAAATAAAATTTTGTAGCTGCTTTAGGTAATTCGCCGTGTAACATATCTTGAATAAAAGGGTCATTATAAATATCGTTGATAATTGGTTGCGAATCTTTTTTTAATTCTTCAGAAAATAACAAGTTGAATCCTCCTCAATAAAAAAACTACATTCAACGTAAGAATGTAGTTAATAATAGTTAATATCAATCGACTATAATGAAACTACTTCCCTACGTTGGTTTTAACCAAATCAGGTTTAAGGGTTTGAACACTATAATTCATCTCAGCCTATAGGCACCCCTAGTAGATTTTCTATAATATTTTGTTAAATTAACCATAACAAAACCACTATTCATTTGCAAAAGAACGGTTTGTTGAGCTATCTAAAAGTATTACATAATAAAAAAGAGTGAATACCGAATTCGGTATCCACTCTTCTTATATATTCATTTATATGAAAATTTATATTATGCAGTTACCCATTGTGAAGGACCAACAGTGTTGTATAATTTCATAGCTGCAGCGTCTTGTACTGATTCAGGAGCGTTTGCTGGTGATACACCTTTGTATTGAGCTGGTGCTACTGAATCCCAAGTGCTTTGTAAGAATTGATATTTACCTGCTGCACCTGATGAAGGGTTGATTGCGTGGATGTTACCACGTGATTCGCGTTGAGCGATTTGTTGTAAATGACTGTTTACATGTACTGAAGAACCAGTTGAAGCTGATTCGTTTGTTGTTTTTTGAGCTGGTTGAGCTTGTTTAGTTGTTGTTTGTTTTGGTTGTTGAGTTGCTTTTGTTTGTGGAGCAGCTTCTTGTTTTACAGCTGGTTTAGCAACTGATTTATGAGAAACTTGTTTAGTTTGAGTTTGGTTGTTTGAACCTTGATCACCATTTACGTACCAGTTAGAGCCGTATTTCCATGACCAGTAAGTACCATTTGATTCGAAATCATAGTGTAATTTGTCATATTTGAAGTTATAGTTATAAGCACCTGAATGTACTGGGTGTTCATTTAAATACTCTGGATTATGTTGAGCTTTGTTAGCTAAGTCTGCTTTATTGATATTTTGTTCTGCAGCATCTGCTGAATGTCCTGCTACTGCGCCAGTTACGCCTAAGCCTAATGCTAAAGTTGAAGTGATAACTGTTTTTTTCATTTCAATAAATCCTCCTATAAGATAATTAATTGTTTGATTAATTTGCTAAATACAATGTAACATCTTAAATCACCTTGTAGGTTACAGCCAAATGAAAATAACAGCTTTATTTTTACATATAGATTACATGTACTTTTACAATAATTAGTGCTAATAATTTCTTTATCGTTTGCTATGTTCAAATTTTACTGACAATTCTATCAATTGGTGCATGTAATACCTTTGTAAAATATCTGATTATTCTGTTTTTATTAACCATAAATTTACCTTTAATTTGCAATGACAGTATTTTATAAGTTTAAAAGTTTTAAATCTCTAGTAATTTCCATCATTTTATGTATGACATTTTGATAACAAATCTATCCTTCGATAGCTGGGGGAGGTCTAAAGAAGGATAGTATGTTTAAGAAGTATAATTGATAGTAGGAAATAAATGTGTATTAATTTAATAATGAACAACATAGATAAGTATTAAAATTAGGGGGAGTTTTAAATGATTTCGTACAAGTCACTGTCTTGTATCGTGTCTTCGAGGATTTCTTGATTATCTTTTGTAGTGTGGGGTTCGATTTCATCCTTGTGCTTTGAAGTTAAAAACTTAATTGTTTCAACGTATAACTCGGAAATAAAATGTGTTTGATCGTCTTTAACGTATTTTCTTGATTGCATTTGACCAGTTATTGCGACAAGCGATCCTTGATTGACATACTTAACAATGTTCTGAGCTACCTTGCCAAAAGATTTACAATAAATAAAACCAACTATGTTATTTTGATTTCTATCCTTATAATTCCTTTCGACAGCTACACAAAATGTTGTTAAATAGGTTTCCTCTTTTTCGAACAACTTTGGGTCTTTCGTCAATCGTCCGACGATAACGATATTATTAATCATGTGTCACCTCCTTGTAAATACATCATAGTTATTTTACAAAATGAGGTCAAAATACAATAAACAACTTTTTATTAGTAATATTCTAACAATATTTTACATTTAATTTCTTCTAAGGTAATAATTGCGTTATAATAAGTCTATAATTGAAGATATAGTAAAATTTAAAATTTTTATTTGGATGTGAAAACGATGAAAACATTTAAAGCAGTTCGATTTCAAATTGTTTCAGAAAATGGTGGCGTAACAGAATATGAAATCGATGATGGTGTAATTATAAATAAAGAAAGTAGCGGCACAGGTTGGCTATTAGAAATCGTTATTTCTGACTTCCATTTAGAAACAATGCAACAATATATGGATGATGAAACTTTATTAGATATCCGTGTTGTCATTACACGACCAGCCAATGACCCAGCTTTATTCGATGCAACGATTAAACATATTACTCAATTAGAGCGTGCCATTTCTGTCGTTTTTGAATGTCATATCTATACATTAAGACAAGTTTATGCAGAAAGCTTACTTGAACAACTTATAGACGATGGTTTAACTGGAGATGAGTTGAAGAAGACATTCAACCGAATGATGCAATCTAAACCAAGATTGAAAGATGAAAAACTAGAAAAGAATGAATGATTCGTTTTCTTGATAATATTCACAAATTACAAAGATAATGTATTTTATATTAAACTATACTCTACCCAAAATATCAGCGATTGTAGGAAAATTTCGTCCAACAATCGCTGTTTTTTTATAGTCAATTATTAATAAAAAAATAAAAGATGAACCGAAATTAAAAATTTCCGGTTCACCCTAATATACAATGCATATTTAAATTAAGTATGAGTTTATTCTTACTTATTGTCTTGTATTGCAAATGTTAATTCACAACTACATGCAAGTTGACCATCGACAGTTGCTTTAGCGCTACCTTTACCGATTGGTCCTTTCATTTTAGTAATTTCTACTTCTAAGTATAACGTATCACCAGGTGTTACTTGTTTTTTAAATCGGCATTTATCAATACCAGCAAATAAAGCAATTTTACCTTTATTTGCTTCGTTATTAAGCATTGCAACAGCACCTGTTTGTGCCAATGCTTCTGTAATTAATACACCAGGCATTACAGCGTATTCAGGAAAATGACCTTGGAAAAATGGTTCATTACCAGAAACTTGTTTAATTGCAGCACAACGTTGCCCTTCTTCATACTCAACGACACGATCAATTAATAAAAAAGGCTGTCTATGAGGAATAATTTCTTTTATTTGGTTATAGTCAAAAATCGTCTCCATTGATATAAACCTCCGAAAATATAATATAGTAATTGTTTTACCACTTACGTTACTATCATATCATTTAGTCGTTAATTCGTTTAATATCTGCACCTAATGCCTTTAATTTTCCGTGTAAATCAACATACCCTCTATCTAAATGTTTCAATTCAGTAACTTGAGTCGTTCCTTCAGCTACTAGTCCAGCTAAAATTAATGCTGCGGCAGCACGTAAATCTGTTGCTTTTACTTGTGCACCTTGTAGTTCGCTTTTTCCTTCAATCTTTGCACTTCTGCCTTCTACAGTAATTTGTGCATTCATTCTTTTAAATTCTGCCACGTGCATAAATCTATTTTCAAACACTGTTTCAGTTACAACTTTATGTCCTTCTGCAGTTAATAATAGTGCCATCATCTGTGATTGCATATCTGTTGGGAAACCTGGATGAGGTAGTGTTTTAACGTCTACTGGCTTTAAGGCACCTTCTGCACTTACACGAATGGCATCGTCTTCATAGTCCAATTGTACGCCCATTTCTTCTAATTTATAAATTAAACTTGTCATGTGTTCTTTAATTGCACCATTAACAAGAATGTCACCACGTGTTATAGCACCAGCAATGAGTAAAGTCCCTGCTTCGATTCTATCAGGGATAATTGAATGTTCTACACCGTGTAATGTTTCTACACCTTGAATTGTTATCGTATCAGTACCTGCACCAGAAATATTACCGCCCATTTCATTGATATAGTTAGCTAAATCAACAATTTCAGGTTCGCGTGCAACATTTTCAATGACTGATTTACCTTCAGCCAATGAAGCAGCCATTATAATGTTTTGAGTTGCACCTACGCTTGGAAAATCTAAATGGATTGTAGTACCTTTAAGACCATCTTTCGTACTTGCATAAATAAATCCATTTTCCATATGGAGTTCTGCACCTAATTCTTCAAAACCTTTAATATGTTGTTCAATTGGACGTGAACCTATTGCACAACCACCTGGGAGCGCAACTTTTGCGTGACCTAAACGTGCTAATAGTGGCCCCATCACAAGAATACTAGCTCTCATCTTACTCACATATTCATATGGTGCTTCTTCATTTAAATCTTTCGTAGCATCAACAGTTACAGTTTCTTCTTCTTTATTATAAGAAACTTCTGCATTTAGAGTTGAAATAACATTATTAATTGTTTCAACATCACTTAAAGCTGGTACATTCTTTAAAGTACTTACACCTTCAGAAGCTAATAAAGATGCAGTTAATACTGGTAATACTGCATTTTTCGCACCAGAAACTTTAACTTCGCCCGTCAATCTATTTCCACCATTAATTTCAATCTTATCCATCTTAAATCCTCCACTTTACTACTTTAAATATTTCATTTCACTTCAAAATCATTATATCTATAACTATAAAAAATATACAATAATATGAATTAGTTTGTTAAAAACTTAATTTGAGTTGAAAACTCTAATAAGTCAACAATAAAATTACTGACTCCAGTTCCCAATAAAATCGCTAAAAATATCATACACACTTGTACTTGCAATGCGAAACCATTTTTAAATATTTTGTCTAATCTAATCGCATTTAATGCCCAATAAGCAATACAAATACAAACCACATGTAATATGAGATGAACAATTGAAAATTGTCCCATGTATTCCATTTAACATACACCTCACTATTCACATTTATATATTTTACAACAATTTGCATTTAATTGATACTCGGTTATTGATATTGTAAATGCGTTTCAGTGTATTTTGCTATTTATCATTTCTATATCTCTACGTGTAATGTTTAAATATGTCGTGTTTAACTTATATTGTTTAACTGAGTATTAAACTATCATTTTAATAGTTATAATTTTATTTTTCAACTTATAAATAAACACATTTAAAAAAAGCGTGGTTTCTATGGAAACCACGCTTTTTATTAATTTGTGGGGAACTTCATTATAATTATAAACGTCTAATTATCACAACTCTAAGTTGTATAATATATGCGTTTTTTATATTTTCCCACTAACTATTGTAGATTTGCAACACGAATACGGTTATTCGCGCGTTCTAATGCACGTTTGGCTCTATTAACGTCAGTGTCATCAGACTCATTATTTAGGTGAGACTCTGCTCTAGACTTAGCTAATTCTGCTCTAGCTACGTCTATTTCGTTAGCAGGCTCAGCAGTTTGTACAATAATTGATAACTTTTCTTGTCTGACTTCAACAAAACCTTCACTCACTGCAATATATTCTGAACCGCCGTCAAAATTTATTTTCGCAAAGCCAATTTCTAGCGCTGCAACTGTAGGAATGTGTCCATACATAACACCGATGTCACCGGCAGTCGTTTGTAATACTGCTAGTTCAACATCATCTCGGTCGTAAACAGAACCATTAGGAGTGACAATATCCAGGCTTAATGTACTCATTATCCATACCTCCTAATTTATTAAACTTCAACACCCATGTCTTTAGCTTTTGCAATTACATCTTCCATGCCACCTGCAAGTCGGAATGCATCTTCAGGAATGTGATCGTATTTGCCTTCTAAGATGTCTTTGAAGTCTTCTACAGTTTTCTTAACTGGCACGTAAGAACCCTTTTGACCAGTAAATTGTTCAGCTACGTGGAAGTTTTGAGATAAGAAGAATTGAATACGACGCGCTCTTTCAACTGTTTGCTTATCTTCTTCTGAAAGTTCATCCATACCAAGAATTGCAATGATATCTTGTAATTCTCTGTATTTTTGTAATGTAGCCTGAACTTGACGTGCTACTTCATAATGCTCTTGACCAACAATAGCAGGTTCAAGTGCACGTGATGTAGAAGCAAGTGGATCTACCGCTGGGTAAATACCCATTTCTGATAACTTACGCTCTAAGTTTGTTGTCGCATCTAAGTGAGCGAAAGCTGTAGCTGGCGCTGGGTCAGTATAGTCATCGGCAGGTACGAATACTGCTTGGATTGAAGTTACAGAACCTTTAGTTGTAGACGTGATTCGTTCTTGTAATTGACCCATTTCAGTAGCTAGTGTTGGTTGATAACCAACGGCTGAAGGCATACGACCAAGTAAAGCTGAAACCTCAGAACCTGCTTGAGTAAATCTGAAGATATTATCAATGAATAATAATACGTCTTGGCCTTGCTCATCACGGAAGTACTCTGCCATAGTTAAACCAGATAATGCTACACGCATACGTGCGCCAGGTGGCTCGTTCATTTGACCGAAGACCATAGCAGTTTTCTTGATTACACCACTGTCGCTCATTTCATAGTAAAGGTCGTTACCTTCACGTGTACGTTCACCAACACCGGCGAACACTGAAATACCGCCGTGCTCTTGAGCGATGTTGTTAATTAATTCTTGAATTAAAACTGTTTTCCCTACTCCGGCACCACCGAAGAGTCCGATTTTACCACCTTTAATATAAGGTGCTAATAAATCGACAACTTTGATTCCTGTTTCTAATATTTCAACGTTTGTTGAAAGTTCGTCGAATGCAGGAGCTTCTCTATGAATTGGATCGCGACGAGCTGATTCATCAATCTTCTCATCTAAATCAATTGAATCTCCAAGTACGTTAAATACTCTTCCTAAAGTAGCATCACCAACTGGTACTGTAATACTTTGACCACTATCTTTAACTTCTGTACCACGTTTGACACCATCAGTTGAATCCATAGCAATCGTACGTACTACGTCATCGCCAAGTTGTAACGCCACTTCTAATGTTAAAGATACTGTTTCGTCGTCTCGTTCAACATCTAGCAATAAGGCATTGTTAATTTCTGGCACTTCATTGTGTTCGAAACGAACATCAATGACTGGACCCATAACTTGTGTTACACGGCCTAATCCCATGCTGTTTCCTCCTTTAATTTTATTCAAGTGCAGCTGAACCACCGACAATTTCAGTGATCTGTTGCGTGATTGCTGCTTGTCTAGCTCGGTTATATTCTAGTGATAAATCATCAATAAGTTCTGTCGCATTATCAGAAGCATTTTTCATTGCTGTCATACGTGTTGCATGTTCACTGGCTTTAGCATCTAAGATCGTTCCATAGATTAAGCTCTCTACATATTGAGGTAAAATAACACTCAATATAGATTCTTTATCTGGTTCAAATTCATATGATGACATTTGACCATGACCAGTACTTGAATCTTCTGGAGATAATGGAAGGACTGTTTTTATTGATGGTCTATGTTCTAGTACGGTAACAAAGTGACTAAAGTATATTTTCATTTCATCGACTTCTTCGTCACTATATAAGTCTATTGCTTTTTTCGCTATAGCTTGTATTTCTTTGAACGAAGGCTGATCCGGTATTTCAACTAAAGATTGATGAATATTGTATCCTTTGTTTTTTAGGAAATCCACACCTACTTGGCCTAACACTAAGATTGAATATTCATCCGGGCTATCATGCCTTTCTTCGATGTCTTTTACTAAACGTTTTAAGACGTTGGCATTATACGCACCTGCTAAACCTTTATCACTTGTAATAACTAAGTATCCGCTCTTTTTCACTTCACGTTGTTGTAGCATTGGATGATTTGAATTTTTGTCTGCACCGGCAACTGCTGTAATAGCGTCTTGCATTTTTTCCATATAAGGTGTAAATTGCTTTGTATTTTCTTCAGCACGGCGTAGTTTTGAACTGGATACCATGTTCATTGCTTTTGTAATCTGTTTCATTTTCTTAGTTGACTTTATACGCGTATCAATCTCTTTAAGAGATGCCATTATCTCACCACCTTTTTATTTACTGTTAACATCCTTATGCTTGATCAGATTTGCTAAAACCTTTTTTGAACTCAGAAATTGCTGCATCAAATTTATCATCACTTGGTAGTTTTCCTGATGTTCTGATTTCTTCTAATAAATCAGTAGCATTTGCTTTAGCCCAATGGTTTAATTCGTCTTCGAAACGAATGATATCTTCAACTGGGATGTCATCTAAATAACCTTTTGTTAATGCGTATATGATTAACACTTGGCTTTCAACTGGTAGTGGTTTATTTTGATCTTGTTTTAAGATTTCAACAGTACGTTTACCACGTTCTAACTTTTGAGCTGTAAACTCGTCTAGATCTGAACCAAACTGAGCGAATGATTCAAGTTCACGATATGAGGCAAGGTCTAAACGTAAAGTACCTGCAACCTTTTTCATCGCTTTAATTTGTGCTGAACCACCAACACGAGATACAGATTGTCCAGCATTAATCGCTGGTCTTACACCTGAGAAGAATAAATCAGATTGTAAGAAGATTTGTCCATCTGTAATTGAGATTACGTTAGTTGGTACGTATGCAGAAATGTCGCCTGCTTGCGTTTCGATAATTGGTAATGCAGTGATTGAACCGCCACCTAAATCATCGTTTAACTTAGCAGCTCTCTCTAATAGTCTACTATGTAAGTAGAAGACATCACCTGGGAAGGCTTCACGGCCTGGTGGTCTACGTAGTAAAAGTGAAAGTTCACGATAAGCTGATGCTTGTTTTGTTAAGTCATCATAAACTACTAATACGTGTTTACCATTGAACATAAATTCTTCACCCATTGATACACCTGCATATGGTGCAATATAAAGCATTGGTGAAGGGTCTGCAGCAGAAGCGTTAACGATAATTGTGTAATCTAAAGCGCCTGCTTGACGTAATTTTTCAACGTTTGCACGAACTGTTGAGTCTTTTTGACCAATCGCTACGTAGATACAAATAGTATCTTGATCTTTTTGGTTTAAGATTGTATCAATAGCTACTGTTGTTTTACCTGTTTGACGGTCACCGATGATTAACTCACGTTGACCACGTCCGATAGGTACTAATGCATCAATCGCTTTGATACCTGTTTGTAATGGTTCGTCAACTGATTTACGATCCATAACGCCTGTTGCTTTTTTCTCGATTGGACGTGTTTTACTTGTTTCGATTGGACCTTGTCCATCAATTGGTTGACCTAGAGGGTTAACTACACGACCGATTAACTCGTCACCAACTGGTACTTCCATAATACGGCCTGTACGTTTAACTTCGTCCCCTTCTTTAATATCACTGTATGGGCCTAAAATAACAACACCCACATTTGATTCTTCTAAATTTTGTGCTAAACCTAGAACGCCGCTTTTAAATTCTACTAATTCTCCTGCCATAACATCGTTTAATCCGTGGATTAATGCGATGCCATCACCAATTTGGAGAACAGTACCAACATCAGTTACTGATATTTCAGACTCATAATTTTCTATTTGTGAGCGTAATAAAGCACTGATTTCTTCAGCTTTAATGGCCATCAATGTCACTCCTTCATTTATTATTTCACTCTAGTAAATTTTTTCTCTAGTTGCGCAAGATCATTTTGAAGACTTGCATCCATAACTTTTGTTCCTACTTTGACACGGATACCACCGATTAGGTCTGGATTTATCTCATTAGTTATCATAACTTTTGAAAGTTGTGTACGTTGTTGTATTAACGTTGCAATACGTGATAAATCATCTTCAGATAGCTCATAAACAGACTCAACAATGGCATAATCTTGATTGTGGTGTTCATTTAGAAGAATTTCATATTCTTTGAAAATAGCATGTGTATATGACAAGTGTCTGTTTTCAGCAAGCACTTTTAACATGTTTCTCAAATACGTATTCGCTTGACCAAATGCTACCGTTACAATCTGTAAACGTTGTTGAGTATCTCTTTGAGGATCTTGATCTAATTCTGTTAATTTCGCTGTTTCTTCTTGTACTACTTGATCAATGATTGAAAATTCATCGTACACGACATCCAGTTGATCCACATCTAAGGCAGTATCAAATAATGCTTTAGCATATTTTTTTGAAATATTAGCCATTATTTATCGCCTGCCTCTTTAATGTACTTTTCAACTAATGCTTTTTGATCTTTTTCAGAAATTTCTTTGCGTAATACTTTAGATGCAATTAACACAGAAAGTTCTGATACTTGGTTGTTAATGTCAGAAATTGCACGTTCTTTTTGACTGTTGATTTCATTTTGTGCTGTTTCAATCATACCATTCGCTCTGATGTTCGCTTCGTGAATGATTTCTTCGTGTTGTTGACGTGCTTGAATTTTAGATTCCTCTATAATTCTGTGAACCTCTTCTTGTGTTTCTTTTAGTGTTTGTTTGTTTTGTTCTTCTAGTTTTTGTGCATTGATTTTAGCTTGTTCCGCGTCATCAATATCTTTATTGATGTCACGTTCACGCTTATCCATGACTTCTTTTAATGGTGCCCAAGCAAATTTCTTTAATAATAAAAGTAAAATGATAAACGTCGCTAATGTAACTATGGTAGTTCCCCATTCTACACCGTGGTGAGAACCAGAAGCCCCAAGTACAAACATATTTGTCGTAGCAGTCACTTAAATTGACACTCCTTTCATCCAATATAATCGTAACTCTAATAAAAATGAATGGCGAAAGCCTGTAATGGCTTCGCCTTTCTCGTCATTCGTCTTTGGAACAGAATTATTTCATGAACATTACGATGAATGAAATTACAAGACCAAGGATTGGAAGTGCCTCAACTAAACCGATACCGATGAACATAATTGACATTAATTGACCACGTGCTTCTGGTTGACGTGCTACACCTTCTACTGTTCTAGATACGATAAGACCGTTACCAATACCTGCTCCTAGTGCTGATAAGCCGATTGCGATTGCTGCTGCGATTAAATTCATTTATAAATCCTCCTAGTTTTTTTTCTTTATTTTAATGGTCGTCCTGAACTTTATGGGACATATACACCATTGATAACATTATGAAAATGTAAGCTTGGATAGCACCGATGAAGATTGAGAATGCTTGCCATGCCAGTAATCCTGGAATACCAATAATCCAACCCCATGCCCATTGGTGTACTACAAGCCCTGAAAGTAATGTGAGTAATAACTCTCCGGCATAAATATTACCGTACAAACGTAGTCCTAAAGTCAACGTAGATGTGAATTCTTCGAAGATGTTAATTGGCATTAAGAAAATTGGTTTCGTGTAATTACCAAAGTACTTTTTCGTACCGCGCATCTTAATACCGTAATAATGTGTAAGTAATATAATTAAAACGGAAAGTGTCAATGTGACTGTTGGATCTGCCGTTGGTGATTTCCACCATAAAGTGTTCCCTGTCACGATTGAGAATGGTAAGCCTAGCATGTTACTGACAAATAAGAAAAGGATTAATGTCACTGCTAAGAAGTGGAAATGTCCACCTTTAGACCATGCCATGTTACTTTCAATTATCCCTCTTACAAAATCAAAAACCCATTCTATAAAGTTCTGTTTACCAGTTGGACGTTTTTGAAGATTACGTGTGCATATAATAGCGATAACAAAAACAATAATCGATGTAATAATCAACATCATGATAGATGATAGATTAAAAACAATATCTATGCCAAAAACCTTCCAACTAGCAAGAGGGCTCTCATGTTGCATATAATCTCACCTCTTTCATATAAAATTTTTTAATACTTTCTTATAAATGGTTTGACAATCAACAAGATATAAGAAAGAGATAGTCCCACCATAACACCAAATATATTGATTACGTCTCTGAACATGACCCAGATGCAACAAGCTAGTATCACTGTAAGATATCTCCAAATGTTGCCTGTTGAAATATGTATATTATCTTTCTCTTTAGCTTTTGCTAAAAAATACTCGAAAGTAAAAGTGATAATCATTGAACCAACTGTTCCAATTAAAAGACCTAATACAAATGGTGAATATGTGAAAAAATACACAATAACAAGTAAAATAATACCGTATATGTAATACTGTATATATTGATTGAAAATGATGTTGAAACGTTTCATTTTTGTGCCTCTTTCCGACTTTGCAGTTCTTAAATGTAAACCATTTCAATCATACATTTTTAATAATAATATAGGGCGTAAATCGTGTCAATTCTATTCAAATTTTAGTAAAATTCTTTTTAGATTTGTCACAAAATAGCCACATTTTATCAATATAATTTAAATTGATTTGGTTTATCTGCTGTCAAATTGAAAAAATATTTGATGTGTTCACAAATACGTTGAGAAGCATAGCCATCTCCATATGGATTCTTTGCTGTACTCATTTCTTGATACATCTCTTTGTCAACCAACAATTGTTTGATAGATTGATACACATCATTTTTCTGGGTACCAATGAGCTTTAAAGTGCCAGCTTCTACACCTTCAGGTCTCTCTGTCGTATCACGTAGGACTAGAACAGGTTTGCCGAGTGAGGGTGCTTCTTCTTGGACCCCGCCAGAATCAGTTAAAATAAAGTACGCATGTTGAGCAAAGTTGTGAAAATCAACAACATCTAAAGGTTCAATAAGTTCAATCTGTGGGTGCTGAGATAAATATTCTTCTGCTAAAGCTCTAACTTTTGGATTTTTGTGGACGGGATATACGACCACTACATCTTCGAACTCATCAACAATGTCACGGATTGCTAAAAAGACACGTGACATAGGTTCACCTATATTTTCACGTCTATGTGCTGTTAATAAAATGATTCGCTTATCGTTATTTTTCTTAATGATTTCTGAATCATAGTTAAGATTCACTGTTGATTTCATAGCATCAATCGCAGTATTTCCTGTCACTACAACCGAGTTGTCATTTTTTTGCTCAGCTATTAAATTACGATAAGCAATATAAGTAGGAGCAAAGTGCAAATCAGCCATTACTCCTACTAATTGCCTGTTCATTTCTTCAGGAAATGGAGCGTATTTATTTCCAGTTCTCAAGCCAGCTTCAACATGACCTATCGGAGTTTGGTTATAAAATGCAGCTAAACTTCCCGCAAACGTAGTTGTAGTATCTCCATGAACTAAAATCATATCTGGCTGTTCTTCTTTAATGACTTCATCTATGCGCGTTAATATGCGAGAAGTAATATCTGTTAGAGATTGTTTTGCTTTCATTATATCCAAATCATAATCTGGACTGATATTAAAATGAGACAATACAGCGTCTAACATCTCTCTATGTTGTGCGGTGACTACCACGACAGGTTGCAACTCTGAATCTTGCTGTAATGCTAAGACAAGCGGTGCCATCTTTATTGCTTCAGGTCGCGTTCCGAAAATGGTCATTATTTTTTTCATACTACTCCACTCCAAGAAATACTATTTCGTACCGAATAAGCGATCTCCTGCATCACCTAATCCAGGTGTAATATATGCATGATCGTCTAACTTCTCATCTAACGCCGCTATAAAGATATCAACATCTTCATGTGCGTTTTGAAGTTTTTCAACACCTTCTGGTGCAGCTATTAAACACATGAAACGAATATTTTTTGCTCCACGCTTTTTCAATGAATGAATTGCTTCAATAGCAGATGCACCAGTTGCTAACATTGGGTCTACAACAATAATTTCACGTTCTCCAATGTCCTGAGGTAACTTTACAAAGTACTCCACTGCCTCTAATGTTTCAGGGTCTCTGTAAAGCCCTACATGACCAATTCTTGCAGCAGGTACTAATGTCAAAATTCCTTGTGTCATGCCTAAACCTGCTCTCAAAATAGGAACAAAAGCGAGTTTCTTACCTGTTAATCTCTTAGCAGTCATTTTAGTAACAGGTGTCTCAATCTCCACATCTTGTAACTCCAAATCACGTGTCACTTCGTACGCCATCAACATTCCGACTTCATCTACTAATTCTCTAAATTCTTTCGTACCTGTATGGACATCACGAATGTAACTCAATTTGTGTTGAATAAGTGGATGATCAAAAACATGTACTTTTCCCATTGTTCTTTCCTCCTATTTACTTATATAAAGGATGCTTCGTCGTTAGGGCTTTAACGCGTTCTTTACCTTCATTTAAAGCTTTTTCGTCTTCTGGGTTTTTAAGAACTAAGCTGATGATTTTAGCAACTTCTTCAAATGCAGCTTCGTCAAAACCACGAGTTGTTGCTGCAGGTGTTCCTAAACGTACACCACTTGTTACAAATGGTTTTTCTTGATCGAATGGAATTGTGTTTTTATTACATGTAATTCCTACAGAATCTAATGTTTCTTCAGCAACTTTTCCTGTGATACCAACTGAACCCTTTACATTTAATGAGACTAAATGGTTGTCTGTACCGCCAGATACAACTTTGAAACCTTCTTTAGTTAAAGTATCAGCTAATGTTTTAGCATTTTTAATAACTTGTTGTTGATATGTCTTAAAGTCGTCTTGTAAAGCTTCACCAAATGCAACAGCTTTACCTGCAATAACATGTTCTAAAGGTCCACCTTGGATACCTGGGAAAATCGTTTTATTGATTTCTTTTTTATATTCTTCTTTACATAAAATCATTCCACCACGTGGGCCGCGTAAAGTTTTATGCGTAGTTGTTGTAACAAAGTCTGCATGAGGCACTGGGTTTGGATGTAAGCCAGCTGCTACTAATCCTGCAATGTGTGCCATGTCGACCATTAATTTAGCCCCTACTTCGTCTGCGATTTCTTTGAAACCTTTAAAATCAATTGTACGTGAATAAGCTGAAGCACCGGCAACAATTAGTTTAGGTTTATGTTCTTTTGCTACTTTTAATACTTCATCGTAGTCGATTTTTTCAGTTTCTTTATCTACACCATATTCAACGAAATTATATGATTTACCACTAAAGTTAACTGGGGCACCATGTGTTAAATGTCCACCATGACTTAAGTTCATACCTAACACTGTATCTCCATGTTCTAAAGCGACTAAATAAACAGCCATATTTGCTTGAGAACCTGAATGTGGTTGTACGTTAGCATGATCAGCACCGAACAATTTCTTAGCTCTTTCAATTGCTAATGTTTCAGAAACGTCTACGTATTCACAGCCTCCATAATATCTTCTACCTGGATAACCTTCCGCATATTTGTTTGTTAATACTGAACCTTGTGCTTCCATTACCGCTTCTGATACAAAGTTTTCAGAAGCAATCAGTTCGATATTATTATTTTGACGGTTGAATTCATTTTGAATCACTTCATAAATTTCTTTATCTTGCTTTTCAATAAATGACATTGGAATTCCTCGTTTCTGTATTAATTATATTTTGCTCTTTCGCCACCTATTTTCTTAGGTCTGGAAGTAGCAATAGTAACAACTGCTTGGCCAATTTGCTTTACATCTGTGCGCACAGGGACAGCTACATGATGCAGATGCATGCCGATAAGTGTCTGTCCGATATCGATACCTTTATGTACTTTGATATGTTCTACAACAATAGGGTCTTCCATATGTTGATATGCATATGTGGCTAAACTACCGCCCGCATGCACATCTGGTACGACATCAACTTGTTCCATAGTAAGAGGGTTGAAATGAGATTTTTCAATTGTTATCGCTCTATTGATGTGCTCACAACCTTGAAATACAAATGATACGCCGGTTTGTTGTTCGATTTCTTTAAGTTCAGTGAAAATCTCTTGGGCTACATCCATTGAACCTACCGTACCTATTTTCTCACCTATAATTTCAGAAGTTGAACAACCTATTACACATAATTCTTGTGGTTTAAAAAATGACTGCGCTTTTAAGGATTCAAGCAATAACTTTAACTCTTTCATATTTCCCACCTCCACTTTTTGACATCACTTTATGACATCTGTCATTGGCTTTATGCGACACAATTCATGTAATAACAAATTTGCTACACGCATTCATTATAACGCATTTAAAGATACACTTATACTGATTTCACAAAATTAACGCTGTGCTAATTTAATTTTCAATTTATTCAGTAAGTCATCTAATTGCTTATATATTGTTTCATATGCCTCTTTTGTGCCACCAAATGGATCAGCAACTTCATAAGGTTCTTCGACATATTCATTTAAAGTATAAATATTGTGTGCACTTTGAGACATACTGAGCAACATTTCTTTATGAGCGGTTGACATTGTCAGTATAAGATCCGCTGATAAGTCTTCTTGTTTAAACGGTTGACTATTTGTAGGTTTAGGTAATTGATAAGCGTTTAACACTTCTATTGTATGTGAAGAGGTTGGTTGGCCTTCCATTGCATATATGCCTCGTGATTCAAATTTATGTTGCGGCATTTTCTCACGTGCCATACTTTCTGCCATTGGACTGCGACAAGTATTTCCTGTACAAACAAAAATTACTTTCATACATTGTCTCCTTTACCTATATGATGATCTGCTGCTTTTTCCATTCGATTCATAATTGCCATCGTATCGTCTCTTTTTTCAAAGCCATAAATGTAAGCATCTTGGATGGCCTCATTTGTATCTAAGTCGTGTAGAATGTGATATAGATTGTGATTAGCAGTTTTTATATCTTCTTCATTTTGGCATAAAGAAATAAGTTGAGCTTGCTTAGGTACAAGACTTTGTTTGTCATCAGGGACAATAAAGGCACTATTGTTCCATGTATCTTTTGCATTTTCCAAACCTTCAAATGAATTGATAATTGTCAATGGCGTTTCAGGTGCATAATGCTTATACTTCATTCCTGGTGCGATCGGTTTTTCACTATCTAATATTTCTTGGTCATCTACGCAATCAGGAATTATCTTTTCAATCATAGATTTCGTAATTGCACCTGGTCGTGCAATTCTAAAAGGATACTGCGTACAATCTAACACTGTACTCTCAAGCCCTTCTTCACTTTGATCACCATTCACTATACCTTCTACCCTGCCATTTAAATCTTTATATACATGTTGAAATGTGGTTGGGGAGGGTTTTCCACTTAAATTAGCACTTGGAGCTGCGATGGGCATATCGACATATTGAAGTAATTGTCTTCCTATCGAATGACTTGGCATTCTTACTGCAATAGAAGATAATCCTCCACTTACTCGCTCACATAAAAACCCACGTTTCAATGGCACAATAAACGAAATTGGCCCTGGCCATAATTGTTCCATTAACAGTTCAACTTTATCGTTTATTGGTTCAGTAAAGTCTTCCAACTGTCTGCGATGATGAATATGTACAATAAGCGGATTATCCGATGGGCGTCCTTTTGCTTTATATATTTTTTCAACAGCTAATGAATTTCTAGCGTCAGCACCTAAGCCATAAACCGTTTCTGTGGGCAAAGCAACGAGACCACCACGTTCAAACGTTAATTTGATTTCATCTAAATTTTCATATTGATTTAAGTTCTGCTGATAATCACGAACGTCCCAAACTTTAGTATCCATTTACTCACATCCTTTCAATTTAATAATTATTTTAAAATAAAATAAAAAGTTATGCACTCTAAATTAACTAAAGTTGCATAACTCTTATATCCATTCAAATGAAATAATTCGATTATTACCATTGATATCCTTTATTAAATTCACTTCCAAATGAGGATATCGCTCATAAATCATCTGTTTTAACTGTTCTCCTTGTTTGAATCCAATTTCAAACACAACTTTTGCATGGGGCAATAATACCTTTGGTAGTTGGCTTAATATTTGATCATAAATTTGGTAACCATGTGATTCAGCAAATAATGCATGGTGCGGTTCGTATTTAAGCACAGTTTCTTCCATCATTTTTGCTTCTTCATTATCAATATATGGTGGATTTGAAATTAAACCATTAAATTTGAGCCCTTGCTCGAATAACGGTGTTAATGTATCTCCTTGTAGAAAGTTGATTTCAGTATTATGTTTTTTGGCATTATCTTTTGCAATCTCTAATGGTTCTGAATATAAATCAGTCGCATATACTTTCAAAGTGGGGTCTAATTTTTTAAGCATAATAGGAATGTTACCACTACCCGTACCTATATCTACCACTTGATCTTCATGTTTAAGTTGATGAAAGAAATGTAACATAACTTCTTCAGTTTCAGGCCTTGGAATGAGGCAATGTTGATTAACTTTAAATGTTTCTCCATAGAAAGTTTGGTGTCCGACGATATATTGTATCGGTTCCCCAGTTAGCATTCTTTCAGTTGCTTTTTCATAAAGTTTCAAATGTTCAGCCGTCACTTCATCATTTAAATGCAAAAGCAAATCGGTTTTATTCCAATGAAATAAGTCGAGCATTAACCACTCTGCTCGACTTTTTTCAAATCCTTTATGAAGGCACTGCTGTTGAGCCTGACCTAACAATGATTTATAGTTCAGCATTGTTTAATTCTTTCAATTTCTCAGTTTGTTCGGAAACCGTTAATGCATCAATGATTTCGTCTAATTTACCTTCGATGATTTGGTCTAATTTCTGTAAAGTTAAACCGATACGATGATCTGTTACACGACTTTGTGGGTAATTGTATGTTCTAATACGTTCTGATCTGTCACCAGAACCTACTGCAGACTTACGTTGAGCAGCATATTTTTGTTGTTCTTCTTGCAATTTCATGTCATACAAACGGGCTTTTAAAACTTTCATTGCTTTTTCACGGTTTTGAATTTGTGATTTTTCAGAAGATGTTGCAATAATACCTGTTGGTAAATGGGTAATACGTACTGCTGAGTCTGTTGTATTGACGTGCTGACCACCTGCACCACTTGAACGGTACGTATCGATTTTAATATCTTCGTTACGTATTTCGATTTCAACATCTTCAACTTCAGGTAAAACGGCAACAGTAGCTGTAGAAGTATGGATACGACCACCTGATTCCGTTTCCGGTACACGTTGTACACGGTGCGCCCCATTTTCATATTTTAATTTACTAAATGCATCTTCACCTGAAACAGAGAAACTGATTTCTTTGTAACCTCCATGGTCACTTTCAGCAACTTCTACGATATCTGTTTTATAATTTTGAGATTCTGCGTAACGTGAATACATTCTAAATAAATCACCAGCAAAAATAGCCGCTTCGTCACCACCAGCTGCTGCACGAATTTCTACGATAACGTTTTTATCATCGTTAGGATCTTTAGGAATTAATAACATTTTTAATTCCTCTTCTAAACCAGGCACACGACTATTTAAAGATTGACTTTCTTCTTTGAGCATATCTAACTCGTCTTTGTCTTTAGTTTCTCTTATCATTTCGTCAATGTCTGATAAATCTTCCTTAACTTGTTTATACTCTCTATAAACCTCTACTGTTTTTTGTAAATCAGCTTGTTCTTTAGAATATTTACGTAAATTATCTGGATCATTGACAACTTCAGGGTCACTTAACATCTCATTTAATTGTTCATATCTTTCTTCTACTATATCTAATTGATCAAACACTACATTTCCTCCTTATCATTATCACTTGGTGTAACGATATGGTGCGCGCGACACCTTGGTTCATACTTTTCATTTGCACCTACTAAGATTACCGGGTCATCAACTTTGGCGGGATGACCGTCTATCAACCTTTGCGTACGACTTGCGGAAGCACCACAAACTGCACAGACAGCACGTAATTTAATGACTTCTTCACTAACTGCCAATAACTCTGGAATAGGTTCAAAAGGCTCACCACGAAAATCCATGTCCAATCCTGCTGTAATCACACGATGTCCTTTTTTAGCTAATTGTTCTATGATATGTACTACATTTTTTTCAAAAAATTGTACTTCATCTATACCGATAACATCAACATCTGATAAATCGTGTTTCATAATTTCGGCCGCTGATGAAATATTGATTGCTTCTATTTCATTGCCATCATGAGAAACAATCTTATCTTTATGATAGCGGTCATCGATTGCTGGTTTAAATACGACCACTTTTTGCTTAGCGTATAATCCACGTCTCAATCGACGAATCAGTTCTTCAGATTTCCCACTAAACATACTACCCGTAATACATTCAATCCACCCGGAATGATGTGTCTCATACATGATACGTTCCACCTTTTTCAAAACATAATCGATTCATTATATCATATTTTAAAATCGAAATACGAGATTTTCACAGATATCTTGATGTTTTATGTATAAATTTAAAATGTAGCAATCATTTACATTTTACGTTATATGCATCATAAAAAAAGCATTCCCATTGATTGAGAATGCTTTTTGAATACAACAAATTAGTTGTTTTTTGATTTGTAACCGAATTTCTTGTTGAAACGTTCCACTCGACCATCCGCAGCAGCGAATTTTTGACGACCTGTGTAGAATGGGTGTGAATCTGAAGATACGTCTAAACGAATTACTGGGTATTCGTTGCCATCTTCCCATTCCATAGTTTCTGATGATGTTTTAGTTGAACCACTTAAGAATTTGTAATCTGTAGTTGTATCTAAAAAGATTACTGTGTGGTATTCGGGATGAATATTTTGTTTCATTATTTTCAGCTCCTTTGCCCTGAACCATCTGGAACAGAGTTATTTTGTGAGTGCTTTACTCAATACTAACCAATTATAAAGGCTATAATTTTAAAAAGCAACCCTATTTCAAACTTCTTAGTCACATGTCAATAGGTATGAATTTAAATTATAGGCTTTCCTGTCTTCGTGCTTTCTTCTGCAGACTTCTGTAATTGTTCAAAGAATTGTTTGTTATTGTCAGTACGTTTCAATTTACGTACAAAACGCTCAGTGAAATCAATAGAATCAGTGAAAATGTTACGTAACTGCCATAACGATTCAAGTTCTTTCTTAGATATTAATAGTTCTTCTTTTCTTGTAGAACTGCGACCTATGTCGATGGCAGGGAATATGCGACGCTCTGCAAGTTTTCGATCGAGATGTAACTCCATATTTCCTGTTCCTTTAAATTCTTCGTAAATCATATCATCCATACGTGATCCTGTATCTACTAATGCCGTAGCAAGGATAGTCATACTTCCACCTGCTTCGATATTTCGGGCAGCACCGAAAAATGCTTTAGGCTTATGTAATGACGCTGGATCCAAACCACCTGATAGTGTACGACCACTTGGTGGGATGACGAGATTGTATGCACGTGCTAAACGTGTAATAGAATCCATTAAAATAATGACATCTTTACCAATTTCAACTAATCGTTTGGCACGTTCTAGTAATAACTCAGCCACTTTAACATGGTGTTGTGGCGGTTCATCAAATGTTGAATGTACAACTTCTGCTGATTCTACGGAGCGTTCTATGTCAGTTACTTCTTCTGGTCGTTCTCCTACCAATAGAATAAATAACTCCGCATCGGGTTTATTTGTCGCAATTGCATTGGCAATTTCTTTTAATAACGATGTTTTACCTGCTTTAGGCGGTGCGACAATCAAACCTCTTTGCCCCAGACCAATAGGCGTAATTAAATCCATGATACGTGTAGAGTAACTGTTTGAAGATGTTTCTAACATAATACGTTCTTCAGGATATAACGGTGTTAACGCTTGGAAATGCGGGCGTTTTTTTACTTCTTCTGCATTTTCATCATTTACAAAGTCAACTTGTAGTAAACCATAATACTTTTCATTATCTTTCGGCTTTCTTACTTTACCAGTTACTTTGTCACCGCGTTTAATTTCAAAACGACGAATTTGGCTAGCCGAAATGTAAATATCTTTTTCACCTTTAGAATAATTTACAGTTCTTAAAAAGCCATATCCATCTTGTTGGATATCATCTAAAATACCTTCCATGTAATAGTTACCATCTTTTTCCATTTGTGCTTCCATGATAGCTAATACAAGTTCTTTTTTATTAAGTTTACTGTAATTTGAAAGTTTAAGAGATTTAGCTTTTTGAGTGAGCTCTTTTGTAGTGTAATTTTTATATAACTCGTGGAACGATTCGTATTGAGGTGATGTTCGTTCTTTTTCAGGCATTAAATTGCACCCATTTCATAAATAAGTATTTAAATAACGAGCTATGTCCGTTATTTACTTTTCTAACTATAGCAAATTTTCTATTTAAATACAAAATGTATTTCTGTAAGCATTATACTTTTCAGATTCGAGTAAAATAGATACACATGCTAATAATTACATATTTATATCGTTCTTTAATTTTAAATGAGGAATATATCAAAATTTTACTTTTATTTAATTTTTAATGTACCCTATCGATTCTTCACGTAATACCAGTTTAAAAAGGTAATGTTTTAGAATTAAAAAAACGATGGAAGTGAGACAGAAATCGAATTTTCTAATTGAGATTTCATAGTCCTACTAGTTAACAAAGAAGCTGAGACAACTATTCTTGTCCCAGCCTCATCGCTTCTTTTTATAAATATTTATGAATACTTTTTCTAAAAAGTCATTGTGTCATAATATCGTAAAAGTATATTAGTTTGGGTAATAATCTTCCTTAGTAACTTGGTTGAAACCTAGCATTTTCGCAATTTGGTTTGAAATTAATAAACCTAAAGCGATTGAACTTGCAATTAACATACCTTCAATAAAAATTGGAGTAGCAGTTCCAAAATTGAGTTGGATTAACTTTTGTGTTGCGCGTGAAATAATACTACCTGGCACTAATGGTATTAAACCTGTTACTAAGAATGATATAACAGGCACCTTGAACTTACGCGCCAAGATTTGACTCACACAACCAAGTGCTAAACTTCCAATGAATTTTGAATAAATACTGTCTATACCAAAATACGTTTCTACTAAGTACGAAGCCATATAACCACAACAACCAGCAAGACCTGAGTAAACGAATGTACGTTTAGGGCTGTTGTATATAAAGCTGAAAGCAAATGACGTTAAAAAACTTAATACAATATGTAAAAGTAATGTCATTGCAACTAGCCTCCTCTATTTAAATAGTAATGATACAGCAAGTCCTGACCCGATAGCGAAACTGATCACGATTGCTTGTAATAATTTTGCTGTAAAAGTTAACATGTGACGACTGAATAAATCTTGTATCGCTGAAGTAATTAACACACCGGGTACGATTGGCATAATACCTGCAACTAGTACTGGAGTTAATTTCGAATCTGGGGTAAGCGCATGTCCTAATGTAACCAATACACCGATAGCAATGGCGCCTATAAAGTCAGGGATGAAGAGTACTAAAGTTTTCGTTTTTATTCCTTCTGCAATAGCGAAACCTGCCATTCCAGCGATTACTGCACTTGGCGTGTTTATCCATTCTCCACCTTGTAAATAAAGGAAACAAAATGAAATCAACCCGGCTAATAAGACTTTATATATGAAACTATACATTGGGGTCTTTTCGTCAATTTTTTTCAATATTTTCTCCGCTTCGAACGTATCAATTTCTTGGTGGATGATTCTTTTTACTACGAGATTAACTTCATATATTTTTCTTAAATCTGTTGTGTTCGCTTGAATACGTACAATCTTAGGTGCTCTACCTTCTTCTAATGAAACATTAATAATGTTACTTATAACATAAGCTTCGCAATGATAATAACCAAAATTTCTAGCCATCGAAAAGATCGTCTCTTCAACACGACTCGTTTCAGCGCCAGATTCTAGCAAAATTCGTCCTGCGAGTAATATTGTTTCAGTAATCTGCCTATATTCTTCCTCATCTATATGTTCCATTGAGACACTCCTCTTATAAAGATTCAGTTTATAAATAATGCAATATAATACTTTCATTGCATGTATGAATTTATTGTTTTTCCACATTTATTTATTGATGGTTAAATAAATATTGCTCTATAATCCGTTTTTGTCTAGTCCACCTCCGATAAAAAAACACCGCTATATTATAGCGATGTATTTATTAAAAAAATTCAACAGAAATAAATATCTTATTTCTATTAATACAAATATAATATTAAAATATTTGCATTAAAAATATACCATAAATTAATTTTTTTGACTAGATAAATTAATGCATAAAAAAAGAAGGGTGCTACCCCTTCTCTTTTATTATTTGTAATAACCAGCGATTGATTTGATTTCTAAGAATTCCTCGATTCCGTAATCGCCCCATTCACGACCTAGACCAGATTGTTTATAACCACCGAATGGTAAGTCTGGTTTACGTCCTGCTTCGTTAATTTCTACTGTTCCAGCTTCGATAGAACGTGCAACTTTATGCAATGTTTCTTTATCTTTACCGAATACATAACCTGCTAGTCCATATTTAGTATCGTTAGCAATCTTAATAGCTTCATCCACATCATTGTATGTGATGATAGACATTACTGGACCAAATATTTCTTCTTGAGCAATAGTCATGCTATTTTCAACGTTATTAAAGATTGTTGGGCGAGCGAAATAACCTTTATCTAATCCTTCAGGTTTACCAGGGCCACCGAAGAATAATTCGGCACCTTCTTCTACACCTTTATCAATATATGATTGAACTTGGTCATATTGTTTTTTACTAATAATAGGACCAACTTCTGTGCCTTCTTCACGAGGGTCTCCAACTTTAACTTTACTAAATTGTTCTTTAACTGCTGTTAAGAAATCTTGTTTCATGCTTTCAGGTACTAATGTTCTCGTACCTGCTGTACAAACTTGCCCCGTATTGTTTACAACTTTACTTGTAGCTGCTTTTGCTGCTTCTTCAACATCTGCATCATCTAAAATAACATAAGGTGATTTACCACCTAATTCAAGTGATACTTTTTTGAAATCTTCAGCAGCTTTTTGCATGATTTTTGATCCTGTAGGGCCTGAACCAGTGAATGACATCATTCTAACTTTAGGATGTTCACTTAATGGATTTCCTACTCCAGCGCCGTCACCATTTACTAGGTTAAACACACCTTTAGGTACGCCTACTTTGTCAAAGATTTCAGCTAAAATAATAGCTGCAAATGGTGTTTCTTCTGAAGGTTTTAATACTACTGGACTACCTGCTGCAAATGCAGCTGCTAGTTTTAATGAAGTTTGGTTCGTAGGGAAGTTCCAAGGCGTAACAAGTCCTGCTACACCGATTGCTTCTTTAACTACTAAATCGTCTCCACGTCTTTCTTCAAATTCCATGTCATTTAAAGCATCTCTTGCAGCTGTGAAATGATTTAAGCCCATTTGATAGTGGACATTTTCAGAAACTGACAATGGTGCACCTAACTCATCTGTAATTGCTTCTATAATATCTTGCTTTCTATTCTCATATTCTTTAACAATCTTATCTAGTAAATCTTGTCTTTCTTTGACACTTGTATTTCTAAACTCTACATAAACTCTATCTGCAGCTTCTACAGCTTTATTTACATCGTCTTCGTTACCTTTAGCAATTGTGCCTGCCACTTCTTCGGTAGCTGGGTTGATAACATCTAAAGTTTCTCCACTAGCGCTTTCTACCCATTCACCATCAATATATTGTTTAGTGAAATTTCTCATCGTACATTCACTCCTTTTGTCTATATCGTTACTTTTATTCTAACCTATCAATTTTATATTTAAACTTTTCTGCTCATGCAAACATTGTGAATCCCTTTACATGACTGTATTTGCAGTGTTTCAACATATAGTTAATGAAAAAAATCCATCTCATCTATGAGCTGAATATTAAGTTCCAATACAAAAGAGGCAGACCATAACAAAGTACTAATATGGCCTACCTTACAATAAAACAATATATTTAGTTTTCTTCCAAATCCAAATGATCGTGTGCCCAGTCTTCAATTGGAACGAGCGCCTCAGCTAATGCATAACCTTTGTCAGTTAATTGATACGAAATGTTCAATGGACTTTTAGAAATAATCTTCTTTTCAACGAGTCCCCATTCACTAAGTTCAGTCAACTTGAGACTAAGTGCACGTGGCGTTATTGTTTTTAAATCACGTTTCATATCTGAAAAATGCGCAGATCTTTCTGTACATCTAGATAAATAATTTATGATAAGACCGTTCCAACTTCTCCCTAAAATTTTAAAGGTCTTTTCTAGATAAGGGCAAACCTCCATGGTAATCACCTCATATCACTATAATCTTTAAGATACATGTATCTTAACTAGAGTATACTTATTATACCATAGATTTTAAATTTCTTCTGTCCAAATATCTGCGCCTAATCCATTTAATGTGTCAACAATATTTGCATAGCCTCTATGGATATATTTAACGTTATGAATCGTCGTTACGCCTTCAGCTAGTAATCCAGCGACAATTAAGCATGCACCAGCACGTAAGTCACTTGCATACACATCAGTACCTGTTAGTGTAGAAGGTTTAACTGTTGCAGTGCCTTGATCAGCCTCAATATTTGCACCCATATTTTTTAATTCATCCACGTGTTTGAAACGTGCAGGATAGATTGTATCTGTTACAAATGAAACACCATCTGCTTTGAATAATAATGGTGTAATCGGTTGTTGTAAGTCTGTAGCAAAGCCAGGATAAACTAGCGTTTTGATGTCAACACTGTTGAACGCATCACTTTTATTTATTACAGCATAGTCTTCTCCGACTTCTAAATCTACACCGAGTTCTTTTAGTTTAACGATTAGTGATTCTACGTGCGTAGGTATAATATTATTGATTCGCATTTGTTCGCCACTTGCTGCAGCAATACACATATAAGTTCCTACTTCTATACGATCAGGAATAACTTGGTGTCTAGAACCATGTAAACGATCAACGCCATTAATCTTAATTGTTGATGTTCCTGCACCTTTAATATCGGCACCTAAACTAGATAAGAAGTTAGCAACGTCTACCACTTCAGGTTCTTTTGCTGCATTTTCTAATTTAGTTTGTCCTTCAGCGCGAACTGCAGCTAACATGATGTTAATCGTTGCACCAACACTTACAATATCTAAATAAATATTAGCGCCTGTTAACTTTTCTGCTTCAATTTTCATTGAAGAGTCACTTGATTCATCAATTGTGGCACCCAATGCTTTGAAACCTTTGATATGTTGATCAATTGGTCTTGGTCCTAATTGACAGCCACCTGGAAGGCCAATCACACATTTCTTAAATCGACCTAACAATGCGCCCATCATATAATAAGATGCACGCAATGATTCTACTTTATTATTAGGCAATGAAGTATTTTCAATTTGAGTTGGATCCACATTAAGCGTTGTTCCATCTAAATCAGTTTTAATATTCAAATCACCTAATAGACTTACTAAAGTTTCTACATCTGAAATTTGTGGTAACCCATCAATAGTCACTTGTTCTTCTGCTAAAATTGTTGCTGGAATAATTGCTACTGCACTATTCTTTGCCCCATGGATATCCACATTACCGTTAAGTGTTTGACCACCTCTAATTTTAATCACTTCTTGAACCATTCGTTTTGTTCTCCTTTACCTATCATTCGATTTTCTATTTTATAATACGTATGAATTATAAATTATATCGATTCGCTTTGTAAAACATATGGTATTTTGTTTTGTAACGATCAATATAAAGCTTTATGTAAATTGATATATTTATCTACTTACTTTTTCCCAATGGAGCATAAATTAAATCATAAATTTATGTTTTTTCATACAACATTTATGTAATACATCAGAGTTTAAAAATTTAAATAGTGATTAGTATAAAATATTGAAATTTATAAAATAAACCATCCACTAATGTATAAATTTTGTAAGTATAATTTTGAATAAAGACTACCTATAAAATAAAAAACCGATGTCATCTTTATATAATAGATAACATCGGTTTGATTTAAAGTTTGAAATTTATTTTGCTTGGTTTGAAGTACCAAATTCTTTAATTTTTCCAATAACTGTTGCTTTAATCGCTTCACGTGCAGGACCTAAATATTTACGAGGATCGTACATATCTTGATCTTTATTTAATGTTTCACGTACTGCTTTTGCTGAAGCAATTTGATTTTCAGTGTTTACGTTAATTTTAGCTGTACCGTATGGAATAGCTCTTTGAATATCTTTCGTTGGGATACCAGTTCCACCATGTAATACAAGTGGTAAACCAGTTGATGCACCAATTTCTTCCATTTCTTTAAATCCTAATTTAGGTTCGCCTTTATATGGTCCATGTACTGAACCTAATGCAGGTGCTAATGTATCGATTCCTGTTCTTTCAACAAGTTCTTGACATTCTTTTGGATCAGCGTAAATTACACCATCTGCAACGACGTCATCTTCTTGTCCACCAACTGTACCTAATTCAGCCTCAACTGAAACACCGTTTGCATGTGCATATTCTACCACTTTTGAAGTGATTTCAATATTGTCTTCAAATGGTTCATGAGAAGCATCAATCATAACTGAAGTGAATCCAGCGTCGATTGCTTCTTTACATTTTTCGAAACTAGAACCATGGTCTAAGTGGATTGCAACTGGAATAGTGATTTCTTTATCATGCATTAATCCTTCAACCATTTTAACAACTGTGTAGAAACCACCCATGTAACGAGCAGCACCTTCTGATACACCTAAGATAACTGGCGCATTTTCTTCTTGTGAAGCTTCTAAAATTGCTTGTGTAAATTCTAGGTTATTTAAGTTATATTGACCAACTGCATAACCGTTTTCTTTTGCATCTATTAACATTTCTTTCATTGAAACTAAAGGCATGAAAGTTCCTCCTTGGTGCATTATGCACATAATTTTACAAAATCATTATACCAAATTAATAAACTTTTTGCATTATTCAGTATCTTTGAAAGCGTTTTTAATTTTACTGTTGTCTTTATCTTTATTTCAGAAACATGCATAATATTGCAATCGACACGTACGTTTTTTACAATAGATAAATGTAGGAATGGAGGTAAACGATGTCGAAAATATTAACTACTCAATTAACCGGTATTTTTAACCGTATAGAAGATCAAAGTATAGATGTTCAAATGGCGAGTCAATGTCTGATTCAGGCTATCGGCGGTGAAGGTCATGTTTATATTAAAGGTTATGACGATTTAAAGTTTTATGAATCTTATATACTCAACAGCAAAGAACAACTAAAATCTAGTAAAGCACTTGAAACATTATCTGATTTCCACCAATTAGACACGACTGATCGTGTATTATTATTTGCACCATTTTACACTGAGCAGGTAGAAGAAGATGTTAATGCTTTAATTAAAGAAGACACTGATTTTGTTCTCATATGTAATAAACCTAAAAATATTGAATTTCCGGATCACTTATTCCACTTCGTCAACTTAAGTTCACCAAGACCTATCGTATTTACAGAAGATTACGATAAAGTAGTGGAACCACACCCTATCGCTTTTCATTATATTTATTACGAAATCTACACACAAATGGTAGAGATGATTCGAGATTTAGATTTGTAATACACGTGTATATTGAACTAACCTCTTATTTATTTTGAAAAACAAAAAACGATGATTTCTACATTTCTCAGTAGAAATCATCGTTTTTATTATAAGCTAGTATTTCAAATCTAATTAATTCAAAATAACTATTTTTGTTTGTTCATTGCCGCTTCAACGAATGCTTTAAAGATTGGTTGAGGTCGTTGCGGTCTTGATAAAAATTCAGGATGGAATTGACATGCCACAAAGAAATCATTTTTAGGTATTTCAATCATTTCCACTAATCGGCCATCCGGACTTGTTCCTGAAAAGACCATTCCATTAGATTCTAACTTTTCTCTATATTCATTATTGAATTCATAACGATGGCGGTGTCTTTCTTCAATATCTAATTTGTTGTAGATGTTATAAGCTAAAGTATCTTCTTTAATATGACATGGATAAAGACCTAATCTTAAAGTCCCGCCTAAATCTTCAATATCTTTCTGCTCTGGCAATAAGTCAATAATTGGGTAAGGCGTATTTGGGTCTAATTCTGCTGAGTGGGCATTTTCTAAACCAAGTACATTTCTTGCGTACTCAACTGTCGCTAGTTGCATGCCTAGACAAATACCAAAGAATGGCACATTATTTTCACGTGCATATTTTATCGCTGATATTTTCCCTTCACTTGCACGGAAACCAAAGCCACCAGGCACTAAAACGCCATCAACATCTGCTAAATATTCAGCAACATTATCATCTGTTACTTCACTCGAATCAATCCATTTAACTTCAACATCTTTTTTGAATGGATAACCCGCATGCTTTAACGATTCAACAACTGATAAATAAGCATCTTGTAGGCTTACATATTTACCTACTAATCCTATCTTAATCGTGCCATCTAAATTGTTTACTGTATCTAATAAGTTTTCCCAATCATCTAATTGTGTATCGTACTTCGGATTTAACGCTAGTCTTTCGATAACAATATCATCCATATCTTGTTTACTTAATTGTAATGGAATTTCATATAATGATTCAGCGTCACGACATTCAATAACGCTCTCTTTATTAATGTCACAGAATAAAGCAATCTTATCTTTTAAATCGGCAGTCATTTCATACTCTGTACGCACAACGATGAGATCTGGTTGAATACCTAAACCACGTAGCTCTTTCACACTGTGTTGTGTTGGTTTCGTCTTCATTTCACCAGCAGCTTTAATATATGGTAATAACGTACAGTGTAAGTACATCACATTGTCGCGCCCTAAATCGCTACGTATCTGTCTAATCGCCTCGATAAATGGTAATGATTCAATGTCACCTGTAGTTCCACCGATTTCAGTAATAACCACATCAGCGTTTGTACTCTCACCAGCAAGTAATAAACGTTCTTTAATTTCATTTGTGATATGAGGGATAACTTGAACTGTACCACCTAGATAATCGCCACGACGTTCTTTTTTCAACACGTGTGAATAAACTTTACCCGCTGTTACGTTTGAATATTTGTTCAAATTAATGTCGATAAATCTTTCATAATGTCCTAAATCTAAGTCTGTTTCTGCACCATCATCGGTTACGAATACCTCACCATGTTGGTAGGGGCTCATCGTTCCCGGGTCAACATTTAAATAAGGGTCGAACTTTTGAATAGTTACCTTTAATCCTCTATCTTTTAATAATCTACCTAAAGATGCAGCAGTAATACCTTTTCCTAAGGAAGATACAACCCCACCTGTTACAAAAATAAATTTTGTCATAATATGCCTCCTATAAATAAAAACAAAAAGTTAAACTATTACTATAATCATGATTGGAATTTCTTTTAAACTGAAAATTAACATTTACTCTAAAACCCAAACGCTTTTACAAACGCATTTTGAATAATGAAATGCATATCGAAAAAATTGACGCTAGGTGCTTTTCAATAATTTATAAAATACATACATATTTACCAATGTTTTTTGTTATAAAATAAAAAAATCGCTCCCTCTCACATCATAGTAAGGGGGAGCGTATATGTTTTATACACGTCGTCCTAATTAAAGGAGCCCGAATAAAATTCTATCACTTTCACAAGAAAAGTCAATTAAATGATTATATTTATTTTATGATTTATTCTTGCTTAGAATCTTCTTCTTCCTCTTCATAATCATCTTCTTCAAGATCGTCTTCGTCCTCTTCGTCATCTTCATCGATAACGATATCTGATTCATCAATTTCCTCTTCGACTTGATCCACTTTGTTTTCTTCTGGATCTTCCGGGTCATTTAAAGTTTCTTGGTCTTCTGTAACTTTAGGTATATCATCATCTTCATCATTATCATCTTCACCAAGTAACTTTAAGTTCTTATCTTCCTCGTCTTCGTCATCAAGAATATCAAACTTCTGAATTGTTGGTGCAATCTTCTCTTCAATATCGTCAACTGAATACCAGTCGCGTAATCCCCAAATATTCTCACCAACGTTTAAGAAACGACCATCTGTATTTAAGTCCGTATAGAACTGTACGATACGATCTTCAATTTCATCATCATTATAATGTCCAATAGCTTTAAACTCATCAATAATATCATATAAATTCATTGTATCGCCTTTTTCATGCAACAAAGTATAGGCCATATCAATAAAAGATTTTTCATCAACCATTTCTTTTGTATAATCTTGAATTTTCATATCAACTATTCTTCCTTTCAATGGCATTTATCCCATTCAGATCTTTTATCTTAAGTCATCATAACAAATCTAAATTATAAATGACAATGTGCAATTTATCAATGTCAATTAATAATTTATATATTTTTCAAAAACGACAAAGTCATCGGCAGCATCGATTTCTACGAAGTTACTATTCATACATAACGGTTTTAATTCATTATTTTCACCGTATAATGTAATTGAAAGTTTATTAACGTCTTTAAAGTGCTTTCTAACATAAGTCGAAAGTTGTCTTAAAGCGCTCTCAGCAATCCCTTTGTTTCGCTGGTCTTTATTTACTTCTACTTTTGAAATATTCATGCGTTGTTCATGTTGTTCTACAGCGATAAAACCAACTTTTTCATTATCTTTAATCAAATCTATAATATAAATATCATAAGGTGTTGCTTCCTCATTGGGCATAAGCTTTAATGACGATACATATTTAGAATCTAAATCTAAGTAGTAAAGTCTTTCTTTACCTAATGGCCCCTCTTCCTTGGTTGCCGTATGCATAAAACCTGCGCGTTCATAAACGTTCCATGCACCAGTATTTTCAGCGTCTACGACAAGATAAAGGTGGTTAAAATCTGGGAACAAAGCTTGAACATATTGAGGTAAATACATCATCATCTTTGTTCCATACCCATGACCTTGGTATTTTTCATTTACAGATAAAGAACGCACATACACGACATGATTAGGCGTTTCATAACCTTCATGTTGATAATGTTTATGTAGTACAAAGAAACCTACAACTTCCCCTTGGTCGTTTAAGGCAACATTTGGAATTCTATTTTCATCATTTAATGCATCATCTAGTACATCTTTTGGCAACGAAGAGTAAATCTGTTGACGTTCATTAAGTTTAAATCCCAATAACGCTTCTTTAAAATTTTCCTCATATGGTTGAACTGTTATATCTTCGAATTGTTTTTTTATCAACATCGTCAATCCCCTAGTTTAATTTAATAATCTATCAATACCCCAAGTTATCATAAATATTCCATTTATTAAGCATCATTAATTTAAAAAGCAATTCATTAACCAGTTCACTTCATACTTATCTTTAACTTGTCCATGCATCGCATTAAAGAAAGTTTTTTCAAGTGGCATGTGTGGATCGCCCGCTTCACTTAATGCTTCATACGTTTGCTTTTGTTCATCTAAGTTATCAAATGTTAAAATCACATTCGTATTGTCATTACTCCATTCACGTCCATATGTACTTGAAATGTGAATAACGATTGTTTCATTTACATGTAATTCAGCATGTAATAAATGACCATTCGTTTCGTTTAATTTCTTTATTTCCCCGCCAAACGCATTTTTATAAAAATTAACAGCTTCCTCTACATCGTTCACTTTAATAAATGGACTTAATTGAATCATTTACCTATCGCTCCCTTTACAATTTCGTGTTGATTTTTCTCTATTTTATTATATTATTAGATGTAATGTAAAATCATTCTAGGAGGCTATCAAATGAAAATTGGTGTCGATGCTGGTGGAACGCTTATTAAAATTGTTAAAGAACAAAATGGTGAACGCCAGTATGAAACTATGCTTACGACTGAAATAGATAAAGTTATCAACTGGTTGAACCAACAACAATGTGAAGATATTAACTTAACAGGTGGGCAAGCCGCTTCAATTAGTAGCAAACTTGATTGTGCATCCAATGTTCACGTCGAGTTTGACGCATCATCAAAAGGGTTAGAAATGTTGTTAAACGAACAAGGTCATCATTTAACTGATTACATATTTGCAAATGTAGGAACAGGGACATCACTACATTATACAGATGGTAAATCTCAGCAACGTGTAGGCGGCGTTGGTACTGGTGGAGGTATGATTCAAGGGTTAGGTTATTTATTAACTGGAATTGATGATTACACACAATTGACGAACCTCGCACAACAAGGCGATCGTGAAATTATAGATTTAAAGGTTAAACATGTATATCAAGGTAGTGAACCACCTATCTCTGGGGATTTAACTGCCGCAAACTTTGGACATGTATTACATCATTTAGATAAAACTTTCACTGATGCAGATAAATTAGCCTCAGTTATCGGTGTCGTCGGTGAAGTTGTTACGACGATGGCAATTACATTAGCAAGAGAGTATCAAACGAAAAATGTAGCCTATATCGGTTCATCTTTTAGCAACAACCAATTATTACGTGAAGTCGTTGAAAATTATACAGTGTTACGCGGTTTTACACCATACTATATCGAACATGGCGCATTCTCAGGTGCACTAGGCTCTATACATCTATCTAAATAATTAATATAAAAAGCCACCTCACAAGATTAATGAAACTTGTAAGGTGGTTTTTCTAAATTCCCAAATTCTTTTTGTTTAATTATAGCTTCAAATTACAATCGCTTTTTTATTAAAACGTAAGTTGATCAGCTAACTTTTGCGCCGATACTACTGTCCCAATAACGCCTGGTTTCAAATCAATGGCTACTGCTTTATCATCATCTCTTAAGTTATCAAGCCATTCACCGAAAACTTCGCCTTCAACTTCTATTAAATCACATTCTTCAAAGTCTGCGTTTCGTACTTTTTCAGCTCTACTTTTAATACTCCAAACAGGCATAATTTGTGGACGTTGATGTGTTTCATCGCTAATCATAATGAATTGGTTTTGATTTTTGTTAGTTAAACCAAATACTAAATCATCTTTAGCTACATCTTTGACAAACTCTTTCACACGAACATTATCTAAATCTGACATAAGTTCATTTGTCGCTTTATAAATATTAATAAATTCCCCGTCATTTTTTGATGTTGGATTCATTAAAATCTCTTCATCTTTTGTGAAGAAATCATCTAGCTCATACGTCACAAAGCGATCGACATCTAGTCTTTTAATCTTGTCGACGTCCACATCTTCTTGTTCTAAATATGTTTTTGCCATTGTTTTGTCTGACCATGCTATAACAACGTTTTTCCCATCACGTTCAACTCGCACGAGCTCTTTAGATTTTACTGCTACATAAAAAACTTCATTCACTAAAATATCTTTGAAAAATGAACTTTCTTTGTAAGACATGTTTACACCTTCTATTCATTTTTAAATTTGCTTACATTGAAAATATAAACGACACAACTATACGCGTCAATTAGTGATTTACTGTATTCATTTATTTTTTAAATTACTTTAATTGTTAATTATTTACAATTAAATAGATATTATTTGTTATTTGCATTTAATTCTTTTAAAAATTGTCTTTCTAACTTTTCTACCTCTGCTTGATTTTCAGCATGCCATATACAACCAAAACGCGATTTAACATCATCATCTTTATACCAATCACCGTCATAATAAGACAGAGGTAACAATACACCTCGTGCGACATATTTCTTTATTGTATTGAAGAAATGCGTGTTATCACAAGGTGCGATATAACTGTAAAACTTATGGAAACCTTGAGTTAATAACGGCTCTAATAAGAGCATACTCGTTGAACCATTTTGTCTGAAATTTAAATCGATTGCAAAGATATCCCCATTTTTATCTAATAGCAAGTCAAAGCCTGCAACACCAAAGTAACCTTTAGAAACGCCAATTTCCATAATTTCTCTACCAGCTTGAATAACTTTTTCAGGAACATCTATAGAATTGTGATTGCCGTTATAATGTCCATATTTGTCAGTGAGTTGCTCAGAAGTTCCGATGTATTGTATGCCTCTTTGCTCAGAGTATGCAAATTGTACACAGTAATTTGCTACCGCTTCAATCATTTGTTCAATAATCATCGTTTGGGTTGCATCTTCAGCTTTCTTAATACGTGCTTTAGCCTTTGCTAAATCTGTGTTGTTGTAACAAATCATCACACCATAACCACCTGCTGTTGGTAATTCATCGCCAGGTTTTAAAACGAAAGGAAAGTCCCATTCCTTAATTTTTGTTTCGAATTCCTCCATCTTTACGATTTCTCTTTTAGGTAATTGCTTAAAATTCGTCCACTCTGGTATGCGTGATTTATTATTTAACGCAACAAAAATGTCCTTGTCTAATGCGTAATGTTTTTTATTCACGACCGATTCTTCATGTATATATTGGAAATATATTTTTTTATTTTGAGTGTGTGCAATATCTTTAAGCAAACGTTCATATGTTTGTCGATCTTCAAATGAATAAATATTTTCAGGCATATCTTTACCTATCATTTCAAATAATTGTTGGATTTTATCTGTCACACTTGCTTTATGCACAATGACGGGTAGTTGGTTTGCAATGATTAATTCACGTGCTGTTAAAAAATTAGACTGATGTTCCTCAGCTTCCAACCATGGATTCGCTAAATAAGACGGACGAGAAGAATAAACTACATTTGAATCATACAAATCACTCAATGATAATTTTGGTTGTAGTGTTTTAGGGCTACTCATTTTTTGTGCTCCTTCGTATATTTATATTGATCGACAATTTCATCGAACAATGGTTTATTTATTATTAGTTCAAGACCCATTAATGCCAGTATTTTTGAACCTCTGATTAATGCTTGATCTCCTTGATGACTTGCTGCAGCTTCACGGAACCTATGTGTGTGACCTACTAAATTTCTAGAACCTATTTTGATATGCGGATGAATTGTTGGAACAACATGACTTACATTACCTGTATCCGTTGAGCCATAACCAAAGTCATCATGACTTACATTTTCACCTAAGTCAGTCGCAAATTTTTCGAATAGTTCATCCAGTTTAGGTGTTTTAATAAATTCGTTGACTCCATTTTGAATAGGACCAAATTCGTAATCACAACCGGTTTGAATCGCTGCACCTTTGGCGATTTGACTTACTTTCGTTGTTAAAATATCTAACGCTTTACGCGATGTTGCTCTAGTATAAAAACGTGCATGTGTATAATCAGGAATAATATTTGCTGCTTGACCACCATCCAATATTACGCCGTGAACACGTTCAGTGCGTTTAATATGCTGTCGTAGTTGGGCAACACCATTAAAGTACGAAATCATTGCATCTAATGCGTTTTTTGCTTCATCCGCATTTTCAGAAGCATGTGCGCTCTTACCATAAAATTTAATATCTAACACATCTACAGCTAATGTATTGATAGTAGGATAAGTTTCATTACCTGGATGTACCATTAAAGCGATATCCAAGTCGTCAATGACCCCTTCTTTAACATATGATGCTTTGGCACTCCCATTTTCACCGCCTTCTTCTGCTGGGCAACCTAAGACAATGACTTCACCACCGATTTGGTCTATATGTTGTTTTAAAGCTATACCTGCTAATACACTCGCAGTTCCTATAATATTGTGGCCACATGCATGTCCTAAACCAGGTAAAGCATCATATTCAGCTAAATAACCAATAGTTGGCCCCGGTAGTTCAGAATCATAACGCGCTATAAAACCTGTTCCGTGACCAGCAATATCTGTTTCAACTTTAAAATCTTGCTCTATTAATTGATCAATTAATGTACGTGATGCAAATATTTCTTCGTTACCTAACTCTGGACGTTGATGAATTAAATGACTAATATCAATATATTTATGTTTTTCACTTTCTATATAATCTAAAATACTTTGTTTTTCATTCATATTTGCAAAACTGCCTCCCCACAATCATACAACTTCTGTTACATCAATCGCTTTTACTTAATTTCCCTATATTTTTTGTATGAATTATACATATAATTTTTGTGATTACCATTTATTTTATACGGTGAAGTTCAATCTGTCATTAATTTTTCAGAAATTTTAAAATTTTAATACTAATATACATATCATATCGACATTGTTGTGAAATTGTAAATAATTCATATGCTTGTTACAATTATGGTAATTAAATGACTAGGAGGATATTGTTATGCCAAAAATGAATGTTGAAAGTTTTAATTTAGACCATACAAAAGTAGTTGCACCGTTTGTACGTCTAGCTGGGAAAATGGAAGGTGCAAATGGAGATGTTATTCATAAATACGATATCCGTTTCAAACAGCCAAATAAAGAACATATGGAAATGCCTGGATTACATTCTTTAGAGCATTTAATGGCTGAAAATATTAGAAACCATTCAGATAAAATTGTAGATATTAGCCCTATGGGTTGCCAAACAGGTTTTTATGTATCTTTCATTAACCATGATGATTATGAAGATGTGTTAAATATAATTGAACAAACTTTACAAGATGTCTTAAATGCAGAAGAAGTACCAGCTTGTAATGAAGTTCAATGTGGATGGGCAGCAAGTCATTCATTAGAAGGTGCAAAAGAAATCGCACAAGCTTTCTTAGATAAAAAAGCACAATGGGACGACATTTACGGCGAAGGTAAATAATAACTTATATCACAATATTTAAAAGCCCCACTGATAGATTTCAATAAATACTATCAGTGGGGTTTATTTTTATAGCATTTTCCCATAGAAAAAATAATTATAATTTATGAATTATTCTAATTAATACAAATTGTAATGGTAACCTCGCATATAATAACCACGCAGGTAATTGCTTACCACCTAAAGGTATATTTTTTCGTGCCATATATACATTTGCAGGTAATACTGCCCATAGAAATGCACTTATTGCTCTTTTTAAACAAGTTGTAGGGCGTTGTTTTATCAATAATCCCCCGAAGATGATTTCAATTACACCTGTGATGAGTACCGCTGTTTTACGTAAAGGTAAATAGTCAGGAACAATCTTTCTAAAGCTAGGTTCATCTTTAAAATGTAACACCCCTGCTATCGTAAACATTAAGCCGAGCAATATTCTAATTAAATGTTTCACTTTTCAATACCCATTTCCTTTAAGTAACTTCTACCAAACTTTGGTAATGGTACATCAAAGTTATCTGCAATTGTGGCACCAATAGAACTGAATGTATTATCTGTTGTTAAGCCATGATATTCATTAATCTTAGGGCTGAACATTAACACTGGAATATATTCACGTGTATGATCTGTTCCTTCTGCTGTTGGATCATTACCGTGATCGGCTGTAATAATTACGAGATCGTCCTCTTGTAAGTGATCTATTAATTCTGGTAAACGCTCATCAAAGTCTTTAAGTGCTTGTGCATAACCTGCTTTATCTCTACGGTGTCCATATTGCGCATCAAAATCAACAAGATTTAAAAAGCTTAAGCCTTTAAAATCTCGTTTGACAGTATCGATTAATTTATCCATACCGTCCATGTTATTTTTAGTACGAACCGCTTCAGTAATACCTTCTCCATCATAAATATCATTAATCTTACCTAAAGCAATCACATCATAATCATGATCTTTAAGTTCATTCATGACCGTTCTACCGAAAGGCTTTAATGCATAATCATGACGGTTTGGTGTACGTGTAAAGTTACCAGGTTCCCCGACATAAGGGCGTGCAATAATACGACCAATTAAATATTCTGGATCTTTCGTTAGTTCTCGAACCTTTTCACATATATCATATAATTCTTCTAAAGGTATAATATCTTCATGCGCTGCAATCTGTAATACTGGATCAGCAGAAGTGTAGACGATTAAATCACCTGTTTTCATTTGATGTTCGCCCCACTCATCAATGATCTGAGTACCAGAGGCCGGTCGATTCGCTACGACCTTTCTTCCTGTAATGCTTTCAATTTCTTT
Source organism: Staphylococcus hsinchuensis (assembly GCF_038789205.1). NCBI lineage: Bacteria > Bacillati > Bacillota > Bacilli > Caryophanales > Staphylococcaceae > Staphylococcus > Staphylococcus hsinchuensis. The sequence goes on from NZ_CP128355.1 coordinate 68,501, forward strand.
AACTAATTTCTCAGGAAAACCTTCAGGATACACTTTAAATGGTTGCATGATATTTAATCCCATTATTTCCCAATGACCTGTCATCGTATCTTTACCTACAGAAGCTTCACTCATTTTCGTGTAAAACGCATGAGGTGTATCTACTTGTTCTATGACAGGAAGTGGCTCTATATTACCTAGGCCTAGATTTTGTAAGTTTGGTAATGATTGTTCAAAACCTTCTAACGTATGCTTTAATGTATGACTTCCTTCATCATTAAACGCTTTCGCATCAGGCCCTTCACCTATTCCTACTGAATCCATTACGATTAAATGTACTCTATTAAATGGTTGAGTCATTTGATTCACTCCTATTCTGTTATCACTTTATGAATCAATGGTAATGTTTGTCCTGATTCACTTATCGTGATATTGTCATATAATTTCTCTTTGACTTGCTCAATATCCTGTGAATTGCTATGGATTGTTAATAAGGATTCACCTTGTTGTACTTTGTCTCCTACCTTTTTATGCAAAATGAGACCCACACTTAAATCAATCTCATCATCTTTTGTTTGACGTCCAGCACCTAACATCATTGATGCAACACCAATTTCATTGGCAATCATTTCAGTTACGATGCCTGAAGTCTGTGCTGGAAGTTCTATTTGATATTGTGCCTGAGGTAGTTTAGATGTATCTTCAACGACCGAACCGTCGCCACCTTGATTTTCTAAAAATACTTTAAAACGGTCTAACGCCGAACCATCATCAATCGCTTTTTGTAAAATTTGTTTAGCTTCGTCTATACTTTCAGCTTTACCACCAAATACAACCATTTGAGCACCTAAAGTTAGTACGAGTTCTGTGAGATCTTCTGGACCCCGACCTTGTAATGTTTCGATGGCTTCTTTCACTTCTAGTGCATTACCAATAGCGTAGCCAAGCGGTTGACTCATATCTGAAATAATAGCCATCGTTTTTCTACCTACGTTATTTCCTATTCGCACCATAGCATGTGCCAACGCTTCAGCCTCTTCAATTGTCTTCATAAAAGCCCCATTACCTGTTTTAACATCTAGCACAATAGCATCTGCGCCAGCAGCTATTTTCTTACTCATAATGGATGAAGCAATTAACGGTATGGAATTAACAGTTCCTGTAACATCACGTAAACTATAGAGCTTTTTATCTGCTGGTGTTAAATTTCCAGTTTGACCAATTACTGCTAATTTATCTTCATTTACCAGTTTAATAAACTGATCTTCTTCTATTTCAACATGAAAACCTGAAACTGATTCTAATTTATCAATCGTACCACCCGTATGACCGAGACCTCGCCCGCTCATCTTAGCTACTGGAACGCCAACAGAAGCTACTAATGGTGCTAATACTAATGTCGTTGTATCGCCCACACCTCCTGTTGAATGTTTATCTACTTTAATTCCTTCAATACGTGAAAGATTAATGACATCACCCGATTGAACCATAGCCATTGTTAGTGCTGCACGTTCTTCATCGTTCATATCTTGGAAAAATATCGCCATCGCTAAACTGGATGCTTGATAGTCAGGTATCTCACCCTTCGTATAGCCTTTGATAAAAAATTCAATTTCTGATGTCGTTAAAGCTTCTCCATTGCGTTTTTTCTCAATTAAATCAACCATTCGCATAAGTTACGACCTCCTATGTCTTTGACTTAAAACACTTATGCATATTACTGCTTATCAAATATTTATTTCTTAATAATCTGAATTACTTTCCAAACCTTGGATGATTTGTACGCCTGCGCTTGCACCAATTCTTGTAGCGCCTGCCTCTAACATTTTATTGAAATCTTCTAAGTTTCTTACTCCACCAGAAGCTTTGACTTCTAAATCATCACCTACAGTTTCTTTCATAAGTTTAACGTCTTCAGCTGTGGCACCACCGCCAGCAAAACCAGTTGAAGTTTTAACGAAATGTGCACCTGCTGCTTTACTCAATTCACTCGCTTTAACCTTTTCCTCATCAGTTAATAGACATGTTTCTATAATTACTTTAACTGTATGTTGTTGAGCAGCCTTTACAACAGCTTCGATATCAGATTGAACATCATCATAATTGCCATCTTTAAGTGCACCGATATTGATTACCATATCGATTTCTGATGCGCCATTTTTGATTGCATTTTCCGTTTCAAAACGCTTAACTTCAGTTGTCGTAGCACCTAATGGAAAGCCGATCACTGTACATACCAATACATCACTATCTTGTAACTTTTCAGCAGCATATGCCACATGGCTCGGATTTAAGCATACTGATTTAAAGTGATACTGTTTCGCTTCTTCGATAATCTTATCCACCTGTTCTCTTGTAGAATCAGGTTTTAATAAAGTGTGATCGATATATTGTGCATAGTTCATAATGCATCCTCCTAAAAATTATTTGACTCATTTAAATATGGGACAGAACTGAAATTATTCCATAACGTTCACACACGTCTCTAGATAAAACGCATGCCCTTTTCTCCTATACTACAAAAATTCGCAAAAATAATAAACAAATGTTATCTTTATTTTGATAAAGAATTTAAAGGAGAAGATGACTATGACAAACGGTACACCTCATATTCAACCTAAAGAGTCAAAAATTGCCAAAACGGTATTAATGCCTGGCGATCCGCTACGTGCCAAATACATTGCTGACAATTATTTAGAAGATGTTGAGCAATTTAACGAAGTAAGAAATATGTTTGGTTATACTGGTACATATAAAGGTAAGGAAATCTCAGTAATGGGCTCAGGCATGGGTATACCGAGCATCGGTATTTATTCATATGAGCTATATAATTTCTTTGATGTTGAAACAATTATTCGTATTGGTTCATGCGGAGCTTTACAAGAAAATGTTAATTTATATGACATTATTATTGCTCAAGGAGCTTCAACAAATTCAAATTATGTAGAACAATTCAATATTCCAGGTCATTATGCACCGTTAGCTGACTTTGATTTAATGTTAAAAGCTAAACAAAAAGCAGACGAAATTGGTGCTACAACACACGTTGGTAATATTTTATCTTCAGATACTTTCTATAATGCAGATGAAACATTTAACGACCAATGGCGTCGTATGGGAATTTTAGGTATAGAAATGGAGTCAGCTGGTTTATATTTAAATGCAACTTATGCTAATAAAAAGGCATTAGGCGTATTTACTGTAAGTGATCATATATTAAGAGATGAAGCTACAACACCAGAAGAACGTCAAAATGCATTTACTCAAATGATGGAAATTGCATTAGAAATTGCTGAATAAGTTAACATTACTAGAGCCCTTCAAAAGTCTACTCATAGAATAGACTTTTGAAGGGCTCATTTTATTTGTTATATATTAATTCCTCAAAGGCTGAGGTACTCTATTTAACATTTCTTACGCTAAATAAGATTTTAACATCCAGTTATGTTTGTCGATATCTGTTTTCATACCGATAAACATATCTTCCGTTACATCATCATCAGCATTGCCAGCAACTTCGATTGCTTCATCTAATTGTTTAGAAATGTTTGTGAAGTCTTTTGATAATTCTTCTACCATTTCTTCTGCTTTATAAGATTTTTCCGCTTCTTCAACAATTGAAAGTTCTAAGCTTTCTTTTAATGTTGCTACTGGGCTTCCACCTACTGCTAAAATACGTTCAGCTAAATCATCTATATATTGGCTTGCTTCATCATATAATTCTTCAAATTTCACGTGTAGTGAAAAGAAATTAGGTCCTTTTACGAACCAATGGAAATTGTGTAATTTAGTATATGCTACAGTCCAGTTTGCTACTTGTTGGTTTAATACTTTAACTACATCTTCATTATTTGCCATTATAAAACCTCTCCTTTTTATTCCCTTAATCAAAGAGACATGTTCTTGATTACAATAATTATTATATTATAATTATTACAATCTGTAAACTGTAAATGGTTAAGTTTGAGATGTTTTCCATCTATTTCTTAATTACCCAATTATAAATAGCTTAATCTAAATCTTTCCTATATGGCATCGCTCCTTGAGCACCATAGTCAGTTATTGAAAAACTCGCAGCTAAATTGGCAAAATCAATCGCATCAGCCAATGCTTTATTCTCATTTAGAGCAACTGCTAATGCACCATTAAATGTGTCTCCAGCCCCTGTAGTATCAATAACATCTCGTCTATATCCATCTATATGATATTGAGAATCATTGTAGAATGATGCACCTAAAGCACCTTGAGTAATGATTAATTTATTTGGTAATTGTGCTAAAGCTTGTGTCTCTTTATGATTAAAGAGCAACTGGCTTTCAGATTCATTTGGCGTTAACCAATCTACTTTACTAATAATTTCTGGATTTAAAGGACGATATGGCGCAGGGTTGAGTATCACTTTCATACCGTGATTCGATGCATAGTTTACTACTGCTGTAATGGTGTCTTCTGGAATTTCTTGTTGCATTATTATGATATCACCAGCTTGAAATTGTTTAATCTTGGGCAATACGTTTTCAGGTGTTACGTAATTATTTGCACCCGGTACTACAATAATCCTATTGTCATTTTCATATAATGTGATATGTGCAGTACCAGAGTTTTCATTTTTAATTGTATCCATAAAATACGTATCTACATTATTTTGTTTTAAATTATCAATAATCTGTTGGCCATGCGCATCTTCGCCTACTGCGCCAATCATATATACTTTGTCACTTAAACGTGCTGCAGCTATAGCTTGGTTAGCTCCTTTACCACCAGGATTAGTAAAGAAGGTATCTCCCATTACAGTTTCTCCTGTATTTGGAAGTACTGATGTCTTAACCACCAAATCAATTGATGCACTACCTATAACTACAATGTTTCCCATACACAAATCCTCCGTCTGTTTAGTCTATAAAAAATGATTTCTCATAATCATTTGGTTGATGCCAGTGTGTTTTCCACATATGGTTACGGTTATCTGCAAATAATTGATAACCAAAGTCTCTTAATATTTTCGGTGTTAATTTGAGTAACACACCTAACCATTTATATTGCGTTAAAGAAGTGATGAGTGTTGCAATCGCGTCAGATTTGAATTCTAAATGTTCACCTTCTTGTAAGATGACGCTGTCGTATCGTCTCGCTTCTGGATAATTTTCACGTAATTGTTCAGCCACATCTCCTTGCAATTTTGCAAATTCATAGCGTGTTGATAAACCGTTTTGAATTAACCAAATCGCATAGTTGTAGCAGTATACACAATTTGCATCATAATAAATAATAGGCATAAATCAACTCTCCTTTTTTACAATGTAACTAAATGGTACTTATTTTTTAAAGATATCTTACAATGAACCATTTATTTATATTATAAAGGAACATCGATATAACATATAGTAACTCGTTTATAGCGCAAAAATGATTTTAATTTCATGCTAATTTTAAAAAAAGATGGTTACTACTTTTTCAGTAGTAACCACCTTATATTCTAGCCTGAAGACATATTGTCCCATATCTTCTATTACTTTATTTTAAAACATCGTCTTTTTTAACTTTTACAATTCTAGTATATTTAAGAAATTGTTCAGTATATTTTTGTTTAATTTCATTAAGCTCATCATAAGTAATTCCAATAATGTGCCAACTCGGATTAAAGTGATAATATGAATCTTTATGGCGAGACCATTTAACCATATTACCTTCGCGATTATATCGAGGCATCGTCATCTCATAACCTTCCAACACGTTTATATACGTTTGGAAAATATCAGGATCCACCCGATTAAAATTATCGATGACTAAATAACGTTTATCACTTTTTGGCATTAAATTCGTTATAAAGCCTTCTCTAAAATACAACGCTCCTGTTTCATTAGGTAAATATTTACCATAAAGCATATCTTCGGAAAAATCAGGATGCCCTGTTGTAAATACAGGATTAGCATTTGCTTTTTGTAATAAGTCTTCGGCTGCACTTAAACCATTGCCTTTATCAGCGACTAATAAGATGAATGGCTTTAAATTATCGTCCGATTCTTCTATTATCTCATTGCTTTTCACCGCTTCAAATTGAGGCTTAATACCACCATCGTTGTCACTCATTTCAAGAATTGCTTGGTATTGCTTTTTCGACATACTTGCAATGGCTTGTTTTGTATTTTCTTGTAAAAAGTATAAGTTTTTTAACTTCGGATGTTTATTCAACGTACTTAGAGACACCGGTGTAATTTCATTTTTGAAATATACTTCAATTGCTGTACTATTTGTGCGCCCTGGAATAGGCGGCTTTTCATGAATATGCTTAGTAACCTCTCCTATACCTATAACAGATTGATCTTTGTGTCGGTTGTAGAATACGAGCTGATCACCCATTTCCAATTGCGTATAAAAATGGTACCCATTACGTTTAATTCCATTGTATGTATGCGTAAATAAAGTATGATAAGAATCTGGTTTGAATTCTTCAGTTTCTGAAATAAAGAAATGTCTCGGTATCGTCATTTCACCTTTACCTAAACTTAAAATCAGATTAAACTCATCTTCGCTTATTTGATTAAATAGTGTTTCTTTCATTTGGCTCATTCTGAATTCTAACTTTTCACTTCTTTTTAAATATTCCGCAGTAAGTGGTTTAAGTTCTTCTAATAATTCAAAATGAACGCGTATCTTATTTTGCGCACCAGTTTGAACACTTGTAATTTCTCCGTATCCTAATAATCCAGTGTCCATTTGTACTTGATAGAAAACGACACGATCTCCAACTTTAGCTTGTTTAAAAGCACGGAAACCTTGTGATGGATTAAATTGTGCACCAGATTCAAACAGGGTTGTTTGACCTACTAATGGCTCATTGTGATTCCATCGGTTATAACCGCAATTCAACCAAAAATATCTTGTTTCCTCTGACATAGGTATACTCCTTATCTCTAAAAAATCTATTTTGTCTATTATATTCAAAACTCTGTCTTTCTACAATCTTTACTTATCAAATAATTTCGCTTAATCAATTAATTTGTATTTTGATTAATGTGCAACCGTAAATGCACCTAAAAGCGGCATTAAATTGATTAAAATCCCTCCGAATTTCAACATTCCACTTATTTCCTTATTAGGAATCGTAACGACTGTAGCGATAATTCCAATCACCGCAATAATCATTGGTATTGCAAGCGTTGGATATTGTGGCATTTTCAGGAAAATTCCTGCCCCAGCAAGTAAACCACATATTAATGCAACATATAAAAATTTGTACACTGCCTTTCACTCCTACTATAAATTACAAATAGCTAATAATTAATTCAAAATCGCCTTCAAATATCGTATCTAAATCATCTGACGTTAAAATAAAGTTTTGACCTTGCTTAACGGAATATATATCCCCATCAACAATAACTTGACCTTCTCCTTTAAGTATAGATACAAGTACAAACTCTCTCGGTTTCATGTAATTTAACGTCCCAGAAATTTCCCACTTAACCATTGTAAAGAAATCATTAGATTCGAGTTGAGTACGTTTATGATTTTCAATAATTTCTGTTTCTTTAGCAATATTGTAAGATTCATCTTTAACTTCTATGACATCTCTTGCTTTATTCAGATCTAAAGTTCTAGAAGCACGTGCATCTTGCCCTCTATGATAATCGTAAATACGATAAGTGACATCAGAAGATTGCATCGTTTCATAAGCTAAAATCCCCGCACCAATTGAATGTACCATGCCTGCAGGTATAAAGTAGAATTCCCCCGGTTGCACTTTTATTCGATTAAATGCATTATCATATTGCCCATTCTCTATTTGTTCTAACGCTTCTGATTTTGAAGTAGAAGTTAAGCCATAAATGATTTCTGCGTCTTTTTCAGCATCGATAATATACCAGCATTCAGATTTACCAAATTGACCATTTTCTTTTTCAAAAGCATACGCATCGTCAGGATGTACGTGGATAGACATCGCTTCTTTCGCATCTATCAATTTAGTGAGTAAAGGGAATTCTTGACTTGGAAAGTCACCAAACAATTCTCTATGTTCTGCCCACACTTGATCTAGCTTTTGTCCTTTATAAGGACCGTTTAAGATTTCACAACTACCATTAGGATGTGCAGAAATCCCCCAAGCTTCTCCTATATGATCATTTGGCAAATCATAACCCAATGATTCAAGTTTGTTTCCTCCCCATATCTTTTCATGAAAGATGGGTTTTAAAAATAAAGCCATTATTGCACCTCCGTTAACTAAAGAAACATTTTTCAAATAATGCGTTATTCCTTAATTTCGTAATGTTTTAAATTTGTATAATTGCAATCATATTATTTTTACATTAGTGATTGTATCATATCTCAAATCTATGAAATGAAGTATTTCTAACAATTTGTTAATATTCGCTTACTAAAAGTATACATTTTAAAGTCACACCACTTCAAAAGAGTAAAATTACCCAAAATAGTGCTTGCTCCAAATTGTACGCAATAGTATAATAATTATAGAGTTATTAATGAGACTCAAAGGCTCTATATATAAGGTAATTACATGATTAATTATGCACTTGAAAAGGTTTATTAATCTTTTCAAACAAATAAAATTTGCTACGAAACCCAAACTGTGGAAAGTTTGGGTTTTTTCTATTATCAATGAATGTTTTTAACGGAAAAAATGAGATACTTTCCGGCAAGTATACCAAATTTAATATAGAGAAATCCAAATATAGATAAAAAAAGAGACTAAGACACGTTGAAATGGCTTGGCCTATTTATCAATGACCGTTTGTGTCCTAGTCTCTTATCCAGATATTTGAATTTATTTAACGTTTGTTAATGCTTGTGGAATTTCTTTCTCACCACTAATGATTTGGAATTCTTTATTGTCGAAACCCTCTGTTGTAACGACCTCTTTTAATACAGTGGCAACATCTTCTCTAGGAATTGTACCTCTGCCTTCAAAGAATTGTCCAATTTCAATTTTACCTGTACCTGCTTCATCTAATAATCCACCAGGATGGACGATTGTATAAGGTACTTTAGCTTGTTTTAAATATTCATCTGCATAATGCTTAGCAATTGTATATGGTTTTAAGTCTCCACTTGCATCAAAAGCTTCTCTACGTGAATCATATGTTGAAACCATTACATATTGTTGAACGTTGTTTTCTTCACTTGCTTTAATTGTTTTGATTGCCCCATCTAAGTCTACATAGAAAGTTTTATCTGCGCCTGTTTTACCACCAGAACCAACAGAGAAAATCACTTTGTCATAGCCTTTAATTTTATCAGTTAATGTTGACAAATCATCCGCTTCAACATCAATTAATGTAGCATCTATATCTTTTTCTTTAAAAGCATCTACTTGTTCTTGTTTGCGAACGCCGGCTGTAAACGTTTCTCCACTCTCTTTTAACTGCTCAACTAGAAATTGCCCTACGCCACCGTTAGCGCCAATAATAAGAATACTCATATATTGCTACCTCCTTTATTATATATACTTAATTTTATCACTACGTAAATGAATTAAAACATATATGCTTACTTTGACATTTCACTTAAGTTATATTAATATATGAATAAATGTTCATATATTAATATAAGGAGTTTACTATGGCTAAAGAACTAAATCCAACTACAGTAGATCGCGTTTCTGAAATTTTTAAAGCTTTAAGTGATGCAAATCGTATTCGAATTCTGCACTACTTAGCTGAAGGTAATGATAGCGTCGGTCATATTGCGAATGCATTAAATTTAAATCAATCGAATGTTTCCCATCAATTAAGAATTTTAAAGCAAGCACAATTAGTGAAAGCTGAGCGTGATGGACAAACTATGATTTATTCACTTGATGATACACATGTATCTACCCTCTTACACCAAGCAATACATCATGCTAGCCATAATTAAAAGGAGATGAATACTGATGTCAGAACATCATTCACATGATCACCATCACGTGCACACCAATAACAAAAAGGTATTACTTATAAGTTTTTTAATTATTGGTTTGTTTATGATTATTGAAATTGTTGGAGGTTTTCTATCCAATAGTTTAGCTTTATTATCTGACGGATTGCATATGTTTAGTGACACTGTATCACTCGGCGTTGCATTATTCGCCTTTATTTATGCTGAAAAACATGCTACGATTCGTAAGACATTCGGTTATAAACGTTTCGAAATATTAGCTGCTTTATTTAATGGTGTTACGCTATTCGTAACCGGTTTATTTATTATCTATGAATCAATTAGTCGATTTTTCAAACCCCAAGATGTGAATTCTTCTGAAATGTTCCTGATAAGCATATTAGGTTTGATCGTAAATATCATTGTCGCATTTTTAATGTTTAGAGGTAGTGATACGACACATAATATCAACATGCGTGGTGCTTTCCTTCATGTCATCGGGGATTTATTAGGATCAGTAGGTGCCATCATCGCAGCACTCTTAATTTGGGCTTTCAATTTCACGTATGCTGACCCTATTGCAAGTTTAATCGTTTCATTACTTATTATTAAAAGTAGCTGGGGAATATTGTCGTCATCGATCAATATTTTAATGGAAGGTGCACCGAACGATGTCGATATGATCCATGTCATTGAAACAATTACAAGTGAGCCACATGTTCAAGATGTCCACGATTGTCACATTTGGTCAATTTCAAACGAATTAAACGCCTTAAGTTGCCATGCGGTTGTACCACATTCATTATCGGTCACTCAATGTGAAACCATATTAAAGCAACTTGAACATCGATTGGGTCATTTAAATATTCATCACATGACCATTCAACTCGAAACCGCTGATCATGATCATGGGGATGAGACTTTATGCACTTCTATAGATGACCATAAAGCGCACCAACATTAATAAGTTCCTAACAAAAATACCAAAAAGCCAACGTCAAAGAGGTATTAATCCATCTTTAGCGTTGGCTATTTTTATATGAATATATCGTATTTTGTATTTGGGACTTAAATGCTTCTAAACGCAAGTGACATATGGGTCGATCGAATTACGACGGTCAACTTCCGTCATTTAGTATCGATAACAAAAGCGAACTTTTTATAAGAATTTATCAAAAATTAAATCCTTTCCTGGTACTTGCTTTTCATCATAGCCACGAAGAAATTCTTCATTATCATAAGGTACTTTCACACGTTCTACATCAATTTCGTTACCATTTATCGTTACAATTCCATATACAGCATATGATCCATTATTTAAACCTACTGCACCAGGATTAAAATCAATTGTCGATTTATCATCAAATAAATGTACAGTATGATTATGACCAAACGCTATGAAATCAGCATCTTTATCGGAAAATAGCTGTGTCATATTGTTCTCAGTTGGTTCTACAATCGGGCTAAATGGAATACCATCGATCGGGGTATTTAATTTATCATTACTAATTTCATAATGAATAAATAATAATTTGCGTTGATTTATTGATTTTTCAATTTTACGAGGTAATTGATTTAAACGATCGTAATAATCCTCATCTAAATGACTTTCAATCCATTGATGATGTTCATAAAACTTATCTTTTAAATCTTCAGGGTAAGGAGTGTCATTAACTAATGACATAATTGCCTCATCATGATTACCTGCAATAATTTCCATATCGTCTCGGTCAAATATTGCGTCTAAAACTTTATTTGTTTCATGTCCAACACCAATATTATCTCCCAAGTTGTAAATCGTTTCTATATCATTCCTACTATCAATGTCATCGAGTACTGCCTCTAATGCATCAAAGTTGCCATGAACGTCTGTAATAATTGCAAATTTCATGATGAAATCTCCTTTCATTTTATCTTATTCACAGAAATATTTTAACATTTTGTAGTAATTTTGTTAGCTATTAATTTGAAAATGTCTATATTTTTGATATCGTAATCTTATCATCAAAAAGGAGTGCTTAAAATTTGTTTAACTTTCATAAATTAGCATTACAAAATACAAAGAAACAAAATGGTAAACTTTTATTATTTTCATTTATTGGTTTTATCATTGTTTATGTATTATTAGCTTTATCAATGATACCTATCCAAGCAGCAATACAAAAAATAATGCTGTCAGCGATGATGAAACAGTCATTAGTAGGACCAATAATTACGACTGTACTATCAATCCTTATTCCAATATTAATTTTTGCATTGGTTCTATTCCCGTTAATCGTAGGAATTATATATGCGATAGATAAAGCCATAAATAAAGAACCGGTTAAATTCACTGATATTTTTGCCGGCTTTAAAAAAGGCCATTATCTTAAAAACTTGAAACTTTCATTTGTCGTACTATTAACAATCATTGTTTTAATGATTATTAACTTGTTAATATCAAAACTATTAAACTTCGGTGTTGTTAAATTATTTACAGTATTACAAGGACCAATTAGTAGTTCAGATCATGCTTTAGGCATTTCACTAACAATGCAAATCATTTTTGCAACATTAGTATTATTTATCCAATCATTTGTAATTTGGTTCTTAATTACACTTGTTATCAATACCATTTTAGCTTCAATTAAAGACCCTTCAAAAGGTGCTTGGGCTAAATTAAAACGTGGATTCAAAGCTATTAAAAACGGTAGAAAAACTTGGTTCAAATTCTTTATCGGTTTATTACTATTGAACTTAATCGCTATCATATTAGCATCTCCAATTAGTCAATTAATTTCTATTTTCACAGGAAATATGTCACAAACACTTGCTAACGTAATAGTTACTGTATTATCAATCGTTGTAATAATTGCTCGTATTTTAATTTACTATCTAAATACTTTAGCTATTGTTCAATATTTCAATCGTGATGGTGAAAAATTAGAAACAAGTAAAGGTAAAAAAGGCAACAAGAACACAAATAAAAAGTCTCAATTAAAAGACAAATCACAAGACATCAAAGATGACATGACATCAAAAGATCATACTAAAGACAACAAAGAACATACAAATTCATCATTTAATGAGAAAGCTGATGAATTAAAAGAATCTGGTCAAAATAAAGCACATGATTTAAAAGATTCTGTTAAAAAATCAGATCAATAATTAAATAGAAACGCTAGGTAACATCCTAGAAAAAAGCCACCCCAAAAGATGACTTCAATCTTATGGGGTGGCTATCTTTATATCCTATTTTCGAAGGGGAAAACTTTGTGGGAACACTGTTTTTTTTGACGTATTACTTAAATTATAAAAAATGTTCACTTAAGTACTTGGCCACACCGTTCTCTTCATTAGTAAATGTAGTTACATCATCAGTCAATGCCTGTATTTCAGGACGAGCATTCTTCATCGCTATCGTATAACCACCAAATGCAAACATAGATCTATCATTATCACTATCACCCATCACGAGCGTTGATGCTTGTGGTATATTAAAATGATCAATCATTTCCTTAATACCTGTACCTTTATCTTTTTTATAAGCCATTGTTTCTGCATTAAAGCGCGATGAATTAGAAATACTTATACGTAAGTCTTCTTGCTCGTTTGCTAGTGTTTCACGAAATCGAGCAATTTTACTGTATTCAGGTGAGAATAAATAAATTTTTGAAAAATGGGTGTCTGGTATTCTTGAAACCCAATCCACCTTTTCACTTATAGACTCTCGTCTAGACGCCCACTCACTTTCACTTACATCACCAGGTGGAGTGTCATTTTCAAATAATTCAGTCGTCCATTCTTTGTCCTTTTCTAGAATGATTCTATTTTGATCAAATGGAAATACCTCATAATAGATGTTTTGTTCTTGCGCTCGCGCTACTATTTTATCAACTGTAATGAAATCTAAACTATGTTTAAAAATCGTCTCATCATTAACTTTCCCTAATGTACCATTTGAACTAATGATGCCATCTACTTCAAATGTCGATGGGATTAAATTGCGAATTTCATCATGAGCACGCCCCGTTGCTAAAAATACTTTATACCCGCGTCCTCTCACTTGTTGAATCACTTTTGTTGTTTCTAAATCTACTTTATTATCTTTATGTAATAAAGTACCATCCATATCAAGAAAAATTGCTTCTATATTATCCATAAGAACTTCCTCTCTCATTTCAGCTAAAGATATCGTCATTTATCTTTTAAAAATAGTGAATAGCGTTGATATTGTTTATTTAAAATAACTTCTCTATTAAAATAATCACTTAATGTATGACTGTTCATAATATCTATTAAATTGCCTTGTTTATAACATACCCCATCTTTGAGTAGAAAACCTTTTTTAAAAGCTGGGGTTATTTCCTCAATAAAATGTGTAACGTAGATGACTGCCAATTCAGGATGTTGTTCAAACATTTCCTCCAAGGAATTTAATAAATCTTCACGTGTAATAAAATCTAAACCAGACGCAGGTTCATCTAATATTAATAATTTCGGTCGTGTCATCATTGCTCTAGCAATTAACACCTTTTGTCGTTCGCCAGTCGATAAATAACCATAATACTGATTTTCGAACTCTTCCATGCCTATTGCTTCCAATTGTTTTCGTGCCAATTCAATTTGATCATTATTGACGTGTTGAAATAAGCCAATGGATTTGAACAACCCACTCAACACGACGTCAATCACTTTTTCTCCTTCTTGAAATCTGTTCATTAAACTATTAGAAACAAATCCAATGTTATCTCTTACAATATCTGCAGAATATCCTTTCGTTCCAGGCTGTTTGCCAAAAAGTGTGATTTCTCCTGATGTTATGGGTTCATATACGTTCATTATATTTAATAATGTTGTTTTCCCTGCCCCATTTAAACCATACAGCAACCATTTTTCTCCTTGGTCAATTTGCCAACTGACATCATTAATAATCAAATTACCATGTTTCTGACGGGACACGTTCTCCAATTTTATTAGCATAAGCTCACCTTATTTCATGACTTAAATTTTATCTTCTCTAAAAATCTTAGACATTGCCTTTCCTTTAGCAAGTTCGTCTACCATTTTATCCAAATAGCGAATTTCTTTCATCGTAGAAGGCTCCATCTCCTCCACACGCGTGCCACAAATGACACCGGTAACATATTCTCGATGAGGATTGAGTTGTGGCGCTTGATTTATAAAGGTCTCATAGTCAACTTCTTCGTCCAATAAAGTTTCTAATTGTGATTCATTATACCCCGTTAACCAAAAAATCAATTCCTTTAATTCAGCTTCAGTTCTTCCCTTTTTTTCAACTTTCTTTACTAAAAGTGGGTATACCTTCGCAAATGACATTTTATAAATTTTTAGCTCGGCCATTTTAAATCCTCCTTAATATCTCAATTGTTATTGTACTTATTTATTCAATCATAATTAACTTTTAAATGCACGACAAAGATTTCAATGGTGAACGTACATTATCTAAAAAATATAACGAACGTAAAGATAACTTTTTAAATAAATAAAAGAAGCTAACCGGTTCAAAAAGAACCGATTAGCTGTGATATACATTTGATTAAATTCGTTTATTCAACCGTTACTGATTTAGCAAGGTTACGTGGTTTATCAACATCTAAATCTCTGTGTAACGCTGCGTAGTAAGAGATTAATTGTAAAGTTACTACTGAAACTAATGGCGTTAATAACTCATGTACTTGCGGGATCACGTAAGTGTCACCATCTTTGTTTAATCCATTCATTGAAATAATACATGGATTAGCGCCACGAGCTACAACTTCTTTCACGTTACCACGGATTGAAAGGTTTACATTTTCTTGTGTAGCAAGTGCAATTACTGGTGTTCCATCTTCAATCAAGGCAATTGTACCGTGTTTTAACTCGCCCCCAGCAAAGCCTTCTGCTTGAATATATGAAATTTCTTTCAGTTTTAATGAACCTTCTAAACTTACATTGTAGTCGATTGTACGACCAATAAAGAATGCATTGCGCGTTGTTTCTAAGAAATCAGTTGCAATTTGTTCCATAACTTCAGCATCGTCTACAATTGCTTCGATAGCTGTTGTTACTTTAGCTAATTCACGAAGTAAATCAACATCTGCTTCTCTCTTGTGCTCTTTCGCAACGATTTGAGAAAGAATAGATAAAACAGCGATTTGTGCTGTGTAAGCTTTAGTAGATGCAACCGCGATTTCTGGACCTGCATGTAATAATAAAGTATGATCCGCTTCACGTGACAGTGTTGAACCTGCAACATTTGTGATCGTTAATGATTTATGACCTAATTTATTTGTTTCAACTAATACTGCACGACTATCTGCTGTTTCACCTGATTGAGAAATAAAGATGAATAATGGTTTTTCAGATAATAATGGCATATTGTATACGAACTCTGAAGCTACATGTACCTCAGTTGGCACGCCTGCCCATTTTTCAATGAACTCTTTGCCGACTAAACCAGCGTGGTAACTTGTACCAGCCGCAATAACATAAATACGGTCTGCTTCTGCCACATCTTTAATGATGCTTGAATCCATCTTCAAGTTTCCATTTTCATCTTGGTATTCTTGAATAATACGACGCATAACAGCTGGTTGTTCGTGAATTTCTTTTAACATATAGTGATCGTATACGCCTTTTTCAGCATCTGCTGCATCGATTTGAGCCGTATATGATTCTCTTTCTTGAACTTCACCTTCAAGTGTTTTAATAACAACGTCATCACGTTTAACAATTACGATTTCATGATCGTGAATTTCTTTATACTGATTTGTAACTTGTAACATCGCAATCGCATCTGAAGCGATAACATTAAAGTCGTCTCCTACACCGATTAATAGTGGTGATTTGTTTTTAGCTACGAAAATCTTATCTTCATCTTCATTATCGATTAAACCTAAAGCATAAGAACCTTCTAATAAAGAGATTACTTTTGTGAAGGCATCTTCAGTTGAAAGACCTTCATTTGAAAAATGCTCAACTAATTGAACGATAACTTCCGTATCAGTTTCAGAGATGAAAGTAATGTCGCTTAAATATTCGTTCTTAAGCTCTTCATAGTTTTCAATTACACCATTGTGTACTAAAGTGAAACGCTTTGAAGCTGATTGATGTGGGTGAGAGTTTTCATAATTAGGTACACCATGTGTTGCCCAACGTGTATGACCAATACCTAACGTACCATCTTGATCATCTGCTTCTGCAACCTTTCTAAGTTCTGAAATGCGTCCTTTCGCCTTTGATACTGAAGTACCTGATTCATTAACTACTGCAATCCCAGCTGAATCATAACCTCTATATTCTAATTTTTCTAAACCTTTTAATAATAATTCTTTGGCATTATCTTGCCCGATATATCCTACAATTCCGCACATATTAATATTAACCTCCATCTACAGTATTCACAGAAAATCATATAGCAACAAAACATTGTTTATATACGCTCATACAATGTTTCATTATGTCTCAGTCATTGTCATTTAGTAACTTAAGACCTTCTATGAACCATATTACTTTATATTCATTGGCTAGCTTATTAACTTTGTGCACTAGGTTGCCCTAATGTTTTACTTAATAAGTTGTCGAATGAGCCACATCCGGGATAGCATCCGCCGATGATTCGATAACTATCCTCCTCGTCTACAAGTACAATTAACATATCTATTAAGATTTCTGTTTTAAACCTTAAATGTTCAACATATCAACCTACTTGCACAGGCGCTTTGATTACCTTTTTTGCTATTATTCCCTCCTTTCCATCAATACTTTCTATTGTACAATGCGCTCAACTCTCATTGCAAATAAAATAAAGTTCCATTTTACCCAATATAACGCGTCAATATCACTTTCTACTATATATACTGTAATCGACTTACTTTACGATTGTCATATTAATCGTGCCAAATCGGAAACTACTTTATATTGTTCTCATTAACAAAACACCTTAAAATTTAGTATATAAAATAAATATTTAAAGGGGGCAAAAGTTATGTCACAAACAGAAACAGCAGAAAATAAAGGACTCGGACGCAAAGTTCAAGCCTTCGGGTCATTTTTAAGTAGTATGATTATGCCAAATATTGGGGCTTTTATAGCATGGGGCTTAATCGCATCAATATTTATTAAAGGTGGTTGGTGGCCTAATAAAGAGTTAGGTGAGCTAGCCTCTCCAATGATTTCTTATTTAATACCTTTACTTATCGCATATAGTGGTGGACGTTTAATCCATGAAATGCGTGGAGGTATTATTGCAGCCGTTGCTACAATGGGTGTTATCGTTGCTCTACCAGACAACAATGTTACTTGGAGCAATGATTATGGGACCACTTGTCGGTTGGTTAATGAAAAAAACAGACCAATTTATACAACCAAGAACGCCACAAGGCTTTGAAATGTTATTCAATAACTTTTCAGCAGGTATCCTTGGTTTTATTATGACACTCGTAGGATTTAAGATTCTTGCGCCAATTATGTCATTTATTATGCATATACTTTCTCTCGCAGTAGGTGGTTTAGTACATGCGCATTTATTACCACTAGTAAGTATTCTTGTTGAACCAGCAAAAATTGTATTTTTAAATAACGCAATTAACCATGGTGTGTTCACACCACTAGGTGCGGACCAAGCTGCTTCAGCTGGAAAATCAATCCTTTACACAATCGAATCAAACCCTGGACCTGGTTTAGGTATTTTAGTTGCATATATGATCTTTGGGAAAGGTACTGCTAAAGCGACTTCATATGGTGCTGGTATTATCCATTTCTTCGGTGGTATCCATGAAATTTATTTCCCATATGTTTTAATGAGACCATTATTATTTATCGCCGTAATCTTAGGTGGTATGACAGGCGTAGCAACTTATTCATTGCTTGATTTCGGGTTCAAGAGTCCGGCATCACCTGGTTCATTTATCGTATATATTATCAATACACCTAAAGGTGATTATTTAACTATGATTCTAGGTGTACTGTTAGCTGCCCTTGTATCATTTATTGTTGCTTCATTAATTTTAAAATTCACGAAAGAACCTAAACAAGATTTAGAAGCTGCCACTGCTAAAATGGAAGCAACGAAAGGTAAAAAATCAAGTGTATCATCTAAATTAAAAGGGAATGAACAAGATAAGGCTACGACTACAGCTGCTGGTACAACTGCAGCACAAAGTACTAATAGCCAGGAAGAAGATGATTCAGAGGATCTTCTAGACAATTATGATACTGAAAACGTTGACGCACACGATTATAGCAACGTTAATCACGTTATCTTTGCGTGTGATGCTGGTATGGGTTCAAGTGCTATGGGAGCAAGCATGTTACGTAATAAATTCAAAAAAGCTGATATTCAAAACGTAGATGTATCAAATACAGCAATTAACCAATTATCAGAAGATGCACAACTCGTTATTACTCAAAAGAAACTAACTGACAGAGCAATTAAACAATCACCAAATGCAATCCATATTTCAGTAGATAACTTTTTAAATTCTCCAAGATATGATGAATTGCTAGAAAACCTAAAAAATAAATAATTTTTAACATGAACATAATATGGGAGGGAGAATAATGTTATTAAGTACTCGAGAAAAAGGTATTATTGAAATGCTATTAAAATACCAGAGTAACTTTGTAAAAATATATGACATTGCACATCATTTAGGTGTGTCCTCCCGTACTGTTCATAGAGAACTAAAATCCCTTGAATCGTTTTTAGATAAATACGCCGTCCAGTTACGACGTGTAAACAAAAAAGGTATTCAACTCACTGGTGATAACCAAGCGATAAATGCATTAAAAAGCGCAATCCAAAATCAAAGTACTGTAGATTTATCTGAGGAAGAACAAAAAGTTGCAATACTCTATGCACTTATTCAAACAAAATCCCCTATCAAACAATACAGCTTAGCACATGAAATGGGGGTTTCAAATCAAACCTTAACCAAGCTGCTTGATTCATTAGAGCGTTCCTTAGAAAGATATCAACTACAGCTCCATAAGAAACGAGGAGAAGGTATTCATTTAAGTGGCGCTGAATCTAAAAAGAGAGAATTACTCAGTCAATTAATGGTTAATAATTTAAATAGTACAAGTGTTTATTCAGTTATTGAAAACCATTTTGTATATCACTCGATAAATGATGCCCAGTTATCTATGGTGGATATAGAAAAGATTTTCGAAGTTGAACGTATGCTAATGGACTTTCTAGATCAATTACCATACGCTTTGACTGAATCAAGCTATCTATCATTAACAGTGCATATCGTACTTAGCATTGATCGTATGCTCAATAATGAATACGTAGCTATTAACAAAGACATTTATCATGATGTAAACAATACTTTAGAATATAAAGTTGCCACAGCTTTAGCACTCCAATTAGAGCACATCTATGGTGTGCAATTCACAGAAGCTGAAATTACATTTATTACTATTCACCTTCGTGGGGCTAAACGTAAAAATGCGAACGAAATAGTAAACGATGATAACGACGAAGAACGTATCACAACATTCATCGACTTTGTGATCTCAGATACGGGTCTCGCATTTTATGATAAACCCGCTTTAACACAAGGATTAACACTGCATATCATCCCTGCGATTAATCGGTTAAAAGCGAATATCGAAACGTATAATCCAATGACTGAAATGATTAAGCAAAAATATAATGATTTATTCCACAGTGTTGCCCTATCTTTGGAAAAAACTTGGCCTGATTTTGATTTTCCAGACAGTGAGATTGCATTTATCGTCTTGCACTTTGGCGGCGCACTTAAAACTCAAAGAACAGCACAATACAATTTACTCGTCGTTTGTAGTAGTGGTATAGGCACAAGTCGGTTGCTAGCGTCACGCTTAACACAAGCATTTACTGATATCAATTCGATAAAGCAAGCATCTGTTGGTGATTTAAACCAACTCGACCTTCAAGCTTTTGACGCTATCATTTCTACAGTTGACCTTGATATTAACGAACCGTATATTACTGTAAATCCCTTGTTACCAGAAACTGACATTAACCACGTCACTACTTTATTAAATAACCAACAACCTAAATCATTAAATCCGACTCAAACATTCCCAACTGATTCAATTACAACTAATATTGATGACGTGATGAATGAAATTCGTATAGGTTTAACTTTAATCGATAATGTCAACATTGAACATATTAGTTTATCTCAAGACTGGCTAGACTATATTACAGACAACCTCTATCAACAAGAAGTAATAGCAGATACAACGTCATTCGCTGAACGTATGAAACAAATTGTATTACATCGATGGTTCACATTAGACCCGTATCCTATATTAATGCCTCATTTAAAAAGTGAAATCATTTTGAAACCACTTATATTAATCACTATTTTAAATGAACCGATTGAGTTTCATGACGGTCAAAATGGCGAAGTTAAGATTAAATATTTAATCAATATGTTTATACCACCTAGTGAAACATTGGCACAAATGGTAAGTGCCCTATCTGAATCATTAGTGGAACATTTAGACAATCTCGATCAATTCTTAACAAAGAAAGAACATATCACTGAGATATTACAACAGCAATATCTTAACCAACTCAAAACAAATTTAACAATGGAGTGAATTTAAATGTCAGAACTATTTAGTAATGAAAATATCTTTATCAACCAAGAAATCAAAGATCAAAACGAAGCTATCGAAAAAGCAGGACAAGCACTTGTACAAAGTGGCGCTGTAACAGAGGATTACATTCAAGCTATGAAAGAACGTGAGCAAGTTGTTTCTACGTTTATGGGTAATGGCTTAGCTATCCCTCATGGAACTGATGATGCGAAATCAAGCGTCTTACAATCAGGTTTAACTTTAGTTCAAATCCCTCAAGGTATTGATTGGGACGGCGAAGAAGTTAAAGTCGTTGTTGGTATCGCTGGTAAAGATGGAGAACATTTAGATCTATTATCAAAGATTGCCATTACATTTAGTGAAGAAGAAAATGTGGAACGCATTGTTAATGCTTCATCTGCTGAAGAAATCAAACAAGTCTTTGAGGAGGCTGAAGCTTAATGAAAGCATTACATTTTGGAGCTGGCAATATTGGTCGAGGTTTTATCGGCTACATTCTTGCAGACAACAACGTTAAAGTAACATTTGCAGATGTTAATGAATCCGTTATAAATCAACTAGACCAACAACACGAATATGATGTCATACTCGCTGACGAAGCGCAGACTACGACGCGCGTGCATAATGTTAGTGCGATTAATTCTGCAAAACCAACAGACAGCCTTAAGCAAGCAGTATTAGAAGCGGATATTATTACAACAGCTGTCGGTGTAAATATTCTACCTATTATAGCCAAGACGTTTGCACCATTTTTATTAGAGAAAGAAACACCTGTGAATATTGTGGCTTGTGAAAATGCTATTATGGCTACAAATACATTAAAAAAAGCCATTCTAGATATTACAGGACCACTCGGAGAGCATATTCATTTTGCTAATTCAGCAGTTGACAGAATTGTTCCGATTCAAAAAAATGACAACGCATTAGATGTTATGGTTGAACCTTTCTTTGAATGGGTCGTGGAAAGAGATGCGTGGTATGGTCCTGAATTAGATCACATCAAATACGTTGATGATTTAACGCCATATATTGAACGAAAGTTATTAACTGTTAATACAGGTCATGCTTATTTAGCTTATGCAGGCCGTTATCATCAGAAACAAACGGTACTTGATGCCGTTAATGATCATATGATTCAACAAGGGTTAAAAGAAGTATTAGAAGAAACGAGCCAATACATTACAACTAAATTTAACTTTACTGAAGAAGCTCAAGCACAATATGTAGATAAAATTATTGATCGTTTTAAAAATCCTCATCTTTCAGACGAAGTAACGAGAGTCGGTCGTGGGACACTCCGTAAAATAGGTCCTCAAGATCGCATCATAAAACCTTTAAACTATTTATACCAAAATAACTTAAAACGTGACGGTCTCGTAAAAACTGCAGCATTATTATTAAAATATGATGATGCTGATGACTCAGAAACTGTAGAAAAGAACAATTACATTCAATCAAATGGTATTGAAGCATTCTTAAAACAGTATGCTAAAATTGACGACAAGTTAATTGAAGAAATTGTTACAGCTTATAACGTTTTATAATAAAAATTCTAAATAACACAAAAAATCCTGAGACATGTATTCATGTCTCAGGATTTATATATATTATTTTGTACCCATTTTATCTTGAACAACGTCTGCAATCGTTTGAGCATAACGTTGCGCATCTTCATCAGTAGCTGCCTCTACCATAACACGTACTAGAGGTTCTGTACCTGAAGGTCTAACTAATATACGTCCCTCACCATTCATTTCGACTTCAACTTTTGTCATAATTTCTTGAACGTCGACATTTTCTTCAACTCTATATTTATCTGTAACTTTCACATTCACTAGTGATTGTGGGTATTTTTTCATTTGTTTTGCAAGTTGACTTAAACGCTTGCCTGTCATTTTAATGATACTTGCTAATTGGACACCTGTTAATAAACCGTCGCCTGTTGTATTATAATCCATTAATACAATATGACCGGATTGTTCTCCACCGATATTATAATTACCGCGTCTCATTTCTTCTACAACGTATCTATCGCCGACTTTAGTCTTGTTAGATTGGATACCTTCTGCTTCTAATGCTTTATAGAACCCTAAGTTGCTCATTACAGTTGAGACAATCATATTATCGTTGAGTTCTTGATTTTTCGCCATGGCTTGCCCAATGATAAACATAATTTGGTCGCCATCCACAATATTACCGTTTTCATCTACGGCAATTAATCTATCACCATCCCCATCAAAGGCAAGACCGAAGTCACAATCTTCTTCGACAACCTTTTCAGCTAATAGTTCTGGATGTGTAGATCCTACACCCTCGTTGATATTATAACCATCTGGATTACAACCAACTGTGACTGTATCAGCTTCTAAATCTCCAAATAAGAATGGTGCTAAAGATGATGTTGAGCCATTAGCTCCGTCTAGTGCTATCTTCATACCATCTAAGTCAACATCAACTGTCGACTTAAGGTAACTTATATATTTTTGAGCACCTTCAAAGTAATCTGAATAATGGACAATATCGTTACCTGTTGGTCGTGGGAGATCAGGATTATCTTGCTCTAATAATGTTTCAATTTCACGTTCTTGATCATCAGATAATTTGAAACCATCAGATCCAAAGAACTTAATTCCATTATCAGCTACTGGATTATGTGATGCAGAAATCATAATACCTAACTCAGCATCAAGTTCACGTGTTAAATAGGCCACGCCTGGCGTTGAAATTACACCTAAACGCATAACTTCTGCCCCTATTGATATTAACCCTGCAATCAAGGCTGATTCTAACATCTCACCTGATACACGTGTGTCTTTACCTACAAGTACTTGAGGATGTGATTTACCTTCATTATGTGCTAAAACGTAACCACCATATCTTCCAAGTTTAAATGCAAGTTCTGGTGTTAGTTCTTTATTTGCAATACCTCGCACACCATCTGTACCAAAATATTTTGCCATAATCTATTTCTCCTTTATAAAAACTCTATTTTACAATAACTTTAGCGTCGGTATCTTCAGGATTAACCTTTGATACTTTATCTGGTAAGTCAAATTGAACTTGTTTATTAGTAGTATCTGTAATGCCATTTACGTTAACATTAGCATTTATAGAATTAATATCTTCAATTTCTTTTCTGTTACCAAATATCTCTACCTCTTTATCGCTTAATTCAATCTTATCTAATTTCTTGTTGTCATCTAGTTCTCCCACAACATGTGGTTTAACCTTTACTTTTTTACTATAATTATCAACGTTTACCTTTAATTTAACATCTTCCGGGTCTATTAAAACATTTATCTTATTCAGATTTCTATCAAATGCTGTTATTTTTGCGTCATCTGTTGTATCTTTTGATATTTTACTATTATTCTTATAAGTCGCTTTTAAATATGCAATTTTATCAATTTGTTCTTTACCACCTGTCACACGTACATGATCTGGAGAAACTTCTTGTTTTTTCACTCTGTAGTTGTCACTCAAATCATTATTGCTGACATCTGGTTCAACCTTCATTGTTTTGCTAACTTTTTTCTCTAAGTTGACTGCTACCTCTTTCGGTTTAACTTTGTAATCTATATCCTTATTTAACCCATTTACTTTATACTGAACCGTATGTTTACCTGCTTTCTTGTCGCGCAAGTCAACAATCGCTTTTATATCTTCTGAATTTGCAGTTTGTAATATTTGCGATTGTGGTCCTGAAATCTCTACATCTACTTTTTTAGGTACATTATTGGCGTACAAAGTTTTATTGTCATATTTTACTTGAACTGGAACATCTTGAATCGTATCATCAGATTTCTGACCTAGTCTGTCCGAATCAAAGATGTTTCCAAATACGTTATTAACCGACAGTACAAATACAAGTGCTAATACTAAAGCAATTAATCTTAAGCCCCATTTACTTTCTAACATATTACTTCACACCTTTCTGATAAAAGTGTGAGCCAAACCAATGTTCAGCTAATAATTCTTCAAATGCTTCTGTAGAAATATCTTTTCTTAATTTACCGTCGAACGTCACTGATATTGAACCCGTTTCTTCTGATACAACAATAGTAAATGCATCTGAGACTTCTGAAATCCCAACAGCCGCTCTATGTCTTGTACCAAGACTTTTGGCAATCTTTGCACTATCTGATAAAGGCAAATAACTTGCTGCACTAGCAATTTTACTGTCTTGAATAATCATCGCTCCATCGTGTAAAGGTGTATTTGGAATAAAAACATTTGTTAATAGCTCTTGTGAAATATCTGAATTCATCGGTATACCTGTCTCAATATAATCTTGTAAACCTGTTTCCTTTTCAAATACAATCAGTGCTCCGATACGACGCTTTGCCATATATTGTACAGCTTTTGAAACTGATGAAATTAATTTACCTTCATCATTATTTAAATTAGATGAGTAACGTTTAAATAAACTACCTCTACCTAATTGTTCTAAAGCTCGTCTTATCTCTGGTTGGAATATAACAATTAACGCTAGCACTCCCCATTGAATAACTAAATCAAATAGACGAGAAGTTGCAGTTAGACTAAGCATTTTACTCACTTGTTGTCCTATTACAATGACAACAATACCTTTTAATAGTTGAATGGCTTTCGTACCTTTAAAAACTGTAATGAGAAGATAAAGTACATACCATACAATGAGTAAATCGAGTACACTTGTAATTATTTTCACTGTACTCCAGTTATCAAATAAATTGGAAAAATCCATAACATCTCCTCCGGTATTCTGTTCCCATGCTATCTATTATACCAATCATAAGTTTTCCTGTCATATTAAGTTATGCAGAAATGATACAAAAATAAAAAGGCTGAACCAAATCCTGACATAACTGAATATAATTTATCCAATTATGTATAGATTTATGTTCAACCTTACCGTATAAACTATAATAATGTTTCTCCGAAGAAACTGCCTAATAAACTCACTGCTTGTTCTGCTGTATGATTATTTTGATCTATCAACGGGTTCACCTCTACTATATCCATAGAAGTGATTAAGTTAGATTGATGTAACAGTTCCATTGCATAATGACTTTCTCTATAAGTTAATCCACCAAGTACTCTTGTACCAGTACCAGGGGTCTCGGTTGGGTCTACACCATCAACATCTAATGAGAAGTGGATTCCATCAGTTTTATCCTCTAAATAATCTATTGCCTCAGTTATCACTTTTTCAATTCCAAGTCGATCTATATCTGCCATAGTATAAGTCTTAATATTGTTTTCTTTAATATAACTTCTTTCACCATGATCTAAATCTCTCATACCAATGAGTACAACGTTTTCTGATTTTACTTTTGGAGATGGATAGGCTATATTCACTAATGATTCATTTCCTTCACCTAATAGTACACGTAAAGGCATACCATGAACATTTCCAGAAGGTGATTCTTCTGGTACGTTTAAATCGCCATGTGCATCATACCAAATCACACCCAAATTATTATAATGCTTACTAATACCTGAAATTGAACCTATTGCAATTGAATGGTCCCCACCCAATGTTAATGGAAAATGATCACTTTCTATACTTTCAGAAGTTGCTTCACTTAAATTTTTCGACATTGCAATTATTTCATCCAAATTACGTAACCCTTTTTGAGCACCATGAAATTTTTTAAGATCCATAGGTGGGACGTCAATATTCCCTTTATCTTCTATCTTATGTCCAATCGCTTCTATACGTTCAACTATCCCTGCATAACGTATGGCATCTGGCCCAAAATCTACACCTAATTTGCGCTGTCCATATGTAGAAGGCGCTCCAATAATATCAATTGTTCGTTTCATATTATAACAACCCCTTTGCTTTCATTATATTTAGAATAATCTAAATAATAAAAACATTCAAGACAAATGTAATATAATATATTAGCTTTTAAAATACATTTACATAAAAAGTCAATATAATGATTTAACATACAATTTTCTCTACTTAACATCAGATTTCCCACTAAGTAATTTATAAATATTTAATTTTCATTTTTTAACTGATAGTAAATTTGCATATAAAAAAAAGCATTTCTTTAACAAGAAATGCTTTAAAGTGAGCCATAGAGGATTCGAACCTCTGACCCTCTGATTAAAAGTCAGATGCTCTACCAACTGAGCTAATGGCTCAAATGGCTGGGCTAGCTGGATTCGAACCAGCGCGTGACGGAGTCAAAGTCCGTTGCCTTACCGCTTGGCTATAGCCCAATATGAATGGTGGAGGGGGGCAGATTCGAACTGCCGAACCCGAAGGAGCGGATTTACAGTCCGCCGCGTTTAGCCACTTCGCTACCCCTCCGCGCTATTTAATTAAAATGGTGGAGGATGACGGGTTCGAACCGCCGACCCCCTGCTTGTAAGGCAGATGCTCTCCCAGCTGAGCTAATCCTCCATAAATGACCCCGACGGGACTCGAACCCGTGTTACCGCCGTGAAAGGGCGGTGTCTTAACCGCTTGACCACGGGGCCATGGCTCCACAGGTAGGACTCGAACCTACGACCGATCGGTTAACAGCCGATAGCTCTACCACTGAGCTACTGTGGATTAATCAAATGCCTGGCAACGTCCTACTCTTGCGGAACGTAAGTCCGACTACCATCGGCGCTAAGGAGCTTAACTTCTGTGTTCGGCATGGGAACAGGTGTGACCTCCTTGCCATTGTCACCAGACAATGAACTGTATGAAATTATACATTCAAAACTAGATAATAAGTAAAATGAATGAAACCAAACAAAACGTTTAAAATTGATTAAGTCTTCGATCGATTAGTATTCGTCAGCTCCACGTATCGCTACGCTTCCACCTCGAACCTATTAACCTCATCATCTTTGAGGGATCTTATAACCGAAGTTGGGAAATCTCATCTTGAGGGGGGCTTCATGCTTAGATGCTTTCAGCACTTATCCCGTCCATACATAGCTACCCAGCGATGCCGTTGGCACGACAACTGGTACACCAGAGGTATGTCCATCCCGGTCCTCTCGTACTAAGGACAGCTCCTCTCAAATTTCCTACGCCCACGACGGATAGGGACCGAACTGTCTCACGACGTTCTGAACCCAGCTCGCGTACCGCTTTAATGGGCGAACAGCCCAACCCTTGGGACCGACTACAGCCCCAGGATGCGATGAGCCGACATCGAGGTGCCAAACCTCCCCGTCGATGTGAACTCTTGGGGGAGATAAGCCTGTTATCCCCGGGGTAGCTTTTATCCGTTGAGCGATGGCCCTTCCATGCGGAACCACCGGATCACTAAGTCCGTCTTTCGACCCTGCTCGACTTGTAGGTCTCGCAGTCAAGCTTCCTTATGCCTTTACACTCTATGAATGATTTCCAACCATTCTGAGGAAACCTTTGAGCGCCTCCGTTACTCTTTAGGAGGCGACCGCCCCAGTCAAACTGCCCATCTGACACTGTCTCCCACCATGATTAATGGTGCGGGTTAGAAATCCAACACAGCAAGGGTAGTATCCCACCAACGCCTCCACGTAAGCTAGCGCTCACGTTTCTAAGGCTCCTACCTATCCTGTACAAGCTGTGCCGAATTTCAATATCAGACTACAGTAAAGCTCCACGGGGTCTTTCCGTCCTGTCGCGGGTAACCTGCATCTTCACAGGTACTATGATTTCACCGAGTCTCTCGTTGAGACAGTGCCCAAATCGTTACGCCTTTCGTGCGGGTCGGAACTTACCCGACAAGGAATTTCGCTACCTTAGGACCGTTATAGTTACGGCCGCCGTTTACTGGGGCTTCGATTCGTGGCTTCGCAGAAGCTAACCACTCCTCTTAACCTTCCAGCACCGGGCAGGCGTCAGCCCCTATACATCACCTTACGGTTTAGCAGAGACCTGTGTTTTTGATAAACAGTCGCTTGGGCCTATTCACTGCGGCTCTCCTGGGCTTGCACCCTAAAGAGCACCCCTTCTCCCGAAGTTACGGGGTCATTTTGCCGAGTTCCTTAACGAGAGTTCGCTCGCTCACCTTAGAATTCTCATCTTGATTACCTGTGTCGGTTTGCGGTACGGGCACCAGTATTCTAGCTAGAGACTTTTCTTGGCAGTGTGAAATCAGCGACTCGAGGAAACAATTTCCTCTCCCCATCACAACTTGACCTTATGAGTGTCGGATTTGCCTAACACTCAGTCTTATTGTTTGGACGTGCACTCCAACAGCACGCTTCGCCTATCCTACTGCGTCCTCCCATCGCTTAAAACGAATCATGGTGGTACAGGAATATCAACCTGTTATCCATCGCCTACGCCTGTCGGCCTCAGCTTAGGACCCGACTAACCCAGAGCGGACGAGCCTTCCTCTGGAAACCTTAGTCAATCGGTGGACGGGATTCTCACCCGTCTTTCGCTACTCACACCGGCATTCTCACTTCTAAGCGCTCCACATGTCCTTGCGATCATGCTTCAACGCCCTTAGAACGCTCTCCTACCATTGTCCTACGGACAATCCACAGCTTCGGTAATATGTTTAGCCCCGGTACATTTTCGGCGCAGTGTCACTCGACTAGTGAGCTATTACGCACTCTTTAAATGATGGCTGCTTCTAAGCCAACATCCTAGTTGTCTGGGCAACGCCACATCCTTTTCCACTTAACATATATTTTGGGACCTTAGCTGGTGGTCTGGGCTGTTTCCCTTTCGAACACGGATCTTATCACTCGCGTTCTGACTCCCAAGTTAAATTGATTGGCATTCGGAGTTTGTCTGAATTCGGTAACCCGAGAAGGGCCCCTCGTCCAAACAGTGCTCTACCTCCAATAATCATCACTTGAGGCTAGCCCTAAAGCTATTTCGGAGAGAACCAGCTATCTCCAGGTTCGATTGGAATTTCTCCGCTACCCACAACTCATCCGCTCACTTTTCAACGTAAGTCGGTTCGGCCCTCCATTCAGTGTTACCTGAACTTCAGCCTGGTCATGGGTAGATCACCTGGTTTCGGGTCTACGACCAAATACTCAACGCCCTATTCAGACTCGCTTTCGCTACGGCTCCACATTTGCTACTTAACCTTGCATCAGATCGTAACTCGCCGGTTCATTCTACAAAAGGCACGCCATCACCCATTAACGGGCTCTGACTACTTGTAAGCACACGGTTTCAAGTTCTATTTCACTCCCCTTCCGGGGTACTTTTCACCTTTCCCTCACGGTACTGGTTCACTATCGGTCACTAGAGAGTATTTAGCCTTAGGAGATGGTCCTCCCAGATTCCGACGGAATTACACGTGCTCCGTCGTACTCAGGATCCACTCAAGAGTGAACAGATTTTCGACTACAGGATTATTACCTTCTCTGATGTAACTTTCCAGTTACTTCGTCTAATCTATTCTTTTCTAACTCCGTAGAGAGTGTCCTACAACCCCAATAAGCAAGCTCATTGGTTTGGGCTCTTCCCGTTTCGCTCGCCGCTACTCAGGGAATCGATTTTTCTTTCTCTTCCTGCGGGTACTAAGATGTTTCAGTTCTCCGCGTCTACCTTCGGATATGCTATGTATTCACATATCGATAACACGACATAACTCGTGTTGGGTTTCCCCATTCGGAAATCTCTGGATCACAGCTTACTTACAGCTCCCCAAAGCATATCGTCGTTAGTAACGTCCTTCATCGGCTTCTAGTGCCAAGGCATTCACCGTGCGCCCTTAATAACTTAATCTATGTTTTTAGTCAAAAGACTAAAAAGCAAACGTTATTAATCTGTGAGTGTTCTTTCGAACACTAGCGATTATTTTTGAATTCAAGCGTATACACGCTATTCACTCGGTTTTGCTTGGTAAAATCATTATTTTACTTATTTATCTAGTTTTCAATGTACAATCATTTGTTGAATACTCTGATGAGCATTCAAAACTGAATACAATATGTCAATGTTATTCCGTTATCATCTTCGTAGAAGATGTTCCGAATATATCCTTAGAAAGGAGGTGATCCAGCCGCACCTTCCGATACGGCTACCTTGTTACGACTTCACCCCAATCATTTGTCCCACCTTCGACGGCTAGCTCCAAAGGTTACTCCACCGGCTTCGGGTGTTACAAACTCTCGTGGTGTGACGGGCGGTGTGTACAAGACCCGGGAACGTATTCACCGTAGCATGCTGATCTACGATTACTAGCGATTCCAGCTTCATGTAGTCGAGTTGCAGACTACAATCCGAACTGAGAACAACTTTATGGGATTTGCTTGACCTCGCGGTTTAGCTGCCCTTTGTATTGTCCATTGTAGCACGTGTGTAGCCCAAATCATAAGGGGCATGATGATTTGACGTCATCCCCACCTTCCTCCGGTTTGTCACCGGCAGTCAGCCTAGAGTGCCCAACTTAATGATGGCAACTAAGCTTAAGGGTTGCGCTCGTTGCGGGACTTAACCCAACATCTCACGACACGAGCTGACGACAACCATGCACCACCTGTCACTTTGTCCCCCGAAGGGGAAAACTCTATCTCTAGAGCGATCAAAGGATGTCAAGATTTGGTAAGGTTCTTCGCGTTGCTTCGAATTAAACCACATGCTCCACCGCTTGTGCGGGTCCCCGTCAATTCCTTTGAGTTTCAACCTTGCGGTCGTACTCCCCAGGCGGAGTGCTTAATGCGTTAGCTGCAGCACTAAGGGGCGGAAACCCCCTAACACTTAGCACTCATCGTTTACAGCGTGGACTACCAGGGTATCTAATCCTGTTTGATCCCCACGCTTTCGCACATCAGCGTCAGTTGCAGACCAGAAAGTCGCCTTCGCCACTGGTGTTCCTCCATATCTCTGCGCATTTCACCGCTACACATGGAATTCCACTTTCCTCTTCTGCACTCAAGTTTTCCAGTTTCCAATGACCATCCACGGTTGAGCCGTGGGCTTTCACATCAGACTTAAAAAACCGCCTACGCGCGCTTTACGCCCAATAATTCCGGATAACGCTTGCCACCTACGTATTACCGCGGCTGCTGGCACGTAGTTAGCCGTGGCTTTCTGATTAGGTACCGTCAAGACGCGCACAGTTACTTACGCATTTGTTCTTCCCTAATAACAGAGCTTTACGATCCGAAGACCTTCATCACTCACGCGGCGTTGCTCCGTCAGGCTTTCGCCCATTGCGGAAGATTCCCTACTGCTGCCTCCCGTAGGAGTCTGGACCGTGTCTCAGTTCCAGTGTGGCCGATCACCCTCTCAGGTCGGCTACGTATCGTTGCCTTGGTAAGCCGTTACCTTACCAACTAGCTAATACGGCGCGGGTCCATCCATAAGTGATAGCAAGGCCATCTTTCACTTTAGAACCATGCGGTTCTAAATATTATCCGGCATTAGCCCCGGTTTCCCGGAGTTATTCCAGTCTTATGGGTAGGTTACCCACGTGATACTCACCCGTCCGCCGCTAACGTCAAAGGAGCAAGCTCCTTATCTGTTCGCTCGACTTGCATGTATTAGGCACGCCGCCAGCGTTCATCCTGAGCCAGGATCAAACTCTCCATAAAAATTTATGATGTTTGATTAGCTCATAATACTAAATGTGTTTCTTCAACACTTGTTAACAACTTTAAGTTGTTGCGTTTGGAATTAACGTTGACATATTGTCATTCAGTTTTCAATGTTCATTTAAATATCGGCTTTTCTATGTTAACAACTCTGTTAAGGAATGTCAATAGAAAATTAATTTTGTAAATGTTTTGTTAACATCACTTTTATAATATTAAAACAAAACAAATAACTTTTCAAGTATATTTTTTACACTTTTTATAAAGGAATTAAATAATTCCGTGCCGTTTTTGACGACTTCTATATAATATCAATCTCAACAATTAATGTCAATAGCTCAAACAATTTTTTATGAAAAGTAATTTCAAAAAAACGTTTTGTCTGTCTTATTGATCACAAGGACTTATTCTACCATCTTTTTAAAATTTTTCAATAGAAAAAACGAAGAAAAGTAAAACTCTTCTTCGTTTTTAAGATTATTTATTTGTTTTTTCGATGATTTGTTGTGCTATTGATTGGTATATTTTACCTAAGCTATCTTCTGCTTGGTAAATAGAAGGTGCAAAATCATTAGGGTTCCAAGAAGGTTGTTCAAGTGGTAATTGACCTAGAACATCTGTCTGGAGTTCTTGTGCTAACTTCTCTCCTCCACCTTTACCGAATACATATTCTTTATTTCCTGTTTCTTTACTTTGGAAGTAAGACATATTTTCAATGACACCTAAGATTGAGTGATCTGTATGCTTGGCCATTGCACCTGCTCTGGCTGCAACAAATGCTGCTGTAGGATGAGGTGTAGAAACGATAATTTCTTTACTTGAAGGTAACATTGTATGTACGTCTAAGGCTACGTCGCCTGTACCAGGTGGTAAATCTAAGATTAAGTAATCTAATTCTCCCCATCTTACTTCAGTAAAGAAGTTCGTTAACATCTTACCTAACATAGGACCTCTCCATATGACAGGTGCATTTTCTTCAACAAAGAATGCCATTGAGATTACTTTGACACCATAGCGTTCTACGGGAATAATTTCTTTGCCTTCAACACCTGGTCTTTCGTCGATGCCCATCATATCAGGAACGCTAAAACCATAAATATCTGCGTCCACTAATCCTACCTTTTTTCCTTCTCTTGCAAGAGAAACTGCAAGATTGACTGCGACTGTTGACTTACCAACGCCACCTTTACCTGAAGCTATCGCGATAAACTCAACAGGATTATCCTTAGATAACAGCCCTTCAATCGTTTGAGGTTCATCTGAACCTGCGCCTCTATATTGTTCTACCGTTTCTGAAGGTAGTTCTTCGAATCTAATGCCGACTGTATTCGCGCCATTTTCTTTTAAAACTTCTACAATTGCCATTTGTAAATCTAGTTGTGGTTGACCTCCTAATTGAGCCATAGCTACTTTAACACTAACGTGCTCAATCTCTTCTTTTATTTTGACATCCACAATACCATCAGTTTCTTTTAATGGCACATCTATTATTGGGTCTTTGATTTCACCAACAAGAGATTTTACTTCTTCTATTGATAACACAATATATCCCCCTTTAAAAACTAGTGTATGAATTGTATTCTAACAAACAACGACATAGTTTGCTTTATAATCATTCGAATTAAGTATAAATAGCATAAAAAATAAAAAAAAGAAGTTAGCTCACAAACTTTAAAAAAGTCGAACTAACTTCTAAATTATTAATAATCCTACAAAATGAGTCATTTATTTTTTTGATTAAGGTTTTCACTTTCTGGATAAAATATTTCCTTACATATGAAGAGAAGTCCCATAATTAATACGATGACCCAAAAATCAATATTAATATAGCTATAATGAATATGAACTACAAAATAAAATATTAAAGTCGTCACTGTAAACGTAATCAACTGAAATGTTAAACCTTGAAAATACGGACTATCAGGCATTTTCTTTCTGAAATAATCCATGAGGTTTTCTATAAAGAATAATGTAAAGTAACCAAATACGATATAGCTACCATAATAAATTAAATTATCATAGAAACTTTTATTATAACCAAAATAAGCGAGGTGGAAATAAATTAATATTCTACTTAAACCATAGAGCCCAAAACCTAGAAAAGCTAAGAAGATAGCTCCAGACATGATAAATACAGAAAGCACAATAAGCGTTGTGAATAAATATTTAATATATTTCATTGCCTACTGTCCTCCCTTTTTATTATATATTAATTCCATGTTTTTATAATTATCCCCGTATAATCATCATAGTATCATTATAACAATCAACTACCAAATAACTAGAAACCTTATTTGAAATGTAGCATGAGCTTAGTATTAATACCCTGTCTTAAAGTATTTAATTCGTGATTTTACCTCGGTAAACTGTAGTCCAAAGTATGATTAAACCAATTAAAATTATAATTGATAATAAAATAACATTGTGAATATGATAAACAGTAAACGAAAGTGAAAGTGCATATGCATAACCCATAATTGTCGAACCAAATGAATTACCTATACTTTTAGTTAATGTGTAAAGGGACATCATTTTTTTCATATTTGTAGGGTCTGACTCTTCTTGTGTTATTACGCTATCTTTTGTATAAACTATACCGAAACTCATTCCAGCAAGTAATAGACTCACCGCTATAAATATTGGTGAGGATGTTCCGAACATCACTAATATGCCACAAAGCATTAATGATGTAAAAGCAAATAAATATAACATTTCTCTACTCATTTTACTTTCCAGTTTATCTAGAACAAAGTTAAGTAATAACCATGCAAATGATATAGGGAAAATTACGAATCCACTTTGTAATGGAGAAAGATGTAAGTATTCTTGTAAGAATGATGGCATATATAAATTATAGCCCATAAGAATAATTGCATAGGAAAAATCAGTTATAAACACTAATATAATACTTCGGTTAAACTCCATAACTGGAATAAAAGGATTACTTTGCTTCTTCTCACTTTTAATTAAATATACACCCACAATTATTGCTACGATGAGTGCAACAATATTTAGAATAATTCCCCCTTGATACATCACAGCGAAGGTTAAACTAAAGATAAATACGTAAAATAACGATAACCCTCTCAAATCTAATTTACTGGCATTCGAAGTGGTTTCTCTTTCAAAATGAAATGTTAGTAAAACCATAATCATTGCAATCACGGCAATAGGAATGTTTATGTAAAACAACCAGTGCCAAGACGCAATTTCTAGAATACCGCCACCTAATAATGGACCTATTATACTAGAAATGCCCCATACACTTCCTACAATTCCCATAACTTTATAGCGGAATGGTATATCAAATGCTAATTTAGGTACAATTTGACTTAGCGACATCATTACTCCAGCTCCGAGTCCTTGAACAAACCTTGAAATGATTAGCATCATAAATGTTTGACTTAAACCAGAAAATAAACTACCTATTGTAAATAGAGATATACCTACTAAAGTGATGTATATAATTTTAGTACGACTGAGCAATTCACCTACAATAGGATTTGCTATCACTATAGCAATAAAATATATTGCAAATATGAGTGATATTGAATGTGTCACGTTCAAATCATTCTTTATTGTTGGGATAGCTAGAGAAACGATACATGTTTCAATCGCTGACATAAACATTACTAATACGAGCGCAGTAACGACCCCTATTGATTTCCAATTCAAACTATATCACCTCTCTAATATATCTAATTAAACCATTATAAATTATCCACTTTTTATCTTTTAATGCAATACATAATATGTAAATTACATCTTCTGGCCTATGAAAAATTTAAAATTCGCAAATAGTATATAGAAGTTATTATTTGCTGATTAAATCGCTATCATCGAGAAATATTATTCTGATAAGCACAAAAATAGAGTCTGGGACAAACATAGATGTCTCAGACTCTTTAACAATTAGGTAGAACTATGAAATTTCCGTTAGAAAATTCAATTTCTGTCCCATTCCCTATACATTTCAATTATTAACTATATTATCTTAGTGATTAGACTGAATATTATTTAATGAAATATACAATCGCTATAAAATGACATATAGATGCAAACATTATAAA
Organism: Staphylococcus hsinchuensis; assembly: GCF_038789205.1. Lineage (NCBI taxonomy): Bacteria > Bacillati > Bacillota > Bacilli > Caryophanales > Staphylococcaceae > Staphylococcus > Staphylococcus hsinchuensis. The sequence continues at coordinate 105,490 of NZ_CP128355.1, forward strand.
GAAATGCCATATCATATGAAAGTACGTACGCTCTTTCTGTGCATAAAACCAAGCACCTACTGTATATGCAATACCTCCAAATAAAATAAACAGCATAAACGTCAGCGATGTATCAAATAAAATAGTAGGTATAAATAGTACACCTATCCATCCCATAACTAAATACATTGTTAAGCTAAGTTTATGGCTAACATTTTTCGATAATGATTTATACAGGACACCCCAAATGGTGATACCCCATAGAATTAGCATTGCTGACCAGCCTAACCATCCACCTACTACAAGTATACATACGGGGGTATACGTGCCAGCAATCGCAACATAAATCATGCTATGGTCGATAATGCGCAACACGAGTTTATGTGATGAGTAACTTGGCATTGTGTGATAAATTGTTGATGACATAAACATTAAAAATATACTTATGACGAATATCGATACGCTCAGTGCGCCTATGCCACCAAATTCAATATAACTTTTAACGGCTGCATATGGTAAAGCTATTAGGGTTAAAAAACTTGCCACCCCATGGGAAACTGAATTACCTACTTCTTCACCAAAACTTAATGGAATCATTTTTCTCAAAGTATTATCGCTATTTTTCAAATCAGTTTCCATGGAATCTGACATAATTTTAACCACCTTTTAAATCAAACCAACTCGTTTCAAGTCAGCTGTTGCTGTTTCAACACTATCTTTACCTTCCTTATTTTTTAAAGGAGAAAATTCTTCTTCTCTCGGTACTTGAAGTGTAGTAAAACTATTCGCATATTGGAATATATCAAAATAGAACAATTCAAATTTGAGCGTAGACTGTTCAATCACGCCAAAGTCCTCATCTAGTTGCTTCAATTTCTTGACAGCTAAATGATACGGTAATTTGTAATCTACAACGTTTGTTATAAAGCTAAGCTTGAAACTATGGATGCCGATGTTGGCATTATCCAAGGAATTTGCCGCTGACTCATCTAACTCAGAATATTCATAAACTGAATCTTTTTGATCAACATTTACAAGTCTACCAACACTTTCACCTTCCTTGGGTTTAATAGACTTAGTTGCTACATCTACACTCTTTTGATAAGTGTAACCTGCAAACATAGGATCTAGTACCTTTACTAAGACGTTATCAATATTATTTAAAAAGATAAATTCTACACCGTTTTCAGACATTTCCTCCAGGTAGCCAGCTTTCTTCAATGATTTGAAGATACCTCCATTACCATTTGGCGTTTCTAAAATATTGCCATTAACATCTAATACAAGTTTACCTTCTTCAGATAACGCCACTACATTATCTTGTTTAAAGAAATGGATATGTTCTTTGTCGTAGCCAAAATAATCCTGATCTTCAAAGAATAATTGCGTTTCACGATTATTTATCTTGCTCGTCATGATATACCAATCTATATAAACTCCTGTTTGCTCATATAAATTGATAAGTTGACGCGCCTGAAGTTCAAACAAACTTACGTCTTCGATTTCGTAAGTACCTTTAGGCCCTTTATAACCTAAACGTGTACCTTGACCACCAGCCATTAATACCACGGCGAACTTTCCTTTTTTAATTGCTTCTAGTCCTGTCTTTTCAAAATCTTTAATTTCTTCATCTGTATAATCATTCTTCACATTGTAGCTCACTTCATCAATAGAAGATACGTCGTTAATAACTTTCTTATTTACATACAGTTCTTCATATAGACTTTGAATGTCAGCTAAATCAAGTTCTTCTACTTTATTAGCTAGTTGCTCTTTTTCATTATTGCTCATCATTTTTTCAAATTCAGTTAAATGTCCCTGATTATATTTGTCCAATTCTTTCTTATCTAGCATAAGTTCTCTCCTCAATTTTAAAGAATAATATTTATACTATAATATGTATTGATTTACCCCAAAATTATTTAATGAATCCATTGCGAAATAAAAGGATCTATAAACGGTCGTAATAGCACATAACAAGTACCAACTGTTATCGCACTAGCTAATGACAAATCTACTAATCCTCCAGTTCGACAAACAAATGGAAATCTAACATTAATCGGAAGTGGATAAAATAATTTAACACCCCTTGATGTTAACATGTCTAGTATAACATGTGATATTAATCCTAACATAATTGTTACTATATAACGTGTGGGAGATTGTATAAAGACTAATAATGCTCCAATGATTATCATGAACAACAATGAATGCGTAAACGTCCGATGTCCAAATAACATTCTTACAATGAAACTAATTAATTTAAAGCGTCTTCCAATGATACTACGTGTATGGCAAATATCAGGAAATATACTCGAAATTACTGCCAAAGTCATAATCGTAACAGATGTAAATATTTCTGTATGGAAATAATTAATAGATAATGCACCTATTAAAAGTCCACAAGATATATGCGTTTTGCCTGTCATTTACATTGCTCCTTTAAAGGATATAGTAACACATTTAAAGCGAAAATGCGAACATACTTTCGCAACGAAAAAAGTATAACACAATAATTAAAAGTATCGCATAATTCCTTGAAAGCGATTACAAGTTATTGTATGATATAGCTACAAAATATTTAAAGGATGTGTTCAGTAATGGCAATGACTGTAAAGAAAGATAATAACGAAGTACGAATTCAATGGAGAGTTGCAGATATTAAGATTCCTACTAGTGAAATAACAAATATTTCTCAAGATCAAAATATCCACGAAGTTCCTAAATTAGATAGAGACAAAGTTTCTCGTATCGGTTCTACTTTCGGTAAAACAAATCGCGTAATCATTGATACTAAAGACCATGAATACATTATTTATACTCAAAACGATCAAAAAGTATACAACGAAATAACAAAATAAATTTAATACTTTATATAAAAACCTGTTAGGTTCATTTCGAATCTAACAGGTTCTTTGTTATAAATTACAGCTATGCTTTTAAAACAGATTTTATCTCTAGAATGTTATAATAGTAGAAAATAATGAAAGAGGTGAATCCAATGTATGTCGTTACAAATCGAATGAAACTAAAAGCTGGTTTCGCTGAAAAGATGGCGCCTCATTTTACTAAAGGTGGAAAAATTGAGGAGTTGAATGGTTTCAAACGTATTGAAGTGTGGCAGCTCGATAACGAGGAAGATGCAGATTATATGTACGTTAATACATGGTGGGAAACTGAAGAAGACTTTAATGCATGGCTTAAGAGTGATGCCTTTAAAGAGGCACATGGTCATAAATCAAAATCTAAAGATGAGGAATCACCGGTAATAGAAAATGAAATCGTAAAAGCGCACGTCCTATCTACACTTGATTAATTGTATACTAAAAAAACACGTCAGGTTCTTATTAAACCTGACGTGTTTTTATTCATTTTAATGTATATTTTTGATTATAAAACTAATAAATTACCTTAAACGCAACAAGCTTAATTAGCCGAAATATAAGTGCGCCATCAACGCGATAATCGGTAAAGCGATGATTGTACGAATTAAAAAGATTATAAACAGTTTAAAGATACTCACTGGTATCTTCGAACCTAAAATAACGCCACCAACTTCTGATAAGTAGATAAGTTGAGAAATACTTAAGGCACCAACCACGAATAAAGTAATATCGTTTTTAACACCATCTATTAAAATGGATGGCAAGAACATATCTGCAAATCCGATAATAATTGTTTCAGATGCTTTGGTAGCTTCGGGTATTTGTAATAATTCTAAATATGGCAAGAATGGTTTTCCTATAATCGCAAAGAATGGCGTGTAATTTGCAATGATTGTCGCAATTGTACCGATGCTCATTACCACTGGCAAGATCGCAAACCACATATCAACTACAGTTTTAAATCCTGAAATAAAGAATTCTTTAACTCCTGGCGCTTTGATACCTGTTTCTGTAGCTTGTTGGAAACCGTAACTTATTGCCGATTGGTTGTCTGGCAATTTCTCTGTTCGATGTTCTTCCGGTACTTCTTTTGCATATTCATCTTTTATTGCACTTAAAGGCCATATTCTCGGCAATATTAACGCACAAACAAGACACGATACAATAACACTTAAATAAAAATAAAAGAAATGATTTTGCATATTTACAGTATTTGCTACAACTATAGCAAAAGTTATTGATACAACGCTAAATGTCGTTGAAATTACTGTCGCCTCACGTCTTGAATAAAAACCTAATTGATATTGTCTACTCGTAATAACGACCCCGACTGTCCCATCACCAATAAACGAAGCTAAATTGTCTACTGTAGATCGTCCAGGTAAGGTAAATAATGGTCTCATTATTGGTCTAAAAATTGGACCAAGTAACTCAAGTAAACCATACTCCATAAGTAATGGTAAGAATAGTGCTGCAAAGAAAAATACTGTCACTAACGTAGGTAATAAATCACTAAATATTAACCCACCTGTGTCAGAAGAATAGATGACTTTCGTCCCAATCTTTAAATATGTCATCCATACAAATACCACAGCCAAAATTCTTAATATAAGCCAAACTGGTCTAACTTTAAATGCACTAGCTAATAATCCAGTAGGATGTATCTTATCCTTATATATCGTTGAACAAAGTAGTGTGATTATTCCTGATACTGTAATGATTAAAACAATAATGATGGGCATTGCGCCCCCTATAATATCTTTCAAAAATGACGCTAAAAATGCTACAGGCAAAGTGGTTTCTGTCTTACCATCTTTTGTTACTGGAATAGGTATTAAAAATAAGATTATCCCAATTAATGACATAATGATAAATTTCAATCTGCCCTTCAAAATTTGCGATCGACTATATTGGTTCATAAGTTTCACCCCTTGGTGGTTTTTATCTCTTTTAAATAACACCAATAATTATAACCTATTATGCATAAATATGTAAATAACTAAATGTATTATTTTACTGACATTATTTATCATACTATATACATAATTTAATTGCTTCACAATATATTTTCACTTAAGGGATCATATTTTTCTCAATAAGAATAAGAAATATGGAACTCCAACAATTGCAACTATGACACCAACGGGGATATCTAATGGAGGGTGAATACCTCGTGCTAAACCATCGCTGAGTGTGAGTAATAATGCTCCCATTAAACCAGACATAATCGTAATATGAATATGTTTATGTCCTACTATACGTCGTGCGATATGCGGTGCAATTAATCCTAGAAAACTTAATCCTCCTACAACTGATATCGATGCACCAGCTAATATGACTGCTAATAGCAACAGAATCATTTTAGTTCTCTTAACCTTTGCACCTAATGCGATAGCAATATCATCACCTAACGATAAAATATCCAGTTGATTACAAAAATATACAATTAATGGTACTGCTATAATAAACCACGGCAATATTACTAAAACATTCGACATGTTATGTCCGTATAAACTACCAGTCAACCACACTAATGCTTTATTAGCATCTAAAGGGTTACGGATGAGTAAATATTGTACAATCGCTGAACAAATCGCCCCAATTGCCAAACCAATTAATGCGAGTTTTGACCCGCTCACATTAAATTTTGAAATCAGTACCGTTAAAATCACACTAATAATCAATGCACCAAAAAATGAACCAAATGGTAAAACAAATAATGGCGCTGATGGAAATAACATAATGATAATGACAGCTGTTAAACTGGCACCTTTAGTTATACCAATAACGTCAGGAGAAGCTAAAGGGTTTCGTACAACTCCTTGTATTAACGAACCTGACATAGCTAGACTACTACCCACGATGAGACCTAATAACATTCTCGGCAAACGATATTCATTCAATATAAAATTATCGTGTGTGAAAATTCCCTTAATTGCATCTATTGGGTTTATCATTACAGAACCAATAGATAAAGTGGCAACTGAAGCTAAGAGCAGCAGTATAACAACTATTACATATCTTATTGTTAATTGCTTACTCATAGGCTTTCCACTCCTTTAATCGTAATCACTAAGAAATAAATAGCACCTAAAAATGCAGTTACAATTCCAACAGGTGATTCAAATGGATACGCAACTAATCGACTCAATACATCAGATAACATTAATAAATCTGCGCCTATAATCATCGTTAAAGGCACCATTAGCTTATAGTCCGTACGTATATAATGCTTAACGATATGCGGTACGATTAAACCTACAAACCCAATAGGTCCTGCTACTGAGACTGAAGCACCAGCCATTACGATTACTAATACACCTGTAATAAGACGTAGCATTTTAACATTTTGACCTAAGGCAGTTGCTAAATCTTCACCAAGTTCCATAATTGTTAGTTGACGTGCTATTAATATCGTGATGATAAATGCAATTATTAACCAAGGTAAGATAGCGATAACTTGTGCCCATTTTATTGTTGAAAGTGAACCAACAAGCCAAAACATAACTGATGTAGTCGCATCTTCATTCAATAAGATAATACCTTGAGTCATACTTGAAAAGAATAGATGAATCGCCATTCCGGCAAGCGCTAACTTGACTGGTGTCATCCCTTTCGTTGAACCTGACAATAAATAAACGGTTAACCCACCGATGAAAGCACCAACAAAAGCAAGTATTGTAGAGAAGCCAGATAAAGCAGGGATTAACATTGTAATTAAAACCACTACAAATGAAGCACCTGAATTCACCCCAAAAATTTGAGGTGAAGCGAGTGGGTTTCTCGTCATCGCTTGCATAAGCAAACCGGATAATGCTAAAGCTGCCCCTATAATTAAACCAGCAAGCATTCTTGGCATACGTACACTATGTATTAAATTAGTTTGTTTTGTATGATCATTCAAAATATAATCTTTAAAATCATTGATATTTATCTGTGATGAACCAATACGTAAATTTAAATACATAATGACAAAAAGCGCACATACACTCACTATAAAAGTGAGCGCAGTGCGTTTTTGCATTTTAGTGTCTTTCGTATTGGTTTGACTAATATTTGATTGTTTAGTCATTACCATTTCACCTTACTTTGATTGTTTGTCTTTTTGTCTTTCTTTAGAAATTTCAACAAGTTCTTTCGCAATTTCTTCAGAAGATATGATACCACGCGCACGTGCCCAAGTATTTCTATCTACTACTGATACTCTATCATTTTTTACTGCTTTTAGGTCTTTCCAAACCGCATCTTTTTCTTGCTTTTTAAGATCGGGATCATTTTTACCTTTAGCCGTCATGATAAACATGCGCCCAGGATCGATATCAGAAAGAACTTCTGAATTTAATTGTAAATAAGGTCCTTTTAAGTATTTAGACAAGTTATCTGTTTTAGTTTTATTTAAAGCATTTTTAAAGCCTAATTCTTTTAATAACTCACCTACGTAAGTATTCTCTGGGTGTGCTAATAAACCTGATTTAGATGCTACTGCTGGTAAAACGGGTTCAGATTTATCCATAGTAATCTTCTTGCTGTATTTATCCATTAATTTATCGTGCTTATCTAGTCTTTCTTTTCCTTTATCTTCTTTACCTACTGCTTTCGCAATTGTTTTAAATGCTTCGATATTATCTTTGTAATCACTATCGAAACTTGGTAAGAAGATTGTTGGAGCAATCTTTTCTAAATCTTTTTTAATGCCTTTATGTCTATTACTATCAGCAATAATAAGATCTGGCTTTTGATTACTAATTTCTTCTAAATTAGGTTGCTTTCTAGCACCCACAGATTTGTAATCACCAATTTTTTCACGTATAGAAGGTAAGATACGTTTTTTATCGCCATCATCCGCTACACCGGCTGGTTTAATGTCTAAAGCTGCCAATGCATCGACGAATGAGAATTCTAAAGCCACGACCTTTTTAGGATTTTTAGGTACTTTTGTAGTGCCTTCATCGTGTTTAATTGAAACCGTATCTTTACTTGATTTATTATTCTTCGATTTACCCGCTTCGTTATCACTCACACTGCCACATGCAGTTAAAACTAGTACGGCAACCATAAGAACAACAAGGCTCAAAAACTTTTTGCTGTACTTCATCTACTTCACTCCTCATGTATGTATCAATTACACTTTTATTCTATTGATAACAATTATCATTGTCAATATGATTTTACATCTATTTATGAATATTTTTCGAAACACCCAAAACTTTATCAAAATTTTCATTAATTATTTGAATTGCTTCGTCTACAACATACGTTTTTGTAATATTAGGCATGTACATACTCTGTGCCATAGCACTGTAGCCTAAGCTAAATTGAATCTTATCACCAACTTGATAATTATCATGATTATATAAATCAACCATAACATGATCACTTGTTGCACCTAAAACGTCTACCTCATGATGTAACGGTTGTATTTCAGGAATTTTTGTATCTAGGTTGCCTATGTCAAGAATCGCCTGTAAATAATCATGATGCGATTGATGCCTCAATCTCGGTTTAATTTCTACGATTTCCGCTTCTAAAGTAATCGCATCTTGGTACAAAGCAGGTATTGGCGTATCTGTAGTGGTATTGACACCCCTAAATAAAGTTTCTCCTATTCTCAATTCATTGATTTTCCCTAGAGGACCTTTAGCCATTTCTTGTAATACGCTTGAATTCCCCCCTGAGACAATTTGCATGTTTAATGCTGTTTGGCTTTCAACGTGCGTTACAAATTCGTTAATTAATTGGATATCTTCAGTTGTTGGAGTATCAGAGTGAAAACACATAAAGTTAAAGGCCAATCCTTTCATTTTCACATGTTGCATATTTACGATTTTGTTTATATATTCTATAACTTCATATGTTTGTATACCTTCTCTTTCATCTTTCCAATCAACCATTAATAAAATTTCATGTGTTTTGTTTAGTGATTTCGCGATTTGATTAATGTGTTGTATCGTTTCCAATTCAGTTTGAATACTAATATTAGTATAGTTTACGATGTTTTTGAGTTCACTTTGATTACCAGTTCTTATCATTGTATAAGTATAATGACCATTGTAACTCTTTCTAATATTATCTATTCTAGCATCTGCAAAATGCGTTATGCCTATTTCAGCTAACGATTGAATGATTCGTTCATCCCCACCGACACCCTTAACTACAGGGGTAAAATGAATATGACTACGTTTACACATGTCTCGTAATATATGTGCATTATATTGTATTTTTGATAAATCTATCTTCAATTGTGCCATAGTTATACCTCTCTATATAACGGATTGTCTAAATCAATGGTCACATATTGCTTTACCTTACTTTCCATTCGCATACGTAACAGTGATTTAACTGTGATCTTTCTTCCAAATAAAACGTTATTGATTTGCGTTGCATGTGGTTTATTATTGTCAATCGAATCTTGGGTAACTTCTCGAACGATATCAAATAATTCACGTTCTGCGACACCTTCATATTGTGTAAAATGGTGTATTAACTCAGCAATTTGATTTTGAATCACTGCGTGTTGAAATTTCGCTATAACCGCTACAATATCTTCCGCGATTAAACTTTTATTCGTAAGTTCGACATGGGGCACACGATGATTAAATGTTTTTAAATCAATACGCGAACCACCAAGATCTCTCACATTGAATTTCATTTGAAATCCTTCGCCTAAACTCACAATAGTATTTTGCATATGCGCTTCTAAAGCAATACCAAAATCTTGGATATACGCAAGCAAAGGTTTAATCAGTGTTTCTGCATATGCTTTAATAAAACGTTTGATCGCTTTCGTTGTCACACCCTCACCAACCCAATCTAAATAACTATCTACAATTACTTTCCCGTCAACAGGGTTACGATTAACTAAACTTGCAGTTACAAGTGTTATACCATCATGATCTATCTTTGGTTGTTGCCTAACTATCACGCCTAATTGACGCGCAGTATTTAAATCTGTCATGGCATGTATACCGTAGGGTTCCATTGAAACCTGCAATTGTGGATATATGTTCAACATATCTTGTAACTCATAACTCAACTTAGGGCCATCAACGGTTGTTACTGTCGATACGGTTCTCACAGCACTCGTCGCTTGCACATTTACAGGTAATTTAATGTGGTACGGTTTATGCAGTAACGCCATCGTTCTAAAGGAAAGTGTTGCTTTAGATTCAATTTCAAATGGAGTTGGTAAAAGTTTGCTCTCTTTTATCCATTCAGAAAATTGTTGCACAATCACGTTGTCATATTGCCATGGATGGACAATCATAACTCTATAGTCTTCTAACTTTAGCTGATAAGGAGCGAGGAATGCTTCCAATTTCCCTTTATACTCTGGAATAATGTAATCCAAAATATATTGATCATTTTGTTCCATCGATGTTGTTACGCAATGTGTATGATGAATAAGCATGATTTTTAAAGGTATAATTTTTTCAAATTCAGGCGCATAACGTTTTACTTCTTCATCAGTTAATGGAAGTTTCGTTTTAGACAGAGGGTGCGTCGGATGTCCTTCAAGTATCAAACTTTCGGAATAATTTAATTCATCTAACTGATTGTTATCATTTAAATATTGTAACCAGGCAAAAAAGTTTAAACTCTCAGGCATTTTAGTAAATTGTAAACTAGATTTGATTAACGCCTTTCTGTTCTCAAAATGTTTATACGTTAATACAAAGCCATTTCGACTAGAGACTAGTTCCTCTGTTAACCTTTGAGATACAGGTATATCAAAGTAATGTTCAATTATTTCTAATAAACGTTCTACGGAAGCTACTTCCTCAACTCTTTCACCTACCACAAATTGAGGAAAACCATTAAATTGATAGCGCATTAATGCTGTGGTTCTCACTTTTTCTATATTCAATTTGTAGTTATTTTTGTTAAATATCACCAATTCGTCACTTTCACTTAATTGCGTATCCTCAGTATAAATATGTTCCTTTATCATCGCATTTATGATACGGTGTTGAACATTTTGATCGGCAACTAGCCACATTTGTTGATTCATACAACTTTGCCTCCATCTTTACTAAATTTATTAATAATAAGAAATACGATTCCAATAACTGTTGTACTGATACCCATAATTAAAAATGTTTCAATAATACCAATTAAATCAGCAAGAAAACTCATCACAACAGCACCTAAAGGTATCATGCCTCTATCCATCATCACGACACTTAATATTTTACCCCGATGTTCTCTCGGTAATTGCTTTTGAAAATATACTCTATTTGTCGTTCTGGCCCATTGACTAAATAATCCAATAAAGAAAAGAGAAATAAATAAAATTATTGTTTGGTTACTCATAGCACCTATTAATGCGATACCAAACAATATTGAACTAAAATAGTACATATGAACCATTGAAATTTTATTAAGTAAATTTGGTAATATCATCGTCGCGATAATACCCCCTATCGCACAACACGTCATTGCATTACCAAAAATGGCGACCTGATCTGGAAATGTCTTATCGGTTAGTACAGGTAATAATGTGGTATATGTAAAACCTGTAGCCATAATTAATAATGACGTAATGAAAATTCGCGCACCTATGCGATGATCCTTAAAATATTCGAGTACAAACTTAATGCTTACTTTAGATTGTTCACGTGTTTGAATATTTTTTGGAAATTTCAAAGGTATACAACAAAGTACTGCGATAAAGTAACACAGTGCTTGTACCGAAAAACTCACTTCAGCGTTATAAGTTGCCATGATAAACCCAGCAACTGCTGGCCCAATTGAACGACATATATTAATAATAAATGAATGATATGATACGGCTTGTGTCGTTGATAATCGTTCAGTTAAATCTGGTAATACGGCTTGTCTTACAGGTGTTTCAACTGCACTAATGATACCGCGTCCAAGTGAATATATTAAAAATATAGCGATAGGTAGATTATTATTTTGTAAAACTAATAAACATAATATTGTCGTTAATATAAATGATGAAGTAATTGTGATGCGCAATAGTTTACCACGATCACATCTGTCTGCTAATGCCCCAGCCCACAAACTAATGAGTAAAATTGGTACTAGCCTAAAAAAGTTAATTAAACCTAAGTAAATTGCATTGTGATATAAATTAAACACATACCAATTTAAAGTGATTTGGCCAATCCAATTTCCTAAAAACAGTAAGAATGAACTAGGAAAGAAGTATTTTGCCATGATATTCCACCTATCTTTTTAATTGATAACAATTCTCATTATCGTTAATATAGATTATACAAATATTGTATACATTTGTAAAATAAATTTTAGAGGTGCTTTATATGAATTCGAACAATAATTTTTCCAGTTTAAATATAGAACTCACGCATGACGAACGTGAGGCCTTATCTTATTTAAATTCCACAAACAAATTATGGGCCGAGCATTTCAACACTATGCTCATGCCAAGTAGAGATAAAATAACACAACGTTTGATTACTTCATTACATAGAGAGAATTTGGTCAATAGTCGTGAGAGAAGTAATATTGTTGATATTTCAAACCTACCCTACTCATTAAATACAAACTGTCACCAAGTTTTAAAAATCGCTTTCCCAACTACTGATAAAACATTGTATGCTCCTATTAGTGGTATACATGCTTTTGACCGTATAGATGTTCAAGGCCCATTTTACATAACCAATCAACATCAAATACAACGCGTACTGCATCCAGAAACAATATTAAATCTAATTTTAAGTGAAGCACCTCACTTAAATAATGAAGCCAGTGAACAATTTTTAGACGATATAAATAATAGTGCTGCAAACATGGCGATTGCTTTAAGCTTTCAAACATATCAACTTGCTGATGTAACCGTGCCATTGTTTGAGCTCATTAATCAACATCAAGATCCTTATTTAAGATCTGAACAAGCCGTGATAGAAGGACACCCACTTCATCCAGGTGCTAAATTACGAAAAGGGATGAGTCCTGCTACAACAATCAACTATTCATCTGAATTTGGTCATCCTATCCCGATGCATTTTGTATTAATTGCAAAAGATATAGCCAAAGTTGCTACTTTAGATGGTGATTATAATTCAACGATATATCATCAATTTAAAGGATTACATGACGTAGCGTTACAACACGTAAGCGCTCAACAACTAGAACAATATTATGTGATGGCCATTCATCCGTGGCAATACGACAATATTTTGTTGAAGGAATATCAAGAAGAGCTAAAATCTGGTCAAATGATACCACTTCAATATGATATCAATTATTTTGCAGGGTTATCATTCAGAACATTGATGCCAGAATTACCGATAACGACACCTCATATTAAACTGTCGACAAATGTCCATATTACTGGTGAAATTCGTACACTTTCTGAACAAACAACGATTAATGGACCTCAGTTAACTGCTATTTTAAATAATATTAAGTCTACCGATCCATTATTTAGTGAAATTGAGGCCGATACTATTGATGAAATTGCTGGGATTCATTTTTATCACCCTTCTGATTCATCTGATGTACAAGTACAACGTAGCGAACAATTGGGGACTTTATTTAGAACGAACATCAACCAAATGATTTCATCTGACACGGTACCATTGATACCATCCAGTTTAGTCGCAACACATCCGTTAAACGATGAGACGCCTTTAGTATCACTGATTAAACTTTACAAAGCACACCAAAACATTGAGTCATTTAATAAAGCGTCAATTGAATGGTTTAAACAGTACAGTCAAGCAATTCTCGATATGACTTTACCTTTAGTAGTCAAATATGGTATCGCCATGGAAGCACATTTACAAAATACGATTGCAAGTTTCAATCAAGACGGTAGTTTAAATAAAATGTATATTAGAGATTTTGAGGGGCTACGTATTGATAAAGTACAGCTCAATCAAGCTGGATATTCAACCGAGCACTTCCATGAAAAATCTTTAATATTAACGGATTCTAAAACTACAGTATTTAATAAAATGTTTTACTCTACGATTCAAAATCATCTAGGAGAACTTATTGCAAGTATTGCTAAATCGTGTGATAACCGGAAATTAGAATCAACAATATGGTCGGAAATTAGCGATATTATTGACGTTAAACTTAATCAAATTGCTAACTCAATGTCTGAGTCAGAGCAATCTAATATTGATGCAATACGTCAAACAATCTTCGCACCAAAAATAGATTATAAATGTGTTACAACCATGCGATTAGAAGATGAAGCTGATTACTATACGTACATTCAAGTAAAAAATCCCTTGGTTCGAAAATAATGTTTAATTTTTCAACCCCCACTAAAAGAATTTATTCAAACTTTTAATGGGGGTTTTTATACAAATTGAAATATTAGATATTCAATAACACCAATAAAAAACCCTAAATGCATAATTGCATTTAGGGTTTTCTAAATTTATATTATTTTAAATTCTTTTGTTCATTTGAAGGGTTATCGCCTTTTTCTTTCTTTTGAGCCCACTCTTTTCTAGTCATTACATCTTCAACGCGCATATTAACTTCTACTACATCTAAACCAGTAATGTGTTTAACTTGTTCTTTCACTAAGTCAGTCACTTTGCGGAAGATTTTTGGTGCTGATTCACCATATTCTAAGATTACTTTTAAGTCTACTGCGGCTTGTTTTTCACCAACTTCAACGCTTACACCTTGTGTTACGTTGTTGCTGCTTCCAAATGAGTTTGAAATGTTATCGACAAAGCCGCCTTTCATTTCTAAGATGCCTTGTACTTCACGTGCTGCGATTCCAGCAATTTTTTCAACTACTTCGTCTGAAAAAGTTAATTTATTAGAAAATTGTTGCTCTTGGTTTTGTTGTTGTTGTGCTTGTTGTTCGCGTCTTTCTTGTTCAGTTACACCTGTTTGGTTGTCATATGCTTGTTTAGCTTTATTGTTATCTACTGCCATAATAATTCTCCTTTATAATAAATATTTTATAAGTCAATGGCCAAATGTTGTTTTCTCTTTATACAAACTAACTCCATCGATTTAAAAAGTTAAGAAAATCTTGTGTTCGATCTTTCGTATACCCTATACCTACGCCAATCAAACATAAAACGATGATTAAAATTGTACTCCAGAAACCTATATTTAAAAATAGTAACGCAATGATTAAAAATGCTAGGAAACCAATGATTCTCCATTTATATTCCTTGAAGAAATTGATGATTTGTTGTAGATAATCTTGTTCATTTGAATTATTATTTTCACTCATGATATCCCTCCCTTACAACACTCGCTTGCCTGCAGTTTTTTGGTCTTTCACGTTAACTTCTAACTTCGAAACTGGTAATTCTGTAAAATGTTCAACATTTTGCTTGATATCATTTCTAATTTCTTCCGTTAACGAATTCACTTGTACATCGCCAGGAACGAAAAAATCTGCTTTTAATGCTATATGCGATTTCTTTTTCTTGTTATAAAGTTTTGCTACTACATTCGGTTGTCTGACTTCATCATATTTCAAAATAGTGTCGTACGCTGATTTCTCAACTGACTTTCTTGAAATATAAATATGGCCGTCTTCAAAATCTTTATATAATCCAGGCTTTCTATACGTAGGTTTAAACAAGCTGAATACCATTATAAGACCGATTAAGATGAGTAACGCCGACAAACCAATTAATGTTGGAACGAACCAATTAAAGTGCATTAATTGATCTTGGTATTTACTAATACGTGAATCTTTAATAAACATAAATAGTAATACTCCGACAATTACTACAATTAATAGCCCTAGTATAAAATTCTTTAGTCGTTTCACCTCGTATGCCACCTCCAATACTATAATATGTTGCTGTTGTTACAACTGATTAATACCCTTTATACAATCGCTAAAAACCTATATTTTTATTATTTTATGGTAAAAGTTACATTTTCAATTAAAGAAGTGATTTTCCTTAATTTAAGATAAAAATTATTTGCTTTTTATGCATTTTCATGTCTTTCCCGTTTCTTTTTACTGGATCGTGGTTTTTCTACAGCTAATGATTTAAACAATGACCACACCATTAAAATTATCACTATGGAGAATGGTAATGCCGCAATAATCAATAAATTTTGAATTGATTGCGTTCCACCAGTATAAATCATGATAACCGCGAACAACGCGAGAATAACTCCCCAACTTACTTTTACGATACTAGAAGGATTAATTGAACCTTTTGAACTTAACATACCTAACACATATGTGGCTGAATCTGCTGAAGTAACGAAGAATATCATAATAACCACTAAAGTGATGATACTTAATAAGAAACCTAATGGATAATGTTGCAACGTTGCGAAGGTTGCTGTTTCTGTCGCTTCCTTTGCAATATTTGCTACTTTATTTTGCTGTAACTGCATTGCTGAAGCTCCAAACACTGCGAAAAATAAGAAACAAACTACTGCTGGCACAAATAAAACACCAATAATAAATTCTTTGATTGTACGACCACGAGATACACAAGCGATAAATATTCCAACAAATGGCGCCCATGAAATCCACCAAGCCCAGTAGAAAATTGTCCATTGTTGAAGCCATTTATATTTTTCTCCACCTGATTGTGGTATACGTAAACTCATTTTAAAGAAATTAGCAATGTAATCACCAAGTGAGTTAGTAAACGTATTTAAGATTGTTAATGTAGGTCATACACAAAACAAAATTAATAGCACAATAAACGCAAGCACCATATTAATATTACTTAATCCTTTAATACCTTTATCAATACCTGACCAGGCCGACCAAGTAAATAATATCGTTGCTATAATAATGATGACTACTTGCATGCCAAAGTTAGACGGTACTTTAAACAAGAAATTTAAACCTTCATTAATTTGTAATGCACCAAAACCTAACGTGGCAGCAACCCCTGTCACTGTGGCAATTATCGCTAATACGTCTATAGCGCCTCCAACAGGCCCCTTCATCATCTTAGAGCCCAATATAGGTGTTAACGTAGCACTAACTAAACCAGGGTAACCTCTATGGAAACTAAAATAAGCAAACACTAAACCGACGATGCCATACACTGCCCATGCATGAACACCCCAATGGAAAAATGAAAATTGCATTGCATCATTTATTGCTGCTTGTGTCCCTTTTTTATGTAACGGTGTTAACGTATATGCATGACTTATTGGTTCTGCTGTCGTCCAGAATACAAGGCCAATTCCCATACCTGCGCTAAATAACATAGCGAACCATGATTTAAGAGAAAACTCTGGATCCTCACCTTCTTCACCTAATGTGATTGAAGCAAAGCGAGAGAATAATAAATATACGCAAACTACTAATATAGCTAAAACAAGTAATAAATAATACCAACCAAAATTAACTGCAATAAAGTTGGTAATTGTTTGAGTTACTTTCTCAAGTTGTTTCGGTAGAATTGCACCATAAATAACAAATAGTGTACAAATTGCTAGTGCAATCCAAAATACTGCTGTTAATTTTTTTAACCGCATGTCAAAATAACACTCCCTTTTCTTTGTACAATTTATATACCCGTTTATAATGAAAATAAAAATATTTTTCGTGAACCTTGTGCAAGTTTATCGTAAATATATTAATTAATAATATTTTATTATATATTAAATAATCAAATCCATATAAAACCATATTAAAAGCCACCAGCGAAGATAAAACTAATCTTCGTTGGTGGCTTAGAATCTGAATTGAAAACGAGCTTATATCAAGCTTTTCCATCCCAGTCATCATTGTCAGGGTGGGATTACGAAATCTCTATTAAAAAATTCGATTTCTATTCCACTCCGCTTATTTTAATTTTCGCTATCTTCATCAACTTGAATGACTAACTTACCAATCATCTTATGGCTTTCTAGTATTTCATGTGCTTTAAAAAGCGTTTCTGTCGTAAGCCCATTTAATGTTTGATTTAATGTCGTGTGATAAACGCCGTCATCAACCTTTTGTGCAATATCTTGTAAATAAGTTTGATGTTTTTGCATATCTTCAGTTTGATGTAACGGTCTTGTGAACATGAATTCGTGTGTAAATGTGACACTCTTTGATTTTAATAAATTCAAATCTTGTTTGTCTTGAAACGCAACAATTGTAGTAATCTTGCCATGTGGCTTTACGAGTTCAATCATTTTTTCATAATAAGCATCAGTATTAAAGGTGCAAAATATATAATCAACATCAGCAAGGTCGTGTTTTTTTAATTCATCTGATAGGTCATTTTTATGGTTAAGGACGAGGTCTGCCCCCATCTGTTTTGACCATTCTATCGTTTCTGTTCTAGAAGCTGTAGTAATGACACGTAACCCATAAGCTTTGGCAATTTGAGTTGCAATACTGCCAACCCCACCACTACCATTTATGATTAACAATGTTTTACCACGATTTTCCTGTGGATTTTCTGAGATATTGAAAGTATCAAATAACGTCTCATAAGCTGTTAAACCTGTTAACGGTAGTGCAGCCGCTTCAGTCGGCTTCAATGATTGAGGTGCGTGTGCAACTAAACGTACATCCATAAGTTGATACTGCTGATTGGCACCTGCATAAGATGGCGCACCAGAATAAAATACTCTGTCACCTTTTTTAAATGTTGAAACATTGTTTCCGATTTTTTCAATCGTTCCTACTGCATCATAACCTAATATACGATGTTTTTCTTCATCACTAAATGGTTGTTGTCTCAATTTCGTATCTACAGGATTGACACTCAACGTCTCTACTTTAATTAGTATTTCTCCCTCACCAGGTTCCGGCTGAGGTATATCTATTTCTGAAAATTGGTTCCCATCATCTAATGAAAATTGATTATTTGAAACAATTGCTTTCATCATACCAACTCCTAAATTTAATCCACTTCTGCAACTTTTACTACTTGTTTACCGAAATTATCACCAGTAAATAAGTTTCTAAAAGCTTGCGGTAGGTTGTCGAACCCTTCCATAATTGAAGTTTTCGTTTTTATTTGGTCTGATTGTACCCATTGTGCTAATTCTTTACTAGCATTTTTAAAGTCATTTGCATAATTACCAACAATGAAACCTTTCATCAATGCTTGTGATTTAATCAATATTGGTTGAATGCGTGGACCATGTTCAATTTCTGTATCGTTATATTGAGAAATCGCACCGCATACAGGAATTCGTGCAAACTGATTTAAGTGTTTAAACACTTCATCTGCAATATCGCCACCTACATTTTCGAAATAAACGTCGATACCATTAGGCACTGCATTAGCTAGCTGCTCTTTGAAATCATCTTTTTTATAATCAACAGCGGCATCAAAACCTAATTCCTCAGTTAAGTAGGCTGTTTTCTCAGGACCACCCGCAATACCAACAACATGTGCGCCTTTAATTTTTGCAATTTGACCTACGACTGAACCTACTGCCCCTGATGCTGCTGAAACTACAACCGTTTCTTCTGGTTGAGGTTCTCCTATTTTTAATAGTCCGTGATATGCTGTTTGACCTGTTAGACCTAATACACTTAGATATAAATATAATGGCACATCAGTTTGTGATACTTTGGTCATATCTTCGCCTGAAATGTTTGTCACCTTTTGCCATGGTGCTCTACCTGTTACAATATCACCTTTTTCAAATTGTGAATGCTTTGATTCTGTGACTTTACCGACAAGATGACTTGTAATTGGCTCATCAAGTTGAAACGGTGGCACGTAAGATTTTGTGTCATTCATTCTACCTCTCAAGTAAGGATCTACTGAAATATATAAAGCTTCAACTTGAATTTCATCGTCTTGTAAATCATTTAATTCTACTGTTTCGGTACGAAATACATCATCAGAAGGAATTCCTTGTGGTCTTTGTGCTAATACAATACGTTCATTGTTCATAAAACATGCCTCCATTCATTCTTTTATTTCATTTTAAATGGAGGAGCTTGTACAAGGCAATCAAATCGTTTATAGGAGATTTACATAGCGTGTTATGATGACCTTAACTTTAACATTGAACGTAGAAACACCAAATTGATAGGAGCAACTTAAATGAAGCTAAGTGTTTTAGACTATGTACCTATTTTTGAAGGCCGCAATACTACAGAAGCTTTGAATCATTCTATAGAACTCGCACAATGGGCAGAACAATTAGGATACCATCGATATTGGGTTGCAGAACATCATCAAGTCTTATCTGTCGCATCTAGCGCTCCAGAGATGATTATGATGTCACTGTTAGAAAATACGTCGACAATTCGTATCGGTAGTGGCGGTATTATGTTGCCACATTATAGTGCCTATAAAGTGAGCGAACAGTTGAAAATTATGGAAGCCAGACATCCAAATAGAGTCGATATTGGTACGGGAAAATCATCGAGCTTTAGAAATGTGAATGAAGCATTAAACGAACATAAAGATAAAAGCGAAGTCAATTATAGTACGCAAATTGATGACTTATTAGCTTATTTTAATGATGACACATCAGAACATAATCGTTTTAAAGGCTTATTAGCCACACCTCAAATTGCTACCCAACCTCAAATGTTCATATTAGGCATGAGTACGCGGAGTGCCAAACTTGCTGCAGAAAAAGGACTACCACTCGTTGTGATGCAAATGGGTCAACAGCAACGGGCATTAAATTCGGTTATTGAAACTTATCGTTCGCATTTTAAACAGCTCCATTCAGATAAACAGCCTTATGTGATGTTAGCTACTTTCGTGGTAACTGCTAAAAATGAGAAAGTGTTAAATGATTTGTTACGCGCATTTCATTTATGGTTATTGCGAATAAATTATTTAAATCAACCTACGTCATATTACTCAATCCAATATGCGAATGAAAGAAAGTTTTCTGAAAGAGAACAAGCTAAAATTTATAAAAATAAAAGTCGTGTTATAGCAGGGTCCCCTGAGGAAGTTAAGGAAGCGTTAAATGGATTGTATGCTAAATACAATATTGATGAAGTTATGGTCATGCCTCATGTATACGGAGAAGAAAATCGAAAATCCTTGTTAGAACTTATTGCATTATAAAATAAAAAAAGCACGCTTTGGAATAATCCAAAGCGTGCTTTTTGAACGCAATTTGCGTATCGAAACTGTAAGCAAATAATTTCGCAACAGTGACAAATTAACGTTTTGAGAATTGTGGTGAACGACGTGCTTTTTTAAGACCTGGTTTCTTACGTTCTTTCATACGTGGGTCACGAGTTAGTAATCCAGCGCGTTTTAAAGAACCTCTGTACTCAGGGTCTGCTTCTAATAATGCACGTGAGATACCGTGACGGATTGCTTGAGCTTGTCCTGTGAATCCACCACCGTGAACGTTTACTAATACATCATAGTTACCTTTAGTTTCAGTTACTTCAAATGGTTGGTTTAAATCTAAGATTAATGATTCGAATGGTAAGTAGCTACGTACATCACGATCGTTTACAGTGATATTACCTTCACCAGGTACTAAACGTACACGTGCTACTGAGTTTTTACGACGGCCTGTGCCTCTATATTCAACTTGTGCCAATGTAATTTCCTCCTTCTAATTAACCACGTAACTCGTAGTTTTCTGGTTGTTGTGCAGCGTGTGGATGTTCAGCGCCACCATATACAAATAGTTTTTTACCTTGTTTTTCGCCTAAGCGGTTACTTGGTAACATACCTTTAATTGAAGTTTCAAGTAAACGCTCTGGGTTAGTTGCTCTTAACTCACCAGCTGTGATTGATTTGATTCCACCTGGGTGATTTGAGTGACGGTAATAAACTTTATCTTGTTCTTTATTACCAGTGAATTTAATTTTTGAAGCGTTAATGATGATTACATAATCACCAGTGTCAACGTGCGGTGTATAAGTTACTTTATTCTTACCACGTAAAATAGATGCTACTTCAGATGATAAACGACCTAATGTTTGTCCGTCTGCATCGATAACATACCATTTACGTTCAATGTTTGATTCATTTGCCATAAATGTTTGACGCATTTCATTGTCCTCCTAGAGTAAATAAATAAATATTTCTTGTTTAATAGTAGATACTCTTAAATCATAAATTTTCATTTATTTCCATTATTTGTTCTACGTGCTTCTATATCTTGTAACACAATAAGTTTCCGGGGCTTATCGTGGGGTGATATAAAACAATACCGTTAATAATCGTATAATTTTTAAAGGGTTTTGTCAATCTCATTTTGATATTTTGTATCAATTTTTTTGTCTGTTAAAACGTCTTTTCCGTAATCTGAAATAAGTGCATTTTCCGTTAAATATACCTTTTGCAAGTACAGTCCTTCAGGTGGTGCTGTAAACGGAATTTTATTTCTATCTTTATCTGCTAATAACTGAGGGACAGCTTGAGGGTCTTGTTTGCCTTTCCCTACTTGAACTAAAAATGCCACTAGAACCCGAACCATATTGTATAAAAAGCCTGAACCAGCAACGATGTAATCAAAGCCATCTTCCGTTTTAACAATTTTACTATCATATAAAGTACGTACTTTGCTTTCTGTTTCTGCTTTTTGTGAGCAAAATGCTGTGAAGTCATGTGTTCCGATAAATAAGCGCGCTGCTTGTTGCATTTTTTCAATATCTAATTCTTCTGGTATGTGCGTTTTAAGTCCACTCTGAAACGGATCCTTACGCTGGTCTTGATACACTTTATAACGGTAGCATTTACCTAAACTGTCATATCTACAATGAAACTCTGAATCTACAAATGTTACTTCATTAACACATACGTCATCCGGTAAAAATCGATTCATTGCATACTGCCATTGTTGCCTAGATATATTGAGTTCCGTATCAAAATGAAAATACTGCTCAATCGCATGGACTCCTCTATCTGTGCGACTGGTAGGATGAATTCTGACGTGCCGTTTGTGCATTCTAGTCAAAATCTTTTCAAATTGTTGTTGTACTGTTCGACCATTTTGTTGGATTTGAAAGCCAAGAAACTGACTTCCTTGATATGAAATGTTTACTAAAACACGCATCTTACTACACTCCTAATAACTTTAACCCAATTAAAATACCTGCGATCGGTATTAAAAGTATTATTGAAATTGTATCTTTCATGTGCCAATGTAATTGACGGTAACTTGTTCTTTGGCTATTCGCATCATAACCTCTCACTTCCATAGCAATAGCGAGATCTTCTGCTCGTTGAAACGATGAGATAAATAGTGGAATTAATAATGGGATATAAGCTTTAATACGATTTAAAATACTTCCCGAACTCATTTCTGATCCTCTTGATTTTTGTGCAAAGATGATTTTATCTAATTCATCCATTAAAGTTGGTATAAACCTTAAAGCAATAGACATCATTAAACTTAATTGGTTGACGGGTACTTTAATCCATTTTAAAGGCGTTAACAACTTTTCAAATGCATCCGTTAAATCAATAGGACTCGTCGTTAAGGTTAAAATTGTTGAAATTAATAATATAAAAATTAATCTTAAACCAATAAATATCCCTTCCACAATTCCGTTTGTATCGATAGATATCACACCAAATTCTACAAGACGTGTACCACCTTTTGTCACAAATACATGCATTAAAAAGGTAAATATCATAAAGAACCATATGGGAGTTAAGCCTTTTATTAAAAACCATGGTTTGATATGTGCTGATTTCATAAAAATGAATATCAGTATAAATAACCAGAGATAAGTAGCCACAGAATGTGCTAAAAAGATAAGTATGATAAATATAAAAGTAAAGATAAATTTCGCTCTTGGGTCTAAATTGTGAATAGTAGTATTTAAAGGGATGTAACGACCAATAATTAATTTATCTTTCATGACGTTGCCACTCCTTATACAATTCAACAAATTCTGTTTCGGTTAATGCTAGATCGTTAAAGCTAATTTTGTTTTTCTGTTCAACATCATGTTGTAATTGTACTACATCTGGTAACTCTAAATTATATTGTTGTACAAATGAAACATCTCGAAACAACTTGCGTGGCGAACAACTATCTATGACATTCCCATTCGCCATCACTTTCACTTCATCTACATAACGTGCAACATCATTCATTTCATGTGTTACGAGTATGATTGTCTTTTGGTGTTCTAACTGTAGCTCTTTTATCATTGTCATCACTTGAATTCTACTTTGAGGGTCCAAACCTGCAGTAGGCTCATCTAAAATGATAATATCTGGATCCATTGCTAATATTGAAGTCAATGCTATCTTACGCATTTGACCACCTGACATTTGAAATGGTGATTGCTGCATTATATCTTTATCAAAGCCAAACTCTTCTAATAATGATTTTGCTCTGTCTTTAACTTGCTCCACTGGCATGCCAAAATTTTTAGGCCCAAAAAGAATCTCTTTTTCCACTGTTTCCTCAAATAGCTGTGACTCAGGAAATTGAAAGACCATTCCTATTCTTTTACGAATAGACTTTAAATGTTTATCCTTACTCTTTTTCGTAATCGTTAAATCGTCAATTTGCAAAGCACCTTCAGTGGGTTTTCGTAAACCATTGAAATGTTGTATTAAAGTCGACTTCCCAGAACCAGTTTGACCTATGAGTGCATAGTATCGGCCATTTTCAAATTGCGTTACAACGTCTGCTAAAGCTTGATGTTCAAAGGGTGTGCCTACTTGATAGGTATAACTCACATGATTAAATTTGACTGTCATAAATTCTCCAACAACCTTTCGTAAGTTACAAAGTCGTTTTTATTAAAGAGGAGCTGATTCATACGCATTGAAAATGGTAAATCTAAACCTATTTTCGTCAATTGAGCACCATCTTTAAAAATATATTGTGGTGGTCCTGCATCATAAACTTTACCCTCGTTCATCACAATTAAATGATCAGCTACTAAAGCTTCTGTTAAATCATGCGTAATCGATATAATCGTAACATCTCTGTGTTGTTTCAATTCTCGAATCAAGTTTAATAATTCTTTACGCCCCGAAGGATCCAACATTGAAGTTGCTTCATCCAAAATAATGATATCTGTATTCAATGCAAGAACCCCTGCAATAGCAACACGTTGTTTTTGACCACCCGATAATGATTGTGGTTCATACTTTGCTTTATCCAACATCTCCACATCTTGCAGTACGTCAGGAACAATTTGTTGCATTTTTTCATAACCCACTGCATGATTTTCTAGCCCAAATGCAACATCAAATTCAACCGTAGCCCCTACAAATTGATTCTCAGGATTTTGAAATACAATACCAATCTGCTTTCTTAACTCTTGAACCGAAGATGCGTTAAGTTGCTGACCATTTAAATAAATCGTTCCTGCTACTGGCTCTTCAATACCAATCATTAATTTAGCAATCGTAGACTTTCCAGAACCATTATGACCAACAATAGATGTCCATTGGCCTGTAGGCACATTAAAAGATACATCATCTAGTACTAAAGATGCATCCTCATCGTATTTAAATGAAACATGATTAAACGCTATCGCATGGTTATCCATGACCATTTCAATTGCCTCCAAAATAAATTAATACATCTATTTTATTCTACATGAAACATGCTAAAAATGCACACCCCTCAATCATATTGAACAAATAAAGCAGCACTTATTGCCCTGCAACTTAGTGATACTTACACATGAACTCTGCTCAGGTGTTCCCTAAAAGACTCCCCCTAATCACCAGCGTTTCAATGGCTCAAAGATTCGCATATTCGATTATTCTAATTACATACCTGCTACATGTTTGGCAGTAGATGTCTGAATTGAAATCGCGCTTTAAAAAGCTTGTTTCAATTCTAGTCATCCTTGCCGACGTGGGACTACGAAATCTTTCTAGATTTCTGTCCCACAGTCAACTCCCCCTAATTAGTAAAACTAATAAGGGTTTAGCGGTTCGCATTTGCATTGGCAAATGCATAACTCCCCCTAATTAGCATAGCTAATAAGGGGGAGTAAAAAAAAAGCGCGCACCCCATCAATATTGAGTTCACGCTTTAACAAGTTATTTAGTTTTGATGGGGTACTCTGAGCTAGACAATATTTGTATGTGGCAAATACTATCGTTGCACTCATTTGCTTTATATATAGTAGTACGTGTATTTAAATTAAACTAATTCAATGATTACTGACTCAGCACCATCACCACGACGAGGGCCTGCTTTTAAGATACGAGTGTAACCGCCTTGACGTTCTTCATAACGTTCAGCAATTTCACCAAATAGCTTTTGAAGTGCTGTTTGAGTAGTTTCATCTTCATTTAAAATTTCAACTTTACGTAATGTTTCAGCTGCTTGACGACGAGAAGCGATATCGCCTTTTTTACCTAAAGTGATTAATTTTTCTACGATGCTACGTAGTTCTTTTGCACGAGCTTCTGTAGTTTCAATGCGTTCGCTAACGATAAGTGACGTCGCTAAGTCACGTAGCATTGCTTTACGTTGATCAGAAGTACGTCCTAATTTTCTGTAACCCATGAGTTAACCTCCTTTATATTAATCTTCTTTTCTTAAACCTAAACCTAAATCTTCAAGTTTATATTTAACTTCTTCTAAAGATTTACGTCCTAAATTACGCACTTTCATCATATCTGCTTCTGATTTATCAGCTAATTCTTGAACAGAGTTAATGCCTGCACGTTTTAAGCAGTTGTATGAACGAACAGATAAATCTAGTTCTTCAATTGACATTTCTAATACTTTTTCTTTTTGATCTTCTTCTTTTTCAATCATGATTTCAGCATTTTGAGCTTCATCAGTTAATCCAACGAAGATATTCAAGTGTTCAGTTAAGATCTTAGCTGCTAAAGATACAGATTCTTGTGGCGTAATCGAACCATCTGTCCAGACATCTAAAGTCAATTTATCAAAATCACTACTTTGACCTACACGTGTATTTTCAACTGTATAGTTTACACGTTCAACAGGTGAATAAAGTGAATCCACTGGAATTACACCAATTGGTAAATCACTAGTGTTATTTTCTTCTGCTAATGCGTAACCTCTACCCTTATTAGCAACAAGACGGATTTTTAAATGTCCACCTTTAGAAACTGTTGCGATTTTAATATCAGGATTTAAAATCTCTACATCACTATCATGAGTAATGTCACTTGCAGTAACTTCGCCCTCATCTTTAACATCAATTTCTAAAGTTTTGTCTTCTTCAGAATAGATTTTTAATGCAAGTTTTTTAATGTTCATAATAATTGTTGAAACATCTTCGACTACATTATCTATTGCTGAGAATTCGTGTAACACACCTTCGATTTCAATGTACTTGACGGCTGCACCTGGTAATGAAGATAGTAGGATACGACGTAAGGAGTTTCCTAGTGTAGTACCGTAGCCACGCTCTAGTGGTTCAACAACGAACTTACCGAATTTAGCATCTTCACTAATTTCAATTGTTTCAATTCTAGGTTTTTCTATTTCAATCATTTACAAAAATCCTCCTTGAATACGTCGACTTGATATATACTGTATTTCTCAGTGACCTGTGACTAAACAATAAAATTATACGCGACGACGTTTTGGTGGACGACAACCATTATGTGGTACTGGAGTAACGTCACGGATTGCAGTTACTTCTAAACCAGCTGATTGTAATGCACGGATAGCTGATTCACGACCTGGACCAGGTCCTTTTACAGTAACTTCAACAGTTTTTAAACCATGTTCCATAGCTGTCTTAGATGCAGTTTCTGATGCCATTTGAGCAGCAAATGGTGTTGATTTTTTAGAACCTTTGAATCCAAGTGCACCTGCTGATGACCATGATAATGCGTTACCAAACTCATCAGTGATAGTTACGATTGTATTGTTGAATGTTGAGCGGATGTGTGCAACACCATTCTCAATATTCTTTTTCACTTTACGTTTACGAGATACTTGTTGTTTACGTGCCATTTATATTTTGCCTCCTTTACCTATTATTTTTTCTTATTAGCTACAGTTTTAACTGGGCCTTTTCTTGTACGAGCATTGTTTTTAGTCTTTTGTCCGCGTACTGGTAAGCCACGACGGTGACGAATACCACGGTAAGATGAGATTTCCATTAAACGTTTAATGTTTAAGTTTTGCTCACGGCGTAAGTCACCTTCAACTTTATAGCCGTCTACTACTTCACGGATACGACCTAATTCGTCATCTGTTAGATCTTTAACTCGTGTAGCTGGTGAAACATTTGCTTCTTCAGCAATTTTGTTTGCTGTTGTTGTACCGATACCGTATACATATGTTAATGAAATAACGATACGTTTTTCACGTGGAATATCCACTCCTGCAATACGTGCCATAATTATTTACACCTCTCTTTATTATCCTTGTTTTTGTTTGTGCTTAGGATTGCTACAAATTACCATTACTTTACCTTTACGTTTAATGACTTTGCATTTTTCGCAAATTGGTTTTACTGATGGTCTTACTTTCATTTTTATACCTCCCTATATTATGGAGTGACTTTATTTATAACGATAAGTAATTCTTCCGCGTGTTAAATCGTACGGAGACATTTCTACTGTTACTTTGTCGCCAGGTAGAATACGGATATAATTCATTCTGATTTTACCACTTACATGTGCTAAAATCTCATGACCATTTTCCAATTCTACTTTAAACATTGCATTCGGTAAAGTATCTAATACAGTACCTTCTAATTCAATTACATCTTGTTTTGCCATTTACTAATTTCCCCCTTATACATATAGTTGGTTATCGTTACCTATCAACTCAAACCATACGAGTCTATTAGTGCGTTTATAAAAGTCTAACAAAATTAAAATGAATTACTCAATCGCATTATCACTCTTATTCAATTATACCTTTGGCTTAACTACAGACCGTAATAGTTGATCCTATAAGTTTTCTAAAATATTGATTACATCTTTTGTAACTTCGTCAATATCTCTTGAACCATCAATGTTACGCAATACACCTTTATCTTGATAATAAGTGATAATAGGTTTAGATTGTTTAACATTGACTTCTAAACGATTTGCAACTGTTTCTGGGTTGTCATCTTCACGTTGATACAATTTCCCTCCGTCAAGATCACATACACCTTCAACCTTTGGAGGATTAAATACAAGATGATAAGTTGTTCCGCACTTCTCGCAAATTCTACGACCAGTAAGGCGGTTCATTAATTCTTCTTCTGGCACCTCAATGTTTATAACTGCATCAATTTCTCTATCAAGTTCTTGCATAATACTATTTAATGCTTCAGCTTGATCGATAGTACGAGGAAAACCGTCTAATAAGAACCCTTTCTTCGCATCGTCTTCAGAAATTCTTTCTTTAACGATACCCACAGTAACTTCATCAGGAACAAGTTCACCACGATCCATATATGATTCAGCTTTTTTACCTAAATCAGTTTTATCTTTAATCGCTTTTCTGAACATGTCACCAGTAGATATGTGTGGAATTGGGAATTTCTTAACAATTTCACTCGCTTGAGTTCCTTTACCTGCACCAGGTAAACCCATTAAAATGATATTCATAAGTGCCCTCCTACAATTTATCTACCACCAAAGCCTCTATAATCTTTTTGACTTACTTGAGCTTCTAGACTCTTCATAGTTTCAATTGCAACACCTATAACGATAAGTAAACTTGTACCACCAACCTGAATGGATTGTGGTAAGTTCATAAACTTCGTAGCAAGAATAGGTAAAATGGCAATCACTGCTAAGAATAAAGAACCTACAAACGTCAAACGATAGAGTACTCTAGTAATATATTTTTTAGTTTGCTCACCAGGTCTAATACCGGGAACATAGCTTCCTTGTTTCTTTAGGTTATCTGCCATTTTTTCAGGATTAACTTGCACAAACGCATAGAAGTACGCAAATGCAATAATTAATATAACATATACAACCATTCCGATATTATGTGATGGATTGGCTACGTCTGAAATCTTTTGTGCCCATTCTGCTTTGGGGAAGAATAAAGTTAATGTTCTTGGTAACAAGAAAAACGCCATTGAAAAGATAACTGGGATAACCCCTGCAGAGTTAACTTTTAAAGGTAAATACGTTGCTTGTGAACCTAATCGTTGTGTTGATTGTTTCTTAGCGTATTGAATTGGTATTTTACGAATAGCTTGTAATACGTAAATTGCACCTACTGTTAATAAAATCATACCCACAACTAAACCAATTACTTTCAACCAAGCCATTGAGACATCATCTTGTCCGACAAATGCTTGTTGATAAAATTGACCTAAAGATGATGGTAATGATGACAATATACCTGCAAAGATAATGATCGAAATACCATTACCTACACCAAATTGAGTGATTTGTTCACCCAACCAAATTAAGAATGCCGTACCAGCTGTTAACACGACAGCAATCAATAAATAACTTAATATCGAATTATCTATTAGCAATTGGCCTTTTAGATAATTGTTAAATTGGAACGCCATTCCGATTGATTGTATAAATGCAAGAGCAATTGCAAAATAACGTGTAAAGTTATTCAGCTTTCTTCTTCCTGCATCACCCTGTTTTGCCCACTCTGTAAACTTCGGAACAATATCCATTTGTAATAACTGCATTACAATCGATGCAGTAATATAAGGCATTATCCCCATAGCAAAGATAGAAAAGTTCTTCAAGGCTCCACCACCGAATGTGTTTAACAAATCAGTGACACCTTGAGAACCTTGATGATTTTCAAAGGCATTTGGGTTAACCCCGGGTGCGGGAATAAAAGTACCTATTTTAAATATAACTAACATTGCGAGTGTAAAAAAGATCTTGTTACGGACTTCTTTTGTTTTAAAGAACTCCACAAGCGTTTTAAACATTAGATCACCTCGTGTGCTCCACCTTTTGCATCAATAGCATCTGCTGCAGAAGCAGAGAATTTATGAGCTTTAACTGTTAGTTTCTTATCAAGCGTACCATTACCTAATATTTTAATACCAGATTTTTCACTTTTAACTACACCAGATTCTACTAATAAGGCTGGAGTTACTTCTGTACCATCCTCAAACTTGTTAAGTTGGTCTAAGTTAACAATAGCATATTCCTTACTGTTAATGTTAGTAAAACCTCGTTTTGGTAAGCGACGGAATAATGGTAATTGACCACCTTCGAATCCTGGTCTTACTTTACCACCTGAACGCGCTTTTTGTCCTTTTTGACCGCGACCACTTGTTTTTCCGTTACCTGTAGCTGCACCACGACCTACGCGGTTACGTTCTCTACGTGAACCTTCAGCTGGTTTTAACTCATGTAATTTCATTTCGGCACCTCCTCAAATTATTTTTCTTCTACTGTCACTAAGTGACTTACTTTGTTGATTTGCCCACGAATAGCTGGGTTATCTTCAACAACTACTGAAGAATTAGTTTTTTTCAAACCTAAAGCTTCAACAGTTTTACGTTGTGTTTCTGGACGACCTATAACACTACGAGTGAGGGTAATTTGTAATTTAGCCATAATTTATTTTCCCTCCTTAATTGTATAATTCTTCTACTGATTTGCCACGTAATTTCGCAACATCTTCAGCGTTTTTAAGGTTTTGTAAACCATTGATTGTCGCACGAACCATGTTAATTGGAGTGTTTGAACCTAATGATTTACTTAAGATATCAGTAATACCTGCTAATTCTAATACCGCACGAACTGGACCACCTGCGATAACACCAGTACCTGGTGCAGCTGGTTTCATAAGTACGCTACCTGAACTATAACGACCAGTGATGATGTGAGGAGTAGTTCCTTCAACACGTGGTACGTGAACTAAATCTTTTTTAGCTGATTCTACAGCTTTTTTGATAGCTTCTGGAACCTCTTGTGCTTTACCTGTTCCGAATCCAACGCGTCCGTTTTTATCACCAACAACTACTAGAGCTGTGAAACGGAAACTACGTCCACCTTTTACAACTTTTGCAACACGGTTAATTGTAACAACGCGTTCTTCAAACTCTTTAGCTTCTTCTCTACGAGCCATGTAAATGTCCCTCCTTTAAATTAAAATTCTAATCCATTTTCACGAGCTGCTTCGGCTAAAGCTTTCACACGGCCATGGTATAAGTAACCTCCACGGTCGAATACGATTGTTTTAACGCCTTTTTCGCTTGCTCTTTTGGCTACTGTTTCTCCGACTTTAGCTGATAATTCAACTTTTGAACCAGATTCGTTTGCAAATGCATCTTCTTGAGTTGATGCTTGCGCTAACGTTTCACCGTTCACATCATCGATAACTTGTGCATAGATATGCTTGTTTGAACGATAAATGTTTAAACGTGGTTTTTCAGCTGTACCAGATAATTTAGTACGAACACGAGCATGTCTTTTTAAACGTACTTTATTTTTATCAATTTTGCTGATCATTTTACTACTCCTTTCTTCTGAAAGTTATTTATTATTTACCAGTTTTACCTTCTTTACGGCGAACATATTCACCTTGGTAACGAATTCCTTTACCTTTATAAGGTTCTGGAGGTCTTACTGCACGGATGTTTGAAGCCATTGCTCCAACTTGTTCCTTAGAAATACCTTCTACAGTAACTTTAGTATTTTTCTCAACAGAAAAGTTAATACCTTCGTCAGCTTTGAATTCAACTGGGTGTGAATAACCAACGTTTAGTACTAAGTCTTTACCTTGCATTTGCGCACGGTAACCAACACCTACTAGTTCAAGTGTTTTTTGGTAACCTTGAGAAACACCTAAAATCATATTATTGATTAAAGCACGAGTTGTACCATGTACTGTTCTATCATCTTTAGAATCAGTTGGTCTTACAACTTCTAATGTACTTTCTTCTTGTTTATATGTCATTCTTTCACTTAAAGTTTTTGATAGTTCACCTTTAGGACCTTTAACAGTTACAGTATTGCCTTCAATACTTACTGTTACGTCACTTGGAATGTCAATAATTTTTTTACCAACACGACTCATGTTATCGCACCTCCTTATTTATTATTACCAAATGTATGCTAAGATTTCTCCACCGATGTTACGTTTTCTAGCTTCTTTGTCAGTGATAACACCTTCAGAAGTTGAAACTAATGCAATACCTAAACCGTTAAGTACTTTAGGTACTTCGTTAGCTTTTGCATAAACACGTAAACCTGGTTTAGAAATACGTTTTAAACCTGTGATAACACATTCGTTGTTTTGACCATATTTAAGGAATAAACGGATAACTCCTTGTTTATCGTCTTCAACGTATTCTACATTTTTGATGAAACCTTCACTCTTTAATATTTCAGCAATTTCTTTTT
This sequence comes from Staphylococcus hsinchuensis, assembly GCF_038789205.1. Lineage (NCBI taxonomy): Bacteria > Bacillati > Bacillota > Bacilli > Caryophanales > Staphylococcaceae > Staphylococcus > Staphylococcus hsinchuensis. Next base: position 138,455 of record NZ_CP128355.1, read on the forward strand.
TGATATTTGATGCAGGTAATTCTAATTTATCGTGACGCACCATGTTTGCGTTTCTTACACGAGTTAGCATATCTGCAATTGGATCGTTGATTGTCATTGATTGTTGCCTCCTTTCAGACTTTTATATATTACCAGCTAGCTTTACGAACGCCAGGGATTTGGCCTTTATAAGCTAATTCACGGAAACAAATACGGCATAATTTAAATTTACGATATACAGAATGTGGACGACCACAACGTTCACAGCGTGTATACTCACGTACTTGGTACTTTTGTTTTTTCTGTTGCTTAGCAACCATTGAACTTTTAGCCACTTAATTAGCCTCCTTTAGAGATTATTTTTGAAATGGCATACCGAATTGTGTTAACAATTCACGAGCTTCCTCGTCAGTGTTAGCAGTCGTTACGATAACGATATCCATTCCTCTTACTTTACTTACTCGATCGTAGTCAATTTCTGGGAAAATTAATTGTTCTTTAATACCTAAAGTATAGTTACCTCTACCGTCGAATGCAGTTTTAGAAACACCACGGAAGTCACGTACACGTGGTAGTGAAACTGAGATTAGTTTGTCTAAGAAGTCATACATTCTTTCTCCACGTAAAGTTGTTTTTGCACCGATTGGCATACCTTCACGTAAACGGAATGTTGCTACTGATTTTTTCGCTTTAGTGATTAATGGTTTTTGACCAGTGATTGCTTGTAATTCTTCTACAGCGTCGTCTAACACTTTAGAATTTTGAACAGCGTCACCAACACCCATATTCACAACAATTTTTTCAATTTTTGGTACTTCCATTACTGAACTGTAGTTAAACTTTTTAACTAAGTTTTGAGTAACTTCAGAGCTATATCTTTCTTTTAAACGGTTCAAAGTGGATCCTCCTTTCAATTAATTATTCATTATTAGATTTGATTTCTTCGCCTGATTTTTTAGCGATACGAACTTTTTTACCATCTTCGATTTTGTATCCAACACGTGTTGGTTCGTTTGTTTTTGGATCTAATAATTGTACGTTAGAAACATGGATTGCTGCCTCTGTTTCTAAGATTCCACCTTCAGGATTAAATTGAGTTGGTTTTTTGTGTTTTTTGATTACGTTAACACCTTCCACAACGACACGGTCTTGTTTAGGTAATGTTTGAACAACTTTACCTTCCTTACCTTTGTCTTTACCTGCGATAACTTTTACATTGTCACCTTTTTTGATATGCATGTGTGGCACCTCCTTAAGTCTTTATATTATAAATGATTTGATTATAGTACTTCTGGAGCTAGTGATACAATCTTCATGAAATTACCTTCACGTAATTCACGAGCTACAGGTCCAAAAATACGAGTACCACGTGGTCCTTTGTCGTCACGAATAATGACACATGCATTTTCATCAAATTTAATATATGAACCATCTTTACGACGTACACCAGATTTAGTACGTACGACAACAGCTTTTACTACTTCACCTTTTTTGACAACGCCACCTGGTGTAGCATTTTTAACAGTAACTACGATAACGTCACCGATATTCGCTGTTTTACGACCAGATCCACCTAATACTTTGACAGTAAGAACTTCACGAGCACCAGAGTTATCTGCTACTTTTAAACGTGTTTCTTGTTGGATCATGAGTTAAACCTCCTTTATCTTGACATTAATTAAATAATAACTGATTCTTCAACAATTTCTACTAAACGGAATCGTTTCGTTGCTGATAAAGGACGTGTTTCTTGAATTTTAACAATGTCCCCTAATTTAGCTGAGTTGTTTTCATCATGTGTTTTGTATTTTTTAGAGTATTTTACTCGTTTACCATATAGTTTGTGTGTTTTGTATGTTTCAACAAGTACAGTTACAGTTTTATCCATTTTATCGGAAACGACTCTACCTACATAAACTTTACGATCATTTCTTTCGTTCACTTTTGTAACCTCCTCTTCCAATTAATTATTGATTAGCTTTTCCTTGTTCAATTTCTCTTTCACGAGCAACAGTTTTAAGACGAGCAATCGTTTTTCTTACTGTGCGAATTCGTGCAGTCTCCTCTAATTGACCTGTAGCTAACTGAAAGCGTAGGTTAAAAAGTTCTTCTTTTGAAGATTTGATTTGTTCTTCGATTTCTGAAGTGGTTAAGTCTCTAATTTCCTTAGCTTTCATTTGTTTCACCACCCAATTCTTCACGTTTTACAAACTTAGTTTTAACTGGAAGTTTGTGACTTGCTAAACGTAATGCTTCGCGTGCTACTTCTTCGTTAACACCCGCAACTTCGAATAAAATTCTACCTGGTTTTGCAACTGCGATCCAGCCTTCTACTGAACCTTTACCAGCACCCATACGTACTTCTAAAGGTTTTTTAGTGTATGGTTTGTGTGGGAAGATTTTAATCCAAACTTTCCCGCCACGTTTCATGTAACGTGTCATTGCAATACGAGCAGATTCGATTTGACGAGAAGTGATCCAAGACGTTGTTGTTGCTTGAAGACCATACTCACCAAATGTTACATAGTTACCGCCTTTTGAACGACCAGTTGTCTTTGGACGATGTTGACGACGGTATTTTACACGTTTTGGTAGTAACATTATTATTTTCCTCCTTCACTAGTGTTCATAGTAGGAAGAACTTCTCCACGATAGATCCATACTTTAATACCTAATTTACCGTAAGTAGTATCTGCTTCAGCGTGTGCATAACCAATGTCAGCACGTAAAGTATGAAGTGGAACAGTTCCTTCTGAATAACGTTCAGCACGAGCGATGTCAGCTCCGCCTAAACGACCTGAAACTTGTGTTTTAACACCTTTTGCACCAAGTTTCATAGCTCTTGAGATAGCTTGTTTTTGTACACGACGGAATGAAGCACGGTTTTCTAATTGACGTGCGATGTTTTCCGCTACTAATTTAGCGTCTAAATCAACTTTTTTAATTTCTACTACGTTGATGTGTACTTTTTTGTTAGTTAATGAATTTAATTTGTTACGTAATTTTTCAATTTCTGAACCGCCTTTACCGATAACCATTCCTGGTTTACCAGTGTGAATAGCAATGTTGATGCGGTTAGCAGCACGTTCGATATCAACGTGAGAAACTGATGCTTCTTTTAATGCGTTATCAATAAATTTACGGATTCTTAAATCTTCGTGTAATTGTGAAGCGAAATCTTTTTCTGCATACCATTTAGCTTCCCAATCACGGATAACTCCGACACGAAGTCCGATTGGATTAATTTTTTGACCCACAGTATTCCCTCCTTAAAGTTTATTAAGCTTCTTTAGCTTCTTCTTTATCTTTACCGTCACTTACGACGATTGTAATGTGGCTTGTACGTTTGTTAATCGCACTTGCACGACCTTGTGCACGTGGACGGAAACGTTTTAATGTTGGTCCTTCGTTAGCATATGCTTCTTTAACTACTAATTCGTCAGGGTTCATATCGTAGTTATGCTCTGCATTTGCTAAAGCGGACATTAATAATTTTTCAACGACTGGTGATGAAGCTTTGTTTTTTAATTTTAAAATCGCTAGAGCTTCACCAGCACTTTTACCTCTAATTAGATCTAATACTAATCTAACTTTACGAGGTGCGATTCTGATTGTTTTAGCAACCGCTTTTGCTTCCATTCGTATTTCCTCCTCTACTTGTTAGAAATTATCTTCTAGTTTTTTTATCGTCAACTACGTGACCTTTGAATGTACGTGTTGGTACGAATTCACCTAATTTATGACCAACCATATCTTCAGTAATGAATACTGGTACGTGTTTGCGACCATCATATACTGCAAATGTATGTCCGATGAAATCTGGGAATACAGTTGAACGGCGTGACCATGTTTTAATCACTTGTTTTTTCTCGCTTCCGCTTTGAGCTTCAACTTTTTTCATAAGATGATCATCGACGAAAGGTCCTTTTTTAATACTACGAGCCATAGTGGCGCCTCCCTTCTTATTGTGTGCGTGCAGCAATTAAGCCGCACACTCAAATAAGTTATTTTTATTTTCTCTTACGTCTACGAACGATAAGTTTGTCTGAAGATTTTTTACCACGACGAGTTTTCTTACCAAGCGTAGGTTTACCCCATGGTGACATTGGAGATGGTAATCCGATTGGCGCACGGCCTTCACCACCACCGTGTGGGTGATCGTTAGGGTTCATTACAGAACCACGAACTGTTGGACGAACACCTTTCCATCTTGAGCGTCCTGCTTTACCAACGTTAACTAGTTCGTGTTGGATGTTACCAACTTGTCCGATTGTTGCACGGCAAGTAGAAAGAATCATACGTACTTCGCCAGATCTTAATCTGATTAATACATATTTACCTTCTTTACCAAGTACTTGTGCACTTGCACCTGCTGAACGTGCGATTTGTCCACCTTTACCAGGTTTTAATTCGATGTTGTGTACTACTGTACCAACTGGGATGAATTGTAACGGTAATGCGTTACCTAATTTGATATCTGCTTCTTCACCACTTTCAAGTACTTGACCTACTTTTAGGTTTTTAGGAGCGATGATGTAGCGTTTTTCACCGTCTGCATATACTAATAATGCGATGTTTGCTGAACGGTTTGGATCGTATTGAATTGAATCAACTTTAGCTGGAATGCCATCTTTATTTCTTTTGAAATCAATAACACGGTATTGACGTTTATGACCGCCACCATGATGGCGAACTGTCAATTTACCTTGGTTATTTCGTCCCGCTCTTTTCGGTAGCGGTTGTAATAATGACTTTTCAGGTGTAGTTTTCGTAATTTCTGCGAAATCTAACGTAGTCATATTACGACGACCATTCGTAATTGGCTTATATTTTTTTAGAGCCATTGTCGTTTACCTCCTTATTGGTATAATTTTTAGTTAAATAGATCGATTGATCCTTCTTTTAATTTCACAATTGCGACACGTCTTTTATTTGTATAGCCTTGATAACGGCCCATGCGCTTTTTCTTTGGTTTGTAGTTAATGATGTTTACATTGTCTACTTTCACGTCGAAAATTTCTTCAACTGCGATTTTAACTTGTGTTTTGTTCGCACGAGTATCAACGTCAAATGTATATTTATCTTCTGCCATTGCAGCTGAAGATTTTTCAGTGATTACGGGGCGCTTAAGAACATCTCTTGCTTCCATTATCCGAGCACCTCCTCAACTTTTTTAGCAGCTGATTCAGTAATTAATACACTGTCAGCGCTAGTGATATCTAATACATTTAAACCTTGAGCTGTAGTAACTTGTAAGCCAGGGATATTACGTGCTGATAATTCAACGTTCATATCTTCTGATTCAGTAACTACTAATACTTTTTCAGGTTGTTTTAAGTTTGTAAGAATGTTTTTGAACTCTTTTGTTTTTGGAGCTTCTAAACTTAAAGCATCAACGATTGTTAAGCTTTCGTTTTGTACTTTGTAAGATAATGCTGAGCGCAATGCTAAGCGACGCATTTTCTTAGGCATTTTGTATGCATAACTTCTTGGTGTTGGTCCGAATACGACACCACCACCACGCCATTGTGGAGCACGGATTGTACCTTGACGCGCACGTCCTGTACCTTTTTGTCTCCATGGTTTACGTCCACCACCACTTACTGCTGAACGATTTTTAACAGCATGTGTACCTTGGCGTAATGAAGCACGTTGTAATGTGATTGCTTCAAATAAAACATCTTTATTTGGTTCGATAGCAAATACTGCATCGTTTAATTCAACTGAACTTGATTTAGTTCCGTCCACTTTTAATACATCATAATTAGCCATTATGCATTTCCTCCTTTCGTTATATATTATTTAGTTCCTTTAATTGAAGATATAATTTCTACTAATCCTTTTTTAGGACCAGGTACATTACCTTTTACTAAAATAACGTTGTTGTCTGTGTCGATTTGAACTACTTCTAAGTTCTGAACTGTAACTGTGTTACCGCCCATACGACCAGGCATTTTTTGTCCTTTGAATACTTTAGACGCATCTGACGCCATACCTACTGAACCTGGTGATCTGTGGAAATGAGAACCGTGTCCCATTGGTCCGCGTGCTTGATTATGACGCTTGATAGCACCTTGGAAACCTTTACCTTTAGATACGCCAGTTACATCAATTACGTCGCCAGCTTCAAATGTATCAACTGAGACTTCTTGACCTACTTCGTATTCATCAACGTTAACGTTTCTGAATTCACGAATGAAGCGCTTAGGTGCTGTGCCTGCTTTCTTAGCATGACCTTCAGCTGGTTTGTTTGCATATTTATTAGATTTACTATCTTTTTTATATGCTTGTTTGTCTTCAAAACCTACTTGGATTGCATTATAACCATCAACCTCTTCAGTTTTCTTTTGTAATACTACGTTTTGACTTGCTTCTACTACTGTTACTGGAATTAAATCACCGTTTTCACCGAAAACTTGTGTCATTCCAATTTTTCTTCCTAAGATTCCTTTGGTCATCGAAAGTCCACCTCCTGTAATTTGTTATTATAATTTGATTTCGATGTCTACACCTGATGGTAAGTTTAAGCCCATAAGAGCATCAACAGTTTTTGGTGTAGGGTTTACAATGTCGATTAAACGTTTATGTGTACGTTGTTCGAATTGTTCACGTGAATCTTTGTACTTATGCACCGCACGGATGATTGTATAAACTGATTTTTCAGTTGGTAGCGGAATTGGTCCAGAAACATCTGCACCAGAACGTTTCGCTGTTTCAACGATTTTTTCAGCTGATTGATCAATCACTCTGTGATCATAAGCTTTTAATCTGATTCTGATTTTTTGTTTTGCCATAATTTTCCCTCCTTATTCGTCTACATTTAGTGATAGACTTCTCCACGAAAACTATCTCACACAGCGCCATGGCAAAGCGGCCGGGTGTGTCAGTAACCTTTCGCTTCATCGCATTTACTAAAGTCCAACATTTATATATAATACATGAAAAACTGTGCGTTATCAAGCTTTTCTCCAAATTTGTTCAAGCTTTTTTCTAACACATACCTTGTTATTCTACTTGAAATTACGATACACTTCAACCACTTTAAGGAATTTTTCTAGTATTTATGAAATAACTTTCCTAGTTTTTACCATTTATATGCTTTAAAATGAAAATAAGCAACAAAACAGGTGGTGATTTTATATGACGAGAGGCAGTCGTGCATTTCTTGTTATTATAAGTTTGATACTCATCATAAGTGAGTGTATATATGGCGTTCCGTTTTTAGGTGGAAGCTTTATCCTTAGTACAGGTTGGCAACCTCTATTAATCAACGCTTTCCTTTATTTAGTCATGGCCGTATATTTACTTATCGACCGACAAAATACAATTCGCCCTATGGTTATCATTCTTTTTATAGGTATTATCGGTTCATTTTTGGCTATCGTTCCATTTTTAGGAATGATCATTCATTGGGTTTTATTCTTTTTAATGTTATTTTTTATGCTTGTTTTACTTTCTGCGCCCCTATACGTTCCAAATAAGCATGCAAAAGTAATTTATACTGAACACAGAAGACGCAAATAACTAAGATAATTAAATCTATTTTGATGCTTTTCTTCCATTATATGTAACATTTAAATAAAAAGACACACGGTTCAAGTTAATATCACTTGAATCGTGTGTCTTTTTCTTATCCGTGAACAAATACAAAGTATAAAATAAATAATGCCATGAGCACATACATAATAGGATGTACTTCTTTATGTCTTTTTGAAATAAGCATAGTAATTGGATAAAATATAAACCCGCATGCAATACCTGTCGCAATAGAATATGATAAAGGCATCATTATAATAGTAATAAATGAAGGAACTGCAACTTCGAATTTCTTCCATTCAATTTCAGCAAAATTAGATGCCATTAATACACCTACTACAACTAGTGCTGGAGTAGTTACGGCACTAGTTACTACTTCCATTAATGGACTGAAGAACATTGCAAGTAAGAAACAACATCCAGTTACTAAACTAGCAAAACCAGTTCTGGCTCCAACTGCAACACCTGATGTTGATTCGATATAAGTAGTCGTAGTTGTCGTTCCAAAAATTGAACCTACAATTGTAGCTAGTGAATCTGAAAATAATGCTTTACCAGCTCTTGGTAATTTATTATCTTTCATCATACCTGCTTGTGTAGCAACCGCTACTAACGTACCTGCTGTATCAAAGAAATCAATAAATAAGAAAGTTAAAATAACAATTAAAAACTGTACTGTAAGTAATTGTCCTGGATCCTTGAAAGCTTCGAATGCTGCACCAAATGTCGGCTCGATACTCGGTACCGAACTAACAATGCCTTTTGGTGTATGTATAAGTCCTGTTAGCATTCCAATGATTGAAGTTAAAACCATACCAACAAAAATAGCTCCCGGTACACGTAATACATATAAAATAACTGTAGCGATTATACCGAAGATTGTTAATAAAACGGGACCTTCAGTAAGATGACCTAACGTAACAAGGGTTGAATCATTTTTAACGATGATACCAGAGTTTTGCAATCCGACGAAGGTAATAAATAATCCTATCCCCGCAGAAACCGCCATTTTCATTTGATATGGTATAGCATTGATAATGGTTTCCCGTAGACCTGTTAATGTTAATATTGCAAAGAATATACCTGAGAATAACACGCCAGTTAAACCAATTTGCCAAGGAATTCCCATCGTTAATACAACGGTGAAAGCGAAAAATGCATTAAGCCCCATTCCTGGCGCTAATGCAATGGGATATCTCGCAATCAATCCCATAAACAATGAACCGACAAAGGCTGCAAGAGCTGTCGCTACAAAGATTGCGCCTTGATCCATCTTCATGTCCTCAGTCACACCATGCACGCCTGCTAAACTTAAAACTTGAGGATTTACCGCTAAAATGTACGCCATGGACAAGAAAGTTGTAAGACCACCAAGTATCTCTTTCTTATAGCTTGTACCATGTTTATCAAATTCGAAATACTTTTTCATGGTTAGTTCTCCTTTATTTAAAATACTTACATATTTTAATACCATTCTTGCACTTTTACAATAGCAAACACGAACTTTATTATAATTAAATATCTCTACGTTCGATAAAAAGCTACAATTTCAAATCTTTCAATGCATCTTTAAATGGGTTATTTTCTATGCCATCATCTTGGTTCATATATTTTTTGAGATCTTTCTTATTCACTTTTGCTGTTTTTTTATTTTTTAGACGCTGATCCATTTGTGCTTGTGTTTCTGTATGGCCACAAACACAACGATAAGTTGCCTCTTTTCCTTTGCCAAACAAGGTCATTCTTTTGTGACAGTTTGGACATTTAGCTTTAGTCTTTCTCTGAACATTCTTTTTCGTTTTACATGAGGGATCTTGACATACGAGCATTTGCCCGTTTTTCTTTTTTACTTTTATCATAAATTTGCCACACGTTGGGCATTCGGTTGAAGTAAGATTATCGTGCTTATATTTCTGATCACTTTCTTTAATCTCATTTACAACTTCATATGTGAAGTTTTTCATCTCATTAATAAATTGTTGTGCGTTATATTGACCTTTTTCTATTTTGAGAAGTTTCTCTTCCCACTCTGCAGTCAATAATGGTGAAGTTAATCGTTGTGGTGCTAATTCTAATATTTGTTTACCCTTTGGTGTTACTTTTATTTTACCATCTCGTGATTCAATGGCGTTCATGTTAAATAACTTTTCAATGATATCTGCACGTGTTGCGACCGTCCCGATACCACCTGCAATTTTTAAAGTTTTTTGGTGTTTCGTATCTTGTAAATCGAAATATTTATGGGGGCTTTCCATTGCTTTAAGTAACGTACCTTCATTAAAATAACTCGGTGCTGTTGTTTCATGATCTTCAATCTTCACATTATTTAATGTGAAAGTATTGCCTCGTTGTAATTGATTTAAGTCTCGATGGGCATTAGCCTCTTTGTCTCTTAATGCTAAATAACCAGGATTTATCGTTACCTTATCGTTGAAAATAAACTTATAATCTGATGTTTGTAACGTAACAGATACACTTTCATATTCATGTGGTGGTAATAAGTTCTCCAGAAATCTTTGAGCTACCATCAAATATATTTTAGATTCTCTAGGGCTCAGTTGTGACATATCAGGACGTATTTCTGTAGGAATAATCGCATGATGGTCTGAGACTTTGCTATTATTTACAAATTTAAATTTCCCACTAAATGAACGGTTCATTTGGGATTTTGCTATATCTTTAAAATCTGTAGCGAATAAAGCTTTTATTCTATCTTTAAGTGTAGGCACCATATCATCCGTTAAATAATTCGAATCCGTTCGAGGATATGTAAGTAATTTATGACGTTCATATAGGTTTTGCAGTACATTAAGTGATTCTTTAGGTGTCATATGGAATCGTTTATACGCATCCTGCTGTAAATCGGTTAAACTATATAACTGTGAAGGATAGGATTTTTTACGCGTTCTATTAATGTCAGTAATCTCACCAGCTTGCCCTTTAATCTGTGTTTGTATCTGTTCTAAATATGCTTTGTCAGAATGCGATTTTGGTGTTACACATTTAAATTCAAATCCTCCCACCATCAACTTCAGCGAATAATAAGTTTCGGGGGTGAATTGATTAATCTCATTTTGACGCATTTGTACTAATTGTATTGTAGGCGTTTGAACACGGCCTAATGATAATTGCGCATCATACTTCGTTGTTAAGGCACGCGTTGCGTTAATTCCAACAATCCAGTCCGCTTCACTTCTTGCTAAAGCTGCTTGATATAAGTCATTAAACTTGCGCCCATCGTACAATTTCTTAAATCCCTCTTTAATCGCTTTTGACGTTACTGAGCTAATCCATAAGCGTTTAATGGGTTTTTTATTTTTAGATTTATCTAATATAAGTCGTGCAACGAGTTCCCCTTCTCGCCCTGCATCCGTTGCGATAATAATATCTTTCACTTTGTTATCATTGATAAGACCTTTGATTATCGAAAATTGTTTTCTCGTTTTATTTATAACGACAGTTTTCATTTGTTTCGGAACTATAGGTAAGTCAGTTAACTTCCATTCTTTATACTGTACATCGTATTGTTCAGGCGTTGCGTTAGTCACGAGATGTCCTAATGCCCAAGTTACAATGTATTTTTCATTTTCGAAAAAACCGTGTCTTTTAGTATTAATATTTAGAGACTTAGCTATATCTCTGCCAACGGAAGGTTTTTCAGCTATAATCAGTGATTTCATAATGTCTTCCTTTCAAAACTTTAAATAATATTCTCATTGTAACATGTATATAGCACCTCATAACTTCCATTTATCTTAATTTATTCATATAATTAAAGTAATAGGATCTCTGAAGGAGGTATGTTATGAAAACTATTCAAATTAACGACTACAAAGAAATAATGAAATTTATCAACGATGCCGATGATATCTCAGCTTCTTATTTATACAAATTACAACAAAACAGTGAAGATGTTGAACAATACATCCGTAACACGATAGAGGAACCAGGTGTATTTGCACAAATTGATGATCAAGATCAAATCCAAATGTTGCTCTTACCATTTAAATATGATGATAATAAATATAAAGTTATCGGACCATTTATTCGTAAAGGCGAACCTCTTTCTCTAGAGTTATTTCAAGATTTATTTAAATCATTAACAGAAAGTAAACCAGAAGAAGTAAGTTTTAACTTTTCTTTCATTGTAAATGAACAAGATTACACACCTATGATGAAAGCTATAGAAGCCGGTTACAACTTTACAGACTATCATTTAATCGCAACAAAAGATGTTGGTACTACCGAACATGAACAAAATATTGCTGAATATCACCCTTCATATTATCGCGCCTTTCAAAAGTTACACGCACACACATTTAAACATGGTGCGATGACAGCGGATGAAATTGTTAATTCTTTAGACGACAATAATAAATTATATGTATTTATGTCCGAGGGATTGCTTAAAGGCTATCTATATTTACAAGTCTATGAAGACAACCATAATGCTGAAGTTAAGTATTTCACATCACATTCAGACTATAGAATGAAAGGCATTGCTTTCGATTTATTAACGCATGCACTTCATTATGCTTTCCAACATTACGATATAAACATCATATATTTCAAAATTCGTAGTAAAAACAACAAACTCGTTGAACGTTTTAACGAGCTAGGGTTTAATGTGAACGTGGAATATAAAAAGTTCAAATTTGTTTCAAGTCATGTGTAACACATGACTTTTTTATTTTACCTTTATGCAACCCGAATTCATTAATTTTAACTATTATATGTGTTGGTTTATTAAGCTATTTTTAACAAACGACTATGTTTACACTCGACTTATCATGTATATACTAGCCTCATTAATTGAATTACGCTAATTTTATTTCTCTGAAAATTAAAATCCTTTAAAATAAACCCTTTTAAAAAAATAAGCTATATTTTTTACTAAAACGTTTTTTTACTATAAAATGAGTTGCTATAGACATTGAGAAATCTGTCTATAAGAAAGAAAATAGAGAGTGAGTGAGTAATAGATGGATTTATTAATTGCCTTACTACCTGCCCTTTTTTGGGGTAGTGTTGTGTTAATTAATGTTTTTGTAGGTGGAGGCCCCTATAATCAAATACGAGGTACAACATTTGGCGCGTTAATTATCGGTATTATTTTATTATTAACAGGAAATGCCAAATTTGATAATATCACCGTCATTATAGTCGGCTTAATTTCAGGCGCCTTCTGGGCGTTAGGTCAAGGGTACCAGTTAAAATCCGTAAGTCTTATTGGTGTATCGAAAACGATGCCTATTTCTACAGGCTTACAATTAGTTGGGACAACTTTATTTAGTGCTATTTTCTTAGGTGAATGGAGCACAGGAACCCAAGTGTTATTAGGTTTAGTTGCTATGGTTCTCCTCGTAATCGGAATAGCACTTACCTCAATTAAAGGTAAAAATGAAGCAGCAGAAAATAATAAAAACTTTGGGAAAGCAATGCCAATTTTACTAATTTCTACTGTTGGTTATGTTGTATATGTTGTTGTCGCACAAATCTTTGGTGTAGATGGTATGAGTGCATTGTTCTTCCAATCAGTCGGAATGGCAATCGGAGGAATAATATTATCAATCAATCGAGAAACTTCAACAAAAAGCACACTTTGGAACTTGATTCCAGGTATTGTTTGGGGTATTGGTAACTTATTTATGTTCTATTCTCAACCTAAAGTTGGCGTCGCAACAAGCTTTTCATTTTCACAACTATTAGTTATCGTTTCAACGCTTGGTGGTATCTTCTTACTTGGAGAACGCAAAGATAAACGTCAGATGATTGGAATATGGTCTGGTATCGCCCTCATTATTATCGCGGCTTTTGTACTCGGTAATATTAAAGGTTAACCTCAATGACGTAAAAATGGTCAAATTCTTATTTTATAGGTAATTATAAATATTGGAGGAGTTTCTATGTTTGAAGATTTAAAAGGTAAAGTCGTAGTTATTACTGGTGCTGGTAGCGGTATAGGTAAAGCATTCGCGGAATCATTTGGTAAAGCTCAGGCTAAAGTCGTGATGAATTATCGTTCTGATCGTCATTTAGAAGCGATGGAACAATCTATTAATCTTATAGAAGAAGCCGGTGGACAAGCAATTAAAGTTCAAGCTGATGTCTCAGTGGAAGCTGACGTAAACAAGCTTGTTCAAGCTGCTGTGGATGAATATGGGACATTAGATATTATGCTAAATAATGCTGGTTATGAAAAACCTATTCCTACACATGAAATGTCAGTAGAAGAATGGAATAAAGTAATTGATATCAACTTAACTGGCGCATTTATTGGAGCAAAAGCAGCAGTTAAACAGTTTTTAAAAGAAGATAAAAAAGGTGTAATTATAAATACTTCTAGTGTTCATGACACAATTCCATGGCCTAATTATGCGAACTATGCAGCAAGTAAAGGCGGATTAAAGCTCATGATGGAAACGATGTCTATGGAATACGCACAACATGGTATCCGTATAAACAATATTTCTCCAGGTGCCATTGTAACTGAACATACGAAAGAGAAGTTTTCAGATCCAAAAACACGTGAAGAAACATTAGAAATGATTCCAGCTAAAGAAATTGGCGAAGCAGATCAAGTTGCCAATGTAGCATTATTCTTAGCTTCAGATTTCTCAAGTTATATACACGGGACAACTATTTACGTTGATGGTGGTATGACTAATTATCCAGCGTTTATGGGTGGTAAAGGTTAAGAAAACATTTCCATACCTATATATAAAAGCCGATCAGAATTGCATATCTGATCGGCTTTTTCATATTATTTAAAGCTTTATCATGAATTATACTTATACAAATAATGCTTGATAAACATAAATCAATATAATACTGATGATGATAGACGCATTAATAACCATTCCTGTAAGTGGTATGGTTTTATACTTAAATTGAATGGAATATGGAATAATCGCTATACCTACAGGTAAAATCCAGGCAACTTGTAACGTCGTCTTAATCATAGGGTCTGATACTGGTAAAAAGAAGTGTACCAATAGCCCCATCGCTATACCAAAACCATAATGTATACCAAGGTATTTAAGTGCAATTGGTAAATAGCGTTTATCAATATTAAAGTTAAGCATTAACCCAAGTAAAATCATAGATAGCGGCATGTTGGCACCTGATAAATCGGAAAAGAATTGAGTTACTGGCTTGGGAAAATGAATATTTGCCATATTCAATATAAACATAATCATGTATGTCATAAGTGGAACAGATTTCACTATGTTTTTCGCTAAGTATTTAAAATCAAAACTATCTCCACCACTACTAAAGTAACTTCCAACAAAGTATGTTACCCCAAACATAATGAGCGCACCACCAATATCAGCCATACCGAAGTATATCATGCCTGAATCTGGCCAAATAGCTGCCACGAGTGGATATGCAAATAGCCCGATATTTAAAGAAGCCATCATCATGCCTACTGTTCCGCGAACTTGGTTGTCATATTTTAAAAATAAATAAACAACGAGTGTTTTCGCAACCAAACCATAAATAATCATCATGATCGATAATACAGAAAGTGAAGGATCTAGTTCGGCTTTATTCAAATTAACTATAACTAACGAAGGAAGCGTGACATTAAATACCAACGTCGACAATACTTGACTATCATTTGCTTTTAGAAAGTTAAGATGTTTTAAAAAGTAACCTAAGGCGATAAGTAAAATGATTATGATAAATTGTTGCGTCACAATAATCCTTCTTTCATTTTATATTTCGTTTTCATTACATTTTCATACTTTAACATAAATTGTGTCTATTTTAGAAGCTTTCAGTTTCGTGTTATAATTTATATTAAAATAAAGTATTGAATAGTTTTCAAAAAAGGAGTCAACTCAGATGAATTTAAATGACAAGTTAGAAGAACTTAAATATGATTATGTAAGATTACAAAATGATCTAGATAAAAGAGAATCTGTCAATCAAGATGTAGATCCATTGGTCCGTCAACTTGATGAAATAGAACAAGAAATGGCATCTGTTCGTTCTGAAATGAGACAACAAGAAAATAAATAACCTAGTCATCGCAATCTGGTCATGCTAAGATAAAGAGCGAAAATAGAAAGGATGTCATTCAATGCAACTTTACCTCATATTACTACCGATATTATATCTTATCGTTAGCTATATTAGTATTTATAAGATGAATACTATTATCACACGTATTTTACGTATAATTATGGCAATATTATTATTATTTGTCGTGGCTCTTACGACGCTTTCATTCCCATTAGTCAATTGGTGGGTGTTCGTCATACTCTTGCTAATTGTAGCCAACGTAGAAATTACGGCATTTAAACATAGTAAAGACGATGAAAAAGCATTAAAAATTCTAAACATCATAACAATTTCATTATTTGTTATCTACCTTATTTTAACGCTTATCGTTTATTAAATATCTTCATAAACCAATGATTATCATACTTGATTCTTTTATATATTTGGTAAAATCTTATGCCCTTAGAAGTAATTCTCATTTACTTCTAAGGGCATATTTTTCTTCTTTTTCATAAAATAAAAAACGATTCATTCCCCTACTTCAATTGCAAGGAAATGAATCGCTAAAATATTTATTTACTTTTTAGATTTACGTCTTGTGAATTTATGTTTGATTGCGAATAGAATCTCATAAATCACTGGTACTACGATTAAAGTTAATAGCGTTGAAGAAATGAGTCCTCCAACTACTGTAGCTGCCATACCTTTAGAGATAATAATTGAACTATTTTCCCCGAAAAGTAATGGTATTAAAGCACAAATCGTAGCTAATGCTGTCATGAGAATTGGTCTAATTCTCGTTCCACCAGCTTCTAGTAATGCATCTTTCATATTTAATCCTTCACGTTCTTTGTTGATGACGCGGTCAATTAAAACGATTGCGTTAGTGACAACGATACCGATTAGCATTAACATACCTATCATACTTGAAACTGAAACAGTTTCACCTGTCACCACAAGGGCAATTACTACCCCGATTACTGTATATGGTAATGAGAACAGTATAGTTAGTGGTGCTAAAGCACCTTTAAACGTTAATACTAATACGAGATAGACAATGATTATTGCAGCGAGCATTGCTACTAATAATTGAGTCATTGCTTTACCAATATCTTCGCTTGCCCCACCTACATTAACTTTCACATTGCTAGGCTTATCAATTGAGTTCACTTTAGAAATTACTTTTTGAGAAACGCCACCAACATCTTTGTCAGTAACTTTGGCGGATACGGTTGTTGCTTGATCTCCAGCTTTAGTCATAACTTTGTTTGGTGTTGTTGATTTCTTCAATTCAGCTACATCGCTCAGTTTAATTGATTTACCTGTTGGTGTTTGAATTTCTGTATTTTTAAGTTTGTTTTTAGTCCAATGTGTTTCTTTATCTTGTTTAATCTTCACATCTACTTTTTTACCGTGGTCTTTTACTGTTGAAACTGTTTGTTCTGGTGTATTTTCATTTAGACTCATCGCAAGTTGTGAAGCAGATAAACCATATTGACTCGCTTTATTATGATCAACTTTAAGATCATACTGATCATAGGTTTCGGTTAAGTCTGATTTAACATTTGCTAAACCTTTCATATCTTTCATTTTTGATTCCATTTTCTTAACTGTACCTTTAATAGAGTCAAGTGTAGGGCCTGTGACTGTAATTTCTAGTTTATTGTTAGTGCCACCGCCACCACTCATGTCTTGGTTACCCCATTCTCCAGGTTGATGGAATTTTTCTATATGTTTCAATACTTTATCAGGCTCTTTATCAAAGTTTTTCGTGTCTTTATCGTATTCGACCATGATAGCCATATTATTAGACGTACCTGTTGGGTCTGAAGGTGATTTACCTCCCACAGAATATTCAACTGTCTTAACTTTATCTTTACCATTTAAATATTTTTGTACTTGTTTAGCATGCTTCAGTACACTTTTCTTCGTTTCGCCAGGCTTAGGTGTATATGTTAAAGCCATATACTTGTCTTCCCCACTTGAAATGAAACTTGTACCTAATTTTGCGGCTCCTAAAGCAATACTAGCAAATAGTAGTACAGTTGTAATAATCATCACTAACCATTTATGATTTAATGCCCAACTTAATACTTTTTTATAGCCTTTACCAATTGAACCTAGTGTTTCTTCTTGCTTGCGTTTTACTCCATTTTTAAATAGTGTCGCACTTAAAGCTGGAATAATTGTAATGGCAACGAGTAATGATGCTAATAAACTGAATGCAATCGCTAATGCAAACGGTCTAAACATCTCTCCTACTGTACCGGTTACAAATGCTAGAGGTAAAAATACGACAATCGTTACAAGCGTAGAAGATAAAATCGGTTTAAACACTTCAGCTGTTGCACTTGTAATCAAACGACCGCCTTGTAATTGTTCATTTTTATCGAACAATCTCCTATATATGTTCTCCACTACAACAATGGAATCATCAATTACTCGTCCTATCGCTATAGTTAAGGCTCCTAAAGTTAAGATGTTTAACGATACATCAGCAAGTTTTAGTGCAACCATTGCGATTAATATAGACATCGGGATAGATACGATTGAAATCAGCGTCGTCTTGATGTTTCTTAAGAATAATAAGATAACGATAATCGCAAATATTGTACCGAGTAATGCCTTTTCAACCATTGTATAAATCGCATCTTCAATAGGTTTCGCAGTATCCATTACTTTCGTATCTTTAATATTTGGATTACGTTTAGTAAATTCATCAATTTCCTTCTTCGTATCTTTTGCAACTTGAACAGTATTCGCATCTTGTGCTTTAATAATTTGAACATTTATTGCATCTTTGCCATTCGTTTTAGAGATAGACTCTCTATTGTCTCCTATTGAAACATTAGCGACATCTTTTAATTTAACAGATGGCATACCTTTAGCACTGCTAGCTGCTTGTGGGCTAGAAGCACTTTGTTGCATTGAACCACTTGAGCTACCTTGAGAGCCCCCTTGTGAGCCACCTTGTGAATCACCTTTGTCTCCTTGTTGACCACTAGACATACTTGAAGCAGATAAAGGTATTTCTAAATTTTTCAATCCTTTTACTGATTTAAATTGACCATCAATAACGATCGATTTTTCAGTTTTATTGAATTGGAACAAACCTAATGGTGTTTCGTTCGTCGCACTCTTTATGTATTGTTGAACGTTATCAGCTGTTAAGCCTTTTTTCTTCAATTTATCTTGATCGAATTTAATTGATACTTCACGGTTTGTATCACCGTTAATTTGTACGTTCTGAACACCATCTACCGTTTGTAATTTAGGGATAAGGTTCTTTTTAACTTCACTTGTAGTTTTTTTCAAGTTATTATCCTTAGTAGTAAATGAGTACGCTACGATTGGAAAAGCATTCATTGAATTTCTGACAAGTTCAGGTTCTTTAACACCATCTTTGAATGATATTTTATCCAATTCTTTTTTTAAATCATTTTCTACTTTATCTAAGTCTGTACCTTGATCATATTCTACTTTTACCATAGACGCATTCTGATCTGATTCAGCTTCAACATTTTTCACTTTCGCCATTGACCTGACTTGATCGTCAATTTTATCACTGACTTCTTCTTTAACAGTCTGTGGTGTAGCACCTTCCATTGTTGTTTGTACTGTAATCATCGGTGGCTCAACATCGGGTAACAATTCAAGTTTCATCTTCACACTTGAATATACCCCACCTAAAATGACGAGCAATACCATTAGGAAAATTGCAAATTTGTTTCCTAATGAAAATTGCAGCAATTTTTTAATCATGCATGAATCCCCTCTCCTTTTTATAGTATTACACCCAATTTAACATAATTAAGTTCAATAAAATACATAATTCATAACAAATAAAAACATTTACTGGAAATGTTTTTTTATTATCGGTTAAATATGTAAAAACTCTATAAAATTGTGAATATGTAATCGTGAATCATGTAAATAAATTGCATGATATTAACCACGATTAACATTTTAGCTTTCACAACTTTATAGAGTGTTAATTAGATTATAAAATTTTGTAAACCTAACGATTATTTTCTTTTTAGTTTTCTAGAAAGGTTGATTTTAGCTTTTGTCAGTTTCGGTTTTACATTCTCAATAGCTTGGTATAATGGTTTATTTAACACATAGTCAAATTCACCAATCTTTTCGCTTAGATATGTGCCCCATACCTTTTTAAATGTCCAAAGACCGTAATGCGATGAGTCTTTATCTGGATTATTGTCTGTGCCACCGAAATCGTATGTTGTTGCTCCACGTTCTCTTGCAAAACGCATCATCTCATACTGCATATGATGGTTAGGTAAGAAGTTACGATATTCATTTGAAGAAGCACCATATAAATAATAAGATTTATTTCCTGCAAACATGAGTAAAGCGCCAGATAAATACATACCATCAGGATGTTTCTCTTCTAACTCTTCCATTTCGTCTATCAACTCTTGTGTTTTTGCAATTTTGTTATCTGCATCGTTAATTTTATTTAATACTTTTTTGTTTTGCTTTTTCTCTAATAAACGTGATTTTTCTTCTTCACTATTCTGTCTTTCGTCTCGTAAGTCTTTCAAGACTTCTTTTGGTTCTAATTTTACTAAGAACAGTTCAGCATCTCCGTCAGGGTTTAAAGCATCGTAAATATTTTGGAAGTAGCTAATGTCTCTTGTTAAGAAGCCGTCGCGTTCACCCGTTATTTTCATTAATTCCGCAAATGTTTTTAAGCCTTCACGATTTGAACGTTCAACTTTAGTGCCTCTTTTTAATGAAAGTCTAACTTTAGAACGGTTTCTTCTTTCGAAACTTTGCATTAATTCATCATCAGACTTATCGATTGGTGTTATCATTGTCATCCGAGGTTGGATATAGTCTTTCGATAAACCTTCTTTAAAACCTTTGTGTTTAAATCCAAGCTCATTTAAATGTTTTAATGCATCCGCGCCATTATCAACTTCTACGTCGGGATCAATTTTAATTGTATAAGCTTTTTCTTCTTTAGCGATTTGAATTGTAGCTTCTAGTAAGGTTTCTAAAGCTAACTTATTACTATAATCAGTTACAAAACCTCTAGATACGTAACATAGTGTATAAGGTAGTTTAGGTATTTTTTTAAATAATAGTTGGGCTACTCCAACAATTTCACCTGATTCTCCTACTGCTACTCTTTTAGAATACCAACCCGTGAGCTTTTTTGTTTCTGCCCACTTTGTTAATTGTAGTAAATCTCCTTGTGGATGTGCTTTAACAAACGCATCGTGTTCTTGATCTGTGATATTTATCTTTTCCATAAACCGAAATTCTCCTTTATCGTTACACTCCATTTTATTATACATCGCTTAATGCATACTTTCACATAATAAAACATGCTAATGAGATATACCTTACAGCACTTATTTTACGGTATTGCTTCATTTTAATACGTTATTTCTTGTGTGCTTTTCTTTTTAATTTGAAGTATAGTTATGCAATAAAATGAGCATGAATAACCTGTGCTAATTTTGCTCATACGTACATTATTTACGTAGGACTGATTCATCAATTGATTTAAATAATTGTCTGTTTAACAATGCTCCATCAAGCCCAAATTGGCGTTCAAAACACGCTACCGCTTACTTCTCTATTTTAACACTCAAATATACTTTTAGATACTAATGCGCGAATCAAATTCATTCCTTTTCACTGTCTGCAGTAAACTGATATGTGGCGCCTCGAATGATTAATGTATATGAAGATGTTGTCTTTTTATCTTTCAATAAAATAGTCTTATAACCTGAAAAATCTCCGTCATAAATGTGATAAAGTATATCGTCATGTTTCAATTTCATTGTCGTGTAATGATCTGTTTCATCCACGACTTCCATATCAAACCAATTTTTCCATTTTGCTACAGTATGTTTACGTTCAGTACTATTAATCTTGATTCCATGTACCTTAAATTCATTTTGAGCGTATGGATCAATCTTTTTAGCTCTGACCCCATCTGCATCATCCCATTGAATGAAGAACGGTGGCTTAACTCGGTAATCAGGATCAGCAATATATAGAACGCGCCACGTTAAACGTTTACCTCTTCTATTTTCACGTTGCATCTTTACTGGCCCAATCACATCAACATTTCTTAATTCCAAACTTTGTTTCACTTGATCAATATCTTGAGTTCGAAACGCTATATTTTTTATCCCTTGGCGAAAGTTATCTTGCACAATTTTAGACGGAAACGTTACACGACCTTCTTCAGTTTTAACTACCTTTTTTAATAATTGAGGTTTATGGACATCTAATAACTCTAAATAAGTATTATCTATAAATGCTAAACGATTGTATGTACCTAACTTTTCATGCTGCCCACCTTGATACAACTTAAACAAATGACCTGGATAATTAAAGTCATTTAAATTCTGGACATAGTGAATGATGTGGTCCAATTTCAAATCATCCATAGCCTCACTCCTATCTTTATAGCTTTGTTTTATCTTAACAAATTCGCTTACACTTTACTCGTTTAAAACAATAATATTGATTAATCATATGTTATTTTATTCTTCCACTTAAACAAAACTTTATTGCATTAAAATAATGTTTTTCTAAAGGAATTTGAAATAAGCTATTGCTTTGTATGGATAAAAGTCGTAGAATAATATACGTCCAAATAGTTAGCTTA
This sequence comes from Staphylococcus hsinchuensis, assembly GCF_038789205.1. Lineage (NCBI taxonomy): Bacteria > Bacillati > Bacillota > Bacilli > Caryophanales > Staphylococcaceae > Staphylococcus > Staphylococcus hsinchuensis. The sequence goes on from NZ_CP128355.1 coordinate 160,626, forward strand.
GCTAACTATATTTTTAAGGAGGATCTTATGGGAGCGAATTCTTTATTTAATCAATTTACTGCTATGTATCGACCGTATATTAAACAATTACAGCCAATTTTTGATGAATTTAACCTTTATTCTGCACAGTGGCTCATTTTAAAAGATATTGCAATGAATGGACCAACGACATTGGTACAAATTTCAAAACGTCGTGCAATTGAGAAACCAACGACCCGAAAGATATTAAAGGTACTCTCTGAAAAGTCTTTACTCCACATTGAACAAGGCAGTGATAAAAGAGAAAAAATACTATCACTATCACCTGAGGGTCAAGAGCTATACCGCGAAATTTTACATCGTATCGAACAGGTACAAAATGACATACTTCAAAATGTAGCTATCTCAGAAGAACAAATCAAAACTACAGTTCAAACTATGGAATTAATTCATGAAAGTATTATCGGAATGGAGGACAATTAAATGACACAAGCAGCTTCAACCAAAACACCTATTTGGACGAAGAGTTTTAACATTAACTTTATTACTAATTTTTTAATCTATTTGTGTATGTATTTACTTATAGTTATTATTGCTAGCTATACTAAATCTGAATATCACGCATCTGATAGTATCGCAGGGTTGGTATCTGGTTTATTCATTATCGGATCTCTCATCGGACGCTTTGCGACAGGTAGATTCGTTAATAAATTAGGACCTAAAAAGATTTTATTAATAGGCCTAGGCTTTCTAATTATTACGCAACTTTTCTACTTTATACAAGGTTCCCTTGGTTTACTCATGTTCACCCGTCTCATAAATGGTATTGCTACGGGTATAACGACTACAGCAACAGGTACCATTGCTGCATTTGTAACACCGCCTGAACGTAAGAGTGAAGGCATAAGTTTATTTTCATTGAGTCTTGTCATTGGTGCTGCGATTGGACCATTTTTCGGATTGCTTTTAATTCACAGTTTCCCAATTGAGTTACTATTTGTGATTTGTCTAGTTTGTGGGATTATTAGTTTAATCATTACTTTCTTCGTAAATATCAAATTCGACATAACGCCAACGAACAATAAAACAACAAATCAACATAGTGCTTTAAGTATTCATAATTATATTGCTAAAGAAGCATTGCCTATCGCGTTAATTATGTTAATTGCAGGTTTAACATATGCTTCCATATTAACATTCTTACAATTTTTTGCTGAAGAAATTCACCTCGTAGCACTTTCAAGTTACTTCTTTATTTTTTATGCGATTGCTTCATTAATCACACGTCCAATTGCTGGTAGATTAATGGATGATAAAAACGAAAATGTTGTAGCTTATCCTGCATTTATTTGTTTATTTTTAACATTTGTGGCCTTATGTTTAACACATAACGGATTGCTACTCATTATTGCTGGCCTACTCTTAGGCGCTGGTTACGGGAATATTTCATCATGTATGCAAGCGATAGCAATTAAAGTTTCTCCACCTGAGAAGTATGGTATAGCTACTTCAACTTATTTCATTGGGTTAGATTTAGGCATTGGCTTTGGTCCTTACGTTTTAGGTTTCTTAACTTCTACAATGAGTTACGCTCAACTTTACGGTATTATGGCTATTGTTGTTTTAGTAATGACAGTACTTTACTTCTTCCTACACGGTAAAAACGTAAAATCAGAACAAATTAGTTAATAAAAAAAAGATGAGTCTGAGACAAGAATAGGTGTCTCAGACTCTTTATCAATTTGGCAGTAGATGTCTGAATTGAAAATGCGCTTAGAACAAACTTTTTTCAATCCTAGTCATCCTTGCCGGGGTGGGACTACGAAATCTCTCTTAGAAAATTCGATTTCTGTCCCGCCCCCATCTTTTTTCGTATAAATGGATTAACTACTTCTCGGTGTTAATGAGTTGATTAAAAACGTATTAATTATTGCGGTATTTTAATATTTTCAACATCTTTAATAATACTTTCTATGCCCTTTGATTGATTTGCATCATAATAATAAAATACTTGTCTTTCATCGGTTTCTGAACGTAATTTAGAAATTAATTCCTTTTTATAAATCTTTCTTATAATCACATCTATCTTACTAGTATCCCACAACATTTCAAAGTGTAAGGTGTCACGTAATTCTTTTCCACTGATCTTCTTTGATTCTAGAACTTTATACAAAACTACAAATTCTTCAATTGATAGTCGATGTTCAGATTTCAACCAGTGTTTCAGTTGACTTAATGCCCTTTCAGACATTATGAAATACGACACGTTACTTTCCATATTGCATTGCCTCCTCATTGTCTTTCCTTGCTAGTTTAGGCTTAAATTAATTAATCCTTTTTTTGTATTATACTACATTACGTTCATTAAATCTATTATTTATATAGTTTAAAATAAATAAATTTCTCTATGCATTGCTTTTTTTATATCCTATATTTCTTATCGAATTTTTTAGTATGAACATTAATTTTAAATTCATCATTTAGAAACTCATGTACTATTTTGTTTGAATTTTTATTTCTTAATTTATAATTAGGGGGCAAGTGATTCAGTGGTTAGTTTATTGATAACGCTACTATTATTGTGGGATATTTTAAATCACTTAATTATTTTGACATACAAAAAAGAATCTGAGACAAAAATAGATATCTCAGACTCCTCTTTTTCTTATATTTAGCTAACATTCAACCGCCAATATAATTCATGTTAATTTTTTTGCGTTTTCTATTAGCTACTGTTTGTTCTGTTCTTTCATCTGAATAACGATCATCTCTTAAATGCCATAATTCAATGAATTTTTCATATAACTGTTGATCAGAGGCACCTGCTCTGAGATATGACTTAATATCAAATCCATCTACTTCACTAAATAAACAACCGTAAAACTTTCCATCTGATGACAAACGTGCTCTTGTACAAGAAGAACAAAATGAACTGGAAACACTAGTGATTAAACCAAATTTCGCTCCATTATCTTTATGTTGATAATATTTAGCGACCTCACCATAATACTTTGGTGGCACGCCTTCAATATCATAATTCGCTTCAATTTGTGATAACATTTCATCTTTAGTTACCACTTTACTAAAATCCCAACCATTATCGTTGCCTACATCCATAAATTCAATGAATCTAATTTCAATATTTTTATCTTTAAAATATTGAATCATCGGTAACACTTGGTCGTCATTTACACCTTTTTGTATAACAACATTCACTTTCACATGAAAACCTATCGATTTGGCATAATCTATTTGTTCTAATATCGTCGTCGCCTTAATATTTCTATTATTTATAGATTGAAACGTCTCGTCATCAATCGCGTCTAAACTGACATTTAAACGATGTAATCCAGCGTTATATAAATTTTCTCCATGCTTTTTCAGTAGTAAACCGTTTGTGGTTAAACCAATATCCTCTATACCTTCTATTGCATTGAGTTTTTCAATAAGTTTATATAAGTCTCGTCTTAACAGTGGTTCACCACCAGTAATACGTATCTTTTTCACACCCAATTGTGCATAAATACGTGCAACACGTTCCATTTCTTCAAACGTGAGTAATTCATCTTTGGGTAAAAATACGAAATCATCACCAAATATTTCTTTAGGCATACAGTAATCGCAACGAAAATTACAACGATCTGTAACCGAAATTCTTAAATCACGTATTGGCCGACCTAGTTTATCAGTGATTTGTTGTACCATACAGTTAGACCCCCGATCTATTTTTCTAACTTTTGTTTTATAGAGTCTAAATCTTGTTGATAATTAATATTTTTATACCAGTATTCTGGTGAATTAATCTCATCGACATCTAACCAGTCACTTCTCATATTTGAATAGACATTTTTCAAACTATAATCGTTCGAAGTTAATGCTTGCTTTATTACTTCTTTAGTACGTGGACTATAAAAAGCAATCGTTGGTATAGGATATTGACCCTCTTTAAAGCCTGCAATGTCTAATTGATCATCAATGAGATGTTCTACCATAAATTGGTATAAATGACTAATTGCTTTTTGTGTAATCAACGGTGTATCTACAGAAATAACAAAATATAATTCTTCATTTGGAAAGGCACACATCGTTGAATAGATTCCAGCTAAAGGCCCTTTATCTTTATGAATAGACTGATCGATAACGATAGGATCATAGTTAAATTGATCAACAATCTTTTCATTAGTACTTATAACTATTTTGTTAAACATATTCGTACGATCTAAGACGTTAATTATGCGTTGATAGAACATTTGAGAATCAATTTCGGCAAATGCTTTCGGTTCACCAAAACGTTCTGAACGACCGCCTGCAAGAATAATAGCTATCATCTTTCATTAACCTCCACTAACGGGCGGAATCAAGGCCACAATATCATTAGGTCTAACGACGTCATCACTTTGAACAAACTCCTCATTTACCGCTATTTGAAACTGTTTTTCTTGAATACTTGGATGTTTCTTAAATAAATTTGTAATAAAATCCTTAACTGTTATGTCATAACTTAGATCAATATTTTCTGAATCAGTGCCCAATATTTCTTTTAATTCAGCAAAGTATAGGACTTTCATGATTGGCCTCCTTTTTTAGCCTCTGTATGGTTTCCACGTTGATCACCTTGCCATTCGGAACCATCTTCCCAAATTTCTTTCTTCCATATCGGTACAATAGCTTTAATGCGCTCAATCGCATATTCATTCGCTTGGTATGCATCTTTACGATGGGGTGATGAGACACTTATAAGTACTGCTATATCTGAAATTTGTAATGGCCCGATACGATGTACAATTGCGACTTCGGTGCCTGGCCATTGTGCGTTAATTTCATCTCCAATTTGTGCTAATTTCTTCTCTGCCATAGGTGTATACGCTTCGTACTCAAGATATTCTGTTTTGACACCTTTCGTCCATTCTCTAACATGGCCCGAAAACACTACGACTGCACCTTGATATGGATTTACTACAAAGTCCCTATATTGTTCGGTTTCTATAGGTGTATTAACGATTTCAAATTGTTTCATAACCTTCATTCCTTCTTATTTACAAAAGATAATAACCACTCATCATAGCTTGCTAATGCATCTTGATCGTCTATGTTAATATAATATTTAACATTAGAGAGCTCAGCTAAAGTGTTTTTATCAGATTCAGTTCGATACACGAGTACTTTATTAAAATCCGCTTCTTTAAAACCTTCAACTAGAATAATGTTACTGTCTATTGTAACAGACTGACTGATGATTTCATCCAAACTTTGTTTAGCAGTTCTTGTGACGCTTTGTTGATATTCATATCCTTGCACGATACTTTGATCTGCACCAGCATCAAAATGTTTCATATGATCTACATTGGATTGTTGCAAAGTAATATCGTGTTCACTCTGGTGCCCGTGATGTTTGATTGTCGCCACCATATAATGATGTTCCTTCAATAACTTCACTGAATGTTGGACGAGTGTCGTTTTGCCTGAATTTTTCAACCCTACAATTTGTAAAATCATACGAACGCATCCCATTCATATGTTTGAGATTCGGTTAATATTACATCGACTGTATAGCCTTGCTGATGTCCTCTAGACCCTCCAGGTAATACCATAATACAATTACTGTGGGCAATCGCGACAACTGCACTCGATTTATTAAATCCAGCCGGTTTCACGGTCATTTGTTTACCATCAAATGTCGCTTGAGCACGAACAAATCGCATAAATGGATTTGCTTTTTTAAAGTTATCCATTAAAGTTGCTTGTACTACTTGTGGGAAACGCTTATGTGCCCCCATCATAGACAGAACTGCAGGCTTAACAAACAACTCAAATCCAGTAAAGCAGGCAGATGGATTACCTGACAGACCAAATAAATATTTACCTTGAGCTACAGCAACTGTCGTCACACTACCAGGTCGCATTGCTACTTTATTGAACAATACGTTTGCATCTAATGCTTCATAAATCTGTGGTAAATAATCAAAATCACCTACTGATACCCCGCCTGTCGTAATAACGATATCATGTTGCTTTAACGCTTCAGTAACACGTTGAATAGAACTTTCTAAATCATCTTGTTGTATTTTATAAGTGCTACAAGGTAAGTCTAACTTTTTACATAATGCAGCTACCATAGGACCATTTGAGTTTCTAATCTTTCCAGGCTCTAATTCATCTTCTACATCTAACAACTCACTACCAGTTGCTATAATAGCCACGCTCGGTCTTTTAAAAACTGGTATCTCTGTATAACCAAATGTTGCTAATACTGCTATTGTTCCGGCATTGATGTGTTGACCTTTTTCTAAGATCAGGTCACCTTGTTGCGTTTCTTCACCCTTAAAAGAAATATTTTCATTACGATTAAAAGGTTTACGAATCGTGAAACTTTGATCGCCTTCGACTGTCTGTTCTAACATAACGACTGCATCTGCACCTTCAGGAACCGCAGCACCTGTCATAATACGCACTGCTTCTTGCTCCCCTACGACTTTTTTCGAAACGTCACCAGCACCAATATGATCAATGACATTAAATTCAACTCGGTTGTCACCACTCGCATTTAAAGTATCAACACTGCGAAGTGCAAAACCGTCATACGGTGATTTGTTAAAACGAGGAATATCATGAGTTGCTACGATATCTTCTGCTAAAATATAATTTAAGCTTTCATTTAATGAAACCTCTATGGTCTCTGATTGAATATCTTCATTTACGATACGTTCTATTGCATTTCCTACGGGTAGTGGCGTTCTTTTCTCAACTGGCATCAAAACTGCTCCTTTCGTGTTATAATTTATATTAAAATAAGGAGGTATTCTTTTGACTGAATTCACACATATCAATCAACAAGGTAATGCGAAGATGGTCGATGTTTCTAGTAAAGAAGTTACGAAACGAATTGCCGTTGCACATTCAAGCATTACTGTAAATCCAGACATATACCAACAGATTGTTCAACATACAAATGATAAAGGTAATGTATTAAATACGGCTCAAATTGCTGGCGTTATGGCAGCGAAGAACACTTCAAATATGATACCTATGTGCCATCCTTTACCGCTAACCGGCATTGATGTTGTATTTGATTGGAAACAAGCATCCGAATCTTACGTTTTAAATATTGAGGTCACTGTATCCACTACCGGCAAGACAGGTGTGGAAATGGAAGCTTTAACTGCTGCCTCTGTTACAGCTTTAACGATTTACGATATGACGAAAGCACTCGATAAATCAATGGTTATCGGCGAAACTTATCTGCTATCAAAAAGCGGTGGTAAGTCTGGTGACTATACGAGAACAACAGACTAATCTTCATTAATATATATAAATGATTATTTCCTAATTTCTGAGATGAGATGGTTCACTTCTGGTATGATTAATCGATTCATCGCTAATTTTATTGCGCCTGTAGATCCAGGTAAGCAAAAGATAAGCTTATCTTTAATTGTGCCACCAATAGCTCTTGAAAGCATTGCACGTGAACCAACATCTTCTACATAACTTAAATACCTAAAGAGTTCACCAAATCCTTCTATCTCTTTAGTTAAATAAGGTTCAATCGCTTCAATCGTAACGTCTCTTTCGGCAATACCTGTGCCTCCTGTCGTAATAATTACATCGACATCTTGGGCAAGCCATTCTTGAAGTTGCTGCTGAATAGCATCTATCTCATCCTTCACTATGACATAATGTATCTCGGAATCTACAGTCATGTCGCTTTCAGATAGAAGGTTTTGTATCAATTGTCCCCCTTTATCTGTATTAACGTCCCTCGTGTCAGAAATAGTAAGCACTGCACATTTAATATTTCTCTTTAATGTTTCATTATGATGCATAAGTCCACTCCTCTACCCAAATAATTTATTGATTAAGGTCGTTGCTTGTTGCGGATTCGTCATACCATGTATTAAAAAACGCCCCCCTTTAAAGTAAACGATGCGATGATGATTAAAGTTAAAATGTATCATATAATGATTAGAACGATATTGAATATGACGTTGATATAAAAATGTTTCCAATATTTCCCAGGTAATATTGTTGTTTTCATATTGTACCGTATCTCTACCACATAAACTCGCATATTGACGCTTTGCTTCATTTAAATATGGAAATGTGGGTGACTCTCCACATGTGGCACACTCGTTTCGTTGAAGTTTACTAAAACCAAATTGAAAGTGTTCACCCTCCCATATGTCACCGTATGTTACTTTAGGTGTAAAACTTTGATGCGTTAATATTTTCATAGCATCACGAACTTGTAGACTGGTCGTCATCGTTACAGCAGGATGAATTACCCCCACTGTATCACATGTGACATTGATTGTTGGTAGTTGAGGAACTAAACAATTAAAACATGGTGTTTCACCAGGGATAAATGCTGCTTCAATATATGTACTTTGTACAACTCCACCATAAATCCACGGTGTGTGTTGTTGATATGCAAAGTCATTTATTAACTGACGTGTTTCAAAGTTATCTGTCGCATCTATAATAAGTTGAACATTTTGAGCATAATTCTCTAGAAACCACCGGTCCATATTTCCAATATGAGCTTCAATGCTTACGTCTTCACGTATAAGCTTTAATTTATTCTCAGCAGCAATCACTTTAGGCAAAGCTTGGCGAGCATCACGTTCAGTAAATAAAGTTTGTCTTTGCAAGTTGCTTTCTTCAATATAATCACGGTCAATCATCGTTAAATGACCGATACCTGCTCTTACTAAACTTTCGGCAACATGCGTTCCTAAGGCTCCCATGCCTACAATCAATACACGTGCGTCCATCAGTTGTTGTTGCCCATGTTGACCTATATGTTTAAACAACGTTTGTCTAGAATATTTATCACTCATCGCAATTAATTCCCCTCTCAATCATTATATTCATTATAAAACTTGCACATTTATGTAACAATGGTTTACACCTGTTCTAGCAAAATCATTAAAAATTCCCAAAAGGTTGATGTATATTTCTTAGTCATTGCATCAAATGAAAAAACAAAGTAATATCTAAATAAATAGTTGAATTTGGGTGTACAGTTGTTTCATAATCATTTAAAATTGTAAGTTGCAACTATAATAATATTTTTTAAAAGTCACAACATAAAATGTAAATGTAACAATCGTTTTCTATCAATTAATTAAAAGGTAACTAAACATATACAATGCAATGGAGGTGAGATTGTGGGACGAGCAAAAGATTATACAGAGCAATTAGATATAGCTAAAGATATAGTTATAAACTCAATTGGAGAAACAATGGATTTGTATGGTGTTAATCGTAGCGTAGGTAATCTATATGGAACGATGGTATTCGAACACAAGAGCATGACATTAGACGAAATGCGCAATGAACTACAAATGAGTAAACCTAGCATGAGCGCTGGGGTAAAAAGATTACAAGAATTTGATGGAGTCAAACAAGACTTTATACGAGGCAGTCGTAAACAGCATTTTACCGCTGAAAAAGATTTCTTTACTTTCTTTGGCAACTTCTTTTCACAAAAATGGGAACGTGAAATTAAATTAAATTTAGAAGCAATACATAAAGCTGAAGATATACTAAATCCAATCGTACAATCTGACTCCACATCGACAGAAATTAGAGAGGAAGCAACCAAATTACTGACTCAAATTGAACATTCAAAAACGTATTATGCTTGGCTTTCAACATTAAGCAATGCATTAGCGACAGGTGAAATATTCAAAGCTTTTCCGATACCAGAAGACAATGCATAATGTCTGCCTATATATAAAGAGCAAAACGTTGAAATCTAATTAAATTGTTAGATTTTAACGTTTTGCTCCTTTTTTAATTCAAATTGAGAATAAGATATATTAACGTGATACCTCAAGATCAATGATTTCGTGTGCTAATGATTGTGCCTCAAATTTCGAATGCGTAACGAAAATGATTGGAATTTGCCACTGTTCAAAAATATTACGTACAAGCGAGATACTTTCATCTTTTGTATCATCATCTAAACTTGAGAATGGTTCATCTAACAGTACTAAGTCGGGCTTGGTACTTAACGTCCTTGCTAATGCAACACGTTGCGATTCCCCGCCTGATAATTGACGTGGATATTGCTCACTTAATTCAGCAATGTTGAGCTGATGCATGATATTTTCAATATGATCGCTATGTTGAGCCATGAACGTAATATTCTGATAAACTGTCATATTTGGAAAGAGTTGATAATCTTGAAATAAATAGCCGATGTTACGCTTTTGAATCTTCACTTCTTTATTATTTTCCGTATCAGTTAATGTTCTATTATTTAGATTTAAGTAACAAGCGTTAGCTCGTTTTAAACCAGCTATAATATTTAAAATTGTAGTCTTCCCTCTTCCGGAACGACCTTTGATTGCATATATTTTCGGGGTAGTATCCTTTATGTTTATAGAAAGTTGATAGTTATTGAGTTCATGTTTTAATTTGAGTTCAATCAATTATCTGTCCTCCTGATACGGTGCTTTATTCAATGCATTGATGGTGCCTATAACAGTAATTGCAAATGCTACCAATACAACAACCCATAACCAGGCTTGATTTTCCTTACCTTGTTCCACTAAAAAGTATATTTCTAATGGTAAAGTGTTCGTTTTATGAGGGATGTAACTTGCCACCATAAGCGTAGCCCCAAACTCCCCTATAGCCCGCGCAAAACTCATCATAATACCTGCGAGCATTGACCTTTTCGATAAAGGTAGAATTATTTTCAAAAAAATCTTACCTTCACTCGCCCCCATTGTTCGAGCTGTATTCAACATCTTCTCATCTATATTTCTAAATCCTTGAACTGTATGTTGATACATTAATGGAAAGCTTACTATGACTGATGCAATGATGGCCCCGACCAATGTAAAAACCACAGGTAAATGCAAAATATGTGCAAAGAAAAAACCAATGGGACTATGAGGTGAAAATACAATTAACAAGATAAACCCCATTACTGTCGGTGGTAAAACGATGGGTAACACGATAACACTCTCGATTAATCTTATTAACCACCCACGTCGATGATACAAGCATTTCGCGATTAGTATACCGAATAATGTAACTATGATTGTGCTAATAATTGCCACCTTTAAAGAAATCCAAAACGGTGTAATATCCGGCATCTTGTTACCCCCTATACCTCAAAGTGATATTTTTTCAAAATCTTTTTAGCTTGCTTAGACTTTAAGAATTGCATCCACTGTTTGCCCATTTTTTTATCCGATACCGTTGCGCCTTCATATTTAATAGGCTGTTTTAATGATAAATGATCAATGACTTTAACTTGGTTTGAATTGTTGCGCTTACTTTGATAATAATCTGTTTGATAAACATATCCAAGCTGTGCGTTACCTTTTTCAACATAATTTAACACTTGTCTAACATCTTTAGCGAACACTAATTTCGGTTGAACTTGTTTGTATAAATGATGGTTTGTTAAATATTGCTGTGCATACTTACCTGCAGGGACTGACTTAGGTTCACCAATAGCTAATTTATCTTCTTGTTTTAAAGACTTCACAGATTTATATCTCGTATCCTTTTGACCAATTAAAACAAGTTTATTTTGAGCGTATATAAATTTATTATTGGCTTTACCTTTGAGAGCATCTATATCTTTCGTGTTCGCTGACATAAATACATCTACGGGAGCGCCATTTTTAATTTGTTGTCTAAGTGAACCTGAACCACCGTAGTTAAATTCTATGTTGACGCCTTTATGTTGCTTCTCGAAAGCTTTTTCTAATGCTTTAGTCACATCAGTTAAGCTTGCAGCTGCTGCTATATGTAATGTGTGTTTATCGTCATTTGATGTTTGAGACTCGTTCTTTCGGGGCATTTCACAACCTGCTACCGTTGAAGAAATTAACCCTAAAGTTATAAAAGCTGTTAATAATCTTTTTTTCATAAACATTAACTCCTTCTTCTCTATTATATGACTCACTGTTTAAAAACAAAAGTGCAAGCAACCTCCTAATCTTTGTTTAATATGAGGAATGCGATAAAATAGAATTGAAGATGAAATGGGGTTATAAAATGAATGAAGACGTACAGAAAAACAAACCTATCATTAGATACGAAAACGGTGAACTTAAAGAAAAGACAGACCACTATGTAACCGAATTTCCATTAACGATTAATGTCAACGGCGAGGAATTTGCTACAGTTATTTGTAGCCCAAACCATTTAGAAGAACTTGTGTTAGGTTTTTTAGCTTCTGAAGGCGCAATTTTAAAAAGAGACGATTTACAATCTATACAAATAGACGATAGTAAAGGGTTCGCACACGTAAAACTCACACACCCTCTTGGGGAACGTTTTGAATATTCTACCAAACGTATGATTGCTTCATGTTGCGGAAAAAGTCGTGCATTTTACTTTCATAATGATGCAGCTATCGCTAAAACTTCTATGACCAAAATGGCAATTCAACCGCAACAAGTCATCAATATGATGGAACAACTACAGAAAGCGAGTAGGATATTCAAACAAACAGGTGGCTTGCATAACGCGGCTATTTCAGATGCTGATGCATTTTTTGAACACAGACAAGATATCGGCCGTCATAATGCTTTAGACAAATTGTATGGATATTGTATTCAAAATCATATTCCTGTGAGAGATAAAATTTTAATATTTAGTGGACGTATTTCTTCTGAAATATTATTAAAAGCTTCAAAAATTGGGGTCGGCATGATTCTTTCCAAGTCAGCGCCAACAACGTTAGCGGTCGAACTCGCACACGATTTGAACATTACGGCAATTGGTTTTATAAGAGACGGTCACTTTAATATATATAGTCATCCAGAACGCATAAAAGAAAGCGGGAACGAAATCTAAATATAGATTTCTAATTCCCGCTTATTAATTAAATTATTATAGTAGGCATTTCAAAAATAGAGAGTTACATAATTAAACCATTTCTTCATTAACGATTTGATAGCAACGACTCACGAATCTATACCCCTGCTTTATATACATATTGCGCGCACTATCTTGTCCATCTGCAATAAGGATAATTGTCTTATTACGATCAACTTGAGCTACAAAGCTTTGCATCGCACTACCTATACCTTGACGCTGGTAAGGCTCAAGTACCCCAAACCCATCAATTTCAATAAATTGATGGGAGCTAATCATATCCAATATCCCTACAGGGGTACCATCTCTATATGCGACAATTCGTGATTTTGCATCTTTATCAAAGTCTGTATAAATTCGAGTAACATTATTTTCAGTAAATGTTTCGCCAAAAGGCAATGAAAATTGGCGAAATACATCTATATAATCGTCTAAATTGTTAGAAGTTACATATTCTATATGTACATTTGAATTATGTTTCAGTTTTAAATGATTAGCTTTAATCGCGTAAAGTTCCATGAGACCTATTTCAAAGCCATGTCCTTTAATTGTGTCAATCCAATCATGATTAAGTGATTCATTTTCAGGAAAGGTAAATGCCAGATGATTCGAATGTTGAGACAAATGTAATGTTAATTGGTATTCCAAATCGTGCTTCCATTTAGTTAATGAAGGCATTTGATGATAAACCCATTTATTAGCATCAAAAACGTCTAGTTCATCTGGTGTTAAGTATATTGTTTCACTTTCATTTTTAGAATATATTTGTCCTTGCTGATAAATATCTTTCATACTTATCATATTGGCATCACCTTTTTAAATAGTTACGATTATTTAAGTAATTGTTGGAAACGTGTGTGATTTAATAAAATATTTCCTACAACACTTGCTATAATCGCTTTAACAACGTCTCCTGGTATAAATGCTAGTGAAAATGTGATTGATTTAGTAAATGGTAAGTTGGTAATCATTCCCATAATAATCGTACCAACGATATCTAACATTAATACTCCAATGACTAACGTTGCACCAAGTAATATAATTAAATTTATTTTATTATAATATAAATCTCTCACTAAACCAATGAGATACGCAACGACAGGATATAAAAATAAAAATCCAGCTGATGGGCCTGCAAAAGAACCGATACTTCCGCGACCACCTGATAATAACGGTAGACCAGCAGCTACGAGTAATAGGAATACAATTACACTGAGCGTACCATATTTACGTCCGAGTAATATCCCAGCTAAAAAGATACCAATATTCTGTACTACAATAGGTACAGGCATAAATGGCAACGGTATCGATGGGACGAAACCTAAGACCGCTATAATCGCTGTCATAAGTGCTGTAAAAATCAAATTTTTTGTTGTCATATTTATAAACCTCCTCAATTTCATGATTATACCACCAATGTAAACATATAAAAACAAAAAGTTTACATTTGATGGGAAAAACTTTTCTTTTTCATAAAATAACATACTTCTAGTATAAATTATTAAATTTTCGTGCACCTGTGCCCTTAGGGGGCTCATCTCAAAAAAGAACCTAAGACAACACAACTGTCTTAGGCTCTATGTTCCCATTTATATTAATAACATAATTACACTGATAATCTATTTTATAATTTTATTTCAACAACTTTTTCTTCAAGTCAGTTCTCATATGTTCTAATGTATATGGATCATTATACCAATATGTTTCTGCTTGAACTTTGACTACATGATCTTTCTTAACAGCAGGAATGTTATTCCATAAGTCTGTTTTTTCATATGAAGGTTTAGCTTTACCCTCACTTGTAGAAACGATATAGTCACCAGCATAATCTGCAATTTGTTCTTGTTTTATTTCTTTCCAACCATCTTTTTTCACAGCTTTTTCTAATTTAGATGGCATTTTCAAACCGAATGCTTGATATAAAACTTCGCCTCCTCGACCCCAGTTAGAGCCGTATGTGTAAAGCTTTTTATCGAACTCATCATAGATGGAAACTGTAGCGTCAGACCCAATTTTATCTTTGATTGCTTGACCATCTTTTTTAGTTTTAGATTCCCATTCAGATTTCCATTTTTTAACTTTGTCTTCTTTTCCTAATAATTTACCTAATTCTTCTTGTTGGTCTAAATATTTATGTTTAGCATAATCATAAGGTACAGTTGGGGCAATCTTTTTATACTTCTTAATATTTTTATCTGTAGAAAGTACGACGATTAAATCAGGTTTCTTTTTCGCTACCTTCTCTACATCGTTGTCACCTATTTTTTCTACACCTTTAAATTTATTTTTAAGTATTTTACTGTTATCGACTTGTTTGTTAACAGCTACAATGTTACCACCTAGGTATTTAATACCACCTGCATAACTTGGTGCTACCACTGCAATACGTTTAGGGTGCTTAGGCACATCTACAGATTTCCCGTTATCTAATTTATATGACTTAGTTTCTGCCTTGCTATCTTTTGAGCCGCTATCCGATTTATTACCGCATGCTGCTAAAACTAATACTAAAGCAATTAACGGAATTAATAATTTTCTCATTATGTCTCCTCCATTGAAAATGATTATCAGTTAATAAAGATTATATAGATAAATTTGAAATTTGACAATAAGAAATTTGAAAATTGATAGATATTTCATTAGTAACAATAGAAAGCGAACATATTAATGAGTGATTCAAATAGATATTATTTTAAAATAAAATCCCTTACCTTTGTTTTTAGGTAAGGGTTTATTTGTTCTATATATTTTTGTAAAACATAGTAAATTGTCAAAATGATAAGTTTCTCTCTATTATTTTAAAACAATCCTTGAACTGACTTAGCAATATTCGTGTACGCCATATCTTCCATCGGTGGATTATGAATGCCCGCACGCATATCACGGTAGTAACGTTGTAAAGGTCGTTCCATTTCAAGGCTCTTAGCACCAACGATACGCATTGCTAAATCGATAACTTCTAATCCTTGATTCATTACTAGAACTTTACTTGCAGATGTTTCATTCCACAATTGTTGCGGTTCAGAAGTATGATTATACATCGCAGCTGTACTCCACAAGAAATGTCTTGCTGATAACAATAAAGATTCCATCTTACCTATATTTTGTTGAACTGTTGTTATTTCACCAATTGTTCCATCAATACTATTTGGGCTATATGATTTTGCGAAATCTATAGCATAGTCTCTAGCAGCTTGTGCTATACCTAAATAAACGCTAGGAATATGAAGAATCCAACCATTTGGTTTTTTTCCACCTTCGCCACGGATTTCAACAAAGTTTTCTTTCGGAATTCGTACGTTATTAAGTACTAAATCATGACTTTCAGTCGCACGCATACCAATCATATTCCAGTTATCTGCAATTTCAACACCTGGCATATCTTTTGTTATGAGATAATAGCCCACTTTTTCTAAAGCTTGATCATAAGCACTTACGACAAAATGTGTGAGTCCTTTACTCATAGAAGTAAATGTCTTCACACCATCTACAACGATTTCACCGTCTTGTTCTACAGCATACGTTGCAGGTCTACCACCACGTGTAGGACTTCCAGTGTCTGCCTCGCTAATAGCTCTATTAACTAATGCGCCTTCTTTAATTTCCTTAGCAAATTGATCTAGCATGTCTTGTTCCCACATTTGTTGCTCATACAATTGTCCAACGACGCTAAGATGCCACCCAATTGATAAAGCAGTGGCACCGTCAATCGCACCTAAATAGGTTTGAAGGATAACCATATCTTCGACTGTAGCACCTTCACCACCATATGCTTTAGGTAGAGTAAGTAATGTGTACCCTTCTTTCACTAACCATTCAATATTTTCATAAGGGAAACGTGAATGAACATCATTGTATTCCGCTTTTTCTTTAAACTGATCTTTAATCGAATCGAATTTTTCTATCCATTTCTTTTGAATATCCGAATGTATTAACGCGGAATATTTCAAAACAATCACCTCATCGTTAACTTTATATAAAATTATTTAATCTTAGTTTAACACTCAACTTTTATGAAATAAAGTTAAATTCCTTTAATCCCTACTTTACCGATAGGATATATTGTGATACTTTTTATATATTAGAAAATGGGGGCAAATAGAATGATTACTGTAAATAACCTTATACACAAATATAAATCAAATACAACGCTAAACGATGTGAGCTTTTCACAAGAAAAAGGGACAGTGACTGCAATAATCGGACCGAGTGGATCAGGGAAAACCACTCTATTAAGAACTTTAAATGGGCTTGCAATGCCAGAATCTGGAACAATACAAATTAGTAATCAAATATTTGATACTGCAAAACATAGTAAAAAAGAAGTGACCCAATTACGCCAAAAATCAGCGATGGTCTTCCAAAATTATAATCTATTTAAAAATAAAACAATTCTCGAAAATATCACTGAAGGCCTTATATATGGGCAAGGACATAATAAAAAGGAAGCAGAAGAAATCGCTTTATCTTATTTGGATCGCGTTCATTTAACATCACATAAAGATAAATACCCAATACAACTATCAGGAGGGCAAAGTCAACGTGTTGGTATCGTACGTGCCTTAGCGCTCAATCCTGAGGTGCTGTTATTGGATGAACCGACTTCTGCACTCGACCCTGAATCGATACAAAGTATTCTTAAGCTAATTAAATCAATTGCTGAAGAAGGTATGACAATGGTACTCGTTACACATGAAATACAATTTGCAAAAGCAATTGCGGATCAAATTTTATTTATTGACGAAGGCAAAATCATTCATCATGGCACGCCTAATGAGGTGTTAGAACAAACAGACTCAGATAGAATCCATCGTTTCTTAAATAAAGTAGGAACGGAGCGTGAACTATAGTGACAATAAGAAAATGGTTCATGATTGCATTATTTTTAACAATGATTATCACTTTAACAGCCTGCAATTCTCAGGATGATCAATCTGGTAAAGGTCATAAAAAAGAAGTTAAAGTTGCATTATCTGCTGAAGTCAATCCACCCTACCTTTATACAAATAAGAAAAATGAATTTGTCGGCTTAGATATGGATTATATGAAAATGTTAGAGAAGAAATTGCCCCAATATGATTTTAAATATGAAGTGGGCGAAGAAGAATCTAATTTAGTTGGTATCGGCTCCGGTAAGTTCGATATGGGTATCAACTGGTTCTTCAAAACTCCTGAACGTGAGAAACAATTTCTTTATCAAGATGTCCCATATAGTTACGCATTACCGTTATTAGTCGTTAATAAAGATACAAACAATATCCATAGCTTAAACGATTTACCAAATAAAAAGTTAACACCAATGGCTCCAAGTGGTGGGTTATATTCTATCTTAACGCAATATAATAAATCTCATGATTCAAAAATTGATATAGATACAATCCAAGAACCTTCCAATGGTGATAGTTTAAAAATGGTAAGTCAACAACGCCGTGATGCAATGTTCTTAAATTGGAATACTTATACTGCAATACAAGAACAAATTAACGCCGATGTTAAAATTGGAGGCATCGTTAAGAAAGAACCGCTTCATATTGTCTATAATAAAAAACAACAAAAATTACATGACGATATTGATAAAGCGACTCAGGAGTTAAAAGACGAAGGGAAGTTACAAAAACTTTCTAAAAAATATTTCGATATTAACATCTTCGATAGTCTAGAAGATATAAATAAAAATAAAGATAAATTGGAGGTGGAATAATGTCAAATTCAGTAAACTGGCCAGACTTATTTGCACAAGTTTTACAACAATTACCACTAACATTATTGATGATTATTATTTCACTTATCTTTGCTATTATAATCGGATTTATATTAGCTACGATCCGTATTAAAAAAATAAAAATACTTTCACCTATCGTACGTGTATACATTTCATTCATTCGAAGCACACCACTGTTAGTACAATTATTTTTAGTCTATTTTGCTTTACCTCAAGTGTTGTTACTCATTCATATAGATATTAATCATTTTAGTAGATTATTTTTCGTGATTCTAGCTTTTTCATTGCATACAGGTGCTTATTTATCAGAAATTATTCGTGCTGGTTTTCAATCTGTCGAATATAGTCAAATTGAAGCAGGACTATCGGTAGGTTTATCTTATCCAAGAATTTTAAAAGATATCGTTATTCCGCAAGCATTACGTAATAGTATACCTAACTTAACGACTCAAATTATTGAACTCGTCAAAGATACTTCGCTTGCATTTACAATTGGTATTATTGATATGATGGGTCAAGTTAAATTGATTATCGGAAATAATTATGGTTTAGGCATGCTAGAAGTCTATATTGTAATTTCAATTATTTATTGGATGATCGCACTTATTATACAAGGTGTCTTTACACTAATTAATAAACGCGCTCAGAAACCATATCAAGTATAGGAGGTGCATAGCAATGTCATTTTTATTATATACAGTGACCGAGGTAATCAAAGGTGTGCCTAAAACTTTAGCTATTTCAATCGTAGCGATGGTAGTGGGGCTTGCGATAGGTACACTATTTGCAATCATTCGTGTTAAACGTATTCCTGTATTATCACAACTTATCGTAATTTATAATTCTTTTTTCAGAAGCACTCCATTAATTGTACAATTATTTTTAGTTTATTATGGTCTGCCTGCACTGATTCTCACGTTGAATAGTAAGTTGCATTTGTCAATTAACCCTGATTTGTTTCCACCGTTAGTGATAGCCTTTATCGTCTTTTCTTTCCATGCAGTAGCATATTTAAGCGAAGCAATTAAAGGTGGTTTGCAATCTGTGGATGATGCTCAAATCGAGGCTGCCCAAACTGTAGGGTTATCCAAGTTCAACATATATAGAAGAATCGTGTTACCTCAAGCCTTTGGTTATGCACTTCCAAATATTGAAAATCAATATATCATGTTATTAAAAGGAACTTCTCTCGCTTTTGCAATTCAAGTTACAGAAATCATGGCGATCAGTCACGTGATTGCAAATGAAGGCTACCGATTTGTAGCTGTCTATTCAGTGGCAGCAATATTCTACTGGTTGTTAGCGGCGATATTCGAATTTATCTTTAATAAACTTGAACATAAAACGACCAAACATTTACAACCAACTTCATAAACATAAAAAAACAAACTGTTGAACTGATATAAATTAGCAACAGTTTGTTTTTATTTATATTAAGCTAAGCTTTCAGCATATTTTCTTTTTAGTGCATAATATCTTTTTACTTTTTTAGGCATCGCACCATGTTGTAATTCATCTTTCGTCATGATTGGATAATTTTTAAAGGCAAGTGAACCAACGTAGCCACAAATTGCACTAGAGACTGCACACATTCCAGCGACAAGTAATACCGTTCCTGGGTGGTTAAAACCAAACATGACCATAAAGCCAGCTATCGGTGTCGCAGTTCCTGTGGCATCATTAACAAGGCCAAACATTGCGATAATTACACCAGAAATTGCCCCACCAACAAAGTTCGTGACGTAGACCGGAATTGGATTTGCTGTAACAATATCAGCTTGTGACAATGGTTCTATCGCTACTGAAATTGTTGTCTTACAATCACCAAATTTCATACGTTTAAAGAACACGTAGTTCATGAATGATGATGCGAAAACCGCTAAAGCACCAATTGCCATCGGAGTGCCTGTCAGACCTAATAAAGCAGTTAAAGCCATTGAACTTAATGGCGCTGTTGCAACGACTGTTACAATACCACCTAAGACTATACCCATCAGTATCGGACTTGACGTTGTTGACTCTTTAATAATGTTCCCGATTTGTACTAACGTCGCATCAACGAGTGGCGTTGTACCCATTGCAATTAAACGTGTCAACGGAGCAACAACGATAATAGCTGCAATTAAATCTAAGCCATCTGGCACCTTCTCTTCCATCCATTTCATACCAAAACTCATTATGTATCCGGCAACAAATCCAGGTAGTAAATCCATATTGCCACATGCAACTGCGATAACAAATGCGTATACTGGAGATACTCCCATCGCTAACGCTACAAGTCCTGCAGCTGCTACACCACCTAATCCACCTGCTGCTTCTCCTAATTTACCTAAGAACGTTAATCCAAACAAATCTCCACCGACATACTTGTGAAATGCTTCAACAAGAAATGATGCGATAGCAGCGTTTGCTAATGCACCCATTGCTTTTCCGCCATTAGGTGCCTTATTCGTAAACAACGTAAACAAACATAAAACACACCCTAAAAAAATAACCCCTATGATTAAATTCATAAAAATCCCCTTCTTTTTTTATGCATTTTGTATGCGCTTTCATTCTACAAAAAGAAGTATAGCATATTTCAATAAGTATTAAAATTAAATATAAGTGGAATATTTCATTTTTTAAAAACTTATCAATCTTTTAATACTTTTTATTAGAGATTTACATTTTTTGCAGTTGCATTTGTAATGATTCAATTGTTTGTTCAATGCGCTTACGTTGTTCATTACTAACGTTTACTACGACTGCACGTTCATCCAAGTCACTTCTTGTTTTACTTAAATAGTCCATTTTAATTAGCTTTTGTAATGCTTTTGTTAGGTAATATGGCTTTAAACCTGAATACTCGGCTATTGTTTTTGCTGTAATGTTATTATCTTCAGTTTGATAAATGTAGTTTAAAATAAAAATTTCTTCGTAATTCAACTTATATTCGTTTTTTGATAGTTTAAAAAATTGTTTCCCTTGCTGGAATACTGTGATTAAATCATTTAATGTTTCAAAATTATTGCGTTTCATAAAATCACTCCTTGTGTTATTTCTTGTTGTTTTTATAAATAATAATAAATAAAAACGATAAGATACATTTATACTAAACCACTTTATGCTATTAGTTCAATAAAATGAACTATGCAAAATCTGAATAATTACCATTCATTTATTAATGTTTAATTTTATTTTCCAATTTTTAATGTTTAGACACTTGTTTTATTACTAAATTGTTCAAAATTTTAATTTTTAATATCCATACATGTAACAATCGTTTTCTATTTTATGCAATTTTTATCTGATAACTCGGGATTAATTATTAAACACGCCTGCACCCTTGTAAATAAATATTTAATATAAAAAACGATGGTTTCTACTTCTCTCCATAGAAACCATCGTTTTCTCTTAATCTGAATACAAATGTCTCAGACTTATTTTACTGTATAAATTTATTTTTTCTTACAATCTAAAGTGTCTAGGAAACTTAATGCAGCTAAACCAAGTAAATCTAAAGCATGTTTCGCACCTGCTTTACCGTGGCCTGCTTCAAAGTGTTTAAATGCTGCCATTCCTAATACACCAAATGTAAATATTGAGCCTAAACGAGATAAGTTTTTACTTGCAAAACTGAATGTGAAAAACAGTGCAGCTAATGCTTCTAATGCACCTGCTAAAGGTACAGAATTTGAAGGCATATTGAAGACATTTTCGAATGTATCTTTCATGCCTTGGTCACCTTTTAATTTAGGTTTTGAAGCTCCATATAATTCTTTAGCTAACTTTAGATTTGTTAAATAACGTAAAATCATTTACATACTCTCCTTCTCTTTATCCTCAAAATATTTATCTACAATAGGTTTTACACGTTTTGCCAAGAGTTCAATCGTATTTATTGTTTTTTCATGAGGCATTGAACCAACAGGAGTGTGTAGCATAAATCGTGTAATCCCTAATGTTTCAACAGTATCAATTATTTTTTGCGCAACTGTTTCAGGACTACCTACATATAAAGCACCATTAGGTCCCAGCTCTCTTTCAAAACTGTTCTCACTATATGGAGGCCAACCTCTTTCACGCGCTAAGACATCATGACTAGCTTTAACTGAAGGGAAGAACTCTCTTCTTGCTTGTTCATCTGTTTCAGCAATATAGCCCCATGAATGTACTCCAATTGGTAATTTATCTACGTCATGTCCGTACGCTTCAGCGTTTGCTTTATAAACGTCAACGTGTCCCTTGAAACGTTTTGGGTCTCCCCCTATGATCGCATAAGTTATTGGTAATCCTAAAGCCCCAGCTTTTAAAGAAGATTCTGGAGTACCGCCAGTTGCTATACTGATTGGAATTGGTCCAAACTCTGATCTTGGATAAACGCCTAAACCTTCAATTGAAGGTCTAAAATGCCCTTTCCAATTTACAACTTCATTATGATTGATGTGCGTTAACAAATCAATTTTTTCATTGAAAAGCTCATCATAATCATTAAGATTGTAACCAAATAATGGGAATGATTCAATAAATGAGCCTCTACCTACAATGATTTCTGCTCGTCCATTCGAAATTGCGTTTAATGTTGAAAAACGTTGATACACCCTAACTGGATCATCTGAAGATAATACAGTAACAGCACTACTTAATTTAATATTATTAGTAGTTCGAGCTGCAGCAGATAATACTGATACCGGATCTGATACTGCATAATCAGGTCGATGATGTTCTCCTAACCCATAAACATCTAGACCATTACGGTCTGCTACTTCTATTTCTTCTATAATATTTCTAATTCGTTCTCCTGCAGTGATCGCGTCAGAACGTCCTTCATCAGTATAAATGTCACTGTTATCCGCAAAAGACGTTAAACCAAGTTCTATTCTCATGACACTTTCCTCCTTAATCAGTATAATTTTTATACCAATATCGTAATCCTTTTTTTATTCCTTGTCAACTACTCAGATTTTCTCTTCAATTTAGCTAAAAATTGTCTGCTTATAATAGGAAATTATTTTGAGCAGAGGACGATATAATTAAATGCATTTCAATAACAAATTACACTCATGCATTAGAACTTGAAATATTCTGTTATATTACAAAAACGTAATACTGTTGAGAATTACCAGTAACTAAACACTATCAAAACATTGATATTATGCACTTTTTAAATTGTGACATTTAACTGTTATTTGTTACATATACACATAATTTATTAGAACTAAATTACAAAATGATAACATCCCACACAAACATAAAAATTTTTGGTAGAGTATTGCTTGTCGTTAAAACAACGAAAAATATTAAAGTTAGTCATTTGAGACTGGGAATAAATTTTTATCTATTTTAGGAGGATATTTAACAATGAAAAAAATCGCTACAGCTACAATCGCTACAGCCGGAGTCGCTACTTTTGGTTTTGCACAACACGAAGCAGATGCAGCAGAAAATAACAATGGTGGATACAACCCTAACGACCCAACATCATATGAATATTCATACACAATTGACCAACAGGGACAATACCACTACTCATGGAAAGGTAACTGGAGTCCAAATTCATTAAACCAAGGTAGTCAAGGTTATAGCTACAATAACCAACAAGCTACACAATCACACAGAAATAACTATTCACAAGAATCTTATACTGCTAATAATAATCACAGCAGATCTTATAATAATCACAAAGTTTCAAATAACAATTATTCAGTAAGTACAACTAACGCACCATCAAGTTCATCTAAATCAACAAATTCAACTCGTTCATCAAGTTCATCAGTATCACTTTCAAGTGCTTCAGGTTCATCAACTAACCTATACACTGCTGGTCAATGTACATATTATGTATATGACAAAGTAGGAGGAAAGATTGGTTCAACTTGGGGTAACGCTAATAACTGGGCTAGCGCAGCATCAGCAGCTGGTTACACAGTAAATAACACGCCTTCATCAGGTTCTATTTTACAAACAAGTGCTGGTGGATATGGACATGTTGCTTACGTTGAAAATGTAAATAGTGACGGTTCTGTTACTGTTTCTGAAATGAACTATGGTCAAGGGCCTGGAGTTGTAACTACACGTACAATCTCTGCAAGCCAAGCTTCAAGCTACAACTACATTCACTAATCTTTAATTAATAATATAAAGATAGCCGATTCAAAAGATTTAAGCTTTTGAATCGGCTTTTTATATATTCTCTCATTATATACGAAAGATAGTTCCCTAAATAAAACGGTTCTATATTGTACCTCGCTACAAAATCCAATATAGAACCGAGATAAGTAATAGAAGGATATTTAAATCTACATCTATTTATGAATATTGATGAACATTATTGTCCCTAGAAAAATCGCTACAAAAATCCTAATGACATTAGTAATTCATCTCATCTAATCTATATTTATCCTTAATTGATGTTTTTAAACTTTTAATAGGTATTTAAAATAAGTTGTTTTTAATTACTTTAATAGTTTCATTTAAGGTATATCTCATATTTTTGAATATTTTATTGTTTCTTTTTCTTTATGCCTATACCAGTAAAGCCATAAATGATAGCGAATATCACACATAAATAACAAGGCACTGCCCATATAA
Source organism: Staphylococcus hsinchuensis (assembly GCF_038789205.1). Lineage (NCBI taxonomy): Bacteria > Bacillati > Bacillota > Bacilli > Caryophanales > Staphylococcaceae > Staphylococcus > Staphylococcus hsinchuensis. Next base: position 185,743 of record NZ_CP128355.1, read on the forward strand.
AGAACTGACTGAAGTTAACACCGAGTTGTTGTGTATAATATATTCCTGAAGTTCCCCATGGAATCAGTGGTATAATCATTGTTCCTGAATCTTCAAGTGTTCTTGATAAATTTGTACGATCTAAATCCATTTTGTCGTACATATCCATTAATAATACACCCACAATGATAATGACTACTGAAGCAACACCTGCTGCAAGCACCATAATCAAACTGGCAATGACTGTCGTTAATATTAATTGTCCTGTACTATTAATATTTTTAGAAATAGATTTTAAGATGACGTCTAAACATCCTGCACGTTCAATGATACCGGCAAAGGCATAACCACAAAATATCGTCACTACGATTTGTGTCATGCTCATCATACCGCCTTGTTCAATTAAAGTGACAGCCTTATCAGATAAGCCTCCAGCACCTAAAGCGTCTTTCGGTACCATACCTTTACTAAAGCCATCAAACGTTGCCTTAAACCCATCGACTATTTTGAAACCGTTATTGAAAGTACCTACGATGATAGCACTTAAACTTGAAATCAGCATTGCGGGTACTGTATTCATTTTAAAAAGTAAGCAAACGATAATTACGATTGCAGGTATCCAAACAAAGATGTTTATATTATATATTTGAGATAATTCATGTAACATCGATTTTATTTGTGAAGATTTCGCGCTGCCACCATGTTGACTACCTGCGATAAACCAAACTATGATGCCGACTAATGATGCGGGTACCGTCGTCCAAATCATCGCTTTAATATGTGAAAATATATTCACCTTAGTCACTAATGCTGCTAAATTTGTAGTGTCTGAAAGTGGCGACATCTTATCTCCAAAGACTGCCCCGGCAATGATAGCACCTGCTACCATACCTTCACTTAAGCCTAGATTCGTACCGATAGCCATTAAAGCGATACCAGCTGTAGATGCTGAACCTCATGCAGTTCCAGTAGCTACAGAAGTTAATGCACAAATGATAAATGCAGATACTAAAAAGATATTAGGATTTAGGAATTGTAATCCATAATAAATTAATGCTGGTACCGTGCCAGAATACATCCAAGTACCTACTATTATTCCGACAGAAAGTATAATGAAAATCGCTGGCATAGCTGTTGCCAAACGTTTCGTAATCCCTTCTTCCAAATCATTCCACGTTAATCCTACGCGTTTAGCAATCCAAGCAGCATACGCTGATGCTAAAATAAGTAATGGCTGAATTGGAATTTCAAATCCTACAAATCCTGTTATAACAATTATAATCATTACAATAATTGTAGAAATGGATTCTAGAAAAGTAGGTTGCCTTGTATGTTTAGTCATACTCAATCCCCCTATAAAATTTTTGCTCGTTTAAGTTTAAATTAATCTAAACCTAATTTATCAGTCCCTAATTCTTCAACAGTCAACCCTTCTTCAAAGAAATCTCTTTCTAATATTGTTGACGCAATAATGATGATAGCATCAATATTCGGTGTTGGCACCCCGATATTTCTGCCCAAACTAGACCATAACACAAGACCGTGGGCGATATCTTCAGTAAGATAACGATTTTTCACTTTATTTGGCCCTTTAATTTGTGAAAACACTGGACTTTCATTAAATAGTCTATTTAATGGTTCATCTTCGTCTTGTTCTTCTAAATAACCACGTTCAATACGTGCTTCCTTAGCAGGGGATAATTCAAATCCTAATTTACGACCTAATGTTAGACGTTCTAATTCTACAGCATGTAATAAACGCACCGTATGTTTAGTAATACCTTCAGCATATAAAGAAAATTCTTTCGCATAATCGATACGTCCTACATTTAATAACGTAGGCCCAGGGTGAACTTCTGGGTTACCATTTTCTAAGTTTGTTTTTAATAAACTTTCTTCCTTCACTATATGTGGATACATTTTTTCTACTTTATCGAACGTCTCACTTAGTGATTCTTTATCAAATGTTGTGAAATAAACCTTTTTAACATTTAGTGATAGATCTATTTGCGCTTTATCAAATTGCACGCGTGTCCCATACGTTAAAGTATTCATTTCTGCATATATAGGTTTCACATCTATATGCATATCTTCAAGTACATTCATAAAGCGTATTGAGCCCATAGCAGCTGCCATATTGAATAAGATTATTTGGTCATTACTAATATGAGGCGCCATCATGTAAGCGTAATGCTCAATAAATGAAGAAGGAATAACTACTTGTACAATTTCAGCATCTTCTAAAACATATTCCATGTCATCGCTGATATTAGTAAATTCAACAAATGATTCTTCCCCTTCATTATTAAACGTAAATCCACCTTGTTTCATGGCTTCGTCAAACTTATGTATTGATTGATTTCGACAGTATAATTTAACTTCGTGCCCTTTTGAAATCATATCTACTGCAGCAGTTACTGCGCCGTTCCCAGAGCCGACAATTGCAATTTTCATAGTCCTTCCCTCTTTCCTTAATAAAAAATTAATTTCTATGTATCCCTATATTCTATAACCTATTAGGCATGCAGTAAACAACGAAATAGTCAATTAGATGGAGGTTTTACACACGATTTAAATTACAATAATTTAATAAAATATTGAAAATATTATGTTACAATGTTTAATAAACAAGGAGGAGTCAATATATGAATGAATTTGATACTAAGAACCCATCTCAAGCAATACAGAATCAACCAACTGATGACGATCGGTTAATGGCAGCATTAATATACGTTTCAAGTTTTTTTGGAAGTTTCATAGCACCTTTAATAATTTGGATAATAAAAAGGGATGAATCCACATTTATTGATAGAACAGGTAAAAACTATTGGAATTTCTTTATTTCTTATTCAATCTGGCTAACGATTTCTACATTACTAATGTTTATTCTAATTGGAATTATCATTGCACCAATCATAGCAATTTTAATGTTTATTTTTACAATTGTCGGAGCAATTAAAGCGTATCAAGGTGAAGATTACCTGCCACCACTTTCAATTCCATTCTTCAAATAATTTGTACTCAAAATATTGCGATTTTTTACAAGCTCTGTAATATTTAAAATAAAAAATATGCGTGGCAACATCGTTATTTCCCAGTTCAATGCCAATGATTAAGTTGTAGACGCACTGTAACCTCTCATACTTTTATTACAAAGACATGAGAGGTTTTTTTAATTGTTTTACAAAGTTATAACATCCCCCACAAATGATTATTTATTTGTTAGAGTGTAACTTGTCGTAAAAAAGCACGGAGAAATCATTGATTATTTATATAAATATAAATGCTTAATCTTAATTGGGAGGACTTTTAAAATGAAAAAACTATTAACAGCTACTACTTTAGTGGCAGGTTTAGGCGCAGCAGCAGTGGGATTAGATCATGGTAACGAAGCACACGCGGCAGAAACTACAAATGAAAGTGGATCATCAATTGCAGATGGCAACTTATATACTGAAGGTCAATGTACTTGGTATGTATATAACCGTGTTGGTGGAAAAATCAGTACACTTTGGGGAAATGCAAATAATTGGGATACTGCAGCATCAGCAGCTGGTTATAAAGTAAACCACACACCTTCTGAAGGTTCAATCTTACAAACAGACTCAGGCCCTTATGGTCACGTTGCTTATGTTGAAGATGTTACGAGCAGTGGTGCCGTAAAAATTTCTGAAATGAACTATTCAGGTGGACCATTCGTAAAAAGTACTCGTACAATCTCTTCAAGCTCTGCTGATTCATATACGTATATTCACGTATAAGAATAATTTAAATATGTCTCTACAATAAAATAAAATCGCTACAATAATCCTATGTGTTAACTTGAAAAAGTATAACCGTAGGATTTTTATTTTGTATATACCATAGATTTCTTTCGTTTAAACATAATCTTAGCAATCTATACATATTAAAGTGCGTTTTTTTCAAATCAGCTTTATTGCAGGTTTCTATGACGTTTGAGAGAATATAGGATAGTGGAAAATAAGGAGGATGTACAATGCAATGGCTTAAAGTGATCTTCGCTGGTTTTATTGAGATAATTTGGGTTACAGGAATTAACACTGCAAATTCATGGTGGAGTTGGTTATTTGTCTTATTCGTAATTGCTTTAAGCTTTTACCTAATGATTTCTGCATGTAAACACCTCCCTGTAGGCACAGTATATGCTGTATTTGTAGGGATTGGTGCAGTAGGTACAGTCATTGTTGATATCGTCTTTTTTGGTGAGTCTTTCAATATCATTAAAATATCACTTATCATCCTGCTCGTTATCGGTATTATGGGCTTAAAACTGGCCACTGAGGAGGGCGATGAATAATGGCATGGATCATTCTCTTTGTAGCCGGCTTAATGGAAGTCGCTGGTGTCGTTATCTTAAATGAAATCACACGCACTAAAAAGAAATGGTTAGTTGTATTATTAGCAATCACTTTTATTTGTAGCTTTACTACTTTAAAAATTGCTATGAATGATATACCTATGGGGACGGCTTATGCAATTTGGAGTGGTATCGGTACAGCTGGTGGCACTTTAATTGGAATGATATTCTACAATGAATCGAAAGATCTAAAACGTATTTTCTTTATTGCGCTCATCATTGTTTCGATTATTGGTTTACGGTTAGTAAAATAACTTTTGAAACAGACGCATAAACATCTTTATACGAACCATTATTCGTTGTTACGCAAAGGGTAATTTACTATACTTTAAATAAAAGGAAGTGATTATCTATGGTAAAGGTTTATATTGCAGGTCAAATCCCTGAAATCGGCTTAAAATTATTAAAAGATCAGGGTTATGAAATAGAAATGTTCGATGGACAAGGCATTATCGATAAAGAAACTTTAAAACAAGGTGTCAAAGATGCAGATGTACTCGTAAGTCTTCTTTCAACCCAAGTAGATAAAGAAATCATTGATGCCGGTAAACAATTGAAGATTATTACAAATTATGGTGCCGGGTTCAATAACGTAGATGTTGATTACGCACGTGAACAACAAATAGATGTAACAAACACACCTAAAGCTTCTACAAACTCTACAGCTGAACTCACATTTGCTTTAGTTCTCGCAGTAGCTAGACGTATTCCTGAAGGTGACAAACTATGTCGCACGACAGGCTTTGATGGTTGGGCCCCATTATTCTTTAGAGGGCGAGAAGTTTCTTGTAAAACAATTGGAATCATCGGTCTAGGTGAGATTGGTAGTGCCGTAGCAAAACGTGCAAGAGCGTTTGATATGGATGTGTTATACACAGGTCCACATCAAAAACCTGAAAAAGAAAACGAAATTGGTGCTAAATATGTGGACTTAGAAACTTTATTAAAGCATTCTGACTTTGTCACTATCAATGCTGCTTATACACCTGAACTTCACCATCATATTGATGCTGAACAACTTCAAATGATGAAATCGACGAGTTATTTAGTCAATGCTGCACGTGGCCCAATCGTGAACGAAGCCGCATTAGTAGAAGCATTAAAAAATAAAGAAATCGAAGGCGCAGCACTTGATGTCTATGAATTTGAACCTGAGATTACAGACGCTTTAAAATCACTAGATAATGTAGTGCTGACACCACACATCGGTAATGCTACATTTGAATCCCGCGATATGATGTCTAAAATTGTGGCAAATGATGCTATTCGTAAAATGAATGATCAACAACCGAAATACGTAGTAAATTAACAAATAAAAAGAGCGGGACGGAAAATCTTATTTTCTAGTCCTGCTCTTTTTTTATTCATTATTTAGATTTTGTCTTATATAAGAAATGCGTCTGTTTTCCTATCATAGAATTTGGCATCAATTGAATAAATTTATTACGAATCGCAACGATTAAACGGTTTTGAAGTTGTGCTATTTTACCAATTGAACGAGACTTAGTAATTACCTTTTTCGTGTGCTTTACGCGTAAGTTATCATAACGTTGTAAAGCTTCTTCAAAGTTATAAGTAGCTAGACAATTCGCTAACACAACAGCATCTTCCATTGCTTGGCCTGCACCTTGACCCATATTTGGTGTCGTCGCATGTGCTGCATCTCCAAGTAATACAACACGTTGATCAACAAAAGACTTCAATGGTTTGATATCGTAAATATCATGTAACAAAATATCTGTTTCACTTTGTTTATCTAATATTTGTCTCACTTCATTTGGGAAGTGGTTAAAACGTGCTTGTAAATGAGGTTTACCAAATCCTTTAAGCGTTTTATCATCAGCTTTAGCATTTATCGAAATAAACCAATACACTTGATTATTTAATAGTGGTACTATCCCTACTCTTCCTTTAGAGGTCCAGTATTCTTTAGCTACATTATTATCTTCTAAATGCGCCTCCTCAACCAAACCTCTGAAAACAGTATAACCTTGATATTCTGCTTTGCTTTCTGGATACAATGTTTCTCTCGCTATAGAGTGAATGCCATCTGCACCAATACAAAGATCAAATGCCTCTGATTGTTGTTCTTCAAAATGTAACGTCACTTTTAGTGGGCTATTTTCTAACTTATTAATGCGATGATTTAAATAAATATTTGAACTTGGAACATACGATTGAATCGTCTCGATAAGATCTTGTCGTAACATCGTAAGGTTGACTGTTTTATCTTTAAGTTTAACAGCTGACAATATTTTTCCTTTTTCATCACGTACTTGTAACGTATCGATGATTTGCCCAATATTTTTCAATCCTTTTGCGAGGTCATGATTATTTAATTTGTTAATAACATTGCCACCTATTCCAATACCTGCGCCAACTTCTGAAACCTTATTATTTTTTTCGAATACTTTGACCTCATGGCCTTGTTCAATTAGTAGTGCTGCTGCCGTAAGTCCACCTATTCCTGCGCCGACTATCGCAATCTTCATTTAAATTCACTCCAAATCCTACATTTCGTATTTCACTTATCTTTAATAATATAACTTTTCAAACTAAAAAGATAACAAATATGCTAAAAAACACTCTGTTATCTTTTAAAGTTATAAATAATAATCTTTATTCACGTGATCTTTTTTAATACCTAATTGCTTATAATAATGTTTCATAAAATGTGCAATGCGTCGATCCCAATTGATGTCACTCGCATATTGATGTTTGCCAGGTGATTTAGGGTTCCAACGCATCTGATAAAGTGATAATTGGTAATTATCAAAATAATGTTTTCTTACAAACTTTGCACCGCCCATAATAGCCTTTTCAGGTGAGTCCCACTGCTGTTTCTTAGCATAACTACTACCTGTTTTCACTGCATTTTTATCAAAAGCGCCAATACCGTAAAAGTTATAGTATTTTTTCTTGCCATTCTTGAGGCCTTGTGCTAATTGTGATTTACCATTCCCTGTTTCAACTAAAGCATGACTGACAAGATAAATAACATTCACTTCGTATTTATCTTGTGCTTTAAGAAATGTTTTAGCTTTATTTTTTAGAATACCTTTATCTTTTAATATATCATTGAGTTCTGATTCAGAAATAGAAACCTTTTCAGAAACATCCATATGATTTAAATTATCTTCATCACTGTTAACCGTCATGGCTTTTTTCACTTCAGATTTTGAAGCATTAACAAAACGACCGTCTTTTTCTTTAACATTTAAAGTACCTTTACTAACTTGTCGGTTCGCCGCATCTTCAAATGAATGTGTTTGTTGTTTATTAAACAAGTTCGTTTCATTTATAATCAGTAAAACTACAAATGTTAGTATGATGATTGCCAAAAACGTCAGTGTTAATTTGCGCTTTGTGATTTCATTCATATGAATTAAAACCCCTTAACTTGTTTGATTTGTTATTTCGTTAAGACGAGGTATGCAAAGATAATTGCTAACATGACGATGATAAATGAAACATTAATCGCAATCTTCATACCTTTTCTATCTCTAAATAATGTATTGAAAATTGTTAAACTGATTGCTAATGATAATACAAACATTGTGATGGTCATCGGGATGTTCATCATTACCAAGAAAATAATACCGATAACGAGAAAAACATTAGAAATGATTGCCATTATTTTTATCATGTTCGGGTTAATAGCGTTTCCTCTCCTTACTGCTTTGAAAATATGTTACTTATCATTGAAATTGTATCATATTTCTAAATAATGCAATATATCATTTCTAAATTAAAGAAAACCTACCAGACGCTTTATTAAAAATAATAATCGATGTACCTAAACAAAGAAGAGCAAGACGGAAATCTAGAAAGATTTCATCATCTTGCTCTTTTAAGTATTTAGTATTCAATTATCTAGACATGCCTTTTAACATATTCAACATATAAGTTAAACTACGATTCATTTCATCATCTTTAAGGATACGCATCAATCCGGTCATAGAAGTCTTTTGGTTAGGATTTGCTTGATTGGCTACGTGAAGACCTTTGTTTACTTTGTTCAACAGTTCAGATAAATCGTCTACATCTAAATCTCCTAATAAGAATACGAGTGAAGCCATGTTAGAAATTAGTCCTGTATATTGTTCTTTATTTAATTCTACAGAGAACTTATTCGCAATAACGCCTCTACTATTAACTGCACCTGTTAAAGCGTCTAATATTTTTGCGTCATCTAATGTGCTAATTAAGTTAATCGCTTTTAGTATACTATCTTTATTTTCAGCAATTGCATCAGTTACTTCCGCTAAAGATTCTTGCTTAATTTCCGCTTCAGTTTTTTCTTGTTTTTTAATCTTAGTTATTCTTTCAGCCATTATTGATCCACCTGACTTCCTGGGAATACGTAGTCATCACGTTTCCATTTATCTTCAACGCGCACACTATGTTGTGGCATACGTTGTTTATTGACACGGAAGTTTGTCGGGTTCAACGGTGATTTACCTCGACGTGTCTTCACTTCCATGCGACAGCTTGTAGCTTTATATGATGGTGTGTCAGTATCTTTATCTACGTCACTATTCGTTAATTTATTAATCGCACCATGATCACCGTGTACCATAGCGTTGTTATTTAATGGAATGTATATTTCTTTGCCTTTTACACGATCTGTAACAGTAGCAATCAATATCGCTTCACCTGTATCTGAAATGAGTTTAACTTCCGCACCTTCATGAATATCACGTTCTTTTGCTAATTCAGGCGACACCTCAACGAATGGGTGTGGCATCTTATATTCTAAACCAGGAACTTTATACGTCATATTACCTTCGTGGAAATGTTCTAATAAACGACCATTGTTCACATGTAAATCGTATGTTTCGTTGACCTTGTAGAAGTTATCAAACGTTAATGGATAGAATTTTGCTTTTCCATCATCGAAGTTGAACCCTTCAAGATAGAGTAATGGTTCGTCTGTACCATCTTCATGCACAGGCCATTGTAAACTGTTATATCCTTCTAAACGGTCATAATTTACACCTGAATAAAGCGGAGTGACACGAGCGACTTCGTCCATAATTTCGCTAGGATGCGTATAGTTCCAATCATATCCTAGATATTGCGCAACCAATTGAATGATTTCCCAGTCTGGTTTGGAATCACCTTTAGGTTCTAACGCTTTATAAAGTCTTTGAATACGACGTTCAGTGTTCGTAAATGTACCTGTTTTTTCTAATGATGGACTGGCAGGAAGTACAACATCTGCAAATGTAGCAGTGAATGTGAAGAATTCATCTTGTACAACTAAGAATCCTACCTTTTCTAAAGCAGACTGCACAAAGTTAATATTTGAATCAACAATGCCAGTATCTTCACCATATAAATATAATGAGTCAATTTCTCCGTTATGAATACCTTCCATCATCTGATGGTTATCTTTACCAGGTTCTGCTGGTAATTGTTCACCGTACTCCTGTTCAAATTTCGCTCTAACTTCATCATCAGCTACACCTTGGTAACCAGGGAATTTATCTGGCATGCTTCCCATATCACTACATCCTTGAACATTATTATGTCCACGTAATGGATATGCACCTGTACCAGGCTTTCTGTAATTACCAGTAGCTAACAATAAGTTTGAGATAGCTGTTGACGTATCACTACCGATATCTTGTTGTGTGACACCCATCGCCCAACAAATAGAAACTGTCTCTGCTTTAACCATTTGTTGCGCAAAATCTATTAAGTCATCTTTAGCGATACCTGTTGTTTCTTCAGCAAAGTCCATCGTAAACGGAGCTAATGATTCGTAGTAAGCGTCAAAGTCGTTCACCCATTCTTCTATGAATGCTTGATCATGTAAGTTGTTGTCGATGATATATTTCGTAACCGCTGATAACCAAACAAGGTCTGTACCTGGTTTCGGTTGATAGAAGTTATCAGCACGGTCTGCCATTTCATGCTTACGAATATCAAACACATTTAAAGTGTTATTATATAGTTTATGTCCGCGTTTTATGCGTGATGCAATTACTGGATGTGCTTCTGCAGTATTTGTACCAACAAGTACCAACAAGTACCACCATATCAGCAATTTCTAAATCATCGATGGATCCTGAGTCCCCACCGTGACCAACAGTTCTAAATAAACCTTTAGTTGCTGGAGCTTGGCAATAACGTGAACAGTTATCTACATTATTAGTACCAATGACTTGACGTGCCAATTTCTGCATTAAATATGATTCTTCATTTGTTGCTTTTGAAGAAGAAATAAAGGCTAAACCGTCAGAACCAAGCTTCGATTTCACTTCTTTAAAGTTATCAGCGATGACTTGTAACGCCTCATCCCATTCTACTTCTTCAAATTGGTCACCTTTACGAACAAGTGGTTTTGTTAATCGTTCGTCTGAGTCAATGTAATCCCATCCGAATTTACCTTTTACACAAGAAGCAATTTTATTAGCTGGTGATTCATGTTGTGGCTGAACTTTTAATACCTCTCTGTCTTTTGTCCAAACATCGAATGAGCAACCTACACCACAGTATGTACATACCGTTTTTGTTTTTTCAATTCGTTCTTCACGCATAGATGCTTCTGAATCAGAAACTGCAAATAACGGACCGTAACCAGGTTCTGCTTTTTTAGTAAGATCAATCATTGCAGCTAATGATCCTGGCTCTAAGTCTGTCATGTAACCCGCATTTCCTTCCATATTCACTTCCATCATTGCATTACATGGACAAACTGTTGCACATTGCCCACATCCTACACATGATGAATCGTTAATAGAAGTATCATTATCCCAAATGACGCGTGGTTCTTGACGTTCCCAGTCAATTGTTAGTGTCTCATTGACTTGAACGTCTTGACACACTTCCACACAACGTCCACAAAGGATACATTGATTTGGATCATAGCGATAGAAAGGTCCATAATCTTTTTCGTATGGTTTTTCTTTATATTCATATGTTTGGTGCTCAAGACCCCATTGATCCATCGTATTATGAATTTCACAATCTCCATTATTGTAATCACATACTGTGCAATACAACATATGTTTCTCTAAAATTCTGTCCAAAGCTTCTTTTTGGCTAGATTGTACGTTATCAGAAGTAGTATTTACTACCATTGGTCTATCAATCGTTGTACCACAAGCGCGAGTGATTTGTCCGTCAACTTCTACAGTACAAGTGTCACACGTTTGAATTGGGCCTAACGATTCGTTATAACAAATAGATGGCACAAAGGTATTTTGTGATTTAATAAATTCTAATAAATTTGTGCCCGGTTCGACTAAGTAATCTTTACCGTCTAATGACACAATTAAATGCTCTTGCATATGTTCAACCCCTCAGAATTCTATTGTTTATGCCCTTCTTAATTCGATGTCAGCCACATCACTTATAAAAAGCCCCACGCTTTTAAGTCATGTTATTTTTATTGTATAACTAAAATGATTTAATGTTAAGATATTTTACGTTATTCCCCTTTTTCTTTATAGAAAGCATTTGACTACCATTTGATTTTCTTTATTCATCAATAATAAAAAAACCGCCCCAAAAGATTGTTTTAATCTTTTGAGGCGACTTTTCACTAGGATTGATATCCCTGACTTTAGTAATTAATTTATTTTATATTTATGCCTTTATTGGTTTAAATTGTCATTAATCGCTGATTCAATTTGACTCAACGAATCATCACTCGGAACGTAATAGTATAAACCATCATTTTGGATACCACCTTGACCTTCTAATAGTTGTTTATGGACATTTTTATTGGCGTTTTTATAATGGTTACGCACTGTATATAATTCACTTAATTTAAGATCTGTCTTCACGTTTTTTTCAATTTGTTTCGTCAAATCATTGAAATGTGTGATAGAACTTGTGCTTGTCATTTTGTTTGCTAATACTTGGATTACAAGTTGTTGACGCGCTTGGCGACCAAAGTCACCACCTGCCCCATTCTCTTTACGACTTCGTAAAAATGCCATCGCCTCTTTACCATCCATATGTGACTTTTCACCTTGGGTAAACTGGTAACCTTTATATGAGAATGTCGCGTTACTTGTGACATCGATGCCACCCACTGTATCAATCATTTGTTGCATACCGTCCATGTCAATCGTAGCATAATGATCAATTGGGACATTTAGTAATTTCTCAAGTGATTTAACTGCCATGTCAGGTCCCCCGTATGCATATGCATGATTAATCTTTTCTGTGGAACCTTTACCAACTATTTTAGCTTGCGTGTCTCGTGGAATACTTACCATTTCTGTTGTTTTTTTCTTAGGGTTAATGGATAGCACCATAATTGTATCACTTCTTTGCCCAGCGCCTTGTGCATTACGTTCAGCATTTGAGTCTACTCCAAATAAAGCAATCGTAAATGGATCTCCATCTTTCAAGTTAACCTTCTTATCTCGCAAATTCGATTTATCTCTATCGAGTGGTTGATGTATTGCATCACCTACTGCAAATAGTTTATATCCAATATATATATCACTGCAACAATAACTAAGATGAAGACTATACCTAGTAACCATAATATTATTTTTTTCAATTTTATCGGTCTCCATTCTATATTCAATTAAGATAATTATATAGTAATTATAGTGATTGAACATAGTACCTTAGACCTATTATTGTATCGAAGTACAATTACGATTTAGCATATCCTCCGTCTGAATTCATAATCTCTAAAATGTGTTCGTGGCATGCTGTATTACTAATAATAAATGGTCCAGCTGTAGAGAAATCTAATGGTTCATTATTTAACGTAGTCATTTTCAATCCTAATTCTTTCGCAAATAAAAATTGAGCCGCAATGTCCCATGGTTTTGGATTTGTATTGATATGTGCACCAAATTGTCCTTTGATCACTCTAAGTGAATCAAGTCCACACGAACCTATAAATCTAAAGCTAAAAGCTGAATCAAATAATTGATGCAGTGTGGCATCATTCAATACTAATGCATTGAATGAAATAATTGCATCTTCAAGATTTAACTTTTCAGGAGGCGTTAGAGGTTCACTATTAACATATGCTCCGTTATCTTTTACAGCTTTGTATAACTCACCTTTAGGATAATCATAAATATATGACAACATCGGTTCCCCATCGACGAAATAACCTAAAATGATACAGTAGTCATCTTGTTGCTTTACAAGGTTCGTCGTACCATCAATTGGATCCATGACCCACACGTGACCTTCTTTAGGTTGAACGTCAGCGTTTGATTTTTCTTCAGCAAACAATTGATGTTCTGGGAAATGTTCAGCTAAATATTGCTCAAAATTTTGTTGAATTGTTTTGTCTACATTTGTAACTAAATCAAAGCGATTTTTCTTAGTGCTCGTTACCATTTCTTCTATGAGTTTCGGAATGATGTCATCGAGCGTAGCAAACCATTTATTTATTGCATTATCTATATCTTTTAATTGTTCCACTTTCATGTCTACACCTCATTTTTTTATTTTGAGCTTTCTATGTAAATAATCGCCTTCATTCTATCATATGTAATGAAACTTACATATATAGATGTTAGGATTCACTTATAAAAAGTACGTCCCAAAAATAAAATGAACTACAAAAAAACCGACTAGCTTAGCTAGCCGGCAAATAGAAAGGAAAGTAAGTAATAAATATTGAAGATGTTTGATATAAGTAACTTGTACGAATACATGTAAACAAAACTATTTAAAATAGCCTACCCCTTTGTCATCTATTCGTAACCCCCTTGTTACTAACTATATAGTATCACATATTTTCACGTAATGTAAGCGTTTTCTAAAAAATATTTAGAAAAAACTTTCTAAATATCGTCACAAAAGCATTTATGCTATACTAAATGTAATATGTAATCATTCGGGAGGTGACTTTCTGATGAATAAACGAGAGCGACAAAATAAACTCGTACAAGCTATTCAAAAAAATAGACAGATAACCGCTACGGAATTAGCACAAAATATGAAAGTATCCAAACGCACCATTTTAAGAGATATACAAGATTTAGAAGATCAAGGTGTAAAGATATTAGCTAAACATGGTAAACTCGGTGGCTATCAATTACGAGAAACACAAAGTAGCTACTCAATCGAACTCACAGAGAGTCAGTTGTCTGCTTTATTTTTAGTATTAAATGAAAGTCAATCTTACTCGACTTTACCGTACAGAGAAGAAATTCAAGCAATTATAAAAAAATGCCTTAACCTTCCATACACAAAAATGAGGCGCACGTTAAAAAAGTTAGATCGATATATTAAGTTCGACAACCATCACCAACCAGATTTACCTGAAATTTTTTCAGATGTATTAATTTATTGTACGGAGAGAAATGTGATGTCTGTCGAGTACCAACAAGATAATCAAACATATACGGAAAACATTATATTTATAGGATTACTTTGTAAAGACGGTATTTGGAAAGCTGTTATCTTTGAAATTGGTTTAGGTACTACTAATGAAATTCCAATTACTGCTATTCAAGATATCGCTTATTCTTTCGAAAAAACGATAAAAACCCAAGATATTACAATTAGTAACTATCACCAATTTTTAAATCCAACTGAAAGTTAATAAATCAGTTGGATTTAACTACGCAATATTAGAAGAAAGCACTTATCACAAAAGCTACAAAGTTATTCAAAGCATGTATAAACAGACTTGCACCTAGCTTTCTTCCTGATTTTAAATATACTAATACCAATCCAGAGGCTAATATGATGTAACTCCCAAACTCTAATGGAGAGTGAGCTCCTGTTACATGTATCAGAGTAAATAATACTGCTGAAACCACGCCCATTATATAGTAATTAAATATTTTTCCCAATTCTCCAATAATCAAGTGTCTAAATATAAACTCTTCAATCATTGGCGCTGCGATAACTACAAATATAAAAGTAATCGGTAAAAATGTTGGATTATCAAATAAAACTGATAACTTTAATTCATTTTGTGTTTCGTTAAACTGCATTTTTCCCGGCATAAATTGTATCAACGCATTATAACAATACGTTAGAACATACAATCCGATAAACACAATCACTAATAATACGATATGTTGTTTAATATACGATAATTGATATCTAATACAACGCACAAACTCATCAATACGTTCAAAATGTATGAGATAAATACTCAATATCACAATAATATATGACATCAATTGAATAATTGCCCCAAACATCACTTCTTGTTGTTTAGAAATTTCACCTACAAAGTATAAACGGTAGCCCATGCCTAATAACGATAATATGATTAAGCTCACTATTAAAATCGGTATTGTTAAAAAATCATAACCATTTAATTTTTCAAACTTTTGTTTCCATGACGTCAAATTCATTCCCTCTCTCACATATCTCTTTCTAATCAACTTCTATGCATTTGTACAATAATACATTCACAATTATATCGCAATTAACAGTATTTATAATATCTATGATGGATATTGTATTTATAAATGAAAGGAAGAATAGAATGTATCAACTAGAATATCACCAATTAGACCAAAATATTACGCAACTACTCAATCATTTCGAACTTTATAAATTTGCAATTATTACTGATGATAAAAATAAGCATAAATATCAAACACAAATTCATCAATTCGTCGCTACCGATTTAAACTATTTAGAAAAATCAAACCTCTGTAAACATTCGCTCATACACTATCAATATTTCCAATTTCTAACTGAGCAACACAGCCACCCCATCGTTGAATTCACTGTAGGTAATACTGCAGGTCATATCACTACATTACAAAATCGACTTCACGAAATACGCAAACTATTATCTGTCTTTTTGTAACATTATTTCATTTTATAAAAATTTAAAATAGTAAATTGTAATACTATTTCATATATTGTATAATACATATGAAAACGATTACATTTATGTAGGAGTGATACGAAGTGCATGGTTTTTCAATTTATCTCGGTAAACCGTTCGATAAAGCTTATGCTAAACAAATGGTTGAATTAGGGTACACAACAATTTTCACATCTGTACAAATTCCTGAAGAAGACGAACAAACAAAATATCACTATTTTACAGAACTACTAGAAGAACTAGCCACTTATCAAGTGACGTATATGATAGATATCAACCCTGATCTCCTGAATGAACGATTTTTTAATATATTGCAACGTTATAATACTGCGCAATTTATTATACGTATTGATAATAAGACCTCCACGCAATCCATCGATGCAATCACATTACGCGGCTATCAATGCTGTCTTAACGCAAGTATTGTAAGTGAAGAGTTACTATCTGAGCTCAAACAACAACTTCAAGACTTTTCAAAGTTATGTTACTGCCATAATTACTACCCTCGTCCTGATACTGGTCTAGCGGAAACGTTTGTTCAACAACAAAATGAACGCATCTTGCATCACAATACTCAAGCTGACATCTATGCATTTGTTGCAGGTTCTGAATATAGAGGACCACTTTATAAAGGATTACCTACATTGGAATCGACTCGAAAGATTCATCCTATCGCAGCAGCACAACGTTTAAAAGATACGAATGTGGAACATATTTTAGTTGGTGATCCGTACCTTACACCTGAATTAGCGGAACAATTAATGCAATATTTACAAAACAGACACTTTACCATCTCTATTCAACTCACAGATGACCAAGTAGCGTATATTGTAGAACAACCTCATTCAGTAAGACCTGATAACCCACAACATGTTATACGGTCTCAAGAATCTCGTCACTATTGCAATAGTGAGATACAACCTAAATCAAATCAAACAAGAGCAAGAGGCGCAATCACAGTAGATAATCACCTCAATGGTCGTTACCAAGGTGAATTACAGATTATAAAACAAACTCTACCTGCGCATCCAAATATCAATGTTATTGGTCATGTAATACAACGAGATGTTGCTTTGATTGATATATTAAGCCCTTCAGATACATTCGATTTTAAAGTTAAAAAGGAAGAGATTAAGGAGTAAACAAATGAAACATTTAACAACAGAAACAAGAAATGAAGCTACCATGCATTTAGATGAAATGTCTATTCAACAAGCTTTGAAAACAATGAATCAAGAAGATCAACGTGTCTCACAAGCTATCAACACTGCATTACCACAAATTGCAAAGGTTATTGAAGTAACTACAACACAATTTAAGAATGGAGGGCGCATCATATATATAGGTGCTGGAACGAGTGGGCGTTTAGGCGTACTCGATGCCGCAGAATGTGTACCTACTTTCAATACAGACCCTGGTGATGTTATTGGTATTATCGCTGGAGGTTCACGTGCTATGACAGAAGCCGTCGAAGGTGCCGAAGATGATGAAATGCTTGCTCAAACAAACTTAAAAGAAATTGAACTGAATAATAAAGATGTCGTCATAGGTATTTCCGCAAGCGGTCGCACACCTTTCGTTAAAGGTGGTTTATATTATGCAAAACATTTAGGCGCACATACTGTTTCAATAGCTTGTAATACCAACACTGAAATTAGTGAAAGCGCTGAATTTCCTATCGAAGTTGCTGTAGGACCAGAAGTATTAACAGGTTCAACACGATTAAAAGCAGGTACTGCACAGAAGTTAATACTCAATATGATTTCAACACTAACAATGGTAGGAGTAGGTAAAGTTTATGACAATCTAATGATTGATGTTAAAGCCACAAATCAAAAGCTTGTCGACCGATCAATTAGAATTATCCAAGATATTTGTGATATTACCTACGAGCAAGCACAGAAGTTATATGAAACTGCCCGCTCAGACGTCAAAGTAGCAGTTGTCATGCATTTATGTGATATCAATCGAGAAGCTGCTCAAGAAAGATTAAAACGTAACAACAATATCGTTAAACAAGCAATTAAAGATCAATAAACCAATATATTACATATTTTAAATAAAGGAGGTCATCCATATGACTAAAGAACAAAGATTAGCTGAAGATATTATCAAGGCAGTCGGTGGCATGGATAATATGGATAGTGTAATTAACTGTATGACGCGTGTCCGTATCAAAGTGCTAGATGAAGACAAAGTCAATTATGACAATCTCAAAAGCACTGAAGGGGTTATGGGAGTTGTTAAGGACGAGCGCATTCAAGTTGTTGTCGGCCCTGGAACTGTGAATAAAGTAGCCCAGCATATGTCTGATTTAAGTGGTGTTAAATTAGGCGAAACTATTCCTCATGATAAATCAGATTTCAAGACGAACGCTGAAGAACGAGCGAAGAAAAATAAAGCAGCAGTTAAAAGTAAGCAAAAAAATGGTAAGTTTAATCGTGTATTGAAAGTAATCGCCAATATATTCATTCCATTAATCCCCGCATTTATCGGTGCTGGATTAATTGGAGGTATTGGTGCTGTCTTAAGTAACTTATTAGCAGCTCACATGATTTCCGGAGCATGGGTCACTCAATTAGTTACCATTTTTAACGTAATTAAAGATGGGATGCTAGCCTATCTTGCTATTTTCACAGGTATTAATGCAGCCAAAGAATTTGGAGCTACACCAGGTTTAGGTGGTGTAATTGGTGGTACGACATTACTCACTGGACTCACTGAGAAGACAGCTATTACAAACATCTTCACTGGCGAACCTCTACAAGCCGGTCAAGGTGGTATTCTCGGAGTTATCTTTGCAGTATGGATTTTAAGTATGATTGAAAAGCGATTACACAAAATTGTGCCTAACGCGATTGATATCATCATTACCCCTACTATTTCACTATTAGTTACAGGTTTGATGACAATCTTCATATTTATGCCTATTGCTGGCTTTATCTCTGACGGTTTGGTTTCAGTAATTAATGGTATTATAAATATAGGTGGTATTTTTAGTGGTTTCATTATAGGCGCTTTCTTTTTACCACTTGTTATGGTAGGATTGCATCATATTTTCACACCAATTCATATCGAAATGATCAACCAATCAGGTGCGACGTACTTACTTCCGATTGCAGCGATGTCTGGCGCAGGTCAAGTAGGTGCCGCATTAGCACTATGGGTACGTTGTAAGAAAAACACTACTTTACGTAATACGATTAAAGGTGCTTTACCTATTGGTTTCTTAGGAATTGGTGAGCCATTAATCTACGGTGTAACATTACCATTAGGCAGACCTTTCATCACTGCATGTATTGGTGGAGGTATCGGTGGTGCTGTCATCGGAGGTATTGGACATATCGGAGCCAAAGCGATTGGCCCAAGCGGTGTTTCATTGTTACCACTTATCTCGGATAATATGTATCTAGGTTATATTGCAGGCTTACTTGCCGCTTATATAGGTGGTTTCATCTTCACTTATTTCTTAGGTACGACAAAAGATATGAGAGAAACTGATAGTTTAGGGGATTGATGATGACCAACGTTTTATACAAGATAGATAGCCAATATTCACAATTTACAAGAACTGAAAAGAAAATTGCAGATTTTATATTAAATGCACCACATAAGATTATAAATATGTCAGTTCAAGATTTATCTGAAAAAATAGATACGAGTACGGCTTCAATTGTACGTTTTAGTAGAAAAATTACAGGGCAAGGTTTCCAGGAATTAAAGATAGCCATTTCCCGTTATTTGCCTGAAGATACAATTAATAATAACCATATGGAATTAATGGTGAATGAATCTGTTGATGCGATTAAATCAAAAATGTTAACAAGAGCCAAAGATACGATGAATTTCGTATCAAACCAAATCAATAGTAAAAATATCGACGAAATTTGCGACATATTAAAACATAAACGTACTATTTTTCTATTTGGATATGGTGCTTCATTCATTATAGTCACGGACTTATTTCAAAAGCTATCTCGTGTAGGTCTGAACGTCCGATTATTACAGGAAACACATCTGTTTATGACGACATTAGCCACACATGACGAAAGAGATTGTATTATCTTCGTTACGAACCAAGGTAATCATAGCGAAATGATATCCATGGCAAGAGTTGCAAAGGATTATAATATTTCACTTATCACAATTTCGAGTGATGCAAACAATCCTATCACTCAAATTTCAGATCATACGTTAATCTATGGTCAAACTGATGAAAACGAATTGCGTATGGCAGCTACAACTTCTCTGTTTGCACAATTATTTACAGTTGATGTATTATATTATCGCTATATCGCATTAAATTATCAAACAGCACTCGATTCAATCACACAATCCAAAATGGCATTAGACAATTATCGTAAACATCTATCTACTATACGCTTCAAACATTAAATTTTGTATGAACGTCAAAACTATTCAGAATAAATATAAATACAAAACACTCAGTTAGTGATTTTTAATGAAATCAAAACTGAGTGTTTTTATTATAAAGAAAAAACGTACTGACTGTTAATAGCCAGTACGTTTTTTGAACTTATTGTAGTTAACGATTATTTAGCTGAGTTTCTGAAGAAGTCAAAGATGTTTTTCGCATCGTCAGTATCGTCGATGTTACCTTGGTATCTATCGCTACCAGGACCGAATGCGTAAGTATTTACGTCTTCACCAGTGTGACCGTTAGTAGTCCAACCAGTGTGTGATTCATCGTTAATTGGCTTTTGGATAGCGTCTTGTAATTTTTGTAATTCAGCTGCATAGTCTTTATCGTCTTCGTTGTATTTCTTAATGTTTTTAGTTTGTTTCTTAATTGCTTTCATATCATCTTTAGATAATTCGAAACCATAACCTTCGTTAATTACTTTCTCAGGATCTTTACCTTTAGCAATTTCTTGAGTCATGTAAGAACCAGAATGTTTCATTTTCTTGATTGCATCTGGGTTCCATTTGTAATCTTTACCTTTAGCGATTGAAAGACCACCAGTTGAATGGTCAGCTGTTGCTACAACTAATGTATCAGGATGTTGTTTAGCATAGTTCATTGCGTAGTCGAATGATTTTTCGAAACCTTGCATTTCTGACATTACACCAGTGATATCGTTAGGGTGACCTGATTTATCGATTGAAGCACCTTCTACCATTAAGAAGAAACCTTTATTATTTTGTTGTAAACGGTTGATTGCACTGTCAGTCATGTCTACTAATTTAGGGTTTTTAGCTGGTGCATCGATTTGTAATGGCATGTTCTCATCAGAGAATAAACCTAATACTTGGTTATTTTTAGAATTTTGTAATTGTGTTTTATTGTTTACGATGTCGTAACCGTCTTTTTTGAATTTATCAGTTAAGTTTCCGTTTTCTTTACCGAAGTATTTAGCTCCCCCACCAAGAAGAACGTCTACTTTATGTTGACCATTGATTGTATCATTGTAGAATTGTTGAGCGATTTCATCTTTTTTGTCACGGTCATCAACGTGTGCTGCATATGCTGCTGGTGTAGCATCTGTGATTTCAGCAGTTGAAACTAAACCAGTTGATTTACCGTTTTCTTTAGCTTGTTCTAATACTGTTTTAAGTTTTTGTTTGTTACCATCAACACCGATAGCACCGTTGTATGTTTTATGTCCTGAACTGAAAGCTGTTGCTCCCGCAGCTGAGTCAGTTACGTTTTCATCTGGATCATCAGGGTTTGTACGTTGTGTCCCTACTAAATAATCATCGAAAGCTGTTTTTTCCATTTCTTTCGTTTCTGGTTTATCTTTGAAGTAACGGTAAGCTGAATTATAAGAAGGTCCCATACCATCGCCAACCATGAAAATTACATTTTTAGGATTTTTAGTATTTCCCATGTAAGTTACGTCTGAATCATTCCCTGGTGCTTGACCACCTGCAGAAGCGTGAATTGTTTGAGCTCCACCAAATGCTGAACCTAATACGATTGCACTAGTTAAAGAAGCTGTTGCAAACTTTTTGTACATTTTCATTAATTAAAACCCCTTTATGTATTAATTATTACAAATAAAATTATAGTACATGAACGTTGAGGCAATTTTGTAATATAGTAAATTTTATGTAAACTGTAGATAATTTTAAAAATCAATCGTCTTTGTTATGTGTATCATCTAAAAAAATAGCTATAAACAATAGTACCTATAGGCACTACGTTTATAGCTAACTTACAAAATGTAATATTTAAGTGATCATTTAAATATAGACCTAATTATTTTAATATTTGTTCGTCTTTACTTAACTTATGATAGCCTTTTATGAAATAAAATGCTGTCATAAATAATAAAAATACAATTCCGATTATAACTGAAACGACAGTTTCTTTATTGAATAACATTCCAATTAGCACAATGATAAAGAAGATCATTGTCACAAGACTTGTCGCTCTTCCTCCAGGCATTTTAAACGTATGCCCTTCAATTTTTTCAGGATAATGCTTTCTAAATCTCATATGACTTATTAATATCATAAACCACGGCACCATTCCTGGTAAGATTGAAGCACTGTAAACATAGACGAAAATACTATCCGCACCTTTAATAAATAAAGGTAAAATCACATTTAATAATGCACCAATCAATATTCCGATTGAAATCGCTAATACTGTCCAAAGTGGTACACCATTTTTCATTACTTTCGTAAAGACTTTAGGTAGATGACCATTTTTAGATAGTGTTAACATCATACGACTTGCACTAAAGATACCTGAGTTACATCCTGACATGGCAGCTGTTAATACAACAAAGTTTATTAAACCAGCAGCGAATGTAATACCTACTTTGGCAAATGTCGCAACGAATGGACTACCAATATTACCTAAATCATTCCAAGGATAGACGGTTACAATGACGAATATTGCTCCGATATAGAAGATTAATATACGCCAGATAACACCGTTGACTGCACTTTTAATATTTTTTTGAGGATCTTTTGTTTCACCGGCAGTGATACCGATCAATTCAACCCCTTGATATGAACCAATTACAATTGATAATGCAAAGAAGAAACCTAACCATCCGTGTGGCATAAACCCACCATGTGACCATAAGTTCGATAATCCAATTGGGTTACCGCCATTACCGAAACCAAAGAAGATTAATCCAATACCAGCGATAATCATTAAGATAATTGTTACAACTTTGATCATTGCAAACCAAAATTCAAATTCGCCGAAAGCTTTAACTGAAACTAAGTTAGCTCCAGCTAATAACAGCACGACAATAACACCTGGGATCCACTGTGGTAAATGTGGGAACCAGAAATTCATATATTCACCGACGGCTATAACTTCACTCATTCCAACGACAACCCATTGGAATATATTACTCCATGCTGTTAAATAGCCTGCGACTGGATGTATGTAATCTCCTGCGAAATTAGCAAATGATCCTGAAGTAGGTGTTAAATAAACCATTTCTCCCATTGCTCTCATAACTAAAAATATAAATAAACCTGCAATTAAATATGCAAAAATTACTGAAGGCCCTGTCCATTTAATTGTACTTGTTGCACCCATAAACAGACCGACACCAATTGTTCCACCCAATGCAATCATTCGCATTTGGCGAGCACTGAGTCCCCTTTGTAACTCATTATTATCATTCATTTTATAAACCCCATCTCTTTCTTATATCAGTCCATATTCATTAATCACTTGTCATGTCGTTATTGTACTATAAATCTTTAAAATTTAAACAATTTTTTGAAAAATGTAAACGATTACATGTACAATTGTATTTCCTATTTAAACAAATCGTCATATTTGAATAAAATTTTTATGTATTTTTACTTTTTAATGGTTAATTTAGTCATTCGTTATTGACCCTTCATAAAAGTCTTACAGCGCACTAGTAATGAAATAGTTCCATTCGTTCAACTACAAAAATATAATGTCTATGTATGATTATGATATAATCTATATAAGATTTACTTAAGGAGTTATTTATGAATAAAACTTTAACCCAACGAACAGTTATACTTTCAATTCTGTTTGGCTTATTCTTTTGTATATTTAGTTACTTTAGTGAGAGTCACGCCTCTATCGGTAACGTCATACTTAGAGGAATCATAGCCACAATTGTCTTTGCGTTGTTATATTACACTTTATTTTCAATATTAAATTCGCCAGAGCGTAAATATAAATTTGGAATTACGATCCCTATTTGCCTATTGCTAGCAATATTACTTACCGCAATTTTTTCAGCTATAAAAGTTGGTATCATTGTAGGACTTATTATCGGTGTGCTTGCTGGTTATATATGGGAATGGATAGAGAAACGCAAATCAGGTGGTGATCGACAATGAATATGGTCATAGGTCTTATATTAATCGTGTTATTAATATTGAGTATAATTCCAAACTTCAAAAAGTACCAACAAGCTAAAGCGAACGGTGAAAAAACAACACGTTTTGCAATTATGTTTGGGATAGATACTATTTTACTTATATTAATCTTAATCGCGTTATTCTATAAATAGATTGAATATCATAATGAGTTTGGAGGCAGTAATAAACGTGCCTCCAAACTCATTTTTTGTAAAAAATATAATGGCTCCTTTTGCCTCATTACTTTTAGTAAAATCTTTTCAATACCAAATAATAAACTAAACCAGCAAACACAAGATACGCCATTGTCTCTATTAAAAAATAATTAAATTGAGATTGAATGGTTTTATTTTTATCAAATTTCGGTCCTAACCATAATTTACTTATTGCTAAAATCAATGGTCCACTTAAGAAGAATAAAATAATATATCCATTCATATATGATTAACTCCCACTTTTTTCAAAATACTTCTCGATCATTTCATCTGCTGATAAATCTTTATCTGTATACGCAATTGAACTAAAGTCTTGTTTAGCTGTTATCTCGTTTGTATTAATGATGACATCTAATCCTGCATTTATTGCAGCAGTAGCTCCATTGACTGAATCCTCAATTGCTAAACAGTTAACTGGATTGAAATTCAAACTTTGAACGGCAGTTAAATATGGATCCGGTTCTGGTTTGATCGCATCTACATCTTCTCTACCGATGACTACCTCTATATACTCATCTAAATTCAAACGATTAAATATAGGCATAATATCTTTACGATAACTACTCGTCGCAATGGCCATCGGTATATGACGCTTTTTACAAAATGCCATTAACTTTTGGATATCCTCATTTATCGGTAAAAACTCACTTGATTGATGATGTTCTTTATATATTTCCTCTTTTCTTTCTGTACCAAGTTGTTCCTCTAAATATGTATGTAATTGCGTTGCAGCTCCTCCGATTGATTGTTTATAGAAATCTAATGATATCACTGGTTTATTGTATTGCTGTAAATGATGATTGATTGTATCAAATAAATGTTGTTCAGTATCAACAATCGTACCATCAAAATCAAATATAACTGCTCTATACATGTCTCATCCTCCTTTATAGCATTATTTAACTGCTTATCTTTCATTGTATATGAATAATAGAGTCTGAGACAGAAATAGGTGTCTCAGACTCTTTGTAAATTTAGTAGGACTTTGAAATCTTTATTAGAAAGTTCAATTTCT
This sequence comes from Staphylococcus hsinchuensis, assembly GCF_038789205.1. Classification (NCBI taxonomy): domain Bacteria; kingdom Bacillati; phylum Bacillota; class Bacilli; order Caryophanales; family Staphylococcaceae; genus Staphylococcus; species Staphylococcus hsinchuensis. The sequence continues at coordinate 211,455 of NZ_CP128355.1, forward strand.
ATCCCACTCCCAAAAACATATATCTAACATTTCGCTTAAATTATCGTTTATTCCAATATTTCGCTAATATCGGTCCACTAATATTGTGCACTAAACTAAATACTGCGCCAGGCACAGCTGCTAATGGACTAAAATGTACAGTAGCTAGCGACACTGCTAAGCCAGAATTTTGCATACCTACCTCTATTGAAACAGCCTTTTTATCAGGGCGTTTAAGTTTGAAGACTTTCGCTAAAGTATATCCTAACGTATACCCTACTACATTATGTAGCACCACGACTACAAATATAAGTAAACCTGTTTCTAAAATCTGTGATTTGCTTCCACCTACTACAGACGCCAATATGAGTGAGATAGAAACAACTGAGACAATAGGTAAAACATGTGCCGTTTTTTCTGCTAAGTTTCGGAAGAGTTTCTGTAAAATTAATCCTAGTAAAATTGGAATCAATATAACTTGTACCACTGACCAAAACACACTCATAAATGACACATGCAACCACTGATGTGCAAATAAATAAATTAAAAATGGTGTGATAAACGGTGCTAGCAACGTAGAAACACTCGTTATTGCTACAGACAAAGCCACATTAGCATTTGCTAAATAACTCATCACATTACTCGATGTCCCACCTGGACAACATCCAACAAGTATTACTCCTATCGCAACTTCTGCAGGTAAATGGAAGAGTTTCGCTATTAAATACGTAGCGATAGGCATAATTGTATACTGTAAGATCACCCCTATTATGACTGCGCGGGGTGCTTGAAAAACAATTTTGAAATCTTGTGGTTTGATGGTTAACCCCATTCCGAGCATAACGATTCCAAGTAAATACGGAACCCATCCACTTAATTTGGCAAGCTCATTTGGAAACACAAAACCAATAAATGCTGCAACTAACATCCATACTAAAAATGTATTAGTTGCAAAACGACTTACTTTTCTTAACATCTTTCCCCCTCATTTCTTCTATATATCTATAAAGGGAAATGTATCACACTTTAATAGCAGAAACAATATAGTTTTCTAAATATTCTAACACTTAATTGCGAAAATTAAATTATTTTAACTTAGTTCCAAAGACCTAGTGTATTCTTACAAAAACAGTGCTACAATTTAAAGTAAATTAACAAATATTTTCAAATATTGGTTATATAATCATTTTTAAGCCTTGGGAAGCTTTTAAATTCGCATAACCAATGTTATCAGTTGGGAAATTACGAACTTTCATTAAACGGACGGAGGTATACCATGATTTTAGATAAAACAGAAAGTTTTTTATTGAATATTGGGGGACTTCATCAAAGAACTACTCGAAAAAAACTTATTAAATTACTCAAACATACACATTTTTGTAAGTCTTTGAACTTTTCGATATATAAATCGAAACAAATTTATGCATTAGAGTTAAACTTACCAAAACGACAATTACCGTATATGATTACTTATTTAAGCTTCCATAATTATGCTATTTATCAAATTTTAGATAAATGTGACAATCAAGAACTCATTGACACACAACAATTATTAGTGTCTACAAAACGTTTTGTTGTTAATATTGATGGACTCATCGACCCATTTATTAAAGATAAAGTAATCGATATTACGAATTACATTAAAAACACAGAAGATTTAAGATATACTTTCAATAAGAATAAACTTTTTGTCTCTTGTACATCTTCAACTTTTTCTAAACTTATCTATCAAATTGCCACACATAATATTGATATCCACGGTGCAAAGTGCAATCCAAATTATATTAATAATGCAAGAACTTCATAGTATTTATATTTTTCATAAGTAATTTTCAACACAAAATTCTTTCTATATTGATTTAAGTAGGCCATTAACTTGTCAATCGTATTATAACGTTATTTCTTTAATTTTGTAGTATGTAGCCGTATATCTATGAAAGTTAAAGAGACCAAGTTATACATGTTAGAAAAAGCCACCTCAAAAGATGAATTTAATCTTTTGAGGTGGCTTTCTTGTTATAAAGGTCAACACTGTTATATCCCAATCCCTTTGCTATATATACATATGCTGTTATTTATATATCATTTTATACAAATGAGCTGTTCATTACATATTATTTTCAAAGTCTTCTAAAACAACTTGTAATTTATCAAAAAGTGTTTCAAAACCATGAGCGGTAGAGTCGTGGTATTCCTTTTTCTTTTGCTTATATTCTAATGTCGTAAGTCTTCTTTCTTTGGGTACATAAGCATTATAATTAAAGACCATTTGTGTGATACCTGGTTCTCGTTCAAATATTTCTACATTAATTTGATCTTCTGAATCACTATATTCAGGCATGCTTACAGTCATCACGATATACTCAAATGGTGTTAATGTTTGGTATTGACCTGTTATTATATTTTGCTTTCCTTTATAAACATCGACAATCTTATATTCGCCACCCTGTTTAGGCTCTACATGTATTAATTTGTTTGTTCTTTCTGAGGTCATGAACCATTGTTTTAAGAAACGTTGATCTGTCCATGCTTGATATAATAATGCGGGCTCGACTTTAAATAAACGTTCGAGTTCAATCTCAACATTTTCATTTTCTACATTATATTTAGCCACTCTCGTTCACCTACTTTCACTCTTAAGTACATTCTAACTGATTCTATATCTTTTCTAAACAAAAATACTATAATTCAAACCTTTACTCTTGATTCTTTCTCAGTTTCGACAAAATTAGTATTGAAAATTGTTATTTTAGCTTTAAAAAATTTATATTACTCAGTATTCGTTTCAAGTTATATAGGTTACGATTTTTTTAATCGCGGTAATCCAAATAGAATTGCAACTAAACCTGAGAGGCCTAATATAATTGGATATATGGAATAAGGCACCAGTTCAAATGGTGATATTGATGCGACACCTGCTGCTGCGATAAGTTGGGGGCTGTAAGGTACTAGTCCTTGGAAACAACTACCGAACATATCTAAAATACTAGCAGATTTACGTGGGTCTACATCATACTCTTCTGAGATTTCTTTGGCCAATGGACCTGCCATTAATATTGAAATTGTATTATTTGCTGTAGAAAGATCTGCAACACTGACCAAACTTGCTATACCAAGTTCAGCACCACGTTTCGATTTCACTCTACGTCGTACAAAATTTAATAGCCAAGTTATACCACCGTTATGTTCAATTAACGCCACCAGTCCGCCAATGAGTAAAGCGATAATCGCAATATCTTCCATTCCGATGATACCTTTGGAAATAGCTGACAGTAATCCTTTCCAACCAAATGACCCATCGACTAACCCTATAATTGCTGATAAAGCAATACCACCGATAAGGACAATAATTACGTTGACCCCTACAAGTGCCAGGATAAGTACAAATAAGTATGGAATAACTTTAATGATATTATAAGCATAATCTTTAGATGCATCGACGTGTACACCGTTCGTCAATAACCAAAGTATTAAAATTGTTAGTAAGGCTCCTGGTAATACTATTTTAATATTGACCTTAAATTTATCGCTCATTTTCGTATTCTGAGTTCTTACCGCTGCAATAGTTGTATCGGAAATCATCGATAAATTATCACCAAACATTGCGCCTCCGACTACAGTCGCCATAGCTAAAGCTGCCGAAACATCTGTAGCCTGACTCAAACCAAAACCAACTGGTGCAATCGCAGCTACAGTTCCCACTGAAGTCCCCATCGAGATTGAAATAAACATACAAATCACAAATAAACCTACGATTAATAAGTTTTCAGGAATCAGTGATAAACCTAAATTAACAGTCGATTTAACGCCGCCCATGTTCTCGGTCGTTTTGGAAAATGCGCCAGCTAATAAAAAGATTACCATCATGAGTACAATATTCGAATGACCTGCGCCTTTTGTGAAAATTTCAATCTTATTTTGGAATGATTCTTTACGATTTAAAAACAAACCAAACAATGAAGCAACTAAAATAGCTACGTTGAGTGGCATTGTAGAAAAATCACCAGTAATTATCCCAACACCTAAAAACATACCGATAAACACAATTAAGGGAAGTAATGCCTTTGCGCTACCTTTATTTGTTTGAACCATGATTTACCTACTTTCTTTCTATCAAATATAATTATTTTAATTTTTAAACTAAAAAAACTCTTTTCTTATAATAATTAGAAGAAAAGAGTTAACGATTCACATATCATCTTATCTTCTAGCATAAATCAATTATGCTACTGGAATTGGCACATTTAACATGTTGCCGAAGCTTCTTAGGGCCAGTCCCTCCACTTCTCTTGATAAGTTATTAATTTATTACATTACACTACATGATTGAGAGTCATTCGTCAATCTTATTCACGGAAAATTATTGAACGCCTCTATATTTTATATTACCAACTTATTTTACATGTAAAAACATACATAGATTTTATTCAGTTGGTCGTTCTAATGAAAATGTTTTTCCAGTTAACGCATAATTATTACCAGCTAAACGTGAAACTGGATTGAGGTTTGAGGCATCAATTTTACTATCTTCAATATATACGTCGTCGTCGATATGGTACATCACAATCTCACCAATAATGAGATCAGCACCATTTTTAGAGTCACCAAGTGGAATGATTTGATCTAACTTACATTCCATACGTACTTTTGCTTGTGCTACACCTGGCACTTTCACTTCATCTGAAGCGATGGTAGTAAACGCTGTACGTGCTAACTCATTAGCTTTTCTCTCTAAAGGTGCAGCAGTGCGATTAATGTGTTCTACATTGTTTTCATCAGTAATATGCAGTACAAATTCTCCTGTTTCTTCGATATTCAATGAAGTATCTTTACGTTGACCTTCACTACGTGTCGCAGAAAACATAATCATTGGTGGTTCGCTGTTAACCCCATTAAAAAAACTAAATGGTGCAGCATTCAATATACCTTCTTTATTTTGTGAAGTAACGAATGCGATGGGTCTCGGTATGATGCTACCCGTTAACAATTTATAATTTTGTACCTTTGAAATCGTTGACGCATCTATTTTTTTCATAATTTATCACGTAACCTTTCATTAGCAAAAAATAATATAACAAAGTTAGGACACCTTTAATTTGTTGTGTACTCGCTTTATTTGTTTACATTTACAAAATTGTGCTACGAAATATTACTTAAGATATCCTAACCTTTGTGTATATTTTTAGTCGATTTGGGTACCACCAGTTACACCATAAACTTGGCCTGTTGTATAACTAGATTCTTCAGCCGCTAAGTGTACATAAACACCTGCAAGTTCTACTGGCTGACCTGCACGACCGAGTACTTCTTTTTGTCCAAACTCAGGAATTTTAGACTGGGGTTGTCCACCTGAAATTTGTAATGGTGACCAGAATGGACCTGGAGCAACACAATTCACTCTGATACCTTGTGCTCCTAATTCTTCAGACAAGCTTTTAGTGAGTGAAATGATAGCCGCTTTCGTCGCTGCGTAATCATGTAAGATTGGGCTTGGATTATAACCTTGAACAGATGACGTTAAAGTAATCGTTGCCCCTGCTTCAAAGTAATCTAACGCTTTTTGTACTGTCCAAAAGATTGGATAAACATTAGTTCCAAATGTTTCAGTAAATGATGCCGTATCGAAACCGCGAATATCATCTCTGTATTGTTGATGCCCCGCCACTAGCGTTACATTATCTAAGCCACCTAATTGCTTATGTGCTTGTTCAACGAGATCGTAGTTAAATTGTTCATCACGTAAGTCACCAGGAATTAAGACTGCTTTACGTCCAGCTTCTTCAATGACTTGCTTGACTTCTTCAGCATCTTCTTGTTCTGCTGGAAGATAGTTAATCGCCACATCTGCACCTTCTTTAGCATATGCGATGGCAGCAGCACGGCCTATTGATGAATCTCCGCCTGTTACAAGCATTTTATAATCTTTAAGACGTCCATGTCCTTCATATGAAGTTTCACCACAATCCGGTTTAGGATCTAGTTCTTTCTGTAGTCCTGGTACCGGTTGTTCTTGTTTTGGAAAATCTGCGCTTGAAAATTTATTTCTTGGATCTTGTGCACCCATATACAATCACTCCTTAAATATTGACTTATTTAGTCTGTACCCATGTGAAATAAATCTTATGCATTATTACGATTCTTCAGTTTCACCGTTCAATAATTGTTGAACAAATGTAATAAAATATTGTGGAGCCTTTTCTAATATGCGCTCGTCAGGATCAAACTTCGGATGATGTAAATCATATTTACTGTTTGATCCTATGAACGCAAAGACACTCGGGTATTGCTGTGAATATCCAGCAAAATCTTCGCCAATCGTCAGCGGTTCTTGCATCAATTTCACGTCATAGTCTAATTGTTTCGCTACTTTAATCGCTTCTTGCGTCAGTTGTTCATCGTTTACAACTGCACCTGGTAAATGTTGATATCGTGTCTCTACTTCTAAATCGAATGTCGTTTCAATCCCTTTACCTATCGCATGTAGGCGTGATTCAATTCGTTCGCGAACCTTTGAATCAAATGTTCTAACAGTACCTTGTACGTATGCTTGATCAGCAATGACATTCCATGTATTACCAGAAGATACTTCTCCTATTGTAACTACTGCATTATCAAATGCCGATAAATTTCTACTTACAATAGATTGAACGCTGTTGATCAGTTGTCCTAGTGCCACGACTGGATCATTCCCTTGTTCAGGTTTTGCAGCATGTGCACCTTTACCTTGGATTTTATATTCAAATCGATCTACAGCTGATGTTAATACGCCTGATTTAATTGCGAATTCATTAATATTCATTGAAGGATAATTATGAAAGCCTAAGACAGCTTTTGCTCCATCTATTGCTTTCGTTTCAGTAATTGAAAATGCTCCATGACCTAGTTCTTCAGCTGGTTGGAAAATAATACGTACACGTCCATCTAATTCTTGTTCTATCTCTTTTAAACCAGTGGCCACCCCTAAAATACTAGCCATATGAATGTCATGACCACACGCATGCATCACACCATCATTTGTTGAAGTAAATTCATGCACGACTTGCTCATGTATTGGTAAAGCATCGATGTCCGTTCTTACAGCAACAAAATCATCACCTTGGCCTACCTCTGCGACAAGGCCTGTTTCTAAAGGTAAATCTAATATTTTAATATCATAAGATTCTAGTATACGTTTCAAACGTTTAGTTGTTTCATATTCATACTCAGATAACTCTGGGAATTGATGAAACGTTCTTCTCCATTGCACATAATCTTCATATTTAGGCATACATTGCCACGACCTTTCTCTATTTTCATTAATCCAATTAAGATAGATGACTAAACATTTTACACTTTTGTACTTATACTTGTCATTTTATCATAATTGTCAAAATATTCTTAATAATCTATAGGACATCTAGTGCTTATCAATAATATATCTGATAGAGCGGCAAGCATTAAAATACCCAACATGGGTCAGCTATAATTAAAAACCTTTCATATTATTTAGTTAAAAGAAAAGACAATTTCTATATTATTTCAATAGAAATTGCCTTTCTTCACGTTAGAACACTAAGTTCCTAAAAACTTTATTCGATTTATTTCATAAAATTAAAGTTCAAAGTGATTATCTGCTATCACTTTACCATCTTTAATAACTTTTTGTGCATGGTTGATACCATAGTGATAAGGGATATATTCATGATTTGGTGCATCCCAAATAACGATGTTTGCCTTGTCACCTTCATTAATTGTACCAGCATCAACATCAATGGCTTTTGCAGCATTGACTGTCACAGCATTCCAAATTTCATTTGGAGTTAATTTTAATTTTAAAGCTGCAATAGACATAACAAGTTGTAAGTTGTTCGTTACACAACTACCAGGGTTAAAGTCTGTTGCGATTGCGATAGCACCTTCATTATCTAACATGCCTCTTGCGTCTGCATAATCTTCTTTACCGAGATAGAATGTTGTACCTGGTAATAGCACCGCTACTGTATCACTGTGTTTTAACTTCGCTTTACCTTCTGTACTTGAAGCAACTAAATGGTCTGCTGAAATTGCACCTTCGTCAATCGCAAGTTCTAAACCACCTAAAGGATCGATTTCATCTGCATGAATCTTAACATCGTATCCTGCTTTTTTTGCTGCTTCTATATATTGTTTTGATTCTTCCACTGTGAATACGCCAGTTTCACAGAAAATATCAGCAAAGTCAGCATATTCTTTAACTTCTGGTAATAAATCAATCATTTCTTGTAAAAATGCTTGGTTTGATTCTGCTTCTTTCGGTACTGCATGTGGCCCAAGGAAAGTATGTTTCATATCTAAATTATATTTTTCTGCTAAACGATTTGATACACGTAACTGTTTTAATTCGTTTTCTTTATCTAAACCATAACCACTTTTACTTTCTACAGCTAACACACCGTGTTGAACCATTGTTAGCAAGTTCTTCTCAGCTTTTTCGAATAATTCTTCTTCAGTTGCTTTACGTGTAGATTCTACAGTTGAAAGGATGCCTCCACCTTGTTCAAGGATTTCTAAATAAGAAGCACCTTGTCTTTTAAGTGACATTTCATGTTCACGTGAGCCACCATGTACAAGGTGTGTATGAGCTTCTACAAGTGCAGGTGAAACAACTTTACCTGTTGCGTCAATAACTTCTTCCGCTTCATATTCATCCGTATGTGCACCTGAGTAAACGATTTTGCCGTCTTTAACTACAACTGTACCATTTTCAACTGTTTCTAGTTCGTCTAACTCTTTCCCTTTTAAAGGACGGTCTGTTGATTTCGGTAAAATTAATTGTTTAATGTTTTGAATAATTAAATCGTTCATTATTTGTCTCCTTTACCTGTAATCATTGGAATGTGAATACCTTTTTCCTTTGCAACTTCTACTGCAGATTCATAACCTGCATCAGCATGTCTCACTACTCCCATACCCGGATCTGTAGTTAATACACGTCCTAAACGACGATCTGCACGTTCAGAGCCATCCGCAACAACAACCATACCAGCATGTAATGAATAACCCATACCTACGCCACCGCCGTGGTGGAATGAAATCCATGAACCGCCTGCTGCTGTATTGATTAAAGCATTTAATACAGCCCAGTCACCTACAGCATCAGAACCATCTTTCATTCCTTCAGTTTCACGGTTAGGACTTGCAACTGAACCTGAGTCAAGGTGGTCACGACCGATAACGATAGGTGCAGATATTTCCCCTTCTCGTACTAAACGATTTAAAGCTAACCCCATTTTCGCACGTTCTTCATAACCTAACCATGCAATACGTGATGGTAAACCTTGGAATGCGATTTTTTCTTGTGCTAAATCTAACCAACGGATAAGTTTTTCATTCTCTGGGAATAACTTTCTCATTTCTTCATCAGCACGTTCGATATCTTTAGGATCTCCACTTAAAGCAGCAAAACGGAATGGACCTTTACCTTCACAGAATAATGGTCTAATGTACGCTGGCACGAATCCTGGGAAATCAAATGCATTTTCTAAACCATTATTAAATGCAACTTGTCTAATGTTATTACCATAGTCAAATGCAATCGCACCATTTTTTTGGAATTGTAACATTAAGTCTACGTGTTTTTTCATTGAAGATTCTGATTTTTTCACATATTCTTTCGGGTCTTTATCGCGTAATGCTTTAGCCTCTTCTAATGAATAACCTTGAGGTACATAACCATTTAATGGGTCATGTGCACTTGTTTGGTCTGTTACGATATCAACTTTAAATCCTCTGTCTAAAATTTCTTGATGTACATCAACTGCATTACCTACTAAACCAATAGATAAAGCATTGCCTTGTTCTTTTGCTTCTTCTGCTAGTCGTAATGCTTCATCTAAATCGCTTGTCTTAACATCACAATATTTCGTTTCGATACGTTTATCGATACGTGTTTCATCGACATCAACACCGATAACTACGCCACCATTCATAGTAACAGCAAGTGGCTGTGCACCACCCATACCGCCTAGACCAGCAGTTAATGTTACGGTACCTTTTAAATCACCATCAAAATGTTGATTAGCTAGCTCACCAAATGTTTCATACGTACCTTGTACAATACCTTGTGAACCGATATAAATCCAACTACCCGCAGTCATTTGACCGTACATGATTAAGCCTTCTTTATCTAGCTCATTGAAATGATCCCAGTTTGCCCATTCAGGAACTAATACTGAGTTTGATAATAATACACGTGGTGCTTCTTCGTGTGTTTTAAACACTGCTACTGGTTTACCTGATTGAACTAACATTGTTTCATCCGCTTCTAAATTACGTAATGTTTCTTCAATAGCTTCAAATGCATCCCAGTTTCTAGCAGCTTTACCGATACCACCATATACAACTAAGTCTTCTGGACGTTCAGCAACTTCTGGATCCAAGTTGTTGTATAACATTCTCAATACTGCTTCTTGTTCCCAACCTTTACATTCAATGTCTAAACCTTTTTTTGCTTCAATTTTTCTCACTTAAATCACTCCTCGTTAGATTTAAATACACTTTAAACATTTAGAAAATCCATAACGCAAAAGGAATTGTTATTAATAACGTTAATACTACTCTTTCAAACCATATGACCACTAATTTACTTATAGAAACCTTAATTTCCGTAGATAAAATAACGGGTACAACGCTTGAAAAGAATATGATAGCCGAAACGCTTGTTACTGCCACCACAAATCGTGTAGCTAAATCAGCGCTTTGTGCAATTGCTGAAGGTAACAACATTTCAACAATCGAAATTGTTGAAGCTTGAGCTAAAACGCCTACATCTTTAACTGGGAAGATTGAAATAAATGGGTAAAATATATAGGCTACATATTCAACAATTGGTGTAAATTCAACTATCAATAAACCTATTAAACCAATAGACATTATTGAAGGTAGTATTGATATCGTCATTAACACACCGTCGCGTAAATTTTCTTTAACATTATCTACTAGTGAATTCGCCTGTCCTACTGCTTGTTTAGCTTCTAACCATGCCTCTTTAAGTAAAGGCATATCTCTGCGCACTTCTTTTTGATACGGTTGATTTTCGAAGGTGTCATTCTTTTCAAATCTTATAGGTGGGAGTTGTACCGTAATAGCAGTAACAATAAATGTTACTACAAGTGTGAACCAAAAATACAAGTTCCAAAAATCAATAATTTTCAAAGTATTCGCGACAATAATCATAAATGTAGCAGAAACTGTTGAAAATCCAGTTGCGATTACGACAGCTTCTTTATGAGTGTAGCCACCATTCTTATAAACTCTATTCGTTATAAGTAAACCTATAGAGTAACTTCCTACGAATGAGGCAACTGCATCCACTGCCGACTTACCTGGTGTTTTAAATATGGGCCGCATGATTGGCCTACAAAGCACACCAATAAATTCTAGTAATCCATATCCAACTAAAAATGATAATAAAATAGCTCCTATCGGTATTAATAAGCTTAATGGCATTGCCAACTTATCGTACAAAAAAGGCCCTATATCTTTCTTCAAAATAAAATGAGGTCCGATATGAAAAACGACCATAATCGCAATAAAAACGCCTAACACTTTAAATAACGAAAACACAATACTCGTTTTAGACTTATTCCATTCTTTATTAACAAATGGAAGTACAGCTCCAATTATAATTAAGCACAGTACATAAAACGGTAAAATCGGTTTGACCCATGCGGTTATCCACTTCACGATATGATCAACTAAGATTGTTGATTCTCCGAAAAGGGTTATAGGTATGAAAAAGACAATAATACCTATTAAACTATACACAAAAAACTTCCACATGTACTTCACGCCCCTAACATGAAAGTACACCTCCCTCTATATTTATCAGTATATTATGATATGATATAGACGACCAATATAAATAAACTAATTATTGATAGCTTTAAGTTATAAATGGATGAAATATAAGGGGGTAAGTATATGAAAATTATTCAATTAGAGTATTTTGTAGCAGTAGTTAACTACAACAGTTTCACGAAAGCTGCTAATTATTTGCACATTAGTCAACCTTCTTTAACTACAACAATTAAAAAAATGGAAGAAGATTTAGGGTACGATTTATTAATTCGAACTACGAAAGATATTAAAATTACTGAAAAAGGTATTCAATTCTATCATTATGCTCAAGACTTAATTCAACACTACCATCAAACATTGGAAAAAATGCATGACCTTAATATGAGTCATGCACCTAAGATTAAGTTATCTATACTTGAATCTACAAATCAATGGATTTCACAAATTATATCTAATCATCGCCGATATAATCAGGATCAAACTTATTATGTAGCTGAAGTTCATGATCAAAATAAAATCTTAGAACAGCTACTCAATTTTGAAAATCATATCGCAATAACCAATGAAAAAATAGAACATGAAAATATTGAATCGATTAAATTATACGAAGAATCTTATGTTCTACTAACCCCTGAGAATGTATTTAACAAAAGGGAAACAAAGGCTGTTGCACATTATCCGCTAATCGTACCTATGAAAGGATCACAAGTACGCAAACATATCGATGAATACTTCAATAGAATGAACGTTCATCCTAATATTGTAATTGAAGTGAGCCGATTTGAAGCAGCTACTAACTATGTGCATAAAGGAATGGGTTATGCGATTATCCCTCAAGTTTACTATCAATCATTCAATACACGTAACCTAGAAATTGTGACAATCAAACCTAAAATCAAACGTGCGATTTATATCAACTACCTCAAAAAAAGAAAGCACCCTAAACGGGTACTTTCTTTAATTAATCAATGCATCGATTTTTGGAAATTTAGAGAATGAAATGGTGGAAGAAATTAGCTGTTAACTTTGAAGTTCGCTGATCGATGTCATATTTTGGATTTGTTTCAGCAATACTAATAGTTGATACTTTCTCATTTGGTATAATACGTTTAGCAATCTCTAGAACAATATGAGGAAACAGTCCTAGTACAGCATTGGCACTAACACCTGGTGCAAAAGCACTGTCAATGACGTCCATACATATTGTAAACATAATAACATCATGGTCGTTCATAAATCTTTCTACTTTATCTTTAATTGGAGGAGCGATTTGGTGTAAAAGTTCGTCTGAATACACATAACCTACACCGCGCTCTTCAGCATAGTCGAATAATCCTTGTGTATTACCGCCTTCTTGAACACCTAATACTAAATAGTTTGCATTGTCGTCTCCTTCTAAGATCTGTCTAAAGCTTGTACCTGATGTTGAGCCTTCTTCTTTACGTGTATCGAAATGTGCATCGATGTTAATTACACCTATTGATGCGTCAGGGTGCGCTTCACGTACACCTAAATACTGAGCATACGCAATGTCATGTCCACCACCTAGAAGAAATGTTTGATTATGACGTTGGATTGATTGTGCTACATAATGACCGAATTCTTTTTGTGTTTCTTCTAATCTCTCATAATCATGCTCAACATTACCATAATCATAAATTTGAGTATCGCGCATAACTGGTAAATTTGCGAATGCTTTTTTAATCGCGTCAGGACCTTCTTTGGCACCTACACGCCCTTTATTTAATTCAACACCTTTATCAACCGCATAACCAATCATACCTACCCCATGTTGTTCTTCATCAAAACTGTCTGAAATGTTTCGGAAATTGATTGTTTGAAAGTGCCTGAAATGACTTGAATCTGTTTCACTGTCCACTCTTCCTTGCCACAATTCTTTGTTTGACAAATTATACATCGTAATTCCCCTTTCGATTGCTAGCTTCACAATTTCAGTATACGCCCACAGCTATATCAATTCAATCCATATTTATGTTGAGGCAAACACACACGGCTTTAATATTTTTATTATTTAAAGCTTTATGATAGTTAGTGATATTAGTCATAATATTACATTTCAATGATAAATCCTTAATATTAATTTATTTCTTATAAATTTGTATGTATAATTGGTGAAAAATGATTTTTCTGTACCTAATGGAGGTTACACAATGAATAATAAACGTATTCCAGGCTTTCAATGGGCAATGATGATATTTACTTTTACTATCATCGCATTCGCTGCACCCATTATCCTGAAAGATTTTCAAGGTGCTACACCATTTAAATACTATGTATTTGATTTAAGTGTTTTGGCTCCTTTATTAGGCGCAATCTTCTGTATCATTGTATTTAGATATAAAAAGTTACAACTTGCGCATTTTAAACTTTCTATAGATTTAAAAGTAATCGAACGGTTGTTATTAGCTATTATTTTGCCGTTAGTTATATTTATCATCTCAATGGTTAGTCTAAATATATTTGCTGATAGTTTTGTGTTATTACAATCTGAAGATTTCTCAGTTCCATTTCTTATTGTTTTAATAGGTCAAGTTTTAATGGCTTTCTGTGTTGAGTTAGGCTTCCGAGTATATTTACAAAATATCGTTGAAAACAGAATGGCAACATTTTTTGCTTCTATTGTCGTTGGTATTATTTTTGCAGTTTGGAATATTAAATTAGTATTCGGCGTAGAATTCATGCTATACAATTTATTATTCTACTTTGCATTTTCAATCATTGTCGGAGAATTAATACGAGGCACAAAAGGTCGCACAATTTATATTGCTACATTATTTAATTTAATGATGTCATTTGGACTACTTTACTTATTTAATGAAGAACTCGGTAATATACTTTCTATGAAAATTATTGCATTCTCTACAGTATTTGTAGCAATTGTCTACATACTATTGAGCACGATTATTCGCGGTTTAATTTATAAATCTACCAATCGTAATCTTGATGAAGTAGAAGATAATAATTATTTCGACCATGTGAATGATTCTACTCATCAACACAATAACCACGAGACGAACAAAGTAAATCATCAACAGGAAACACCTAATGAAGACGATGAACATACAAACATTCGTGACAATCAATCTTCAGCAACAAAATCTGACAACCAACAATCATCAGAGAGCGTCAATAAACATATAGATAAAGAGGACGATGTTGTTTCTAATCATGATGAACAAATGAATGTTACGCATTCAACAACAGCAGCTGAAACGTCTCATGTAGACGAATCAGATCAATCGCTAACTTCTGAAAAAGAAAACGATGTTCATGACACAGACGATACAACGACAGAAGAAACATCACGTATCACTAATCCAACGCACAATGAACCTTTAGATAATGATTCAACAGAAGTTAATAAACAACCTCATAGTGAAACGGCAGAAGATACTGCATTCTCACAACAACAGCGTTCACCTGTCGAATCATCTACTGAACGAAAAAGCAAACAACAGTCGAAACGTGACACAGATTTAAAGAAACAAAAGAAACACAAAAGAAAACGTACATCCACAGTTGTGAGTGAGGTTAAAGATTCATTAGAACCTGAGACATCACAAAATGAAAATGCATCAACAACTTTTGATCAAAACAAGAGTGATGCGCCTAAAAACAACCGTCAACGTTCACCATTCAGCATAAAGAACAAACGTCGTCACCGTAGATAACAATCTTAAATAACTTGAAAAAACCCCAGCTTTGAACAAACTCAAAGCTGGGGTTTTCTATTTGTAATTATTTATTAATCACTTTAACACCTGAAGTTGAACCAATAATGACCTGATCAGTGACGTCTAAGAAATATCCTGTTTCTAATACACCTATCAAGTGTATTAAATACTCATGCATTTCATATGCATCTATATGATTATTAATCTCTAAATCTAATATGTAATTTCCATTATCGGTAATAAATGGTACATCATCTACCATTCTACGGATCGCTTTCACTTGCTTAATACTTTCAATATTTTTAGCAATTAAGAGCCAATTAAATTTATCAACTTCCACAGGTAATTTAAATGTCTCTCCTAGATAATCGACACATTTCGAATCATCTGCTAATACGATAAATTTTTCGGCCATTGAATCAATGACTTTCTCTCTAAACAGTGCGCCCCCGCCACCTTTAATTAAGTTTAATTCACGATCAATTTCATCAGCCCCGTCAATGGCGATATCAATGTGTTGAACGTCATTCACATCAAAAATTTTAATACCGTGTTCTTTAGCGATAAAGGCTGTTTTATTTGAGGTACACACACCTGTGATTTCAATACTTTCTTGTTGTAACTTTGTAGCTAATTCTGGGATGAGAAGCTCTATAGTAGAACCAGAACCAATACCTATAACCATCCCATCTTGAATTTGTGCTAATGCATCTTTAAATGTGCTCTTTTTCAATTGGTCTTTATTCATCATGCTACCCCTTTACACACTTATATTTACTATCATTGTACATGACTTTAAGTAAAATACATAGCTTAAAAAAACAGATTTATCTTTGGATATTTATCAAGTTTATTCTGTTAATTATGATAAAATAATTAACAATAGGAGGGGAAATCATCATGGAAACATATCAATTAATAGCTATCACAACTGGCAAAGTTGAATCGTTAGATTATAGTAAAAAGAGACCTATGCGTTCTGCTTTAAACAAAGAAAAGTTTAACGATAAAATGTATTTAACTCACACAGGTTTTACGGAAGATGAGCAGGAATATAAAGATCATGGTGGACCTGAAAAAGCAGTTTGCTTATACAGTAAAAACAACTATAAACTTTGGGAAAATGACCTCAATGTGTTACCTGAATACGCAATGTTTGGTGAAAACCTAACTGCACAAGACATCGATGAACAGAAAATTCACTTTGGTGACCAGTTTCAACTCGGTGAAGCAATCATTGAAGTTTCCGAAATTCGCGAACCGTGCTGGAAGATTCAAGCTAAATATCAAATCCCAGACCTTGTGAAACGTATGTCCCAATCTGGTAGAACTGGATTCTATTTTAGAGTAGTGAAAGAAGGTTATGTAAATCAAACCGACGATTTAACACTTATCAAACAGGCTGAACCAGAAACGGCACTCACTGTGTTTGAATTGAATGATATTTATTATAACGATAAGAAAAATATCGAACGTTTACAGTACGCATTAAATAATCCATATCTTACTGACGCTAGAAAGGAAAAATTGCAAAAGTTTCTCAATCGTGCGATTAAAATCTCAGAAAAAAATAAAGAATCACTAAGTTAATATATCTTTCTATTTAAAAAGTGCGATTCAGGTCAATTACAAGATTGCCTAAATCGCACTTTTAATACGTCGGTTTTATCACCAAATGTATGTATTATTTTTCGTTTATTTGAAATACTGTTTTTGAATAAAAAGGTGAATTAGCCTTTAAAATTGACGATGCCTGATCACCATATAAATTAATGTCATTAGGCATACACTGTGTCTCTAAAGTAAAACCTGAATGCGGTTTATAAATATTAAAATCGCTTTCCCATGACTTCGGATGATTGAAAGTAAACATAACCACATTAGGCATGTCTGTTTCTACGGAAAGCATAAAATGATCATTTTCTATCGTCATATAACCATTATGAATATCAAAAGGATGATCCAAACCACCGAATTGTGCCATCTGTTGTTTAATTTCTGGGTAATCACTTTCGAATATATCCTTTAATTGTACTTTATCTGATTCATATACATTGATTAAATCTATCGGTGTTGTGTCAGTCACAATATTATTTTCTGCTAATGGATACATTTTTAATGCTTCACTACTAATAAAGTGATTATCCACTACTTTATTATCACGGTTTAAATTAAAATATACATGATTCATTGGGTTAAAGAGTGTTGTTTCTGAAGCAGTTGCTTTATACTCAATTGTCCATCTATGGTTAACATCATAAGTATGAATAACTTCCAATTGAATATCACCTGGGAAATAATCATCCTTATTCTTGATTTGCGTTTTGAAAACAATTTGTATTTGACCCACTTGTTCTTTAATCTCATAATCAAAGAATCTATCATCTAAACCATTCGGTCCGCCATGTAAATTATTCTCACCATCATTTTTAGGTAGTTCGTATGTTTTTCCATCTAACTCAAACGTGGCGTTAGCAATTCGCCCACCATAACGCCCTACCGTTGCACCAAACTTAAATGGATTTTCAAAGTAAAATTCATCTGCCTCAACTACATTTCCTAGAACTATCAGGTTATCATCAAATTTCCATGAAACGATGCGCGCACCATAATTAGAAAAGACGATTTTCGTTTCTTCATTATCAATTTTAATTAAATCAATATCATTACTTTGTTTTTCTACCTTCGCAATCATTGACATTACTCCCTTTCAAATCAAACGCTTAAAAAGACATATTAAAATGCATCATTCAATAACAATGACATCGTTTTTATAATAAATATCTACTCTACAAGCGTAATAAGCGCCTAAACTCTAGCATGTTTTCTTCTTTTGTTGTTAACTCAACTTTTATGTCCCCTACTATAATCATTAACATTCCAACTATCTGTCTACTATCAAACGTCCCTAAATATAGACTGATATTTCTCCCTATATACTATATATCGTCTCTACTATTGTAACAATTTCTTCAAAAAGTTTTCTATAGTAATTCTTAAATTTTAACAAACAATCTGCAAAAATGTTACCTGTAAATAAGGTGTACATTTCACCTTAGCAGTATGATAGCCTAATAATTAAAGGGGGCATTAAAGTGAAAGTATTAGCTATAACTTTAGGTATTTTAGTTATACTCGCGTGGGTATTCGTATTCTTCATATATCGTCAAGGTAAAGAATCAACGCCACAATCACAAAGCGTTATGCTTGTTGCTTGTTTACTATCGATTCTTTTGACCATTTTACAGTTTTTCGATTAGTACATACTATCACTGATTCAAAATAGTAAAAAAAGAGGGATAGAAATCTAAATGCCATGATTTCTATCCCTTTTCATATATTTGATATCTGTTTTTATACATGCAACTTAACTTTTTTTGAAAATACGTCTCATCGATTTAAAGAAACTTTGATCAAAGTTTAAGATTGAATCTTTATAACTTCGTACGGCTAACCACACTAAGATGATAATGGTGATGATTGAAAGTAAGAAACTTAGTATAAATTCCCAAATGGCTACATCTGGTGACGAAGCCCTTACGAACATGACGAAAGGCGATACAAACGGTATAAAACTCGCAACTTTAGTAAAAATGGTTTCTGACTGCATTAAACTGTATAACGCAATGTAAAATGCGATCATACTTAACAATGTCATCGGCATTAAAGTTTGACTAATGTCCTCAATGCGTGCAGTAATTGAACCGAGTATTGCTGCTAAAAATACATACGTCAATATACCGAGTATTAAGGATATTATTCCAACTATCGCAATTTGTAGTGTGAGCCCATTAGGTTCTAATTTGAATCCCTTTAACATCTTTTTAATGTCAAAAACGAAGAAACAGATTAATCCAGCCACAATAAAAATTAATATTTGAGTTAGTGCAACGGAAACAACACCAAGCACTTTTGCAAATAAATGTTTAATCGGTGACACACTCGTTATAATCATTTCGATGACACGAGAAGTTTTTTCTGTAGCAATTTCCATCGCGACTTGATTTCCATAATTCAATATAATGAAAAACATCAACATGACACCAATATAAATAATAATCATATTAAAACCTTTTTCAGACGCATTCAGTTGTGACTGCTTACCATGCTTTGTAATCACTTCAGAATCCACAGCACTATGACTTTGTAGTTGTTTCAAATCCTGTGGTGATAGTTTTAAATCATGTGCAACAATTTGTGTCTGCATCGTGGTTAATACACTTTTTAGCTTTTGTTTATCTTCGTTTGATACTGTATCACGACTTAAAATCTTAGCAGATAACTGATTTTTATCTTTTATTTTTATAATATAAGCACGATCTAGTTTTTCATTTTTGACCAATCGATGTGCTTTTTTGTCAGAAACCTTTTTGAAAGAAGCATCATCATATAGCTTACTGCCTTGTGATTTTAGCGTTTTATAAATTTGCTCGTTGTTCGTAACAACACCAATTTTGTCGTTACCTCCATCGAACAAGTCTACAATTTTATTAATATTAGCTCCTAAAATCATGAGCAAAATGACAATAACAGTAAATATCATAAATGCTTTCGTTTTAATTTTATTTTTATAAGTTAATCCAAAAGTAGCAAGAAATTTACTCATGCGCCCCACCTACTTTCTCAATAAATATTTCGTTCAGTGATGGCTCACGAACTTGGAATCGTTTTACAAATCCATAATTAGTTACAATTTCATAAATACGTTCAGCAACTTCTTCAGATTCTATCAATACTTCGATTTCCCTTTTCGTGCGTTTAATGTTTAAAATACCTTCTAAATCTTCAATTTCTTTCATTTCGTAATCTGTTTCAATAATGACATTTTTCTTATCATGATTCGCTTTAACTTGGTCAATGGGCCCTGATACAACTAATTCGCCTTTATCTAATATACACACATCATCACAAAGTTCTTCAACATGTTCCATACGATGAGAACTATAAATAATAGTTGTACCCTTATCGTTTAAGTCTTTAACCGCAGACTTAAGTAATGCTACATTTACAGGATCCAATCCGCTAAAAGGTTCATCTAAAATCAATAACTCTGGTTGGTGTAACATACTTGCCAGTAACTGTATCTTCTGTTGATTACCTTTAGATAATGAATCTATTTTTTTATTTCTATTTTCTTCAATACCAAAACGTTTGAGCCAATAATCGATATTTTCATTTATTTCTGTGGCATTCATCCCTTTTAACTTAGCAAGATATCGCAACTCATCGTAGACTTTCATTTTAGGATGCAACCCGCGTTCTTCAGGTAAATAACCAATTCTATTATGTATCGTTTTATTTATAGGACGGTTGTTATATGTAATCGTGCCATCAGTAATAGGTGTCAAACCTAATATCATTCTAAATGTCGTTGTCTTACCTGCCCCATTTCTTCCCAAAAATCCAAGCATTTTCCCTTTTTCTAACGATAATGAAATATCATTAACTGCCGTAAAATTTTTATACTTTTTTGTGACATGATTGATTTGCAAAGACATTAAAATCACCCCTTAACTAAATTCAACACTTCAGTTAGACCAATCATATCATTAAATAATGTACTATAACGATATGATTCGAAAATTATAAAAAAACTCTCAAAAATACGTATACTTTACAACCTCAAAGGATAGAACTATGATATTTGTAACTATAATAATCAAAGTAATTAGGGGGATTTAAATGAGTTACAGTATTGGTATAGATTTTGGTACTTTATCAGGTCGTGTCTTTTTAGTAGATACTGACGATGGTAGTATTGTCTCCTCATATGAGAAAGATTATCCACATGGCACAATTTCAGAGCAACTCAATGGCTCGCCTTTACCCCATAACTATTTTCTCCAAAACGCGACAGATTATACTTTAATTCTTGAAGAAGGCATCAAAAATGTTATAGAACAAAGCAAAGTAGATACAGATAATATCATCGGAATAGGTATAGACTTTACGAGCTGTACGATTGTTTGCTTAGACGAACACTTTAAACCTATGCATACACATGACAATCTAAAAAATAACCCTCATGCTTATGTTAAATTATGGAAACACCACGGCGCTCAAGATCAAGCTTCATATATGAAAAAAATAAGTGACCAACATCAATCAAATTGGTTAGATTATTATGGTCATAATGTGAATAGCGAATGGATGGTTCCAAAAATTTTAGAAATAAAAGAACAAGCACCAGAAATATTAGAGCAGACGGCTTATATTATGGAAGCTGGGGATTATATTGTCAGTTTATTAACGGGTAACAATATACGTTCAAATTGTGGCATCGGTTTTAAAGGATTCCATAATGAAGAAACTGGATTTAATTATGACTTTTTCAAAGCAGTAGATCCAGAATTACCTGCAATTATTAAATCCAAATGTGAAGCACCTGTCATTGACATTGGTGAAAGTGCAGGCAACCTCACTCAAAGTTATCAAAATCTATGGGGATTAACGGATAAGGTACAAGTGTCACCTTATATCATCGATGCTCAATCAGGCGTGCTTGGTGTGGGTGCTATCGAACAAGGTGAATTCACTTCAGTTATAGGTACGAGCACATGCCATCTTATGCTTGACCCTAAACAAGTGCCTATCGCAGGTATCACTGGTTCTGTTAAAAATGCAATTATCCCTGGTCTGTATGCTTATGAATCAGGCCAAGCAGCGGTCGGAGATTTATTTAAATACTCTGCCAACCAAGCACCTAAATCTATCGTTGATCAAGCGAATCAGGCTAATATTTCAATATTAGAGCAGTTAGAAAAACTCGCATCAGACATAGATATTGAACAACAACATGTCACAATTTTAGATTGGCATAATGGTAATCGTAATATTTTAAATGATAGCCATTTAACAGGTAGTATCTTCGGTTTAACGCTAAATACACCTTTTGAAATGGTCCATCGTGCGTATTTAGAAGCTACGGCATATGGGACGAAAATCATTATGCAACAGTTTGAAGATAACGACGTACCTATTCATACCGTTTATGCTACAGGCGGCATACCACTAAAAAGTGAATTACTCGTTGATATTTATACAAATGTAATAATAATTATATATTGTTTTCATTCCCTAAAACTTCCATAACCTTATTAAATCAGTAATTATGTCGATTTTTAACACTGATTATTTTTCATAGGTTTGCCCTTATTTCCATTTAGGTGCCCTTTTTTCGCCCTTAAAATTCCAACTCAATACATCATCCCTTTAACACGTTAAAACGTTAACATATATCAACAGATTTCCACTTAATAAAAAAGCCACCAAATACAAAAAAATGTATTCAGTAGCAAAGCAATGCGATTTATTTATTTTTGTGTCGTGACTATATTATAACATAGTTATTTATTATAATTCTATCAATATACATTAAACATATCCAATATTCTCAGCTAATTGAAATATCAATGCATTACGTCGCCTTAATATACTTGTTTTACTCGTACCAAAGTAATCAGCGATATCAACCCATTCATTGCAACCAATGGGACATTCCCAGTATCTTAATCGCATCATGTCTAATGTATCATCGTCAGATTCTTTTATTATCTTATCCATGCCCTCAACAACATTCTTAAGATTGGCCTTGCGTTTATCATCTTCATGCGTCGTTGCAAGCTCTATTCTATACTGTTCTACATGCTTAATATAATCCTCTAACTTCCTTATATCGTATTTCTCAATAGTTATCATCATTAGCCCCCACATTGATTATATTCACACTATTATTATATCAGTGAGAACGGTATATAACACTTTACTACCCTATGTATCACTTAAACTAATTTCGATGCACGAGAGAGGCTCTCTCAGAACACAAATAACCCCACCTAACTTAATAGATGGGGAAATAAGTATTATTGAAAGTTATTACTTTAGAAAATAGTGTAACAGTTAATTATTATCAGGTATATCATCTATAATTTTCGTAGCATTAGGATAAGTGTTATCTATTTGTTTTTCATATTCTTCGTCCCATTCTCCTATGCTTATTAAAATAGGTGTATCGCCTTGAATTTCTTTTTTATCCGTATATAAAGCGTGGTACTTCCCAAGCAACTCAAGGGCTCTATTACGGTCTGATAATTTAGCAGGGACTTCAATTTTTTCAATATGGTCATTATACACTATCTCTGATTTTTTCGTGGTTGGATTCTCCATAAATTCCCCTTTTCGCAATACAAAGGCTCTTGTGTCCATTGTTTCGCCGACTGCTGTACGTGATAGCAAATAAAGGACTGCATTAGCTTGTAAGATATCTTCATTTATCATTTTTTCTTTATGCTCATTAATGAAGTCTTTAACCTTATCCGTATGCAATAACCTACTTCCTGAAACTCTAGCAGTGTTTTCGCTGTACCCTGCCTTAATTGCTGATTGGGTTGCATTGAACGTCTTAAGATACTCAACAGCAAATTTTTCTTGCCTATTCGTTAATTTTGCCATATCAATCACCTCACAGAAAAAGGGTAGGTATGGCCTACCCTCGTCATGTTTATTTTACAATGCGATTTTTATTCGCTAATTCTTTCAAGTTTTTTTGACCCTTACCATTTCCGATTGCTTTCTTACTAAGTTGCACACTTTTTTTAATATCTGAGTTCACTGAATTTTTGATTGCTGTGGCTAGTTCTTCATCAATAAGCTCACTATCTAATAACTTATTAATTGTTTTATCTGTGTTGTTCATTCTAATGATTTCCGTCATGGTTACACCCCTTTTTTAAATTGAAGTTTATTATTTTTCATATTGATAAATGGTAAATCTGCACCTTTATTTATATAGTCACTGTAATAACCCTCTCTAAAGTATGGGTTTAATTCACGTCTTAATGATTCTTTTTCGTGGATATGTTCGTGATTGTATAATAAAACAAATTCACGGTGCTCATCTCTGTAACGTTCATTAATGTCATTCACTTTGTCCATCAATGCGTTATATTCTTCAACAACGTCTTGTAACTTGTTTAACACGTCTTGTTTTTCATCATTGTATAAATGTGGTAATTCGGCCTGATGTTTAATTAATTCAACCGTTTTTCTATCTCTAGCCTCTTGTGACACTTCTTTTTTCATGTTTAAACGTTTTGTCATTGCTTTAATTTTATCATCATTGTTTGCAATCGTTGAATAAAGTTTATCAGCCTCATCATCTTCACCATTAGCAACTAATCGCTTATATTCTTGTTGGTTCTGGTCGTTCTCTTTTCTCAAGCTATTGCGTTCTTGCTCAAGGTTTGCAATGTTTTGAGTTTGGTTATTTACAAATTCATCATACTCATCAAATAAATGTTGCGTTTTCACTGTATTACCTCCTAGATTAACCGAATATTTTTTTGAAATCAGATTGAATACTTTTTTGTATCTTTTGATAAGCTGGGAACATAAATGTTTCTGGTTCCATGTATCTTGTCCCATATTCAAGATATGCTGAATAATGTGCGTTTGAGGTTACTTCATAATTTAGATGACCTGATTTAGTATCTTCAATCATTCGGGCAAGGGTACCCGTCCAATAACCTTTGTTCATGACACTTTTAGCATTCTTTTGAGCCTCAATCGTTAATTCTCTGGCATTACGTTCTAATATTTCATCAGCATCATCATCGACACTATTAAGCATAGAATCTAAATGATTAATTAAACCATCAAAGCTATTACTTTTACCCATTTAATAAGCTACCTCTTTCCTGTTTTGTCTTTCTTTTTTCAATCGTTCGAGCTTTGCTCTTTTACGGGCTTTACCCCTTTCGATTCTAAGGCGTTTACGGGCTTGTATTTCGTCATTTACTGCCATGTTGCGTTGATTCCTATAATAATTCAATAAGTCCATTAAATCGTGTTTTAAACGGCTTATAACAGGGTGCGACTGTTTACCATCAGAATCAAAGAACTGTTGAATAGCATCTTTTTCAGCGTTGGTATAAGATGCTGTAGCTTTTTCTAGTAAATTTAAATGGTATTCACATTTTCGTATGTACTTTTCAAGCTTTGCTTTTTGTTCCATGATTGAGATAGCAAGATTTTCAAGGCTGAAACTCTCGTAATAAATCATTTCACTGTTAGCATCACAAACTAAATGTGGTAAGTTACGTTCATACATCGTATTAATATCGTACTGGATATCTTGTATGTGACATTCCATATAACGCCGATTGAATCGGGTTAATAGTTCATAATCACTTAAAACCATTAAATCCACCAGCTCCCCACTATACTACTTCCATAATCTCCATTTCTTTCAAAGCGTCATAACGTTTTAAGCTTCCATTTATTTGCACTCGAATACTTCGCATAGCCTCTTCTTTTTGCTCTGGTGTGCGTATGATGTAATAGCCTCGTGCGTACTTCTTATAACTGCAACCGATTGGATATCTGTATAGTTCCACAAGCTCATTAATAACCTGCCTAAGCCATCTTTCAGTATTTGCATTATATTCCAGACCTAAGATGTTAATGATTTTTTTATTAGTAATATATGTGTCTGGTGTATTATCAATAATATTGTAAACCTGTAAATATCTAGTAGGTACTTCTTTAGTCGTTGACAAGTAAAACACCTCCTTAATTGTGTCCTACTTTCCTCCTATTCTCCTACTTTTCGTTTTTTCTCCCTATACACTAATTATATAATTTTATCCACTTAATAGCAATTTATTGTTCGTATTTTTACGACACATTCAAAATGTTAACAGACATTGAATTTACTGGAATTACAATGTTAATAGAATATTGATATAAGTTTCACAGCCTCCCTCAGACTTCCATAAGTTCGTATTTTATATATTTTATTTATACAAATTGTAAAGAAAGACCTGCACAAATTAATGTACAGGCCTTAAATTGCTTAATCATCTATAATATATTTATCCCATTCCTTTATTTGCTTGATGTTCAACATTAATTGGCAAACATTTATATTCACTCATATAATCTTACTTCCTTACATGGTCTTGTTTGCGTTTTTAAGTTCCATCAATGTACTTTTAAGCTTTTCAAAATCCGATTCAGTTACTTCTTCATCTTGAACATAATCAGTAACTAACCTTAACGCTTGAACCACTTCTTTACTAGGGTTATTTAACGCTATAGCTGACTGGTAACACCACTCTAATACACCTATACAATCATTGATACAGCTTTGTTGTCCCTCAACTTCCTCAACATTGCATTCACGCCCAGTTAATTCAAATATATTAGCATTTTGAGTTTCGGCGATTGTTTCAAGTCCTACCAAGAAATAAACTTCTGTTAAATTATTAAAAATCCATTCTTCTAAAGTCATATCGCCACTTTCTAATTTTATCCCTGTATAGTTGTGTTCAATCGAAGTCAATAACCTTTCAATGTGTTTAATTGATGCGACTTCAAATATCTCATTGATTTTATTGTTTTTTTCCGTGTCCATTTTGGCAAATAACTTTCCGTTATTATAAATAAATAACATATTGAAAGGGTCGTTTTTCATCTTAAATTGAATCGCCTCATCATTATATTTAGATACTGCCCACATAAACAAGTTTAATACTTCGCTACCTCTATTGTTAAAATAATCATTTTCTAATTCTAATATATACATATCATAATCCTCTTTTCTTTTTTATAAATTTTAAATATTGTTTGCACCTTGCTATAATTAAATCGAAATTACCTCTAGCAATATATTTATAACTTTTACATTGTTTACTATATGGTAAATAGGTTTCACGCCATGCAACCCACTCATTATTGATTAATTCAACATATAACACTGAAACATGGCTTATTGAACAAAAATATACCTCTTCTGATATTCCAACTATTAAACCAATGTTTTTAGCTTTGTTATCTAAGTCGTGGGGTGTTTGAGTTTTTGGCACTCTCTACAGTCCTTTCCCATTGGTCTGCAGTCAATACATCGCCATTCTTATTATCTCCTATCAATATGCGTAAGGGTTCGATATCAACATTATATTGAACAGCGTAAGATACTGCTTTGAAGAGGTCATCATTTCTAAAACTACTAGTACCTTCTATAATACGTTTATAAGCTCGTTTCCCTTCTCCTCCTTTACCACCTCCTTTAAAGTCCGTAAAATCGTAATGAGGTAGTACATTATTAACTGAGAATCGCTCCATTAATTGTTTTTCATAATTGCCCCGTTTAGAAAAAATACGCTTTTCAAACTTTCCATTATAATGTGTAACATCGTTTCCATTATGCGTGTAAGTACCCTTGTTTGTGCGACTGCCAGCAAGTACAAAATAGGTATTATAATGAGCTTTGATATCAACAGAAGGTAAGTAATTGATTTTCTGACTATATTTGATATCATTTCGCTTTTTAAATATGACGTGCTTACCTCCACTCGCTGTTGTTTGTACTAACGTATTATTCATATTGTTAACAAACTCATCGTAATAAGGTATTTCTTTGAGGCTATCGAACCCATTTTCATTATCTGTATGATTAACATCAATATCGACACACCATAAACCACGAGCAAGAACACCAAGTACATGCGTACTTTCATATAAGTGTTGATTACTCTCAATAAACTGTGAATCTATCTCGATATCCTTAAAGGCTACTATGGGTTTTTTATATACATCTAAGGGTATAATTTGAATTTCTTTATTTAATAAATGTTTTGCAACATGATAACCTGACAAATTTTTGCACCTCCTAATTAGAAGGTAACCCTTGTACCCCTATTTTTTTCCTACATACCTACTACCAATTTACTTAATAAAAATCTGTATACTTTTCAAATAAGGTTATAAGGGTTACAAGCTGTTATCATCGAATTTATAAAGGTTACCTAAGGGTTACCTAAGGGTTACCGTAACCCTTCTTTTTAATTTTGGTGTACTATTACACTTTTGAATAATGGTTACATAGGTTACCGAGAAAAAAATTTAAACTTTATAAGGGTTACCTAAGGGTTACTTAAGGGTTACCAATTTATGATTCTTTTAGTAATTTTAATGCAAGGTTAAAAAGAACAGGGTTACCAATTAGATGTACTTTCGCATTAATTCCTTCAATCTTTTTTTGTTTATTGACCACAACACCGATTTTTTTCATATCTTCTTTAGCTCGCTTATTTTTCAAGTTTTTATAATCTTCTTCAATCAAAGGTCGTAATGTTTCATCTCCGGCAGGGATAAAACCTTGTTTTGCTAATGTCTGTAAAATAACAATCTGTGTTTCAGTTAAATCATCTTCACTAAAGTAATTTTTTAATGTTACATGATTAAAAATGAATTCTTTTCCAATCTCTTTAAGGTATTCTAAACTTGCAATCAAAAATGATACTGAGGCTATTTCTGAATTTTCATTATTCGGTTTAATAAAATCCCAATATGGTTTAAATATCTTGTGTCTTTCGTCTACAGTTTCATCTTTCGGTCTGTCTTTAAATGCAATTTTTACAGTTCGGGAAGTATTAGCAGTTATTTCCCCAGTATCTACACTTTCATTAGTATCTAATATAAGAACTGAACTATTATCAAACTTATATGAATTACTCCCGATACCTCTACCAGTAATCGTTTCACCAGTCGCTATTTTTCTTAATATACGCATCATTTTCGGGGAAATTTCTCCCGTTTCATTAGCGTGAGCTACATCAGTTCCGTAAAATTTCAACCATTCGTTAGAGGCCTCAAAGCCACCAGCTAATAAACTATCAAAGTTAACACGATTGACCTTCAATAACTTTTTTAATGTTTCTATAAATAATCCTTTTCCAGTTCGTCCGAAATCTTTAAGTAAGAACCATTTTTCTGCATGAATAAGGTTCATTTTACGAAACATCGCATAGGCGTGTAATAGCCTTACATTGTTTTTACTCTCTTCGCTATCAGTAAATGAATCAAAGAAATCTTTGACTATGCTAGTATTGATGTCTTTTTTATCCACATCGTATTTCAAGGCATATAATTCTTTCGGTTTCGGTGTATGTTTTTTGTATTCTAATGAATCACAATTATAAATCCAGTCATTACCAGCAAACGAATATTGCAATATCTTATAATCATGCTCATCGCTGAAATGCTCTTGATATATTTCAATCATAATTTTTAAAAAATCATCTATCTGATGTTTCTTGTCTACTGGATAATTTAGTAAAAAACTAGTTTCGTCTACTTTTTCGTAGGTGTTATTCTTCGCTATAACAAAACATTGCAACACTTTTGAAAAAACAACTTTATGTGTCATTAAATCAACGATAAATCTAGCGTAGTTGTTAAATCTACTATTTTTAAATGTTGCTTTCTTTTCATCATTGCCATCTTGTTCAACATTTTTAGTGTTCACTTGCCCATAAACACACCCAATGTTTTTAGGAATTATGATATAATCTATAGTGAGATTACTTATATAATCCCCGTAATCTGATTTTTCTGTGTGGTAAACGTTGCCCAAATTATTAAATATTTGTTTTTCTGAACTAATAGACGCAAAATGTATTCGCTTGCTTATTTCTTTAATTTTAGATAAGTTGGGAGAATCCACATTATCTAATGTTTGATGAAACTTAACATGTTTCTTATATAATGAAACTTCATCCATCTTCTTGCCTCCTTTTTGTACAAAGTGGAGTCATGTTACAATAATCACACCAATATACATTGGTAATTTCGTTATGCGTTATCTGATTCAGTCGCCAAACTTTCATCAGATAGCGTATTTTTTGCGTCTAATTGCTCAACGTTTTTGATAATTGCATCAAAATCATTGAGATAACTTATTAAAAGCTGTTCAGTATGATTGTGTTGTATCCTGCTTTCCTCATACGCTAATAAATAGCTTTCACTCTCTTCTTTACTTGCTATGAGTTCATCAGCAGTACAAGTATAAACATCTTCAATAAGCCATTGATGTGCTTGAACTACATCGCTAATTTTATCCTTAAGTGTTTCCAATCTAATTTTGATATTTTCTAGTTCAAAATGTGCTTGATTCATTAGGTTAACCCTCCCTTATTCATAAAAAACTAAATAGTCTTTGTGCTCTGCTTGAATCTGTTTGATTAATTTTTCAATTTCTTTCTTTGCTAAATACAAATCGTTTAAATCATCTTCACGAGCAAACTTCACAACTTCGTATTTTTTTGAATTCTGTGATAATATCATGACGTTTTTGGCAAACTCTGAATAGTTATTCATAGCTGTAAAATTCATTGCTAATTTTTCAACATCTTCATCATTCATGTCTGGGTGCGTACTTTTGATAAGAGAAAAGTCCCTAGAATATCTTTGTTCGTTCTCCATTTCTTTATCGTTTTCCATTCTATCTATATATAATTTTGCCATAATTGTTTTATAATCCTGTTTATTTAATTTCTTCATCTTCATCAATCTCCTTATTATTTAATGGTATAGCTAAAATACTTGTTAATACTTGTGTCGTAATGGCAAGGTACATGTTACTTGTGAGCAAACCTATTTCAAACGCTACAACAGTGATAAAAGCAACAGTTAATGAATAACGAACCATTATAACCACTCCTTGTTGCATTTCTTAAAATACTCCTCAAACTTTTGAATATTAATGACTTTCAATGTTGGAGAAAGATAAAAATATAAATCTTGAACTCCTTTGTTATCGTCCTCCCATTGCTTTAAATAACGTCTTACCGTACTCGTTGAAATTCCGAACACTTGCCCTAATGCTTTCGGTTGTGCGAACTTTGGATAAAATACAACTTGCTCGGGTTCGACTGCTGTATTTTGTTTTGTTGGTATATCTTGCAGTTTTGTATGTGGCATATATTTTTCCTCCTAACATAGTAATTCATAGTGAACTAACTAAAAAAAATTTCATCAATGGTAATTTTTGGAAAAAGTTTTTTTCTTAACATATCTCTAAATAAGGTCATTTCATTAATATTAAAGTTTGTTTTTCCGTTCTCTTTCATTCTGTATGACTGTGTAGATATTCCAAATTCTTCAGCCATTGAATCTTGTGTTTTTCCTAACATTTTTCGATAACCAGCTATTTTGTTCATTTTTGCCACCTCCTAAACATAGTAAAACATAGCGTTATGAAAAAGTCAACAAAAAACATAGCAAAACATAACAATATGTTATATAATCGCTTATGAGGTGATATACTTGGATAAAATTGGAGTGGGCAAAAGAATCAAAAATATACGCCTTGAACTTGGACAATCCATGACTAAATTCGGTGAAACTATTGATAAAAATAAATCTGTTAAGTCTGGCGTTGTATCAAATTGGGAAAATGGTAAGCAATTACCTAATAAAAAAAGACTTCAAAAAATTGCCGAACTTGGTAATGTAAGTGTCGATTATTTATTACATGGTTTAGATGATAAAACTCTAAAAGTCGGAAAAGAATTTTACAACCATTTAATAGATATGTATCCAAATACTACGCATGACGGTAAGGCATTACGCTTTTTTGACGTAAATAAAAGAAATGACTTGATTATAAGAGGTATAAACGCAGTTTTTAATGACCCTCTATATAGTGAGGAAGTACATACGATAGATGATATTGATGGACTATTTAATTATTGTTGGCCTATGCTAAACATATTTGTAAATGAATACGAACGTGAACACATATCTAATCCAAACCTAATACATTCAATTAGGCGTAAGGTTCTGCAAATTTTAAGAGATTTAGAAAAATATGACAGTGAAAAGAAAATAATGACGATTGAACCAAATACAAATAAGTTCCCTGAATTAAGCGATTCAATTATAAATGTGAATGCTATAAATAATTTAGACCCAAATCTATTAAAAGATATGCATGATTTATTTACTAATTTATATAGAATTTTAGATAAATATGAAATGAAATACCCCGATTTAGATACATTAAAAGACTACCCACAATTTTATGAAATAAGAGAAAATAACACTAAAAAATTATTCACTAACGATTTAATTAAAACAATTCAGCTAAGTAAATCGCAAGATATTGAATCATTTATAACTAAAAACATCGACGATATTCTAAGAGAATACCAAACGAATAGAAAGGAGTGATTATAAATGTGGTATGAGGAATACACCGATAAACATGGCCAACTTAAATATCGGTTTTATGAGAAGTATAAAGACCCCTACACAGATAAATGGCGACGGGTTTGCGTCAATATGAATAAAAAGGGTAAGCAATCACAAAAAGAGGCTCAGAGACGCTTAAATGAGCGTATAGAGGCTAAGATTAAGGATAAAACACCGAACAACATTAAAACTTTAACATTTCATCAGTTATGTGATGAGTGGTTAGATACGTATAAAAAAACTTCTGGTGCAAAACAAACAACGATTGTTTTAAGAAAATGTAACATTAAATTTATAAAAAAATATATCCCTAAAGATGTTCTAGTAAAGAATATTAATAATGTGATATTACAAGAATTTATTGATGAGGCTCATAAAGAAGTCTCGCATGCTTATTTAACGCATAACTGGTCAACAGTTAAAAACATATTAAATTATGCTAAAAATCACTATGACATTAATAATATTGACTTTATAGATAGAGTTATCATACCTAAAAAAGCTAAATCTAGGGAAGAAATAAAAGCAAAACGTGAGAATTATCTGGAAAAGCATGAGATTGATAAACTTGTAGAAAATATTTATAATTCGATTGATGAAACTGATGTAAAAGCAAATAAACAAAACCTATTAATGACATCATATATTGTTGAATTTTTAGCATTAAACGGTATGCGTGTAGGCGAACTGTTAGCAATACAACCTAAGAACATAGATTTTAAAAATAAAACGCTTGAGATTGATGGAACGATACATTGGACAAAACAAGGCAATGGATACGGAATCAAAGATACAACTAAAACCGAATCTTCTTATAGAACCATTTCTTTAACTTCAAGAAGTTGCGACATACTAAAAAAAGCAATGTTACAAAATAAAAAGCTAGCTCAATGGGAACCAAAATATAACGATAGAGGTTTTATATTTACAAACATAAAAGGTAATCCTCTAAATACAGTTTCAATAAATAAAATTGTTCAGAAATCTGCAAAAAACGTATGCATTAAAAAGCATATATCCAGTCACTCCATGCGTCACAGCCACATCTCTATGCTTTCACAATTAGGTGTGTCATTAAAAGCTATTATGGAACGTGTCGGACACACCGACCATAATACAACTTTAAAAATTTATTCTCATGTTACTGAACAAATGGATAAAGACATGATGAATAAATTAGAAAAAATAAGCAAATAAATAAGGACAGAAATTGCAAAACTTTCACAAGTTGCCCTTTTTCTGCCCTTTTTTTATGTTAAAAATAACCTTAAATCGCTATAAAACCTTTTGTTAAGCCTTTTTAATTTATATCGTTATTATTCAAATGTATTAAATAAAGAAGTTGTCGTCATTGATTCTACCAACGCTACCGCTTTAGGTGCGGCAATGCTAGGTGCCACTGTAGGAGGCGCTTATAATTCTTTACGAGAAACTGTTGAGTATATGAAACAACCTGTTTATTATCGAAAGCAACCCAATCCAGATAAAGTCACAGCCTATCAAAAACAGTTCGAACGTTACAAAGCTCTTCACGATCTACTCGGCCAATCATATCCACATCTCTCACGATTAAAATAAAAACGGCGCATATATAAATGCACCGTTTTTTTATTAAATGTTTGAATTATACTGATTATTTACATGGTTATTTTGTGAATGATATTTTGGACTTGGACCATATTTATTATTATTAGGTTCACTGTCCAATAAAGTAATTACAAAATTATAAATGCCTAAACCTATCATAATTAAATAAATAATTAATGAAAACAAGATACTAACGACACTATTGAATTCTGGATCCATTGAAGAAATAATGATGAGAATAATGTATCCAAAAATACCTGCGCCAATACCAATTAAAGGCATAAGCATCGAACGGCCAGTATCATGAAATCTTCTCACTAATATAGAGATATTTGGAATAAATGTTGCTAATGCATACAAGATAAGGTATATCCAAGCTAAAAATAATACAATTAAACCTATCGTACCAACGCCACCATTGTTATCACCAAAACCAGCGATAGCCATAACCATTCCGATAAATATTAAGGCATAGGCTGGTATCATAAAGATTATATGCCATAGCGTCATATACCAGTATTCACTTCTACGAGAGCGTCCCTTGAAATTAACATAGTTTTGCCAGAAAAGCTTCAAAGCTTCCTTAAAACCTACTTTTTTCTCCATAAGTCCCCTACTTTTTATTTATAATTATTAGATAGTAACAATATGTACAATTAACAAATTTATGTATATTTAGGGTATATGTATTTATTGATACATAGTACTTATCTAATACATTTATAGTTTAACAAAACTAGTTATAAAAAGTAATATTATTTTTCAAAAATATTTAAAGTACCAACTTTATCTTAAAATTACACTTAGCGATGGAGGCATAATAATGGATTTTTTAACAAGAGATACGTGTTCAATTGCAAAAGATTTATTAGGCGTTCGCGTGATATTCCAAGATGATATACATACCTATACAGGTTATATCGTTGAAACCGAAGCCTATCTCGGGTTTAAAGACAGAGCCGCACATGGATATAATGGCAAACAAACACCTAAAGTTCGCTCATTGTATAAATCAGGTGGTACAATTTACGGACATGTTATGCACACACATTTACTAATCAACTTTGTAACTCAAGCAGAAGGTGTACCAGAAGGAGTGCTCATCAGAGCAGTAGAACCTGAGGATAACATTGAAACGATGCAATTAAACAGAGGTAAGAGGGGTTACGAATTAACCAATGGCCCCGGTAAATGGACGAAAGCATTTAATATACCAAGACACCTCGATGGCTCTAGATTGAATGAAGGACGTCTCAAGATTGATACAAAGCGTCGAAAATTTCCACGTCATATTGACGAAAGTGCACGTGTTGGCATTCCTAATAAAGGCGAATGGACCCATACACCCTTACGCTACACCGTACATGGTAATCCCTACGTTTCAAAAATGCGTAAATCAGACATGCAGTTACCAGAAGAAACATGGCGATAAAAAAGAAGCAGAGACATGCATCTATGTCCCTGCTTCTTTTTATTTAAATACTAAAAATTTTAATTTTCTTTAAAATTCCTACTTAGTCTTCTTTGGTCTATCTAATAATCCGAACTGAATTGTAATTACCGTACATAATATAAATATGACAGGATAGATTGAATATTGTAGCACATCTAAATAAGACACATGGCCGTATTTTTCTGCCATTAACATCCCACTATCGTGTGGTAAGACCATTAACGCACAACACGCGAATATATCGAGTAAGCTTGCCATGCGTTTAGGTGGAACTTTGTATTCATCGCCGATTTCTTTAGCGATCGGTGCTGAAATAATAATTGCTAACGTATTATGAGAAAGCGCTGCCGCTAAGATACCTGACATTAGACTGATTACATATTCCGCACTTTTACGACCTTTAGCTTTTTCTTTCATCGTCTTGATAATCCAATCGATACCACCATAATATCTAATCAACGCGACTAATCCTGATACTAGGAAAGCGACTAAAAAGATTAAGAACATACTTTCCATGCCGTCTCCGATAGATTTCGTAAAATCAAACACTCCAAATTTGCCTTGCACGATACCAAGTAATCCTGCCATGATAATTCCAATAATTAATACGAGGACAACATCTAAACCTGCAATTGCTGCAACTAAGACGAATATATAAGGTAATATATTTAAAAAGTTAAAACTTAAATCACCTTTTACATGACCTGTGCCACCTATAATTGCGTAAAATATCGCTGTGATAATTGCTGCAGGTACTGCTATTAAGACGTTCATTCTAAATTTATCTTTCATTTTTGCACCGACACCGTTTGTAGCAGCAATCGTAGTATCTGAAATAATTGATAAATTGTCACCGAAATAAGCACCAGCTATAACTGCCGCACCGGCAGCAGCAACACTCAAATCAGCTGCTTGCGCAACGGCGACACCTACTGGTATAAAGGCTGCTTGTGCGCCTGTGGATGTACCTAATGTTAATGCTGCAAATCCACTCATAATGAATATACCAGGGATTAATAAACTCGGTGGTATAACAGATAATCCCATATTGACCATCGCTGTTTTACCGCCCATTTCAGACGTAACTGTTGAAAATGCACCGGCAAGTAATAAGATCAACCCTAAATTTACAATACTTGAGTTACCTGCGTTTTCTGTAAAGATTTGTACCTTTTTTGCGAATGACGTTTTGCGATCATAACATGTCCATGCTATAACAATCCCTATAAATACTGCAACATGACGTGGTAGCTGATTAAATGCATCTTCTTTGCCCATTATTGTAAAGGTAATCCCTACCCCTATATATAATAGTAAAAAGATGACGAGCGGCAATAACGCCAAAGCACCATACTGCTTTTGACTTCTTAATGAATCAGACATATTTTTACTCCTTATTTCCTATTATTTCACTATGATATATATTATATCAAAAATCGCTTTTCGTCATTAAAAATGTTTAGTGATTTATATAATTATTATATTTTTTCCTAGCATCTATAGTTTTTTTTATGTATAATAGCTATCGTGGGTTTTTGTAAACGTTTTCTTAGATATATATTTTAACGGTCAATTTAACCTTTGTTTGAAGCTATATTTTAATAAGGGGGAAGAATATGTTAAAACTAGATGCTATTACAACGTTAGCGTTAGCAAGTGTCTTATATTTACTTGGTACATATATTGCAAATAACGTCTCTATTTTACGTCGCTTATGTATTCCAGCACCTGTTATAGGCGGATTACTATTTTCTATACTTGTAGCGATTTTAGAATCATTAAACATAATTACAATCAAATTGGACTCGGAGTTTATTCAGAATTTCTTTATGATGGCCTTTTTCACTACAATAGGTCTCGGCGCTTCACTTAAATTATTAAAATTAGGTGGAAAGGTATTAATTTTATATTTTGTCTTTTGTGGCTTACTTGCCATCTGTCAGAATATCATTGGTGTTTCTCTAGCTAAAGTATTAAATATACCTCCTTTACTAGGTATGACTGCTGGTTCAATGTCAATGGAAGGTGGACACGGAAACGCTGCTGCTTACGGTAAGACATTACAAGAAATGGGTGTGGATTCAGCTTTAACTGCAGCATTAGCGGCAGCTACACTCGGACTCGTGGCTGGCGGTTTAATTGGTGGCCCTGTCGTGAAATACTTGATTAAGAAATACAATTTAAAGCCAGAAGATATTCATGCTACTACGACAGACTACGGTAAAGTCGACGGTAATAAACATTTACATAATCGTATGAAACCAACTACTGTATTTATTATACAATTCACAATTATTGTAGTATGTATGGCGATTGGTTCATACATAGGAAACACTTTCTCTGATTTAACTGGCCAAAACATTCCAATCTATGTTGGTGCGATGTTTGTAGCAGTTATAATTAGAAATATTTCAGAATATGGTAATTTAAATCTTATCGATATGAAAATCGTGGATAATATTAGCGATGTTTCTCTCGGATTGTTCTTGTCAATCGCACTGATGAACATTAAGTTAACAGAAGTGTACCAACTCGCTATTCCACTTATTATTATCGTATTAGTACAAGTTATCTTTATCGTCTTATTTTCTGTCTTTGTTGTATTCCGTGGTCTCGGTAAAAACTATGACGCTGCCGTAATGATCGGCGGTTTCTTAGGACACGGTTTAGGTGCAACGCCTAATGCGATGGCAAACTTAGATGTTATTACTAAAAAGTTCGGTGCATCACCTAAAGCATATCTCGTTGTACCAATCGTAGGTGCATTTTTAATAGATTTACTTGGTGTACCTATCGTGATGACATTTATAAATTTATTTAAATAAATACGGAGTAAACAAATATAAAAAGAGTCTGAGACAAAAATAAGTGTCTCAGACTCTTTATCAATGTGGCAGTAGATGTCTGAATTGAAAATACGCTTAGAACAAGCTTTTTTCAATCCTAGTCATCCTTGCCGGGGTGGGACTACGAAATTTCTATTAGAAAATTCGATTTCTGTCCCGCTCCCTTTTTAAGTTATCTAATATCTAAACCGCGTTGTTCAATCCAAGATAACAATTTATTACTATATATAATTTGGCTATGTTTTAAAGTATCTATATTTTGTGCATCAAGCATTGTCATAATCTTTTTCATATGTTCAGTAAATTGCTCTGCATATTCTATAGTTGCGTCAATACCATTAGATTCTACTTGGTTTAAGAACGGTCTTGACATACCTACAGCACTCGCACCTAAAGCGAGACATTTGATTGCATCTAATGGTGTACGCACACCACCACTTGCCAATATATTCATATCATTTTGATATGATGTACTTTCTAATAGCGACTCAACTGTAGATTGTCCCCACATACTTAAATAGTCCATATCTTTGTGTTCGCGACGCGCATTTTCAATATGAACAAAGTTCGTACCTCCACGACCACTTACATCTACGTAATGAATACCTATTTCATTTAATTGTTTAATCGTCTCTTTGCTCATCCCGAAACCAACTTCTTTAACAATGACAGGGACGTCAACACGAGCAACAATTTGTGATAAATTATCAATCCATGTAGAAAATATTCTATTCCCTTCTGGCATAACTAGCTCTTGCGGTGCATTCACGTGTACTTGTAAAGCTTGAGCATCAAGTAATTTCACTGATTCAATCGCTTTATCTACTGGTACATCAGCACCTACGTTACTAAAAATAATACCTTCTGGATTCACATCTCTTACCACGCTAAATGAAGATGCCATATCAGGGTTTCGTAGTGCGGCATGAGTTGACCCCACAGCCATAGCCATGTTCGTCTCTTTTGCTACTTTAGCAAGTTTCTCATTGATTTGTTTCGTCCAGTCACTTCCGCCTGTCATCGCATTGATGTAAAGTGGTTGCTGTAATGTGAAGTCTTTTAATTCACTTTCCAATGATACGTCTTTCACATCAATGTTTGGGATAGAATGATGAACAAAACGCATTCCATCAAAATCAGAAATATTGGCATCTTCTTGAGCCATAGCTATTTCAACGTGTTCATTTTTTCGCTGTTCTCTTTTTAAATCACTCATGTCGTCTCCTACCTTTAATCTTTATTCTAGCTTTTTTAAATAGTCATTTTTTCAATTATATTAAAACCACTTCTTCTTTTTGAAATACACAATACAACTTATGCTAATCAATAACATGACAGCAAGTACGATAAAGTAACCGTAGTGCCATTTTAATTCTGGCATATTCTCAAAGTTCATACCATAAATACCACTGATTAAAGTTAATGGTAAGAATATAACCGATACTAACGTAAGCACTTGCATAACGCGATTCATTTTAAAAGAAGTGTAAGATAAATTGTTATCTCTAATTTCATTTGTCATTTCTTGAGATTGCTTTAATATGTGAATTTGTTTAATTAAATGATCTTCTATATGTTGAATATACAGATGATTTTTATCATCTACAAGTAATTTAGGGCTCTCTTTCAAATCATCAACCAATTCATGCATCGGATAGATAAGTCGTTGGAGTTTAATAATCTTTGAACGTAATCGATATACCTTATCCATAAAGGATGGGTTCGCGCTATCTTCTATATGATGATCCTCAAACTCAAATACGCGATCCTCTACTTCATGAACCTTATCAAAATATTGATCCACTAATTGATCTAAAAGAAATAAAACGATATCTATTACCTTTAAATCATTATATTTCTGTATGATGTATTCAATTTGTTGTTCAATATCAAATTCATGATGGTGATATGTAATTAATGTATTGTCATGGATAAAAATATTCAAGGCCTTTATGGAATAATTAGGTTGATTCAAATCATGAAACACCATATATTGATATGTATCATACGCTTTAAATTTTGCTCTCGGCGTCCCATTTACTGTATCATCAATTTCTAGTTTATTAAAGTTAAAATCCGTTAATAACATGTGACTTTCTGATTCAGTAGGATCATCAAAGTCATACCATATGAATGACGCATTTTCAGGTATGTCATCAACATGATTCACTGAAGCTAAAGTATTTTGTTCAGTTTTATACTTTATCATGACAGTCATTACAATCACCTCAAATCGTTTACTTTATTTTATCACGAATCGGGAAATATGTATGATGATTACTTAATAAGTTATCCGAATGTTATTTAATATTTTCAAATTCTTAACAGAAAGGAGATTGCACTATGTCTAAAAATTTCAAACTAACACAAACAGTTACGGAAGATATGATTGATCACAATGGTCATGTGCATGATGCAAATTATAATATTTTATTCAGTAAAGCTATAAATGAATTTAATTACGAAAATGGATTATCCCTCGAGGAAAGAGAACAGTTAAAATACACGATGTTTACTGTTGAAGAACATACAAGTTATTTAGCGGAATTACTAAAAAATGAGGCCTTCGAAATAAATGTTTATATTTATAATTATGATGAGAAACGCGTTCACTTTTTCAATATAATGACTAAACCGGACGGCACAACTGTAGCAACGAACGAAGTTATGATGTTAGGCATAAGTAGAGAGACACGTAAAACTGCACCGTTTCCTGAACAATATGCCAAACAAATTCAGCAGTACTATAAAGAACAACCACAAATTGACTGGCCGAAGCAACTCGGTCATCGTATAGATATTCCGAAATGAGACGGAGGACGTTAATCATGACACAATCTAAAAAAGATGCGATTCATTCTCAACTTTATGACATATACGATGAAATTAAAGCTCAGCTGACAGAACTAAATCAAGAGAAAGCACTCGTCATAAATGGTCCAGATACAAAACTCATCAAACGTGGAATTGAAATAAGTTACCTCCAAGGTCAGAAACGAGCAACAGACCACATCTTTAATTTAATAGAGCAACATCCAGACGAAAGTGAATTTTTATCGAGTTATAAATCAACTGAACAAATGGTTAAAGAACAATTAGATAGTAACAAAAAATACTTTTCTAATATGTCTGAACCAAATGATGATTTTGAACAAGTTATATCAAAGTACTATCATGCTTTAGGGCAACAATTCGTTTTTGAACAAATGAATAAGACCAATTAAAAAACAAGGCGGGACAAATTGTGCGGTTAAACCAACTGTTTAAAACACTCATTGTGTCCTGCCTTGTTAAGTATTTTCGCCTTCTTTTAGCATACGCATTAAGGCGTCGTGTTCTATTGATTAATCGTATTTACAATTTGTTTCACTACTTTATGAGATTCTCTGATTGGTAATAGTGCAAAAGCATTCACCATTTTTGGATATTCAAAATAATGAACCGGTTGTTGTTCAGATTTTAAGATTTGTTCTAACTTAACCATATCAGGATTGTAAATTTCTCTTGTACCTCCAAACATAAACACTGGAGGCAGTCCGATTAAATTGCCATTTATAGGGGAAATGCGCGCATCATCCAATGGTACGTCGCCAGCCCATTGTTGGAGTATCTTTTTAAGTCCATCCTTTTTGACGATGACATCTTTATCTTCTAATTGTGACGTAATTTCATTATTATCTAATTGTGCATCTAACATTGGTGAAATTAAATAAACTTTATTAGGTAGTGGCTGATTATTTGCTTGTAATTGCTGCACAAAGCTCAGTGCCAATGCGCCACCAGTACCATCACCCATTATCACTATATCCTGTGCTTGTACTTCAGATAATAGTTGCTCATAAACTTTTAATACGGCTTGATATGTGTCTTCTAAATGAAATGACGGTGTCTTAGGATAAATAGGCATCACCACTTCATACAAAGTACTTAAGGCAAGCTTATCCATAAATCGCCAATGGAATGCTGATGGCTGAAATATGTTATACCCACCATGAATATATAATATTTTTTTCTCGTGACTATGTCTAAATCTAAATCTAAATAATTGCATATCACCTAGAGCATCTTTATCTAAATCTGATTTAACATTAAGCGTTTCAGGTTTTTTATGCTTTTTTGCATTTACACTTTCTCTTTTAGTTAAAAATTTTTCAAAATGCTGTTCATCCTTAAACAGTATTGATCTTTGTGGTAATAAATATTTGTTAATAAATTTCGTTGCTAACTTTGATTTCATCTATTATCAATCCTATCTAAGTAATATTAAGTAGCCCCTTATGATTAACGGTAACATGTAATTCTTTAAATATGATGAGGAAATGTATATCATGACAATTAGAAACTCGTATAATATAATGAGAATAATAAAAAGATCACTAGTTTGAAAACCACATTCGTACTTTATTTAAAATAAATCACTTGTTACATATTATAACAAATTCATTTTAAATATTCTAAAATAATTCAATAGTGACCACTTGTTAGAAAGGAGCATGTTATGTCTCAAAAACAACACCTCAGGGATTTCGAACATACTTTGACACATGAACCCTTGCATAGAGTTATGTCACGAGGAAAGAAGAAAAGATCATGGATTAGTTTAATTATCCAATTTATCGTACTGATATTAGTGACCATTTCCGTTTACAGTATGTTTAAAGATCCTATCTTTAAATTAGTCTTTGTCGATAAAACGATTAACTTTCACCAATTGACGGATTTCCAAAATACTATGAATGATATTGGCAATTTGAACTTAAACATTCAAAATATCGATAATCTCCAACAAGTCATTGACCAATTAATTATTGTATTTTACGCCTTCTTTATTGCAGGTATTATCAGTATTATTTTAACTATTTTGACAATGCTATTTAATAGAACTGCATTAAAGATTTTAAACTTTTTCATTATAGCAATCATGTTCG
This sequence comes from Staphylococcus hsinchuensis, assembly GCF_038789205.1. Classification (NCBI taxonomy): domain Bacteria; kingdom Bacillati; phylum Bacillota; class Bacilli; order Caryophanales; family Staphylococcaceae; genus Staphylococcus; species Staphylococcus hsinchuensis. The sequence goes on from NZ_CP128355.1 coordinate 254,794, forward strand.
TCATCACATTCGGTTTTTCTTATTTAATAAACAATATTGCAAACAGAATCGCTGATAAAATAAATGAATTTTCATTATCTGTTAAACCTGATCAGATTGTTACACAATCCAATGCGATTCACAATGCATTTATTTTATTAATTTGTGCCCTGGCACTGTTGTTTATTAGTTTGTTCTTTAGAAACCGTAGCGTACATTAATTTGAAATATGTGTTTATTTAAATGAATACAAAAAAAGACCCAAGTGCTAATTATCGCACTTGGGCTTTTTTATGCTATCGTTATTTTTCTTTAGAAATATAATGTTCTTTTCCTTTGAGGAAGATACTGAGAATAAATGCTAAACCACTTAATCCAGTAGCAACGATAAATGCACTATTAACACCATTGATAGAAGCAAGTTTTTGTACAAATTGTAGAATTTGTTGTGTGGCCATTTGTTCGCCACCCATTGCCTGAGCCATTTCTTGTAGTCTATCTTTAATAAATGGACTCGTTTTATCTAAATCTTGTGCATATGTTGCAGCGTGCTTTGTAGTTTGGGTAGACATCACTGTAACTAATAATGCTGTACCGATTGAACCTGCAAGTTGTCTTAACGTATTAGATAACGCATTGCCATGAGGGATTAAACGTTGAGGTAATGCGTTCATACCTGCAGTCATTATTGGCATCATAATAAAACTCATACCAAATGAACGAATAATATAAATTAACATTAAATGTCCATATGTGGTATTCATATTTAACTTCGTTAATTCCCATGTCGCAAAGGTCATAATACCTGTACCGATTAAAGCTAATGGTTTGATACCAATCTTATCTAATAAACGACCTGCAATCGGACCGATTACACCCATGATTAATGCACCTGGAAGCAGTAGAAGTCCTGATTGAATTGCCGTAAATCCTCTCATATTTTGTAAATATAGTGGCAATAAGATCATACCACCGAATAAACTCATCGTTACAATCATATTGATGACTGTCGTAAGTGTGAAGCCTGAGTATTTTAACACTTCCATATTTAACATTGGTACACGCATTGTCATTTCACGTACAACAAATAAGACTATGAAGATGATACCAATGATAAGTGAAATAAGAACAATTGGTGATGTCCACGTATTATTCCCCGCTTCACTAAATCCATATAACAGTGCACCAAAACCAATGGTACTACAAATAATTCCAGGAATATCAGCTTTAGGATTTGAAGTAACTTGGTATACTTTGAACCATACATAAGAAATGAGTAACGAAACTAATCCAATAATAAACATACCGTAGAACATCACGTTCCAGTGGTAATTTTCAACGATATAACCTGATAACGTCGGGCCAATTGCGGGGGCTAAAATCATCGCAATACCGAGTGTACCCATAGCAGCACCACGTTTTTCAGGTGGGAATATCGTCATAAACACGTTTGTTCCTAATGGCATTAAGACGCCGGCACCGATCGCTTGTAACACACGACCAGCCATCATCATTGTAAATGAACCGGATAAACCACAGACGAGAGAACCTAACGTGAATAAAGACATTGAAACTAAGAATAATTTTCTATAAGAATACTTATTAAACAAGAATGCACTGACCGGGATTAAGATTCCGTTCACTAGCATGAAACCTGTCATCAACCATTGACCTGTATTAGAAGAAATATTGAAGTCAGTGTTTATTTTTGGTAAGGCAACGTTTAATAGCGTTTGGTTTAAAATCGCAATAAACATACCAAATATCATTGCTATTAATATTTTAGTTTGAGATGTCCCTTTACCAAACATAAATGAACTATGTTTATTTTTAAGCTTCTCGTTTACAATTGCTTCATCTGATTGAGGATTGATTTTTTCATGATCTTTATCTTCAGTATTACTATCGTTTACTTCTTGAGTTGTGTCGTTTTTACTTTGTGTTGATTGTGTATCGTTGTGACGTGCATTGCTTTCAACATCTTCAGATTGTTTTTCTTGATCTCGCACATTAAATTTAGATTGATAACTTTCATTTGAAGTATTGTGATTAGATGTTGATTGTTCCATCGTTTGTTTTGATTTCTTTTTTCTTCCTTTAACAAAGAATAAGTTAATCAAACCAACTAGAATGAGCGCTATAATTACGTAAATCACTATGAAGGCCGCTGACATTTAAAGACCCCCCTTAATTTTTATGAATTTTAACTTCAGCGTTCATTCCTGGAACAACATTTTCAGATGGTTTAGAATCAAGTGAAATCTTAACTGGAATCACTTGTGAAACTTTTGTATAATTGCCATCGCTATTAGATGAAGGCATTAATGAGAAACTAGAAGCTGTTGCTTTTCAAACGCTTTCTACTGTACCTTTAATGTTTGAATCTTCACCATCTAATTTGATATCTACATCTTTACCTTCTTCTACATCTTTAATATCTTTTTCATCAACATTTGCTGTGATGTAAGAATCATCTAAATTATACGCATATGCAATCGGTGTACCTGCTTGAGCCATAGATCCTTTTGTGCTATCCGTTTTCACGATTGTACCATCTTGTGGCATTTTAATATCCATATTTTGAGATTGGCCGTTATCACCTTTAGCTGCGATTTCAGCGACTTTGTCACCTTTATCTAATTTGTCATTTTCTTTAACATCTAAAGATTTGACCTCACCATTTGCTGGGGCAGAAATTTTGATTTGTTTGCCATCTACTTTGGCATTGTCAGTACTGACGAAACTTGTAGCTTGGTTATAAAAATGGAAACCAACTACGCCTATGATTACAAGAACTACAATGGTAATGATATTTATTAAAACCATTTTTTTCATTCCACTTACCTCCTATTTGCTTTTATAAGTCACCTTATTTATTATAAGAACGTAGATATGAAAAAAACACCAACACTTGCATCAAATGTGTTGACCTATCTAAAACATGACTGGTGAGGAGAATATATGAAATCAACCGCAAAACGTAAGATTATTCAAAATATGATTTTATTATTAAAGGAATATCCTTTTGAGGAAATAACAATAAAAATGTTATGTGCTTATAGTGGTGTAAACAGAACTACTTTTTATAAATATTTTGAAGATAAATACGACCTCATTTCAAAAATTCAAGCCCACCATTTACAAAAATATTTAAAATTATTAGATGCACTCAATAACAGTTTAAAAAACAAAACAAACAGGAATATCAAAGTATATAAATTTTTCAAAATATTATTAACGTACGTACGTCGACATTATACTTTCTTTCATGCAATCATTGTAGTTCATCCTAACCGTTCGTTAATTAAAGATTATATTAAAAATACGAAACAAGTATATCAACAAATGTTAAAAAACTATTCGTCGATAGAACATCAAAAACAAATGGTCACTTATATCGTCGGAGGTGAAATTGGAGTTATATACTTTTGGATTTACAAAGGTTGTCAAGAAACCCCTGAAGAGCTAGCAAAAATTTTGCTTGAGAATGTGCTAAGAGTAAGAAGACAATGACACAATTAAGATAGAAAAGCGACCAATCTACATTTGCTTAGATTGATCGCTTTTTACTATTTAAATATTACTTTTTCGGAATACAATATAATTTAAAGTTTGTAATACGATTAAACATATGCCTGCCACAATAATAATAACTACATATGGTATGATATTTTGTTCCCCCATTAAACCTACGAGTGATGAAGCAACTCCGCCAAGTAATGATTGTATTAATCCAAGTAAACTTGAGGCACTTCCATTACCGACAGTACTTTCATCCATAGCAATTGAAAAAGCCAACGTTGAAACACCCGTCACAGGAGCAACTAACAATATAAAACCTGCAATTAACACCACTATGGGTAAGTGCGCAGTAAGTGTAGTGACTACACAAACTACCCCTATAATTTGTATGGCAGTTAAAGTGCGTAATAAATATTGACGTTCGATATAATTGACTAACTTACCTGTAAGTTGACTTGAAATAATCAGGGTAATTCCTATCCCCGCAAACATATAACTGAATTGTTGTGCAGTCAAACTGTATACGCGTTGAGTAATAAAGGGTGAGGCAGAAATATAGCTAAATAGCATTACGAACGTAACGCCTTGAATCAGCATCGGTAATACAAAGTGGGCGCTTCGTAATAAAGTTAGAAAGTTTCTAAAAATTATCAGGATTTGAGGTGGTTCTCGATGTTCAGAAGTCAATGTTTCATTTACTTTAATTGTTGAGCCTACGAGCATCAATATGCCAAACACAGTTAATACGATAAAGACCATTCGCCAGTTAGCATATGTAATAATACCTCCTCCAATAGTGGGAGCAATGATTGGCGCAATGCCATTGACTAACATTAGTAATGCTAGAAACTGTGTTAACTGCTTCCCGCTATACAAATCGCTCGCAATCGCTCTAGAAATCACAGCACCTGCACCGCCACATAATCCTTGAACAAAACGCAAGGCTAACATAAATTCAATACTATTCGTGAAACATATTCCGATACTCGCTAATGTAAATAATCCCATTGCGAATATGAGTGGTTTCTTTCTTCCCAACGCATCAGATATCGGCCCTACGAATAGATTTCCTAACGCAAGTCCTATCAAGAACATCGAAACTGCCATCTGTGCATGTGTCGTTGTTGTATTAAAGTCACTTTGTATTTGAGGCAAACCTGGTAAAAACATATCTATAGACAGAGCACCAATTGCAGTTAAAGCACCTAATATAATTGTAAATAATGTTGATTGTTTATTGGTCGTTTCTTTTTCAGTCATTGAAGACCTCCTGTTCCAATCATCTATATTAAAATATAGTTTAACTATAAAAATGATATAAACTATTATAGCTTGAAAGTGCATAATATTGAACAATCCATATATTATTTATACTATTTAAATTTTAGAGAAAAAAGGCGTGGGACAGAAATCGAATTTTCTAAAAGAGATTTCGTGCTCCCTCTTAATAGACAAAAAATCTGAGACATTTATTTATGTCTCAGATTCAAACAATTAACTTTACTCATCGTATTTAACTAACTTTAAATCATTCGCTTTATTTGTACCTTCTAATTGATAGTCAGATTTTTCATATTCCCCGTTATCTTTCAATGATGTTGCTGTGACATAGAATTGTTTACCTTTTTTCACAACATCAGTAATCTGAGGCTGGTTGAGTTTTAACTTATCATCAGAATCGACCGACTTTTTAATCGATTTATATGAATCAGAGTCTTTCTTTAACAATGGAGATACTAAAGCAAATTCACCTTTATTATCCGCCTTATTGTGGGCTGACGTGAATTTTGTTAGAAACTTAGAGATTTTATCGCTAAAACTACTCGATTCCTTCTCTTTTTTCTTCACATACTTATTAATTTCATCATCATCAAACTCTACTGATACTTGGGTATCTTCTTTTAAGTTATCTGGGATGACTGTCGTCTTTGCAGATTTAAATGTTTTCTTTTTAGCTTTCCCTTCTGCTGAAACTGTTAGTGATTTTGTTTGTGGGAATGGACCTATAGATTGACCTTTTTTATAGTTAAATGTTTTATCGTTTATCTTAACCTTAACTGATTTCTTATCTATATTCTTCGCCCCGTTTAAATCTACATTGATATAAGCTTCATTAAAATCTTCGTTAACATTAACAGTGCCACTATCACTATCTCTAAAATCAAATTTCAACTGACCGATAAACTGACCATTAGACATTTTCTTTTTCGCATCCAATATATATTCACCTGGAATAAATTTACCTAATGATGTTTTTTGATTTTTTTCAGCAATAACTTTTTTCTGTTTACCATCTGACTTGAATAAATAAGTTGTTTTATATTTAGGTTTAACAACTGCTTCTTTTGTCGGAGCTGTAAAATTCATGTTATCGAAGAATAAGTAACGCGTTCCATTTTTAGTTATTTTTAAAACACTATCACCATTGTTAGCCAAAATATTTGAAGAAACTTTATTATCGCTCTCATTTAAATTTTTTATTTTACTTTTCACTTCTGTCGAAAATCGTTTTAGCCCAACTTCTTTCTTAATATACTTTATGTATTGAGCCGCTTCAGTATCGTCGACATTATTTTCTTTCGTACTCAATAACGTAGAAAGCTTTTGTGTATCATTATTTTCTACCGCATTAAGTAATATTTTTGACTGAGCATCTGGAGAATTAAAATTACGTAATAAAAAGAAGATGATAATCAGTAAAATAATAATAAAACCTGCTATACCCCAAGGGATGATCTTTTGCGCTTTCGTAAGTGTTGTCTTGTTGCCTGACTTTTCTTCAGACTTGTCATTGTTTTTATTAGTACGTTTACCATACAACTGGAATCCACAATGTGGGCATTGATGTTTGCTGTCTTCTACATCACGTTTACAATTAGGACATTGTCGCATCATTATCACCTCTTCTTTATATTCTTTACGTTAGTTTAAATGAATAGATACTCGACCTATATTAACGATTTCCTCATCCAAAATCAATGTCTCACCTTATTCGATTTATGCTACGAAGCCATGAAAGTGTATTTTATACTATCTCTATTATTATATCTGTTTTAATATGTGATTGATATACATATTTAGTCTAATTTAATTCAAAAACGCTGTGCGTTATTCTGCCATGTACTACTGTTTATTTCACATCATATGACTAGGAAGACATTGTTGAATACTTCACAAATATTAAAACCGATATATTCAGTTGCTTAATTCTGTTGATTCAACTACATTTAATATACAGATAAATAACTTGAGGTGAACCATGAATATCTTTACGCTTGTTTGTAGTTTAATTATAGGAATCTATTTAATTGGGCTGTTTTTTAACTTTAAAATTTTAACACATATCAATATCTATTTTAGTATGATTTCGCTCGGATACATCGTCATTCTCGTACATATCATAAATCAGACTTGGCCTATCGATTCCATTATACTCATTATTATCGGCTGTTTATTACTACTATTTAAACACAGAGTATTCTTTCGAAATAAACAGAGTTTACAATTTTTAAAGCGACTATTTCCAATTATTTATAAAATCGCTTTACTCACTTGCATTTTAGTATACATCTCTCAGCTACCCATCGTTAGTGCAATCGCTTTATGGCTCGCATCAATTGCACTCAGTGCATTATTTACCTTTATTATTTATGTATCAAATATCTCAAGTTATCAATATAAGCATATCAACGAAGATTATAAATATATACTAGTCCTTGGGGCTGGTATCTTTAATGAACAAGTCCCTCCTATGTTAGCAAATCGCTTAGATCAAGCATTAAATGTTTATAAATTAAATCCTCAATCACATTTCATAGTAAGCGGTGGCAAAGGAGAAGACGAACCTATATCAGAAGCATTAGCAATGCAACGTTATTTACATCAACAAGGTGTGCCAAACAATAGGATTATCATGGAAAACCAATCAACTAACACGTATGAAAATATTAAATTCACTAAAAGAATTATATCAGAAAGGGAAACAAAATCAGCTGATATTATATGTGTGACAAGTCAATTTCATATCATGCGCGCATTACGTTTAGGTCAAAAATTAAAGCTGAAATTCCATGGTTTAGGAAGTCATACGCCTTATCATTTTTTAGAATATGCAATGATACGTGACTTTTTAGCCCTTATGTTCCAATATAAACGGTTATTAACTGTGTATTTTGCTTTATTATTTTTTGCTACTGTTTATATAAAATGAATATTACCATTTTTCTATTAAAGTGCCTTATTGTGCTTTCTATATATACAAGCATGTATAGCACATAAATTTTTATATACAATAAGACACTTTTTTACAATTCAATCAAAGTAAAAGGCAATTTCTATATTATTTCAATAGAAATTGCCTTTTTCAACCATTATAGTACTTAATAACTCGTTTATTTTGTTATTTATTTACGATTTTTCCATCATCTAATTCTATAACACGATCTGCAAACTCAAATAACCTTTGATCATGTGTGATCATCAACCCAATCATGTCTTTTTGTTGTACTTGTGATTTAATCATTTCAACGACCTCGGTAGCACGTTGGGCATCTAGACTCGCTGTAGGTTCATCTGCTAACACGATTTTAGGATTATTCATAAATGCGCGCATAATCGCAACACGTTGCTTCTCTCCTCCAGATAACATATGCGGAAAGACATCTAATCGATGTCCGAGTCCAATTTGTTTTAATAATTCGTCCGCTCTTTTAACTGCATCCCTTTTCGAGAGGCCTGCTTCAGTACCTATCACTGTTAATTGTGCTCTTACCTTTAGATAAGGGACAAGGTGTGAGGATTGGAAAATAAACCCTATTTCATTTAAGCGTAGATCAACTGCTTTGTTATCTTTTGAAAATAAAGGTTTGTCATCAAATATGATTTCTCCGCTATCTTGTGTTAACAATCCACCTAATATCGTTAATAATGTTGTTTTGCCTGAACCGGAAGCACCAGTCAGTATCACAAATTCACCTTTTTTAATTTCAAAGTCTATACCTTTTAATACTTGTGTTTTTGAATCACCTTGTCCATAGGATTTATTAATATTCTTTACTTCTAACGACATTATTCAGCCCCTCCAATAGCTTCTATAGGATCTACTTTAAATAATTTTATTAAAGATAATGTAGCACCAATCAATGCAACTACAATAAAGACCACTACGACGAGTGAGATATTCGCAATAGTTAAATGGAATGGCATTGAAACCGGCATAATAAGAGACAATAAACTAATTACTCCAACTGCAATAAGTACCGCTATCAATGTCGTAATTAATATTTGGGTAATTAATGCACTTAATAAATGCTTAGTTTTAATACCAATTGCTTTTAATATTCCAATTTCAGAAATTTTTTGTATCGTCATTACATAGAAAAATGCACTTAATACGATTGCAGAAATTACAAATAAGCTCGTAATCATCATATTGAGTGGTGCTTGTTCAGCTTTATAACTTGGAATTTCATTTGTAATGTCATCCTTACTAAATACTTTGATACCTTTTATATCATTCAATTTCTGTTGTTGCTTATGGTTTAGGTGTGATAATGGATAAACCATACTGCTATGTTTATTCAGATGATTAAACCCTTTATTAGATGCCATCACAATTGAACTGTGTGCATGCATTGTATCTTTTATCACACCAGAAACAGTTAAACGATTTCCTTTTGTCGTTTTAATCGTATCCCCTATTGCTATATTTTTAGCAGTTAACTTTTCATTGATAACAATCTCATTCTTTTTCTTTGGAAAATGGCCATCTATTAATTTCGGTTTCTTATTTTTAACCTTATTCGTCATGAGTACATCTTCTTCGTTTCCATCAACTTTTAATGTTTGAGGTGCAATTTTCAGAGGTTTTTGATTTATGATGTCTTCTATTTTCTTCTGTTGTGTTGGGTTTATTATAGATTTTTCGATTTTTGGTTGTTTCGTATCTTGCATCACATATTTTTCACTTTTCAAATTATCTAACATTGAAATATTTTCCCTAGCAAGACCTTGCGCTAATCCACTAATAAATAACACCATTACGCCTAATAATAATATAATTAACATGATTAACATAAATCGAAATTTATAGAATTTAATCTCTTGCCATGCTAATTTCATAATTTGGTCACTCCCTCTCAATAATGTATATATTAAGTCTATATCCTAGATATGAACTCAATATGAACTTTAATGAAATTTTTTAGGTTTATTGTTTTTTACATATACATCACGTAACATTGATATTAATAATTATTTTAAGGAGCCTATTCATATGACAACATGTCTTATTGTTGACGACGACGCTAAAATATTAGAATATGTTTCAACGCATTTAGAAAGAGAAGGTTTAAATACTGTAGTGCAAACGAGTGGGGAAAGTGCATTAGACTACCTTGAGACCCAACAAGTCGACATTGTAATTGTAGACATTATGATGAGTGGAATGAATGGTTTTGAGTTATGTCAAACTTTAAAGGAAGACTTTGAACTCCCAGTCATTATGCTCACAGCCAGAGATGCATTAAGCGACAAAGAACAAGCTTATATTACAGGAACTGATGATTACGTCACAAAACCTTTCGAAGTAAAGGAGCTTATATTTAGAATTAGAGCTGTTCTGAAAAGATATAATATTAATGCTAATAAAGAATTAAATATTGGAAACCTCACGTTAATCCAATCTTATTTAGAAATTCAAACGCACAATAAAACGATGAATTTACCAAATAAAGAGTTTCAATTATTCTTTTTACTGGCTTCTAACCCACATAAAGTTTTTAGTCGAGATGACATCATTGAAAAAATATGGGGTTTTGATTACGAAGGTGATGAACGTACTGTAGATGTCCATATTAAACGATTGCGCAAACGACTCGAAAAGCTAGAAGCCAACGTTACAATTCAAACAGTTCGCGGACTTGGCTATAAGGTAGATGCTCATGTTTAAATCACTCTATACGCGCTTAGCTATTTATCTCATCACCATGTTATTAGTCAGTGCTGTAGCAAGCTTTCTATGTACTAATATTATTTACCACCAATATTTAAAAGCAAATAACGATGCTAAAATTATGCGAACGTTAAAGGATTCTAGAACGTTCCACAGTGAAATGCCTCAAGAAGAGTCAAAGAACTTCTTTAAACATATAGGCGAAATGAACTATCAACTTATGACTGTAAATACTTCAGGAAAGAAAACATTTTATGGTGCTCATTTTAGAAAAGATAATATATCCAAACACCAGATTGATAAAGTATTAAACGGCCACGATTACCATGGTATTAAATCTTTGCCTTATAATCTTTTCATCACAGGCTTCTTTGAAAATACAACAAAGAATACTGTCGGTGTTACATTTAACACTAAAGAAGGTGAACTCGCGGTATTTATGCGACCTGATATAGGAAAGACCTTTAGCGAATTTAGAATCTTTCTTGCAATATTAATCGCGTTATTATTGATTTTTTCAATTATATTAACGATTTCAGCAACGTATTCGATTATCAAACCCATCCAACAACTAAAACAAGCAACACATCGATTGATGCAAGGAGATTTTACTACACCTATTAAACAAACACGTGAAGATGAACTTGGAACATTGCAATATCGATTTAATGATATGCGACTTTCTTTAAAGCAAGTCGATGATATGAGACAACACTTCGTTCAGAATGTTTCTCACGAAATTAAAACACCTTTAACACATATACATCATTTATTAGATCAATTACAAAGCTCTAAAGATCCTGTATTACGTGACTCATATATTAATGAGATTCACAGCGTAACGACACAACTCAGTGATTTAACGAAAGAACTCCTATTATTATCTGAAATCGACAATGGTACACATTTAAAATTCACAGACACTGTAGCATTAAATCAATTACTGAAAAAAATAGTTCGACATGAGCAATTTGCAGCAAATCAAAAAGACCTTATTATTATGTCTGACTTAAATGAAATAAATTATGATGGTAATGAAAGATTATTGTATCAAGCATTTCAAAACCTGATTACAAATGCGATTAAATATTCGGAAAGACATGGCACGATTGAAATTACTCTAAACCAAACTTCCACTGCTATTATTTGTACAATCACAGACGATGGTCTAGGCATGGATACTGAAACACAAGCACATTTATTCGAACGGTTCTATAAAGTAAATCATGAAAATGACAACAGCAACGGACTTGGCCTTGCAATTGCTAAAGCAATAATTGAATTACATGAAGGTACCATCCAGGTTGAAAGTCAAATTAGCCAAGGTACAACTTTCACCATTGAACTGCCCTCTAGCCACTCATGACAAACTTAAATATAAATTACTCGTATATTAATGAGCCATTACAACTTTATGTGCAATTGGACAGTAATTATGCGCTGGCTCCCAAGGGAAAAATGTCTATCTACAAAATGAAGTAGCGCCTTGAAAATTTTTGCATAAAAAAACTGCCCACAAAGTTATAAGCTTTGTCGACAGTCAAACAGTGAAGACCTTCAGTCTTCACTGTTTTTTTATAATAAAAATCAAATGCATTAATCGATTTTTAAGTTGTTTTTAACTTCTTGATTAATTTGAGTATATAACGCTTCGTTATCAGAAAGTTTCATACCAAATGAAGGTACTAATTCTTTTATTTTCTCTTCCCATTGAGGGAATTCATCTTTATAACAACGTTTCAATAAATCTAACATAATATCAACTGCTGTTGATGCACCAGGTGAAGCACCTAATAATGCTGATAATGAACCATCTTCAGAAGTGATGACTTCAGTACCAAATTGTAAAGTACCTTTACCTTTATCAGTATCTTTAATAACTTGGACACGTTGACCCGCAACGACAATTTCCCAGTTTTCACTTTTAGCATTTGGTACAAATTGTCTTAAGTCATCCATTCTTTCTTCACTAGATAACATTAATTGTGAAATTAAATATTGCGTTAATTTCATTTCTTTTGCACCTGCTGCTAACATTGTTAGTAAATTATTTGGTTTAACAGAATTAATTAAATCCATATTAGAACCTGTTTTTAAGAATTTAGGTGAAAAGCCAGCGAACGGTCCAAATAATAATGTTCTCTCACCATCAATATAACGTGTATCTAAATGAGGAACTGACATTGGTGGCGCACCCACTGGAGCTTTACCATACACTTTTGCAAGATGTTTTTCAGTAATAGATGGTTCTCTACAAACTAAGAATAAACCACTTACAGGGAAACCGCCGATATGTTTAGATTCTTTAATACCTGTCTTTTGTAATAAACGTAAGCTCGCACCACCTGCACCGATGAATACGAAATTACTCTCTACGAAATATTCATCACCTGAGTCTAAGTCTTTAATTTTAACTTCCCAAGTGCCATCTTTTTGTTTTTTCAAGTCTTGAACTTCTTGGCCATAGTTAAGCTCTGCATTTTTCGCTTCAAGATTGCTCAATAATTTCTTAGTCAATTCACCGAAGTTTACGTCAGTACCTGTCTTATCATATGTAATTGCCATAGGAATATGAGAAGTACGACCTTCCATAATTAAAGGAGTCCACTCTTTAATTTTTTCTTTATCATCAGTGATAACCATATTTTTAAAAAGGATGTTTTGGCTTAAACGATCAACACGACGTTTTAAGAAATCTACATTTTGCACACCTTGTACAAAGCTCATATGTGGCACTGGTTTTATAAATGATTCTGGATTCTTTAATTGACCTTGCTTAACTAAATAACTCCAAAATTGTTTTGATACTTGGAACTGTTCATTAATTTTAATTGCTTTTTCAATATCAATTGAACCGTCTTTATCCTCTTTAGTATAGTTCAACTCACATAAAGCTGAGTGTCCAGTCCCAGCATTGTTCCATGCGTTTGAACTTTCTTTAGCAGGTTCAGACAATCTTTCAAATAATTTAATTTCTTTCTCTGGTGTTAATTCTTTTAATAATGTTCCTAGCGTTGCGCTCATAATACCGCCACCAATTAAGATGACATCTGTTTTGCTATGTTGTGTAGTCATAACAAATACAGTCCCCCTTCTGATATGTTTATAGAAATAATTACTTCATCTGATTACTGTTACATCTAATTTGATAAAGCGTTTTCTAAAGTTTAAAAAATAAAAAGTCAGTTATTATTAATGATATTTTTTAGAATCATACAAACACTAGACAAATATCTATACTTTCTTAATTATATACCTTATTATCTTCTGAAAAAAGGGATTTCAGAAATTCTACACAAATTTTGTTGAAATGACAAAAATTAAAATGTTTGAAATACATTTTTTTGGAAAAAGTATCGTTATAAACATGATTAAATAATTACATTTCACATATAATTTATTATGATAGGTGAATTTATTTCAATACATGCTATAATTATCAATAATTTCGAATTCAAACTTATGGGAGGTCCCCAAATGAAGTCAATCACATTTTTTATGCATAACGTCTATGCTATAGGAGGAACAGTAAAGGCGATATCACAACTTGCAAATACGCTTGCAGAAAAAGGTCATCATGTAGAAATTATTTCTGTATTTAAAGCCCAATCTTCACCATACTTTGAACTCCACCCATCTATCATAGTTAAACCATTAATCGATTATCGACCTCACCCTAAGAATTTAATCAGTATTTTCTTTAACCGTATCAGGCGATATACTTCTATGAACCAACCTAAGAAAATTTCTCAATTCGAACCAGGAATAAACCAATTTTCTCGTTACGTTGAACGTAAAATGATTAAAGCCCTGAACAATATTTCTACTGACGTCATTGTGGGTACTCGAGCAAGTTTCAATATTTTAATAGGAAATCATGTGGCTTCGCATATTGAAAAAATCGGGATGGAACATATGAATTTCTCTGCCCATCCCAAATCGTACCAACACGAAATCATTCAAGCGTACGAACGTTTAGATAAAATTACTACACTTACTTCTATAGATCGACGTGTTTATCAAAGACATCTTTCTCGTCCGGTTTACGTAATCCCAAATATTTTGTCAGAACCACGCTTATCTTTATCAAAGTCTAAGCTCATTACTGCCGCAGGACGGTTAGAATATGAAAAAGGTTTCGACTTACTCATACAAAGTCTTATACCAATTAAACAACATCTCAACCAGTTTAACTATATCGTAGAAATCTTTGGCGAAGGACAAGAAAAGGATAAATTACAACGTTTAATCGACGAAAATGGCCTCCAAGAAATCGTCCGACTAAAAGGGCAAACACAACAGCTTAATGAACAATTAGCAAAAAGTGAAATCACTGTCATCCCTTCTCGTAATGAAGGATTTGGCATGGTCATTTTAGAAGCAATGAATCAAGGTAGCATTATTGTAAGTTTTGATGGAAATGTTGGCCCTGATTCCATCATTGAAAATAATATTAACGGTTATTTAATCGGACACGGCGATATAAAGGCACTATCAAGATTATTACTTAGATTAATAAACCAAGAACTGAAAGAACATGTACTCATTGAAAATGGTTATAAAACTGTTGAACAATATTCTCCAGATAAAGTCTATGAAAGTTTCATTTCAATGTTAAATAGCTAAAGTATGCCACCATATCAAGTCCTCAATTTTCAGGCAAAACTATGACACATACAGTAAAGCCACTAAGTTTCCTCAAACATTAAAGGAATTTAGTGGCTTTTGTTATTAAAATGCTAATTTTATTTTAGAGCATTTACATAATTAAATTTAAAACAAATGTCCATATACAAATAAATACAAGTAAACCAATACTATAACGTAATGTCATTTTTAAAAGTTCTGATTCTTTCCCTACTTGTTTAACAGAGGCTGTGGCAATTGCAATTGATTGAGGTGATATCAGTTTAGCAGCCACCCCACCAACTGTATTGGCCGATACGAATAATGCCCCATTCGCGCCAATGTTATTAGATACAGCGGCTTGTATCGGAGCAAAGAGTGAATTATTATTCACTACTGATCCTGTCATAAATACTCCGATCCATCCTAATATAGGTGAAAGTAACGGAAATACGTTACCTGTCTTTGAAATACTATTTCCTAATGCAGTACTTAAACCTGCATAGGTCATTAATTTCGAAATCACTAATATAAAACAAATCGTAATAATTGAAAGCCATAACTCCAAGAATGTTTCTTTTAATAATTGTAACAGTGAGCTGAATTTAACACTTTTAGACATGACAAAAGTTATCAACACTACAATAAGGATGGCTGTTCCTGTTTGGCCAATGAAATTGAAAGGAAGTGTTATTGCCTTTTGTGCTACATCACTATATGTTCCAGGAATTTCTATTTGTGTTGCTAGAAAAGCTAAATGTCCACCTGGTTCATATAGTTTCTTAAATTGAGGTGCGCTCCATATCATTACTACAATTGTTAAAATAATAAACGGACTCCATGCGTAAATTAATGTCTTAATATTATGTTTGTCAGGTGTTTCAATTTTTTTATCGTTATTTACTCTAAAAATATTTTTAGGTTGGAACTTTCTAGAAAATAAAGCTAAAGCTAGCATGGCAAGTAAAGGAGGGATAATGTCAGCTAATTCAGGCCCAATAAACATTGCGATGAGACCTTGCCCTATAGTGAATGTCACACCTACGACTAATATTGCAGGTAATGTTTCTTTAATACCTTTAAAACCATCAACGATCCATACTAATAAAAACGGAATAAACATGTTAATTATCGCTAAGGTGAACACAGATGTTTGGGAAACGGCAGAACTCGAAACGTCACCATGTAAATTCAACGAATCAACAACTTGAATTGGGATACCAATCGCACCATAAGCACCTGCAGAAGCATTTGCAATCAAACACAACATAGAGGCTTTTAATGGCCCGAAACCTAATTGTGTAAGTAGTAGTGCACAAATAGCAATAGGAACACCAAAGCCTGCTGCGCCTTCTAAAAAGCCATTAAATGCGAAAGCAATTAAGAGTAATTGAATACGTTGGTCTTGAGAAATACTAGAAATACTATCTTGAATGACTTTAAACTGGCCTGTTTTATTCGTTAGCTTATACAATAATACAGCCATCATTACTATATAACCGATAGGTAAAATACCTTGATAGAAACCTTCTATAGCTGCGCCAGAAGCTATATTTACTGGTAGCTTAAAGAAAAATAACACAATTACTAAAGTAACAATAACGGTTGTAATAGATGCATATATACCTTTCATCTTAAACACGGTTAAACACAACAGGAATAATATAATTGGTATAGCAGCAATGAGACTTGAGAGCCATACATTATTAAAGGGGTTAAAACTTTCAACAAACATTTTGATTCACTTCTTCTTTCATCTATATTTTTTATCACTAAAATCCTCACATTTAATTTGTGAATCATTTCACAATTAAAGTATAACACCTTTTCCAGCAAATACAACTCCATTTTTACGATCTTCAAAATTTTAGTGCATAAATATTAAATCACCTTATATAAATATTTATTTAATAGCACTGTGTGTCTTTAAACTCATAAGAACAACGTGATAGAATAGTATTTATAAATATAAACTAGAGGGATATAAATGATTAAACAATTAACAATTCAAAAATGGTCTGAGTTAGATGCACGATTAACAGATGCAACAGCTGAAGGCTATACACATTTCATAGTCACAGATGAGAGAATTAATCTATATCAAGAGCAATTAGACGCTGTCGAACTCCACCCTTGTACAATTGTTGTCGATTATACCATTGACCAACACTATTTAAATGATTGTCGTTACTTCGGAAAGAGGCAAATCACATTCGATGACTGGATAGAAAATATCAACCATTATCCAAATGTTATTTTCCATATTGAGACCATACAACATATGATTAATCATCATTACGTCAATGCACTATTTGATTTGGTTGTCTTATCCTTATTACAAGAAGACATTGTTACAGATAGTCATGTTGTTTTTGATTTCAAAGAAACATTTTCAACAAGCCCAAATGTTTGGGAAAGCGTTAAACAATTACAACCATTAAATACAACAGCATTTAATTTAAATAAATTGGCTTATCAACATCATCATTCAATTCCATTTAAAGCCAAAGATACTTTAGCTCCAGAACAATTGCGCACCACAGATAAAATGTTGAAAAATTCAGGATTTAAATTACCGCATTGGCTATACAATACCATTGAGAAAAAGGCATTAAAGAAACACAAACAAATGAGTTATATTTATCGCAAAGACAAATCAAAACTTCAAGATCATATTGTATTTTTAGGTTTTGATTATCAATTCAGAGGTAATTCACGCTATTTATTTAACCATTTTGCTAAGCATTTCTCTAAATTACCTATTTACTTTATAACGAAAGATGTCAATGGACCAAACTTTATTAAACCTGACGATCATAAAGCAAAAGAACTCATAGAAACAGCACGTGTCGTTATTCTTGAAAGCTACATACCTGATGATTTAAAACCAAATGGCACAATTATACAATTATGGCATGGAACACCGATTAAAAAGTTATTTTTAGATAGTCGTGAGCCACATCAAAATCAAAATATTTATAACTATAGAGCTAGAAAATATAATAAATGGATACAACAAGACTATTTAGTTGTTGATAATGATGCAATTATCGATACGTTTAAGTCTGCTTTCCCACAGCAACACACGAAAGTTTTAAGTGCAGGTTATCCTAGAGTCAGATATTTATTAGATAAACAACATGACCTACCTTATCAAAACTTCATTAAAAAAGAATTACGATTAAATCATGACAAACCAACACTACTTTATGCTCCTACGTGGAAAACGAAAGCAGAAGATTTGCTACCAATTAGTGATGGTTTATTAAATAAATATAATGTTATTTATAAAGCACACAATGAAGACCGCAATGCGTTCAAACCAGATAATGCAATTATTGCGCCTGATCATATAGAAACTCAAGATTTAATTTTAGTTTCTGATGTAGTACTGACAGATTATTCATCTATTATTTATGATGCGATTACAGTAGACAAAATTGTATGTCAATATACACCAAACCATGAGCGATATGTCTCAGAACGTGGGGTCTATGAGGATGTAATGGATGATTTAGCGACTGTACGTTATAGCGACTCAAAAGCTTTATTAAATGATTTAATCAGTCATCAAATGAAACAAATCAAGTCAAGCCAATTTGTGAATGATGATAATCATGCATTTGAGACTTTATCACACATCATACAAAAGTCTTTTAAAAACAAATAACCTAATGATCTTATCGAGAACATAAAGAAGCTGGACAACCTTTCAAAATTGAAAGTGTTGCCCAGCTATTTTTCTATTTAATTAGCTACTTATCGTTGGTAAGCAGAATCAACAATTCTTACGATGCCTTGTTGATCTACTGTAGCAACTGTATAAGTGCCTGGTTTAGCCTGGTTTTGGAAACTAAAGACATAACTATAATTTCCATGACTACCTCTTAAACTGTAGTCATTATATGTGTGTTGTTGGCCAGTTGCAGCTTTAACTTGAGCTGAAGCGTTATTAAGTGAGTTC
Source organism: Staphylococcus hsinchuensis (assembly GCF_038789205.1). Lineage (NCBI taxonomy): Bacteria > Bacillati > Bacillota > Bacilli > Caryophanales > Staphylococcaceae > Staphylococcus > Staphylococcus hsinchuensis. The sequence goes on from NZ_CP128355.1 coordinate 273,837, forward strand.
TGGAAGTTTGGTAAATGTCTTAAAGCATCTTGTGAATTAACATTACCGTTAGAAACGCTTTCTGAAACAGCTGCTGCTCTTTGACCTTGATAAGGTGGGACATAACGTGTAGTTTGTCCGTTTGAAGCAGTATTATTATTAGCACTGCTATTATTTACATTGTTAGCGTTCGCATTACTGTTTGACGCATTGTTAGAAGCTCCATTAGAAGCACTTGAACCTGCTGACGCAGCGCCACTATTTGACGAACTACTATTGCTGTCAGAGTCGCTATCACTTGAATTGCTACTATCTGACGAGTCACTATCTGATGAAGAACCGCTGTCTTTTGATGATGAGCTATCTGAACTCTTATCTGAGCTTTTGTCATCACTAGATGAAGAAGAACTATCGTTGTCCTTCTTGCTATCTTTACTTGATGACGATTCTTCTGTTTTATCTTTTGAACTATCGTCCTTTTTGTTGCCGCCTTCATCACTACCATTTGAACAAGCTGCTAGGGCTAAAGATAGTGTTAGAAAGCCTGCTAGAAATTTCTTCATAATAGAAAGGCCTCCTTATTGTCTAACACTTATATTATTATTGAGAGCTGTCACTTGAAGATGAAGAAGAACCACTATCTGAGCTAGAACCGCCTGAAGTAGAACCACTATCTTCTGATGATGAGCTACCTGAGTCACTGCTTGATCCAGAATCTTGTGATGATGAAGAACCACTATCTGAGCTTGAACCACTATCTTCTGAAGATGAAGAACCGCTGTCTGAACTTGAACCACTATCTTCTGAAGATGAAGAACTGCTGTCTGAGCTTGAACCACTATCTTCTGATGAAGAAGAACCGCTATCTGATGAAGATCCACTATCTTTTGAAGATGAGCTATCTGATGAAGAACCGCTGTCTTCTGATGATGAGCTATCTGATGAAGAACCTTTGTCTTCTTTGCTCTTAGAATCTTTTGATTTTTCTTCTGTTTTATCTTTTGAGCTATCGTCTTTCTTACCACCGTCGTCACTATTTGAACAAGCTGCTAATGCTAATGATACTGTTAAGAATCCTGCTAAAAACTTTTTCATGATTAATTCCTCCTAGAATTTTTTACTTTTTAATAATTTTAATTTTCAATAATTAACTTACTTTTCTTAATGGATTATGATTCGCTGCTTGATGAACCGCTGTCGCTTGAGCTACCTGAGTCACTGCTTGAGCCTGAATCTTGTGAAGATGAGCTGCCTGAGTCACTGCTTGATCCAGAATCTTGTGATGATGAGCTACCTGAGTCACTGCTTGAGCCTGAGTCTTCTGAAGATGAGCTACCTGAATCACTGCTTGAGCCTGAGTCTTCTGATGATGAGCTACCTGAGTCACTGCTTGAGCCTGAATCTTCTGATGAAGAACTACCTGAATCACTGCTTGAGCCTGAGTCTTCTGAAGATGAACTACCTGAATCACTGCTTGAGCCTGAGTCTTTTGATGATGAGCTATCAGAGCTAGAGCCGCTGTCTGAACTGCTGCTATCCTCACTTGAACCTTTATCAGAGCTATCATTACTTTCCTTATCTTTTGATTTTTGTTCAGTTTTATCCTTTGAGCTGTCGTCTTTACTACTACCGCTATCACCACTACCGCCTGAGCAAGCTGCTAACGCTAATGATAGTGTTAAGAAACCGGCTAATAGTTTTCTCATAAAAGAAAATACCTCCTTGAATTTTAATACTCACTGTCCTCTTGAAATTACTTTTAAATGAAATAATCGCAAGAGCATCAATGAGAATTAGTACGTTATACACGTTCAATAAAATCATAAACATTAAATATCTAAACTTTTTTGCATTTAAATAAAAAAGTTACACTATATCAAAGTACTAAATTATTTATTTACATTCATTTAATAAAAAGGGTGTTGTCGTAATATATGTAATAAAAATTTACATTATACAACGAGATTATTTTCCACCAATTTACTTGTATTCAAATGTATATCAATTAAGATTTTACACCTCAGTAATCATTACCTAAGTTACTTAACAGTAGAATTAACTGAAAGTAGAAAGATATATGTATTAAATTAGTAAAAGTTTCGCAAACAATATATGTGGTTTTTATGAAAAATTTAAATTGAAAATGTGAATTTAAAACAAATCATAAGTAAAGCGCTTTCTTACTCTTCACAGGTTTGAGCCTTATTGTGTTAAGCTAAAATTAATGATAAAGTTGGTAGTGTTTTTTAAATATAGATAAAAAAAACGTATGTAAGGAAGTGAGTACTAAAATGACTGAAACATTTAATGCGTTTGTCGTCGATGAAAAAGATGGTAACGTAACCAATGAATTTAAAAAACTAACCTTTGATGATCTTCCTGAAGGTGAAGTTCTTATTAAAGTTAAATATTCAGGTATTAACTATAAAGATGCGTTAGCCACAAGAGCCAATACTAAAATTGTACAATCATATCCAATGGTTCCAGGTATTGATATAGCTGGTGTCGTTGAAAGTTCTGACACGAATACCTTTGATAAAGGGGACGAAGTCGTTGTTACAGGTTATGAACTTGGTACAAATCACTATGGTGGCTTTAGTGAATATGCACGTGTAAAAGAAGAATGGATCGTTCCGCTTCCAAAAGATTTAACATTAGAAGAAGCTATGATTTATGGTACAGCAGGATATACAGCCGGCTTAGCTATTGAAAGACTTGAACATAATGGACTTTCAGTTGAAAAAGATGATGTGCTTGTTCGCGGCGCAACGGGTGGCGTAGGTACATTAGCTACTATGATGTTAGATTCTATTGGTTACGATGTTATTGCGAGCACTGGTAAACAAGGCGTTGAAGACCGCTTAAAAACATTGGGAGCTAAAGAAGTCATATCACGTATTAAAGAAAGTGATTCAAAACCATTAGGCAAGAGACAATGGCAAGCAGTAATTGACCCTATTGGTGGCGAAAGTTTATCACAAATAATTAAACAACTCGATTATGAAGGTAGCGTTGCAGTTATCGGAATGACAGGTGGCACGCAATTTGAAACTTCAGTGTTCCCATTTATACTTAGAGGTGCAAATGTTATAGGTATTGACTCAGTATATACAGCGATGAACCGTCGTAAACATATATGGGACGTTTATCCCGTGATTTAAAACCAGATAAATTACATGACATTAAACAAATTGTAGAATTCAAAGACATAGAACAATACATTAATGAAGTTTTAGAACATAATAACTCCGGTCGTATTGTAATCAAATTTGAAGATTAAGTAGATAAACATAGGACGTAGAGCAAATACTCTACGTCCTATGTTTTATTTTATCTATTTATAATGTAAATACATGCCTGTTGATTTCGGTTCTGTAGAAATGAAACCAAATTGTTTATACAAAGTATCAGCAGGATAATCTGCTATCAAACTGACATATGTGCCTGATACCGCTACAGTTTCTATATACTCCATAATGTGTTGCATAATTGCTTTTCCATGACCCATACCTTGATAATGAGGATCTACAGCAATATCAATGATTTGAAAAGCAGTTCCACCATCTCCTATTACTCTTCCCATACCGATTAGTTTATCGTCTTCATATAAAGTGACATCAAAGCAAGCATTACCCAATCCGTTCTTTGCTGCCGTTTCTGATTTTTCACTTAAGCCCGCGATCTTTCTTAAATGACAATATTCTGCTACATTCGGAGCAGAAAACTTTATTTCAGCCATTTTTTTCACACTCCTTAACCTCATTAATTCAACTATTTCTCTGCCAGACTATGTTTTACATTCCATTATAGATATTTTTTCATAATAACTTCATTGGATGCTTTAAATACTTCGTTATGACTTGATACGTATCCTTCAGCATTTGCTTCTGGCTCAACATATCGTTTAGCTAAATTGGCCGCATTCGCTGCATCGCTAAATGCACTCGTAATCAAATGTGTTTTCGCCTCATGGTATATGATGTCACCACATGCAAAGAGACCTTCAACACTTGTTGATGTATTGCCAAAGCCTTTAATATTATACTCATTCATCATATCAACACGTGTGGTGGATTGTTCAAGTAATGCATTTTCGATATCAAACCCATGGCTGATAATGACTTCATCAAAGTGATACATCTCTTTATCTTTCGTATCAATATGCTCTAGCACAACTTGGTCTATTTTAGTTTGGGTAGTATCTCCAATTAATTGATAAATATGCGTGTTTGGCATCTGTTTGACGTTTAAATTCCTTAATATATCTTTCATTGCTTCGTAACCTTTAATTTCATCACGCCGATAAATTAAAGTAACACTGTTTGCAATACCATTTAAGTCGTTTGCCCAATCGAGGGCTGAATTTCCTGCACCAGAAATCAACACATCTTTATCTTTAAATTTTTTCAACGACTGAACGACGTAATTTAAGTTGGTCAATTTGTATCTTTCAGCATCTTTAATTTCTAATTGCTTCGGGTTAATGATACCACTACCAATCGCTACTATAACCGACTTTCCCTTATAGACATGCCCTTGCTCACTTTCCACTTCAAACTGTTGATCCCCGATCTTACGTATATCAACGACCCGTTCATTCAAATTAACTTCAGGTTTAAAGTGTAAACCTTGTGCGATTGTGTCCTCTATAACTTCATAACAGGGTTTCGGTGCTAAACCACCAATATCCCAAATAATTTTTTCAGGATAGATTTGCATCTTGCCTCCAAGTTTATCTTGAATATCGATAATGCGCGCTTTCATACCTCTTAAACCAGCATAAAAGCTAGCGTATAAACCAGCGGGTCCTCCGCCGATAATGATGACATCATCCATCGTCATCCCTCCAAACTTTCCAATCATCTCTTTATTTCATTATCCTATAATTGAAAATCATTATCAATATCAAAAACATAACTTTATAAACAAAAAGCACCTCAGTAATTAACCCATTTTCTAACAGGTTACATATATCAAAAAAACTCCATGAGCTAACTCATAAAGGTGTTTCCGAATGTTCAATTTATTCACGCGTGTTTTAAATATTTTAAGATTTAGGGTCTTTAACAATCGCATTTCTTAATAAAAAGAATAATAAAATAAAGCCAGCAGTAATAACTGTATGTCCTATTCCTGCGAACCCAGCAAATGTTTCGGGAACCTTATTGCCAATAACTTGGTAAGTTCCTTTTAAAAACATCATCGCGATTGTTGCTACTACTCCTATATTATATATAATAAAGAACCAATTAAATAAATAATAACTGCTTAATTTAAACACTTTATTTAAACCTAATAATACTAAGTGCATAAACATGCCTAGCATTAACGTGTGCGTATGTACTAAAGCTAATTGTGTATCACCATGAAAATGATGGGCCACTGTTAGCTCTCTATAATAAAATCCACTTAATAAACCGATTACTGTGTAAATCAAAAAAGCATACAATATCCTACGCATCAGCCTTCCTCCTCAATGTCATTATAAGACATACATTCATAAAATAAAGTGACAATTTAGTAAAGAGTGATCTTCTATAGCTTATTATTGTTCCAACACTTAAATAATTTATTTAAAAAGAGTCTGAGACAAAAATAGGTGGCTCAGACTCTTTATCAACTTGGCAGTAGATGTCTGAATTGAAAATGCGCTTAGAACAAGCTTTTTTCAATCCTAGTCATCCTTGCCGGGGTGGGACTACGAAATCTCTATTAGAAAATTCGATTTCTGTCCTCGCTCCCTAAAATTCAAATTTATCTATGAAGGAATTTCAGAACGTTTACCTTTATGTTTTTTCACAACGGAAGCTAATAATACTGAAATAATACCAAATATCATAAATCCAATAAACATCCACATCGTGCTATTCATCTCAATAGAGTGTCCCATATAAAGTATTTCTCTTAAATTATTTGCATAATGCACGAATGGGTTCCAATCTACAATATAATCTTGATAGAATTTCGGTAACATTTGTTTAGGTAACATGACCATTTGCATACTAAAGAACATGAGTAATATAAAGATTGGTATTGATACCATACCTATCCAACTCATCGTACCTAATATTAAACTTATAAATCCTAAGATTGCGAGTGAAACAAATACTGCCATTTTATTTATGTCATTAAAGTCAAAGCCGAGTACGCCAGACATAAAGTATACATAGCCAAACCCACCAATAAATGCAGTGACGATTGCTGCAACTATTTGAGCACCAGCAGCGATTAGACGTTGTGTTACACCTACATTATTTGCAGTTCTAAATGCATAGAATAATAATACAGAAGTTATAATTGAACCCATCCATACGGGCATAAACATTAAGAACGGTGCGTTACCGTTAGCTTGATGGTCTTTCACCTTATTCGTCTTATGGCTGTCTACTTTAACAGGATTTGTCAATGCATGAATATCTTTCGCATCTACTTTCACGTGTTGTTTATCTAAAGTAGAAAGTCCTTGTTTAGTTATTTGATTATTTACGTTTGTACCAATTTTTTCTAAAATTTGTGAGGCCATTTGTGTTGTTTGTAAATTACCGCCACCGTTAACAAACGTTTTTATATGTGCCTTTTTAACATTTATATTTTGAGCGCCACCTGATTTAGACATCTTTTGTTGCATTTGTTTCGCTTGTGCAGGTGGAATTTCACCTGATTTAACTTTATCTTGCATTTCTTGTTTTTTACTGTCCATGGCAACTTTTTGTGTTTTACTCATGGCATGTTTAGAAAAGTTCTTTTCTAACACTGCTACACCATAATATTTTTGATTTTCCAAACCTTTACGTGCATCTTTTTCGCTATCTACTGAAACCCATTTGACTTTATCAGAATCACTATCCTTTAACTTGTCTTCTAAGTTTTTTCCAATATCGACTTTTTTATCTTGAATTTTAGTACCTTTGTCATGATTAACTATCGCTATTTTTAAATCTTTCGGTTTTGGATTGAATGCCGGATAAAAAGCAACTGAAAAAATGACCATCAATAATAATAAAACGACGGGCGCAAACCAAAATAATTTACTTTTAAAAATATTCACTTTGTATACCTCCTTTAAAATAATAAACAATGTGTTGAATATTTAATACATTGTCTATTATAATTAAATATATAAGACAAGCAATGACCAATTTCCCACATACTGTTCGTTAATCAACAAACTGTTGCAAATTGTCTATTTATGATTGGAGGTTACGTTATGGTTCAAGATCGACGCATTCGAAAAACGAAAGAAGCAATCCAGAACAACTTTTTAGAATTACTTAAAGAAAAAGACCTAGAAAAAATCACGATACAAGATATCGCAAATAAAGCAGATATAAATAGAGGGACATTTTACTTACATTATGAAGATAAATATTATTTACTATCCGAGATAGAAGATGAATATGTTCAAAGTTTGGCACGGAATGTGGATCTCAATGAGATAATTGATAACAGTGTAGATATTGAAACTTTTGCAGAGCGTTTTTTTGAAAATATCTTAAAAAAAATAGTAGCTTATATATATAAAAATATAGAATTTTACAAAGTGATTTTTACTTTAAATCGTACAAATCAATTGGAAGAAAAATTAGCTGCTTTAATGTATCAAAATATGGAAAAGCAACTTGCTCCTTCCAGGACCGTTTCTAATATACCTCTAGCATATTTCCACAGTTACACTTACGGTGCAATGATTTCAATTATTAAGTATTGGGTTCTAGATGAAGATCGGATGCCTCCTGACGAACTCGTAAATCATATATTTAAAATTATCTTCAATGGACCGTTACGATTGATGGCAAATGAACAGGTGCAATAAAAATTATAAAGTTAAGTTGCTAACGACAACAAATTTCGCTAATATTAAAAAATACATTGTTAAGAAAGGAAATGTGTGGAATGATCAGGCCTTTTAAACATTCTGAAACGCATGAAGTGATTGAATGTCCTTTAGATAATCGTCCTACATGGATAAATGTGGTAGACCCCACTTTAGATGAAATTGAAACACTGATGACTTCATATGATATCCCGGAAGATTTTATTCGTGACCCCTTAGACTCAGAAGAAAGTGCACGTGTTGAATATGACGAAGATACAGGTTATTCACTTATCATCGTCGATTTTCCAATCGTTAATGACACAAATTTAAAAGTACTTTCTTTCATTACGATTCCATTAGGTATTATTATAGGAAATAAAAGAATTTTAACTGTGTGTAATGTAGAAAATGAATTTCTAAACAACTTTGCACGTCAAAATATTAATTTGCATTTCCATAGTCGTTTTGCTTTAAATATATTATTAACAATCGCCAATCACTATAATAGAAACCTTAGACTATTAAACAAAACAAGATTACGCATCGAACGTGATTTGAAAAATAATGTTACCAATAAGCAACTTTATAATTTAATGGAAGTTGAAAAAAGTTTAGTCTACTTCCTAGCTGCGTTGAAAGGAAACGACGTCATTATCAAAAAGTTATTTAGACTTCCAGCGATTAAGCGATTCGACGAAGATGAAGAATTACTCGAAGACTTAATCATCGAGAGTAACCAAGCTATAGAGACCACTCAGCTTTACACGGAAATACTTGAAAGTATTACAACTTCATATGCCTCTTTATTATCTAACGAAATGAATAATACGATGAAGACATTGACGTTGTTTACAGTATTTTTAACATTACCTACGATTGTATTTAGTTTCTTCGGTATGAATGTTCCATTACCAATTGATGATCATAGTTATACATCATGGGCAATTGTTATCATTATTTCTTTAGTATTAGTTACGGTTGTTGGCGCCTTCCTTTGGCGAAAACAGAAATTATGACTTCATTTTACTTAACACACAAAAAACCTGACGTGTTGAACTTATCGTTCAACACGTCAGGTTTTTTCTTATAACCATAGAAAGTTTTATTTTACTTCACGGTATTTCTTTTTAAAAGATAAACTGTATGTTACGCCAAAGGTAACAATAAATGTAATAACCATACCAATTCCATAATGTAACCATCCACTATGTGCCCCACTTATTGAAATAAATCCAGGCAGGCCTGCTGTTCCTAAAGCGATTGCTTTAACTTTAAATAACGCAACATACGCTGATCCTATTCCTGAACCGATAATCGCTCCTATGAATGGGTATTTTAACTTTAAATTCACACCAAACATTGCTGGTTCTGTAATTCCTAGTAATGAAGAAATACCTGCTGCAGATGCAACACCTTTTAACTTTTTATTATTTTTTACAATAACGAACGCAGCTATTGCTGCTGCACCTTGTGCAACGTTAGACATTGTTGCAATTGGGAAGATAAATGATCCGCCAGTTTTGGTACTGTCAGCTATCAATTGTGTTTCCACCGCAATAAAGCTATGATGTATACCTGTAATTACAATCGGAGCATAAAGTAAACCGAATATTAAACCACCAATTACGCCTCCGAACTCATATAACCATGTTAAACCATCTGATAACCAGTAACCTAAAGTTCTTGTTAAAGGTCCGACAAATAAAAATGTAACAAATGCTGTCGTTAATATAGAAACAAGTGGTGTAACTAAATTATCTAATACAGTCGGGACAACTTTACGTAATCCCTTCTCAATCGTAGCTAATATATAAGATGCCACTAACATTGGTAGTACTTGACCTTGATAACCGACTTGATTAATCTTCAGACCAAATAAATCCCAATGCGGGATGGATTTACCAGCTTCTAATGCCTTAGGGTAATCATATGCACTCATTAACTCAGGATGTACTAATATCATACCTAAAGCAGCTCCTAAGAATGGATTGCCTCCAAATCGTTTGGAAGCACTGAACCCTATCAAAATCGGTAATAGTGTGAATGGTGCATTCGCAAATATATTAATCATTTCTGCAAGACCTTTAAATTGGTCATGTACTTGAATTAATGATTGTTTATCATAAAATATACCAGGTGCAGTCAGAATATTATTAATCCCCATCAATAGACCACCAGCTACAATAGCCGGAATAATAGGTACAAAGATATCAGATAACATCTTTACAAACCTTTGGAAGGGGTTCATATTTTTATTGCCTTGTTCTTTCACTTCAGATGAAGTAGATGCTTCTTTACCTGTGATTTGCTCCATAGCAGCAAATACTTTATTCACAGTACCTGAACCGATTATAATTTGATATTGTCCCCCAGTTGAAAATGTCCCTTTGACGACATCCATCTCTGATAATTGTTTCTCTTGTACTTTACTTTCATCATTTAATACTAATCTTAGTCTTGTTGCACAATGTGCCATGGCATCGATATTTTCTTCTCCGCCAATCGCTTGAATGATATTTTCAGCAGATTTTTTATAATTCATAAATCAACCTCCCAGTTGTAGAACCGGTTCCAATTTTATTTATAATTATTGTAATCGTTTTCACTTTATAACGCAATAGCTACTATATATTAAGCCAATGTTTTTTACCATTTATCCAAGTACGTCGAGGTCATCTTTGGTAATTTGGTCACTGTAGCGTTTTATATGTTCAATAAAATAATCTTTCAATTTATTTATATTTTTCTCATTTGTTGGTACATCGCCTAGATGAACTTGCCACGCACGTGCTGGACACGCTGTATCTGAAAATTCTTTATGAAGTCGCACAGTTTCTCTTGTTATAGGAAGATTATATTTTTTTAGTAACAAAGCTGCTATCCAATAACTTGTTTCTTCATTTTCCATAAAGGCTTTATCTGATAAAACACCATTAATTAATGACTGACACCTTTCTATACCAATAAAATGTGCATTTGCAAATGGTTCACCGCAATGCCACTCTATATAGTTAGAAGGATGAAACCAATAACAACTTTCTTTATCTACATAAACACAGGCCCAACCTTTTTCTAATTCATCTTTATCAATACGGCGTTGCAACCATTGAATATAATCAACTGCTTTATTATTTTCTGCATCATCGTGCAAAACGACCCCGTGTATCTCAGGCTTTTTTTCTGTAATTTTCGCAGGTTGTTTATAATAATCGGAATATATGTGATGAAGCATACATTAATCTCCTTACTTAAATCGTATTTCAATGAAAATTTCGTTGATTTCAATTTTAACCAACGAATAATTAATGCTCAACTTCTTTGAACATTACTCCATCCCAAATAAAAATGCAGACGTTAATTAATAACGCCTGCACTTTCATAAATGTCAGAATTTATATTATTTAAATTGATTTCAAGTATGCTTTACCTTTTTCTTTATCATAAACCTTTTCCCATTTAGCAATAACAACAGTTGAAAGGGCGTTACCCATAACATTGACACAAGTTCTTACCATATCTAATAATCGGTCAATACCGATAATAAGTGCAAGACCTTCTGCAGGTAATCCCATTGAAGTTAATGTTGTAATTAATACTACGATAGATACACCAGGAACGCCGGCCATACCTTTAGATGCCACCATTAATGTCACCATCAATACGATTTGTTGACCAATCGACATATCTATACCATACATTTGTGCAACAAATAACGCTGCGATTGATTGATATAATGCTGACCCATCTAAGTTAAACGTATATCCTATTGGCACTACAAATGAAGTAATATCTTTTGGTGCACCAAATTGTTCCATTTTCTTCATTATAACCGGTAACACTGACTCTGAACTTGAAGTTGAAAATGCTAAAACTAATTCGTTTTTCAAAATCTTCATAATTGAGAATATGTTTACGCCACAAATCCACGCCACAATACCGAGTACAACAATTACGAAAAATACCATTGAACCAATAACCACTAACAATAATTTTAATAGTGGTAATAAAGCAGAAGCCCCGAATGTCATAATAGTTGTACAAATAAATGCGAACACACCAATTGGTGCTAATTTTAGGATTTTATTAATCATCCAAAATACTGCATCTAACGTACCACTTAAGACAGCTTTAACTGGTTCGCCTTTTTCGCCTACAGCCGATAAGGCGATACCAAAGAATACTGCAAAGAATATAATAGGCAATAACTCACCTTTAGTTAATGCTTCAAAAAAGTTGGTTGGTACAATATTTACAATAGTATCAATAAAATGATTACCATATGTAGATTCCTCTGCTGCTTTCGCTGAAGATTGATATGTTGATATATCACCTTTAGGCAATTTATCAGGATCTAATCCTGCTCCAGGTTTAAATAAATTTGCGAATATAATACCTAATCCGATTGCTATAGTTGTTATAATTTCAAAATACACAATTGTTTTCAGTCCATATCGACCTACTGTTTTTGACTCACCTACGTTTGAAATAGATAAAGCTAATGAACAGAACACAACTGGTATCACAATCATTTTGATTAAATTTAAGAATACATCGCCAAACGGTTTAATATAGTTGGCAAGTTCATCGTGACCATAAAGGAGTAACCCTACAATCACACCAAGGACCAATGCAATAATTACTTGCATCGGCAAGCTAATGTTCTTAATTTTTGTCATGCTATGTCTCCCCTTTTCTGACATTTCTCTATTATACCAAAATAATTTTTAGTTAGATATAACAAAATTGATAATATAGTGTATTTTGACAACTATATTATCAATATACCATTCTATTTTATAAATAAGTAACATGTTTAATAGCTATGTGTTATTTCTTAAAAATCTAGTAAAATCAGTCATACGGTGTCTAATTACATTTTAAGATCCTTTTTCTATTGGAATAGTCTCAAATTTTCAAGCTATATTATTGTATTTTATATTTGAGTAACATTAAGTATCTCAATTGCAAATATTTTACCTTAACAAATAAAAAGGATTGTTTCCTCTAACTTAGGAAACAATCCTTTTATTTAAGCTACGTAACGACACATAGCTCGTTTAATTTATATTGTAATCATCAATAGTTTGATTAAACTCATATTAATTATTTCATTTTGTATTTCTCATCAAACTTATTATGTTTGGCATCACGTACTTCTTTCTTAGTTTCTGAATCAAAGCCTTGAACGACTATACCTTTATAAGTACTAACTGGCTGTACATCATACACGACACCTTTGTCATCTTTAAATTTAATTTGTTTATAATACAATCCTTTTTTCGCACTATATAACGTTTTCTCTGATTTAACTTTATCAGTTAGATGTTCTTCCTTTAAATAATGATCTACAAGCTCAAGGTTTTTATGTCCTTGGTATGTTCTAAGACCTAAGAAAAAAGCAATTGCTAAAATTAACGAAATGACAAGCAATCCAAATACTTTTAAAAATGTCTTCATTGTTATACTCCTTCCATCAACAATTAAAACGTACTATATCATAAAAATAAATCATACATTTTATTGGAATCACCTAATTTAATTCATAACGGTAATAGTATGACTGAAAATATTACATTATTAAAGAGGAAAGTTCAGTTTGTAACAAAATTTTCTTATATTATCGACAAGTTTTTGTTTCTATTCATAAGGTTTTTATTTATAATTATAATTGAACGTTGTGCAGATTAATTAAACAACATTGCATTTTTTATATTCACAAAATCATCTATGCAAAATATGTTACAATATTTTATTTTAATTGAGAGTAAACACATACAACTTAAAATACTATAAATTCTTACTTAAAAGGGTGCACAACCGTTCCTTGACAATAAATACGGTTCATAATATCGTTAGTTTTCAAAAGGGGTGATTTAATGGAGAAAAAAGATAGTTATTTAGAGCGACAACTATGTTTTCTATTTTATGTTTCTTCAAAAGAAGTAATAAAGAAGTATACTTCATATTTAAAGGAGTACGATCTAACTTACACGGGATATATAGTGCTACTTGCTATTGAATCAGACGAGAAAATTAATATTAAAACACTAGGTAAACGTGTATTTTTAGATTCTGGTACGTTAACACCATTACTCAAAAAGCTTGAGAAAAAAGGTTATGTGACACGTACAAGAGAGCTCGAAGATGAACGTAGTTTAAAGATTTCATTAACAGAAAAAGGGGTTTCTATAAAAGACCCGTTATTAGATATATCCAAAAAGGTTTTCGGTGATTTAGATATGAACATCGATGAGGCAATTGAACTCAAAGAATCACTACAGAAATTTGTAAACAATCATTTTACTGACAATATTTAATATAAACGAGGTATTAAAAAGTCATATTGATCTCTATCCGCGTTCAATTAATACTTTTTCGTACCTCTATTCCCCCATACCCCTCCTTATTCCATTTTTATTTTTCGTATTCAATTAAGCATTATTACACTCTACTCCTATAAAATTTTATTTACCAATGTTTTGACTTTGACTTTCTTTGACTATTGTCTTACAATGAACTTGTAAGATTTTTTTTATTTCAACTATGAATAAAGGCTAGTTATAGTTATTTATTCAATAATGACTGACACAATATGACTGTATAAATGACAAATGTGATATTAACTGTTACATTACCTATATCACAAGCTCAATTGCAAATAACGATTGTTTTATTTTAATAAACAAATTAAGGAGTGATATGTATGGCTTTTGAATCTAAACCATTCAACAATTCAATTTCAGACATGAACCCTAGCAACTTAATTAAAGATTTCGGACGTACATTTTTCGAACAATTCCCTGGAAACAACATGATTAAGACTGATGTAAAGGAAACTGAAGGTGCTTATATTTTACAATCAGAACTTCCAGGATTTAACAAAGACGACATTTCATTACAATTCGAAAATAATTTACTAACACTTGAAGCAAAACAAACAACGCAAACAACTGAACAAGATGATAATGGACGTATTATTCATCAAGAACGTAGTTTCAACGATATGAAACGTCAATTTTCTTTTGAAAATATTGATGAACAAGCTATTAAAGCTTCTTATACTAATGGAATTCTTGAAATCACATTACCTAAAAAACCTAAAGCAGAACAACCTGTATCAAATATTCAAATTGACTAATACAAAGAAAGAGAGTCTGAGACAAAGAAAGATGTCTCAGACTCTTTTTAAACTATGCAGTATATGACTGAATTGAAAATGCGTTTATATCAAGCTTTTTTCAATCCTAGTCATCCTTCCGGGGTGGGACTAAGAAATCTTTATTAGTAAATTCGATTGCTGTTCCGCTCCCCGTTTTTTATATTAAAATGGTGGAGGTCCTAAAATAGATTCATCGAACTTCTCTGGAATTAATACCTTTCTCATAATAACGCCTAAATCACCATCTTCACTTTCATGTTCAGCGTAAATTTCATAGCCACGTTTCTTATATATATCGAGTAACCATGGATGCTTGCGTGCTGATGTGCCAAGTGTGACAGCTGCTGCTTTAAGTGTATCTCGTAAAAACGTTTCTTCTACATATTTCAATAAATAACTTCCTATCCCTTGACCGTCATATGATGGTTTCGTTGCAAACCACCACACAAAGGGATAAATACTAATTCGTCTTTTCCCTCCCCAAGGGTAACGCACTGTAATTGTCGATATGATTTCCCCCTCGATTTCTAACACAAATGTAGTATTATCAATAATATTCTTCTTAACATCTGATACTGAAGCATTTACTGATGGCCAATCTATCCCTAAATCTCTAAGTGGTGTAAACGCATCATACATTATTGCTTGAATTTCTTCAGCATCTGAAGTATCAGCAATTCTAATATTGTAATCTGACATTTTTTCACATCCTTTTAAGCTACTTTACTCTATAAGCGACATTAGAATAATATAATTATATGGACACATTACGCCTTTCACAGACTTTCAGTCAATTATTGTGTTTTGCTTTTTTATATAACCTCATGTTATAATCTAGTTAACAAAGATAAGATTCATGAATCACCAAACCCCCAATCTACGGTCATAGATTGGGGGTTTTTACGGTGAGGCTCATGTCGCCTATCTGTTACGATTGTTTAGCCAAAACGTGAACATCGCAACAATACACCCAGAGATGATGGGTGCAATAATACTCACAAAGATGAGATTCATGAATTCACCTCCTTCCATAGTCAGGTTCGCCTATGGAAGTTAAGGCGACTATATTATTATATCATTATTAAATACTTACACGCACCCGCTTCTCAAATAATCATTTTATTCATACTTATCTAACAAAACTGTAAGGTAGATATCATTTTTATTTAACGTATGTTTGAATAGTAATTGGAGATGTTACACATCGAAAATAGAAATAATAACGATAACGTATTATCAGCACTAAGTTATTTTAGTATATTATTCGCGCCAGTGATTTTTCCATTACTTGTCTGGATTATTTCTAAAAAACAATCGGCACAACATGGAAAGCAAGCTTTCTTTAACCAGATTGTTCTATGGATTATGTTCTTTATTGCAAAGGGAGCTGACATATTCTATTCAGAAATTCCTGATAAACCTTTTGATAATCCAGAAATGATGCAAACTGGTGCCATTATCGTGTTAGTAATATTCGGTATCATCGCACTCATTTTATTTATTAAAAATATTGCTAAAGGCATTAAATTATTAACTAAAGAATAAAGAGTCTGAGACAAAAATAGGTGTCTAGACTCTTTATCAATTTGGCAGTAGATGTCTGAATTGAAAATGCGCTTAGAACAAGCTTTTTCAATCCTAGTCATCCTTGCCGGGGTGGGACTACGAAATCTCTATTAGAAAATTCGATTTCTGTCTCACTCCCTTTTTTATTTATTAAATTCTTTTTGAACTAACTTTTCTAAATTATCAAATGTGCTATTCATTCCAGCTTCCACGCCCATATCTAATAATTTTTGAGCGGCTTCCGCATCTGGTAATTCAGCTACTGATTCAACTGTCGAGGAGTTATCTTCATGCCCTATAAGACGAATCGTATTGTGCATACCGTCCATATTTTGATCTATATTGCCTTGTTCGTCAGCAAAATAATCATAGTAATCAATTAAATAAGGTGCTTCAACACGTTTATATTGTGCAACTGTATAACTTGTTGCCTCAGGTGCTTTGATAGCGAAAAATGCTTTTCCACCTGTTTCGACATTAAATTCGAATACTTCTAATGTTGCCCCTTCTGGATGGAACCATTTTTCAAATAAATCCTGCTCTGTATAAGCTTTAAATATATTCTCTTTTGTCGTATTAAACTTTCTAGTGAAAATAATTTTATTTTCTTCTACTCTTAAAGCCATTTAATCATCCTCTTCTTCCATAATGACATATGATGTCACTTTTTTAATTTTTGCATCTTTCTTATGACTTTCAAATTCAAAAAAGTCGGCAAAATGTGTAATGGTACCATCTTTAGTTATTTGTTTACCATCCACTGATCCCATTTTACCATGAGAGATATTATGTTTGACTTCAATAGAAGTGATGGCTGTTTTATGTTCATTGAGCTCGCTAATGAAATCTTCCAAACTATATGTTTCTTGATTATAGCCAGCTATTTCCCAAACCATATTGTCGTCGGCTATCTTTTTCAATAATGCATCATCAATCGTTGCAATCCCGATGATAAAATCAATCATCCTACGTCGTTTCGGGGCATTATCGCAATTTAAATCTCCTTCGAATTCAAATGGTAGGTTAGTAATGGCTTCGTGTTTAAAGTTTAATCCAATTTCTTTTAATGCAGTTTGCAATCTCTCTATTGCTTTAGGCCCTACCCCATGCGTATCTAATAATGCCAAACGTTCATATTCGGCGACCTCTTCTAATGTAGTTACTCCTAAATTATCTAAAGCATTTTTAGCAGGCTTTCCAATATTTGGTAATGCTGTCGTCATGTCATATCGCCCCCTTTTTAAGTACCATTACCCGTTTACATAGCTTTCAATACAATATTTTTTTGTCAGAAACAACGTCTTTCGTAAAATGCACTATCTTTTATTGTAAGGTAGTTGACAAACGATTATTTCCATACTATCTTACTATATAAGATAGTGAAAAGAGGGATACGATGTCTATATCCGATCAAATGATGAAAGGTTTGCTAGATGGCGCAATTTTAAGCTTAATCGCACAAAACGAAACATATGGTTATGAAATTTTAGATAAGTTAAAGGCCCAACAATTTCCAGAAATTAGTGATGGTAGTATTTATCCAGTTTTATTGAGGTTAAGTAAGAAAGGTTACGTCTCTTCAGTAACAAAGAAGTCTGACAGTGGTGGTCCAAGAAGGAAATACTATTCAATTACTGACTCTGGTTTAGCAGAATTAAATAAATTTAAGTATAAATGGAACTATTTGAATCACGGTATGAATAATTTAATGAGGAGTGTTGATGATGTTGAGTGACAAAGCTGAAAATTTTTTAATAAAACTGAAAGCCGAATTGCTCTTAAGAGGTAAAAATGAAACTGAAATTGAAGAAATTATAGATGAATTACACGATCATCTTGCGATAGCAGAAGCGAACAATGAAGATGTTTCTAGTATAGTCAATACACCTATCAAAGCATACGCTGATAATTTCTCAGAAGAACTGAGTCGAGACACCGGTTTAGGCAAATTCATCTATTATTTAGCAACATTCTTAATATTGATATTTATTATTCCACGTATGATAGACAACTCTTTCACATTAAGTTTAAGTCTAATATTATATATTACTTTTGGTTATCTATTAGTATTTATTTTTGATTTAATTGTTTTAAAAAAAGCGATTGTACGTTGGGGAGATAATAAAAAAACGTATATTGTAGTTGGTATATGGTCAGTTACAGCTTTCTTACTATTCATTGGATTAGAATGGTTAACTCGTCACTATCCTCTTGTTACTTTTTGGAATCCAAGCTTTATTACCAACATTATAATGGGGAGCATATTATTAGTTATCTCCGTAATTATAACTATTATTAAAAAACAAAAATTTTTCGGTCTGATTCTCATAGGACTTTGTCTACCTGAAATTATCGGTTTGCTAGTCACTGGAAAAGATTATACCAATACTAATTTTCTTATTATTTCATTAATAGGACTTATTATTTTTAACTGTGCTTTTATAGGCTATACTATATATGCATATTATAAAGACAAACGATCTAAAAATTAAATTTCACATAAAAAAACCAGCCATTTCATTGAGTTGATGAAATGGCTGGTTTCTTTTAAAATGAATTATTCTTCTACTGCAAATTCTAAGCTTACTTGGAAGTGTACGTCTTTACCGATCATTACGCCACCTGTTTCAAGTTTTTGGTTGAAAGTGATGCCATATTTTTCTCTATTAATTGAACCGTTAACGATATAACCAACTGTTGTTGCACCGTTCATTGGGTTTTTACTTTTACCTTCATAATTTAGTTCAAATGTTTCTTCTTCTGTTACATCTTTAATTGTTAAATTACCAGTTACTGATTTTTCATCTGCTTTTGTAACTTCGAATTTGATTTCTGGGTATTGTTCAACATTTAAGAAATCTTCGCCACGTAAGTGATTATCACGATCTTCTACGCGTGTATCAATTGATTTTGCGTTAATGATAAATTCACCTTGTAATGAGCTTAAATCTTCTACGTCACCTTCTGGTTTTGCTTCAAATTCGTTAAATCTACCTTTTACATTTGAAATTACTAAGTGTTTAATTGAAAATTCAACAGCTGAATGTGCTGCATCAAAGTTTAATTTTGCCATCCTACATTACCTCCTAATAATCATTTCGATATATTCATTATACCAAATACATATAATATATCAAACATGAAAACTCACTACTTAAAAATAAACGTTGTACTTCGGAAAAATGAGGTGCTATTTAACAATATAAAGTTTTTCATTACCACTCTACCCGTTCTAATGAGTGTTAATTACTTCATTATTATTTAAGAAATGTATAAATACTAAAAAATCCAGGACATAAATAACAACCATTAAGCCCCTCAAAGAATCTTTGAGGGGCTTATACTTATATCAATAATTCGTTTTGTTATTACTCAATACTTATATGTTATTTCAAAAAAACACAATAAACTTTAATTGTCCTTATCATTCTGTGTGTGTTTATCAATCAATCGTTTATAGTTGGCATATTTATATGGATCCTCTAGTTTTTCCCCACCAACATAAACTGTAGGGGCTACCGTTACACCATCTTTTTTAGCTTGTTGTTGATCCTTCTTTGCAACTTTCCATGCAGAACTTTGTTTTGATTTGTATGCCTCTTTAATCTTAGCTTTTTTCTGATTATCAATTTTTAGAGCGTCGATTTGTTTATCGATTAACTTTTTAGTAATCCAATTTTTTTCAGACTTAGGTTGTTGTTCAAACATGCGTTTTTGAAATGCTAAGTATTGTTTTGGGGCATATTGTTGAACCGCATGCCCTGCACGTGAACCGAGGAGTGCATCATCACCTAAAATAGCAATATTAACAAATTGATAATCTACTTTATCTTTATCAATATCATTTTCTTTCAGCTTAGGTAGTACATGTTGTTCTACCTTTTTACAATATGAACATTTGTAGTCACCATATTCAATAATTTTCACTTTACCATCTTTTGTTGTCTCTTCTCCTTTATGGAGATTGTCAATATTGTTACACCCACTCAGGACTATAATTGACAAAAGAAAGCACAGAGTAACAAATAACTTTTTCATTTAACTTTTGTGTACACCTCGATTGTTTGTTAGACAAACAACGCATTACTCATTTTTATTCATATTTTCTTCTTTATAGTCGGCCTCATGTCTTTGTGTGTAACCTTTAGAATTAAAGTCTTTTAAGTAATGTGCTTTGCCATTTTTAACTTTATAAGTGAAATAATGCTCTTCAGCATCACCTTTTAATGGTTTATACGCGATAGTAACGTATTTACCTTTTCCATAAACGTAAATATTCGCTTCTTTTTTATCGAATTTTTTATCTACATCACCTTTACGTTTATGTGCTAATTTCTTTTGGTATTTCTCTTGTTTCTGAACAGCTTTATCTATTTCTCCAGCATATTTTCCACTACTACAAGCAGAAAGAAATAATGCTACGATTGCGAATAATATTGTAAATTTCTTCATTAAATCAAGTCACCTTCAAACTATAATCTATATCTATGTTATTTTCTAAAATAAACACATGTATTTCCGTATACTACATCATACACCTAAATTTTTAAATATACTAGTGCATTTTAATATGATATAACCTATAGCACAACATTTAAATTGGGACACTAAACCATTTTAATCATTTGCTTTTGATATGCTATTTATATTTAACTTTGATATAATACATGTACATTGGGTTGCTTTTTTAAGGAGGAATTACTAAATTATGCAATTTGTGAAAATTACCCCTGATGAATTCGAAAAATTTACAACAGAAAACTTCTCACATTATACACAATCACGTTTAAATTATGAACATCTTGAACATGATTACAATAATGCTCATTTACTAGGTGTCAAAGATGATAATGATGAAGTGATTGCTGCTGGATTATTTACTGAAGCACGTGCTTTAAAATATTTTAAATACTTCTACAGCCAACGTGGCCCCGTATTAGATTATAATAATATCGCTTTAGTGAATTTCTTCTTTAAATCACTTACATCTTACTTAAAAAAGCATAACTGTCTTTACGTTCGCTTAGATCCCTATATTTTAGAAAATTTAAGAAATGCTGACGGTGAAATAGTGAAATCTTATGATAACCGTATTTTAATAAATACTTTAGAGTCACTCGGTTATAAACATGAAGGTTTCACAGTGGGCTACTCAAAAACAAGCCAAGCACGTTGGTTATCCGTATTAGACTTACAAGGTAAATCTGAAAAACAATTACTTAAAGAAATGGATTACCAAACACGAAGAAATATTAAGCGTACAGAAGAAATGGGCGTAGATGTTTGCACGCTTCCAATCGAAGAAACAGATCGTTTCTTTAAACTATTTAAAATGGCAGAAGAGAAACACGGTTTCAGTTTCCGTGACGAGCCTTATTTTGAAGAATTACAACAAGCCTATAAAGGCAATGCTTCTTTAAGATTAGCGTATGTAGATCTAACAAAATATTTATCGAACTTAACGACTAAACTGAATACACTTCAAACTCAATTATCTGAGGTTGAATCAGCATTAGAAGAAAGCCCTAATTCGAAAAAACAAAAGACAAAACATACACAAATCACGCAACAATTAAATAGTACACGCAGAAAAATTGATGATACAGAAAATACTATTAAATCTGATGGTGAAATATTAGATTTAGCTGCAGCTATTTATATATACAATGACCATGAAGTCTATTATTTATCAAGTGGCTCAAACCCTAAATATAACCCTTATATGGGTGCATATAAATTACAATGGGAAATGATTAAATTTGCCAAAGCACATGGCATTGATAGATACAATTTCTATGGTGTTACAGGTGACTTTAGTGAGGATGCTGAAGACGCTGGTGTACAACAATTTAAAAAAGGCTTTAACGCAGACGTTGAAGAATATATCGGCGATTTCGTTAAACCTATCAATACAGCAGCCTACACACTCGGCAAAGCGATTGGTAAATTATAAAAACTTCAAATATAAATCCCCTCAACTTTCAAAAAGTTTGAGGGGGTTTTTTAGAACATCAAACCCATCTATTACTTTGGAATACGATACATAAAATCTGAAAAACCCCTATCAATCTACTAAAAAATTGATAGGGGTTTATGAATCATTATTCAGCTGTGTTATTCGCTTCTTCATTTAACTTTCTTTTGCTTTTCAACATAAATACACAAATCAAGCTAATGATTGAAATAATAACCGCAAACCAAAACGCACCATGGTAACCATTTAATAATGCATCTTTTTGAATTTGTGCAGCCATTTCTTTCTTGTTCATCCCTTTATAATCACTCATAGTTGGTGAGAAATTCTTTGCGACTTGATTCATAGTTGTAATTAAACCTGCAGTACCGATAGAAGCTGCAATTTGTTGAACCGTATTCGTCATTGATGAACCATGTGCATTCATTTCTTTCGGTAATTGATTCATCGTATGTGTCATTAACGGCATAAGTCCAAGTGCAATACCGATCATACGAATAGCATAAATTGTAGCTAATAATGCTGGAGCTGTATTTTCATCCATTACTACAAAATACGATGTTGTGATTACAACAGTTAACATACCGATTATCCCAAGAATTTTAGCACCGAACTTTTCATAAAGTAAGCCTGAAATAACCGACATAATAGCCATTACAATCGCACCTGGTAAAAGAATTAAACCAGATTGTAATGCCGAATCTTTCATAATGTTCTGTACAAACATTGGTAACACAGTTTCAGAACCAATCATCGCGATCATCGTAAATGCCATGATAATAATTCCGACTGTAAATTGACTATCCTTAAATACTGAAAAATCTAAGAGTGTTGTTTCTAACTTACGTTGTCTTAATACGAATAGCACGATCAAGATAATACCGCCAATAATCGTAGTTAAAACGATTGGATCGTCCCAACCATCACGAGATATTGAACTTGTACCGTATAGTAAACCACCGAAACCTAAACTGGATAAAATAATAGAAATTAAATCGATAGGTACTTTTTTGTTTGTACCGACATTTTTAATAAATATAAATGAAGCAATAAATGTTAGTGCAGCAATTGGCGCAACAACATGGAATAATGAACGCCAATTGAAATATTCAACTAAATAACCTGATAAAGTTGGACCAATAGCTGGAGCTAAACCGATCACTAATCCAAACGTTCCCATATACTTCCCACGTTCATGTGGTTCAAACACATCTAATATTGTCGTCATCATGAGGGGCATCATGATTCCTGAACCTAATGCTTGAATAATTCTAGCAAATAATAAAATACTAAAGTTTGGACTGAAACCTGCAATAATTGTACCTAAGAAGAAAATGGTGATCGCCGTTAAGAAAACTTGTCTTGTTGTAAACCTTTGAATCACCATTGCAGATAATGGTATGACAACCCCATTTGCAAGTAAGAAAGCCGTAGTCAACCATTGAACTTGTGTGTAATCAATATCAAAATCTTTCATAATACTTGGTAATGCAGTGGTTAATAATGTTTCGTTCAAGAGACCAAAGAAGCCCCCAAATAACATTACAATAATCATCGTTAATTTCGTTTTATGTGACATATTTACCTCTCTTAATTGTGAACCGTAAGCTTTAAGTCATGCATTAACGCATTATACAGATTTTATAAATAGTTATCATATGAAATGCATCTATCTCGTTCAAAAATCGTTCATCAGTCTGACTTTTTTACTCGGACTAACTAGTATACCACATTGTTGCATCTTTAAGTTAATTGATTGTTAAAAAATTCACTGAATTATGTAAAATATAAAAAAGATGAAATTAGGATGTATTAATAATAATGAGTTTTATAAAAAACACTCATTTGTCACCTTTTTCCTAATTCCATCTTGATTGTTATTAAACATTTTTGTATAACTACCTATTTAACCATTAGTTGAATCATGAAAATGATTTTTCAACTATAAATAGTATTTATCTTCAACTTTCAAATCATCAGTTAGTTCATAAACAAGAGGTTCACCTGTCTTAATTTCTAACCCGGTAATGTCTTCATCACTCACATCTTCTAAATATTTAATTAATGCACGTAATGAATTGCCGTGCGCTGAAACTAATACAGTTTTTCCTGCTAATAATTGTGGTGCAATATGATCATTCCAATATGGTTTCACACGTACCAACGTATCTTTTAAACTTTCTGCATCAGGCATTACTCTCGCATCTAAATCACGATATTTAGGGTCGTTGATATAAGATTGTCTTTGATCTTCATCTTGAGCTGGTGGTGCAGTATCATATGAACGTCTCCAAATATGCACTTGTTCTTCACCGAAATCATCACGTGCATCATCTTTGTTTAATCCTTGTAAATTACCATAATGACGTTCGTTTAATCGCCAATGTTTATAAGTTGGAAGATATAATTGGTGTGATTCATTTAATATATGGTACGTTGTTTTAATCGCACGTTGCAGTAATGATGTATAAACGACATCTAACTGGATGTTATTATTTTTAAGCTTTTCTCCTGCTGTCTTAGCTTCTTGATGACCTTTTTCTGACAAATCAACATCAGCCCATCCAGTAAATAAGTTTTTAGCATTCCATTCACTTTGGCCATGTCTACATAAAACTAATCTTGCCATAATCTCACTACCTTCTTTTTAAAATTTATTTTGAAATTGGTTATTACAAAATATTACAAATCGTTCAATTGCATCTTATCACTTTAAAACGCTTTCTGTTAAATGATTATCTCGTTTTTAATGGATTTTACTATAAACAAATATGACAATACTCGCTTTTCATTGAAATAATTGTCTTATTTTTATCATAAATAGAAATGCATTTTAAAATGACTGTAACCTACACATTTGAATTTGATGATATAGTAGGCATCGTTGAATTAATAAAATATCTAGTTACTTAGTTAATAATTTTAAATTTTTAAAATTAAATTAGGAGGACTTTTATTTATGAAAAAGTTATTATTAGCATCTTTCGCGTCATTAACAATTGCAGCAACAGGATATAGTGCAGGAGCAAGTGTAAATACAGCTGATGCTTCTGAAACGACTACACAATCTACAGATAGCGTATATAAAGAGTTCATCGAAGCTGGCGGCACAAAAGAACTTTGGGAAAAAGTTGTATTACCAGAATCAGGTGGTAATCCAGATGCCGTAAATCCAGCAGGTTATAAAGGTCTAGGACAAACAAAAGAAGCTTGGGGTTCTGGTTCAGTTGAAGAACAAACAAAAGGTATGATTAATTACGCTGAAGAACGTTATGGTTCAATTGATAAAGCAATTGAATTCCGTGAAGCACACGGCTGGTGGTAATTTTTTAAAGTATCTTCATAATTTGAATTCCAATAACATTTAATATAAAAAAACTCCGTTGAAAGTGTATGCTTTCAACGGAGTTTTTAGTATAACCACGTTATTTAACTTTCCGCTTCATGTTGGTCCTGTATTGAAGCTGGTTCTGGATGAACATAAATAGATGAAATTCCTTTTTTATGCATGTGACGCTCAACTGCATCACAAATATTATGAGCTTCTTCAAGAGATAAATGTGAATCCACGACGATGGTTACGTCCACAAACACACTGCTACCATGATAGCGTCCTTTAATATTTTGAACCGCGATGACGTATTCTATTTCTAATACATCGTTTTTATATTCAATTAAGTCTTGTTCATTAAAGCCATCACTCAATGTAAAAATGGATTCCCTAAAAATACCAAAGCCTGTATATATAATGATAAGACCAAGAATCGTTGCTAGGATTGAGTCTAAAATAGGTAAGCCCATTTGTGTAAATAGTAATCCAACTGCTGTTCCGATACTTACGAGGGCGTCAGATAAATTGTCTTTCGAAGCAGAACTTAATGAACTACTATTCGTACGGCGTGCCAAACGTCTATTTATAAAAAATACTGCTAACATCAACGCACCACTGAGTATACTGATATAAATTGTGATCAAATTAGGTGTAGGATGTTTTCCTATAAATATTCGAGGAAAGTTTTCGATTGTAACTTGAAGTCCAACAAACATAATGATAAATGATACTAACAATGTAGATATATTTTCTGATTTAAGATGGCCGTATGGGTGATTTTTATCTGGTGGTTTGATTGAAATCTTCAACCCTATAATGACTGCTAAAGATACAATGATATCCGTCATATTATTAATACCATCGGCACGAACTGCAGCAGAATCATAAATATAACCGACTGCATATTTTACAATTGCCATTACAATATAGACGATTAAACTTAAAAATGCACCTCTTTGTGCTACTTTTAAATTTTCAGTTTGGGACATGAACTACAACCACCTTTATTTATGTTGGGATTTTAGTATGAATGATTAAATCACGCATGACAACTGTTTTTTTCAGGAAATGATTTAATACAAATTAATAAAAATATTTTTTAACATTGCCTAAAAATTGCATAGATATTTAGAAAATTTTTAGCATAAAAATAACTGGGAGCACATTTAGTTTTGCTCCCAGCCTTTCAAATTAATTTATCAAAATATCTTATTTATCTTTAAGAATGTATTTAGACAGTACAAATGTCACAGGTATCGTTATAATCAGACCTGCAAATGGTGCAATGATGGATGAAATGTGGAACCATTTTACAAATATATATAGTAGTAAGGTTTGCATGCCCATATTAATCGCTTGCGTTAATGGAAATGCTAAAAATTTCTTCCACGTCGGTTTCACTTTATATACAAAATAACAATTCAAAAAGTATGAAACGACAAAACTAAAAATAAAACCTGTAATATGGCTTATCATATAGTTCAGTCCGATCCCTTTTAATAACAGTAAATACACGGCATAGTAATTTGCAGTGTTAATCCCACCAACAATGATAAATTTAATAATTTCATAATGCGTCTTCTTTAATTTCATGTGTTTCTCCTTTAATTCATTGCTCTTACCCGGATTCAACTTCTCCAATATTAACATATTTTATATACTTGATAGGAACAGTACAAGATAAACACGATGTTTAACTTAAGTATGTATTTTTATGTTCTACGTCCTCAAAATATCTATTCGGTTATGATATGATTTATATAATCATTTTTAGTTAAATAACGAACACTAAATATTATAAATTAAACGTTGCATTTTTACATGCATATGGGATAATTACCTAGTTAGAAACAAAACAAACACATGCGCAAGCGTTCAAAAGGAGTACCACATATGAACAAAGCAACAACACGTCAAATACCTTTAATTATTATTATCGTCTTAGGTATAATGACTACTTTCGGCCCACTCACAATAGATATGTATGTGCCGTCATTACCAAGTATTCAAAGTGACTTTAAAATAACAACTTCACAAGCACAACTAACGTCATCATTTGCGATGATTGGTCTTGCGATTGGACAATTTATCTTTGGTCCTCTATCAGATGCCTTCGGTCGTAAAAAGGTCGCCCTCATCATTATCGCAATTTATACATTAGCATCTGGTATCGCGATCTTTACAACTTCGATCTCATGGTTACTCGTATTGAGATTAATTCAAGGATTAACGGGCGGTGGCGCCATCGTAATTGCAAAAGCCTCAGTCGGTGATAAACATAAAGGTCAAACTTTAGCTAAAGGACTCGCATCTTTGCTCGTCGTTAACGGAATAATTACAATTATTGCCCCACTTATTGGCGGATATGCTTTATCCATCGCAAATTGGAAGGC
Source organism: Staphylococcus hsinchuensis (assembly GCF_038789205.1). Classification (NCBI taxonomy): domain Bacteria; kingdom Bacillati; phylum Bacillota; class Bacilli; order Caryophanales; family Staphylococcaceae; genus Staphylococcus; species Staphylococcus hsinchuensis. The sequence continues at coordinate 302,055 of NZ_CP128355.1, forward strand.
AATCTTCTTAATATTAACGATTGTGAGCTTTATTATTTTATTATTTGCGATTCTCTTTATGGAAGAAACAAAACAGAGCGATATTACTAAATTAAATTTTGGTGCAATTTTTAAAGACTTTGGTTATTTATTACGTCGACCTTCATTTGTTATACCAATGTTACTACAAGGGTTAACGTATGTAATGCTATTTAGCTTTTCATCAGCAGCACCTTTCATCACTCAAAAGATTTACGAACTCACACCTCAACAATTTAGTATTCTCGTTTCTATTAATGGGATTGGGTTGATTATTACAAGTCAACTAACCGCTAAACTCGTTGAATATGTGGATCGTCGTATATTACTCATCATATTAACAATGATTCAAATCAGCGGTGTTATTTTAATTATAGTGGCCCTTACGATGCATCTCCCTATATGGGTTCTCATTGTTGCATTCTTCTTAAATGTTTGTCCGGTGACCGGTTTTGGACCACTCAGCTTCGCATTGGCAATGGAATCACGTACAGGTGGTAGTGGTAATGCCTCTAGTTTATTAGGGCTCTTCCAATTTATACTCGGTGCAGTGATGTCACCTCTTGTAGGTTTAAAAGGTGAATTCAATACTACACCTTATGCAATTATATTAGTAGTAACGACGCTATTAATTATTATTCTGATCTTTGCTTTAAAATATACTAATAAAAATACAAAAACAAATGCTTAAATTAAAAAAAGGGAACGTTGTATCGTTCCCTGTTTCTTTTTATTCAATTTCTATAACCTCTAATGCATGGTCAATCTCTGTCTCAATATTATCTGTACGCCATTCTCGACCATAGCCTAAACATGGACAATAATACATAATACCATTTTCTTCAAATTTACTTCTAAAATGCACGTGCCCCATGATGCTATGTCGAATATTAAAACGCTCATAAAAATTATTAAAGTCAGACGTACCTATAAACGCATTAAAATAATCAAATATGCGATGCGGCATAGGTACTGCAAATTTAGGATGTGTAACGACATGTGTCATTAGAATAACCTTTTTATCTTTTACCGCTTGTAAGTCTTTCTCGGCTTGTTTTGCTGCTTTTTTTGATAATTGTTGGTCCTCCGTCTCCCAATCTATCTTCACCTTATCTTGCCATGTCGCTCCATAATATTTGCGTCTCGCTATACGTTCCAATGAAAACTTTGGACTTGCGTACGTATAATCGTACCATCCTGTGTTGCCAACAATTGCCCATTCGTCGTTAATAACGAAAGGCTTTCCTATTAAACATGCATCCATTTTCATATAATATTCTAATATTTCATTTGAATTTAAATCTGTATCTGTCGACCAAAAGTCATGATTACCTGGTATAAATTTAACAGTTATCGATGTTTGTCGCTCAATTTGTTCCAGAAATTGATGCGTCAATTTATAATTGTTAGAAACGTCACCTGCGACTAACAATAAATCTACTTCTTCACGTTGCAAAGTACGTACCATAATTTTTAAATAATCTTCCGGAGTTAAAGATTTATGACGGTCTATATGTAAATCTGAAATTGCACCAATCCTCATCCTTATTACCTTCCTTACTTTAGTTAACAACGTTATTATGACACTTCATACATATAACACTTAAATGTTTTGCTTAGTTTCCTTATTTTTTATCGTTTTTCTTGTCTCACGCGCAAGATATATTTACACTTTTCCACAGTTATGTTTAAAATTAATATTTAATTGTGTTATGGTTATATTTGATTATTTATTTTTTTGGAGGAAAAATTTAATGCGCAGTAAGTGGCTAACCTTATTACTCACCCCTTTGTTAATATTAACAGCTAGTAATGATGTATTTGCTAGTAGTCATACAAATTCTCACCGTAATTCATGGTTTGATATGGTGTTCACACAACCTATCGACATGTTATTACACGGACTCGGACATCTCTATGGTGAAAACTACGGCTTAGCCATAATCACGATTGTAATCATCATCAGACTTATTATTATGCCATTAATGGTCATGCAGGTTAAAAGTATGCATATGATGAGAGAAAAAACAAAGGTCGTACAACCACATATCGATGAATTGAAAAAACAAGCTAAAGATGCAAAACATAAAGAAGAGAAACAGGAAGTTAATAAAGCACTATCAGAGCTATACAAAAAATATGGAATCAGTCCTTTCAAGAATATGGTTGGATGTTTACCAATCTTTATTCAATTACCTATTCTATTCGGGCTAATACAAACTTTAAAATATCCAAGTGGTGGCGGAATCGAAAAGTATCCTAATTTCCTTTGGTTCGATCTAACTGAACCGAACTTATGGATTTCATTAATAGCGGCCATTATTTATTTCTTCCAACCTTTAGTCAACTCAATTCACTATCCAAAAGATCAAAGAAAAACGTATTACTTTATGATGATTGCTTCACCTATTATCATCACATACATTTCTTTACAGTCAGCAAGTGCACTCGGTTTATATTGGACAGTAGGTGGTTTATTCCTAATTATCCAAATGCATTTAGCACATGGCTATTACAATAAAAAAGCTAAAAAAGAAGCGGCAGAACTCGAAGATAGAATCAAAAAAGCAGAAGCACGAGATGAAACGAATTAAAGCCTATATTTAACTCATCCCACAAAGTTAGTAACTTTGTGGGATTTTTTATTAAATATTTCATGTGCTTCACACCTTATTTTCTTTTAGTTACTTAAAGTGCTATGCTAAAATCACCGACATGAACGAGGAGGAGCGAAATGGAATTTACAATTAGGCCTATTAATGATGATGATAAACAAAGTGCCGCAATCGTGCATTATGAAAGTTGGCTTACTACTTATAATAATCTTTTAGAGAATAATTATTTGAAACATTTAGATAAACATCAATTTTTAAGTACCTCATCTTTACACAATACCCCTACGCTTGTAGCAACTGTTAGAAACCAAGTTGTCGGCTTCATCTCTTATGGCAAAACCCATGAAATCAAAGCCTCTGACAATTGGAGTGAAATATTTGATATTTATTTGTTAGAAGAATATCAACATCACATGATTGGTTATGCATTGATGCAACGTGCTTTAGAACTCTCCTACCCTGATGATATTACGTTATGGGTTGTTGAACAGAACGCTAGTGCTATCCGCTTTTATGAACAAATTGGTTTTGAGAAAACATCAGATAAAAAGACCGTTTATTTTGGTAAATATTATAATGAAATCCGTATGAACTACCACCGTAATAAACATGAGATTTAAAAAACGTACCACTGGAATATCTCGTGTGGTCGATTGGTATAACTTAGTGTATTTCACCTAATGCAATTTTAATGTCATCCTCATATGAAACAATCACTTCGAGTGCAGTAATCAGACCTTTAGCAATCAAATCGAGAAACATGGACGGCGTTTCACCTTTTTGTATGACTTGTTCTGGAATATAAGGAATATGAATAAATCCAAACTTTAAATTTGGAAAGTATTGTTCATGCATGTAGCCCAATTGATAAAGTATATGATTACATACAAAGGTTCCAGCACTATGTGATAAACGTGCTGGGATACCCACGTCTCGAATTGCTTTTGTGATTCTCTTCACCGGTAAATTTGAAAAATACGCTGACGCTCCACCCTCTTGAATACGCTCATCTATCGGCTGCTTGCCATTATTGTCTGGAATACGTGCATCATCTAAATTAATACCTATACGTTCTGGTGTAATTTCGAAACGACCTCCTGCTTGTCCGATAACTAACACCACATCATATTGATATCGCTTCATCTCTTGTTCTAACACTTTACTACTTTCGTTAAATGTTGTAGGTATTTCTAAAGTATCAATTTTATGTGTTTGTATTGTTTTAGGAAGAAGTTGGAGCACTTCTGATGCGGGATTTACTATATCTTCTCCAAACGGTTCAAACCCTGCCACTAATATTTTCATAACGCACACCCCTTTATTTATTTACGATTTATAACTATCTTACCTAAACCGGTTTCTTTTTCAAAAAAGAAGCTATCGCACTCAAATACGATAACTTCCTCTTTATTAAGTAATACAATTTTTTATTTACTTTTTCAAAGGTTGAAAAATGATGTTATATCCATTTCAATTCCTCAGCAGAAACATCTTTTGATGACCTTAACGCGGTAAGCACTATTATCAATTTCATTAATTTTGCAAGTGCCGTACAAAAGAAAGACAATAAGTAAATATGCGTAAAATCAGCACATATGTTTAATATTATAGCTAAAAATAATAATATAACCGCTGATAATCTTTTTCTACCTGCATCGTAAAAGCGTCTTACAGTAACTGCTAACGTAGGAATAATAATTGATAAACCTAATATAGCCAAGAACGTAAATACAATATTTTTCAAATAAAGCATATGTAAATGTTCTATACCACTAACAATAGCTATAGCGATAATTACTAAAACGATATGTGTGAGTACTGGCGTCCAAAATTCTTGAACATTCGACTTGCCTTTAAAGTCAAAATATCGTTTCCAGAAATCTTTATACGCTTCTACCATTAAAATATCATCCTTTTCTGTTAAATATTTCAAATGTTTACGTATTATATTGTCCTTTCGGCACTAATATGAGTACTGCTGTAAATGCTAATAAAGCTAACAAAGCATTAAACCATAAACCATACATTGCCCCTAAATGGATGTTGGTCGCAGATGTAACGATACCATAAATGGCAGCTGAAATGGCTACCCCAAATGAATTACCCAACGATGAGGCCATCTTATAAATACCTGAAGCTACGCCAACTTTTGACTCTGGAGCCGTAGAAACTGCTGTATCTGTGGACGGTGTTGCATAAACCCCCAGCCCTAAACCATAAATGAGGTAGCCTAATACACACATGATGATATATAGCGTTAATGGTAAAAAGGATAACGATATCATTAAAATACCTATCGTATTCAATGCTGCACCTAATAGCATTGGACGTTTGGCTCCCATCATTTGCATGAGCTTTTCACCTGCACGAATCGTCACAAGTACTGCCACTAGATATGTAAGTGTCATCATACCTGACTGAAAGGCGTTAAAGTGCAATCCAGATTGAAAATAAGTATTCCCAACGATCAGTGTTCCTGTGACTGCGTTAAGTAAAAAGTTAGAAATCGTCGCCCCACTATATCCTTTATGTTTAAATAATAAAAAATCAATAAGCGGATTGCGTAATTTGCGTTCATACAATACAAACGCAACAGTCGACATAATAAAAGCAACAATCATACTTAGAATAAATGGTGATGTTATACCGTGATCTGCAGCTTGCGTAATAATCAAGTTGATACTTAACATCGAAACAATCAGTAATACTAAACCGACATAATCAAATTTACCTTGTTCTTTTTCTATGTTCGTTAATCCTTTCGTCTCGGGTGTGTGTTTCATTAAATACATTGCGAGGAGCGCAACGAGGATTGAGATTACAAAGATTGATCTCCAACCAATAAATGTAGACATAATACCGCCGAAGAATGAACAAACGCCGGTACCTCCCCAAGAGCCAATTGACCAATAACTCAATGCTCTTTGACGTCTTGTTCCTATGTAATATTCATTAATAATCGCTAATGTAGAAGGCATAATGAACGCTGCTGAGAGGCCTTGTATTGCTCGGCCTACAACTAAGAATGGCGTTAAGCCAGTAATAATAATAAACAATGAACCAATGACACTAAGTATTAATCCCACATAGGTCATCTTCACTCTACCATAACGGTCCGCTAGACCCCCTGCACCTACAACAAACAAACCACAGAGTAATGCTGTTAAACTCACTGCTACATTGATCGTTCCATAATTTGTATTGAACGAAGATTGTAAATCAGGGACTATATTGACGAGTGATTGTGCGAATAACCAAAACGTTATTACACCTAAAAATATTCCAAAAAGAAGTCTATTATCTCCTTCAAAGGTTTGTGATGACTCCATATACTTACTTCCTCCTATAATATCCTCAATATGTTGGAGTACACTAAACAAATATTTATATACCTTACTTTATACGAGATAAATTCAAATTGATGTTTATAAATAAATATTAAGTGCTAGGATATAATCTTATTTAAACTTGAGCTGTCGCATTATAATCGTTTAAATTAAATTATAAAAAAAACAACTTAAACCATCTCATAAATTATTTTGAAAATTAAATCCAATATTTATACCCAAAATAACATTTTACCTCTTACAATTCTAAATACAAGCAATGTGAATTATCGATTTATGATTTCTCATAAAAAAGACATAAAAATAGAAGCTGGGACAAAAATAGTTGTCTCAGCTTCTATGTCAACTAGAGAGACTAGGAAATTTCTATGAGAAAATTCGATTTCTGTCCCACCCCCTACATTATGCCCATAATGATAAAGTTTACAGAGAATGAATGCATAGTTAACTTTCTACCATCCATTCGATTGCTTGTTTAATAGCATGATCCCAATAAGCATAATCGTGATTCCCAGGTTCATCTTTAAATTGATAATCAATGCCTTTGTCATCTAAGTAATGTATAAACCGAACATTTTCATCAAACAATTCATCTGTGCGACCACACATAATTAATAATTCAGGTAACTGCATTTTTGATTCTGCCGCTTGATCAACAAGATGATATAAATCAAGGTCAGTGCCTTGCGTTTGTTTGTTAGTTCCTGCAATTGCCTCAGGTGAAAAGTCAGGCCAGTTAATATACATAAACGTTTCAGCCTTAAACACTGCCGATAAGCTACAAGCTTTTGCAAAACGAGCACCTTGGGTTAAAGCATATTTCATTGTGCCATAACCGCCCATTGAATGACCTGCGATAAAATTATCTTTACGTTCACGTGACAATGGCAGCACTTGGTGCACATAGTCATAAACTTCTAATATATAATCATAATAACTATGGCCATATTTCATATTGCTGTAAAAACTATGATCTGCACTTGGCATGATGATGGCTAATTGATGCTCATTCGCATAACGTTCTATACTTGTATATCTTACATAAGACGTTGAATCACTCGATAATCCATGTAATAGCATTAACGATTTCAATTGTTTCGGTTGGGCTTTACTATCAAAATAACTATCATCTTCAGGTAAGATTACAGACAATGTTTGATCTTTACCAATCGTCTTTGATTTATAATTTAATGATAAAAACGCCATCACTGGTCACTCCTTATTCATATTTATTCTACCTTTTGAGGTTGAGGTTTCTTTGTTCTATTAGCTGGGTCTAACTTTTTCTCAAGTGCTCTCAAGCCTATATCAATTAATATCGCAATGAGTGCGATTGGAATGGCACCTGCTAAGATAAACGTCGTACCATCTGTTGCATTTGTCCCACGAATGACAATATCTCCTAATGTCGGTGCACCGATAAATGAACCAACGGCAACTACACCGATAGCAACAACTAAAGCAATTCTTAATCCGCCAATAATTACTGATAAAGATAACGGTAATTCGATTAACCGTAACACTTGGTTTTGTGTCATGCCCATACCTTTACCTGCATCTTTAATATTCGCATCTACACCTTGAATACCTGTGAATGTATTTTTAATAATAGGTAATAATGCATAAAGAAATACTGTAATGACTACTGTGGTTGGCCCGAGCCCCATCACTAGCATTAATATCGCTAACATCGCAATAACTGGCACAGTTTGAATGATATTTGCAATTGTTATAACAATCCATGATAACTTAGAATATCTAGCAATCAATATGCCAATAGGTATACCAATAATAGCTGCAAATAAAACACCGTAAACCGACATCAATAAATGCTTAATAAATAAATCCCAGAGGTAGCCAAAGTTCATCGTATAATATTCGTAAATCTGTTGAATTAAGTTACCTTTCATTCATGGTGACCACCTTTCTCTTTATTTTCGAAATAGTTATGTGCTTTTAAATAGTTTTGAGCGACTATAGCCGGTTCTTGCCCTTCACCGTCTGCTTTGTAATTCATCTGTTGCATTTCTTTTGTTGAAATTTGCCCCTTCATTTTATTAATCGTATCTTTCAGTTCAGGATGCTTCTTCAGTATTTCATCTGTGGCAACAGGACTTGCCGCATACGGTGGGAAGAAACGTTTATCATCTTTAAGTACTTTGAGATTGTAGGCGTCTACACGTCCGTCTGTTGTATAACCTACCGCAACATCTAAACGGTTAGAATTTAACGCATCATAAACTAAACCAATCTGCATAGGTCTTACCTTCTTAAATTCAATACCATAGTCCTTCGAAAAGTCTTTGTATCCATCTCCGGACCTTTCAAGCCAAGAACTATCAACACCGATTCGAAGTTGTTTACTATGTTTTTTCAAATCTGAAACTGTATTTAAATGATATTTTTTTGCGGTTTCTTTAGTCACCATTAATGCATAAGTATTAGCAAATCCATATGAATCAAAGAACGTTTGATGATATTTCTGTTTAAAGCCACGTTGCGTTGCTTCCATCGCTTTCTTTGGATCTTTGATTGGCTTTTCTTTTAATGCACCTGTTAAGTCTGTCCCATTATAGCGGGCTCCTGACATATTCGCATCACCATTTACTAAAGCGTTATGTTGAATCGTACTCGAACCGAGATTATTAATAATTGTTGGTTTTATTTTTCCTTTTGTATCGTGTTCAATGAGTAGTCTCAACATATGAGACATAATTTGTGATTCACTCGTCGCTAATGCTGTGATTTTAATTTCTGAACCGGAACGTTGATTGCCTAGACCGGGCAAACTGCAACCACTTAACACTGTCAGACACAATACAAGCAACGTGATTATATATTTAAACTTCATGAGTGTCCTCCTTTGTTATTTAGTTACCTTTAAGCCTTTAGGTACGGCCCATTTTTCAACAAGTGATAAAATGAAATCCACAATGAGTGCTAATAACGTAACGAGAATCGCTGCACTCACAATCATCATCGGATCATATAAATTTAAACCGTTAAATACAAAGTCTCCTAAACCACCTGCGCCGACATAACTCGCTAGCGTTGCCCAACTAATGACATAAACTGAAGACAATCTAATACCGCCTAAAATAAGTGGTAAGGCTAAAGGTAGTTCCACATCTTTCATTAATTGAAATTGTGTCATGCCCATACTTGCACCAGCCTGTTTAATATTTTTATCAATATTTTGTACGCCGATAACTGTATTATTTAAAATCGGTAACAATACGTATATAAATAAAGCGACAATGGCTGGTAATTTCCCTACACCAAAGATAGGAATCATTACAGCTAGGACAGCTAAAGTAGGAATCGTTTGTAAGACGCCCGCTACTGTTAATACTACATTGGCAACCTTTTTATGTTTCGATAATAATATTCCTAATGGCACAGCTATGATTATCGCTATGAGCAAGGCAATCATTGAAATGTAGAAATGTTCAAATGTCTTAGATGCGAGTTGACCGCCGTATTTATTTAAGAAAGCCATCATGGTCGGACATCCCCTTCATGTACTGGGTCAACAATGCCATCGTCATGAGTTGTATCACTAGGTTCTCCCCAAATACTGTCATAAACGATATCTACTAAATTCGCTCTTGTAATTAAACCTATGAGCGTTTCTTCATCACGATCAACCACAGGCACGTTTCGCACATTTCTTTTTAAAATAGTTCTTACCGAATCTTGTAATTTACTATCTATTCTCACACGATAAATATCTCGTTGCATCGTATCAATAAGTTCTTTTTGAGCACGTAAACCTTGATTGATGTCTTCAATATCCAGATATCCGAGTAACCTCTGATGTTTACCAGTGACAAATAACGTATCTACACGTTTTTCTCTCATCACTGTAACCGCTTCGTCTAATGTACTATCAACGTTCACTGTGACTGGTTTAATCATCGCATCCTCAACAGTACGCATATTAGGTCTATCTTGAATCAAACGATTTTGACCGATAAAGTTGCGTACAAAGTCATTTGCAGGATTACGTAAAATATTATCTGGTGTATCAAATTGTACGACTTGCCCTTCTGACATAATACATATCTTGTCAGCTAACTTAATCGCTTCATCCATATCATGGGTTACAAATATAAATGTTTTACCTAACTTTTGTTGAAGTTCTTTCACTAAATCTTGTAATGTGTCTCGAGTAATTGGATCAAGTGCACCAAATGGCTCATCCATTAAGATGATATCTTGTTCTGCTGCGAGCGCACGTACAACACCTATACGTTGTTGTTGACCTCCTGATAATTGAGAAGGATAACGTTCTAAAAAGGACTCAGGTAAATCTACGAGTTTAATAAGTTCTTTCGCTTTTTGATCTTTCTTTTCTTGAGACCATTTCAATAATTTAGGTACGAGGACAATATTTTCTTTAATCGTCATATGCGGCATAAGCCCGATTTGTTGAATAACATAGCCAATCTTTCTGCGTAATTCGACAGGGTTCATCTTTCGCACATCTTGTCCATTAATCGAAATTTTTCCGTCTGTAGCTTCAATCATTCTATTAATCATTCGTAATGCAGTTGTCTTACCGCTCCCACTGGTACCAATAAAAGCAATGAATTCACCGGATTCAATATCTAAAGAAATATTGTCGACGGCCTTTTTTCCACCGCTATAAATCTTAGTTAAATTTTCAATACTTAACATTGGTCAGTTCCTTTCTTTATGTAGAGTCTCAATATTAAAATAACCGCAAATAAACTTAGGGCTACTTGTGTATGTATTACAAATTCTAAAAAGACTAAAATATGTATAAACAACTGCACAAATAACCCTTACGATTTTCTAATTTCTACATCTATTTCAAGTAATCACTTCACAAATTAATTATAACATAATAGTGAAAATCGTTAATTTTCCTTAAAACTATAAAATCTTAAAATTAAAAAATATTTTAATTGGAGCAAAAAAATCAAGATACCGAAGTGCTTTTATAAGAGCTAATCTTAAAGAACTAACTCACAATATACGACTTCAATATCTTGATTATTGATATCTTTTATATAAAATTATTTATCATTCATACCTTTTCCAGCTAAAATATGATCGACATATTTTTCAACGCGTTGTTGTCGTGTTTGCTCTCTTTTGGCTTGTCCAATATGCAACATATATTGACGTTGTCTTCCAGGTGTTAATTTGTCAAATGCTTCTTTCAATTCAGGTATTTCCTCAAATTTATTTTGCAATTCAACAGGCATTTCGAAATCCTCTGTTTTTTTCATTGGCACTTTCTTACCAGACTTTTCAATTCGAATCGCTTCGTCTATATACCATTTAATTTCCTCTTTACGTTGTTCAATTTCATCTAAGCTTTCAAATCTAAGTTGGCGTGCTGCTTGAACATTCTTTGTTTGTTGAATTAATGTTTTGTAACGATCCTCCATAATTGCACCTTTTTCAAATAACAATGCACAATAATGTTTAAAGTCTTGAACAATCACAACATTTTTATTTTTCAATGTATAACAAGGGTGCATCCATTTATAATCTTCTGTTAATTCTGTTTCTTGTAATAAAGTACGAAGTAATTTAAACGATTCATTCCATTTGTCTTGTCTTTCTATATAAGCATCTACTTTTGGATGGCTTTCTTGTTCTGGCATTAGTGTGTAACCCCTTTTCGAGTAATTTTATACGACTTTCTTTGAGGTTATTATATAAAATTTCTGACAACAAACCAACTTACTTACTATTTAAATTTGTTTAATCATTTCGAACCTTTTTCAAACTAATGATTAATATTAGAGCAATAAATGCAATTAATGCCGAACAATATGTGGTCGCATATACGTTGAGTTTAGAAACAACTAAGCCGCCGATGATGCCCCCAATTGCAATACCGGCATTTAAACTAGACATATTCCAACTCATCACTTGACTAGTATCTCCCTCAACATGTTCAATAATACCGCTTTGTACTGCTGGGTTCGTACTCCATTGCATGATATTCCAAATAAAAATAACAATTAATAACAATACCGTCATAGAGAATGTTGTATTTAAAATAAGCAACATGCACATAAATACTGCAGTGGCAATTGTTAACCAGCGTTTACTCGTTAACCTATCTGATAAAAATCCACCTACTGAAGTACCTATGACACCTGCAATACCATTAATTAAAAGAGTAATTGAAACGAAAGTTAAAGTATGGCCACTTTTTAACATAAGTGGATTAATATAAATGAAAGTTATCGAATTAGCTACTAATAATAAGAATGTGATACCTAAATATTTTATAATTTCTGTAGTGTTTAAGATACGAGAGGGTCTATGTTGTTTGGCACTTTCTGTCGTTTGTTCAACTTGTTGCGCTTGAACTTGAGGGACATAAATAAACATTAATATACCTACGAGCACACTGACAGCAACTATAAATAGAAATGTAAAACGCCAACCAATCCAGTCTCCTATAATGGTTCCAATCGGTACACCTAATACATTTGCACCGCTAAACCCTGAGTAGACAATTCCTATCATTTTCCCGCGGTGTTTTGGTGAGGTTAACAGAGCTGTTAATGCTAGAATTTTCACAACGATTAATGCCGCTGCTGCAGAAGATAAAATTCTTCCTATTACTAATATAGGGAAATTAGGTGCTACTGCAATAATGACATTTCCGGCGATAAACACAAATAACGTCCACAATAAGACAGGTTTTGGCGCAAATCGATTCGTTAATTTCACAAGGATAGGCCCTGCAATCGCAAATGTAATTGCGTACAACGTGACAAGTTGTCCAACGATAGCTTCACTTACATGCAAATCATGACTCATTAAATTCATGATGCCTGCCACCATCATTTCCACCATGCCTACGATAAAGATACTTAATATAAAAGTGATAATACGCATGGGTGACATCAAATTCATCGCCTCCTCTAATATTTTTTCAACTATTCTATTATAAACCATACGTCAATGTAATTAGACATTGTTAGAGGTCTATGAGCTAGATTTCATTAAAAAACACCACTTTGTTAATCTAAGAGAGACGAACACAAAGTGGTGTAAATTAAATTATTTTTCATTAACTAAATCTCTAGCAATGAGTTGATGACGGTTATTAAAGAATTGTCTATAACTGAGGTATGTCGCAATCAGGGCTGACATAATCGTTGCTGTTGTATGAATAAACACAACCATTAATTGGAATTTGACGGCATCTAACGGATCGACTCCGCCTATAATTAAACCGGTCATCATACCTGGGATAGACACAATACCGTACGTTTTCACCGAATCAATCGTTGGTACGATTGCTGTCTTAATAGATTGTCTAATTGTTGCTTTTGAAGATAATTTAGGATTTGCACCTAATGCTAATTTAGACTCAATTTGACTCATTTCTTTAACAAATTCTCTATCAAGATTTTGATAAGCTAGGTTAATCGCAATCAAGCCATTACTACCTAACATACCGGCTACAGGAATAATTTCATTCGGTTTAAAATCAATAGCGCCTGTAAGTACGACACCTATTAAAGGTAAGGTCACACCTATAAAGATAGATACAAAAGAAATCCAGAACACATGATGCATCACTGAAGACGCACGACTGATTGTATTCCAGGAAGCATTAATAATGATGATAAGTACGAATAACACAAGTAACCATTTTTGGTTTACATTAAAAATAAAATGCAGTAAGTAACCTAAGATGACAAGTTGTACGACTGCTCTTAGTGTAGCGATTAATAAATCTTTGATGATATGTAATTTCTCTTTGTAAGATACAATTATAGGAAAGAGTAATAATAAACCGGTTAATACTAATGCTGTATTGCTCATCTTAAACTTTCCTCCTTATCTATTTGACCATCGACGATTTGTATTCTTCGTTTGAAATGACGTATGCTTTGGTCGTTGCTATGCGTAATCCATAACATCGCTACACCTTCATCAGCCAAATCAAATATAAGACGTTCTATTTTATCTCGATTTGCTGTATCTAATGCACTTGTTGCTTCGTCCAACAACAACACTTTAGGTTTGTACATCAGTTGGCGTGCTATCGTTATACGTTGACGCTCTCCTCCTGATAGATGTTCGACGCGTTTATCAAATTCATAATGCCCTAATCCAACCGCATCTAATAGTGATGAAGCACGAGATTTATCAAACGTTTCACCTCTAATTACTGATGGAAAGGCAAGGTTCTCACCAATTGTTTTATCAAATAAGTCACTTTCTTGTAACAGATAACTAATACTTCGACGTAATTGTTCTGGTTGAATATCCTCATATCGTTTACCTTCAAAAGTGATAGTGCCGTCTGTAGGGCTAATTAAATGATTCATTAGTCTAAAGAGTGTACTCTTACCGCTCCCCGAAGGTCCTACGATGGCAATTGTATCCCCCTCAGATACTTTCAAATCAATACCTTTGATGATGCGTTGATTATCTACCTCGTATGACACGTTGCGCATTTCTAACATCTGATACCCTCCTGAAATTTAACACAGTATATTCACTTATCCATTGTATGTGTAATACCGTCATTATAAAACAACAAATTTTGAAATATATAACTTTTTTATGACATACCATTGATTTGTTCCACTAAAATAATGCAATTAAACACCGTAAAATACTTCATTATAGTTATTTAAATTGTTTTCTTCTATCGAGCGTAGCATATAAATAGATGGAAGATAGTTTCAATTTTTAAATATACTAAAAAAGTATTCTAAATTTTTATTCTATATTAATTAATTCATTGGTAAATAGTACTATTTAATGTAAAATATACAATATATAAGGGGGTATTGGGATGACTTTTTTAACAATTTTACAATTAATTGTAAATGTCATTATTGTAGCATTTTTATTAAGTATCCTTGTCATAGCAGGGATATTACTATTTAAAGATAAGCGTCAGAAACAACATAGTGTACTAAGAAATTATCCGTTACTTGCACGTGTACGTTACTTCGGCGAAAAGATAGGACCTGAATTAAGACAATATTTATTTTTAGCAGATACAGAAGGCAAGCCTTTTTCAAGAAATGATTATAAAAATATTGTGCTAGCAGGGAAATATAATTCAAGAATGGCGAGTTTTGGTACTCAAAATCAGTACGAAGATGGTTTTTACATACAGAACACAATGTTCCCTCATCAAAAGTCAGACTTGAAAATTGATCAATCACCAATGATTTCAACTTTCCTTTATAAGATTGATAACGAACGTTTATTTGATCGTGAAGAACATCGTGAGGAAACAGAAATTGATCCTTACTATTTACACGATGAGCATCAAATAGTGATTGGTTCCGAACTCGCTCACCCATTCCGTGTTAAGCGTCTCGTTGGTCAATCAGGCATGAGTTATGGTGCGTTAGGTAGTAATGCAATCACAGCCCTATCAAAAGGTTTAGGTATGGCCAATACTTGGATGAACACTGGTGAAGGTGGCCTTTCTAAACACCATTTATCTGGTGGTGTAGATATTATTTTCCAAATCGGACCTGGATTGTTCGGTGTAAGAGACAAAGACGGTCATTTTGATTTAAATGCATTTTTAGATATAGCGAGAAAAGAAACAGTTAAAGCATTTGAACTGAAACTGGCCCAAGGTGCTAAAACACGAGGCGGCCATATGGAAGGAAATAAAGTAACTAAAGAAATTGCCGAAATTCGTAAAGTAGAACCAGGGAAAACAATTAATTCACCTAACCGTTTCACTGATTTAGATTCACCAGAAGATTTATTAAATTGGGTTTCAATTTTAAAGAAACATGGACAAAAACCAGTTGGCTTTAAAATTGTAGTAAGCAATGTAGCCGAAATTGAATCACTCGTATCTACAATGGTACGAACAAATCAATATCCAGACTTCATTACAGTAGATGGTGGCGAAGGCGGTACGGGTGCAACGTTCCAAGAATTACAAGATGGCGTCGGTTTACCGTTATTTACAGCGTTGCCAATCGTATCACAAATGCTTGAAAAACACGGTATCAGAGATAAGATTAAAATCTTTGCTTCTGGTAAATTAATCACTCCAGATAAAATTGCAATTGCATTGGGCTTAGGTGCAGATTTAGTCAACATTGCACGTGGCATGATGATTAGTGTAGGTTGTATTATGAGTCAACAATGTCACTTAAATACGTGTCCTGTAGGTGTAGCGACTACTAACCCTAAACGTGAAAAAGGATTAATCGTTGATGAGAAAAAATACCGTGTCACAAACTATATTACAAGTTTACACGAAGGTCTTTATAATATTTCAGCAGCTGTAGGCGTTGAATCACCTACCCAAATTAATCAAGATCACATCATCATTAAAAAGAAAAGCGGCGAATTGCAATCTATCCATGATTACAAACTTAAGTTAATAGAACAGAAATAATATATCATTGAGCCATTCGATTTGAATGATAGGCAGTTACTTTCTGCCAAATCATAATCGGTGGCTCATTTTTTATACATTCTATGTATCTTCAAAACCATAAGCCCATTAATCATCTTTTACTGTTATTCGTGCTAGAATTGTAATTAACATGAACGTAGGAGGTTTTATGATGAAAGATACAGTTAAATTATTAAAATCTTTAACTGAAGTGGACGGTATAGCAGGTCATGAAATGGACGTTAAAGCGCGTATGCGTGAATATTTATCTCCTCTCAGTGATGAAATCGTTGAAGATAACTTAGGCGGCATCTTCGGTAAAAAATCTGCAGCACAAGGAAGTAAGAAATTAATGGTGGCAGGTCATTTAGATGAAATTGGTTTTCTCGTTACGAAGATAGATGAGCAAGGCCATTTACGCTTCACACCAATCGGTGGTTGGTGGAATCAAGTAATGTTATCACAAAAAGTTACAGTAACTACGGATGAAGGTAAGAAAATTCGTGGTATTATCGGTTCTAAACCACCACATATTTTATCTCAGGAAGAACGTAAGCAGAACGTTGAAATAAAAAATATGTTCATCGATATCGGCGTAGATGATCAAAAAGAAGCGGAAAAATTAGGCGTTGAAATTGGTAATATGGTCACACCTTACAGTGAATTTGAAACTTTAGCCAATGACAAATATTTAACTTCAAAAGCATTTGATAACCGTTACGGTTGTGCATTAGCTATTGATGTTTTAGATAATCTACAAAATGAAGATATCGATATCAATTTATATTCTGGTGCAGATGTGCAAGAAGAAGTTGGTTTACGTGGAGCAAAGGTCGCAGCTAATAAAATCAATCCAGACTTAGCAATTGCAGTAGACGTAGCCGTCGCATATGATACGCCAGGTATGTCAGGTCAAGTAAGCGACACAGCATTGGGCAAAGGCCCTGTTGTTATCGTGATGGATGCTTCAAATGTGGGCCACGTTGGCTTACTCAAACATGTGAAACAACTCGCTAAGCAACACAACATAGATATTCAGTTAGACTCAATGGCAGGTGGCGGTACGGATGCCGGTAGTATCCACCTCGCTAATGAAGGTATCCCAACACTTTCAATAGGCGTAGCATTACGTTACATGCACTCAAATGTTTCAGTATTACACACAGACGATTATAAAAACTCTGTTGCCCTTGTAACTGAAATCGTAAAATCATTAAACGATGAAGTCATAGAAGATTTAACTTGGTAATTTAATCTAAAAAGTATGAAAAACATATTAATCCCCCACTGGAATTCCAGCGGGGGATTTGTATGGTTCACTCATTTATTATTTTGTCGTACGCTTCCAACTATCATCACTTAACATTTCTCCTGGCCAAGTATAAGCCATTACACCACCATCAATCGTGATTGACTCTCCAGTGATAAACGAACTGTCATCTGATGCTAGAAAAGCAACAAGTTTAGCAACCTCTTCAGGTTTACCTAAACGACCTAATGGCGTAACCCATTTTTGATTTTCTCTAAATGCTTTACCTTCTTCCTCTTCTGCAGTGCCTGTTAATTTATCAACGAGTGGTGTTTCAATTGTACCTGGCGCAATCGCATTCGCTCTAATATTCTCTCTTCCATATTCAATCGCTGTTGAACGCGTAAAGTTAACTACGCCTCCTTTAGCGGCATTATATCCTGAACGATTTAAATCTGCAGCATGACCTGAGAATGAGGCAGTATTAATTATTGAGCCACCATTATCCATCATGAGTGGCAATATAAATTTCGTCATTAAAAATGTACCTCTTAAGTCGACACCCATGATTTTATCAAATACTTCTATTGGGTATTCATGGATACGACCCGCAGCATTATCTACACCAGCATTGTTGAATAAAACATCAACACGACCAAACGTTGTTTTGATGTTTTGGGCCAAGTTTTCAACAGCATGTTCATCTGATATATCTACGATATAACTTGTCGCTTCATTGCCCGCTTCTTTAATTTCTTCAACTGTTTCTTTTACATTTTCAGCTACGTCTACTGCAATGACATGGGCGCCTTCATCTGCTATTACTTTAGCCGTTGCAGCGCCAATTCCTGTGCTCGCACCTGTTAACACTGCAATCTTATTATCTAATCTTCCCATAATTATTCCCTTCTTCCTTCCTTTTTTCCATTTCAATATTATTTTTTCCTAAAGCTGTAATAACAAAACATTTCATACATGTCTTTAATACGACAAAAATCATTCTTAAATACTTTGACACTTTATAAATGTAATTAAATATACAATCAAATCAACTAAAATTGTGATATTTCTGAATTTTCGTTCTATTTGTTAATATAATTTGTTATACTTTCGGTAACTTATTGGGGGAGGTAGAAAAATGACTTCAAATGTAAAGGAAAAACCGAACATAATTAATAGGTTTTTAAATGTTGTAGAAAAAGTAGGTAACCGTTTACCTGATCCAAGTATTTTATTCTTTCTCATGTGTGTAGGTTTAGCACTTATCACTTGGATTGTTTCTTTATTTCATGTGTCAGTCAAACATCCAGGGACAGGTAAAACCGTCGAAGTAAAAAGTATAATCAGTAAAGACGGTATTGCGATGATGTTAAACGATGCAATTAAAAATTTCTCTGAGTTTCCAGCATTAGGTCTTGTTCTCGCAGTCATGCTCGGTATAGGTGTCGCTGAACGTACAGGTTATTTCGATAAATTAATGATTCAAGTTGTTAATAAAGCACCTAAAAAAATAATCATCCCTATTATTATTGTAATTGGTATTTTAGGTAATGCTGCTGGTGATGCAGCACCTATCGTATTACCACCATTAACGGCGATGGTGTTTATCAAACTTGGTTATCACCCAATTGCCGGTTTGGCGATGGCATACGCAGCCGCTATTGGCGGATTTTCTGCGAATGTGTTAATTGGAATGTCTGATGCATTACTTTATGCATTTACTAAACCAGCCGCCAAAATTGTTTCTGATAACCCTCATATTAATGTTGCGATGAACTGGTACTTTATAGCTGCAAGTGTCATCGTTTTATTACCAGCTGTATATTGGGTCACAATGCGTTTCGTCATTCCGCGTTTAGGGAGGTATAACGCCTCAGACGCAGATATCAATATCGATGAATCAAAGACGAAATTAACACCTCAAGAGAATCGCGCTGTATTTTGGGCTAACATCAGTTTCTTTTTAGTCATCGCAGTTATCATTTTATTAGCTATACCGGAAAATAGTTTCTTACGTAATGCGAAAACAGGTAGTCTGCTCGAAGATGCACCGATTATTAACGGTGTAGGTATATTAATACTAATTCTGTTCTTAGTACCAGGTCTCGTGTACGGTTTGTTAATGAAGGAATTTAACAATTCTAAAGATCTCGGTAAAATGTTTGCTGATTCAATGGCTTCGATGGGTTCATTCATCGTTATCGTATTCTTTGCAGCACAATTACTCGCCTTTCTGCAATGGAGTAACCTCGGTGTTGTAGTCGCTGTAAATGGAGCCGAATTGTTAAAAGGACAAAACGGTGTGCTGTTAATCATAGGTATCATATTATTGAGTTCTCTCATTAATTTATTAATTGGTAGCGCCTCAGCTAAATGGGGTATTTTAGCCCCTATCTTTATTCCAATGTTAATGTTAGTCGGATTCCATCCAGCTTTAACTCAAATGTTATACCGTATAGGTGATTCAATAAGTAACCCAATTACACCGATGATGCCGTACTTACCGTTGTTGTTATCCTATGCACAAAAATACGATGAAAACATGAAACTCGGTTCACTCTTATCTAGTTTGATGCCTTATACAATCATATTAAGTATCGTATGGCCGTTATTCATGATTGTTTGGTATTTACTCGGATGGCCTTTAGGTCCTGGTGGTCCATTACATGTAAAATAAAATTTACTTAATTGAATTACTAAACTTAATTTTTTGTGTTTATATCCTTTTATATTGCATACAAATCATTTTAAATCATGTAATATATACAATATAAAAGGGTAATAGATTTACGGTATGAACTTTATCCTCATAATTTTCTAGGAGGCAAAAATGGAACGTATAGGTTTAATCGATATTGGTTCGAATACAATTAGGCTTGTTATATTTGAATTTGATACTAAGTCAGGTTTAAATGAAATACTAAATATCAAAACACCAGCGCGACTTAGTCAATATTTAACAGAAGATCTTATGATGAATGAAGAAGGTATTGAAGTACTCACTAAAGCATTACGTAGCTTCAAAAAAGTTGCTAACAAATTTAATGTAAATGCATTACACCCTATTGCTACTGCCGCAATAAGACAATCTACAAACAGTAAAAAAATCATAGAACATATTAAAAAGGAATTAAAAATTGATATTACCATTGTTCCTGAAAAGGACGAAGCATTTTATGGATTTTATGCCATCACACATACAACAGATGTAGAGGATGGTGTATCTGTAGATATCGGTGGGGGCTCTACTGAAGTAACTTTATTCAGAGATAAAAATTTAATCGAAGCACACAGTTTTCCTTTTGGTGTCGTTACTTTAACAAAGAAATTCTTTGAAGGTAAAGATCACAATGATAAATCGGCTATCAAAGCGATGGAGAAATTTTTATCAAAACAATTTGATCAACTACCATGGTTGAAAAAACATAATATTTCATTAGTCGGTATCGGTGGATCAGCTCGAAATGTTGCACGTATTCATCAATCTGAACATTCTTACCCAATTGGTGGTGTTCATAACTATACGATGTCAGAAGACGATATTGATGAAGTATATTCAATAATTAGAAAAAGCTCACGTGATGACTTAAAAGACATTGATGGTTTGAGTAGAGATCGTGTAGACATTATCTTACCAGCTGTTGCAGTGTTTAAAGCTTTATTTGATAAAATCAGTGCAACACAGTTCACATTTTCACGTAAGGGATTACGCGAAGGTTATGTGATGAAGTTGTTAAGCGAACACTACCCTAAAGAATTCCAAAAGCAAAATATACGCAAAGATGCTCTATATCATCTAGCGAATGAATATGGGATTGAAGAAGAGAATGCTGAACAACGTGTGAAACTAGCACAATCGTTATTAAATCAATTGATAGACTTAAAGAAGATAGAGGTTTCTAAACAAGAAAAACAACTCTTTATCGACGGTGCTTTCTTATACTATTTAGGTAGCTTTATAGATTCTGATTCAAGTTCACCACATACGTATTATCTTATCGCAAATTCAATGATTGATGGTTTTAGACATGAAGAACGTGTTAAACTTGCATTGTTAGCTAGCTTTAAAAACAAGTCTTTATTAAAATTTTATAGTCATGAGACAAAATGGTTGCACGGCAAGGAACTTGAGAATGTACAATACTTAGGGGGTATCATTAAATTCGTTAATGCAATGAATATCTCTCATACAAACTCAGTTAAAGAGGTTAAACTTGAAAAAGAAGATAAACACTTTACATTATACGTAGAAAGTTCTGGTGAACCTATCGCAGAAGAATATCAAGCACAACGTCAGAAGAAACACATCGAAAAAATACTAAAAGCAGATCTTTCTATAATCTTTACAAAATCTTAATATTTATATGATAAGTTATATTTAGCAAATTATGTAATCAAGACTATAATGAGGTGTAAAAAGCGTTATGCAAAGTAATTTGGGAGAAAACAACTTAAATTTGCCACAGTATTATAACAATAGAGAACTCAGTTGGTTAGACTTTAACTTTCGTGTATTACAAGAAGCTAAAGATCAGAATAACCCTTTACTTGAACAATTAAACTTTGTATCTATTTTCAGCTCGAATTTAGATGAATTTTTCATGGTTCGTGTCGCTGGACTACAAGATCAAGTAAAAATGGGTTACGACAAGCCAGAGAACAAGGCTCAATTAACGCCTGGAGAGCAACTAGATCAAATTAAAATTAAAAATAGCAAATATGTAGATTTACAATACAAACGTTATAACGAATTAGTTGAAGAATTAAAAGATCACAACGTTGAAATCGTAAAACCAGAAGAACTACCGGAATCATTACTACAACAATTGGAAAAAGAATTCAAAACAAATATTTTACCAACTTTAACGCCATTAGGAATTGACGCTTACCATCCATTCCCAAAATTAAATAACAAAAGCTTAAATATCTTCGTAGATATCGATACAGAAGATGCGATTAATTCAGCTATCGTTCAAATACCCTCTTTAATCCCTCGTTTCTCAGCATTTAACGAAGGAGATAAACAATATATTGTAATGATTGAAGATGTCATTACATTCTTTATCAATCATTTATTCACTGGATTTGAAGTGTTAAATACTTTCACTTTCCGTATTACTAGAAACGCCGATTTAACAATACATGAAGATGGCGCAGAAGATCTATTAATCGAAATAGAACGTTTCTTAAAAGAACGTATGAGTGGTTCAGCAGTACGTTTAGAAGTTGATGGTCGACAAGCCACTTATGAAGACGTAGCTTGGATTATCAACCAATTAGATGTACATGATAACGACCTTTATTTCTTAGACGGTCCGTTAGATTTAACAATGTTATCAGATTTAGTTGGTCATTTATCAAACAAATTAAAACATTTAAAATACAACAAGTATGTGCCACAAATTCCTAGTTCATTAGGTAACAATGACGTATTTGATTTATCTTTAAAACGCGATATCTTCTTCCATCATCCATATGAATCATTCGAACCTATCGTTGATTTCATTCGTGAAGCGGCAGATGATCCAAACACAATCGCAATCAAACAAACGCTATACCGTGTAAGTAAAGATTCACCAATTATCAACAGCTTGAAAGAAGCTGCAGAAAAAGGTAAGCAAGTCACAGTACTTGTTGAACTTAAAGCACGTTTTGATGAAGAAAATAACGTACACTGGGCGAGAATGCTTGAAGATGCAGGTTGTCACGTAATCTATGGTATGACGCACTTAAAAACACATAGTAAGATTTCACTTGTTGTAAAACGTGTAAATAATAAGCTAACTTCATTCGTTCACTTAGGTACTGGAAATTACAATGATAAGACAGCAAAACTTTACACGGATATGGGTATCATTACAACAAACGAAGAAATCGCAGAAGATGCAATTAAATTCTTCAATTACTTAAGTGGTTATTCTATGAAACCGGAATACAACAAACTTATCGTAGCACCATTTGATATCCGTGATATCTTCTTAAAACGCATAGATACAGAAATCCAAGCACACAAAGAACACGGTAATGGTAAAATCATCATGAAGATGAATTCATTAACAGATAAGGAAATTATCTTGAAGTTATTTGAAGCATCTTGTGCCGGTGTTAAAGTACAGTTGATTATTCGTGGTATCTGTTGCTTAAAACCAGGTATCCCTGGTGTCAGTGAAAATATCGAAGTAGTAAGTATTGTTGGCCGCTTCCTAGAGCATTCACGTATTTATTACTTCCATAATAATGGAGATGAAAAGATTTATCTTTCATCTGCAGATGCGATGACGCGTAACATGATTAAACGTGTTGAAATCTTATTCCCTGTTGAGGATAGAGAAATTGCTAAACGTCTACTAGACTTTATGAACTTACAACTATCAGATAATCAAAAAGGACGCTATCAAGATAGTGAAGGAAACTATCATTATGTACAAAATGACTTGTCACCATTAGATTCTCAAGCATACTTAATGAAAGAATCTATAGATACAGGTCTTAAATTCAAAAAAGCTGTTTCTCAACCACAAAATGTACCGGTTGCCTCTAGAAATAGTTGGTTCTCAAAAATTCGAAACAGTTTTAGAAAATAATTAACTAAAATAGTTCTTTATTATATAAAAAGCGAGGTAGCAATTGTTAGATTGCTACCTCGCTTTTTTGTATTTGACGGCCTTTTATAAAAGAACTTAATCTTAAAATTGTTTGCTATGGGCAAATATTTGATCTATCTTGTCTTGACTATATTTGTTTGACAATGGCACGATTTCTCTTTTTTCATTAAAGAATTTACCTGATGTTTGTGATAAATCCGTATCAAGAACTAATTTCTTACCAACATCTGGATTTGGTTCTGAAAAGACTTTGAATATTAAAATTTTATAGCCAAACTTACCTATTTTGGATTTTGGAAGTAATAAATTCGAGTCGGACACATAGCCCGGATGGAACAGATTTGCTGTCACTGAAGTTCCTTGTAACTTTTGCGACAATGCTAATGTATAAAGGACTTTAGAAGAAAGTGCGTCTTTAATCATATTCTCCGTGACAATAATAATTATAGACAATATACTGAACAACACGTGAAATGGCTATTATTAGTTAAATATTTAAAAAACCTAGATATTACATTAAACCAAATCAGTGAAATTCAAAATTTATCAACCGACGAAAGCAAAATATTTATAAAACAATATCAACAAAAAATTCGTAAAAAAATCAATGAATTAAATGAAATTGATAACATTTTAACTGCAAAACTAGAGTATTTAGAACATGGTGATTTTAACATTACAGATGATATGAATTTATCTAAATAATTGTTTTAAACAGGTCTAACTGTAACTTCATTCACATTCACATGACTCGGTTGCATTAATGCGTAAATCGCAGCTTCTGCAATATCTTTTGGATCTAACTTTTTACGTCCGCCCCAATCGGAACCACCACTAAGCGGTGTATCAACCATACCTGGTGAGATACTAGTAGAACGCACACCTGTCTTAGCGAGCTCTTTCTCAAGACCTTGTGTAATTGAATGTACAGCTGCCTTTGTAGCACTATAAAGCGTACTTGTCTTTGTTACTTCAAATCCAGAAATTGAAGCAATATTAATGATATGTCCACTGGATTGGTTTAGGAATGTCGGTAAGACAGCATTTATACCATATAACGTACCTTTTACGTTAATATCTAACATATCATTCCAATCTTCAACCGCGCCTTCTCTAATAGCAGAGGAAAGCATTTTGCCAGCACTATTAACTAAAATATCAACTTGTCCATAAATTTCTTTGGCTTGGGCTACTAAATGTTCAACCTCCTCTTGTTTAGTCACATCAGCTATAACAGTAGTGACCTCTGCTTGTGATTGTTGTTTAATTTGTTGAGCAACTGAATCTAAACGTGTTTGATTACGCCCTGATAGTACAAGCTTAATCCCATGATTAGCAAATTCTTGTGCTATGCCAGCACCTATACCACTACTTGCACCTGTGATAATTGCAACTTGACCTTGTAATTGTTTCATTTCATTCATCCTTTCATCTCAAAATCTTAATTATAAACTCATTGTAACAATCACTGTAACGGTACTGCAGTCTTTGAGATTTAAACGGACTGTTCTAGTTCAAAATATTAAAACGTAAAATGGGTATATATGTAATATATACCGTGAGATTATAGGAGGTATCATATGGAATTCGAACAAAGAGTTGCCCAATTAAGAGAGACGATTGACAAGACAAGCTTTAATTTTAAATTTGAAGATTTATTTACTGAAGAAGAATGGACTAAAATGGAAATTGCACAACGTAAACGATTAGAAAAATCATTTAGATCATTTGTCTCTAAACATAATTATCTACGTATTCCTTACACATCGGAAGATAAAATACGTCTCAGCATTTTTAATATTGAATATAGTTATAACGAAGTTAAAGAAAACTTTAGTGCTTATGTTTAATATATTACATCGTAAAAGTAAAAAGAGCCCTGTGTAGATTGTATTACAACCTCACAGAGCTCTATTTTTGTTTAGGCATAAGAGCCTAAACGCACTAAGCGATACTTAAGGGCGCGGCATAAATCATGAAAGAGATTCATACTAGGGAGAAAAACATGCATGAGATGAGTGTTTTATGAAATAAATATGATAAAACTAACCCACCCCAATACTAACGATGGTTACAGTTTTTTAACTTATAACAAGTTGCTGTTGTTTTTCCAATCCATAGTTGTACAATTTCTCCGCATCTGAAAATGTTATATAGTCAATACATCTGTATCCATCTTTAATGTCATTAATAATACCTTGATTTACACCCGTATGTGTGTAAATTTCATAACTACTTTCTTCTGAAAAGATAACTTCTTCTATGACCTTTCTCATATAAGTCACTCCGTGTTTTCTTTAATCTTTATTACACTTTTATATTAACGCTTCATGATTGTTTTGAGAAGCTATTTGTGATTATTTTCACAAAATAGTCAATATTCATCTTAAACCTAGTAATCAAAACACTAACGATAAAAACCAAGATGTCAGCACCTCATCTTGGCCTAACATCTTGGTCTATCAATTTATTTAAACAAATATACTTAATAACAATATAAAGACAAGTCCTGAGACAGAAATAATTGTTTCAAGTAACGACCACGTTAAGAATGTTTCTTTTACGGTTAAACCGAAGTACTCTTTAAACATCCAAAATCCAGCATCATTAACATGAGATAATATAACACTACCAGCACCAATAGCAAGTACGACAAGTGCAACGTTGACATCAGAAGATTGCAGTAAGGGGACTACAATACCAGTGGAGGAAATCGCAGCAACAGTTGAAGAACCTAGTGCAATTCTAAGAACTGCTGCAACAATCCACGCTAATAGAATCGGTGACATCTCAGTACCTTCAAATAATTTAGATATTGTATCACCTACGCCCCCATCGATTAATACTTGTTTAAAGGTACCGCCACCACCAATAATCAAGATCATCATGCCAATTGGGTAAATCGCATTTGATACAGAATCCATGATTTCTGCATTGTTACGTCCTTGTTTGAATCCCATCGTATACATTGCTAGTAAGACTGCGATTAACATCGCCGTACCTGCAGTACCAATAAAGTAAATAAAACTTTCGATACCGTTCTTAGCTTCTTCATGTCCTGTAATCAATTGCACAATCGTAGCAATTAACATTAATACAATAGGTGAAATAGCTGTTAATATACTAATTCCAAAGCTTGGCATCTCAGCTTCAGTAAACTCTTTTTGCGCACCTAAAGCTGAAATATCTCCCTCACGACGATAAGCTGAAGGAATAATCTTTTCAGCCATTTTATTAAAAATTGGTCCAGCAATAATTGTTACCGGAATCGCAATAATCATCCCATAAAGTAATACTTGCCCTAGATTGGCTTTCAGTTCTTTCGCAATAACTACCGGCCCTGGATGTGGTGGTAAGAAACCATGTGTAACCGATAATGCTACGACCATAGGTAATCCAAGTTTGAGTTGTGAAACATTCGCACGCTTTGCAATTGTAAATACGAGTGGTATTAATAAGACTAATCCAACTTCAAAGAACAGTGCGATACCTACAATAAATGCAGCAATTAGCATGGCCCATTGTACATGCTTATGTCCAAACTTATTGATTAATGTATCAGCAATTCGTGTAGCACCGCCCCCATCTGCAAGTAATTTACCAAGTATGGCACCCAGTCCAAATATCAATGCGATATGGCCTAATGTGCTACCCATTCCTTTTTCAATCGTTTCAATAATTTTATCTAAAGGCATGCCCAATAAAATTGCAGTAACAATTGAAGTAATAATTAATGCTATAAATGTATTTAATTTCATAAATATGATGAGTGATAATAATAAAATAATCCCTATAACAACCGTAATTAACGGCCAAATTGTTTCAAACATACAGGTCTCCCCTTTCAAAGCAAATAATAAGTTGTATTTTAATAACAAACTTATTATGATAGCGCTTTCTTTTTATTTTAAAATTGCTATGGAAACGCAAGAATTACACGTTCTTGCGATTTCCACAGTTACTTTATGTTGATATATGATTTCTTTGGAAGTTTGAGATTTCATGATAGCTTTCATCTAACGATCGACTCAATTTAATAAATATTGAGACGAGTTGTTGATAAATACTCACATTATCTTGGTTAGGTTGATGTGCATTTGTCGTTCCTACCATGTCTTCAATAACAGAGAAATCATCAATCTCCCCAAGTGCTTTCATACCTAATACACACGCCCCTAGGCAAGAACTTTCGTAGCTCTCTGGAACAATTAAATCTGTATCGAAAATATCTGACATCATTTGACGCCAAACTTCACTTTTGGCAAATCCACCTGTCGCTTTAATTGTTGAAGGTGTTTCATTCATAACTTCTATCAGAGCTAAATATACGGTATAAAGATTGAATAATACACCTTCCAATGCTGCACGGATCATGTGTTCTTTTTTGTGTGATAAAGTTAAACCAAAGAATGAACCTCTCGCATCAGCGCTCCACAATGGGGCACGCTCTCCTGCTAGATAAGGGTGGAATAATAATCCATCTGCACCTGGTTTAACACGACTTGCTATACGTGTGAGCACATCATACGGATCAACACCTAAACGCTTAGCAGTTTCAACTTCGCTTGCTAACACTTCATCTCTAAGCCAGCGTAAAATGACGCCTCCATTGTTAACCGGTCCCCCTATGACATAGTGGTCTTCGGTTAATACATAACAGAAGATACACCCCTTATAGTCTGTGCGTGGCTTATCAATAACCGTTCTAATGGCACCTGAAGTCCCGATCGTTACGGCAACTTCGCCTTTTTTGAATGCATTCACACCTAAATTCGATAATACACCATCGCTCGCTCCAACTACGACAGGCGTATCTGCATCTATGCCCATTAAAGTAGCATAGCGTCGTTTCATCCCTTTTAAAATATGTGTCGTTGGTACGATTTCTGGTAATTGTGATTCCTTTATTCCTAATAAATCCAATACTTCTTTATCCCACGTCATTGACTCTAAATTATACATCCCCGTAGCTGAAGCCATTGATTGGTCAATGACATATTGTTCAAATAATTCATGGAAAATGTATGTTTTAATATCTGCAAACAACGCAGTTTGGTCGTAAATATTTTTTTGTTCATGTTTCAGCCAATATATTTTAGATAATGGAGACATCGGATGTATCGGTGTTCCAGTGCGTTGATAAATAGTTAAACCATCGTGTTCGTTTTTTAATTTTTCTGCATATCGAGCTGAACGATTATCCGCCCATGTAATGTTTTCCGTTAATCTTTGATGCTTGTCATCCATGGCAATGAGACTATGCATTTGTGCACTAAACGAAATGAGTTTCAAATCTTCTTTAGCTATTTTTGATTCACGCATGACATATTTTACTGTCATTAGCACAGCATCAAATAATTCATCGGGATTTTCCTCTGAAGTTTCAACATTTGGTGTGTTTAAAGTATATCCAATATTATGTTTCATAATAAATTGACCATTTTCATCGTAGAGCACTGACTTTGTACTCGTCGTCCCTATATCTACACCAATCATATATTTCATGGCGCGCCCTCCTCATTTTTATATGATTAAGTTCATTTACTTAACCAGAAACTATCAATATCATCGCCTACATCATCAAAGTTTAAATGAAATGCTTGTCGTAATTTTTCTGGATCTTGTTGTTCAACCGCTTCTATAAATACTGAATGATTATGATGAATTCGATCGAAATCTTTTGGGTCATGTTGCATTCTTTTTCTCATTGATAATAATATAAGTGCTTCCATTACTGGCTTTAAATTATTCCAAAATGACTTTAAATATTGATGACCTGAAGTTAATATAGTGACCTCATGAAATTTCATATCGTGTTGTGTAAATGACTCAGCATCTTCAAACTGTACGGATACTTTCATCATTTCCAATTGTTTTTTCAACTCTTTAACAATATATGAACGGTCTTGTTCTCCTATTCGATTAAACGCGAAAGACTCTAACATAATACGTAGATCATAGAGCTCTCTTTTTTCCTTTTCATCAAAACGTAAGACTTCTGCACCCATTCTTTCTAAATGAATAAGCTGGTCTTGCTTCAATAATTTAAAAGCATCACGCACCGGTGATCGGCTGACATTAAATTCCTTTGCGATTTGATTTTCAGTAAGTAAAGTTTCTGGAGTGATTTTGCCATCGACGATCATGAGTCGAATTTCGGCTGCTATTAATTCACCTTTCGAGCCATTCTCAAGCCATCTTTCGGGATATTCAAATTCCACTGATTCATCACCTCTTTAACGTTCGAAATACTTGTATACAAGTATGGTAATACAACTCACTATTTTATGCAAGCGCTTGCATTCGTTTGTTTTATGCACTTTTTAACATAAATCTTAAACATAGTTATTAATTATACAATATGAATTTCTGTTTCAAATTAGACAGTCATATGTTTTATTTCTGATAACTTGACCCCTAGCACTCTGCCCGACGTGTCAAAATACACATTTTATATTAAACAAAAAATGATTTCTATCTCCATAGGAAATAAAAATCATTTTTGAGTAATATCTTATTAATGTGTGCCCTCAACAACTGGAATACAGTGACTTTGAGTATGGCAGTGCGTACATGTCAATTGACGTGTACGCGGAGTATGTTTCGCACTCGCCCATTGTGTAAATGATGGTTTAAATATTTGCTGACAATGTGGACAAAGATATTTTAAATCTTTATAGATTATATTCGCCAAATACGTTGCACCGCCGAACAATAGTGGGAAAGTATATAATATTGGTTTCCATGTTTGTTTCAAAATACTTACTAACAGTGAGCTATATTGTAGTAACACTAACGGTATAAATCGCTTGCCAATACATTTTAATAAACGTGTTTCTGTTGCACTGTCATTCATTAGTTGATGTGTTTCGATTATTTTGGGTAACGGGGCTTCTACATCTTCACCAACATAGTGCTTAAATTTATGGATTTGCTTTAATGTTTCATGGATCTCGTCACGTTTTTGTTCTAATAGTCTTTCTTGTTGTGTGACAAGCGAACGCACAACTTTTAAACCATTATCATCATTCAATATCGCTTTGATGTCTTTTAAACCGAAATTTAAAGACTTCAAAATTATAATGATTTCTAATCTTTCTTTACTTATTTCATCAAAGATTCGACGTTGATCGTTTCCCTGTTGATTGGATTGTAACAACCCTTCTTTATCATAATACTGGACGGTCCTCACCGATACATTACACGACTTAGCAAGTTCCCCTGTCTGATATGTTGTCATTTTAATTACCTCCTTGAGGCTTAGTCTAGTAAATGACGTAACGTCACTATCAACCTTTTCTTTAAAGTTTTAGAAAATGCTTATTCATAAAGGGAACATAAACATATGAAATTAACTTACATTAGTTAGTGAATACTTCAGAATGAATACGTTGCATTTTATTTTCGATTGCGGTGATTTCTTCTGCACATTCGTGTAAATCAGTTTTATATTGTTCAGTATCGGTACTATTTTTATAACGAATCTTATGTTCTAAGCTCGCCCACATATCCATACCAATCGTACGTATTTGTATTTCTACTGGTACAATCTCTACTGCATTCGCTAAAAACACAGGTACTGTTACGACGATATGTAAACTGCGATAGCCATTGCCTTTTGGATTTTTAATATAGTCTTTACGTTTAAGCAGTTTCACGTCTTCTTGTTTAAGTAATAACGACTCAATCATATAAATATCATCAAGGTAATTACAAATAACTCTGATACCAGCGATATCTTGAATATGCTCTTTTGCCGCTTCAGTTGAAATGGGTAACCCTTTACGTTTTAATTTCTTCATTAAACTACGCATTTCCTTCACGCGACGTTCCATATGATGAATTGGATTATGTTTATACATTTGTTGGAAATGATCATCTAATATATCAAGTTTTGTACTAATTTCCTTTAATGCTGAAGAATATAGTTGTTCTAAAGAAACAAAACCGATCAATGATTCAAATGCCGCTTCAGAACTTGTAAATTCTCCAAAATTCTCTCTAAAGTCTGCCTTTAAGTCTTCAACATTTTGGGAATTATTTCGTTCGACATACATCTTTTGTGCCTCCATTTTTATACTAACCATTTATTATTATATCGAAATTAGTATTAAACATTAAATTATAACAGCCCAAAAGTCAGTAATCACACAAAAATCCACCTTAAGAACGATAAGTTGCTTAAGGTGGATCGGTAACAATTCAGCTCATATTGACCTATATTACTCGTCTTTTTTATGTTCAATAATCTCTGTCGATCTATTATCTACAGTATTTCTCGCACGTTTCATTGCATCTTCTTTTTTGTCGAAAGTCGCATAGGCTTGTTTAGCACCATCTGTTTTCACTTTCCAAACATCATCTTCAAAATACACATGTACGTCCTTATCATTCAATTCAGGGTTAGCATCTTCATCTTTATCATGTTGCGTTATTTTTTTATTCTTTAACTCTTCTTTTTCTTCTTTAGTAGCGTCTTTATACCATTGTTCCGCTTGTTTCGTCGCAATTGGAATCGCCTCTGATTCTTCATAACCATCTTTGAGCATGGCATTCGCAATATCTATCGCTTTTTTTCTCTCTAACTGATCTAAGTTTTTCAAACTTTGTGGATAGTCATTCATTGTCCAAGGCATGATGAATCCTCCTTCGTTTTAATATGTCTTTGATTGTTTACCCTTAAATCGATCTTTTCACCCAATGCGTTGTTTCACAATATAAAAGATGGACGTAAGCTACAGAACATTTCAAATAGCATGAAATGACTAACCTACATCCATCTTAAATTATCGTTCTTTAATACAGTTATTTTGTATGTTTTTTAATGTTGTTCGGATATATGTGTATTGAGGTAATGCGGGCACCTCTAAAGGTTTAATATGTGTACCTCTTTCAAAGTGTTTTGCAATATTTTCGAAGATGAGTAAATATCTTCCCATCGTTTCATCATCTACGAAATACCTTTTCTCATTACTTAATGCACGCGTATAAATAAAGCTCATTTCTTCCAAGGCATAAATACTTGGATAATAATATTGCAGTTCTTTCTTATCACTCGATAATTCACCATTAGCACTGTTATACATTTGAATCATGTTATTTAAGTGCACGCTGAGTTTCAACATTTCTTTTTTGTCTTCTTTTAAAGAATCATATTGATTACTAGAGAAAATATAATGAAACAATCGCGCTTCATGTCTCGTAACTTCGGCCAATGTTTTTGGAAGCATCAATGAGGATGTCTTACGTCCTATAAATAGTAAACAAACCACAGCAATAATAATTCCTGTAATCACATCTACTACCCTAGGTAATGCATTGAGTATCGTTAAATGCCCTGAGGCTAAACCGTTTAACAATAGTACTTGTAACGTGACAAATATCACGCCATATGAATAATTAGCACCAACAATCATTTCTGTAATACCTGCCGAAATCGCTAATAATAGAATAGCCACTGGTATAGGTGGATGTGCGAGTAAAATGAGGGATAGTATTAACACGCCGACAATCGTTCCGATACCTCTGGCGCCTGCTCGTTCGAAACTGTGTAAAGTGTGCGTACCAGTCAAAATCGTATGTGTACTTAAAGGCACCCAATACGCCTTGTCAAAATCAAATAGCAGTGCAATCATAATCGAAATTGCCATAATAACGATATAACGTAAAGTATTTCTAAAGACAATTGATTCTAAGTTTAAATTCATTAACAATCGATGGCCATATATTGGCATACGAATATCCACTTCATGGGCTAAACGTTCATCGGAAGCGTTCATAATTACATCTACTTTAAATATGTTATCCACTAAGTTTTTATATTCATCACCAACATCAATCGTTTGATTCCAACGATTATTGACTTGACCTTTAGCAAAAACAAGTTTAATCACAAAGTCTGTCATCTTTTTAATATCATTTGGAAGCGGTCTTGCACCACTTTCATTAAGCTCTAATAAGTCAGAATGTATCCCTTGTGCAGTATTATGTAGTAATAATAAACGTTGAAATCGAGGGGATGTCTTAAAGTTAGTAATGCTTGATGTCATCAATTGGTCATCTGAAGTTCTAAAGGTAGAAACTGCAAATTGTGAAGCTTTTGCGAATGCTTTAGGATCATCAAAGTTATAAACCAATTGTTTAATCATATTAAAGTCATTTTGCACAGCTTTCATTTCTGCAGATTCTCTTGAAAATAAAATGACTAAAGCGACAACAATCGTTGCTAATACACCACCTGTAAACATACAAGCACCTCTATATAATGCTTCTTCAGGTGCTACAGGGAAATTAGTCGGTAAACTATATGCGACGATGAAAAATATAGAAGATGGTCCCGGTATTTTAAAGGTACTAAAAATAAAATACGCTACAACAGATATGACTAATAAGAGTAACCCAAATATAATAGGTTGGTTAGCAGTAAGGGAGCCTAACGCCATTGCAGATGAAAGCCCTAAAGTACAAAATATTACAATACGTAATTTCGCTTGTGCAGTACCACCAAACACATAAATATGTGCCAAAGTTCCTGTTGCAATTAACAACCCTGTCATGAAATGTCCAACTAAATAACCTATTATTAGAGGGACAAACATTAACATACCTTGACGAAAGCCTTTCTTCACGTCGACTTTCATAGAATTAAATTCAAGTAGTGATTTAAAATAATGATTCAACGTCTCCCTACACCTCCTCATATTTAATAAATCATTGAATCACTCGCGTTTAAACATGTATATCAAGTGAATCACAGTTTTATGTAAACAGTAAAAAGTGAGGTCGGTATACAAACGCTGATGATGGTCTAATTCAATCATTGACGAATGTTGTCCAACCCCATTTATCAATTAGTTATTCCGAAAGTTCTTTCGTGTATCCACGAATTTTCATATTCTGAATTGAACGCCCTACTATTTTAACATTTTTCACTGTTTGAGCTATACCTTTTTCTAAAATTCAACAAAAGTTATAGTATTCATCTGGATACAATCATTCACTCAGTTACATGGGCTATTCAGCTTCCTTTATGTCCTCATTTACTGTTGAATAATCAATTTCTGTATCACGGAACGCTTGATTATCCACAGGGAAATGTTGTTCTAACGTTTCGATATCACTTATTTCAACAATCCCTTTATTTAATTCAAAATCTAACACATGTCCTCCAACTGTTCTTGCGTCATCGACAAAGTGTAAATGGAATCCACCTGCAGCAATGCCATGAAATAAATATGGCGCATAAAACCCAACAACTGTACCATCAACTTGCTCATATTTAAATTCTGGTTGACGTTTTGCGGATTCAATCAATTTCTCATATGGTGGATTTTGTTTTGGCATCATGCGTACATGCATCATTTCGAATTTACCTGTAATTTTCACTGCAATAAATGCATTTTGGGTTTTCGCTCTATCAACTACCTCATTGAGAATTGCTTCATCATCAGTAATATTGCGCACTTCAAATGATTTATCTACTTTAAACGGTGTAACCGCAGCGTATGGCGTAAGTTCACTTCCTTCTAAACGTTTAAACTCACCATATTCATTTGCATGGTAAGCGATACGATCTAATATAATAACCTCTCCATCAGAACCTGATAAAGTTCCGATACCTAAATCACCATGTTTCAAAATATCATCAATTGTGCTCGTTCCTTCCAATAAACCAGCCATCAACGTACCTAACGTACCATGTTGATATAACATTTCATCAACGCTCCTTACTATTGTTACGTTCTTATTTCTCTATTAGTGCAAACATTCCTTTATTTAAAATTATACATGTTTAAGTCAAGATACAATAGCTATGTGATTAATATGTACTTTAAATAATTAATATTTTTGATATTATCATGATGAATAGACTTCTATTATATCTTTCAAAGGAGTAGTTCAATGAATAATGAAGAGTTAGAATCAAAACTGTTATTGATTAAACAATCGATTGATGTATTACAAGAAGAGTTAGCTCCAAATTTAAAAACGAAAGACTTAGTATTACTACGTTATTGGTATTCAGTAGATGAAATTGAGCATTTAAATAAATATCTATTTGATTTAACAGCTAATGATAAAAAAGTAAGTAAAAAAGTGTTTAAAAAGAAACTTTGTGAGATAAGAGATTTACCTGAAATTCCTATGGAGCAAGTGTTTGACATTTTAGAAGGATATAAAAATAGTGGTCTTCATGTAAACGTAATTAATCACATATTAAGAAATTAAAAGTAATTTTGTTTAGTTAAATAGCTAATGTTCTGAAATACGAAATTATCTACGAATAATAAAAAATAAGTTGAGACATGTTATAATCTTTAACCATAAGGCACCTCGTTAATTAAGATTAATTGTGCTTATTAAATTATACGTAAGGGCCTTATTTTCAATGTATTTTAATGTAAAATTACATATAAATGTGAAGTTTTCAGCGAGACTCTTGAGGGAACTGGACAAGCTGAAGACTACAGGCTGAAGCTGTCCCCTAAGAAAGCGAGCCAACAATACGAAGTATTGTATAAAAAAGAAGCACTCAGATGAATTGAATTAAATCATCTGAGTGCTATTTTTCTGAGATTTATGTCCAAGACTCTTCACTATAATCATTAAGCAACACTTAAAATTTATAGTTTGTCCTTTTCAACGATTAGTGGTTTATCAGGTTGTACAAAGAACCACATTATAATCGCAAATATTACTGGAATAATTACAAGTTCTAATGTAACAATCCAACCTACAATATCTACTAAGAAACCTGCTAATAGGGGGCTGATTAACGCTCCAATATTCCCCCATAAGTTCATCCAACCTGACACAGAACCTGAGAAATTACGTCCTAAATCGGTAGCTGCTGCCCAGCTCATCCCTGTAGCAACACCAATACCACCTAAACAAAGAGATAACCAAATCACATTGACGACTAAATTATCCGATTGAATTGACATAAAGAGTGAGAAACAAAAGACTAAAAATCCAATAATAGCGATTGCAGCACGTGCCATGAAACGAGATTTTCCTTTTTGTAATACTTTATCTGAAATCGTTCCAGCAAGTAATATTAAAATGAACATCGCAATCCATGGTGCGCCAGCTGCCCATGCCATATCTGGATCACTTAATTTCACATGATATTGTTCCGTTAAATAAGTAGGTAACCAAATTAAAAATAGTGACACGACAAATTGAACTACGAAGTATTGTGCGGCTAATGCATAAAAACTAAATCTTGTTAAAAATATATTCCAAGGGGCTTTTGTTTTTTCTGTATTTAATACATCACGATTTTCCATAATGTATTTTCTTTCCGCTTCGTTAACCATTTTATGTTGCTCTGGTAAATCTTTTGAAATAATTACCCATAAAGCTGCAATGATTATTCCGATCAGACCAAAGATATAAAACACTGCTTGCCACCCAAACATATTAACGATTGAAATCGTTACTACAGGTGCTATAACCGGTCCAAAGTAAGAACCAGCTAATAAAACACTTGAAGCACGTCCCTTTTCGCCTTTTGCAAACCAGTATGAATTAAAGACTGCGTTTGAAGGATACATAGGCGCTTCACCTATACCAAATAAGAAACGGATAGCAAATAACAAACCGTGGTTTTTCACTACACCTGTTAATATCGTAAATGCACTCCACCAAACAAGCGCGATAGAAAGCATTTTTTTAGGCCCAAATTTCTCAGCCAATAATCCTGACGGGACTTGCATTAATGCATACCCCAATGAGAAAAATGAAGCCAACATTCCGAATTGCGTTTTATTTAAATTTAAGTCTTCCATCATAGGCCCTGCAATAATTGAAATATTAGAGCGATCCATATAAGCGATAACTCCGATAATAAAGAATGCTATTGCAAAATACCACCTGATTTTTGATTTTTTCTGTTCCATATGATTCTCGCTTTCTCTAAGAAGTTACTAGCCAACGATTGGCCAATATTATCTCTTGATATTACCACAAGGTGTAACCGATTACAATTCTTTTTTCTTTCTCTTTTGTCATGATAAGTATTCTTAAATTTACTATAATAACCAAAACTTTTATACTTTAAGTAAAGTACATACGAAAGTAGTAGAGATTTTTTGTGGATTATTCGCTAAATTAGACTATAATAAATACGAATGTCCAAAAATTATATTTTTTATTTTCAAAGGAGCTTATTTCAAAACAATGGAACACATATTAACTCAGTTTATAAATACATGGGGTTATGCGGCCATAGCGATATTAATTCTATTAGAAAATATCTTACCGTTTATACCTTCTGAAATTATACTTACACTTTCTGGCTTAATGTCAGTTAAATCAGACCTAGATATCGCAATGTTATTTATTATTTCAACAATTGCATCTCTTATAGGACTCATAACACTTTATTACATTAGTCGCCTAGTATCTGAAGAAAAGTTATATCGCTTTGTCGATAAATATGGTAAATGGATTAAATTAAGAGGTCGAGATGTAGAACGCGCAAACGATTGGTTTGATAAATATAGTGCAGTGGCAGTGTTTGTATGTCGTTTCATTCCTGTATTAAGAGTATTAATTACGA
The DNA here is from genome assembly GCF_038789205.1 of Staphylococcus hsinchuensis. Taxonomy (NCBI): domain Bacteria; kingdom Bacillati; phylum Bacillota; class Bacilli; order Caryophanales; family Staphylococcaceae; genus Staphylococcus; species Staphylococcus hsinchuensis. The sequence goes on from NZ_CP128355.1 coordinate 340,845, forward strand.
TACCAGCTGGTATTAATAGAATGAACGTCGTTGCGTTTACGATTATTTCATTAATCGGTACAACGATTTGGAACTTTGGTCTCATTTTACTCGGCCGTGCATTAAGTGATAATTGGGATTTATTAATGAATAGCTTACACACATATTCTTACATTATGTACGTTATCATTGCTATCGTTGTCATTTATTTAATCGTGAAGTTTTATAAAAATAAAAACAAAAAACGCGTTCGTTAATTTATAATTGTAGCGTAACTGTGATCGTTAAATAATTTTTCCTTAACCGAAGACAACCAAGATGAATTATATATAAAAGTAGCCCATCAAAAGATTTAAATTCAAATCATTTTGATGGGCTTTATTCTATGCTAATTTCCCAGGTTATATATTTTGATGGTTAAACCAAAATTTTTTATCATATTTTTTCAAAAATACATTACTTATTGTTCACGAGTGCTTTAACTTCTCTCAAGTCACTTTCGACATCGATTTGAGGTTTTTTTGTGAATTTACTCACGACAATTGTCACGATTAAACTTGTTAAGAAACCTGGTACAATTTCGTATAAATTAAAGAAGTCATTCACTTTCCCTAAAGGTTTGGCTAATGTAATCCAAAGAATTACAACAATCGCACCAGAAATCATACCACTTACTGCACCTGTACGACTTAAGCCTTTCCAATAAAGTGATAACAACACGAGTGGTCCAAATGCTGCACCAAATCCTGCCCAAGCATTACCTACTAAGTTTAAGATTGTATCATTTGGTGACCATGCAATCATAATTGAAACAATGGCTACTACGATAACTGATAAACGACCAACTAATAAAAACTCTTTTTCATGTTCTTTAGCTTTATCTTCACCACGGATTAATTTATAAAAATCTTCTGTTAAAGAACTTGATGTTACCAACAATTGTGAAGAAATCGTACTCATAATCGCTGCTAAAATAGCTGCAAGTAAGAATCCACCTACTAATGGATGGAATAAAACTTGTCCCATTAAAATAAATAGCGTCTCTGGATCTTTCAACTGCACATGTCTTTCATCTACGTATGAAATTCCTACAAGTCCAACTGCAACTGCACCTAATAAACTGATAGCCATCCAGCCGATACCAAATCTTCTTGCCGTTGGTAATAGTTTCACTGACTTAATAGACATAAATCGTACGATAATATGCGGTTGACCAAAGTATCCAAGTCCCCATGCAAAGAATGAGATAATACCAACAATTGTTGTCCCCTTAAATAAATCTAAATTTGTTGGTTTTAATTCTGCTGCATGTGAAAATGTATCTAGCCCACTTAGTTGCATCATTACAACTAATGGTACCATGACCATAGCGATAATCATTACTACCCCTTGGAAGAAATCAGTGATAGATACAGCTAAATACCCGCCGAAAAATGTATACAATATAACAATTACAGATACTAATATTAATCCAAGGTGGTAATCTAAACCAAAGGCACTATCAAATAACTTACCACCAGATACCATTCCTGAGTGCGTATATAGCGTAAAGAATACAACAATAATACCACCAGAAATAATCTTGATAATGTTAGATCGATCATCTAGTCGGTTTCTAAAGAAATCTGGTAATGTAATGGCGTCTCCAGCTTTTTCTGTATATACACGAAGCCTAGGCGCTACAACGATATAGTTTATGTATGCACCAATCGTTAAACCGATTGCTAACCACGCTGCTGATAAACCTGTTGAATAGACCTCTCCTGGTAATCCCATGATCATCCAACCACTCATATCAGAAGCACCAGCTGACAATGCAGTTACGTAAGGCCCGATATTTCTACCTCCCAGCATATATTCACTAACATTCCCTGTAGATTGTTTATAAGCATAATAACCAATACCTAATAAAATAACAAAATACAGTGTCAGCATTATATATGTTTGCCAGTTTGTATTAACTTGACTTGATAAAGTCGCTCCCAATGTAAACATAAGTTATCCCCCTAATATTTATTTTTGTTACATGCATTAATTATACAAAATATTAGAGAAAATAAAAGGGTATTCTGAATATTTTTATAATAATTGTTATTTTTACATTGTAAAAAGCCTTAAATTCAACTATTTAAACCTAATATATTGCTTGTACATATATGAAATATTTTAACTTATAATAAATAATATTCACTTTTCAATAATTTTGTATATAAAAAATGGCTTTTCTCACTCATTTTTATATTTGAGTAACATCATCAAAATAAAAAGAATTAATTTTACCGTTTAATGTTACTTAAAATTGAACAAAGTATTAAAGGAGGAAGAATCGTAAGCCAAATGATGATATAATAATAAATATAATATGAAAACGCTTTATTCAATTCACTAAATATTACAACTGGAGTGACACAATTATGCATAATGCTACAGAGAAAAGTGTGAAGAGCAGGTATCTCGATTTATTAGCAGAACAATTCAACAATAAAGAAGAATTAGCTACTGAGATTATCAATTTAGAGTCAATTCTTGAGCTACCTAAAGGTACAGAACACTTTGTTAGTGACTTACATGGTGAATTCCACTCTTTCCAACACGTATTACGTAACGGTTCAGGTAATGTCCGTTCTAAAATAAATGACATCTTTAAAGATAAACTATCCGAAGAAGAAATTAATGAATTTTCAGCACTTGTATACTATCCAGAGGAAAAGTTAAATCTCGTTAAAAATGCATGTGAATCAAAAGCAGAATTAAATGAATGGTATGTAACGACAATCAATCGTCTTATCAAACTTATTACATATGCATCATCAAAGTATACGCGTACTAAGTTACGCAAAACGTTACCAAAAAACTTCGTCTTTATTATCGAAGAACTTCTTTATAAAAGTAATAAATACAATAATAAACAGTCCTATTATGAAAAGTTAATGAAACAAGTCGTAGAGTTAGAACAATCTGATGACATCATCATCGGCTTATCATTTACTGTACAACATCTCGTGGTCAATCACTTACATGTTGTTGGTGACATTTATGATCGTGGACCAGATCCAGACAAGATTATGGATACACTGATCGAATATCCTTCCGTAGATATCCAATGGGGAAATCACGATGTACTTTGGATTGGTGCCTATGCAGGTTCAAAGGTATGTTTAGCAAACTTATTACGTATTTGTGCTCGCTACGACAATCTAGATATTATAGAAGATGCTTATGGAATTAATTTGAGACCGTTACTTACATTAGCTGAAAAATATTACGACGGTAAAAATCCAGCTTTTCGCCCGAAAAATGCAGAAGGTTTAACAGAACTAGAACGTGAACAAATTACTAAGATTCAACAAGCTATTGCGATGATTCAATTCAAACTTGAAGCACCAATCATTAAACGACGCCCAACGTTTGAAATGGAAGATCGACTTGTACTAGAAAGTATTGATTTTGACAAAATGGAAGCTACAATTTATGGGAAAACATATCCTTTAGAAAATACTTGTTTCCACACGTTAAACCCAGATAACCCTAATGAATTATTAGAGGAAGAAGAAGAGGTTATCAATAAACTTTTACTTTCTGTGCAACAATCAGAAAAGTTAAAACGTCATATGACGTTCTTAATGCAAAAGGGTAACCTATATCTACGTTATAATGGTAATTTATTAATTCATGGTTGTATTCCAGTCGATGAAAATGGTGAAATGGAGTCTATGGTTATCGATGATGTTGAGCATCACGGTTGTGATTTATTAGATAACTTTGAATATTATGTAAGACATGCATTCGATCATAAAGATCAACAAGATGATCTTGCAACGGATCTCGTTTGGTACTTATGGACAGGTAAATACTCTTCATTATTCGGTAAACGTGCGATGACAACATTTGAACGTTACTTTATTAAAGACAAAGCATCTCACAAAGAAGAGAAAAATCCATACTACTACTTACGTGAAGACGTTGATATGTGTAAAAAAATGTTAAAAGACTTTGATTTAGATCCAGAACAAGGTCATATTATTAACGGTCATACACCTGTTAAAGAAATAGACGGGGAAGATCCTATTAAAGCTGATGGTAAAATGATCGTCATTGATGGTGGATTTTCAAAAGCATATCAATCAACAACAGGTATTGCTGGATATACATTATTATACAATTCATTTGGTATGCAGCTCGTTGCCCACCAACAATTCAATAGTAAAGAGCATGTCTTATTGAATGGTGCAGATGAACTTTCAATAAGACGTGTAGTTGATGAAGAACTTACACGTAAAAAAATTAGAGACACGAACACTGGACAAGAAATTCAAGATGAAATCAACGTATTAAAAGAACTTATGCATGATCGTTTCATCAATTAACAAAAAAACCACTTTGAGATATTCGTATCTCAAAGTGGTTTTTGATTTATTAAATATTGCGATGCAAGTACGCATCTTTTAAATAACCTATCGTACCCTCTTCTTTATTAAGCACATCGTTGTTCATTTTCTTAAATGTTACAACCTTATTTTCACTAATATGATATAACACCATATCATGAGCTGTGAGTTGTGATTTTTCTTTAACTGGAATTTCCAAAATATTATTTTCAGCAACAAATCGATTAAACCAATGTGAAGTGAAATTCCAATCAAATAAAATGTGATTTCTTATCGGTCCGTCAAGATTACTACGCGCATGTTCGTCCGTAAATGAAACTGGCATCATTTGCACATTTTTCAATCCAAACTCAGGAACCAACTCATTAAACGCCAAACTGTTAAATACAAATGACTGTGTCATTAACAGACATTTATTGTAACGTGTAAGATCTGAATAAATCCGATCATTACTCGATAATAAGTTTCCTTCAAACACTTCTAAATCCATTTCTTTTGCTCTATCTTTCTTATTATCAAATAAATTGAACGTCATAACTGGTATATTATGTTCTCTTAATTTAGAACCTAAATGATAAGAAAACATACTCTCACCAACGAGTATAACACCAGGCGGTTCATTACTAGATAACTTCATGACTTTACTCAATGGTACAAATGTGAAGCCGTAAATCACCACTGTCACAAATACTAATCCAAAAGTCACTGGTGTAATATATTGCGCCATTGGCATACCTTTTTGGACAAATAAACCACCGAAAAATTGTGCGACAGTTAGAACTACAATACCTCTCGGCGCCATCATAGAGACCATCGCGCGCTCTCGTGTTGAAATTTCTGTATTTATTGTAGACAGAATGATCGAAAGTGGTCGAACTAATACAATCATGACGAAACAGAATAAAAATAATTGCCAACTTACAACATTTTTCAACACATCTAATGAAAGTGACGATGTAATTAATATAAAGACCGTTGAAATCATAATCGTCGATGTATTTTCAATGAAATGGTCAGATTCTTTAAATATTAAATCGTGACGTTTCATTCGTGCCATCATTAAACCGAATATTGTAACCGCTAATAAACCTGATTCTGGTAAAAATTCATCACAAATTGCAAAAATAAGTAATATAAATATTAACTGAATTGGTGGCATTAAGTTTTGCGGTATGTGATCACGTTTAATAAACCACATAAAGATAAATGATGCGACAAAACCAATCGCAATTGCAATAACCAATCGAACAATGAAACTTACAATAATTTGTAATTCAAAGCCTTGTTCAACGATTTCAAATAAGTAAAAAGCCCCTAAAGCTAACATAGGCCCAATTGGATCAAGGATAATACTTTCCCATCTTAATATCGAATCTACATTTTTATGTACTTTCGCTTGTTTCAACAACGGCTGTATGACGGTAGGCCCAGTGATTAAGAACAGCCCGCCTAGTACTAACGAAATTTCGATTGGAAATCCAAAAATTAAATACAGGGCAACGGCACCTAGTATCCAAGCTAACCCCGCACCAATCGTAATAATTCTTATGACAGCTTTCGAAATGCCTTTAAGCTCTCTAAAGTCTAGCGTACTACTACCTTCAAATAAAATGATTGCCACTGCTAACGATACGAGTGGACTAAAAACAGAGTGCCCTAAACTTTCTTGTGGATTTATTAATCCTAAAATAGGTCCAACTAATAGACCTATGATCGCCATAACAACAATCGATGGCCATTTGATTCTTGTTGCTAGCCACTGACTAAATATACCTAAAGCTAAAAATATAACAATAACCAGGATAAGTGGTAATTTTAGTAATGACACATGTACTCCCTCTTTCCTTTCTCTATCTCAAACATCTTTTATTTTCTATTACTCATTTAAACTTATTTTAGCACGTACTAAAAAAGGTATGTTATCAAAAATTTCATATTTACGCATTTAATTAAACTTAATTTTCTCGTACACTTTTCAAAATTTTAATATAACTACAAATTCCCATTTCATTTCGAAAAAATACGAAGAAATGATTATAATAGAATATCGCAGCGTTGTCATGTTTTACACATTCATTGATAATGATTGTCATCTTTACAGGACCTAGATATCAAACTATAATTGAATATGAATTTTATAAATATTTATATAGAAAAGAGATGACTATATTGAAGTAATTATATGGCATCATCACCCGCCACCCCATTTTCATCAATATAATTACTACTATTTTGATAGTGGTTAATTAACTTTCTATTCACGTAAGTAATTTAATTTATAAATAAGAAAGGTGAATATTGATGAATAAAGATATTAATTATAAGAAGTTTATCGTTCCTATTGTTGTGGGCATTATCCTCTGGCTATTAACCCCTATTAGACCAGCAGGATTAGACGTTACAGCTTGGCATATGTTCGCAATCTTTGTTGCTACGATTATCGGTTGTATTACCCAACCACTACCAATTGGCGCAGTCGCAATGATTGGTTTCTCACTGACTGTACTTACAGGAACAGTCAAAACAGACACAGCTATGGCTGGTTTTGGTAACAGTAGTATTTGGTTAATTGCAATGGCCTTTTTCATATCACGTGGATTTGTGAAAACAGGCTTAGGTAGACGTATTGCATTACAATTCGTAAAGTTATTCGGTAAGAAAACATTAGGCTTAGGTTATGCATTACTCGGCGTTGATTTAATATTAGCTCCTGCCACACCAAGTAATACAGCGCGTGCTGGTGGTATCATGTTCCCTATTATCAATGCACTTTCTCGTTCATTTGGTTCTAAACCGGAAGATGGTACAGAGCGTAAAATGGGTGCATTCCTAATCTTTACAGAATTCCAAGGTAATATGATTACAGCTGCGATGTTCTTAACAGCGATGGCAGGTAACCCATTAGCCCAGTCCCTTGCTAAAGATCAAGGCGTTAATATTACTTGGATGAACTGGTTCTTAGTCGCGCTCGTTCCAGGTATCATCTCATTAATTTTGGTACCTTTCATCATCTATAAGATTTATCCACCAGAAATCAAATCTACACCTAATGCGAAATCATGGGCACAAGGTGAATTAGATGAAATGGGTAAAATGCATAAAAATGAAAAATTCATGATTGGAATCTTTTTAATTGCATTAATCCTTTGGATACTAGGTAGTGTCATTCACATTGACGCAACGCTTACTGCCTTTATCGCTTTATCGTTATTACTTATCACAGGCGTTTTAACTTGGAATGATGTCCTTAAAGAAACAGGTGCTTGGAACACATTAATTTGGTTCTCTATTCTTGTAATGATGGCTAACCAACTTAACAAGTTAGGATTTATCCCTTGGTTAAGTAAAGCTATTTCAAGTAACTTAGGTGGATTAAGTTGGCCATTAGTATTGATTATACTTGTACTATTCTACTTCTATTCACACTATTTATTCGCAAGTTCAACTGCTCACGTAAGTGCGATGTATTCCGCATTAATTGGTGTTGCAATTGCTACAGGCGCACCTCCTTTATACAGTGCATTGATGCTCGGTTTCTTTGGTAACTTAATGGCATCAACAACACATTATAGTAGTGGTCCTGCACCAATACTTTATTCTGCAGGCTACGTTTCACAAAATCGCTGGTGGACAATGAATGCAATACTAGCCATATTCTATTTAATCGTATGGTTCGGTATCGGTTCACTATGGATGAAACTTATCGGACTTATGTAATTTAATAACCCTACATCATAGTCATAAGAAGACTATGATGTAGGGTTATTTATTGCTATAAAAACGTAATATACAATTATTGTTCTTATTATCCAATAGTAACTTTGATTACATGGTTATGATAAACAGTAAACGTAATATTATGTTTATCAAAGTTAAAACTATACATACCATCATCTGATTCATCAGCTGCATCAGTATGCGCTGGTTGATATCTATAGTCTTCTCCGTAGTGATCTATAAGATCATCGACTGTTACTTGACCTTCAGCTATTGGAAACTCTACACTTGATGCAACATTTCCTGAAACTTTATAAAACTTTTGATCGTATGCATAAGTAACTTCTTTACCTTGGTTAGCACTATGTTCATTATCAACACTTGTATTATTAAAAGTAACATGACCTGATCTTACTGCATTGACGAAAGCATTATCTAAGATAAAGCTTGATTGATTACCAGTGTAGCCATTGAATTGATAATAAGGGATTTCAGATGCTTGTACGACTTCATGAGAGTGACCTGATTGAGCAAAATTGACACCAAAGACAGTTGCGACACAAATTCCACTTGCAAGTAACGGTTTAACAATTTTTTTCATTTTCAACACCCCTAACACTAAGTATAGTTTAATATTACATTTTTATTACAAATGTGTCAATTATTTTACTATTACCTCATACCACTGTCATCTTGTTGTAAAATATACACACTAATTTTCTAATTGAGGTTTTGTACACCAGCCTGGTAAAAATGACTATGTGTTGAAATAGTTTGATATAAGTACATTTTCAATTCAGACATCTACCGCCTAATTAAAAAAGAGTCTGAGACACCTTTTTTGTCTCAGACTCAGATTATTCATACAGTTATGAAAAACACATAATATAAAGTACTTTGTGAATCACGTTAATAAAATTGATCAATTTATATCTTTATGTTGTTGCTTGCGACGTTTCATTTTTTCCTTAAATGCTTCATCTTCAAATGCAAAATAAGCAATGATGCCACCTGGAATTCCGAAAATAGGTGTTAATAAAAAACTACCTATGAGGCAATATACACCTACCATCAATAATTCGTCTCTTTCCCATTGTTTGTTAATGAGTTCTTCGTACATTTCTTTTAAAGACAATATCTATTCTCCTTTCTGTAAAAAGTTGGAGTATGAATAATCAACTGCATTTATTTGTTTTCGTATATCTTGATAACTTTTTTAAGGCATTCTGGAGGTTGAGGAGTTCTTCATCAGTAAGTACTGAAAATGCATTATCTAATGTTTCAGCGTGATGCGGAAATACTGAAGCCATAAGTTCATGACCTTCATCGGTTAGCGAGGCATAAATAACACGTCTATCCTTTTCAAGACGTAACCTTTTTACGTATCCTTTTTTCTCTAGTTTATCAACTACATACGTGATACTACTACTAGCTATCAAAACTTTCTTCCCTATTCGTTGAATTGGTTGATCCCCTTTATGAAAGAGTAATTCCATAACTGCAAATTCTGTAATATTTAAACCATACCTTTTGACATCATTTTTTACAATTTGTTCAAGATAATCCGCGGTTCTATGAATACCTACAAATGTATTCAAAGCATTTTTTGTTCGATCCAATTAAATCAACTACTTCCCATTTCTATCAAATTCGAGCCAAATTATAATTACTCTCAAAATTCACTTGTCTGATTATAATCGTTAGTAATGTAGTTTATTGAAAATGATTATATAGTCTCCCTTATTTATAGTTTATAATTTCTTTCCTTTTTTATCAATTATAAATTTAAAATTAAACATAAAATAATATAACTGAATAGTCAGATAGTTTTTAAATTTACCTAAAGTGGTATTTTTATAATGTGGAGGTGTTTAGAAATGAACAAACTATTTATAAACAATGAATTTATCGAAAGTAAATCAACAGACTCAATAGATGTGATTAACCCTGCTACAGGAGAAACAATAGATACAGTTACTTTTGCATCTGAAGAAGAAGTTAACGAAGCAGTAGAAAAATCTAAGCAAGCACAACTTGAATGGGAAAAAGTCCCTCAACCAAAACGAGCAGATCATGCTAAATTACTCATCCCATTACTAGAACAAAATAAAGACGCATTAGCTGATTTATATGTGAAAGAACAAGGTAAAACGTTAGCTTCTGCAAAAGGTGAAATTGAAAAATCTATTCATTTTATCGATTATATGACAAGTCTCAGTATGTCAAATAAAGGCGAAGTTCTACAAAATAGTCGGGAAAATGAAACGATATTATTAACGAAAAAGCCCATCGGTGTTACTGCCGGTATCGTTCCTTGGAATGCACCTATTTTAGTATTGATGAGAAAGGTCATCCCTGCTATTGTGACAGGTTGTTCAGTAGTCATCAAACCAAGTGAAGCAACTTCTCTCATAACTTTAAAAATTGCCGAACTGATTCGCGAATCAACTATACCAGCAGGTCTTGTTCAAATCGTTCCAGGTAAAGGTGAAACTGTCGGTACACAACTTGCACAGCACCCTGACATTCAATTAATTTCACTAACTGGAAGTATGCGTACTGGTAAATCCGTTTACTCAGAAAGCGCCTCAAATGTTAAAAAGGTAAATTTAGAACTTGGCGGTAATGCACCTGTACTTGTTACTGAAAATGCGAATATAGAAAAAGCTGCAGACTATATTGTTACTGCACGTATTAATAATGCCGGACAAGTATGTACGTGCCCTGAACGTATCTTCGTTCACCAATCAGTACATGATGAATTTATCAAAGCCTTAAAAGATAAGATGGAACAGTTAACAGTTGGCGATCCATACGATGAAGCTACAGATTATGGTGCAATTATTAATGAAGCTCAGTTACAAAGTATCGATGACAAAGTCCAATCAGCTATCCACAATGGAGCAAACTGTGTAACAGGTGGTCACATTATCGATCGTCCTGGTTATTTCTATGCACCTACAATTTTAGACAACGTTAAACCATCCGATTTAGCCTTCAAAGAAGAAATCTTTGGCCCAGTATTACCAGTCGTAACATACACGGATTACGATGAAGCCATTACACAAGCGAACGACACAAATGCTGGCCTCTCATCATATGTATTCTCAGAAAACTTAAAAGATGTAATGACTGCCTCTGAACAACTAAAGTTCGGTGAAGTTTATGCTAACTGCGAAGCTGAAGAAGTAGTGAACGGATTTCACTCAGGTTGGAGAGAATCTGGACTTGGTGGCGCCGATGGAATTCATGGTTTAGAAGAGTATTACAATACAACAGTCTCATATATTAGATATGATTAAAGCAATGCCTTAGAAACGCTTTCTTAACGCAAGAGACATTGATCACTTGTATCCCACCTTAATCGTGTCGCGACTACATGATTGAACCATAACTTATTCAAGTATGTACGGGCAAAATCATTAAATTTTTAATATAAAAGCGAGCTAACCCTTAATGGATTAGCTCGCTTTTTTTGAGAATTAAGCTTCAGATTGTAAACGCTCAATACTGTGTATTTGTGTCTCAAAACCCTCTTTATTGATTAAGTGCCTTATCTAAAGAGTGGATATTCTTTTTCATAAGTGATTGGAACGTAATGTTTTTATCATTCTTTTGTGCTTTAGTTAGCATAGCCATATTATGAAAATCTAATGGTTGTGTATCTGATTCTTTTTCAATGACGTTCGTAACTTTAGATGAAATGTTTTGTTCGTAAAGCACATATGGTTGTTTTGAATCTTTAATACTATGAACTATTTTGACTAAATTTTGTTGTGTCGGTTCTTCATTATTTATGCCACTAACACCTTGTTGTTTAAAGTGATAACGATGTGCTAGATAACCGATAGAATCATGAGAAATCACGACCGTATCTCTTTTTGGATTTTTCGTTACTGCTTTCAACTGTTCATCGATTTGTGTTAAATCTTGTTTTAAATTTTGATAATTATGATTGTAATATTTTTTATGTTTGGGATCTTTTCGAATTAAATCTTGTTTAATATTATAAGCTAGCTTCTTATCTAATACAGGGTCTAACCAAACATGTGGATCATGACTTTCGCCTTCATGATGGCCTCCATGGTCATCATGGTGATGCTCATGCTCATGACTTGAAATAAGGTCATGATGATCTATCCCCTGAACTACTGGTAATTTCAAATTATCATCCTTGATGGATTGTGCAATTTTCTTTGCCACAGGGTCCATCTCTTCGTCTGAATAAATAAATAAATCACTTTTAGCAATATTTATCATTTCTTTTTGAGTTGGTTCAAACGAATGTGCATCTGCACCGGGGGGATATATCGATTCGGCTTTCACATACTTCCCACCAATTTGTTGAGCAAAGCTTTGAAATGCAAATGCGGTCGTGTAGATATTTAATTTATTACTTTCTGAGACCTGCTTATGCTCTGAATGATTAGATTGACTACAACCACTTAGTACGACGATAAGCATGCTTATTAAAATGATTACTAAACTTTTCTTCAAAAAAACACGCCTCCAACTCAAAAGATTCCGTTCAAACTATATACTTATTTACTAAATATTTCAATGGTTTCAACTAAAAACTTCACTAATTCGTAAAATACCCATTATTGACTTCAGTTTAAATTTTTCTTATACGGATATTTATATAGTAAGAACATTGCCAAAGGAGAGATATGTATGGCTAAAATCGTAAAAGGATCAAATAAATTTTATATTGGTGATAACGAAGAGAATCCAAAAGCACAAATTACTTTCGAAAAAGAAGATGATAATCTTATTAATATCGACCATACAGGCGTGCCTGAAGAAATGGGAGGCCAAGGTATTGGGTCTAAACTTGTACAAACAGTCGTTGATTATGCACGTGAAAACGACTTAAAAGTTACTGCAACTTGCCCATTTGCTAAGAAAGTAATGGAAAAAAGTGATGATTACCAAGATGTTTATCAACAACATGACTAAGCACATCAATGCTTAACTATAAAAAAAGCACGCGACGTTGATATGAAAAACGTCGCGTGTTTATTATTAAAATGCATTTCACTGAATAGATTTCGATAGTGATTAAAAATCAAAATCGAAATCTAGATCTGTTCAACTAGATTTTCTGCGTTGTTGTTCTTGGAATTCGTAAAATACTTGGAATAGCATAATTAACATCGCCGGATGATATTCGTCAGTATGGATATCAATGTCATGACGAGAGGCGATTTTAAAGCGTTGAGATTTAGTATTCATAATCTCATTTCGTCCGTCATTTACGGATACACTTCTTGAAATAAATCCTGATTGGAACTTTAAAGTGTCACCTTGGCTACCTTCGAATAACATCGTTGGTTTTAAGCCCATTTTAGTACGGAAAACGCCAAATTTATTCCCATTTTTGTCAACGTCCCATACGGTTTTAAATGGGGTTTTAATTTTCCCACTTATCGCTTTCTCTTGAGTTATGCGATACGTATCATGACCATCTGTGATTTCGAAATTTTGTTTACCTTTTCCGCCGAAAATTGCAAAAGCCTCTTGTGTTGCTGACGTATAAAACAACTGCATTTTGTATACAGCTTCATCATTCTCATTAAAAACATCGATTGTCGACTTTGAAGCATTAAAAAAGTTCTCTTTGAAATAAAAGCGCACGATCTTTTTAACCTCCATAAATTTTGTTCTTAAACATAATTATAACAAAGTTGGGAAAATACATATAATAATAACTTATTTATAATGAACACGTGTATATAATTACTCAATCCACTCAATAACATCTTCAGTTGATTGTCTTACTTTGTCTTTGGGTTCAGTTTCTCTATAACCAAATGCAACCATCACTGAAGGTGCAAATTGTTCAGAATCAATAATGCCTTCATCTTCTAATAATTGGGTTACACGATCTAAGTCAAACCCTTCCATAGGGCAAGAATCGATACCAAGTAATGCTGCAGATGTCATCATATTAACTAAAGCGATATATGTTTGTTTGCTCGCCCAATCAAATAAAGTGCGTGCATTATCATTGATGTGAAAACCTGTTTGGAAATTATCAAATTTCTCTTCTACAGCAGGGAAAGTACTTTCATCATACTTTTTCACATTTTTTAATAAATGTTGTACGTACGGTGATTTAAACGTTACATTTTTACGCGCTAGAATGAGCACAAAATGACTTGCAGTTTCTAATTGTCCTTGCGCCCCCATACTAATAGGTTTTAACTTCTCTCTTAGTTCTTTATTTTGGATAACGATAAATTTCCATGGTTCTAACCCGAGTGAACTTGGTGATAGTCGCCCAGCTTCAAGAATAGTTTTAAAATCAGACTGCTCTATTTCCTTATTTGCATCAAAACGTTTTGTCGCATGTCTATAATTAAATGCTTCGATTATTTTTTGTTGCATTTGTGTCATGTTCATGCCTTCCTTTCAAATAAGTTGCGTTATAATTTATAGTATAAGCGATTATTTTATTCCGATTAAAGTAATATGTTTTGAAATTTCTAAAAACTAGACAGCTTGTGCCACGAAAATCTTACGTTTTTCCCACGTATCCGTTTTAGCATTATAGTCATCACAAGTAATTAAAGTGAGTTGTTGTTTTTTCGATTTCTGCTCATCTAAAACTTTGACATCATTAGGATTTACATCTTTAATTTTAGTGATTTTATATTTACGCTTTTCTTTTCCAGTTTTAAATGTAACTTTACTTCCTTTTTTTGCTTTGTGTAAGTTTGAAAATTGATAAGTCGAAGAACCTTCATATGTGTGTCCCGCAATCGCAATATTTTGATCATTTAATGACTCATTTGCTTCAGCAAAGCTCACGCCTCTATTTAATTGTTTCGGTGTGGCTGGACCTGGATAGACTGCTTCTTTAATATGAGCATCTGGCACTGAAATATAACCCGCCATTTTTGATTTATCTTTAGGTATTTCTGCCTTAGCTTTAGATTGTTGTTGTTTATCATATTTTTGAACCTGCTTGTCGTTCTCTTTTTGTGCAAAATATTCATCAATGTGTGGTTTGGCAAATAGGTAAATTGCAGCGAGAATAAGTACGATACCGAGTATTGTTATGAGTCGATTTCCCCATTTTTTCATTTAATATAACTCCTTGTTCCCATTATAGAAATTTACTTTCAGTATAGCACAATTGAATATGAAACATCATAACAATCGGACTTATTTCACCGTACTATAGAACAGTAAAATCTCTAACTATGATGACATATTTTTATGCTTTTGCTAAAGATTTGTCCATCTCATTGTATCTAGCATTTAATAAATAAAAAGACAAACCCTACACTTTAAATCGCGTAGGGTTTGCCTCAATATTTATTATCTATATTCATTTTAGACAGACAAATTTAGTGGTATATTTTACTACCCTCAGAGATAAATTCTTCTGATTTTTCTTTTAAACCTTCTTCTTTAAATTGTTGTAATTCCTCGCTGTTTCGTAAATCATGAGAAATACGCATAGAACAAAACTTAGGACCACACATACTACAGAAGTGTGCGACTTTAGCAGATTCGGCAGGCAACGTTTCATCATGGAATGCACGCGCTTTATCTGGGTCTAAAGATAAATTAAATTGATCGTACCATCTGAACTCAAAACGTGCTCTACTGATTTCATCGTCTCTTTTTTGAGCATTTTTTAAACCTTTAGCTAAATCGGCAGCATGAGCAGCAATTTTATATGTGACTACACCTTCACGTACATCATCTTTATTTGGTAATCCGAGATGTTCTTTAGGTGTAACGTAACACAACATTGCTGTACCATGACTCGCGATCTGTGCCGCTCCAATTGCTGATGTAATATGGTCATATGCTGGTGCAATATCCGTTGTTAATGGTCCTAATGTATAGAATGGTGCTTCTTGACAATGGAAATCTGCTAACGTTTGATTCTCTTTAATCTTCTGCATAGGAATATGACCTGGACCTTCAATCATCACTTGAACATCGTGTTCCCAAGCAATTTTTGTTAATTCACCAAGCGTTTCAAGTTCTAATATTTGGCTTTCATCATTAGCGTCATATATAGAACCTGGGCGTAACCCATCACCTAATGAAATAGAGATATCATAAGCACTTAATATTTCGCAAATTTCGTCGAAGTGTGTATATAAAAAGCTTTCCTCGTGATGTGCTAAACACCACTGCGCCATAATTGAGCCACCGCGTGACACAATACCAGTCAATCGATCCACCGTTGTTGGGACATAACGTAATAATACGCCTGCATGAATCGTAAAGTAATCTACACCTTGTTCAGCTTGTTCTATTAACGTGTCTCTATAAATTTCCCATGTTAAATTTTCAGCAATACCGTCAACCTTTTCAAGCGCTTGATAAATTGGCACAGTTCCTACAGGCACTGGAGAGTTTCTTAACAGATATTCACGTGTCGCATGAATGTTTTTACCTGTAGATAAATCCATAATCGTATCTGTACCCCAATGGATCGCCCATACTAACTTCTCAATTTCCGCTTCAATCGATGAACTTACAGCTGAGTTACCGATATTAGCATTGATTTTCACCTGGAAGTTTTTACCTATAATCATTGGTTCTGATTCTGGATGGTTTACATTATTAGGAATAATTGCACGTCCTCTAGCAATTTCTGAACGCACAAATTCAGGAGATACATCTTCTCTTGTTGCGACGAATTTCATTTCTTTCGTAATAATACCTTGTTTCGCATAATGCATTTGTGTCACACATCGTCCACTTTCTGCTTTACGTGGTTGATATTTAAAAGGTGTTTCTACAAACTTTTTATGGTTATCTTTTTTAAAACCATTATCAAGGGACTGTACTTTTCTCCCTTCATAACGTTGTGTATCTTGGCGTTGGTCTATCCAATCTTTTCTTAATTGAGGAATACCTTGTTGCACATCAATTTGATATGAGTCATCATGATATGGGCCTGCCGTATCGTATACAACTACAGGCTCGTTTTCAGTTGTACCTTCTTCAGTAGTTGTTGGTGAAAGTTCGATTTCACGGAATGGTACCTTAATATCATCATCTTCACCATTCACCCAAATTCTACGACTAGATGGGAATTGTTTCTTTAATTCAATCTTTTCTTGTTCCATAAAAAAACTCCTTAGCATGTATTATTGCTAGGAGACCTGATTTTGATACACAATGACCTTAATCTACATAAATATACATATGTAAAAGACGATTGGAATATAGTATCCCTTAAAAATCTATTTAACAAATGTATCAAGACATTGTGACCGGCTTCCCTACGCTAGTATTAACTAGATCAGGTTCAAAGGGTTGAGATATATAATCTCTTTCAGCTCTTAACAAGCACCCCTAGCAATTGTTATTAAATTATAAATAAAAGTTAACATTTTTTAGTTGAAAATACAAAAATTTATAGAATATAAACAACTTTGTTTATATTCTATTTGTATTAACACTGAACCACATTTGGGTTCTATAAGTTGTCTTACCCTAATTGTTCAGTTCCAACCATTTTACTAATTCATTCAAGTGATTCACTGTAATTGTTGGATCGTCTCCATTTTGATCAAATAACGTATCATTACGGTTAACCCATACTGTATCAAAGCCAAAGTTATTGGCTCCTGTCACATCCCAAGTATTAGAAGAAACGAATAGGACATCTTCTCTACGAACATTTTAATAATCTAATATGAGTGCGTAGCTTGCCTCACTAGGTTTGTATTGTTTCACTTCATTAACACTAATCACCGTGTCGAAGAATTCTGCAATCTCTGAGTTATCAATTAAAGGCATGAGCATACTATCATTTCCATTCGAAAGGACCCCTATATCAACACCTAATGCTTTAATATCAGAAAGTGCTCTCGGAATTTCTTTATAGTAAGATAATTTTAGAAATGCATCAAACAAACGATTAATATCTTCTCTATTGTACTGAATATTATGTACATTTAATGTATAACGCAAAGCGTTTTTAGTTAATTCATCAAAGGGTATATATCGGTGCATTATTTGTCTAATAAACATATGATTGATTTGTGTTTCTCGCCAATCACGTGAAATTTGATTTGCTAAGGATTCGTCAAATTCAATCATTTCATTTTTTAAAGAATCTAAATCAAAAACAGTTCCATACACATCAAAAATAATCGCCTTATACATTTTTACCCCTCTCTTTCTATAATAAAGTTATTCTTATTTTACACTTTTGAATAATTTTTAAACAGAAATATTAAAATATAATAAATATCTTACACCTTTACATATTCACGTAGGGACCCTTGTATATAAAAATGTGTTTCGTTTTGAAGAGAAATTATATAAAACCAACATTTCATCTCCTATTTTTTTAATTCTAAATTTATATTGTGGTTTTACAATTAAAGTTATATAATATAAATAAGAGACGGAAACTATTTTTATATCAGTTCAAGCTTTAAAGTCATCATCGTTTAATACATTCCCAAACCAAGCTTTATATTCCCATTTACCCCAATGATATAAAATTTCCTTCTCACAAATAAAGTATAGACATCTCAGGTTAAATAATTGGTACGATTTCTCTTCCAAATTACTGTTTAATCCGCTGTCTCGCTCTATTTGAAAAAGAGATCTAAAGTTGCTACTTTTAGTGACTTTAGATCTTCTTCTATATAGAAGTATTTTTTACTTGCCTAATTCCACACTCAATTGATATATTTTGATCAATCTACCGCCTAATAACTACTTTTTTCTCCTAAATTTTTATCCCACCACCTGTTTTTATAAATAACTGCTTACAAAACTTTAATTTCTGCAACGTCACATGTATGATTTATGACATTTGACCTACCATTTAATAATATTTCCTATTTACCATTTTAATTTTAGGACAGAATAGTAAAATAACGTTAAACGAAAAGGTCTCGTTTTATATTTAAACAAAGGTGATATTATTGATTAATACGACTACACTAACTTTAAGAAACAACTATACATCCTTATTAACGCGAAATATTAATAAAATCATCATACTCATTCCTTTAGGTAAGCCATGTAATATAAATTTAAACGGCAAGTCGCTAACTATTTCTGAAGGTTTAATTATAAACAATACAGATCTCTATCAATACGAAAAGGTAGAACAGCTCATTGAACTTGCTATCCCGTTACAGTTGTTGTGTGAAAAAGCATCAAACTTAAATTATATATACTACGACTTTAAACAAATCGTAAACTTCACATCATTTAAACGCCTTATCACTCATGATTTATTTGAAGCTTATTGTCACAATAAGAATATACATGCCTATATCAAAGAAGTTATTCAATATTTACTCGACTATGCTAAGGTACAATTAAACAATACATATTTACCTGCTTACTATACTAAACATCCATTACTACGCAAGATTGTCGATTATATTAATAGTCATATTGATACAGCACTGACTACTAAAGATTTAGCTGATGCTTTTTATATATCACAGTCGTACATTTCTATACTATTTTCTAAACATATGTCTATCAATTATAAATCGTATATCAATTCATTAAGAATTTCTTTATCTATTTATGATTTAATTAACAATCAATATAGTATTAGTAATATTGCAGTCAAATATAATTTCAACAACGTGGCTATATTTACGAAACATTTTAAATTTTATTTAAAAATACCTCCTAAAGAATATAAATATCAATATAGAGCGACTAGCGACACATATAATTACAAATTAAAAGTTTTAGATAAAGAATTAGTAGTATTTTTAAAAAGTTATAATCAAACACAAGCCCTTACGAAACCGAATGATGATGTACTCAAAATTGATTTAACTAAACTTAAACCTAACATCCATATCAATGGGCATTATGTCATTATCCACCTGAATAGCCTTTATGATTTACTTGTCGTGGCTGACCAACAACTAGAGAATCGTATTTTACAACATTTCTCAAATATCAATTTTCTAATTAAGAATACAAATGTAGAGCATTTTAATGTTCTAGATAGTCAGAAACTTTTCAATGCTATCGTTACGTTGATTCAAAAGCAATATCATTTAACTTTTAACATTCATTCTCTCGATAGCTTTCAGTTATTCGAGCATAAAATTTTGAAATTGATTAAAGCACATGACAAAGAACAATCACTTATCCGACAACTTTGTTTGTTATTCGAACCATCCCAATTGATTACGACAGAAAATTATAATTTAATTCATTCGGTTCTCCAGCCGTATCAAGGGTTGAAAACGGCACTCGTTATTGATCATTTTATTGAAAAACGACAAAACTTAACTGATATCATTTCACACATTCATTCGATACAAGTCGATTATTACTACATCAATATGGACCTTATTCAGTTATCGACATATATCAGTTTGAAGTCAAAGCATAACAACCATCATGCATTTGAAATCAAACAACAACTTAAGCATTTAATTGAATTATGTGGTAGGACGATGACTCAGAAACTTGTGTTTAATAACATTACACACCCTGCACTTATTAAGTATTTTAAACATACAATTTGTGCCAGCCATATTTATTTCACACAATTTCTGATAGATTTTGATTATCCCATAGCGGGACTTGGTTACCCTCTCTATTCTATTGATGAGAATCAATTAATGGTAATAGATCATAATCAAAGTTTGATGCCTATGGTTCATGTTTATAACATGTTACAACCATTTATGAATCAGAATGTCACGTTAATTAATAACGGCATCATATTTCAACAAGACAAACGATTTCACATATTGTTATATCATCATCGTGCTACAGAAACTCAATCTAACCATTTAAAAATAGAGATAGCCCACCATATTAATAGAGATTTTCCAATCTTTTCTCGTTTATTGAATAATCAGCATGGTAATATTAAGTGTTTGATTTCGTCTAGTTTATATAGAACATCCATCAACACAACAATGTTAAATCACATTAATCATTCGAATTATCCATTTGCAACTTATAATAAACACAATCATCACAAAGCGATTAATTTAAGCTTAGATGATGCTTCAATACATTATTTAATGATCAATTACGAA
Source organism: Staphylococcus hsinchuensis (assembly GCF_038789205.1). Taxonomy (NCBI): domain Bacteria; kingdom Bacillati; phylum Bacillota; class Bacilli; order Caryophanales; family Staphylococcaceae; genus Staphylococcus; species Staphylococcus hsinchuensis. The sequence continues at coordinate 361,954 of NZ_CP128355.1, forward strand.
TAATTTACTCAAGTGGTACTTTTGCTTATTTGAACATACACCGTGAATTTTATAGTATGTTTTCCATTTTTACATAACTCTTAAAATAAGCAAAAGTACATTATATTGTCCCCTTTGTTACAATTAATCACAAAAAAGTTGAACAATCTTTTAGATTTTTATATTTAATTTTCTGAAAATATTTACAAGTCAAAAAATTATTAGTATATTCATATATATCAACCATTTTAAACCTTACTATTTTCTTTGATTACGGCGTAGATCTCAAATAGAATTGTTAAAACTTTCTATTCGACTTTCTACCATTTATAAAGTATTACAACACACAAAGGGGACTATGAATTATGTCAAAATCAACAGATATTATTAATGAAGATAGTAAATATTTTGCTAATCCAGGAAGGATTAATTACTTTCCATTAGCAATATCTCATGGCTATGGTGCGACATTAGTTGATGTCGATGGAAAGGAATACATCGATTTACTATCAAGTGCTAGTTCACAAAATGTTGGCCACGCACCAGAACCTGTCACTGAAGCTATCAAAAATCAAGTAGATCAATTTATTCACTATACACCCGCGTATATGTATCAAGAACCACTCGTGAAACTAGGTAAAAAGCTCTGTGAAATTTCACCAGGGGACTATGAAAAACGTGTGCTCTTTGGTTTATCTGGATCAGATGCGAACGATGGTGTCGTTAAACTCGCTCGTGCATATACAGGAAGACCCTATATTATAAGTTTCGTAAATGCGTATCACGGGTCTACTTATGGTGCTTTATCAATGTCTGCCATTAGTTTAAATATGCGTAAAAAATACGGCCCGATGTTACCTGGTTTCTATCATATTCCTTTCCCTGATAATTATCGTGGGTTATATGGCGCGCCGACGTCCAATACAGTGGATGAATACCTCGCACCATTAAAAGAAATGTTTGAAAAATATGTTCCAGCTGAGGAAGTAGCATGTATTATGATTGAAACAATACAAGGTGATGGTGGTTTATTAGAACCAGTAGAAGGTTACTTTGAAGCACTTCAATCATTATGTAAAGAACATGGAATTCTATTAGCAGTTGATGACATACAACAAGGACTAGGACGTACTGGCACATGGAGTTCAGTTACACATTACAATATCGAACCTGATATTATCACATTTGGTAAATCGTTAGCCGGTGGATTACCGATGTCAGCAATCATCGGAAGAGCTGAAATAATGGATTACCTAGAAGCACCTGCACATCTCTTTACGACAAGTGCCAATCCAGTTAGTTGTGAAGCAGCTTTAGCTACGCTTTCAATGATTGAAGATCAAAATTTATTACAAGCAAGTGCAGACAAAGGTGATTATGTACGTCAACGTATGGACAACTGGACAGAAAAATACGACATCGTAGGCGACGTACGTGGTAAAGGTTTATCAATTGGTATAGATATCGTTTCTGATAAACAAAGTAAATCACGCAATAATGATGCAGCATTAAAAATTTGTAATCGCTGTTTCGAAGAAGGTATTGTAATTATTGCTGTTGCAGGCAATGTACTACGTTTCCAACCACCTCTTGTCATCTCATATGAGCAACTAGATTACGCTTTAGACGTGCTAGAAAGAACAATCGAGGCTTACATGAATGACGAATTAAATGATTATGATACAGCTGGACAAGGTTGGTAAAGTAGTTTCTTTTTAAAAATAAATATGTATCAACAAATAAAAATAGCCCCTCAAAAAGATTTATTTAAAATCTTTTTGAGGGGCTTTATCTTATCTCATCATCTCTTTATTAAGATAATCAGTTATATTATCTGTTACCAACGTCGTGTCCAATTTCAACCGATTTATCTTTACGATTATATAAGGCTGCTTGAACACTACCAAAGTTGGCATCATTACGCTTAAGTTCTGCTTGATATCCTAGACTCTTGAATATATCGATATCTTTCTTACTTGTAGCATTCTCGTAATAAATAATATGACCATCATTATAGAAACGAGGTTTATCGATTGATTCTTGAAGCGTTCCGTCACCACGTAAGTAATCAACAAGTACTTGGTTGATTGTAGTAGGGATTTTGTTACCACCTGGTGTACCGATACCTAAATAATAATCTGGTCCAACAACAATACTTGGTGCCGTGAATGATCTAGGTTGTTTATGTTTACCTTTATAGTTTGGACTCATTGGATCATTTGAGAAGTTTGATAATGAGTTATTTAAATAGAATCCTTCTTTAACAAATTTACCTGAACCAAAGAAGCTTGATAACGTATTTGTTGTACTAGTAATATGACCTTTCTTATCTACTACAACAAAGTGTGTAGTACTCGTTTGATCAGGGTTTGCATTAAATTGGTTTGGATTTGGATTCGCATTTACATTCGCATTAACTTCGTTAAATTTACCAAGTAAGTAATCTTCCGAAAGATATTTGCTAGAATTATTGTCCTGACCGTTTACAATATCTCTGTTTCGGTACATTAATTCTCTTGATTTTAAAACACTCGTAATGAAATCTAAACGATTTCCTGGTACAGATTCATTATCTTTTGCTTCATCAATCTTCATACCTTGAAGCATTAATGCACCACCTAATGGGTTTGATGCTGAATAAATTTTAGTATTTAGATAATCTGTACTAATCGGCGCTTTTTTAACAGTTTTATAATTTTTAAAGTCCTTCTTAATCAACTTACCATCAGTTTGTTTAGAAATACTCTTACCGATATGATTATAGAAGTAATCAGGTCCATGGTCTCTGATTTTTTTCAATGTTTTTGCTAAGGCTGGTTGTTTGATTACATCTCCTTCTCTTTTCGTTTGATGTCCATCAAAGAAAGGAGAATCTCTGTCTACATCCGAACCATATAACTTCAAGCTTCGTTCTAATTCTGAGTCTACTTCGAAGCCATCTTCAGCAAGTGGAATAACATAATTCAGTATTTTCTTCTCATCCATTTTACCGCCTTCTTTATGTGCATCATGGAGACCACGCACAAACCCTGGCGTACCTGTCTGGTCTTTGTTTTTGTAATTATAAGAAGAAATATCTTTATATTGCCATTGCTTAGGTTCTGAATTTGGCTTGCCATCATAAGAGAGCATTGCGCCTCCCCCACCTAAACCAGAGGAATGAGGTTCTATCACGGCTAGAGCATAAGATACACCAACTGATGCGTCTACAGCATTACCGCCATCTCTTAAGATTTTCTCACCAACTTTTGTGGCTATCGCGTTGTTTGAAGCTACACCGTAATTTTTTTTCGACGTATTTTGATCATGATCGGCGATTTTGTTTTCATATAGTTCATCTTTATTATAATTATCTTTTTTCGTAATTAGAAAAAAGATAAACGAAACTATTATTGTAAGGAGAAATATTACGATGAGCGTCCTTCTATTATAAATACTCATACTCAAGCTCCTTTAGATAAATATTGATGTCGAGAATTATCGAGGTCGTGTTGTTCGTGTGAATCCAATCCTTCATTGGCTTTCGCAAAAGTAATCAAAAGGAAAATAACCAATATAACTAAGACGACTGTTATGCCTACCCAATTTTGTTTAATTTTCATATACATAACCTCCATTCTCTTTTTTAAGGTTAACGCTTTTACTTTCAAGATTATTCAATAGCTTAATTTCTTCAACTTTATTTGGTTTATCTGCAGTAATTTGACCTGACTGTGACTTAATTGGCGTTATCATGAATTTAGAATGTTTTCCTTTCCAATTCTGCTGAACTGCTAATCCATGTTTTTTCTTAGAAAGGAAACCTTCAGACGTCACGTTACCTAAACTATAGAAGATGTCTGTGTTTTTATAGTGTTCTATTTGTTGTGGTACACTGTTGTGACCAATAATGACATCTGCGCCAGCATCAGCAAGTGCATGTGCATATTCTCTTTGTCTTGTTGTTACGTTTCTTTCATCTGTAATACCCCAATCAACATTTACAACCACGAAATCATTATTTTCTTTCAATTTCTTAACCAATGGAATAAATATTCTTGGTTCTAAACTAATTGAAGTAGTATTTTTCAATGGATCTGTGTAATCAGATTCTACATCAGTAAATGAAACATTAGCGACTTTCTTATTCTTAACTGTTTGTTGTACAGTTTTACTGTTAATAGGATTTGACCCGTTACCAGTTAAATAATTTTCGCCAACTTGAGCATCAACTGCCCTACCGAAATCTCTAGCTGTGATATTGTCTGTAACTTGGTTTATAATATTTAAACTCTTTATGTTCAAATCTTTTAAAAACATAACGTTTTCTATATTTGAATTGATATCTTTCTTCTTATTTTTAGAGAACTTAGAATAATTCAAACTAGCAGTAGAAAAATCGCTTCCTTTTAAAATATCTGAAACTGCACTGAATGATTTGTGTATATTATTTTTTCGAATATGTTTATTCAATTCAATGTTGCCTAAATACGTCATTCTTATATCGCCTTGCGCTTTACTCATAGCTTTAACCGGTTGTATTTTTTCTGATGACATCACAAACACAATCAGTACAATGGCCACTATTAAGATAATACCTGTATAAAGAGAATTTCTCTTTTTATGCCGTTTTGTCCATTTTAGAACACGTTCATCTATGGATAATCGTTTAGATTGCTTCATTTTCATACTCCTTACTAATTGATAAAGCTATAAAAGAATAAGATGACGTAAGTAATACATGTTAATAACATACATGTAGATAAAGTGATAATAACACCTTGTTTTTGAATCGTATTAGCGATGATTCCTGGAATAACAACCCCGATACCTGACATCTCAACCATTTCAAATGGCGTGAGTGGATAAATGAGGTCGAATATAAATTTCAAAACCATACCCGTAAGTATCATTGCAGCGAATTTCCTACGTCCATATAAAATGACGAATTTACTTACGCCGTGATTAACAATGAAATATGTAATACAGCTTATGATAAGTACGGATAATAACATAACTGGTTGGTCGAAAATTAATGCTAAATACCCAGGTACAACAAGACCTGCTGGACTAATACCGAACTTTTCAGCAAAGATTAAACTAAGTACGATGCCTACAAATAATGAAAAATATAACTCTGAACCTATCATATTATTTGATCCCTTCTATATATTGCGCTATTTCTTTACCTGGCCCGTGAATATTACCTACACAAAAGATTAATGCGTTTTGTGACTCTTCATATAAAGCTTCTTGAACAGCTTTGATGTTTTTGCCTTCGAAATTCAAATATCTTTTTTCTGGTAATTCATTCATGACTTGTGTAACTAATTGCGTACTCTTTCCAGTACAAATCAATGTATCAAATTCAACATCTTTAACAAAGTCTTCAACGAATTGTCTTGTTCTATCAATCCTGTCTGAACGACAGTTTAATACAATGACTTTCTTCTGATAAGGATAGTTGTATGACTCAACTTTGTTTAATATTGCCTTTGTGGATTGAGGCTCGTTAGCTGCAAAAGCATTAACATAAACATTCGTAGTATTGTTTGCATTGAAGTATTTAACTTCAACCGCACCGACATCTGGTGGCGCGTTTAACATACCACGTAATGCTGTATCTCTATCTATATCTAATGCTTCTGCAACCCCCATAGCGATTGCAACATTATCAGGAAAGACAATGTAATCAAATTTTCTTAAGAATGATTCTGGTACATCATCTTTATCGACAACGATAAGTTTAGTCTTACGTCGCTTGGCTACTTTAGCGAAATAATCCGTATAATCATCTTTCATTACAATTAAATGTCCTTTATACGGAATTGTCGCTTTAAAGGCTTGAGCAACTTCATCTAATGTTGGACCTAAAACATCCATATGGTCTTCCATCACGTTGACGATAACGCCAATATTGGCTTTAACCAATTCTTTCTGGAAGGTAATTTGATAATCTGGATTAACCGCCATACATTCATTTACTAAGGCGTTTCCTTTTTGTTTTACAACTTTACGAACGATATCTCTTTGTTCGCCAATATTAGCACCTTGAGGTTTTCTGTATACCGGATATTCTCTTGGCGTGAACCAATATAACATTCTTGCATCAGTACCTGTAGTTTTGCCAATAACACGATACTGATCTTCACGCAAGATACTGTAAATCAATCTGGTAATTGTTGATTTTCCTCTAATACCATTTATATTTATACGAATAGGAATTCTCTCTAATCGGTTAGCGTGTCTTCTCTTCTCAATAATGCCTAACCATAGAATAAGTCCTACACAAATTATGATAAGTGGCAATGTTTTCCCTCTTTTCATCAACGTATTTACATTTTATATTCAGTTTTACAAAACAATATGTAGTCTAAAATAAAAGTTTCAAAACACACAAATATGCGTTTATTTGAAAGGTTTTTGGGACTAAATAAATAGACCCCACCTTCTAATAGTGTAATGCTATCATGTTGTTATTGATTTGGTTTTAAAAGTTTTAGTTTTTTATTAACTTTTTGTAAACTTAGATTTACAAAGTGTGTCTAATTACACTTACCTAACCTTAAAACCCCTGAAAATCAGACTTATACATTAATAAATATGTAAGAGATTTTATATGTATATTTAATAAATTTATATTTCCTCCTTCCAAACTTTAATATATTCATAAAAACAAAAAATTTACTGCATCTTTACAACATATTAAAACTTAAATGTTAACTTATTTATAATACTTTCCTTACGACCTATTTAGGAGGCAGAACATGAGTAAACAAGTTAAACTAGTTGTTTCAATTTACCTTGCAATTGTATTAATCCTCTGTACTGGATACTTATTGATGATTCTCATTGGTAGTTTGCAAGGAAATGATATGAAAGGTGCTGTCCTTGATGGGGGTTATTTACACGATCGTGAGCTTCTAAATAACAGTGAAGCTTCTAACACGACGCATACTTCACCGAACTCAGAAGAATTGCCAAATCAGGAGAAACCTTCGAATTCAGTTCAAATGACTGATATAAATCATACAGTTTCACATCATACATGGCCTTTGGATAGTAATATTCAGAATGGTCATGTATTTTTTATAAGTTAATCTATTGTTTGAAGTGCAAATCACAACTAATTCCTACTCATTTAATACGCTATACCACTTTAATTACTATCCAGTTATATTATAACTTACTCATATAAAAAGAACACCTATACCATTAAATCAAAAGTTACAATCGCATTTAAATATGTGTAACATTTTAAAAATTAAGCAATAATTTCATAATTAACGAAAATGATTTACTGCAAACGATTTTTGATATAGATGTTCCTCACCAAAATGTATTAATATCCTATAATTAAAGCAATTGACATACCTAAGCAACAAATAATAACCCAAACGATGAGCAGTTTCCATACAAACTTAAGCCATTGTGTATAGCTAATTTTTGCAACAGCTAACGTTCCCATTAAGATGGCAGATGTTGGGAATAACACGTTACTAATCGCATCTCCATATTGAAATGCGAGGACTGTGAGTTGACGGTTAATATTTAATAAATCCGATATCGGTACCATAATCGGCATCGTTGTTAAGGCTTGTCCTGAACCTGAAGGGATAAAGAAATTCAATAGAAATTGTAACCCAAACATTAAGATAATCACGATTGAAGCTGGCACACTTTCTAATAACATTGCCATACTGTGCACAATCGTATCAATGACTTTCCCATCTTCTAATATAACTACTATACCTTTAGCAAAACCTACAACCATTGCACCGAATAAAATATCTCTCATACCCTCAATCATGGCATCAAATGTACCATTTAATCCTAACCCACCAATGATGCCTGCAATAATACCGGCGAGAACGAAATTAGCGCTCATCTGATTAAATGACCACCCATACATAAATATGCCAAAGATATTGAAAACAATCGTAAGGACAATCACAATTAAACAACTTAATTGTCTTTTGCTAAAATTTAATGTAGATTGCGTTTCAACGTCTGCACGTTCTTTTTGTTCTAATTCGTATACAATACTTTTTGTCTTATCATGTTTGATACTACGTGCATATAGCATAACCGTTGAAATAGCCGCAATTAATATAAAGATATAGATGATAGAGCGTAATCCCCAACCAGAAAACATCGGTAACTCGGCAACTGTTTGAGCAACACCGACAGTGAATGGATTCAACATCCCTCCGAGAAAGCCACTCGCTGCTCCTAGTATAATCATCGCTGTACCAGTCATCGCATCATATCCTAAACTACGTGCAATAATAATACCGATAGGCACAAATATTATTGTTTCTTCAGCCAAACCAATGGAAAAGCCTAATATTGAAAAAATAATCATCGTTATTGGAATCATTAATACTTTATATGCTCCTAGGACTTGCATCATTTTATTCACACCATTTTCAAATGCACCTGTTTTATGTACAATTCCAAAAGCACCACCAACTAAAAAGATATAAAACACAATTTCTCCACCTGAAATAAGACCTTCTGGAAAGGCACGAAATATATCTAAAAAATGTGCACCATGTTGCTCAATGTGATGATATGTACCTGACACAACTTGCGTTTCGCCTTCTTTCTTTTGACGCTTATACTCCCCAGCAGGAATTAAATAGGTCATTAACGCCGCAAGACTAATAATGATTAATAATAAAGCATATGTGTGAGGCATTTTTAAATTCAGTTTATTCATTTTCTCTTTTATCATAGTTAACCCTCTCCCCTAGGTTCTTGCTTTATACAAAATTTATTACATTCTCAAAAGTATTCTTTTTTATAACTTACACTTTCCTTGAAACGAACTCAACTACTTTTCAGATTTTTCAGAAAAATAAATTTCTAATTAAACTATTAATCGAGTATAATTCTATTATTTTGAACATAAAAAAACCTTCGAAACACACATGATGTGCTTCGAAGGTAGTATAATCATTAAATCTATATCTTAGAAGAATCTTCTAATTGCAGTTGACATTGGTGGGATTTCATCAAAGTCTAATTTCTTATCTTCAGTGATTGAACGGTAAGCCCATTTACCATAGTTCATCGCTTCGTCTTTAACGATTTTACCTGGTAATGGAGCAGCTGTTGGGTCTACATAAACATTAACGATTGTAGGTCTATTTTGAGCCATTGCTTCTTCAACTACTTCGTCGATTCTGCTTGGATCTTTTAATGTGTAACCTACACCGCCACAGCTTTCAGCAAATTTAGCTAAGTCCATATCAGTGAAGTCAATTGCGTATTCTAATTCACCTGCTGCTTGTTGCTCATACTTGATAAATGATAATTGTTCGTTGTTTAATACGAAAATTGTCATTGGTAAATCGTATTGTACTGCAGTTGCGAAGTCTTGCATTACCATTTGGAATGCACCGTCGCCGGCAATACCTACAACTTGACGGTTTGGATATGCACGTTTAGCTGCGATTGCACCTGGTAAAGCACAGCCCATTGTACCTAACCAACTTGAAATGATAAATCTATTGTTAACAGTTAGGTTTAAATAACGTGTTGACCATACTGTTGAAGTGCCAACGTCGATTGAGAAGATCGCATCGTCTTTTCTCACTTGGTTGATTGAATCCATTAAACGTTCTGGACGAATTGGTGAGCTTTCATTTTGCATGTCTTCTGCCATCCATGAATCCCACGTTGCTTTTCTTTCTAATGTTTTGTTTAGGAAGTCACGATTTGAAACATGTTTAACTGAATCAGTTAATTGTTGTAAAGCTAATTTACTATCACTGTGGATACCTACATTAATGTCGAAACGGTGTCCAATATTTTCTTCATTATTATCTATTTGAATCGCTTTAATATTTTTCTTAGGTAGATAATCTACATATGGATAGTTTGTACCTACCATGATGAGTAAATCTGCATCTTGGATTGTTTGATAAGATGTTTTTGTACCAATTTTACCTAAGTTACCTAGATTGTAAGGATGTGAATCAGGTAAGATTCCTTTCGCTGGAAGTGTGATAATTGTAGGGATTTTAGCCGCTTCAATAAATTCACGTACTTCGTCAGAAGCTTTTTTAGCTCCTAATCCAAGTAACATAACTGGGCGTTTACTCTTGTTAATTAATTTAGTTGCTTTTCTAATGCTACGTGGTTTTGGAATTACACGTGCTGGTGGTGCAGTATCAACTGCTTTATTTGTTGTATCTTTTACTTTTCTTGATAATAAGTCGTTCGGTAAGATCAGTACAGATACACCTTTTTTCTCGTAAGCTGTGTGAATTGCTTCATTTACAATACCGTAAATATCTTTATCATTTTCAGAAATTTGATGGCTATAAACTGCAACGTCTTGTACCATTTTAGGAATATCAGTTTCTTGGAAAGCTTTTGTACCTAGTGCTGTACTATCAGTTTGTCCTGCTAAAATAAGTTGTGGTACATTATCTAATTTTGCGTCGTACATACCGTTTAATAAATGAACAACACCTGGTCCGCCGATACTTAACGCTACTCCGATTTTACCAGTTAATTTTGTATAACTTGCTGCTGCTAAACTTGCAACTTCTTCGTGACGTACATGTACGAAGTCAAAACTATCTCTTACTGTTCTTAAACTATCGACTACCGCATCAATAGAGTCACCTGGAATACCATATAAGTGATCAATATCCCATGCTTCTAAAGCTTTAACTAATGCATAATTTGCCTTAATCTTTGCCATCGTTAAAATAGCCCCTTTCAAATTTCAATAATTTTAGTATAACATCATAATTATAAATACCATTCTATTTTGAATCAAAACAACGATTTGCTTATTAATATAAAATAAGGATAAGTATCGGTAAAAAGATTGAACTTAAGACTGCAGTGAGTATCATACCAATGGAACTATAAGCACCTGATTCTAAATCAATTTCGAGTGCACGCGCTGTACCAAATGCATGTGAAGCATTGCCGTATGTTAATCCCTTGGCAATTGAAGTTTCAAAGCGTCCTATCCTCAATAAATAGGAACCCGCTATGCTACCTACAAGCCCTGTCGTAATAATAAACATGACAGTCAGAGTATCCGTTCCACCTAATTGATGCGAAACTTCAATTCCAACTGCAGCTGTAATAGAACGCGGTAACATTGTTACTATAACCTCTTTTGAATAGCCAAATAACTTCAATACTATATACACGAATAAGAAATTCATAATTACAGCTGAACAAACGCTCGTAAATATTACCTTTGAATAAGCTAATATTTTATGACGATTTTGGTATAAAGGATATGCTAAACATACCACTGTACAGCTCAATAATTGATTAATCCATTTTCCACCGACCATATAATCGTGATAATTTTTATGGGAAAATAATAAAATCACGATGATGCCTATTGCGGAAATAAGTGCAGGGTTGAGAAATGGACTTTTGAATTTTTCTTGTAATTTCTTGGCGACAACATACATGATAATCGTTAATAGAATCATAATTATAGATTGAAATATTATCATTTAACTGTCACCATTCCCATATTTCCATTTACAAACCATCTTATCCGCAATGAAACCTGATAATAAAGCTACACAACAAGTTCCGATTAATATCATAGAAAAGAATAAGATGAAGTTCATATTAATTTCTGAAAATATGTCCATTACCCCTACTACCGATGGAATAAAGAAAAAAACCATCGTCGTTAAGAAGAAATTAGCACCTTCGTCAATCCATTTAGGCGGGATTACTTTTAATTGTAAAAGAACGAAAAACAAAATTAATCCTACAATACTGCCTGCAATAGGTATATGGAAAAACTGCTGCAAAACATTACCTACATACGTAATGCACATTATGATTGCAGCTTGTATAATGACTCTCACTGCCTTTTGAACGAGTTGCATTCGCATCATCCCTTTTATAAGAGTTCGCATTTGCTGTTGTTTTATCACATCAACTAGTATAAAACACGAACTTTTATAATAAAAATATATATTTTCAATATAACCCATTACTTTTATCTATGAAAACGTTTCAATACATTGAAATATATTATATTTTATTATACATAGGATTTCGATCCCTCATTTATTACAACTAATCAAATAACCGCAAAAAGTCCTTGAGTGACAAACTTAAAAATGACTGGGACATAAATCCCAGAAAAATAGCACTCAGATGATTTAATTCAATTCATCTGAGTGCTTCTTTTTTATACTACACTTCGTATTGTTGGCTCGCTTTCTTAGGGGACAGCTTCAGCCCGTAGTTTTCAGCTTGTCCAGTTCCCTCAAGAGTCTCGCCAAAACACTTCACATTTATATGTAATTTTACATTAAAATACTTTAAAAATAAGGCCCTTAGGTATAATTTAATAACCACAAATAAACTAAATTAACTAGATGCCTTATGTATAAAGAATATAAAATGACTCAACTTACACTACCAATGGAAACTTAAGTTCTTATACCCACAAATGATATGTCACGACATGTTAATGAAATCGATGAATCCAAACTTCATCGTGGTGCTAGATCATATCATCCTAAAATGTCTAAGTATTGCCATTTTCTTCTATTAAATATTCTTATAGCCAACACAAAATCACAACGGTTATAATCTTGCTTTTAAAAAATCAATCCATTGTCTCGTTGCGTAACTTAAATATTTATCTTTCTTCCAAATCACACCTAATTCCCAACGCATTGAGGAATTATTAATTTTAATGTTTTTAAAGTTCTGATCCAACATCGAAACAATATTTTCAGGTAAGATACTGACACCTAAATGGGCATTTAATAAATTTTCTATGAAGTTCCATTGAGATATTTTAGAAATAGTATTAGGCACAAAACCAGAATTTTTCGCTGTTTCAATAATTTTATCATTCAAATAAAAGTCTTCATTAAATAGAATAAAGTCTTCGTCCTTCAACATATGCATGTCAATTTCATCATATTTCGCTAAGTGGTGCTCTGGATTGACAATGAGTTTTAACTCTTCTTGGTAAAGAGGGATAGAATGGAAAATCGTTTGATCTACGGGCAAAGTTGTTATACCAATATCAATTTCATCATTAATTAATTGGGTTTCAATCATTTTTCCACCATTTTCAACTAGATTGTAAGTGACGTCTGGATATTTTTGATGAAATTCACCTAGTATATGAATAAATTTGTTCATATTCATAACCGCTGATAAACCTATGCTAATATGTCCTGTTTCTAACCCAAGCAAACTATTTATTTCTTTCGGTAAATCTTTATACAAGGTTAGTATTTCCTTACATTTTTGATAAAATATTCTACCCGCATCTGTTAAGACAAGTTGGCGTTTACTCCGATCAAATAATACAATGTCTAGCTCTTCTTCTAAATCTTTAATCGCTTTACTAATCGTCGGTTGGGCAATATATAATGATTTAGATGCATTCGTCATCCCTTTTTGGTTAACCACTTCAACAAAGTATTGCATATGTTTGATATCCATCGACATTCTCCCTTACTTAATCTACTCATATAACCAATAGTATACGTTAAAATGAGAAATTTTCAATATTCTTATCTATAACAAAAATAACCAAGACAACAAGGTTTAAGTCAAAACAACTCTCAGTGCAAAATTTGACTAAACGAACCCTGTCGTCCTGGTTTTAATTCATTAGATATAAAATTTATTGTTGTAAATTAAACCGGTTTACTTTGGCTTAATGGTTTTTCTTTTAAAGAAGTGTCTCTATCATCGTTTAATTTTACAATTTTAAAACCAATATAAGCGTATATAATAGAAATTATTGGTACTAAATAGTTAACAATTGCAAACGGCGCGTATTCCATTACGGATACACCTAAAGTCGATGCGATAAATACACCACATGTGTTCCAAGGTACAAACACTGAAGTTAACGTACCACCGTCTTCTAAAGCTCGAGATAAATTTTTAGGATGTAAATTCTTTTCTTTAAAAGTACTCGCGTACATTCTTGATGGAACAATAATCGATATGTATTGTTCTGAACAAGTAAAGTTAGTACCTATACATGACACAATTACTGAAGCAATAAGCGATCCTGTTGATTTTGCAAATTTTAAAATGACATTTATAAGTGCAGAAAGCATTCCTGAGTATTCTAATACTCCACCAAACGTCATTGCTACCAACGTTAATGAAATAGTATAGAACATTGATTCAAGCCCACCACGTGTAAACAATTCATCAACCATTTTATTTCCTGAATCTATTTTATATCCTGTTTGAAGTGCCGTTAGAGCATCAGTTAGACTATCTCCTTGCACAAAGATTTGTGCAAAAAATCCGAGGATAATACCGACACAAATGGCTGGAATCGCAGGTACTTTAACGACTACAAGTAAAATTACGATTAACGGAATAAGTAATAACCACGGTGAAATCGTGAAATTATCTTGCATTGTAGTTAAGATACCTTCGACTTTCTTAGTATCAAAATGTTTACCACCAAATTGTAAGCCCATAAAGAAGAATGCTACTACCGCAATAATTAATGCAGGAATCGTTGTATAGAACATGTGTTTAATATGCTCAAATAAATCAACATCTGTGAGACCTGAAGCTAAGTTTGTCGTATCTGATAATGGACTCATTTTATCTCCAAAATAAGACCCACAAATAACTGCACCTGCTACCATCCCAGGTGAAATACCCATACTTATGCCTATACCCATCGATGCTACCCCAACTGTAGCCATCGTTGACCAGCTACTACCAATCGCCAGAGCCACGATTCCACATAAGATTAAAACTACAGCTAAGAAAAATCTTGGATCAATTAATTGCAAGCCGTAGTAAATCATTGTAGCTACGACGCCACTCCCAATCCAAGAGCCAATAATAAGACCTACTAAAATAATAATCACGATTGCTGGTAAAGCATGTCTAATCCCTTTATACATCATTTCTTCAACTTCACTAAATTCATATCCATGTAACATTGTAATTAGTATTGCTACAGCTGTACCAATCATCAATGGTATATGCGGTTCTTTCTCTAGGACTGCCACAGTAAATAACATCGTTGAAATCATTATTGTTAAAGTTACTAATGCTGAAGTAAGCCCTAAAGGCTTTTTCGTTTTATGATTTTTATCCGAATTTTCTGATTTTTTACCCAAAATAAAACGCCTCCCTTTTATTACATAAATCATAACCGAATATGTAAGCGTTTACAATGGTGTATTGTTAATTTATTAATGTTTTTTACATCTTAAATAGTTATATTTCACTATGCATTCAAAAATAATCTTTATTAAAAATAAACCTAAAATCAAAACTATATATCGCAATAGTTAGTTTGATTGATCCTACTTATCTTGTTTTTTAAAGTTAAAAGAGCCTGAGACATAAATAGATGTCTCAGACTCTTTGTCGACGAGGTGGTTCTACAAAATCTCTATTAGAAAATTCGATTTCTGTCGCACCCTCTGAATGTGAGATACCTAACTCACATTTTAATAATTGAATTGAGCTGTCCCTTCATTTAATGAAATTGATAACTATTGTGACCTTTCGCAAAGCCTTTTGCAGTAAATAACCATGAATCTCCATCATTATCCATATCATTTGAACAAATAATAAGTTGATCTGTTCCTGGTATAAATGCCGGATGTGTCGAACGTAACATATGACCTTCATCTCGACCCGGTAACAATATTTGACCTATTGGATGACCGTATTTGTTAAATACGAGCACACGTCCTTGACCGTACATCGCAACATATAAATTATCGTCACTATCAATACAACATGAATCTGGTCCTTCGTGCCCTGTAAAGTAATATGGAATAGAGGCGCCAAATGGTTCAATTGTTACCCCATCCTCTTCTAAATCAATGCGATGTAAACGATTCGCATTCGTCTCAGTCACCCACAACGTACGTTCATCTGTACTTAATGCAACACCATTGGCTACAGCAAGGTTTTGAATGACAGGCGAAACTGATTTGAATTCAGGATCAACATAGTAAACGCCCCCTTTAGGGTTCGTAGAGTACCCTCTAAAGTCAGTAAAGTAGAAACCACCTTTACTATCAAATACAAGGTCGTCAACGCAGTATTCTGTTTCAACATCAGAAACAATATCTTCGTGGTGTTCTCCATTCGAATCTACGGCAAAGATACCGCCCGAATCCTTGAAATCGCCTAAATAACAAACGAACAAACGCCCATCCTTGTGTATTTTAACTGCAGCTGGATTTTGCTTTTCAGAATGGAACAATTTCGTTACGCGTTTATTAGGTAACTTTACGTGGAACACACTTCCACCAAAAACTTCACAAAGTATTAAATCTCCATCTCTATTAAAGCATAAACCTTCAAGTTGTAATCCTTCGTCAGAAATTTTCAACCAGTGGTCAGCGGTAACTGTTTGAAGCTGTTGTTCGTGTGCTTGTAATGGAACAGCAGTATTGGCGTCACCTTTATATGTTAAAGCTGGAATATTTGAATGAGTCATAAACGATCTCCCCTTTGTTAATAACACATTGATAAAAGCAAAAGATTCTTTAAAACGTACGCTTACAAAACTATTATATGATTACTTTCTTATAAGTCAGTGTTATAGAATTTATTCATTACTTTCAGAACGTAATTGGTTAAGTATTGTTTCAGCTACTTGTGCATTTGCACGTGGTTCCTGTTGTAACATATCAGCTACCTTTACAATTTCATCACCTTTCGCACCGACAACGATGGCAAGTGATTTATATTGCAAACGCATATGACCCTGTTGAATACCTTCAGAGACAAGTGCACGGCATGCTGAGAAGTTTTGAGCTAAACCAACTGCAGCTACAACGTGACCAAGTTCTTGAGCTGATTCGACGTTCATTAAATCGAGTGATGCTTGTGCAATTGGTAATACTTTAGTTCCACCACCAACTGTTGCTAATGTCATTGGCACTTCGATTGTACCGACGAGTTTCTGACGCTGTTCATCGTAATGCCACGTCGCAATGCCTCTATATTGTCCATCTTTACTTGCATAAGCATGTGCACTTGCTTCAGCGCCGCGAGTGTCATTTCCTGTTGCAAGTACGACAGCATGTATACCGTTCATAACACCTTTATTATGTGTCACTGCCCGATGAATATCCACTTGCGCTAATTTAGAAGCACGTTCCATACGATGCGCTACTTCCTTACCATCACGGCCATTTTTCGTCAATGCATCAACATCTATTTCACCTTGTACTTTTACTACAGATGCAGTTGCATGGTTGGATAAAATACTCATTAAAATATCAACTTGCTCAAGTTCATTTTTAAGATAAGCAGTAATACCTTCTAAAATTGTATTGAGCATATTCGCACCCATCGCATCTTTCGTATCAACGTATACTTTTAATGAAAGTAACTGTTCAGCTGGGAACGTATCTATTTCAATACGACGATAACCCCCACCTCTTTTAATGATTGAAGGGTAAACCTCATCGGCTATTTCTTTAATCTTAGGTTCTAAGCCTTGAATTGTCTTCGCTAATTGAGCTGTATCTTCCACGTCATCAAAGACGATTTGACCAATCATTAATCGTTCACTTTCAACAACTTTGAAACCACCTGTTTGATTAACAAGTTTAGCACCATAGCTTGCAGCTGCAACGACTGACGGCTCTTCTACCATCATTGGAACGACATAAGATTTTTCATCGACAACAATTTCCGGTAATAATCCAACCGGTAGTGCACCTTGACCGATGACGTTTTCAATTAAGCTATTCGCAATTTCTTCAGGAATTAAAGGATGATTAAGTAACATGTCTCTATTCTCTGAAGTTAACCATGATTTCTCTTCTAGTTCTTGTAATTTATCGGCTCTTGATTTATGACGAAACTCCTTACTTAAGCGCTCCATTATTGATTCCCCTTACTCACTGATAACGCAATACTCATACCGCCACCAATACAAGCAGTTGCTATACCATTTTGTTTATTTTCTTGTGATAACACGTTGACTAATGTTGTGACTAAACGTGTACCAGAAGCTCCGATTGGATGACCTAGGGCAATTGCGCCGCCATATAAGTTCAACTTATCTTCATCAAGTTTCAGATGATCTCTTACTGGAATACTTTGTGCTGCAAATGCTTCTGTCA
The DNA here is from genome assembly GCF_038789205.1 of Staphylococcus hsinchuensis. NCBI lineage: Bacteria > Bacillati > Bacillota > Bacilli > Caryophanales > Staphylococcaceae > Staphylococcus > Staphylococcus hsinchuensis. The sequence continues at coordinate 380,022 of NZ_CP128355.1, forward strand.
TTTCAACGACATCTATATCATCAATTGTTTGATTTGTTTTTTCTAATAATTGAGACACTGCGTGATATGGTGCGTAACCCATATACGCTGGATCATAACCAATTTCTGTATAATCGCCTACGATGCCTAATTTTTCAAAGCCATTTTCTTTCGCGTATGCCTCATCCATTAAAATCACAGTAGATGCACCATCATTGATTGGTGAAGCATTACCACCAGTTACAGTACCATCAGCTTTAAAGATTGTATCTAAAGTGCCTAATTTTTCAATGCTACTGTTACCGCGGATGCCTTCATCGCTTGTCATAAGTTCACCATCTGCATCTTCTAACGGAACAATTTCATTATCAAATTTCCCTGCTTCTACAGCTTGACTCGCTTTATGATGTGATTCATTTGCGAAAGCATCTTGTTGTTCACGCGTAATATTAAACTTTTCAGCAACCGCTTCTGCAGTATCTCCCATTGGTGATTGTGAAAATGCGTCAGTTAAACCATCATGCATAAAGCTAGGAACTGGTTTGCCATCTTCACTTAATACGAGTTTAGGTGCGTTTGTCATACTCTCAATTCCACCTACAGCAACAACTTTTGCTTCACCAAGTTGAATAAGTTGTTTACCTAGAATGATTGACTTTAAGCCTGAACCACAAACTTCATTGATAGTCATTGCAGGTGCTGTGTTCGGTACGCCTGATTTAATACCAATTTGACGGGCTGGATTTTGGCCACTACCCGCTTGTAATACATTACCGTAGATAACTTGATCCACAAGTTCTGGTGATAATTTAACCGCTTTCATTGCAGCCTTTAAAGAATGGATACCGAGTTCCACGGCTGAGTAATTTCTTAATTTTCCTCTAAATTTCCCGATAGGGGTACGTTTTGCACTTACAATAGCTACTTTATTCATATTCAAACTCCTTTTTTCTAAAAAATTAAAATATTGTATTTTATCTACACGTTTTGTTATGATTCAAATGATATTTATATACAGAAAGGTGTCGATACACTTATGTCAATCGGTATTGATCAAATCAATTTTTACGTTCCAAAATTCTATGTAGATATGGCGAAACTAGCCGAAGCACGTCAAGTCGATCCAAATAAATTTTTAATCGGTATTGGACAAACTGAAATGGCTGTAAGTCCGATGAGCCAAGATATCGTTTCGATGGGTGCTAATGCAGCTCAATCCATCGTTACAGAAGACGATAAAAAACAAATCGGCATGGTTATCGTTGCTACAGAATCAGCAATCGATTCAGCCAAAGCTTCAGCAGTTCAAATCCACAACTTGCTAGGTATTCAACCATTTGCACGTTGCTTTGAAATGAAAGAGGCTTGCTATGCTGCAACACCAGCTATTCAAATGGCTAAGGATTACATCGCAAAGCGTCCAGATGAAAAGGTACTTGTAATTGCGAGTGATACAGCACGTTACGGCCTTAATTCAGGAGGCGAACCTACACAAGGTGCAGGTGCCGTTGCTATGATGGTATCACAAAACCCACGTATACTTGAACTAAATGACGATGCAGTAGCATACACTGAAGACGTGTATGATTTCTGGAGACCGACAGGACAACCATATCCACTTGTTGACGGTGCATTATCTAAAGATGCTTACATTCGTTCCTTCCAAGAAAGTTGGTCTGAGTACGCACGTCGTACGAACAAACAACTAGATGACTTTGCATCATTATGCTTCCATGTACCATTCACTAAAATGGGTAAAAAAGCACTTGATTCAATCTTAACAGATGACATCAACGACGAAACTAAAGAACGTTTAACTAATGGTTATGATGCTGCAACATACTACAATCGTTATGTTGGTAATATCTATACAGGATCACTTTATTTAAGTTTAATTTCACTACTTGAAACTCATGAAAACCTATCAGCTGGAGATAGCATCGGTTTATTCAGTTACGGTTCAGGTTCAGTTGGTGAATTCTTCAGTGGCCAACTTGTTGATGGCTTCAAAGATGTACTTGATATCGAAGGTCACAAAGCTTTATTAAATAACCGTACAGAAATTTCTGTTGATGATTACGAAGCATTCTTTAAACGTTTCGATAATTTAGAATTTGATCACGATGTTGAACTTGCTGATGAGAAAAATGAAATCTTCTATCTAGAAAGTATCAATGATCATATTCGTCAATATAATACATTAAATCAATAATCAAAGCACTTAAAACCACTTTTTAGCGAATCATAAAAGAAGCTCCTAGCTGACGTGTTGAACGTCACTAGGAGCTCTTTTATAGTTTCTTTTTCGTTTAACGAGGTATGTGTGATTGTTGTTCTTTTGTTGAGTTTATATTTTGTTTATGAGGTTGTAACGATAATCCTAAATATTTCCGTTCTGCATTTGCATCTTTAAATAACGAAATCATCATCAATATGACGACAAAACTAAATGGAAAGGCAGAAATAATAGCTGCCGATTGCATCGCTGCTAAACCTGTGTCTCCACCGGCTAACAATAAGACATATGCGATAGCTGCTAATGAAATCCCCCATACGATCTTTACAAAGCCTGATGGGTTAAGTGTACCAAATGCTGTTTGCATTCCTAATACATATGTTGCGGAATCGGCAGAAGTAATAAAGAATGATGCAATTAATGCTAGCGCAATAATTGATAATATCGTACCAAATGGCAACTCATTAAAAATACCGAATAACTGCGTTTCTGGTGGCATTTTAAATATACCTTTATGGTGCTGCCCTACTGATATACCAGTCATACCAAAAGTACTGAACCAAATCACACTAATGATAACAGGAACACCAAGTACGGCAATGACAAATTCACGAATACTTCGACCTTTTGAAATTCTGGCGATAAACGTACCGACGAATGGACTCCAACTCATCCACCAGCCCCAATAATAAATTGTCCAAGTTTGTAACCAATCAGACTTTTGTTTATTCAACGGAGCGACATCTAAACTGTCGTAAATAAGTGTTGATAAATAATCACCAAATCCAGATGTCATCATATTAAGTATTAACACTGTTGGACCTACGATAAATAATACGAGTAACAATAATCCGGCTAATATCATATTTAAATTACTTAAATATTGAATTCCTTTACTCAGTCCACTCCAGGCACTGTATAAAAATAATACTGTTACAACTGCAATTATAATACCCTGGACGACAACATTTTTTGGTAAGCCAAATAAATAACTTAAACCTCCGTTAATTTGGACTGCGCCAACGCCAAGAGACATCGCAACACCTATAATCGTCGCAAAAACGGCTAACACATCCACAATGACACCTGTTGTGCCATCTACTTTATTACCTAACACAGGTCTTAAAGTTCTCGAAATCAATCCATTCTCGCCTTTACGAAACTGTGAATATGCTAAGCCGAGTGCTACTAGACAATAAACAGCCCATGGATGAAAGCCATAATCTAAGAAAGAATATTTAAATGCTTCTGCCATTGCAGATTTAGATTCTGGCTTAGCAGTTGGCGGAGATAAATAGTGTGAAATTGGTTCAGAAGCACCATAAAACACTAAACCAATTCCCATGCCAGCACTAAATAGCATGGCTAACCATGAGACCGTCTTAAACTCAGGTTTATCCGTTGGTTTACCTAACTTTAATTTGCCAATCGGGCTAAAAATTAAAAATATACAAAACGCTAACACAAGTGCATATACAACCATATAATACCAACCAAAGGTCTTTGATACCCATGTAGAGATATCCCCTGTAATACTGCCAAATGCTTTTGGTGTCACTGCACCAAATATGACAAGTATACCTACAATTGCTGCCGCATATATAAATACTTTAGAAAACTTCTTTTCCCTGTGTTCCACACATTATGCCTCCCTATATTTGTTTTAAGACAACCTAAACACTAACATACTAAGCTAATAGTGCAACTTAGTAATTTTGCGCAATTTAATTGGTGATCTCATTCTGTTTATTAAATATAGGAAGGTTTTTATTATATTTTATTGCCTTTCTTAGGGATATAGAATTGGTTCATATCGAGTTGTTCTGTCTCTAACAGCTTTACTTTCGTCTCAATGCCACCACCATAACCTGTTAAATTACCATCTTTACCGACTACGCGATGACATGGAATAATGATTGAAATTGGGTTACTCCCCACAGCTCCGCCTACAGCTTGTGCTGACATCTTAGCTTTATTACGTTTTACTGCGACTTTCTCAGCTAACTCTCCGTAAGATAGTGTTTGACCAAATGGAATTTCTAACAATAAGTCCCACACTTGTTTCTTAAATTCAGTGCCTTCAGGCTGAAGAGGAAAGTCAATCTCAGGGTTATTTCCTGAGAAATAAGCGTCCAACCATGCTGTGACTTTTTCGAAAATTTGTAACTGTGGGCGATGCGTATATTGTGAGTCATCGTTTTTGGTTATATCATTTTTAGGGAACCACAACCCAGTGAGATGTTTGCCATCAGACGTTAATGTTATTTGACCGACAGGTGATTGATATTCTGTTTTATACATTCATAAGCACCTCTATTTTAAAAGATAAACAATTAAGCCTGTGACTTCGTATGGCACAGGCTTAATCGGTGTATCGTTATTTGAGATTAGATTTTTCCTACTTAATTGTTAGTAATTATGAAAAATTGTATAAATCAATTTTATTGTCTTTCGCATATTCTAATGCTAAAACTTCTAATAAATTAATCATTGCAGGATTGTTTTTCACTTTAATATATTGGAATCTTAAATTTTGTTCTTCCGCTTTAATATTATTCACTTCTGATTCGTCTAATTTTTGATCTTGTACATACGTTCTTTTGAATTTTGCTGTACCGGCAGTTGATTTTAAGTTGTATTGTGCAAGTTTATCGTTAAGGTCTTTTTGTGTAAGTTTATAACCAGTCATATAACCACCAGCTTGACCTACAAATAAAGGGCTCTTATTTTTAAAAATGACGTAGATCCCTTTTTGATTAACAACCTCGCTTCTACTTTCTTTATCAAACTTTAAAGCTTTCGATTTGTCATATTTAAATAGTTTCTTTAATGGTTTCTTATATTCATCTAGTAATGTTGAAACTTGTTTATCACCATTCATTATTATCATCCTTTTCTTTTTCATTTATTAATTCATATATACACGATACAACACCCATGTAAACTTTTACATTTATCTTCACTAATGATTCTAGCAATAATTCAATTAAATATCTATACAACTTTATTATAACAGTCAGAAAATCGTTCTTTATATATATTAAAAGTACACTAATTTTTAATATAAAAAAAGAGAAAGCTCCCATATGAATGGGAACTTTCTCCGCACATAATAAAATGTTTCTATAAATTAGAACATTTCTGAAGCGACTTTTTGTTCTAAGAAGTTTAATAAGTAGTCTGGGCTACCTGTTTTAGCATCCGTACCTGACATTTTGAAACCACCGAATGGGTGATAGCCAACAACAGCTGCTGTACAACCACGATTTAGGTATAAGTTACCTACATCGAATGAAGATACTGCTTCTTGCCAGTTTTCACGGTTGTTTGTAATAACTGCACCAGTTAAACCGTAGTCAGTATCGTTAGCGATGTCTAACATTGACTCGAAATCATCACCTTTGATAAATCCTACAACTGGTCCGAAGATTTCTTCTTGCATGATTTGGTCGCTTGATTTCATACCAGAGAAAATTGTTGGTTCAATGAAGTAACCAGTAGAACCATCAGTGCCGCCACCTTGTTCTAACTTACCTTCTTTGTTACCAATTTCAATATATTTTTTAATCTTATCGAATTGTTTTTGGTTGATGACTGGTCCCATGTTTGTGTTGTTTTCAGTGTTACCTAAAGTAAGTTCTTTAGTTAACTTGATTGATTTTTCAAGTACTTCATCGTGTACATCTTTGTGCACGATAGCTCTTGAACAAGCTGAACATTTTTGACCTGAGAAACCAAATGCTGATCCTACGATTGCTTCTGCAGCTAAATCAGTATCGATATCTTTATCAACGATGATTGCGTCTTTACCGCCCATTTCAGCGATAACACGTTTTAAGAATTGTTGACCTTCTTGTACTTTAGCAGCACGTTCGAAGATACGCACACCAGTTGCGCGAGAACCAGTGAATGTTACGAAATGCGTATGAACACTATCTACTAAATGGTCACCGATTTCTTTAGGATCACCCGGTACAAAGTTAACTACACCTTTAGGTAATCCAGCTTCTAATAAGATTTCCATTAGTTTATAAGCTGTTAATACTGTATCTTCAGCTGGTTTTAATAATACTGTGTTACCAGCAACAACAGGTGCTAAAGTAGTACCTGCCATGATTGCAAATGGGAAGTTCCATGGTGGAATTGTAACACCAGTACCAATTGGTTTGTAGAAGTATTGGTTGTGTTCGCCTTCTCTATCTAATACCTTTTTACCTTCTGATAATTCCATCATTGATCTTGCATAGTATTCGATAAAGTCAATACCTTCTGCAGCGTCGCCTACAGCTTCATCCCATGGTTTACCTGCTTCGTATACCATAACAGCTGAGATTTCTTCTTTACGACGTCTGATGATTGCTGCAACTCTCATTAAGAATTCAGCACGGTCTTTATGAGACCATCTTCTCCAAGATTTATAAGCTTCATTTGCTGCGTCAAATGCATTATCTACATCTTCTTTTGAAGCTTTTGAAATTTCCGCGACAACTTCAGAAGTGTTCGCTGGATTGATTGATTGGAAAGTATCTTTTGTGAATTTCTCTTCACCATTAATCACTAAAGGAATTTTTTGGTTTAATTCACCTTTAACTTTTTTTAATACCTCTTTGAAAGATTCTACGTTCTTATTATCTGTAAAATCTATACCTGGTTCGTTCTTATAATTTACTACCATTTCTCTACCCCCTGAGTTTGTAAATTGTAAACTGAATTGAAATCAATCCATTTCTTTCTCCATTGTAGCTACTTCATTTACTAAATGCAATCGCTTGCATTTATTTTTCTGAAAATACTTATAATTTCGTCAAATTTTTAAATAACTTTATTCTGGTAATTTATAAAAATTAAGTTAGAAGCGTCAAATCGATTTATTTCGTATTTATACAACTCAAACTGTAATCTCATTGTTATGTAAAGTTTTATAACTTTATGTTATTTTAATATTTAATTATATTGAAAGAATGTAAACTATGATTTTGAATGAAAGGAATTTCTAGCATGAAAACATATACCTCCGTTATCTTTTGGATGCGGACGATAGCTTGTCTTAGTATTGTGTGTATACATTCCATCACGACTACTTTTTCAAAGATGAATCACGTTGAACACGATACGCTAATCAGATTAATACAATTGCTATTAATGTTTAGCACGCCGTTATTTGTTTTTATTTCAGAATTTTTACTAGCTAAAAATTATCACGTAACTACGAAGCCAGGCTTCTTCAAAGAAAAGTTAATCTACCTAGGTATTCCTTACATATTGATAAACTTGGGAATCTCCTATTTCTATTTAAAACCAGATTCATTACAACAATATATAAGAAACGTCGGTGATACGATGTTTCACGGTGGTGCAATTACGTATTTTATTGTAATCATTTTCCAGTTTTATGCCTTACATTATTTATTCGCGAAATATCTTGTGAAATTGAAGCCACTGCCTGTTGTTATTGGCTCAATCATATTCGCTACAATTTATTGGGCGTTCAGACAATTCTGGCCTCAACCAGACCTTCCTATCATTGGATTGTTTTGGGAACGTGAAGGTTGGATGTTGTTCTTTGGTTGGGTCAGTTATTTCTTACTCGGTTTTTATATTGGTATTTATTACGAAACATTTATGACACAGATAAAAAAGTATACGTGGGCAATCATTCTCGGAACATTATTGGCCATAACGATACTTGTCACTAATTATGTTTCGGGCTTTAGCACATGGGTTGAATCTAAACGATTTGATATTCCGTTTTATGTAACGATGGTAATTTTAATGTTTTTCTTATTTTCAGCATATATTAAATACGTTCCAAAGTTTATTCTGTACATTAGTAATTACTCATTTTGCATTTATGCGATACATTATTTCTTCGTACATGATTTAGGATTGTTAAATGGAGATAACCCGTTTAAGAATATTGTATTTAATTTAATTATTACGCTATGTCTATCTATATGCGTTGCCTATCTCTTTAATTTATTTAAATTCGGTAAGTATATTGTAGGAGGCATTGGTAAGATTAAATATGAAAAAGTTTACGAAAGTTATCAAGTAGGCAAAATGGATTAATGATATACCATATTAAAATAAAAGCACGACCAAGTCGTTTTTCAACGGCGAGGTCGTGCTTTTGCTTATATTATTCGTTATCAATTTTTTTATAAGGTTCAGCTGGTGATCCCATTGCTAATACATTTTCAGGAACATCTTTAGTAACGATACTTCCAGCACTGATGACTGCACCTTCACCAATTGTTACACCTGGTAATACGATAACGTTTGCCCCAATCCAAACGTTATTACCAATTGTGATTGGTGATGCTTTCTCAATACCTAAATTACGGGCGTTAGCACCTAATGGATGCGTTGCGGTATATATTCCACAATTTGGACCGATAAATACGTTATCCCCAATTACGATATGCGCACAATCCATTAAATAACAATTATGATTAATAAAGATATTTTTCCCTAGAAAAATGTTATATCCATAATCTACTTGGAATGGACTTAACAGCTCTAAATGATTTGGTTCATAATGAAATAAATCTTTTAAAATCGTTGTACGTTTTTCTTTATTACTTGGTTTTGTTTGATTGAGCTCAGCACATAGATCTTTAGCTTGTAAACGGTCTTCAACTAATGTGTGGTCAGAACTTGCATTATACCATTCGCCATTAATCATATTGTCTTTTTCAGTCAATTTTTTACCCTCCATCATTTTAAAATCCATTTATTACATTAACACGATAAAGACTAAGCGTCATCTCTTTTGAGGAATTGTATTAACTAAGATGTAATGGTATTTCATACTAAACGACATTTTTCCGCTTCACAACTTATTTTTTTAATTTTCTGAAAAGTGATTGTTTTACAAGAATTATACTGATATCTTAAAATTATAGCTTTTTTAAACAAAGGGGATGTTTATTATGAAAGAGAAAATCGGCCTTATACTAGGACCTATATTATTTATCATCTTTTATTTTATACCTAGTGTAACCGGATTGGAGCACGCACCGAGAGCTGTTCTAGCGGTCACGTTATTAGTTGCAACTTGGTGGATTACCGAGGCTTTACCTATTCCAGTCACATCATTAATTCCTTTAATCTTGTTACCGATTACTGGTGGTACTAAAGAAGAGGTTGCTGCAAGTGCGTACGCTGATCCAATCGTCTTTATGTATATGGGTGGTTTTATTATTGCCTTAGCCATTGAAAAATGGAATTTACATAAACGTATCGCAATGAATATTATTTCGATGATGGGAGCAAATAGTAATCGCATCATATTAGGAACGATGATTGCGACTGCGTTTATTTCAATGTGGATTTCAAATGCTGCGACCGCTTTAATGATGTTACCGATTGCTCTCGCATTAATTAAAGAAATTAAAGAAGCACAATTCCTGAAACCACAGTCTGCGAATAAATTTAGTAAATCATTGTTATTAACAGTCGCCTATTCAGCATCTATTGGTGGCCTTGCTACATTAATTGGTTCCGTACCAAATGCAGTATTCGCCGCTGTAGCGAAATCGAGCTTACATAGATCAGTATCATTTGCACAATGGATGTTATTCGCCGTACCATTGACAATTATTCTATTAACAGCACTTTATTTCATTTTAACGAAATGGTTGTTCAAAGTAGAAGATGCCAATAGCGTTTCTTCTGATTTTGCTAAAAAAGCGTTGCGAGATTTAGGACCTATGTCTATCGAAGAAAAGTTAACAGGGCTCGTGTTCTTACTCGTAAGTATTTTATGGATGGCAGGCAATGTATTACCTGACTCGCTCCATATTACAGATACGACAATCGCAATGTTTGGTGCTGTCCTATTGGTTCTTAATTCCTGCGAAATCTAAAAAAGGTGGCCTTCTCGTCTGGGATGATATGACGAAGTTACCGTGGGGCATTCTACTATTATTTGGTGGTGGTCTTTCATTAGCTGCTGCATTCGAAGATTCAGGACTTACGAAATGGTTTAGTGGACTTCTCGGCGTCGTGAAACCATTACCAATCATATTAATTATTATCGTATTAACGACAGCGATTTTATTCTTAACTGAAGTGATGTCTAACACGGCAGTATCTAATATGTTGATGCCAGTCAGTATCGGGTTTGCGGCTGCAATTCATGCAGATCCATTTATTATAATGGGTATCGTAGCACTATCTTCAACATGTGCATTTATGTTACCTATTTCAACACCACCGAATGCCGCTGTCTTTAGTGCAGATGAACTCGAAATGAAAGACATGGTTAAAGCTGGTTTTATATTGAATATTGTGGCGATTATTGTCATCTCAGTCTTTTCATACTTCTGGCTACCGATTGCGTTTGGTCTATAGCTATTCAACGTGCATTATACAGCCAAAGTATGACACACTTTCTATACTTCGGACGCATGTATACATGATACATCTCAATTATAATATTGATATAAACCTATAAAGGAGTCATGTATAATGAAAACAATTTTACGAGCTGCCATTGCCATTTTGTTAATCTTAGGTATAGCAAAAACGTTCCAAGAACACGACGTTGCATCTGAAGCTTCGAATTATTATGCGCAATTACAAAATAGCCATGTATTAGAAAACGTTGAAAACCTTAATTTCGAAGGACTTAAAAATATAAATTTTGATGATATCAAACCTTCAGATTTCTTTTAATTACGTTCAACGAAAAACTCAAACTAACTTTTTGTAAAATCCAATGACTAAAATTCATTCAATATTTAAAACCAGCAAAAAAAGACTCCAATGAGAGGGAATCACCACTCATTGGAGCTTTTTTATATTTATTAAATAGAATGTTTAACTACTCGGTTAGAATGTATAAATGCCATTATAGCAAAGATGAAGTAAACTAGTGTGTAAATTACCATGACAATAAACACAGGCATCATCGAGATAACACCGGATAATTTCATGACAATCGTTGATGCAAAGAATGCATGTAATAGCGATACGACAAGTGGTAATGAGAAATTGAAGAATATTTTTAATCCTAAACCGGTCATCATATCTCTATGTGTATATCCCATACGTTGTAAAATACGGAAGTTTGAAATTTCGTCTTCCGTTTCATCCATTTGTTTAATGTAAATAATACAACCTGCCGCCACTAAGAATGCAAGTCCTAAGAATGAAGAAACAAATAATATAATTCCATTAGAAGAATCGAGTGTTTTAGTGATTTCCTTTTTAGTAGTGTGACTCTGCTGTTCTTTTTTAGGGAATAATGACTTATACAGTTTATTAGCTTTTGACCAATCTTTTTGATTTTTCAAATCAAAACCGTATTGTGAATGTATCTCTTTAGCATGGTGTTTCAACTTGTTGTAATCTTGGTCTTTAACTAATATTACAGGAGCATTATGAGTTAATTCTCCAGAAAATACTACTTTCTTGTCTTCTTTATTAACTTTAAAAGTTGAATTATTTAGTCCATCGAACTGAATAGAATTTCCTAAATGATGTTTAAACATACCTGCCCCCATAGTTTGTGTATTAATGAGTTTAATCTGATTACCATGGATATCATCATCATGGAAAAATTTATTGCTAGTAACAGTCATTATATTATCTTGTTTCGGCATCGCTTTAGGTTTTTCAAATACATTATCTTTCTTTAATTTTACGCTAGCAGTTTCTTTATAATCTTTTTTGAAAGGTATATGGTGCTCATCTAACTTATTCTCAAATTGTTGTGCCTGTTTTTCTTTATATACATTGAAGTCTTGAGGCGATGTTTCATTCACTATAGTTTCTGTACTTGCTTTATATATAGCACCGAAACATAGAACTGTTACCGTTATAGCTGAAATTGTAGCAATAATCGTTAATGCAAGCGCGTTTTTCTTCATTTTATGCATAATAGAAGACGTAAATACTACATCAGTGATAGAGACATTCCCTTTTTTAGAGCGTTTCAATGTCTTGAAAATCATGGAAACTGAACTTCTAAAGAATAGATACGCCCCAACTGTAGTTAGGAACAAAATTATAAATGGTAATATAATTTGTAACTTGTCAAGATAATTCATAAAGTGTTTGGCTAAATAATAACCATATACGATCATCACAATTCCAATAATACCGAAGATCACTTCGAAAATTGAAATCTTCGCGTTTTTTGCATCCCCTTGCGTATTATCTTTCATCATCGTTAATATACTACGTCTACGTAAAAAGAGGTAACTATGAATAACGATGAAAACAAATGCTAAAAACAGTAATAAAATTGTTTGTATTAGCGCTTGTGAATGTAAAGTGAGTTTCACACTTATGGATATATTCAACATTTTCAGAACAATCATCAACAATAACTTAGAACCAAATATACCGATTAATATACCGATTACCCCGGTAGAAACAAACATTGCCAACTGTTCAATAATAATCATACGCATGATATTTTTACGTGTTAATCCGATTAGTTGAAACAGTGCAAATTCCCGTGTACGACGTTTAATAAATAAGTAATTGGCATACATTAGGAATACAATAATGATAACGAATAGAAAGTTCGCACCAACTTCAGACCCTTTCTGGATTATTTTTGCGGAATTATCATTATTAATACTATGTGTATATTTTAATGTGACAAAGCTGAAGTAAATAATAATACTCAATATTAGTGAAAATATATACATCGCATAATGTCGTAAATTTTGTCGGAAGTTTTTTAATACGATTTGATTAAAGTTCATTTGCCACACCACCTAAGGCTGTTTGCATGTGGATAATATTTTTATAGAATTCTTGATTTGTGTCATCTCCTTGGCGTATTTCTGAATGAATGTTGCCATCTTTCAACATAATGACACGATTTGAATAACTTGCAGCAACTGGATCGTGACTGACCATAACAATTGTAGAATTCATGTTTTTATTCATATCTTGTAGTCGTTTTAATAAGTCTTGTGCACTTTTTGAGTCGAGTGCGCCTGTTGGTTCATCGGCAAAGATAATTGCCGGTTTGTGTACTGAAGCACGTGCTGCAGCTGTTCTTTGTTGTTGACCACCAGAAATTTGGTTTGGATATTTCGCACCTAGTTCATCGATGCCTAAAGCTTCAGTTACTTCTTTATAACTTTTTTCTTTTTCACTTTTAGACATTTTTTGGATTGATAGAGGTAGCATAATGTTTTCTTTGACTGTTAATGTGTGTAGCACACTGTAATCTTGGAAGATAAATCCTACTTCTCTTTTTCTGAAGTTTGCTAACTGACGATTGCTCATTTTGTTAATTTGGTTGCCGTTCACTTCGACAATCCCGCTCGTAATGTAATCGATTGAGCTGATTACGTTAAGTAAAGTTGTTTTCCCAGACCCTGAAGGTCCCATGATTGTCACAAATTCACCTTTATCAATTTCAAAATCTAACCCTTTTAATACTTCTTGTTTTTTATATCTGTTTCCGTAAGTTTTTCTTAAACCTTCAACTTTTAAAATTGACATCTATTTCACTCCTTCTTTTGTTCTACATCTATATCATATTAAAGATTTTTATATTCATCGTTTGTTTTAACTAACAAAATATCGCTGTGAAATGACAAATTTGTCACTTCCTTTATGTATTTGAGTAATTCTATAATAGCTAACTCAATTCATTTTATAAACAAAGTCATTGACCCATATACCTTACGGGGGTATATTAGAGTTAACAAAAACGTATTCATTACACAATCTTATAATGTAAGGAGAGGGAATTTATGAGCGAAACTAAAAAGACTACTTTCAATGTGACAGGCATGACATGTGCCGCTTGTGCCAATCGCATTGAGAAGAACCTCAATCGTATGGAAGACGTTGATGCCAATGTCAACGTAACGACTGAAAAGGCTACTGTTCACTACAACCCAGATAACACTACTCCAGAAGCAATAACGAACACTATTAGAAAGACAGGCTACGACATTGCCACAGAAAAGATAGAGCTAGATGTTCAAGGGATGACTTGTGCTGCTTGTTCTAATCGCATTGAGAAAGGACTCAATCGCATGGATGGAGTCACAAATGCAAATGTGAATTTAACGACTGAAAATGCAGTCATATCTTATAATCCAAACACTGTTTCAGAATCTGATTTTATAGCTAAGATTCAACACTTAGGTTATGATGCGAGCCTTAAACAAAGTGCTAAAGAGAAACAGTCCGCAAAACATCAAGAAATCAAACGTAAACGTACAAAGCTCATCATTTCTGCGATACTCACTTTACCTTTATTGTTGACGATGCTAGTACATTTATTTCATTTACCGTTACCACATTTCATCATGAATCCGTGGTTCCAATTCGCACTCGCGACACCAATACAGTTTATAATCGGTTGGCAGTTCTATGTTGGAGCTTACAAAAACTTACGTAATGGTTCAGCAAATATGGATGTGCTTGTAGCATTAGGCACGAGTGCTGCGTATGTTTTCAGTATTTACGAGTTAATTAAATGGTTAGTACGTTCAAATTATGAACCGCACCTTTATTTTGAAACGAGCGCAGTACTGATCACACTCATTTTATTTGGTAAATATTTAGAAACACTCGCCAAAAGTCAAACAACCAATGCTTTAAGCGAATTGTTACAATTACAAGCTAAAGAAGCACGCGTTATTCGCAATGACAAACAAATTATGATTCCACTTGAAGAAGTCAATGAAGGCGATATGCTTATCGTCAAACCGGGGGAAAAAATACCTGTAGACGGTACAATTATCAAAGGTCGAACTTCCGTAGATGAATCGATGTTAACAGGTGAATCTTTACCAATTGATAAAGCACAAAATGATAGCGTTATCGGTGCCACTATGAATAACAACGGTACGATTACAATGAAAGCAACGAAAGTAGGTAAAGATACTGCACTTTCTTCTATTATAAATGTCGTCGAAGAAGCCCAAGGTTCAAAAGCACCGATTCAACGACTAGCTGATATCATCTCAGGTTACTTTGTCCCTATCGTTGTAGGTATTGCTCTCTTAACGTTTATAATATGGATTACGCTCGTACAAACAGGACAATTCGAACCTGCATTAGTTGCTGCTATTGCGGTACTCGTTATCGCGTGTCCTTGTGCACTCGGTTTAGCTACTCCTACTTCTATAATGGTAGGAACTGGGAAAGCTGCTGAAAATGGCATCTTATTTAAAGGTGGCGCACACATTGAACGCACACACGAAATAGATACGATCGTATTGGATAAGACCGGTACGATTACTAAAGGTGTTCCAGAGGTGACTGATTTTAAAGGTGATACCACTACATTGAAATTATTAGCAAGTGCAGAACACCAATCAGAACATCCATTAGCCGAAGCAATCGTTAATTACGCAACTTCGCAACAGTTAGACCTTTATGATGTTGATGAATTTAACGCCTTACCTGGTCGTGGTATCCAAGCTAAAGTCGATGGCAAACAACTACTCATCGGTAATCGTCAATTAATGCAAGATTCTAACGTTGCCCATACTGAGTTAACATCACAAATGACTCAATTTGAAGATGAAGGTAAAACAGCTATGTTGATTGCAATTGATCAACAACTCAGTGGTATTATCGCTGTAGCAGACACGGTAAAAGATTCCGCAGCTCAAGCAATTCAACAATTGCACGATTTAGGTATTCAAGTTGCGATGCTAACGGGTGACAACGAGCGAACTGCACAATCTATCGCTAAACAAGTCAATATAGATACTGTGTATGCGCAAGTCTTACCAGAAGAAAAAGCTTCAACCATCTCTAAACTCCAACAAGAAAATAAAAAAGTTGCGATGGTCGGTGACGGTATTAACGACGCACCTGCATTAGTAAAAGCTGATATCGGTATTGCTATCGGAACAGGTACGGAAGTTGCCATTGAAGCTGCAGATATTACCATACTTGGCGGAGACTTAATGCTATTACCAAAAGCTATTAATACAAGTAAATTAACAATCCGTAATATTCGCCAAAACTTATTCTGGGCATTAGGTTACAATGTAGCTGGCATACCTATCGCTGCTTTCGGTCTGCTTGCACCATGGATTGCTGGCGCAGCGATGGCTTTAAGTTCTGTCAGTGTTGTAACCAATGCACTCAGATTGAAACGCATGAAATTATAGTTACAATGGGTATAAAGTATATATAGAAAAAATGCTTATCTTAAGGAGGTGTGCTTATGACAACTGAAACAATTCAAGTAGAAGGCATGAGTTGTGATCATTGTAAACACGCAGTAGAATCTGCATTAACAAACCTTAATGGGGTATCTTCAGCGGATGTAAGTTTAGAAGATAACAACGTCACAGTAAACTATGATGAAACGGACGTATCTTTCGATAACATGAAAGATGCGATAGAAGATCAAGGTTACGATGTTAAATAACAAGCATTAAAAAAATATATAATTCAACAAAAAATGCCAATTTCTATCTATTTAAATAGAAATTGGCGTTTATTTTTTCTCAATCATAATCAACAATTAATTTACACGTAACGCTGTGTCACCATTATTTATAACGTCGAGTGTGGCATCGAGTGCATCAACGATTAAATTTTTAACGGCATCATCTGTATAAAATGCAATATGTGGAGAAATGATAACATCTTTTCTTGCTATTAATTGCTTTAATATTTCATCCTTAATACCTTTTCCACGAGAATCGCTTGGGAACAAACCTTTTTCGCCTTCATACGTATCCAGCGCAGCGCCTTTTATTGTACCATTATCTAAAGCTCGTAATAGCGCTTTCGTATCAACAATTGATCCACGCGCACAATTGATAAAGACAGAGCCTTTTTTGAAAGTATTAAATCTTTCTTCATTAAATAAATACGTACTATCTTTTGTTGCAGGTATATGTACTGTGACAATATCTGCATCTTTAATTGCTTCATCTAATGTAGATTTATACGTTAAAAATGATTCATTTTCTTTATGTTGTATGACGTCGTATGCGACTACCTCTGCACCAAAGCCTTGGCTAAAGATTTTCGCCACAATACGCCCTATACGCCCTGTACCGATTACTGCTACTTTTAAATCTTTAATTGAACGAGATAGTATAGCAGGTTGCCATCTAAAGTCGTATTCGGCAGTCTTTTGCTGGATATCATTAAAGTTTCTAATTAAATTTAGCGCTTGTGAAACGGTATATTCAGCGATTGAATGTGGAGAATATGATGGCACGTTAGATATAATTAAGTTATATTTTTCTGCTAACTCGAAATCATAGCAATCAAAGCCGGCACTTCGCTGAGCAATTTGTTTAATACCATATTCATTTAACTTTTTATAAACTTCTTCATCTAGTTCGATTTGTTGTGATAATGAAACACCATCAAATCCTTGCACACGATCCACTGTATCAACTGTTAATAATTCAGCGTCTAAATCAACTTCTACCTGATGTTGATTTGCCCAACTTTCAATATAAGGAACATCTTCTTCTCTAACTCCAAATAATTTTATTTTTGTCATGACTGACCATCTCCTGTACATGATTTATTGATATAAATGACTAATGGATAACAACCTTTCTGTTGCCTCCATCAATTGATCGTCATCTAAGGCTAATGAGATTCTCACATAATTGCGACCGTGTTCACCAAATGGTATTCCAGGAGCTACGAGTATAGATAATTCCTTTAGTAAATATTTTTCGAAACTTTCACCATCAAAGTCAGGTGGCGTTTTTAACCAAAGGAATATCCCACCCGTCATTGGTTCATAAGGCAAATTTTCCTCATCTAGTTTTGCAGTAAATTGATCTCTTCGACGTTTAAATGTTGTATTTTGTTGCTGTAAAAAGTCATCATAATTATTTAAAGCGTACGTAGCTGCATCTTGCAAAGCGCCAAACATACCTGCATGAGTGTGTGATTGGAATTTCTTTAAAGCTTGAATCATTTCTTTATTTCCAACTGCGAAACCTACTCTAAAACCTGACATGTTAAAACCTTTTGATAATGAATAAATTTCAATCGCTAAATCTTTAGCACCCTCAGATTGTAAAATACTAGGATTGTCATGTTCAAAACCAAATGCACTGTAAGCAAAGTCATGCACAATCCTTGTTTTGCTCCCTTTAAATTGTGCTATCGTATCATCAAACACTTTTTGTGACGCAGCTGATCCAGTTGGATTATTTGGATAAGTTAAGTAAACAAGACGTGTATTTTCTAAAGTTTCTTTGTTAATTTGGTCCCATTTTGGTAAATAACGAGGCGGTTCTAACACTAAAGATTGTGGTTTAGCATCAGCAAGTAGCACACCAGCAAGATAATCTGCATAACCAGGGTCAGGTAATAGAACGGTCTCGCCCGGATTTACAATACATTGAGGTAAATTCACAAGTCCATTTTTAGTTCCATACAAGATACAAACCTCATCTTCTTTATCTAAAGAAACTTGATAATGTCTTTCATAAAAATCAACAATCGCTTGTTTAAACTGATCTTTACCATGGAAAGCGACATATTTTTGATTTTCAGGTTTATATAATGCGTTCGAAAATTCATCTAATATACCTTTAGGCGTATCGCCATCAGGGATGCCTACAGCCATATTTATAAGTGGTAAAGGGCCATGTTCTACTTTACGGCCCATTGTTTTACCAAAATAGCTATCCGGTATTTGAGCTAGTCGATTTGATAGTTCCATATAATACCTTCCTTCATTAAAAATACGAGAGTCTGAGACAATAATATTTGTCTTAGACTCTATGTCTACTAGTGAGACTACAAAATCTTTATTAAAAAATCGATCTCTGTCCCACTCCCATCTTTCTCAACAAAATATTTCAATTACTTTTATTTTATCAGAATATTCAAATAAATAAAGCGAATAGAAAAAGAGCGACTCCGAAGAGTCGCTCTTTAATTAGGTTAACTAAATATTACTTACTTAGTTAAGGTCGGCTTACCAACCTACCCATGCACCTGAACCTTGTTGTTTGTAAACTTGAGCAGCTGTGTTAATTTGTTCTTGAACTGACATACCTGAATGTTCACCGTGACCTAATAATTGGAATAAACCGTATGCACCTGATGAAGCGTTAACTGCATGTGGGTTTCCGCCACTTTCACGTTGGATAACACCTTTCCATTGTGATGCAGATACACCAGTACGTTCTGCCATTTGTTGAGCAATTGCATCAATGCTTGAAGTATCATTTGATGATGCTGATGATTGAGTGCTTGTTTGTGCTTTTTGAACGTTGTTGTTTGAAGAAGCTTTTGGAGCTTGAACTGCTTCAACTTGAACGTTGTTTGATTGTTTTTGAGCACTAACTTGGTTAGATGATTTTTCATTTGAATGGTGAGATACTTGAGCACTTACATCTTTATGTGAAGTGTTTGAAGCTGTGCTGTGTGAAGCAGCGCTTTGTGAACCTACTTGTTTGTAGCTCCATGACCATTTTTCACCATTTGATTTAAATGAATATTCGAAACCATTTAATACGAAATCGTAGTTGTACGCACCAGCGTGTAATGGTTTTTCATTTAATTCTTTAGCATTGCTTTGTGCTAATTCAGCTAAATGTGCTTTATCGATATTTGATTCAGAAGCGTGTGCTTCATTGTTATCTGCTTGAGTTGCATATCCTGTTACACCTAATGCTACTGCTAATGACGATGCTAAAATTGACTTTTTCATAATAAAAAAATCCTCCATTTAAGTTTTGTTTTACTTTTTTAATTTAATATCGTTTGTGCAAGTTAATTTTTAAAATTGTTGTTCGTTTTTTTTGACCATAAGTAATATATCATAAATTTCACAGATTTGTATTACACCTATATAACAAAAATTTACAAAAACAGACCTTTTCTGTAATATTGACACCTATTAGTTTTGTATTGTAATGATTAAATGATTGATTTAACTATACAAAAATAGTTATAAACACCTTTACAACAACCTTTTAGAGCGAACACACTTCTATGTCTTTATTTTCAGAAATATTACAACGTAATCCAATGTAACAATAACGTAATATAATTAGGGGGTTCTTTTTTGATATTTTTTAAGTATTTTTTCTAAAAAAATCACTTTACAAGTTACAGAAAGTGCTTGATTATGGTGTGTTTGATGAATTTTCAGTGTGTTTAACTTCAATTAACATTTGTTAATGAAGTTAATATGCAATTAAAACTATACATATAAACATATATTTCAAATCATAAGTAATATACATTTACTACTTCTTTAATTTATATAAGCTTTTTTCTCCATCTGGAAGTTTATCTATAAAACTGTGTGGATTTTCTGCATAATCATTTCCTAACCCGTCTTTCATACGTTGAAAGTGCAAGTGTGGCCCGGAAGTCTTTTTACCAGTATTACCTGATAGAGCAATCACTTCTCCCGCTTCAACACGTTGTCCTTCCTTTACTTTAATTTCATTTAAATGCATATACCATTGATAATATCGTCCATTATCTTCAGAAATTTGTACGACCTTCCCTCCATATTCATCGTTGAACGTGCGTGTTACTTCTCCATCGGACGCTGCTTTAACTGGTGTTTTTTTAGGAATATCGTAATCAATACCGTAATGCTTACCTTTGAAGTCATTATATTTGTATTCTCCAAATGTCTCAGTTTCTCTACTTTGATCAAAAACATGAGACAATTTTCCACTACTATCTTCATTCATACTTTGATTGAATTCTTCTACATAACTGCTTACGTTATATTGAATTGGATCTTTGTACATCCATAACATGATAAGAACTGAAATGATGACAATATATATTACCGATAATGTGATTATTTTTCTCATAATATGGTTCATCCTTTAAAACTACTATTGTTTTTCTCTCACGATTGTCCTATTTTAAATATTTTATCTTTAACTATTCCACAAAAAAGCAGTTATTTCTATTTAAACGCATTAAATAGAAATAACTGCTCTTACTAAATATTCCGAGTTTCTTCATTATATTGTATTTTAACTTTCATCCTCAGCAGTATGCTTTTTATATTGTCTGTACATCAGTGCGAGTAACAAGAACCATAACGGCGCACATATTACTCCGATACGCGTTTCAGGATTGACTAATAACACACCAAAGATAAATATAAAGAATGCGATAATACACAATGCCATCAATTTACCGCCTGGTAGTTTATATTTGCTTTTCTTGTGTAAGTCAGGCTGTGATTTAGCATAACGATAATATGCAAAAATAATCAATGTCCAAATTACAATATTTAATACCGTAGAAATTGTACTAATATAAACGAATACGGTCGTTGCATTTGGAATGAAATAATTTAATAGTACTGCAATTAATAAACATGATGATGTAGCTATAATTGCTGTAAGCGGAACACCTTTCTTGTTAGTAACTTGAAATTTCGGTGGCGCTTGCTTTCTGTCAGCTAGTCCAAATAATGTTCTACTATTCGCGAAGATACCACTATTACAAGCTGACGCTGCAGCTGTTAACACTACAAAATTGATTAATCCTGCTGCAAATGGAATACCAATTAATGAAAATAATTTTACGAATGGACTGCCATCTGGATCTAACTTATTCCAAGGAACGATTGAGATGATAACAGCAATCGCACCTACATAAAATATTAAGATTCTAAATGGCACATTATTAATTGCTTTTGGAATTGTTTTATGTGGATTTTGCGTTTCTCCAGCAGTAATCCCAATCATTTCAATTCCAACAAATGAGAATATGGCCATTTGGAATGACATAAAGAAGCCTGATGCACCGTTAGGGAACATGCCACCATGACTATAAATATTAGTCAAACTTGCATGTCCGTAAGATGTCTTATAAGCCATAACAATCATTACAATCCCAACTGCAATGAGTGCTAATATCGTACCAACCTTGATTAATGCAAACCAGAACTCTAATTCCCCGAATAACTTTGTGCTAAGTAAGTTGAAAGACATTAATAGAAGTACACAGGCTAGTGCTGTTAACCAGTTCGGTATTTGAGGAAACCAAAATGAAACGTATTTTGCAACTGCTGTTACCTCAGCCATACCAGACACAATCCACGTTAACCAATAAGTCCAACCTGTAATAAATCCAGCTAACGACCCAACATACTTATGTGTAATATCTGCAAATGAGTTAAAATCCGTGTTGGATAATAACATTTCCCCCATAGCTCTCATAAACATGAATAATACAAAACCAACTATAATATATGTAAGTAAAATAGACGGCCCTGCTAAATGAATCGACTGTCCTGCTCCTAAAAATAATCCAGTACCAATGGCACCACCAATGGCAATTAACTGTATGTGTCGATTACTTAACTCTCTCTTTAATTGTTTCGACATCGTTTCTACCCCTTAATTTTTATTTAAAGCCCTTTCATAACTTACATCTTTCCCCGAATCGTTTAATATTAACCTTAAATTTTCTTCTGTAACCTCCTCTGAATTCGTAAACAATGCATCATAACTACATTTAGCACGATTTTTATTTTTTTGAAACTGTTTTATTTTATCGACAAAATAATTCATCATAAAGCTATAAAAATATAAAAATCCCCTTTAATAAATTGTTTGTATTGCAAAATACAATAAAGTATAAGGCAATTGAACAATCTACCAAAGGGGGAAATCTTTATAGAATAGTGAACTGACTTAGTATTTATTGTTGTTAATAAACTGTAGTACATCTCCAGTCATAGCCACAGCGTTATTTGTTTGTCCATCAACGCCACCATGATGAAGACCGATTAATTGGTTATTACTATTAAATACAGGAGAACCTGAATTTCCTCCAAACGTACTTGCACCATATGTTAATTCTGTGCCTTGATTTTCAATAATCTTACCTTTACTTTCCCACATCGTAGCCATTGGTTTATCACCTGGATAACCAGTAACAGTCATAGCATCGCCCTTGCTAGCAGTTGAAGCATCTTGAATTGAAGCTGGTTGTACCACGTCACCTAAAGATTGACCTTTAGAATTTTTATTAAAGTGTACAAGCACTAAATCTGAATCACCTGGATAAGCTTGCACGTCTTTCTCAGTGAATTTTCCATATGGGTATGTAGCACTATCTTTAGCTGCAGGTGCGAAAGTCAAATTATCTGAAAGATTCGCTACGTGTTTATTTGTTAACACTGTATTGTCATCTATTACGACACCTGAAGCAATGTTTTGTCCTGCGTTAATAAAACCAATTGATTGATAATGTCCTGATGTTGTATTCGTAATTTGATGACGATCTTCGTTCGGTAAAATAACTTCATTGATAACTTGTGGTGTTTGCTCAGTATCATTTGTCTTTTGTTGTGTTTGTGTCGATTGTTGTTGCGTATCTTGTGAATTTGTTTCTGCATGTGCTGAAGCGTTATTTGCGGCTAACGGCAATAATAAAGTTAACGAGCATGTAAGACCCGCAAGCGTTTTTTTCATAATGTTTCTAAACCTCCACTAAAATTGTTTTATGATTTAAATTTATAGAAAAACCTAAAATTAATCAAATATAAATTGTAAACTGATCTATCCACGAGGGAAATCAGTTATAATTTGTTGCATCGAACGACGTACACTACTATCATACATCGCACCAAATTTAACTAAATGCACCATCAATAAATATAATCTGTAAAATTCTAAACGTTTTTGTGCACCATCTCCCAATGGAAAGTGTTTATCATATGTCTCGTAGAATGATTCTGTAAAGCCTCCGAACACAGTTGTAATACCTAGATCAAACTCTCTATCACCATAAAATGGGGCTGGATCGAATAACGCTGGAGAGCCATCATTTAGGAACATATAATTCCCTCCCCATAAATCACCATGTAAGAGTGAGGGTTTACTACGTTTATTACTTAATTCTTCAACAATTCGTGAGCGTACTTGTTCGTACGTTTCTACATCAACATCTGCCCACAAGCCTTTTCTAACCAATTCATCGCGCAAATGGTCTAATCGACGTTCAACAAATAATGTTACCCATGATTCAGTCCACGTATTATCAAATGAAATATCGCCACCTTCATGTGGTAAATCAAATCCGAACTTATTATCAGGTTGTTGCACGCTATGTAGCTTCGCGACAAGTTCCCCTAATGCTTCTTGGCTCCCGGTCGTACCTTCTTCTAAGAAAGTTAATAATAAATAGGCATCTTCGTTGATCTCTCCACTTTTTATGACACGAGGTGCAGTGATATTTGCTTTCTCAAACAGTTCCAAACCTGCTATTTCAACATCGTAGAAAGATGATTTTCTCTGACGTTGTACGAGTAGAAAGTATGTTTCATCTGATGTGTTAACTTTAAATGCTTCATTGACATCACCACCAGCTACTGGCCTAATCGATTTAATATTATTTAATGGAAGTTGTTCTTCCCATAATTGTGCCATTAACATTCCTTCATCATTGGATATCTAACATATTGTTATATTTCCTTATTTTCGAAAATTAATCTTCACATACATATTTAATCACTAATTTCCGCTAGGCATAATCTATAGAAAATGCTAGTCTAATAGAGGTAAATAAAACAAATTGAGTCTGAGACAAAAATAAGTTTTTCAGACACTTTATCAAGTTGGCAGTAGATGTCTGAATTGAAAATGCGCTTATAACAAGCTTTTTTTAATCCTAGTCATACTTGCCGGGGTGGGACTACGAAATCTTTATTAGAAAATTCGATTTCTGTCCCACTCCCAATCATGATTAACAAAAAATTTCAACGACGGAGTTGACTGTTATGTATAAAATCATCAAACCTTTTTTATTTAAATATGAACCTGAACAAGCACATGGTAAAACTTTAGATGCTTTAAAATTTGTCCAACATTATTCACAACTCTTACCATTAATTAAAAAAATGTACCACTATGACCATCCGAGTTTACAACAAAATTTAAATAACATTGAGTTTCGTAACCCTATTGGATTGGCAGCGGGATTCGATAAATCATGTGAAGTGCCTAAAGCTTTGGAAAACGCTGGTTTCGGCGCAATAGAATTAGGCGGTATCACACCAAAACCTCAACATGGGAACCCTAAACCAAGAATGTTCCGTCTCGTAGAAGACCAAGCGCTTATCAACCGTATGGGCTTTAACAACTTAGGAATGAATAAAGCGTTAAGTAATTTACGTAAATACCACTATGACATCCCAGTCGGATTAAATGTCGGCGTAAATAAAGTTACACCTTACGAAGAGCGTTATCAAGATTACATTAAAGTAATGGAGACGTTTAAACACGATGTAACCTTCTTTACTGTTAATATTAGTTCACCTAATACAGAAAATCTTCAAAAGTTCCATGATAAAAGTGAATTCTCACAACTATGTGAAGCCATTCAGAACTTCAGACAAAGAACAGAACTTTCTGTTCCAATCTTTATTAAGTTAACTTCAGACTTAAAACTTGAAGATCTAGGACGTATGCTCGACCATATCGTCGAAACATTTGATGGTATCATATTGGCCAATACAACTCAGCAACGAGACGGTTTAAGCTCTGATCATCGCCAAGAATCTGGTGGGCTTAGTGGTAAACCTCTATTTGAACGTAATTTAAAAATGATAAATTACGCGTACAAATATACAAAAGGCCAATTCTTAATCATTGGTACTGGTGGTATTTTCACTAGTGAAGACGTAATAAAAATGTTAAGAAACGGTGCATCACTTGTGCAAATATATAGTTCTCTCGTTTATGAAGGACCTGGTTTAACTAAAAAATTAAATAAATCACTTGCACAATATTTAGAGTCAAACGGATACCAAAATGTTAGCGAAATTATCGGTCTAGATGTTGAGTAATAACTTGAATCAATTTTCTCTCACAGTTAACAACGTTGCGTTATAATAGAACTAAAGGAGGTCATCGTATGTATGAAAATATATTACTAGCCTATGATTTCGATAATAAGTTCAATAACGTCCCTGCAGAGCTTGAACGTCTCACTTCAGCCTCTGACGACTCACAAATTACTATATTTAATGTTATAAGTGAGAGTGAATTAGAAACATCTGTACGCTATAAAAATGTACATTTCGAAGAGCTTGTTGAAGAGAAAAAAGAACAGCTCAAACCTTTTATTGACGAATTAAAATCTCGTGATTTAAATGTCTCAGTTAAATTCAAATCAGGTTATATTAAGCAATCTATTTTAGAAGAAATTAACGAAAACAATTACGATGTCATTGTGATGAGTAATAAACGCGCACGTCCCAATATAAAAAATGTACTGGGTAATGTAACACATAAAATTGCAAATAGTGCTAACATCCCAGTACTTATCATTAAATAACACTCAGTGAATAACTCAATTTGTCTTACGGCAAATTGAGTTTTATTTTGATTACATTGCAATCACATTAAATAAATGCTCATCAACATCACTAAATAAGCCGCCATAGAAACCTTCGTGTACAGTTCCTTTCTCTAATACTTTACCACCCGCACGTTCTACAAGTTCTAACAATTCATCTACTTGTTCGTTTGTTTTAACTGAAATTGAAACGAGTGCTTCATTTTTACCGATTTCATTTAAACGTGCTACTTTTTCAAATTGACTTTGTTCGATCAGCATTATCACTTTGTTATCTACCGTCTCAATGCCTCTCATTTTATCGATTACGCCTTCTTGTTTCTTAATTGTAAAACCAATTTCCTCAAAAAACTTTTCACTCGCCTCTAAATCTTTTACAGGTAAGTTAAGCCAAGCTGATTGTATTTCCATTTGATTCACCACTTTCAATTTAATTTAGTTATACTCAGTAAAACATATTTCTGTACACTAATCATATAAAAACTAAAGATATAGAGTTATTCATTTAGCTTATTTATAAAATTACAGAAGACACGTTACCGTTTTAAAGCAAAAAAATAAAAGAAATTTCAGAATTATCTAAAATCTATAGTGAAAATGTGTTATGATATGAATTATATTTTTACTCATGTTAGTGAATTGCAATTTTTATGGGAGAGGTTTAAAGTGACAAATTTTATGCAAAAGATATTTACCAAAGAAGATCCTTCCGTTTATAAAGGGAAAGACGCACACTTAGATCGTACTTTACACGTTAAGGATTTTATTTCTTTAGGTGTGGGTACAATTGTTTCAACATCTATCTTCACATTACCGGGGGTTGTTGCAGCTGATCATACAGGTCCTGCTGTAGCATTATCCTTCATTTTCGCAGCGATTGTTGCTGCACTCGTTTCGTTTGCATATGCTGAGATGTCATCATCCATGCCGTATGCTGGATCCGCATATTCTTGGATCAATGTATTATTTGGGGAAGTGTTTGGCTGGATTGCAGGTTGGGCATTATTAGCCGAGTATTTTATAGCTGTGGCATTTGTAGCATCTGGATTTTCCGCAAACTTACGAGGTTTGATATCGCCATTAGGTATCAAATTACCTAAGTCATTAGCAAATACTTTTGGGACAGATGGTGGTGTCATCGACATTACTGCCGCAATCGTTATTATTTTAACGGGATTATTATTAGCTAAAGGGACAACTTCTACAGCTCGTATCGAAAATATTCTCGTAGTACTTAAAGTATTAGCAGTTTTATTATTTATCGTTGTAGGTTTAACAGTGATTAATATAAATAACTACGTGCCATTTATACCTGAACACCGTATGACGAAAGCAGGATCATTTGGTGGATGGCAAGGTATATACGCTGGGGTTTCAATGATTTTCTTAGCGTATATCGGATTTGACTCAATTGCTGCAAACTCTGCAGAAGCTGTAAATCCGCAAAAAACAATGCCTAGAGGTATTTTAGGTTCACTAGCAATTGCGGTCATACTATTTGTTGCCGTGGCACTCGTGCTCGTTGGGATGTTTAAATACTCAGACTATGCTGGAAACGCAGAACCAGTAGGTTGGGCTTTACGACAAAGTGGCTTTGGCGTTGTTGCCGCAATTGTTCAAGCAATCTCAGTCATCGGTATGTTTACCGCACTTATAGGTATGATGATGGCAGGTTCTCGTCTGTTGTACTCATTCGGTCGTGATGGCTTATTACCTTCTTGGTTAGGTGGTTTAAATAAAAATAACTTACCTAACAGATCATTAGTCATATTAACAATCATTGCAGTAATCATCGGATCAATGTTCCCGTTCTCATTCTTAGCACAACTTATTTCAGCAGGAACACTTGTGGCGTTTATGTTTGTATCTATTGCAATGTTTGCTTTAAGACCAAGACAAGGGAAAGATTTACCCGTTCCACAATTTAAAATGCCACTCTATCCAGTGTTACCAATTATTTCGTTTATCTGTGTAGCGGTTGTATTTTGGGGATTAAGTGGAGAAGCAAAACTTTACACCCTTATTTGGTTCATATTTGGACTATTAATATATTTCATTTACGGTGTAAGACATTCAAAAAAACATAAAGCATAAGGTTATGTAAAAGAGTGAGATAGTAATCTCACTCTTTTTTGTATTACTAAAATCAGCTTTCTGATTTCTAGCTTATTGATATATACTTAATACAATTATTGATACAATGGCGGAGGTTCGCATTTTAAAACTAGGAGCGTGATTGAATGTCTAACGAATTTATTTACAGAAATACAGTCCAACCTAATTGGATTGATCATAACAACCATATGCACGATGCACAGTATTACTCAGTTTTTAGTGATGCAGTCGTGGATTTCTTCCGATCTATAGATTTTTCAATTTCCTATAGACAAAACCAAGAAATTACAATTTTTAGTATAGAGGCTCATGTCTCTTTCCTAAATGAATTACTACTAAATGAAACATTTTATATTAAGTCTCATTTATATGATTACGATGAGAAACGAGTACATTTATTTTTAACGATGTATAATGAACACGATGAACGGGCTGCAACTTATGAAGTGATGATGATGGCTGTTAATAATCGTACACGCCGCAGTGCTACTTTCCCAGATGAAATATATGAAAAAATTATTAATTATTATAATCAACAACCGGATTTTGAAATTCCTAAACAATTAGGACATATTATAGGAATACCGAGAAACAAATAAACCACTTCAAAATGATCTTTGTCATACTTTGGCCCTATCATTAAGAAAATAACTTCCAAAATTTGATAAAAGTCATTAAAATATATGAAAAGATGTAATTTCTTTAAAATAACAGGAAGTGGTTATATGAAAAGAACGGAAAAAAATAAATATGATTATGTAGACGATAGAAAGATGGAACAACGCTATTACAATGAACGAGATCAAAGACGTGAACAACAATTAGAATATGAAAATGAAAAATCATCAAAATCCAAAAAATGGTTAACTGGTATTATCATACTACTCGTTGCTATCGTCGCAATTTGTCTCACAATTTTCTTCATGAATAAGAACGATACACAATCTAATAATCAACAACAAACTGCTAATGAACAACAAAGCTCTAATAATCAACAGACTGGCGATAAGCAACCTAACGCATCTCAAGATTATCAACAACAAGCGCAATCTAGTGATATCAACAATCAAATTTCAACAGCTAAAGAACAAATACAAGATAATCAAAATAGTGAAGATCTTATTAACAAAATTCAAGATAAAATCGATAATCTGAAAAGCAACGTTCAAAATGATACAGACCAACAACTCACACAAGATTTTCAACAACAAGCTGATAAATTAGAAAAAGCGAATACTGCACAACAAAACAACGAAGATCAATCTAAGGTGAACAATCTGTTAAATGATATTGATGACAAGTTATCTTCAATAAAAGATAAAATCAGCGAATACTTTGACAAGTAAAATAAAAATTGCACATAAATTAAAAAGGTCAGAAAGCCCAAATATTCTAAACATTTAAGCTTTCTGACCTTTATTTATGATTCATATTGAAACTATTTTTCTAAAGCTTGTTTTAAATCTGCTACTAAGTCTTCAGTATCTTCAATACCAACGGATAAACGAATTAAGCCATCAGCAATACCTTCTTTTTCACGAACGTCTTTAGGGATTGAAGCATGTGTCATTAATGCAGGAACTGATACTAAACTTTCTACCGCGCCTAAGCTTTCCGCAAGTGTGAACAGTTTAGACTCCTTGATGACTTTCTTAGCTGTTTCAATATCAGCTACTTCAAATGCTACTACACCTGTGTGTCCACTTGCTTGTGATTGGTGAATGTCATGATTTAAATGTGATTCAATACTTGGATGGAATACTGCTTGTACTGCCTCATGACTTTGTAACATCTCAACAATCGCTAGTGTATTACGTTGAACTTGATCCATTCGTAAGCCAAGTGTTTTAATACCGCGGATTAATAAATAACTATCTTGTGGTCCAAGCACACCACCAGTTGAGTTTTGAATGAAACCGATGCGTTCTGCTAAATCAGCATTATTTGTTGCAACTAAACCAGCTACTACATCACTATGTCCGCCGATATATTTCGTTGCTGAATGTAATACGATATCGATATCAAAAGTTAATGGATTTTGGAAATATGGTGTCATAAACGTATTATCAACGACTGAAATCAAATTATGTTTTTTAGCAATTTCAGCTGTTTTTTTAATATCTGTGACACGTAATAATGGGTTTGATGGTGTTTCGATATAAAGCATCTTCGTTTCAGGTTTAATATATGATTCTACAGAATCAATTTGTGTCGTATCTATAAAGTCTACTTTTATACCATAGCGTGTAAATACTTTAGTTAAGGCTCTGTACGTACCACCATACACATCCGAATTAATTAATAAATGATCTCCTTCGTCTAGCAACATTATTACTGCACTAATTGCGGCCATTCCTGAACCAAAGGCAAAGCCATGTTGACCATGTTCTAAATCAGCAATTAATCCTTCTAATGCAGTACGTGTTGGATTACCTGAACGAGAATATTCGTAACCTTGGCGTAAATCACCTATAGCATCTTGTTCATACGTACTCGTTTGATAAATAGGTGTTGTTACTGCACCTGTATACGGATCCGTTGTCTTGCCACCATGAATTAATTGTGTTTTTTTATTCATCATACATTCTCCTTATAATTGAATATTTGTTTAGACATATAACGATCGCTTCCATCTGGGAAAATCGTTACGATTACACCTTTATTTAAATGTTTTTTAATTTCAAGTGCACCTTGTAATGCGGCACCTGACGAACTTCCTACTAACAGACCTTCTTTTTTAGCTATTTGCGCTACATTATTAAAGCCATCTGCACCACTGACTGTTATAATATCACTCACTAATGACTTAGGTAAAAATTGAGGCCATTGTTCAGAACCTATCCCTTCTATATCATGAGGATGTTGTGGTCCCCCATTTAAAATAGATCCTTCTGGTTCGACGATAACATTTTCAACATTTAAAGTAGACATATGACGAGCTACCCCTGTAAATGTGCCACCTGAACCTACACCAGCTACAAAATAATCAACCTCTGGCAACTCATCTGTTATCTCTTTAGCTAAAGTGTCTTCATAAGCTCGTGGGTTATGTTCCGACTCGAATTGGTTCATATATAATGCACCATTTGATTTAGCATAAGCTCTAGCTACTCTTTGCGCTTCTTTCATGCCCCCATCCTTAGGCGTACGTTTAACAACTGCACCTAGCGCTTTCATGATAGAAATTTTTTCCTCTGAAAATCCTTCAGGCGCAAATATTACTGTTTTCAAATCGAAATGATTCGCTGCAATGGCTAAACCTATACCTGTATTACCAGCTGAAGCTTCCACGATAGTATCTCCACTTTTTAAACCATGTTCCTCCACTGCCTGCTCGATTAAATATTTACCTAATCGATCTTTCACACTGCCACCAGGATTAAATTGCTCTAATTTAGCGTAAATTTGAACATTTTCATCGCTAAAAGACTTTAACAACACTAGTGGCGTATGACCTATTAAGTCAAAAGTTATCATCGTTAACCTCCAAATATTAATACCATTAAATCTTACCACACAGCTAAGGATTATAGACAAAAAACGTACGTATTGCAAATTTTTAAATTGAAAACCAGCTTAGTAGTCCCACTTTTAGACTACTTGGGAGACTTCGGTGACACAACCCTCAGACTCCTCTCGGTCGATCTTCCTATGTGACCACATTGTAAAATAAACATTACCCTTTGCTTTGTTTTCACAATATTGGGATAATAATTTTAATTATTAATTTGAGGAGGTCAGTATATGCAACGTCAACAAGATAAAATTACGATGAATGTCATACTGCTCGCCGGAAAGATTCTTTTAGCATCTGGTGCAGAAGTTTCCAGAATAGAAGATACGATGCGTCGTATTGCAATTTGTATGGGATATTATCAAAGTCAAGGTTATGTTATTAATGTGTTTATCAACTTTTCATTAAGCGAAGAGCATGATACACGAATACTGAGAATCAATAAAAATATTACAAATTTATCTAAAATATACCAAGTTAATTCTATTTCACGACAGTTAACGAGCAACAAGATTTCAATTGACGAAGCATATACATTGCTTAAACGTGTGGATCAATCGTCATTAAGCATTGCGCTATGGAAAAAGGTCATCGCTGCTGGGTTAATATCGATTAGCTTTTTATATCTACAAGGTGGTTCATTGAAAGAGTTAATTACGACTTTAATTGCTGGTGCTATTGGATTTTGCATTATTGAATTGTTGCAACGAAAATCATTAACGATGTTTATACCTGAATTTATCGGATCAATTGTGTTAGGTTCTATCGTTATTCTTGGTTCAGAATTCTTTCATGTGGGAGACCGCTTCGGACCTTCGATGATTGCTTCCGTTATGCCAATTGTTCCTGGAGTTTTAATTACAACGGCTATTCAAGATTTATTTAGTCGCCATATGATAATGTTCACTGCTAAATTTCTAGAAGCTTTAGTCATAGCATTTGCTATAGGTTCAGGAATTGCTATTGCCTACTCAATATTTTAAGGAGGATGACATATGACAATCTTATTTACATTTATATGTAGTTTTAGCGCTTCTTATTTCTTTAATGTCATTTATGATTCACCTAGAAGAATATTTATTCCAGCTGGATTTGCTGGCGCTTCGGGATATTTAGTTTACTTTATTCTTCACGAATATCTTAATATGGATAGCATTTATTGCAGTTTATTAGGAAGCCTAACATTAGGACTACTCAGTCATATTATGAGTCGTGTCTTTAAGGCGCCAGTGGTATTATTTATGATTCCAGGCATTATTCCTCTTGTACCAGGAAGTATCGCATTTAGAGCTACACAACAACTCGTGACTTTAAATTTCGCAGAAGCATCAGATACATTTATTCGTGCAATACTGATTGCGGGATCTATCGCATTAGGACTATTAATTTCTGATCAACTGTCTAAATCATTGAACATTAGTCATCTTTGGAAGGTAAAAAGAAACAGACTATAAATATTGAAATTAATCTGCTGTAAATACAAATATAAAAAGTCGAGGTTGGCAAATAGAAAACCCAATCTCGACTTTAATTTTATTCATTAATATAATATAAACCTGTTAAAACGTTCGCTTCTAAATCACTGACTTTAACTTTCAGTGGTACATCTTTTATGAGATGGTGTGCTTTTGCATAGTCTATTATTTTCTCACTATAAGGTAATTTACTTTGCGTCACGCCACCACCTAACACAATATGGTACGTATTAAATATACTTATTAAATTTGTACACAGTTGTTGCGTCAGCGTTAATACCTCATCTATCATTTCAGTAATAGCTTGATTTTCTCGTTTCATATACATATCGATAGCTTCACGTGTTGAAACGTCTCTTTGTAATAAGTCACTTGCCTTTCTACTCATTGCAGTACCTGAGATTTCATTTTCAACACATCCATACTGCTGACACACAGGGCACAGATAATCGCTATTACCTTTAATAATTGTATGACCTACTTCACCAAAGTTTCCATCAACCCCGGAAACCAAAAGACCATCTTTAACATATGCCATCCCTACACCTGTACTAATGGTAATATAGATAAAATTATCAGTTTCATCTTTAATATGCTGATACTCAGAAATGATTGCTGCATCCGTATCATTTACAAAGTTCGGTTGGAAATCACTATTCATTTCGATATACTGTCCAGCGTCGAATTGATTATAAGCTTGCAAATTCGGTGGATTTAAAAATATTCCCTTTCTATAATCACAAGGACCTGGCATCGCAATATTCAAAATAGATTTATCTAGTTGTTCATAATGCTGCGTAAATTGATGGGCTATTTCAATAATCTCACTAAATTGTTGTTGTGGGTCGGATGTGAAAGTTTGAAATCTTTTCTGATCTATAATTTCAGAATGTTCATTCACGACTCCAACAATTGTTTTTGTGCCGCCAATATCAACACAAAGTTTTAACATATTCTGTCACCTCTATTATAAATGGCCTATATGGCGCGTTGTTTTTTATTCGTGACTCACAACAAACGTCATGTCACCGTTAAATTCAATGTTTTCATCTTCTACAGTTAAGATAAAATGCGTCCCCTTTTCTACATCATAAGATTGTTGTTCGGTACGCACAGTGCCGTGACCATCTATAACAGAAACTAAACAATATTGATATGGTTTAGAATAATCTAAATGGCCATCTATTATCCAACGCTCAATAGTAAAAAATGAATTAGAGACAAACTGTGTATACGAATGACCTTGAATCGTTTCATATTTTGGTTTCGTATTTGGAGACGTTTCATCCAAATTAATTACATCTTTACTTTGTTCTAAATGTAATTCTCGTTGTTTACCATTTTTATCTGTACGTTCATAATCATATATCCGGTAAGTAGTATCAGAAGACTGTTGCGTCTCTAAAATTAATATCCCTGCGCCAATCGCATGAACAGTTCCCGCAGGCACATAGTAAAATTCACCAGGTTGGACTTTCACTTTATTAAATAGTTGATCAAATTGCTTGTGATCAATCATATGAATTAGTTCTTTTTGAGACTCAGCATTAACTCCGTAAATAATTTCAGCACCTTCTTTAGCGTCTAAAATATACCAACATTCTGTCTTACCGAACTCTCCTTCATGCTTCTGAGCATAATCATCGTTAGGATGGACCTGAACGGATAATTTATCATTAGCGTCTAATATTTTCGTCAATAAAGGGAAAGGTCTTTCTTCATTTTCACCAAATAAAGCTTGGTCATTTCGCCATACTTCGTCTAAAGTTTCCCCTTGGTACTTTCCATTTTTCACGATATTAGGTCCATTAGGGTGAGCTGAAATCGCCCAACATTCTCCAGTAGAATCATTAGGTATATCATAATTAAAAGACTTGAGTGCTGCGCCACCCCAAATACGTTCCTGAAATACTGGTTCTAAAAATAATGGCATATACGTAAACCTCCGTTAATTGTCTTCAACACTAATAATAAAGCAATTTAAACGACTTGTCATGACTCGATATTCTGTTCAAATAAATTACTATCTTTAATGAAAATTATGAAATATTACAAAGTCTATTACACAAATGTCACATAAAAAAGACGAGTAAAAATCGCCCGTCTTTCAACATGCATAATATCCCATTTTTAATGTCACAACCCCCTTCAACAACTGAAACGTTCGCCGTTTTAAACTTAATTACATTGTAATGTTCTTGAAAAAACAAAGGCATATTTTAGTGTTAAGATGTAATAAGTAATCAAAAGTGTGAGGTGTTATATTATGGAAAGTTTAAAACTACGTTCTATTGATATTCCGAATGATTTGTCTACTTTCGAATATCACAAGTTGTTAGCATATTTAGAGTTCAAATTCGACGTAAACCCTTCTAAAGTTGAATATAAATATGCTTGCGATAAAATCCGCGAAATTTTATCTTAAATTGTATTCCTTTTAGCATAAACGATTATACCCCTTGTTTGAAACGTCACATATCATAGCTTACGTGATTCTCCGAAACTTTTTCATTTACGCAACGGTTGGGACAATAGTTTGATTTGATAAGATATAAAAATTCTAATAAATTATATTTCCAATCCTCATTATTTAACTAAACAAGAAACGTATACCAATTCATGTAAAGAAATGAATTTAATTAACTTATCATTATTAATAGGAATTGCCCAACCGAAATTGATTTTGTCTATTTTGGGAAAAAGATAAGTGAATGAAATTAATATGAGAAATTATAGAAAATTAATCACTTAACTTATTAAAAAAACGTTAACTTGGGAAGTTAACGTTTTTTTATATAATATTTTTTCTTTTTAACACTCTACTAACATCATTTTCTTTTCGTAGGAATAAAAAATAAAGAGATAATTATTATAATTGCAACTAAATCATAACTTATGCTTACCATACGTGGTACACCGAATATGTTCAATAATATAGAACCGATAAGCAAAATAATTAAAATTACCCCTGATAAAACTGAATTGATTTTCATATAGCTTAACCTCCAATGGATTTAATTCAATTTTTAAACTCTCATATATGCCGTTACAATTACTATTATTGAATATTTTAAGAAAATAAAACAAGACTGATGCGTAGGCAAACCCACACATCAGTCCATTACTTTAACAAATTACTAAAATTAAACTCAATCTAATCTAAACATTAACAAAACATAATTGTAATAAAACGTTATCCCAATGAAATTTAATGGATACATATACATGTTATATTGAATGTGTAAAAGGTATTTAGCACTACAGTTGGTTTTTATCCTGCGTTATGCACTTTTTTAATTTCCTTAATAATTAAATTAGATAATGCTTTCGAACCTATAGGTTGTAGATGGATACCATCTTTCGCAAAGTATTCTTGATGGCCTTCTGAGGCTTTATACCATTCAACAACATGAACGTTTTTATGCTTTTTACCTGCTTCATGAATTAACTGATTGACATGTTGCTCATACTTTCTTGGCACGCGAGTCGTCGTTAAGTAGATGTTAGCGCCATTACATTTTTTAATAAGTGTATTAAGTTGACCTTCAGTAAAGTCACCGTTTGTACCTAATTCAAGAACGATGTCTTTGTTAGGCTTACAATAATTTTCGTATTTACTATTAATTAAGTTATTTGCGTCTGTCAATTGTCGGCCTACTTTACCATCAACTTTCGCATTCGGTACTTGTTTTTGGAAATACTTACCGATATCAACCATGACTGAGTCACCAATAAGCATAGGTTTAATTTGACCTTCAAATCCTTGTTTTTGCTTGTTAGATTGTTTGTCATCTTTTGATTTTGTGCTATTAAAAGAAGTTTGCTTATGTTCTTGGAATTTCTTACCTTTCGCATCAAATTGTCCACTAAACAACAATAGAGTAGGAACAACTAAGATGGCAGCAATGGCCATTCTGTAAAATTGTTTTCTCTTTGTAGGTGAAATAGCAAACGCTTTGATACCGTGTTTTCTAACAGGTTTTTCGATAAACCTATAAGAGAACTCTGTCATGAGACACATCAATATAAGATCCAATAAATATGCATAAAATGGAATCTGACCATCTACGAAGTGACTATGTACAAACGTAATAACTGGATAGTGCCATAGATATAAACTATATGATCGTTTACCTATATAAACAAACCATTTATTTCCCATAAGCTTAGCGAACCAACCTGATGGATGCGCCGCACTAGCGATTATAAATAACGTGAAAAATGAAATAATATAAAATCCACCATTGTATAACCATCCCGCTTTACTAGATGTAGTAAAGAACATGATGATTAAACCTATAAATCCTAAAGCACCGAGCACATCTATTAAAGATCTTCGGGAGTTAGGAATATTAGATTTCATGCTGAATGGGGACCAAACCATTGCTAATAAAGCACCGAGTAACAATGTTTGTAAACGGGTGTCCGTACCAAAATAAACCCGTGATTGCCCATTATTGAAATGAGATAAAATAATCATCAATAATAATGAAATTAACGAAACAATTAATAAGGTGAAGAAAGTTTCTCGCCTTTTTGCGAATTTCAATAATAATAATAAAATAATTGGGTAAACTAAATAGAACTGTTCTTCAATCGCAAGAGACCATAAATGTTTTAACGGTGCACTTTCGAATTGATTAAAGTAATCTACATTTTGAATGATGTACCACCAATTCGATACATAGAAAAACGCTGCAACAACATCCTGCTTAATGTCTAGTATTAATTTCGGTTCAAATAATACGACATAAGTTAGTACAACCCCAAGTAAGAATATAACTGCTGGTATTAACCGTTTGATTCTCCGCTTCCAAAAGGCTATTAAATCAATAGAACCTTCTCTTTCATATTCCGACAATAGTAAAGCTGTTATCAAATAACCTGAAATTACAAAAAATGTGTCTACCCCTAAAAAACCACCTGGCAACCACTGTGCATTTAAATGAAAGATGATAATTGCAATTACCGCAATTGCACGAAAGCCATCTAAACCAGGCAGATACCTATGACTATATAATCGTTTGACTCTGCTTAGTTGCATTTTTCGTCATTAATCCTCCCCTCTATATTTCCACATAAATACACCATATCATTATCAAAAAGTAATTACTTAAAATAATCATTATTTTTACAAAATCTTTATATAAATTTGGAATTTATTATATTCAGTTAAAAATACCGAATAATATCAAATTCAACAAATACTGTTAAATCAATATTATTCGGTATTTTAAAAGATATAAATTACAACTTTACTCGGTTTTTAAATACGACTCAACTTAAAATTAAATTAATAATTCAAAAATGCCATTCAATAATTATTCATGTCACTTGTTTTTTACATTTCTTTAATTGTTCCTTGTGAAACACCGGCTCACTTATTGTGAAATTGAAATCATTCCTATAAATGAAACCAAATTATATACACTGTGTAAACATACTGAAGTTGCATAGCTACGGTTTGACTTCATATAGACAAAGACCAGTGCTGCACCAATTATTAAATACAATATAATTTCTAGCGGTGACTTGGCATTCGTTACGTGAAGATAAGCAAAGGCCACTATAGAAACAATCGACATAAAAACAAAATTGAACTTTTTACCTAACTCACCAATTAACAAATGTCTAAATAAAAACTCTTCAATTAATGGGGCTACAATGACTACTGATATAAACATGAAAACTTTTGACCAAAATCCTGTTAATAATTCACTTATCGATTGATCATTTTCAGACTCCTTAAACTGCCATTGTGGAGGAGCAAATTGATCTATCAATGAGCCGATAACAATCTTTAAAATTATGACAATGATAAGTGTCATCACAATCAGTTTCCAATTTTTCTTAATATTGTATAAACCTTGCTTTATTTGTCGGCGATATGTTTCTTTATGTAAAATAATCCAACCTAAAATTAATAGTATACAAACACTTATGTCAGTTAATAACGCTCTTATATGTCCACTTTCGCCTTTTTCATTAAACTTTAAACCGGGGATACTATTTACCACAATCATACTAATAAGCGATACAAATATAAGTCCAAATATATAGAATAATATCAAGGAGAAATCATTCCATTGAATATCCTTCCAACCATATTTTTTATTATTTCTAATTTTCATAAATCATCACCTCTTACAATTCATTTATAAGTACATTAATTTTGAAAAATAATTATTATTTCCTACTTTGTAGCTTTATAAGTATATAATTACTTTTTAATATACTTGTTCATTCCCCTTTATTTTCACCTTCTCACATATCATTTTTACACCATTGAATTTCTTTGTATATGCGTAGAGCATTAAAATAGTGGTATATAAACATTAAGTACAATTAATATACATAGAGGAGTTGGTGTCGATGCGTATTCTCGTCTTAGGTGCTGGAGGCATCGGTGGATACTTTGGTGGTCGTTTAGCTGAAAGTGGACAAGATGTCACTTTTCTTGTAAGACCAAAACGTAAAGCCACGCTAGAAAAACGTGGGTTGTCCATACAAAGTGAAAAAGGAGATTATCATTTCACTCCACAACTAATCACTAAAAAAGAACAAGTAGATCCATTTGATGTCGTTATTTTTTCTTCAAAATCATACCACTTGAAACATGCAATAGAAGATTTGAAACCTTTTGTACATGATCAAACAGTAATCATACCTGTATTGAACGGTATCGAACACATTGAAGAACTACAAGCTGAATTTGGTAATGAAAAAGTCATGGGTGGCTACTGTGTGATTGAAACTACACTCAATGCGAATGGTGAAGTTGTGCATTCGAGTGATTTTGATAAACTATTCTTTGGCGAATTAAATAATAAAGATAGTGAACGTGCACGACAAATAGAACAAGCCTTTTCTAATACGAAAGCTGAATTTATCCATAGTACTCAAATTAATAAAGGTATGTGGAATAAATATCTAATGATAACAGTACTTTCTAGTGTTACAACATTAATGCATGCACCCGTTGGACCGATTCGCGATAGTAATGGAGGAACTGACTTTGTCAGATCACTTTATGATGAAGTCGCTTCAATTATGCAACAACATGGAGCCCCACTTTCAGATAATATCGTTGAAAAGTATATGTCAGCATTTGATAAATTATCTTATCATTTCAAGACTTCAATGCAACGCGACATGGAAAAAGGACATAAAATAGAAACAGATCATTTACAAGGTTATTTACTAGAGTTAGCACAACAGTATAATATTGAAGCTCCACTATTATCATGCGTATATCAAAGTCACCAAGTTTATAAAGAAATGCGTGAATAAATATAAAAAATGGGTAGGACCGCTTATGTTTTAAACTTAAAACACGCGTTGTACATCACACGCCTGCGCTAAGACATATATGGCCCTGCCCTTTTTCTATTATTAACAACGATTATCTTAACGATAAATCATTCTTATACTTCTGACATCATATGATTTTCATCAATTTCAAATCCCATATCTTCAATCATGTCAAAATCTAATTTGTTAGGTTGTCCTCCTGTAATTAAATAATCACCAACAAAAATCGAATTCGCAACCATCAATGAGATAGGTTGTAATGCTTTAAGGTTTACTTCACGTCCACCTGCAATACGAATTTCTTTAGATGGATTGATTAGTCTAAACAACGCTAAAATTCTCAAACATTTCATCGGTGTTAATTCATCCATATCACCAAATTTAGTTCCTTTAATTGGATGTAAGAAATTAATTGGGATACTATCTGCATCTAATGCTTTTAAAGCAAATGCCATATCCACACGGTCTTCATTTGATTCACCCATACCACAAATCACGCCAGAACAAGGTGAAATATTATGTTTCTTCATCGTTTCTACCGTTTCCACACGTTGTTCATATGTGTGCGTAGTAACTACCTCACTATGATAGTTTTTACTTGTATTTAAATTATGGTTATAACGATCGACCCCAGCGTTTTTTAACTTTTTAGCATGGTCTTCGTTCGCAATACCTAAACATGCACAAATCTTTAATTGTGGATGTTTCGCTTTAATTTCTTCAACTGTATCCGCTATGTAATCGACTTCTTTATCACTTGGGCCTCTACCACTCATTACAATGCAATATGTACCTATTTTGTTATCATTCGCAACAGTAGCACCTTGTGAAATCTTATCTTTTGATACAAGTGCGTAACGTGTCTTAACTTTCATATCTCGTGATTGGCCACAATATCCACAATCCTCAGGACAAATACCACTTTTAGCATTTAAAATCATATTTAATTTAACTTTATGGCCATAATAATGTTTGCGTAATTGATACGCTTCATCAACTAAATCTAAAGTATCAATTGAATCATCAGTATAGATGGATAACGCTTCTTCTTTTGTTAAGTCCTCACCATCTAATATGCGTTTTGCAATTTCCATTAAAATTCCCCCATAACTTTAATATAATTAGAGGATACCACTAATGTAAACTAATTTCATCATTTCGTTTACAATATTAATTTCATAAACGCCTTAAACTGTTAATTGTTGAAGATTTTCAAAAACACAAAAAGTGATTGTTGCTACATTAAATTTAAGTACGAAATATACGTTATCCTAAATTTAATTAGCTTCAACCACT
Source organism: Staphylococcus hsinchuensis (assembly GCF_038789205.1). NCBI lineage: Bacteria > Bacillati > Bacillota > Bacilli > Caryophanales > Staphylococcaceae > Staphylococcus > Staphylococcus hsinchuensis. The sequence continues at coordinate 422,233 of NZ_CP128355.1, forward strand.
TGGTTATCTAAATATTAAAATAAATCACCTAACGTCACTGCCATAATTGCTTTAATGGAATGTAATCTGTTCTCAGATTGTTCGAAAATTACAGAATGTGCGCCTTTAAAGACTTCATCAGTTATTTCCATTTCTGAAATACCATATTTATCATAAATCTGTTTACTTAGTTGACTATTCAAATCATGAAATGCAGGCAAACAGTGTAATACGATAACATTCGAGTTGGCTGATTGTTCAATCACACTTTGGTTTAAGCAATAAGGTGATAATAACTTTATGCGGTCTTCTATTACAGATTGATCTTCACCCATCGAAAACCATACATCAGTATATAGTGCATCCGTTTGGTACACGGCTTGCTGAAGATCATCAGTTATTAAAATGTCACTTTCATTCATTTGCGCAATTTTCTTTGCCTGTAATTGTACTTCTGAGGAAGGTTGCAAAGATTTAGGTGCTGCTATTCTGATATTTACTCCTAATGTTGCCCCTGTAATTAATAGGTCATGAGCGACATTATTTCTTGCATCTCCTACGTAGGTTAATGTCTTAGACTTAAATGTTCCCCAATTTTCTTTCATTGTATAGAAATCAGCAATCATTTGTGTAGGATGCCATTCATTTGTCAAACCATTCCATACTGGGACATTTGCATGTTGTGCTAATGTTTCCACATCTTTCTGGTGATAACCTCTAAACTCAATTCCATCATACATTCTCCCTAACACTTTAGCAGTATCTTCAATAGATTCTTTCACACCTAAATGAAGATCACCTTGACCAAAGTAATCAGTATGCGCTCCTAAATCATTCGCTGCAACACAAAATGCAGAACGTGTTCGCGTTGAGGGCTTTTCAAATAGTAAAGCTAAGTTTTTTCCTTTTAAAAATGGATGTGGTATACCATGTTTCTTCTTTTCCTTTAATTCACCTGTGAAATCGATTAAACTATTTAATTCTTTTTTGGTAAAGTCTAAAGTTTTTAAAAAATGTTTACCTTTAAACAAACCTAATTGTTTTATATCTGTTGTGTACGCCCCATATAAATCACTCCTATATATTCTATTTCAATTCATAATAATCTAAATTTACGCAATTTTCAATAATTTTTATGCATTTTTCTGCATATTTTTGAATTTGATAAGTGAGATTGATGAAAATATTGGATTTAAAAATGGGTATTCATTTTAATCAGTTAGGCAAAAAAATTATGTTAAAAAGTACAATTTTGAAGTTTTTTTAATGATTTATGCATTATTTATAAAAAATTAAGTAAAAAGTTTTACAATATTGATGTAAATATAATTACCACGGAGGTGAAGTACCATGTTCGACTTAATCATCAAAGTAATCAAACAAATCGCTTCTCAATTCGTTTCAGGCGGTTTCCAAGAGAAATAATTTTTAAACAATTCATTAAAAAACCCTAACCCCAAATTTATTTTTCTATTCGTTACAAAATTTAAAAAGGCAAATGAGTTAACTATCCCAAAAAACTATCCCTTATTACATTTGTTCGAATCTCCCCAAACAAAACCCTCATGAATTCAGTTCATGAGGGTTTTTTATTTGATAATATCCTTCTTTAAATAATGTATTATATTTTTTTCTCATTGAGCCGTCTAATATTACCAACTAAGTCTATTTTTTGATACAGTACAAATAAATATATTGGAAAGCTTGAGTTAGGATGTGTACGCTTATGAAGCTCAAATCGATAACATTATTTACTGCAAATTTAGTAGATACATTTCACTTTTATAAAGATACATTAGAATGCCCAGTTCAAATTATAAACGCAATGGCGTTTAAAGTTACGATTGGCGAAACGCAATTACTATTTCAAAAGTCACACGAAATGAACCAACCGTTTTACCATTTTGCAATTGATATTCCATATAATCACTTTAATGAAATGAAGCGTCATTATTTGAACATATTATTTTTATTAACTGAAAAAGGTCAACACACAGCCACCTTTGATACTTTTTATGCTCATTCATTTTATTTTAATGATCCATCTGGGAATGTCGTAGAATTAATCGCTCGCAATTCAAACATAAGTGATTATGCGCAATTTATAAGAATTAGTGAAATTGGTTTTGTCTGTAACGATTTGTTAAATGTTTATGCAGCACTTTCTGATTACCATCTTCAAACTGTAAACCATGCTTATCCTACTGCTGAAAATTTCAATTTCATCGGGGACTCCCAGGATGAAAGTTATATTATACTAACTTCTGAAGAAAAGAAATGGGATTTCTCTGATCAATCTTCAAAAGCTTATCCAATAAAAATTGAAACCACACGTTTTACTTTATCTTATATTAATGAACAATGGTTTATTGATAATAAGTAATACATCATTCATTATTTAACTACAATACCCTACCTCACGATCCCCTTCTATAATTCGTCTATCTCTTCAGTTTCATTGATATGTTTGTGACCTCTGCTTTAAATTATCTAAAATAACATTAGGTACTAACTTCAATTTTATATCTTCTCCTAAAAATAAAATCCAGTTTGTAATATCTGCTATTACCTGTTTGTCACTCATGTCGACCCATTCCTTTAAAATAGCTTGTGTCTGAAATGGATCCATAAATGATAATGTAAACTTAAATGGGTGATATTTATGATATTGAGCTATTGCTTGAGGGCCTAATTCAATCATTAAATTGGGGTCGAGTTCTTGATGAGCTAATTTATGTTTGATTTTACGCTTACTCCATTTCTTATGAGGTTTATAAACTTCCACATCTATTAACCGATCAATATGAAATGTCTTTTTAATTTCATCATTCAAATCAAAGCCTTCCATCAACCACAAATGTTTTTCACGATAAAGATGTAGAAGATAAATAGGAACACCGACATGCTGATCCTGTCCCTCTATTGTGATAGAAATATATCTGTGCTCTAAAAATAGTCCTATCAGTTTTTCTAAAATCGGGTTCGGTAAATCAGAGAGATCTAAAATATTCGGGTTATTTGGATGTGTACTTTCAAATAATAGTATTTGATTTAATAAAACAAGATTATCTTGCTGATTTTGAGGGATGAGGCCTAATAACTTTTCAGCAATCGATTGTCGACTTTCTAAATAAGGTAACTGCTGATTTCGAGACGCCATAAATGCAATAAACAATGCTTTCACTTCATTATCTGTAAAATGAATGGAAGGCAGTACAGAATTATTCATAACTGTATATCCCCCATCTCTACCGACTTCCGCTTCTAAAGGCATCCCCATACTTTCAATTTCATTGATATCTCTAATAGCTGTAGATCTAGAAATTTCGAACTCATGCATAATTTCACTAATCGTAAAAAAAGAACGGTTACTTATATAGCGCATCATTGTATTAATTCTTTCAACTTTTTTCATAAACACTCCTAAACAGTATCATTTTTTGACATGATTAAATGTTACTATAAACTTAACATCAAGAGAAATGATATCGATCTAACTTTTTAAGGAGGCATTTTCAGATGACACAATATTCAGTAGAGCAAAAAGACAGTTTTACAGTATTAGGTATTGGCACAGAACTTAAAAGCGATTATACAGATTACGAGGGCATTAGTAAGGAAAAATCAGAATTCTGGGACAACGTACACGAAAATGGCGACATTGAAAAATTAAAGTCAGTAGCCACAAATGATTATTTATTCATCGCAAATGAAGCAGTAAATAATAAAATGATGCATTATGCAGGTGTTATGACTGAAGAGAGCTTACCTGAAGCAACAAGAGCTATAGAATTCCCTGAAAGCGATTATCTTGTCGTTAAAGGCGAGGCAGAAACTGAAAAAGCATTAAGCGAATTATTAACAGGTTCAGCATTTGGTGAAGTGCTACCTCAATTAAACGATGTAGCTTATCAAGGCGGACCTAACGCAGCTGTAATAATGGGTAAACAAGAAGATAATTATTACGGTGAAATGTGGATACCAGTTGTAAAACAAAGCTAATAAGTAAAACTTACAATCAATAAATTTATATAAAGACACGTCTCTATTTCATGAGAGGACGTGTCTTTTTTCATAAATAAATTTAAGTATTTACCATTAATCTATATGATTTGTTCTTGCTTATAATGGGCATTGCTTATCAAATATATTTCACAGATGTATAATTTAATTAAAGGAGTGGATAAAATGAGCACATTTTCAACAGAAGACAAAATTCAAATATTATCAGATATTGTTGGAATTAATACTGTAAATGACAACGAACTTGAGGTTTGTGAATACTTCCAAAAGTTATTTGCACAACATGGCATTGATTCAACGATTGATAAAGTTGATGAACGTCGTGCAAATTTAATTGCTGAAATTGGAGAAGGATCTCCAGTTATCGGTATTTCTGGCCATATGGATGTCGTTTCAGAAGGTGACCGTGACCAATGGAGTTATGATCCATTCAAACTAACAGAAAAAGATGGATTTTTATATGGTCGTGGTGCAGCAGATATGAAATCAGGCTTAGCAGCATTAGCAATTTCTCTTATTGAGATTAAAAATGCAAATGCACTTAAACAAGGTCGAATTAGATTTTTAGCCACAACAGGAGAAGAAGTGGAACAAAAAGGTTCTGCTCAATTACATGAAAAAGGCTATATGGACGATGTAGATGCTTTAGTTATTGCTGAACCATCCCAAGACTTCCTTGTTTATGCTCATAAAGGTTCTATGGATTATCGCATCAATTCTACAGGTAAATCTGCACATAGTTCTATGCCAGTTGTAGGTGAAAATGCAATTACTCCGTTACTTTCATTTATTCGAGATATAGATGAATCTTACGCTCAAATCACAGAAGATGTTAAAGGTAAAACTTTAGATTTCACAAATATCAAAGAGAAATTTAAAGAGTCACTTTCATCAGATATTTCTGACAGTGAATTAGAAAATGTATTAAACGGACTTGTGATTAGCAACACAATTATCAATGGTGGTAACCAAGTTAATTCTGTACCAGAAGCTGCATCAGCTGAATTTAATATACGTACGATTCCTGAATATAATAACGAAAAGGTTAAATCACTATTCGACAACACACTAGAACGACATAACGCAAAGGGTGCACAATTAGAAAGTGATTTATATCTTGATTTAGAACACGTAAGTACATCTGGCCAAAACAAACTCGTCGACACTGCTAAATCGATTGGTGAGCGCATGTTTGATAAAGAACTTAAATCTTCAGCATTCGGCGGCGTAACAGATGCATCAAACTTATTACGTAGTAAAGATGAATCATTCCCATTTGTCGTATTTGGACCTGGTAGTGGCGCCCATCAAGTTGATGAAGCTGTTGAAAAAGATATGTACTTAAAATTCATCGATTTTTATATCGAGCTTTTAACAACGTACAGTACAAAATAACGTTATACAATCGGATCATCCATATAAAGATTTTTGAAAACCAAAAACCGTCTAGAACATCGAATTCACTGTTCTTTACCGTTTATTAAAATAATATAAAAAAGCGTTTATTAAATTATACGTAAGGCCTTATTTTTTTAAAGTATTTTAGCGTAAAATTATATATAAATGTGAAGTATTTTGGCGAGACTCTTGAGGGAACTGGACAAGCTGAAGACTACAGGCTGAAGCTGCCCCCTAAGAAAGCGAGCCAACAATACGAAGTATTGTAAAAAAAGAAGCACTCAGATGAATTGAATTAAATCATCTGAGTGCTATTTTTCTGGGATTTATGTCCCAGGCTCTTTTACAGGACATATGTTCTTAATCTTTAAACTGACTTATGCATTTTCTTGTTCGCTTAATCTTTCTGCTTTACGTTCTTCTCTTAAGTTCGTGCGCATATCTTTGTTGATCTTCTTAGCGCGTCTGAAGTATTTACTTTCAAAGTGACTTGTCGTACCTAGAATATAGAATATAATCGCTACGATAACAATCACAATAAAGTCATATGGGTAATGAATCCAGTTCATACCGTTAAATTCTTTACTACCAATAAATGACATGATGGAAAGGACGACTAAATATAATATAATCCATAAACTTCCACCCACTTGTTGTTTTGTATGTTTCCAATTCATTTTATATTCATAGTAGAAATAAATCGGTAAACCTAGAATGATAATAAAGATAACTTCAGCTGTTGTAGGCCATTTTGCCCAATAAATCGCTAATGATGCTAGAACGAATGAGAATGGTGCCATGAATTTCAACATGTTCGCACGGAATGGTCGCATCATTTTAGGAGCCATTTTTCTAAGTGAAATGACTGTAGTAGGACCAGTTAAGTATGCTACTAGCGTTGCTGTCGAAATAACACTTGCTAAAGTGGCCCAATCTCTAAATAGTGAAACCATGATCATACTGACGATTGCATTAAAGATAATCGCAACACGTGGAATTTTGTATTTGTCGTTAATTTTACCTAGGAACTTTGGAATATGTCCGTTTTCTTCCATCGCACGTAAAACACGACCTGTTACTGCAACGAATGAAACACCTGTACCGAATGGTGATACAACTGCTTCAATATAAAGTAAAATCGCTAGCCAATTTACACCTAATAGTATCGCCATATCTGCGAATGGAGAGTTAAAGTTAATACCACTCCAACCTTTACTATGAATCATATCACTTGGCATTGATGTAATAAATGTACTTTGTAAAACAATGTACAACACTGCACTTAATGTAAGTGAAATCGCGATACCACGTGCAATATTTTTTTCCGGTTTCTCAATTTCTGATCCCATATTAATAATTGTTTGGAATGCATTAAATGAGAAAATAATACCTGATGCTGTTGTAGCAGCAAAAATAGGTGCAGAACCATAAGGCATAAACGTACTTGCTGAATGTCCATAATTTCCTGCGTCAAATCCTGATATCATTAACATAATAATTGTTAATAATGGAATACCTAACTTGAATACAGAAATTAAACTTGTAAATGAAGTTAAGAGTTTAACTGACCAATAATTTAATAATGAAAAGATAATGATTATTACGAATACAGCCATTAAACCAACATTACTAATTGAACCATTTTTCATTAAACCGCCCATGAATTTGGCCCAGTCCCACGGCCAAGTACTCATATACTGTACGGCTGATACGGCTTCAATTGGAATAATTGTTACAAGTGAAACCCAATTCGCCCATGCAGCTATAAATCCAAGTAAAGAACCATGAGTATATTGCGCATAGTTACTCATACCACCTGATTGGGGAAACATTGTTCCTATTTCAATATAGTTATATGCAATAGAACCAATAACGATAAATCCAATAATCCAAGAAATGATAGCAGCGGGTCCTGCTATTGATGAGGCTTCCCAGGCACCAAATAGCCACCCAGAACCAATTAATGACCCTAATCCTAAAAGTACAAGCTGCGCCAAATTAATTTTTTTATTTTTCTGTTGATTTTCCATAAAAACTCCCACTATTTGTCTTTTATATCCATGAATGTATATGTATGAATTATACAACTTCATGTATACATGTTATTATACTCTCATTAACATTCTAGTCAACGAGGCATAAAAACTATAAATCTATTAATATTAATGTATATTCATACGTTATTACGTTAATTTCTGCATAATCAATTTAAGCTATAAATCGGTTTCAACGTTATCGTTCTCATTGATTAACGACTATTTTTACACGTTACTTAATTATACAAAATACAATTTTTCGTTAAATACATTTTTTATAAGTTTGAAATGCTAAAATCATTGTTATATCAAGCTTTTAGATCTTATTTTTAAACTAAATAAAACAAATTATTTACATAATACTCTATAATAATTTTTTTACACACTCTTTTAAAAATATCCTAATTATGCCTCACAGTTCTCAAGTTTCATTAAAAATATGATGTTACTCAAATATATATTATTAGAAATTGTGACGTTTAGTGAACTAAAGAAAATATTTATTTAGAAAAAGAAACGCTTCCTCTTACTGATGTCGAATCTTATTTTGATTCATCATCCCACCATAAAGCATCTTTAGGATTTTGAATCACTTCTTTATATTCTTCTTCACTTTCTACGTTTGGATAGGAACCTCTTAATGATTTATTAGAAGTTGACTTAAACATAGTTAAAAATATAATGAGTCCAATTACGTTAATCAACATTAAATAATAAGATGGTGCAATTTGTTGCCCCGTTGTTTGAACCAATGTTGATAATATAAACGGCGTTAGACCTCCAAATATCGCTGCGCCAATATTATATACGAGCGATAAAGTTCGTAAGCGTACTTTCGTATGGAACATGCTTGGCAGTAAGGATGGCATAACACCTTCAAATGTAGACATAAATAAAGCAATAATGATTAAGCCTACAATCACAATAGGTAACACTGGTATAGACATAAGCCAGAACGCAAGTACAGAGAATAAACTATATCCTGCCAGGCCGAAGATGATTGTACGTTTGTTCCCTACCTTGTCGCTATACCAACCAAAGAAAAATACTGCTGGTATCATCGCCCCCATGACTACTGTACTTAAAATGGAGCCTACCGTACCACCTAAATTTATTGTTTTGTTTAAAAATGATGGCATATACGATAACACCATATAATTTGCCACGTTTAAGAATGCAACACCTGTAAAGCAAACAATAATATCTTTCCAGTAGTATTTAGCAATATCAATATAGGAGTATTCTAATTCTTCCTTTTCTTCTAACGTGGATTCATAGGCGGGACTTTCATCTAATCTAGATCTTAGAAGCACACCAACAATACCTAATGGTGCAGCTAAGATAAATGGAATTCTCCATCCCCATTGTTCCATTTGATGATCACTCAATATGCTGTACATCAAACCTGCTAAAATAGCGGCCATGATATTTCCGATTAATGTTCCTATTTCTAAACCGCTACCTAATTTTCCTCTCGTTTTATCCGGAGCAGTTTCCGCTATATAAGTCATTGCACCTGCGTATTCTCCGCCAGTTGAAAATGATTGAATCATTCTAACTAATAGTAATAAAATGGGCGCCCAAATGCCTATTTGGTGTTGGGTAGGTAGTAAACCTAAAACTAACGTAGATAGTGCCATTAAAGTGATTGTGGTAGATAATACTACCTTTCTTCCCAATTTATCACCTAAATGGCTAAAGAAAATACCCCCAATAGGTCGAACAATAAAAGCAAATGCAAAGACAGCAAACGTCGAAATGATTTGCATTTCCTCAGGTAAATCCCCAAAAAAGTTCGCACTGAGTATCACTGCAAGTTGTGCATAGAGCCCAAAATCAAACCACTCAATCGCATTGCCTATCCCAGTAGCAATCACACTTTTTTTAGTCTGATTCGGATCGACGTGATGCACTTTATTCTTATTAAATTTCACATATATCCCCCGTTCTAATCATTTTTATTATTAGCATAACCTAAGATGTCATTTGTAAACAAAAGCGTACAATGACATATATTAGGCAAACAACATAATTTATAAAAATAACCATCACTAAAATGTACAACATATTGAGTAATGAAGATTTTTGCTATAATAACTATGAATTAGTGTTCAAGGAGGCATCATGTATATGAAACAAGTATATTTTAATCACGATGGTGGTGTAGACGATTTAATTTCTTTATTTCTTCTTTCACAAATGGATGATGTAGACTTACTAGGTGTAAGTGTGATTGGTGCAGATTGTTATGTAGAGCCAGCCGTAAGCGCATCTCAAAAAATCATCAACCGTTTTAGTCACAAACCGTTACAAGTGACCGCTTCAAAAGAACGTGGTAAGAATCCCTTCCCTAAAGAATGGCGTATGCATGCGTTCTACATGGACGCATTACCTATATTAAATGAACAACCATTACAAAACGCCCAACCCACAAAGCGAGAAGCATATGAAGATATCATCGAACAATTACAGTTGAGTACTGAACCAGTTACTTTATTATTTACAGGTCCGCTTACAGATTTAGCTAAAGCACTACACATGCGTCCCGAAATCACTAAATCTATAGAGCGTTTAGTATGGATGGGCGGCACTTTTCTTGAACGAGGTAATGTTGAAGAGCCAGAGCACGATGGTACAGCTGAATGGAATGCCTTTTGGGATCCAGAAGCAGTAAAGTGCGTATTTGATTCAGATATTACAATAGATATGGTAGCTTTAGAAAGCACAAACCAAGTCCCTCTTACATGGGACATTAGACAAATGTGGGCACGCCAACGACAATTTGAAGGCGTAGACTTTTTAGGCATCAGTTACGCACTTGTTCCACCGTTAACACATTTCCAAACAAACGAGACATATTTCTTATGGGATGTATTGACTACGGCATACGTGGGCCAACCACAACTCGTCGACAAAACGCAATGTTATACTACCGTTATTGCAGAAGGGCCTAGCCAGGGTCGTACGATGATAGACAATGACTCAGGACGTGAGATTTCGTTGATACACAATGTCCGACATGATGCTTTCTTTGAATACATTACAAATCTAGCCAAAAAGGTGAAATAACCTATTCAATAATGCTGTGTAACTGTTGGTTTTGACGTTTAAAAATAACCGAGTTTAAGACATAGCTACTCAGCATTAAGCCCATCAAAGATTATCAATCTTTGATGGGCTTATTTATTATAAAAGACGCTTACCGAAGTTACTATGCATAATATGTCTTAAGGAAAATACGAAATTTTTTAACTTCATTATTAATTTTCTAAGTGATTATACGAAACGCGTAACTTGATCAGTAGATAGTCTATATGAATCATGTCCTGGGTTTTTCTCTTTACCTATCGCTATAATCATTACAGGTTCGTAACGTTCTTCATCTAAATCAAAGGCTTGCGCAATTTGATCGCGTTCAAATCCGCCGATTGGATTTGTATCATATCCATAAGCTCTTGCTACAAGCATAAATTGCATTGCAGCTAAACTACTATCAATTTTTACGATATCATTCATCTCTGCTTTAGATAAACTTTTATAATATGGGATCACTTTAGCTAACATTTCTTCTTTAACATCTTCTGGCATCATTCCGTGTGCGACCGCGTTATTATAAATCTCTTCACCAAACTCATAATTGTGCATGTCTCCAAATACAACAACCATGGCTGCTGATGTATCATTCTGACGTGTATTAAATCTAATTAGGGGGCGTAATTTGTCTTTACCTTCTTCACTCTGTACAACTAAGAAACGCCAAGGTTGCATATTAACTGAGGATGGCGCTTTAGTTGCCTTTTGTATCATTTCTTGCATTTCTTCTTCAGGGATTTTGACTTGTTCATCAAACACTTTTACTGATTTACGATTCATTAAAATATCTTCAAAATTATTGTTAATCATTGATATTACTCCTTTATTATTACTCACAACAACAAATTATACTCAATTAATTAATTATTTCAACTAAACTGTTTGCACAAGTAATATTTTAAGCTGCTTAAAATTTATTGAACTAAGAACCTGAGAAAAATAGATGACTTAGAGGCTTTGTCAATTAGGTGAGACTACGAAATCCCTATTAGAAAATTCGATTTCTGTCGCACTCCCATCTCAATCTTATGTCCGAGTATTTATAACTGCTTTTGTAGTATAATGAAACGTATTAATGTGAATTTCTGGTCAAAATGCATATAAAACCATTTATATAAACACTAAATATTTCATAATTTATACAAAAAAATGTTATAATATATACTTTAAAGTTATTCGAACAATTTTTACGTCGAATTTTATTATTACAAATTAACCATTTTATGTATCAGACTTACGAAATGCGATACATAATGATATAAAACAGTTAAAAGAGGTTATACAATGAATTCTATTTCAGTAATCGTTACTTATTATAATTCAGAAGATTATATAGAAAGATGCATTAATAGCTTAAAGCAACAAAGATATCAAGATTTTGAGCTCATCTTAGTTAATGATGGCTCGACAGACCAATCGAAAACTATCGCAACCGAACAATTAAAAGGTTGGGACATCAATGTTAAAGAAGTCGACCTACTACAAAATATGGGTCATGCCCATGCGAGAAATGTCGCTATGGAGCAAGTGACTTCACCATACTTTATTTTTGTTGATTCGGATGATTATTTAGCTTCATATGCTTTAAATTATTATATGAAGAAATTAAATCAAATGGATGCATTGATTGCACCTATCCATTCATTTACGTTAGATGTACCACAATACATTGACCAAGATTTAGTAAAGGCAGATTATTTATATACTAAGACGAAATCAAATCAATTTTTACGTAAACATTCTGCGAGTAATATTATTTTCAAAACTGCGATTGTCCGTGGTCATCAAATTGAATTTAATGAAGATTTATCAGTATTTATCGACTGGTCGTTCGTTTTAGAATATATTAAATACGCAGAAACATTCGTACGTGTTAGCCGTTTCCCATTCTATATTCGAGGAGAGGTTTATGATCCTTTCTTAAATCCAGCATTATCACAACAAGACTTTAACATTATATTCGATGACTACGTACACAGTTTCTTTGATTCAATCCAACGTGCCCCATCTGAAAACCAAACTTTTATTAAGAAAAAAATGGCAACGATGTTCAAACAATCATTTGAGCCTTCAGCAAGAAAGACAGCTACACGTTATCAAACACATTCTGATATATTACCAAATATGGCACGCGAGATTGCGCCAATTGTATTTAAAAATGAAAAGCCATTATTTATCTTTGAAACGCTTATGTTGATGCTTAATAAGAAAGAACAAGCAGCTAAAGTGAACCGTTTCCGCAAAACTGCACGTCTTGTTAAGAGCATCGTCTTAGGTAGTAAAAATAAAAACCGAGCACGCTATCAACTAACTGATAACAAAGACAAAGTTCAATCAAATACGATTGTATTTGAATCATTTGGTGGTAAAAACTATAGCGACAGTCCAAAGTATATTTATGAATATATGATGAAATACCATTCAAATTTCGAATTTATTTGGGTCTTTAAAAACCCAAGTAAAGTTCATTTACCTGGTCCAGGTAAAAAGGTGAAAAAAGGTTCTGCAGCATATTATGATGCTTATGCTAAAGCAAAATATTGGGTCTCAAATGCGAGATTACCACTTTATTTAAATAAAAAAGAGAACCAAGTTTACATTCAAACTTGGCACGGTACACCACTCAAACGTCTAGCTAACGATATGAAAGTCATTCGTATGCCAGGGACGACAACTGAAAATTACAAACGTAATTTCAGAGAAGAAACAAGTCGTTGGGATTACTTAGTTTCTCCAAACGCATATTCTTCAAAAATCTTTGAAACAGCATTCTGGATGCCACCTGAACAAATTTTAGAAATTGGCTATCCGCGTAATGATGTATTAGTTAACCATGCAAATGATGAAGACTACATTGCACAAATCAAAGAAAACTTAAATCTTCCAGCCGACAAAAAAGTAATCATGTATGCACCAACATGGCGTGATGATGAATTTGTTAAAAAAGGTAAGTATTTATTTGATTTAAAAATCGATTTGGATAATTTACAACAACAATTAGGAGACGACTATGTAGTCCTATTAAGAATGCATTACCTCATTTCAAACGCGTTAGATTTACGTGGTTATGAAGATTTTGCAATCGATGTCTCAAATTATAATGATATTTCAGAACTATATTTAGTTACAGATTGTTTAATCACTGATTACTCATCTGTAATGTTCGATTACGGTGTATTAAAACGCCCACAAATCTTCTTTGCGTACGACTTAGACAAATATGGTAAAGATTTAAGAGGTTTCTACCTGGACTATCATAAAGATCTACCAGGTCCTATTTATCAAGACGCTTATCAACTAGCTGAAGACTTGAAACATATAGACAAAATTGCAACAGATTATAAATCTAACATTAAGCAATTTTATGAAGATTTCTGCTCAGTAGAACAAGGCAAATCATCGAAAGAGATTGCCCAACTTATCGTAGAAGATTCACAACAATAATAACGTTAACAATACTGCTTGAAGCTGGGACAAGAATAGTTGTTTCAGCTTCTTTGTCAATTAGGCAGTAGATGACTGAATTGCAAAAGCGCTTATATCAAGTTTTTCCAAATCTAGTCATCCTTGCCGGAGTGGGACTACGAAATCTCAATTAGAAAATTCGATTTCTGTCCCACTCCCAACTTTTTTATGTCAATCACTCCAACAGAAACAAACCGGCGACCTCATTAAGTAAAATTAAAATGTTTAAGTAATTACTATACATGTTCACAAGCTTAGGGCATGAATAAAATATTTACCACCTCAAACTAAATAAAGAAACAAAACATATTCAGATGAAAATACCTGAAAACAGGTCAATTTAAGTTGTATAAACAACGTATAATCTAAAGCACCCCCAAAGCTTGATATCACAGGTTTGAGGGCGTTTATTGGAGTTAACATAATAAAGTGTTATATGAACTCAAACTGTATATATTATTTATCTTTTTATTTTCTAATCATTGTTATTTTTAACTCTAGCTAGTATAAAACCTATAACAGCTAGCAATATAATTATTATTATTGCTGCAATATTAATATAAACTTTAAGATCTTCATTGAAATTAAATAAACTATTTATACAAACGATAAAACTTATTACTACTAGTATTCGCATGACATTGTCATATAATTTCACAGCTATATAGCCCCTTTCTAAAAACAAAATTTTGCGTTTATAATTAATTGTTATTATATCATATTTTTATTTTAATTGTAGGTTTTATATTGTGAAAAAGAATTTTATAAAAAGTATTATTACAGTGTCAGTGGCGACTTTCTTTATAGGTTCAGTTGGGGGAACGGTTGAAGCAGCACAACAAGATTCTAAAAGTGTCAACAGTACTTCAAGTAGTATATTGAACACTTCATCATCATCTAATATCAATCAAGAAGGATCAAAATTAGAGACTGTATAAAAAATAAAAAAATAAGCTATGAAAATCGGGTGGTAACCTGATTTTCATAGCTATAATTTTAAAAGCTCTTTAGGCGCTACATTAAACTTTAAGCACCAACGATTTTAAGGTTTAACAAGGGCTAAAATAAATCAAACGTCCCTTATTGTCTACTTATTATTTCATTGTACCTGCGTCTTTGTCATGTACACCATGACGATAGAAATCTACATATTCTGGTTCAAGTGGTTTCTTACCACGGATAACGTCAGCAGCTCTTTCTGCTAACATTAATACTGGAGAATGGATGTTACCATTTGTCGTACGTGGCATCACTGAAGCGTCAACGACACGTAAATTTTCCATACCATGTACTTTGAATGTGTTAGGGTCTACAACTGACATTTCGTCTGATTTAGGACCCATTCTACAACTACATGATGGGTGTAATGCAGTTTCACCATCACGTTTAACCCATTCAAGAATTTCTTCATCTGTTTGAACTTCTGGTCCTGGTGAAATTTCGCCACCGTTAAATGGATCTAATGCTTTTTGAGATAAGATATTTCTCGCTACTCTAATTGCTTCTACCCATTCGCGTTCGTCTTCTTTAGTTGATAAGTAGTTAAACACGAAATCTGGTTTTTCGAATGGATCTTTAGATTTAATCTTTAAGTGTCCACGAGAATTTGAGTACATTGGACCAACGTGCACTTGGTAACCGTGTGCTGTTGGTGCTTTCGTACCATCATATCTTACTGCGATTGGTAAGAAGTGGAACATAAGGTTAGGATAATCAACTTCATCGTTTGAACGTACGAAACCGCCACCTTCAAAGTGGTTAGATGCAGCTGCACCTTTACGCGCAAAGATCCATTGTAATCCGATAAATGGCATTTTGAATAAATTTAAGCTTGGTTGTAAAGAAACAGGCTGTTTACATTTATGTTGTACATAAACTTCTAAATGGTCTTCAAAGTTTTCACCTACACCTGGTAAGTGTAAACGTGGTTCGATGCCTACAGAACGTAAATGTTCAGAATCACCGATACCAGATAGTTGTAATAATTGTGGTGAGTTAATCGCACCACCTGATAAAATAACTTCTTTAGCAGTTACAGTATGTTCTCTACCATTCTTCTTAAATGTAACTCCAGTTACTTTCTTACCTGATTCATCGAAGTTTAATTTCGTAACGAATGCACGTGTTTGTACGTCTAAGTTTTTACGCTTCATCGCTGGATGTAAGTAAGCTCTTGATGCTGAAACACGACGACCATTGTGTACTTGACTATCGAATGGTCCAAAGCCTTCTTGACGGAAACCATTTACGTCTGGAGTTTTGTTATAACCTGCTTCAACACCTGCGTCGAAGAATGCTTGGAATAATGGGTTCGTTGCTGGTCCACGTCTTAACTTGATTGGACCATGATGACCACGCATTTTATCATCTTTCTCAGCACCAAATGTTGTTTCTAAACGTTTGAAATATGGTAAGCAATGTGCGAAATCCCATTTATCCATCCCTTCAGGTTTCGCCCATTTTTCATAGTCCATTGGGTTACCTCTTTGGTAAATCATACCGTTAATTGAGCTTGATCCACCTAGCACTTTACCACGTGCATGACCTACTTTACGGCCATCCATATGAGGTTCTTCGTTCGTTTCGTAAATCCAATCGTATAATTTACTACCTGCTGGATACATCAACGCTGCTGGCATTTGTATTAATAAGTCCCATGGATGGTCACTGCGTCCTGCTTCTAAAACAAGTACACTGTTTGATGCATCTTCACTGATTCTGCCACCTAAGACAGAACCTGCACTACCTCCACCAATAATGATATAATCATATGATTTCTTCATGTATATGCCTCCTTGTTAGTTTAAAGTTAAATCATCGCAAAAATTTTGCTGTTATTGTTTGCCGAACCAATTCACTGGTTCTGGTTTCGTATTACGTAGGATTAATTTTTCAACTTGGTATTCTGCTAAACCTTCATGGCCTAATTCTCTACCGATACCTGATTGTTTATAGCCACCCCATGGCGCTTGAGCGAAGTATGGATGGAAGTCGTTAATCCAAACAGTTCCCATTCTCATTTGCTTAACAACACGTTCAGCTTTATCGATGTCTTTAGTGAATACGCCACCTGCTAATCCATAAATAGAGTCGTTAGCTAATTGAACTGCCTCTTCTTCAGTTGAAAATCCTTCGATTGTCACAACAGGACCAAACACTTCTTCTTGAACTATACGCATTGAAGTATCACAATCTGTGATTACTGTTGGTTCAAAGAAGAATCCGTCTTGTAAGTCTTCTCGCTCTGGACGTTTACCGCCAATTGCGATTGTTGCGTTCTCTGATTTTGCAACTTCCATATATTTTTCGATCTTCTCTCTATGTTCAGCTGAAATGACAGGACCCATTTCTGTTTCTTCATCAAAACCATTGCCCATTTTGATATTTTTAATACGCTCGATTAAAGCTTTTTCAAAGTCTGCTTTAATATCGTTGTGCACGATGATACGTGAACCTGCTGAACAAACTTGACCAGCATGGAAGAAACCGCCGTTTAAAGCTTGGTCTACTGCTAAATCGAAATCTGCATCATCAAAGATGACATTAGGGTTCTTACCACCTAATTCTAATGCTACGTTTGTTACGTGGTCAGCAGCTTGTTTCATAATTTGTTTACCAGTAGCAATACCACCTGTAAATGAAACTAAGTCTACATCTTTATGTGTTGATAATGGATTTCCTACTTTAGCACCTGCACCAAGTACTAAGTTAATTACACCTTTAGGGAAGCCAATTTCTTCCATTAATTCGAATACGCGAATTGTTGTTAACGGAGTAATTTCACTAGGCTTCATAACTAAAGAACAACCTGTTGCCAATGCTGGAGCAATCTTCCATGATGCTTGTAATAATGGGTAATTCCATGGTGTGATTTGTGTCACAACACCAATTGGTTCTTTCACAACTTTAGCATCAGAATTTGGAATTGGAGAATCAATGATTTCGCCACCATCTTTATCTGCTAATCCAGCAAAGAAATAGAACACATTTGAAATATCATCCATGTCTGCATATGATTCTTCTAGTGTCTTTCCTGTATCTAATGTTTCAAGTCTAGCTAATTCTTCTTTATGTTCTACAATCTTATCGGCAATCGCTCTAACTTTCTTACCTCTATTTTCACTTGTTTCATTTGTCCATTCGCCATTTTCAAAAGCTGTTCTAGCAGCTAGAATAGCACGTTCACTGTCTTCTTCTGTTCCTTCTGCTACTTCAAAGATGACTTCTTGGTTATATGGATTTATGATTTCTCTCGTTTCATTGTTGCTTCCATCTACCCATTCACCATCAATATATTGACGGCGTGATAAATTTTTTACAAGTTCAAGTTCCATCAGTACGACCTCCGTTAAGTTTGTTAAATTTTTATTTAACAAATTTTATAAAGTTATATTAGCATAGCCAATAATACAGTGTCAAATGTAAAATGACACACCTCTTCACCCCCATATTAAGACAGTTGTACCGATATTCCAAATTATATACAGCTCAATCTCTTCCAATAGTTCTTTCAAAAAATGTACCGACATTTCTTTCAATAATATAGAAAAAACCGATCAAACTTTTCGCTGTTTGACCGGTTTTTAATCTTTTATTATAAATTGTCTTCTTCTTTATTTTTCTCACTTACTTGAACGATTCTTAATGATCTTCTTTCAACTTTCTTATATTTATCTGCACGTTCTTGTAATTTAAGTCGATCTCCTTCAAGCGTTTTAATAAATGAGACCATCATGATGACGAATATCACTATTAAAGGGACACTCGCTAGTATCGATGCAGTCTTCAACACATTCATCGCTTGTTCTCCGCCTACTAACATTAATGAATATGGTAATAAACTTAATGCAAACGCCCAGAACAATCTGTTTGCTCTAATAGGCTCACCGACTACACGCTTTTGCGTAGCTGAAGCTAAAATATATGAGGCAGAGTCAAATGTTGTCACTAAGAATAAGAACGCTGCCAATAAGAATAAAATAACGATAATATTACCCATCGGTAACTGATGCATCACTTCGATAATTGTTGCTTCAGTACTATGTTTATTTAAGAATTCAATGACATTAAACTGTCCTGAAATTTGTAAATATACCGCATAGTTTCCAAAGATACCGAAGAATAAAATACAACCTAACGTTCCGTAACAAATCGTACCTAAAATGACTTCTTTTAAAGTACGTCCTTTTGATATACGAGCGATAAACAACCCGATAAATGGTGCATACACAATCCACCATGACCAATAGAAGATTGTCCATTGTTGTGGGAAGTTTGTCTCTTTTCTTCCTCCAATACCGCCGAACGGTTCAAGCCAAGTCGCCATTTGGAAGAAGTTTTTCAATAATTCACCAACAGATGTAACAGTCGTTTCTAAAATAAAGACTGTTGGTCCTACAATAAACACAAATACTAATAAGAATAATGAAATCCAAACGTTCACATCACTTAATATTTGAATACCTTTCTTTAAACCACTGTACGAACTATAACCAAATACGATTGTGATTAATACAAGGATAAGTGTTCGCATCCACATATTTTGTCCATCTAACCCTGTTAATTTCTCAACACCTGCTGCTATCATCGGTACACCTAATGCTAGTGAAGTGGCCGCACCACCTAATAAACCGAAGATAAATACAACATCAACAATTTTGCCTAATAGCTTATCTGTTTGCCCCTTTAATATTGGTCGACAAGCTTGACTAATTTTGAAGACGGGTTTCTTTTTAACGAATACTAAGTAACCTATTGGTAAAGCTGGAAGTACATATATTGCCCAGGCAATAGGACCCCAGTGGAACATACCGTATGTAGTAGCGTAAGACAACGCACTATCCGTCATTCCTTTGCCGCCATGTGGTGGTACTTGATAATAGTACGCCCATTCAATGACACCCCAATAAAGAATGTCTGAACCGATACCGGCGCAGAATAACATAGAAGCCCAACTGAAGTTATTAAACTCTGGTCTGTCCGTAGCACGTCCTAACGTTACATTCCCGTATTTCCCAAATGCTATGTACAATACAAATCCAAATACTACAAGCCCGAGTAAGAGATAAACTGCACCAATGCTATTTGACACAGCATCGTTGAGTTTCGTAATTACATCAGCACTTGCCTTTTGGAACACCATCATAGGTATAACTGAAAATAATAATACAGCTACTGTACCTATAAAGGTAGGCCAATCCATAACTTTAGATTTTTTCATTTCTGAGCACTCCTCATAATAAAATTGTATGGAAATTGATTACATTGATTAGACTAACTACCATCGCCCTTTTCTTGTTTTCATAACTTTGAGATTAACGAAGATTAAATAAAAATGCAAACCGCATTCAATTTTCACAAATGCATTTTATGAATAAATATATAGTTACAATATTTTTAGCGCTGTTTAAAATCTCCACAATCATAGTGTTAAATTTTAACTTAACAAACTGAACAAACATTACAAATTTGTTTTTATGCATATTTATTCATAATAGACGAATAAATATTTTATTGAGTTTAAACAAACCAACCCTTATTTGATTAAATTTGTAACGAATATTTTTAGTACTTATTTAGGTGAATACCTTTTTCTAAAATTTTTAAAATAGATATGTACTCATTGTGAATAAAGAGGCTCCCCACTTGCGTTAGAGAGGAAATTTTATCATACTATGAAGTGACAATACGAAAAGGAGTTGTAAGTATGAATCAAGAACAATTAGACAAAGTTAAAAATGGTAAAGGTTTCATCGCAGCATTAGACCAAAGTGGTGGCAGTACTCCTAAAGCACTTAGAGGTTACGGCGTTGAAGAAGATCAATACAATAATGATGACGAAATGTTCCAACTTGTTCACGATATGCGTACACGAATCGTTTCTTCACCTTCATTCACATCAGATAAAATCATTGGCGCAATCCTTTTTGAACAAACAATGGACCGTGAAGTTGAAGGTAAACATACTGGAGATTATCTAGCTGATAAAGGTGTTGTACCTTTCTTAAAAATCGACAAAGGTTTAGACGAGAAAAAAGATGGCGTTCAATTAATGAAGCCTAATCCTGATTTAGATGACTTATTAAACCGTGCTAACGATCATAAAATCTTCGGCACAAAAATGCGTTCAAACATCCTTGAATTTAACAAATCAGGTATCGACGCAATCGTTAAGCAACAATTCGAAGTTGCTAAACAAATTATCGAAGCTGGTTTAGTACCTATCATTGAACCAGAAGTAAATATTGAAGCTGAAGACAAAGCAGAAATCGAAGCTTACTTATCAGATGCAATCTTAGAAGAACTAAATAACTTAAACGATGATCAACTTGTTATGTTGAAATTAACAATTCCTACAAAAGTAAACCAATACCAATCACTTATTGATCATCCAAATGTTGTACGTGTAGTAGCACTTTCTGGTGGTTATAGCAGAGCACATGCAAATGAAGTACTTAAACAAAACGATGGTTTAATCGCAAGCTTCTCACGTGCACTAATCAACGACTTAAACGTAAGTCAATCACAAGAAGAATTCGATAAAGTATTAGCTGAAACTGTAGACTCTATCTATGATGCTTCAGTAAACAAAATCCAAGGTTAATCCTTATTCAATACAATAAATAAAAGCGACTCAGTCAAAATGAGTCGCTTTTTTCTATAAACGTATTTCCGTATAAGGCGTCACTGTCACTAACCTCAACCAATATTATTTATTTTGAGGTTTAGTATAGTTTAAATCCCAACCAATGTTGTATTTATCAATTAATTTAGCATACTTTGCGCCCCAGAACATGTCAGCAAGTTCCATTTGAACGTCGCCATCAGCTTTAAGCTTTTCATATACATCTTTGATTGCTTCTTCACTATCAAATTCTAATACTAGATAAACATTTCTATTGTCTCTCACGTTTAAATCTTCATCTGGTACGTCAGAGCACATAAATACTTGGTCATCTACTTCTAAACGCGCATGGATGATACGATCTGGATTATCGACAGATTTTTCATCTACTTCTCCATATGTTTTCATTTCAGATACTTTACCTTCAAATACTTCACTATAAAATTCTACCGCTTCTTTACAATTACCTTTGAAAAATAAATAAGGTGTAACTGTTTTTAACATAATTAGTCTCCTTTGTTTAAGTCAATTATTCTTTATATTAAATACTTTCTAATTTAAGTATAGGTGGCATAGATTCATTTTCAAGCAATAGCATTATTTAGCGCACAAAAAAACCAAGTACCCAATGGATACTTGGCATTGTAGTTCACGCTCATTAAAATTTACATAAGTACCGGTTACTATAAATGAATATAAAAATAGCTACGGGAAAACAAACTATGTTTAATTAAAAGTGATGCTATCCATATTGGTAGCGACAATTACCAAAGGGAAGCACATGCCTTTTAATAATTCTGCAGAATCAATTTATTTCAAGAGGAAAAGTTGATCTAGGAAATTCAAAAATTAAACGAGGACATAAAATTTGTTTAAACTCTATGTAATTCATAAATGAGTGGAATACAATTTGAGAGGTAAATCAATACGTAATTATTCGGTAAGGTAGTTCAACTTTCTGTCAGAACATGATATAAACGTTGGGACGCCTATACCACTATTCACGTTAAACTCAATGCATAATGTCAAAAAGTATAGTTGATACATAAAAGTAACAATTCAAAAACACAAATTAACGGCTTGTGTTTTATTTTAAATAAATAACACCTTCACCCTTCAAAGCATAGTGACTTTATAACTAAGGAATTCATGTAAGTCTATGTTGTCGTGTTGTTCATCTCCTTCACTATGTAATACACCAATTGATGTTATTTTAGGTTACTACTTAACAATATACATTGCCTGACATAAATGACCTAGGATTTCACGCCAAAAACTATATAGAATAATTTGTATAGTAATGTTAGGTAATAACTTAATTAAATTATATAATCAAATTTGCAATTTGTGAAGTTTTATTTTTGTGATTTTAAACTTTTAATTATCAAATCATGCTAATAATGCTCTACAGTTTTTTGTTATTTACCCTTTTCCTATATAGATGAAAAAGTGTCTTCATATATATAACGGTACTAAAAAAGATATAATAGAAATAAATTACGTTGTACGGAAGGTGAAAATGATGAATATTATTTTAGCACCCGATTCATTTAAAGGTAGTATGACTTCCTTTGAAATTACACAATATATGTCAGAAAGTATATATGAACTTTTTCCTGATGCTACAGTTCACGACCTCCCTATTGGCGATGGTGGTGAAGGCACGATGCCAGCATTAGTACATGCAACAAATGGACAGTTTATCGAAGTTAACGTAACAGGTCCATTAGATGCTCAAGTTAACGCACGATATGGCGTGTTAGGCGACCGAAGCACTTGTGTCATTGAAATGGCAGAAGCATCAGGACTCACACATGTGAATTCATCCCAAATGAACGTCATGAAAGCAACAACATTTGGTACAGGAGAACTGATTAAACATGCTTTAGATCAAGGTTACAAAGATTTCATTTTGGCAATTGGGGGCTCTGCGACTAATGATGGTGGCGCTGGTATGTTACAAGCATTGGGGGCTCAATTAACTGATAAGGCCGGTAATGAAATTGGTTTCGGAGGCGAGTCTTTAAGCCAAGTCGAACACATCGACTTATCACATTTTGATCAACGCATCTCAACAAGCAAATTTATCATAGCTACAGATGTCCAAAATCCTTTTATTGGTTCCAATGGTGCGTCATTTGTGTTTGGCGCACAAAAAGGCGCAACGACAACAGAACAACGTCAGCTTGATAACAACCTTAAACATTGGGCAGATGTGATTAATCAATATCAAAATGTGAAACTTCATCATTTACCTGGTGCAGGTGCTGCAGGTGGACTTGGTGGTGCTTTTAAAGCGTTCTTCCCTAGTTATTTTGAAGATGGCATTGAAGTAGTAATTAAACATACAAATTTAGAAAGCTATTTACCACATGCTGATTTAGTCATTACAGGCGAAGGAAAGATTGATCACCAAACCTTTTTTGGAAAGGCACCTATTGGTATTGCTCATTGTGCACAACGCTTTAATGTACCAGTGATATTTATTGGGGGCACAGTTGATGTAGATTTCAAACAATGCCAACAACACGGTGTCATCGGAGCATTTAGTTTAACAGATCGACCTCAATCCCTTGAATATACGATACAACACTCTCCACAATTGCTAAAAAAATTAACTCAAAACATTATAAGTACTTATTTTCATAGTTTATAGTGTAAGTAATACAAAAAAGGTTCAGCAATTTCAATAAATCGCTGAACCTTTCTCACTAAAAATATTATTTATTATATAGATGGTCCTACTTCAATATTCGCGCTCTTTAACGCCAGTTCCAACACTTCCATTACGTTAATGCTATGTTCTAGTTGTTGTTGAGCAAATGTGTAATCTTTATGTTGGAGGATGTCAGTGATTTTTAAAAATTCATCATACATGCGATGTTTATCTTGATGATCTTTAAACATTTGAACGCCACCATCGTTATATCTTAATTCTATTTCGTTTAGTTCATTGGTTGGACCATTAATTTGTAATGTCGCAACATCGCCTTGTATCGTGGACTGATTTGGTGATGTTGAATCTTTTGCTCCCACACAAACGACTTTCATACTTTCATATTCTAGAATGAGCACCCCTGAAGTATCAATATTTCGTTCTATATTTGGGAAATATGTCACACGAAGAGGCATGCCGAACAATCCAACTGCAAGATGCACGTTGTAAACGTTTAAGTCCATTAATGCTCCGCCACCTTTATCGGGATCGAATACAGGTTGAACTTCTCCTTGTTTAAATTTATCGTAACGAGAAGAATACTGTGAATAGTTGAATTGCACTATTTTACAATGTCCTATTTCTTGCAGTGAATTTTTTAAAGTTTCAAAGTTATTTAAATATAAATTATTAATTGCTTCAATGATGATTACATTATTTTCTTGTGATAATGTTTGTAACGTTTGCAACTCTGCTTTCGTCAATGTGAAGGGTTTTTCACAAATAACATGTTTCTGATGTTCAATGGCCAGCTTTGCAAATTTAAAATGTAAATGGTTAGGTACAGCAAGATAAATAACATCTAACGATTCATCTGTTATAAATTGGGTGAAATCTTCGTATGCATGCTTGATATTATATTGTTTCTGTAATGTTTCAATATTTTGAGGGTTACGGCCGGATGAGACGATGCTGTGAAACGTCACATCTTGCATTTGCTCAAATACTGGTAAAGCTTCTTTTACAATTTTGCCTGCACCAACGATTCCAATGTTCATAATTATTGACCCCTTTTATTTATTTAAGAATAAGATCTTACTCATAATCTTAATCACTCAATCTTATATGTCAATTAATTATCATAAGGTCAATCTGATACTAAAATCATTTTCACTTACAATTCTTTCAACTAAATTATTTGAAAAGCTCTACTAATTTTTCAGCTGCATTTTGTGAAAACATGCGTTCTAAATTGTCTTGTGAGCCTTGAGCACTTTCACGAGAATGTTTATACATTTCTTGTTCATAATATTGAATTGCTGGATATAATGTATCTTTTTGCTTTAGAGCTTCAACAAATAGATACGCATCATATAAAGCTGCATTCACGCCTTCACCTGCGAACGGACTCATGACATGCGCTGCATCACCCATCAATGAAATTGAACCATTACTTTCCCACGTTAAGCTAATTGGTAGTTTATAAATACGTCTAAATAAAATGTCATCATTCATAGATTCTATATATTGTAATAATGAAGCATCCCAGTCATGGAAATCTCTCAATAATTGTTGTTTTAGTTCAGATGGTGACAGTTTCTTATAGTCATCTAATTTATCATAATCCATTCTATATGAAGCATAAACTTTTATTCGTCCATCGCCGTTAAGTTGTGCTAATAAAGCTTGATTTTGATCGAGTGCCATCATTTTCCCGTTTTTATTGTAGGCAGCTAAATCTGGATATTTGTTTTTTACGTCATCTATATTGATTTCTATCATTGAAATTCCAGTATATTCAATATCTGTTGATGTGAGGTAAGGTCTTACTTTAGAAAATGCACCATCTACCCCCATCACAAAATCAAAAATTTGTTTTTCATTTTCATTGAATGTGATTTCTACTTGACCGTTTTTGAATTGCTCTAATGACTTGAACTTATAACCGTATTGAATATGACTTGAATCGATATGTGTTCTGATTAAATCACATAACTCTCCTCTATCAATTTCAGGACGACCGCCTTCACCTTCTGCAGTTTCTTCGTAATAGACTGTACCATCTTTGCCTACAATTTTTGTATCTTCACCATCGTAACGTGCAAGTTTTTTAAATTCTTCCAAAATACCTGCTTCTTTTAATGCAACTTGCCCACTTTCTTCATGAATATCTAGTGAACCGCCTCTCTCACTATTAATAGTCGGTTCTCCTTTTTCAAAAATAGTGAACTGGTATCCTGCATTTTGAAGTAACAATCCGAGCATTAACCCACCAGGGCCACCACCGATAATAGCGATTTTATGGTTTTTATTTACTGCCAATTTTTATCCCTCTCTTTCACTATATAAGTCATCTAAATCGTTTTTCGTTTTTTCTACAAATGCGTCGAATTTTGCTTTTTTCTCTTTATCTTTCATTGCTTCTTTACTTTTTATAATAAATGTCTTAAATAAATCTTGAAGTTGTGCTCTAAAAGCTTTCATTTTTTCAAAGTCCATATTTTTAAATTGTTCTAATCTTTGTAACATGGCGTCATCCATATTTTCAGCTAAAAATGTTTCGCCTTCTTCAGTTATAGAATAAACTTTCTTTTTACCGTCCTTTTCGATAGATACAAACTCTCTATCTTCTAACATTTGTAATATTGGATACACTGAGCCAGGACTTGGTGAATAAAATCCTCTAAATTGTTCTTCTAAATCTTTTATGATTTGATATCCGTGTTTAGACTCGCCTTGTAACATTTTTAAAATAACAAATTGTAAATTACCTTTTTTGAAAAATCTTTCTTTTGCAAATGGTCCTCCGAATCTTTCATGACCTTTGCCAAAACCAAAGCCGTCTTTATCCATTAAACGATGTGCGAATGCTGCTTGTCTTTTTTGAAAATGTCTTTTAAACATATAAATCACCTTTCTTTATTTCGATATATCGAAATAATAAACGATATATCGTTATCAGTCAAGATATATCGTTATCTATTTTCCATTTTTATATAAATTGTTTGCTCAAACACTTGATATGACTTGTTTTTATAGAATGAACAGTGAAATAAATTTTCCACAAATGAGTGAATAGTTAGTTACTTTTTTAAATAGTGCATATTGATATAAAAAAAGAGCCTAAGACAAAAATTTATGTCTCAGACTCTTTGTCAATTAGGTGAGCGTACAAAAACTCTATATGAAAAATCGATTTCTGTCCCACTTAATTTTTTGCATAATTTGAGTGAACCTTTACTTAGCCATTTTGCTTAGCGAAAACTTTACCCATTTCATTTAATTTTTCTGGCGCATCGTGTACTGCCATTTTCACTTCTACTAAGTGCATCTTATCTGTTTCACGTTCTATTTGATCAAATGCAGCTTGAAGTTGTTCACTTGTATTTACATCGTGCACTGATACCGCTTCATCTTCGCCGAATACAGCAGGTAACATTTGATAGTTCCACATTTTAATATCGTTATAGCGAGCTGTTTCTCCGTGAATTTTACGTTCAACTGTATAGCCATCATTGTTTATAACGAAAATCACTGGCTTAATTTGTTCTCTCATCATTGTAGAAATCGCTTGAACTGTTAACTGTAGTGAACCGTCACCAATGAGTAATAAATTACGACGTGTTGTATCTGCAATTTGTGAACCTAAAGTTGATGGTAACGTATAACCGATTGAGCCCCATAATGGTTGACCTATAAACGTATTACTGCGGCTTAATGTTAGGTCATATGCACCAAAGAACGATGTCCCTTGTTCTGCAAGAATAACATCATCTGGTTGTATAAACGTTTGCATCATTTTGAAATACGTTTCTTGTGTTAAAGCATTGTTATTCAATTCAAAATCTTGATTTTCAACACGTTGATATTGTGGGAAATCTGAATCATTTTTGTAATCCATATTGTTTAGTCCTTCTAATAATTCTGGAAGTGCAATATGATCTGCAGTTGTTTCATTCATTTTGAAATTACGATGATTCAACATCACAACATCATCTAAATCAAATTCGTATGAGAAACCAGCTGTTGCTGAATCTGTCAATTTAGCGCCGATATTTAATATCGCATCACTTTGGTCAACGTATTCTCGAACTTGGTCTTCTGCCAATACGCCATCATAAATACCAATATAGTATGGACTTTCTTCGTTGAATGCACCTTTTCCTAGTGATAATTGAGCGACTGGAATTTGTTTTTCTCGTGCAAAGCGTTCTAATTGATCATGTAAATCAAAACTATTAATCTCATGGCCCGCAATAATCACAGGTTTAGATGCACTTTGTAATTTCTCGTGCACCATTTCTATATAACGGTCAATATCATTACTTTCTGTTGATGATAATTGGAATGATTCTTTAACTTCGATTTCTTCACCTGCTACATCTATAGGTAAGTGAATGTGCACAGGTCTGCGTTCATTATACGCTGCTTCAAGCACTCTTGGAATTTCAGTCTGTGCATTTTCAGGTGTAATATAAGCTTGTGTAGTTGTAATCGGTTCATACATTTTGCGGTAATCATCAAAGTTACCTTCACCTAAAGAATGGTGTACATATTTTCCAGCATTTTCAACAGCTCTTGTAGGCGCACCTGTAATTTGAATAACAGGTATACGTTCTGCATATGATCCTGCAATACCATTAACTGCACTTAATTCTCCGACACCAAATGTCGTAATCATAGCAGCCATACCATTGATACGTGCATATCCATCTGCTGCATAACTTGCGTTTAATTCGTTTGTGTTACCTACCCATTGCATATCTTGTCTATCAATAACATCATCTAAAAATGCTAAATTAAAGTCACCAGGAACTCCGAAAATCTTATCTATGTCTAACGCGTGAATACAATCTAATAAATATTGTCCTACTCGTTTTTTCATATTATCATTCCCCTTCATAAGAACTTCTTACATTATCAAGGTATCGTATTTAATAAATAAGGTCAATAATATTGACTTATATTGCGTCCCTTCTTACTTTTTCATCTCTAGTTGATGTACTAAATGCGTTAACATTTCATTATTTGGCGTAGGGATATCAAACGCTTTACCATATTCAACTATTTGTCCGTTGAGATAGTCAACTTCTGTTAAACGGCCCTTGTATAAAT
The DNA here is from genome assembly GCF_038789205.1 of Staphylococcus hsinchuensis. Taxonomy (NCBI): domain Bacteria; kingdom Bacillati; phylum Bacillota; class Bacilli; order Caryophanales; family Staphylococcaceae; genus Staphylococcus; species Staphylococcus hsinchuensis. The sequence goes on from NZ_CP128355.1 coordinate 451,622, forward strand.
CTTGGTGCATTGAAGGATAATGTAAACCTTGAGCTTCGATAGGATAAGCATTTTCTATTTTTTCTACCAACTCATCTACTGACAATGACACGCCTTTTTGCTTAGTCACTTCAACAATTTCTTCAATAATAGGAGTAATCATTTTACGAGCATTAGTATATTGCGCAAATTCATTTATTGTTTTGTCTAGAATTGTGCATAGCGGATTTAATACACTATTTAATGTCGCCTTAGACCATATAGAATGAAATACGTTGTCACTAATTTTAGAGTTGAGCTGTGCGTAGTTGAATATATTATTAATCTTTTCAGTACGATCATCGGCATGCCCATCTGCACGTTGCAATTCAATTGTGCCTGTACCTTCTAATAGCAACTGTCCAGGGCCTCTAAGACCAGCCGTCCACATTGTTACAGCAAGGAATACTTGTTTCATAGGTACAATTTTTGAAAATCGTTCATCATGTCCTAGTCCATTCATCATCGTTAATATAGCAGTATCATCTTGGATAGCATCTACATTCAGTAAATCGTTAATCATACGTTCCGATTCCATCGCCTTAGTCAAAATAATGACTAAATCAAATTGTTCTGACACATCTTCTGGATGTTTCGCTTTAATGTCTACTGTGTAAGTTTCAGTTTCTGTCTGAATTTCAAGACCATTATTGTTGATTTGTTGCACATGATCTTCCCAATAATCTATTAAAGTTACATCATAACCAGCATTAGCAATGTGTGTTCCAATACGACCACCCATTGCGCCAGCACCAGCAATAGCAATTTTGTTCATCATATCACTCCTCTTTATATTTATAGTAGAACTAATAATTTTACACTTCAACAATCCGAACTGAACGTTACTTTAATACAATGCGTTTACGTCCGAACGTTGTTTAAAAATACGAATCATTGGAAAGTAAAAACCCATTAAAAAGATTTTATTAAAATCCTTTTAATGGGCTTAATATCAGAAACTAATATCCTCAACTATTCTTTTATTTGTTTACTTCATTTTTCAAATATTTAACTTCGTGGAAGCCTGGACGATGTGAGGCGAATTCTTCCATGATGGCATACCAATCATTGCCAACTTTTTTCTGAATATCCTGGAACAAATCATTTTGAGCTTTATTGAGTTCTTTCACTAATTTTGTCCCTTTGGCAGTCGGATATAACACTTTAACACGTTTATCATATTCAGACGTTTTTTCTTCAATATAAGCTTCATCTCTTAATTTTTTTAATGAAGCATGACTGCCTTGTTTAGAAATTTCCATACTCTTTAACAAATCTTTAATTGTAATGCCTGGTACTTTTTCTATAAAAAACAAAAAACGATGATGTTGTCGGTTCAATCCATGTTGTTCTATAATTTCGTCAGCTGTATTGATAAAAGTTTTATAGGCAAAATAAAACAATAGATTTTCATAGTCGTTATTGTCTAATGTCATCATCCACATTCCTTTAAAAATTTTTGTTATTATTTTGACTTTTCATCTTGTAATTGCATCATTTGATCTGCTTTATCTGTAAAAATACCATCTACACCCCAATTTTTTAATTGGTTCGCACGTGTTTTTTTGTTAACAGTCCAAACGTTAAGTTGATATCCAGCATCTTTAATCATCTTCACGCGCTTTTCTGTTAAGCGTGCGTCTTCAATATTGACGATTTGAGAGTCACAAAAATCCATAATTGTGCGCCAGTCATCTTTAAAAGCTGCTGTCTTAAATAATACAGCTCTTGGGTATTCCGACATATATTGCTTTGATAAATGTACTAATGGAATATTAAAGCTAGAAATTAATACTTTTAAACTGTTATCAAGTTGTTTAAGTTTTTCAGAAACTTGGCGTACCATTTCTTCGGATAGTTGTGGTCCATTCGGTCCAGAAACGCCTTTTAATTCAACATTCAAATTCATTTTTTTATCATTAGCTAAAGCAATAATATCTTCAAATGTCGGTAGTTTTTCATTTTCAAATTCATCACTAAACCATAAACCTGCTGAACTTTGTTGCATTTGAGACCAGTTTAGCTGTGTAATTTCTCCTACCATATCCGTTGTACGATCTAAATAATCATCATGAATAATGAGTAACCGTTTATCTTTTGTTATTGCTACATCTAATTCTAACCAATTTAATTCTTTTATATCTGCTGCAGCATGAAATGAAGCAAGCGTATTTTCAGGGGCTTTACTCGGTAACCCTCTATGACCATAAACCGTAAACATAACGCCACTCCTTTATAATGAATTTATAGTTATTATGATATGAAACCTCAGATTTTACAACTTATCTAACGTAGATTTACTCGAAATCTTTAAAATAAGCTAATAAAGATTTTCTTGTTTCCGCAATGACAGGTATGGCTATGTTCTTTGCTTTATAACCAATGCCTATCGTACGTGTAGCATCATGGTTTTTTATAGGTATTTGCTTTAAATTAGGAATTTGTATTTCTCTTAAATGCGGTAATATGGACACACCTAAATCTGAACTAATAAATGCAGCGATGGTTATAATTTCATCACCTTCAAAGCTGATTTGAGGCTGTAACTGGTATGATTTTAAAATATCATCTACTTGCTTTCGTAACGAGAAACCTTTTTTCAATAAAATAAAATTTTCATCACGTAATGCATTTATTTCAATTTGATTATAGTTCGAAAATGGATGCGTTTCATTAATCGTAATATACAATTTTTCAGTAATTAACGGTTCAAAGATTGTGTTTGGATCTTTATTAACTAACGACGTTATTACAATATCAGCTTCACCATCGTCTAGCATTTTCAATAATTTATTAGCATGATTTTGAACGAGTTTTAATCGAATATTGGGATATTGTTTTTTAAATGTTTTCAGAAATTCTGACATATAACCTGCTCCAACTGAATGCAAAAAGCCAATTGTGAGTTCACCAGAGTATTCGTCTGTTGCATTTGAAATATTTGTTTGAAAAATAGCCATCTCATCTAAAATATTATTCACCGTTATTAAAAAAGATTTACCATAGTTGCTCAATGTAATCGCTCGTCCTGTACGATGAAATAATGGCACACCGAGTTCCGTTTCCAAATGTTTAATCGCTCTACTCAAGGCCGATTGACTGACCATTAATTGTTCAGCTGATAATGACATATTTTCAGTATTCGCAAGATGTTTAAAGTATTCAAGGTGATGCCACTCCATCTTACCCCTCCTTATGTACGAAACGCATAGATATCATGATTATTATGCATTTTTTTAATCCTTAGTTCCATGCTACCATAAAACTAACAATTATAGAGAAGGATGACACAGATGGAATTAGCCAACGAACTTCGCGCAACAAAAGGGACAAAGGCGTATACGCGAATTATTATCGCCTTATTTATTTCAGGTTTCACCATATTTTCAATATTATACAGTGTTCAACCTTTGATACCTCATTTCACGAAAGCGTTCCATGTTAGTGAAACATTATCCAGTTTGGCACTATCAACAACTACGTTAACGCTCGCCATAGCAATGCTCTTTTTCGGAGCGATATCCGAAGTCCTTGGTCGTAAACCTGTAATGATATTCTCAGTAATTTCTGTTTCGATACTGGCTTTAATACAAGCATTTGTCACAGATTTTAATGTATTTCTTATTATCAGATTTATACAAGGTATTTGTTTAGCAGGTCTACCTTCGATTGCCATGGCCTACATTGGTGAAGAAATCTCAGTTACGAATTTACCTGAAGCAATGGGCATCTACATTAGTGGTAATGCAGTCGGCGGTGCATTTGGTAGAATATTTACTGCCTATATTTCAAGTATATATGGTTATCAAGTCGGTCTTGGTGCAATTGGTATTATCAGTGTAGTGGCTGCAATACTTTTTATTATTTTAGTGCCAGCTTCAAAGAATTTTGAAAAGCAAAGTTTTTCAATATCTACTTTACTGAAAAGTTATAGCCATCATCTGAAGAATAAACGTCTCTTAAAACCATTTGCGCTAGGTTTTTTATTACTTGGTTGTAATATAGCAGCTTTTAACTATATTGGTTTTGTATTGGGTCACAAACCATACAACATGTCAGAAAGTATGATTAGTTTAATTTATCTATTATTTTTAATTGGCATGATGTCTTCTATTTTAAATGCGAAGTTACGTGCTAAATTAGGCACTTTAAACGCATTAAAATTTTGCATACTTTTATTGATTTTTGGTGTATGGGTGACGATGTTACCATTCCTAATATTTAAAATACTTGGACTCGCATTTTCAGTGTATGCATTTTTCAGTGGACACTCTATCGCGAGCTCTATCGTTGCGACACGTGCAGAACATCATAAAGCTCAAGCATCTAGCCTTTATTTACTATTTTATTACATCGGTTCATCGGTCGGCGGTACATTAGCTGGAGTATTTTATAATTTCATACAATGGCCGGGCGTAGTATTAATGATTACTTTATTTATGGTTTGTGCATTCATTATTGCATTAACTATTAAAAGTGAATAAATCAATTTGTCTTATTAAATAAATTTAAGAGGTTGGAAGTGGGACAGAAATCGAATTTTCTAATAGAGATTTCGTAGTCACAATAGGTGACAAAGAAGCTGAGACAACTATTTTGCCTCAGCCTCAACCTCTCTTTTGATTATTAACTTTTAGCTAAATACATATCATAATCAAATTCCATAATATCATTGGTCATGATCACTTGCGTATTTAAACTATCCTCGAGGTAATCTCGAACTTCATCAATGTCATCTATGTTAGATTGTTCTAAGTGGTTCATTTCAAGGACGATAAACCTTACTGAATTAATAGTCGCATCGACGTGTTTTGTTAACTTTTCAGCAAAAATACTTACACTTTCTTTATACTGGTAATCAGGCATTGCGACTACTCTAGAATAGATAGGATCATTTGAATTATTTCTCAAATAAAACAATGTGTTCCCTCTACTATAGCGAATAATCATAAACATATAACGACACCCTCTATAGATTGATTTACTAATCTATATACATTTTACACCCTTTTTAAACATAAAATTTTCAAATTTTACGCAATTTGTTTACAACAATAGTCTTCAATCTCACTCTTATAAATTATTATCTAATGTGTGTTATAACTTTATATTATATATCAATATATAAAGTATGAGTATTGTTCGTACGACTCTCTATGTATATGAACAAATACAATATAATTAATATAAAGAAAACCAACCCGAAAGAAATTAATCTTTCGGGTTGGTTTTTATTTATATCTTAGACTTAAAACGAATTATACGTTGTTAAGTTGTAATTCACTAGCACTTGCTTGACGTACTTGTCTTAATAACGCTTCGTCTTCGATTAATGATTTACCATATGATGGAATCATTTTTTGAATTTCTGGAGTCCATTTATCCATGTACTCTGGGAAGTTCTTTTCAAGTACTTCTAATGCTACAGAAACTGAAGTAGAAGCCCCTGGTGATTCACCTAATAATGCAATCACTGAATGGTCTTTAGAATTAACGACTTCTGTACCAAATTGGATATAACCTCTACCGTGTTCTTTTGTATCTTTGATAACTTGAACACGTTTACCTGCAACGTGGATATCCCAATCTTCATCTTTAGCATCTGGAACGAATCTACGTAATTCTTTCATGCGATCTTCTTTTTTAGCTAATACTTCTTGAATAGAGTATTTAACTAATGGGAAGTTTTTGAATGCTGAAGATACCATTGTTAACACATTGCTTGGATTGATTGATTTAAATAAGTCCAAGTTAGAGCCGTTTTTCAAGAATTTAGGGCCGATTGCTGCGAACGGACCAAATAATAATGAATTATGGTCTTGAATATAACGTCTATCTAAATGTGGTACTGTCATTGGTGGTGTGCCTGGTGGCTCTTTACCATAAACTTTGGCTTCGTGTTTAGCAACAACTTCTGGGTTGTTACAAACTAGGAATGCACCACTAATTGGGAATCCACCTAAGTGTTTGCTTTCTGGGATACCAGTTTTTTGTAGTAATGGAATTGCATGTCCACCTGCACCGATGAAGATATAATCAGCGATATGGTGTTCAATCTTCTTCGTTCTAAGATCTTTGATTTTAGCTTCCCATTTGCCATCTTTACGACGGTTGAAATCAAGAACTTCGTGTTTATAATACATATCGATGTTATCTTGCTTTGCTAAATTGCTAGCCATCTTTCTAGTTAATTCACCAAAGTTAACATCTGTACCTTCATTGATTTTACTTGCCGCGATTGTTTCGTTAGGATCACGGCCTTCCATCATTAAAGGCATCCATTCTTTAATTTTGTTGTGGTCTTCTGTGTATTCGATTTCTTTGAACATTGGAACAGTTGATAACGCTTCAAAACGTTTCTTCAAGAAGTTCACGTTGCGTGGCCCTTGCACAAAGCTAATATGTGGTAAAGGACGGATAAATTCTTGTGGGTTTTGAATTTGGTTACTCTTTACTAAGTGAGACCAAAATTGTTTAGAAATCTCGAATTCCTCGTTGATTTCTTTTGCTTTTTCTACGTCTACTGAACCATCTTTTTGTTCAACTGTATAGTTCAACTCACATAATGCGGCATGTCCAGTTCCGGCATTATTTCGTTCGTTTGAACTTTCAATTGCGGGTTTTTCTAGTCTTTCAAATAATTTAATATTCCAATCTGGTGCTAAGTCTTTAATAAATGAACCAAATGTCGTACTTAACACTCCGGCGCCGATTAAAATGACGTCTTTAGATTCTGAATTACTCATTATTTACCACCTTTCTATTTTTACTAAGATAGCTATAGCTAATTGATAAATAATAATGACCTTGACGTCTTTATTATAGAAATTCACTATAAGCGTACTATACGTACAATACCCCTTCATAAATATGATAAATCAACGTCATACAATTGTAAAATAGAGATTAATTTCACGCCTAAAATAATTTTTGGCTTACTATAATGTAGTTAGCTTTCCTCTGATTTGATAATAATATTGTCTATTAAACGTGCTTGCGTAAATTTAACCGCTAACGAAATAAATATACTGCCTGAAATATGCGACTGTTCTACAAGTTCTGGATAACTATAAATTGCGACAGTTTCAATATCAGCACTTGTGTGCGCTTTAATATAAGCAGTCGTTTCTGCAATAATCTTATCGCTATTACGTTCGCCATCTTCATATAGTGAGTGCGCTAACTTTAAACTTTGATAAAGATGTGGCGCTTCCGTTCTTTCTTGTTCAGTAAGATAAACATTACGTGAACTTTTAGCTAAACCGTCCGCTTCTCGTATTATATCTATAGGAACGATTTGTACTTGTTGATTAAAGTCATCGACCATTTTTTCTACAATTGCTAATTGTTGAGCATCCTTTTTACCAAAGTACGCACGCTGTGGACGTACAATATTAAATAATTTATTCACAACTGTGACAACGCCATCAAAGTGTCCAGGTCGTTGTTTACCTTCAAGTACAGTCGCCAACTCTCCAGCTTTAACTTCGATTGTTGGTCTTTCCGGATACATTTCTTGTTCACTCGGATAAAATACATAATCGACCCCAACACTTTGAGCTTTTTCAAAATCACTATCGATATCTCTTGGATAGTTGTCTAAATCTTCATTTGGACCAAATTGAAGAGGATTAACAAAGATACTCACTACAGTAATGTCATTTTCGGATGCAGATTGCTTCATCATCTCTAAATGTCCTTCATGTAGTGACCCCATCGTTGGAACAAACCCTATTGATTTACCTTGTTGATGATAACGTTGTGATATTAAATTCATAGTTCGAATGGTAGTAATTAATTCAGTCATTATGATTCCTCACCTAACACTTGTTTTTTATAAGTATGCGCTTCATCTGGAAATGCATTAGCTTTAACTTCTTTATTATATTGAGCAAGTGCATCCACGCCCGATGAAAAATCTCCAAAGCGTTTTACAAATTTAGGCTGATGATCGACACCGTAATTCACAACGTCATGGTAAACTAATACTTGTCCGTCTGTGCCTTTACCTGCACCTATACCGATAACTGGAATCGTTAATTTATGAGCAATTTCCTCTGCTAAATCACTAGGAACAGCCTCTAATACCACCATCACTGCACCTGCTTCTTCAACAGTAATGGCATCGTTAATTAATTGTTGTGCTGCTTCTTTTGTCGAAGCTTGCATTTTGTAGCCCGTGATACCAACTGTTTGTGGCGTTAGGCCTAAATGAGATACGACAGGAATTCCGATATTCGTACAATTTCTAATATGTTCAGTGAGATAGGAGCCTTCCATCTTAATCGCATTTGCTTCTGTCTCTTGATATAACTTAACTGCATATTCAAGATCTTTAGAACTACTAATACCAACTGCACCAAATGGTACATCGACGACTGTAAATGTGTCAGGCGCCCCTCTTTTCACCGCTTTCGCATGATGAATCATATCACTCATCGTTACTTGAACTGTACTCTCATAACCTAGTACCGTCATACCAAGTGAATCTCCGACTAATATAATGTCAATTCCAGCTTCTTGAGCTTGTTTTGCACTCGGATAATCATATGCTGTTAACATTGAAATCTTTTCTTGTTCTTCTTTCATCGTGATGAATTGTTTTATTGTTTTCAATTAAAATCCCACCCATAATTTGTTATATTTTTAATAATATCCATATATTAACAAACTATACATAAAAAGGAATGACAATATGACTCAAATTGCAATTATTGGTCCTGGTGCAGTAGGTAGTACGATTGCTAAAGATTTACAAGAGAAATATAACAACGTCCACTTACTCGGTCGTTCGAATAAACAACTGAACTATCACTCATATGAAACGCCTGATCAAACTTCGACATTACAAGTAACTGCAATCAATGATTTCTCAAAAGTTGTTGATATATTAATCATAGCCGTAAAAATCCCTCAACTTCAGAACGTCTTATCACAAATAAATCATTTAATTGGTTCCCATACTACTATTATTCTCGCTCAAAATGGCTATGGCCAACTAGGTCATATTAAACACCCAAATGTCTATCAAGCTGTCGTATATATAAGTGGTCAGAAACAAGAGAATCACATCACACATTTTCAAGATCATACTCTGATTATGGACAATAATTCACGTACTCAACAGTTATTTGAGATTGCTCAGAATACTAAATTATCTATTGAATTGACCGATCAAATAGAAGAAAAAATTTGGTATAAATTACTCGTTAATTCAGGTATTAATACAATAACTGCTTTGACACAACAACCCGTCAAAGTGATGGAAAAGCCAAATATGAAACAGTTGTGCAATCAATTACTTAACGAAGGCATCTCTATTGCAAAAGCTGAAGGAATAGTGTTGGAACCTTCCACCGTCAGTGACATTATGGATATTTATGAGAGCTATCCTCCTGAAATGGGAACGAGCATGTATTACGATATGTTAGCACAACGACCAACTGAAATTGATGGTATCCAAGGATTCTTATATCAATGTGCACGAAAACATCAACTACACACACCGATACTTGATACTGTTTATACTTTACTGTTGGCCCAACAACCGGAAGAGTAGGATGATAGTCTCTATAGGGAAGTTGAAATACTTATTTGAAGATTGATTTATAGTTTTTGAAACCAACCACATCATTAATTAAAATGAATAAAATTTAATGCTACTATTTAGTAGAGGTGGTTAAAAATGTTTTTAGCAAAATTAGAATGTTATAACTGTAAAAAAGAAATCGACGACAATGAAGACATCATGATTGCCATAAATAATAAGGATTTAAAGGGAATAACAAACGTAAAACAATGGGCAAAGAATCAAAAAGTTTATTGTTCACAGTGTTCTAAAAAATAGTTTTTACCAAACTGATATGTATGTATTACAAAATTTAAAACGTGTAGCTTATAACTGTCGGCAATAAATTCCTCTTATCAGCAGTTTTTTGGGAATGGGACAGAAATCAAATCTTCTAATAGAGATTTCGTAATCCCATCCCAGCAAGGACGACTAGGAGTGGAAAAGCTTGATATAATCGCCTTTTCAATTCAGTCACCTACTGCCTAATTGACAAAGAGTCTGAGACATTTGTTTGGTCTCAGACTCTTTGTTTTACTTTATCCTATTATAGCTTACTCAATAACAGCATTTAAAGCGGCGTTAAATTGTGCTTTAGACACTTCGTTGACGTTTAATTTTTGGCTCTCTAAACGTTGGTCGAATGCTTCTTTACTTTCAAAGATATACGTTAAAGTTTCGTTTAAGTTAGGTAATTCATTCACTTTAGAGAATAAATTGGTCGGTGACGTAACGTTACGATTATGAGCTATTTCCTTATAACCAAGGATAAGCATGTCGTTGTCGAATGCTTTTTGTACGGCACCTACAATTTCTTTGCCTTCATTAATATCTAAAAAGACGTCACATGTCTTATATAGTTTCTGTATTTTATCATTTGTAATCGTTGGATACAGTTTGACATTAGGGTGTTGCTCTAAGTTCATCAACTTAGAAGACATCTCTGTAACTGCAGCTATGTGGAATGTAATATTCGGTGATGTCATAACAATTGTTTCAATATGTTCAATTTGATCCGAATTTGTCATGATTAATGCATTTTCCGAATGTTGGTTTTTCTTGTCATATTTAAACAGATAACCTGATGGGCGTATAAATTTCTTCTCTGAATCTTGTGTATAGTTCATCAACGTTTGATATTCTAAACGGCTTGGCACATTCACTTTAAACTTGCGTCTCATCTCGTTATTAAAAATCATTTTCATATTGCCAGGAATGACACCGTTACTTTGTTCTTGCCAAAACAGAACGTCTTCACCTTTTGTTTCGAGGTTGTATAACACGCCAAATGAAGTCGCAAGTGAATTAATAATAAATCCATCCATTTCGATATTTAATTGCTCAATATAAAACAAAATAAAAGCAACTTCAGAATCAAAGAAATATGTTTGACCTTCCCAATCTAGTACAACATCACGTGTGACGTAATTCTCATAGATAATTTCTTTGCCGTTTCTATCCATATATTTTTTCAAAATAGCTTTACCTTTTTTATCATATACCGTTTGCGCATATTTAATACCTGTTTTTGTATAATGGTCAACAAAACGCACAACTTTGTCTTTATCGTACCATTCAACACGCTGAACAATTCTCGGTTTATCATTAGGGCGATAGCAAATTTTCCCACGTTTTTCGCCTAACTCTTTAATCCACGCTTCATCGTTATTCCCTTCAATTTCCCAAAATCTAGGTACTTCGATTTCGTTAAAAAATCTTGGTTTATCTTGAGGTGAAACGAGATTATGTGCGAAGAATCGATACGGGGACATTACCTCATCAGGTAGAAAGCCGTCATCATGTAGCACAATCGTCGGATTGTTGTGCCCTGCAAGTTGTAATGATTTATATAGCAGTTCAGTTTTAGCATCAAAATAATCAAATAAATTAATCATGGAGCACCTCTTTAATTAGATTTTTCCATTTTTTCACGATTTTAGTAGTTTTAAATGGCTCAGCTATTTCATATGAAGTTTCATGCGACTGCTTTAAACCTTTATTGAAATAGTTAACCATATGTTTAGCTAAACAGTTTACAATGACCTCGTTACTGTCTTCATCTAAATCAATTGGAATTAAATAGCCATTTCCTTTATGACGAATAAATGTTGGATTTCCATAATTTACATCAAATCCAATCATACTCAATCCTGAACCGACCGCTTCCATCAACGTTAAACCAAAGCCTTCACTCGTCGATGCAGAAACAAATAGTTCATAATTTACATAAACATCGTCTAAATTGACGTGACCTAACAATTTAATGTAATCATTGGCGTCATTTTCTTCAATGATACGCGCAATATTACCTTTTTCTCCACCTTCACCATAAATATCAAAGGTAAGTTCCGGAACTTGTTTTTTCGCTTTTATAGCTGCACGCACGAGCCAATCAATATGCTTCTCATTTGCTAAGCGTGAAGCTGTAATCATCGCATAAGGATTACGACGTTTTTTAGATTTTTTCAATTGATCTAAACTGCCAACTGGTATCGTTCGAATGCGAGGAATATAACCGACGTATTGTTCGAACTGTTTACTTAAAATATCGTTTTGTAAATCTGTCGCCGTTATGAAGAAATCAATCTCATGCGCATTTGAAAACTGATATTCATAATAATTATTCCATAGAATATGTTGTTTATTTTGGATGCTCTTACTGAAATGTTCGGCATGTACAACGACACCAATTTTGCTTTGACCTTTATTCTGCAACACTGACTGACCAATCTTAGAAGCTCTATCTAAAATTAAAATATCTTGGTTCGTCAGCTCTAGTTTTTGAATAAAATAACCTACAAATGCTTCTTTACTGTAGAGTTTCGCATCTTTAAAAGCATAAACGCTCGAATCACCATCGATGTATTCATTATAAACAATCGATCCATCTTCGTTATAGAATTGGCGCATGTAAAGTTTCGCTTTATTATCATGCGGAGCGTAATATTCTGAAAAGATCCTCACATAACTGTAAAAATCCTTTCTAATGAGCATGCCATTAACAACAAATTCCGCACGATCTACAATATCTTTCTCCTGATCCTTTAAATAACACGTCACAAACGTCTGTGCATTATTTAAAAATAAACGCTTTATCTTTCCTTTTTGTTCAGTTTTGGTCACTTTATTTCCTAAACTTGCGATGACATCTTCAACCGTATATGTTGTCGGAGCTATCTTTATATCAGAAAAATATTGATACAACCAAATGACTTCATCATCTTTAAATCCAAGATTTTGCGTTAACGTTTGTATATTTTCAGATTGAATAAAGTCTAAAAATATGAATTTCATGTCATGTTTCGTATTCCTCAACAACTTAGCACGGTATGCTTGAGCATATTCAACACCACTACTGGCCCAACCTATACCAAAGTTTATATTATAAATTGTCATCTCAGTACACCTCATAATTATGGGAAATGTATTACTAAATCACCATCATCATAAGTAATAATACTTTGACATAGGTTTTTAACTACATTTCCTTTTATTTTACTTCCCATATATTCAAAAGATTCTAATGCTACTTTATGGTATTCGAAAATCGCATTACGTTGACCATTCTGCCTATTATTCACACTACCCTTTAACTGTTGTAAATTATCAACTTGGTTAATCCAACCACTATCAATCGCTTTTAAGATTGATTTTTGAGTAAATCTTAGATGAAAATAATCATCTTTAAGCTGAGCTTTATTTTCCGATAGCTGTTTGTTAAATTGTTCCATCAAAAATTCTAGAACTTCTGATTTATTTGTAATGTTAATAGTAGAAAGATCACCATCAAATTTAAAACTTATATTTTTATAAATATAGTCTAACAATAATGATTCTGTAATTTGATTGTGTTTTAAAATGAAATCTTCTTTGAATACGTCACGCGCTAATGATTGTAAATTAAAATCATCAACATTTTTCAAAGATAAAACTTTATCTCTTTCTTTATAAACTAAATCTCTTTGAATACTTATGCTTTTTTCATGTTCATTAGCTATTTCTCGCATTGCAACACCTTGTTCTTCTGACACACGTTGTGCTCTCGTCACAACTTTATGAACTCGACGTTGAAACACACGGCTATGTTCTAACTTGGAATTATCCATAGACTGTAACTGTTTATTTTTATTCAGCGCGGTCTCGCCCCATCTTTGCACTAAGAAATCATCTAGTGATATAAAAACTTGCGAAGTTCCTGGGTCACCTTGTCTTCCCGCACGACCTCTTAATTGATTATCTACACGACTATTTTCCATATGTTCACTAATAATAACGGCTAGTCCACCAAGTTCATGCACTTTACGATCTAATTTAATATCGGTACCACGCCCTGCCATACTTGTCGCAACAGTTACAGCAGCTAGTTGTCCTGCTTCAGCAATCATTTGTGCTTCTTTCGCTACGTTTTGTGCGATAAGTAAATTATTCGGAATATCCATTTGGAATAACTGAGTAGAAAAATATTTAGCCACTTCAGCTGTACGCGTTATTAGTAACACGGGGCGTTGTGCTTCATGTAACCTTTTCACTTCTTCGATAATGGCTTTATTTTTAATATTAATATTTAAGAATACGCGATCTTTATAATCTATGCGTTGTATAGGCTTGTCGGTAGGTATTTGGATAACAACTTTAGCGTATAAATCGAAAAATTCTGCTTCGCCCGACTTACCTGTACCAGTCATCCCTGAAAATTCATCAAATTGTTTAAAAAGATTTTGGAATGTAATTGTAGCCATAACACTCAAATCTCTAGATATTTCAACATCTTCTTTCGCTTCTATCGCTTGATGTAATCCGGATTGCAATTTTGTACCTGGCAACATACGACCTGTAATACGATCTATTAATACAACTTCACCATTATTTATAAAATAATCGTAATTCGATTCAAATAGGTGACGTGCACGTAACGCTAAATTAATATTTCGAACTAGATCAAAGTATTTTTCACCATATATATTTTCAACATTGAAATAATCATTCGCTGCTTGGATACCTTTTTCAGTTAGCCATATTTCTTTTTTAGACTTTTTCATTTCAAAGTGTTCATCTTCTACTAATGTGTCAACAAAACCTTTTGTAATATTAAATAAGTTCGATTGCACACGTGGTGCACCTGAAATAACTAAAGGTGTCTGCGCAGCATCTAAAATTATAGAATCCACCTCATCAATAATCCCAAAGTTCAAATCTGGTAAAAATTTGTCATCTATATGATCGGCTAAGTGGTCGATTAAATAATCAAACCCTAAACGACCATTTGTCGTATAAATAATGTCATGATTGAAGATGGCTTTCTTCTCGCCTTTTTTATATTCATAATCAGGGATATCAACAAAACCTAACGCACTCGTTAAACCAAGCCATTCGTATAAAGGTTTCATTTCGAGAAAGTCACGTTTGGCTAAATAATCATTGGTTGTGATTAAAAATGCACCGCGTCCAGTCAATGCATTTAAATACAGTGGCATGGTTGCTGTTAATGTTTTACCTTCACCTGTCTGCATTTCTGCGATATTACCTTCATGTAAAGCGATGGCTCCTAATACTTGTACTTCTTTCGGGTACATGCCTAACACACGTCTGCTCGCTTCACGTGCAACTGCATACGCCTCGGGTAATAGTTGGTTCAAGGTTACTTTTCCATCCTTGAGTCTTTGTTTAAAGTCACTTGTTTTTTGTTGAAGTGCTTCGTCAGTGAATGACTCAAATTTCGTGCTATATTCATTGATTTTACGTAAAGTCTTTTCTAAACGGCTTAATCTCATTGAATTAATTATTGAATCTATTTTTTGTTTCATTGGTACCTCCGTTTTTTACAGTACGTATATCAAGATACTCCAAATAACGCGTTTTATTTAATACAGGTTGCATGACCTCCATACCATGTGGTCGATGTGTTTCCGTATCAAAGTATACATATGGTTTTGTGATTGGATGGGATTGATTATTTTCACCTATGACTTCAGATAATTTTTTGGCAAACGAAGTATTTTGATGGAATGTTATAAAAGGTTGACCCTCTATTATATGACTCATGGCTTTAGAAAATTCATTTGATAAAGGGCCATAACCAATTAAATTCAACTCGCAATCAGAATAATTCTGAGTGAGATGCTGCTTTATCATAGACATTCCGTCCGTTAACTTTCCGTTATACCAACCTTTAATAAGTAACACGTTTTCAAACTTACGTATAGCTTCTGAAGATACAGTCGTTTGTTGTTGCGTAGTAGGTTCCACAAAGATTATATTTAACATTTGATGTGCTTCATTTTTGTTTAATAACTCACCTATTTGTACAGTATTTATCTGTTCATTCACTTCACAGATTGTAAGCTTTTTAAATTTGAGTGATTGTGACGCAGCATTGATCATTTGTAATTTATACGTATGTGCATCTTTAGGATAATAAATCTCTATATCAAGGTCGTTAATAATTTTTGTATCGATGACAGACCCATTTTTCTTATAAAAAATCAATTTAAAATAAATACTATTTTCAGGTGTTACTGTGTAATCAAAGTTAAAATGATACGTGCAACCCTTTTTTAATATGGGTAAAGATGGGATTGCTTTATCTTTACTAAAACTAGTAAACATCGGGTTCTGTTGCAAAGTCAGAAAAAATATAACTAATTATCATTTTAACATGGTAGTATTCCCTTAACTGGCCAACATGTGATTAATTTCGTAGCACGGCGAAAATCCGTAGATCTGAAGAGACCTACGGTTCTTTTTATATAGACCATAAATACATTCAATACCTTTGAGTGTATTCTTTGCCGTATTGACGCTTTGATATCTCGTCTTTCTCACTTTAATATGACGGTGATCCTGCTCAATGAGGTTATTAAGATATTTAGATGTACAATGACAGTCGGGATTAAGTTTAAAATCTTTAATCAACTTAGACATTGCCACCTTCGTCGAAGGTGCCTGGTCTGTAATTATCATTTGAGGTTTACCAAATTGTTTAATAAGTCGCTTAATAAACGCATATGCTGAATGATTATCTCGTTTCTTACGTAACCAAATATCCAATGTATGACCATCTGCATCAATGGCACGATATAAATAGCACCATTTTCCTTTTATTTTAATGTATGTCTCATCAACGCGCCATTTATAATAAGCTTTTTTATGCTTTTTCTTCCAAATTTGATACAAAATAGGAGCATATTCTTGAACCCAACGGTAGATCGTTGAATGATGAACGTTAACGCCGCGTTCTCTTAGTATTTCAGATATATCACGATAACTAAGCGCGTATCTTAAGTAATAGCCGACGGCTACAGTTATTACATCTTTATTAAATTGCTTATATCTAAAATAATTCATAGAGAACGCTCCTTTTTTGTTAAAATTATACTATAAAATTAACTTTGCAACAGAACCATATTTCAGATATATCACGATAACTCAATGCATATCTTAGATAGTAGCCAACGGCTACAGTGATAACATCTTTGTTAAATTGTTTATATCTGAAATAGTTCATACAGGGTTCTCCTTTTTGTTAAATTATACTATAAATTCAACTTTGCAACAGAACCTATAATATAACAAAATAACAAAGATGTTTTATCTATGTCGTTATAAATTTTATTTATTTTAGATACTTTTTATATTCCTTATAACTATAAGGATCTTTCAACTTCTTATCATTCACATAAACCGTTGGTGCCTCTTTCACACCTTTATCTTTATAGCGTCGCACATCTTTTTTAGCATCTTTCCATGATTGGCTATTTTTCGTTCTATAATCTTTTTTGATTTTATTTGTTTTACTCTTACTTAAATTCAATTTGTCTATTTGCTTATCAATTAACTTTCTAGTAATCCATTTGTTCTCATGGTTAGGTTGTTTTGAAAACATAAGTTTTTGGAATTTTAAAGACTTTTTAGGCGCTATATTTTCAACAGCATGAGCGGCACGAGAACCTGTTACTGAGTCTTTACCTAAAAAAGCCATGTTCACGAATTGATAGTCAGCTTTCCCTTTATCAATATAATCTTTTTCTAGTTTAGGCATGATGTGATCATCTACTTGCTTACAATAAGGACATTTGAAATCACCATACTCCACAATTTTATTTTTAGGTTTATGATGATTACTATTTGAACATCCTGCTAAAAATAATAATATTAGAAAGCAAAATAACATTCGTTTCATAAAATAGTTACATCCTTTTTTTGACATATTATATTTAAATTTAATTAATAAAGTCAATATTTCAACGAATATGAATAAAATACAGACACTTATGAACTACAATAACTTTTAAAACTATATAAATGGTAATTTATAGATAGATACAAAACAAATACATATTAGGAGAGATGACATATGGAAAAAGCATATAACGTAAAATCAAAAGTAGTTAAAGGCTTTGCTGCATTTGCTATCATAACTGGTATGACTGTTAGCACTGGTTTAGCGGACAATCATTCACAAGCTGCTGAAAATAACCAAACACAAAAAGCATCATCTAAAAGTGCTGGTGAAATAGTAAAAATTGATGACAATATGGGTAGAATTGATTTAAATAAAAATATTACATACAATGTAGATGAAAATGGTATAGCTACATTAAAAGATAAAAATACAAATAAAACAGAACAATTACCATCAACAGCTAAAGACAAAAACGGTAAAAATGTAAACATAGTTTATTTTGAAGAAAAAGGTAAATTAGGTATGCAGGTAGTTCCTAATCAACAAGACCGTAAAAAGAAAAAAGGGTCTGTTGCTAAATGTGTTATCGGAACAGCAGGCGGTGCTGTAGGAGGAGCAACAGCAGGAGGTCTTACAGGTGCTGGTGTGGGTACAGTTACATTACCAGTTGTAGGTACAGTAAGTGGTGGCGTTGTAGGTACAGTCGGTGGAGGTATCGGCGGTGCTTCAGGTGGCTACGTAGCAGGTTGCTAATTAAGGTGTGATAATTATGGAGAATAAAATGTACAGATGGCCTATACTCTTTATAGTAATAATCAATTATGTATTAATGCTAACACTCTTTTTATGGGTATCGAATATAGGGCGTTTAAATACATTATTGCTAACAATACCATTTCTTTTAATGACAATAGTATACGTTATTAATTTTGTGAATTATCATAAGGACAAGTGAATTATCAAAATAGAGAACACAAAAAGGAGCTAACCTTAAAGGTTAGCTCCTTTCTTTTAACCTAAAAAACGTAAGTCTAGGACTAACGCCTAGACTGATTTTTAGGTTTTTAAGGTTCTTCAAATTCCAATTCTTCTACATATACAAATTGATAATGTTTTGGTCTTTTCTAAAAAATTACTTCTTAATTTTTTGATATCTTCATTGCTATACATAATCGTGATACGCCTCCATTCGATCTTCTTCAAACTCTTGTAATTCACCTTTTGCTTGTTGCATGTCTACTAAGTCCATAAAATCACCAAGTTCTTTTTCTGAATTAGATCTAAAGTGTTCAATATCTTTTTCTAAATCAACAACTCTCTCTTTCTCTTTGTAATTCAATAATCCATAAAGTATTTTATTAAACTCTTTAGGCTCATACTCATCTAAATAATTCTGTATATAATATTCTTTTTCTTCTTCTGTTACATATTCAGCAAAGTTAGCATTCATATTTTATTCCTCCGATTCATTCTGTAATTTGTGTAATATTTTGATTACTAATGTAATATCAACATCATATTTTTCAGATATTCGTTGTATTTCTTTATAATCCTTTATAAATGCTCCTATTTCACCATTATCATCAAGTTCAACATTTAAATTATCTTTATTAGGTCGTAATTCGTTTACTATATTTTCGTAAATTACTTCTTGATCAATTATTATAAAATACAAGTTCATTTCCGATTCTACTTCGCATTCACAATCAGCTAACCTAAAGAATATTTTTTCAAGAATATGTTTTGAATGTTCAGGTAAATAACCACCCTTCTTTTCTAATGTAGGTACTATTTGTTCAGTACTATTTTTTATTCTTGTGTATTCTCTTGGTTCTAATTCAAATAAGTTATTTAATATACGTAACAATAGATCTAAATTTTGCTCATTCATTTTATCTTGGATCATTCTTTGAATTATTTTATTATCTTTTATCATTGTAAGATCACTCCGATTCACGTTTGATTTCATTTTTTATACGTTGAACAGTTTTCATACCTAGACCATACTTTTTAGCTGTGCCCCTGATTGTTCCTCCATTCTTTAATACCTCTACTACTTTTTCATAAATAACTCGACCTTGAGGGTTATCACTATCTTTTGAATACTTTACTTTCTTACCTTTATAACGTCCTTCTTTTTTAGCTCTTTCAATACCTACACGCTGACGCTCAAGCATGTATAAACGTTCTGTTTCGGCTTGAAATGTTAGAACGGACAACATTACATTAAGCAATAACTTACCCATGCCATATTTATCATTGGCTGGTATATCGGGTAAATCTTTGGAATGAAGTATAATACCATCATTTAGCAACTCACGTACCATTTCTTCAACGACATTTGCCTTACGTCCTAGACGATCTAATTTGAAAACATATAGATCATCACCTTGTCTGATTTTGGCATTTAATAAACTTTTAAAACCATCACGCTCGTAAGGACTTGTTGTACCACTTATCTCATCTACAAATATATTCTTGCGATCAACTCCTTGCTCAATTAACCAATTGATTTGATTTTCCAGATGCTGTTCCTCAGTTGAGACTCTTGCATATCCAAATTTCATTTTGTTAAGTACTCCTCAAATTTCATTTTAGAACGCCACAAACATTATAGGTGTAATACCCTAATGACAACATAAGTGTATCATCATATCAGTATGTCACTTTACTTGGTATATGAGAATAATTTCACTTAATAAATGAGAAAAAGCAGCGTACTTTAATATGGTACGTTGCTTTTTCTATTATCGTATACCTATGACCAAACTGTCTCTTGCTGTTTCTACAACCTCGGTGCTGATTTTATCTAAGCCATTTATATCCATAATTCTATCTATCTGCGCAAACAAGCGATGAATAAGTCTAAAATTACCCTTAGTGATTTTAATAATAGTTGTTATAGCTTCATAGTCAGTGAAGTCTTCAAGTTTTAAATCAACTCCTAGATCTTGCCACTTATACTCTAATATATGATGTGTTTCATCTTTGCTTAAATTATCGAATTCATGTGCAAAACCTATACGAGAATATAGTTGAGGATAACGAGATAGTTTTTTCTCAATACCTGGCATACCAATGAATACCATTGCTAGGTCACGTTCATCATAGATAGATCTTAATTGCTCTAAATGTTGCACTTTAAGTCTATCAATTTCGTCTATTATAATGAGTTCAATGTCTTGGAATGCATCACTAAAATTTTCACTATGTTCATGCTCGTATTTATTTAAAACATGTAATTTTTGACCCAAATCAATACTTCCATTAATACTGTGTAAGTCACTACTCAATCTTGTTTGCTTTTCTGCTGGTGCAGTATAAAATATTTTGTCTACAGATAATATATCGTCCGTTGTTTTATTAGCTAAATCTTTCCAGCCCCTATGGTTAACCTGGTTTTCAATAATATCCCAATTGGTATAATATCGTGAAGATAATGTTTTACCCACACCTGGTTGACCATAACATATACCAATATACTGATATTTAATACAAGCATCACAAAATTCAGCAAATCGTTTGTACTCTTTTGTTTCAATGAACTTCTGTTTTTTAGTCATTATGATACCTCTTTAGCTTTTTGACATTTTTGTCTATCTTGTGAGGTGAATAACTTTGATTTTTTTCTTCTTTTATTAAGTCAGTCGTACTAGGGCTAATAGCGTTTTGTTTCAAGTGCTTTCTTCTCTGACTACGAGCATGTTGTATATCCTTTATATCAATTGAATAATCAGATAAATCAGGAGATATAGCTGTACAAAGGAATTCATCTCTATAAAACACGCGTATTTCAGCCATATCATTGGGATTGTAACGAATCAGTACATATTCACCTACATAAGCTGCTAAATTCGTATTACTATATCTAAATCCTTGAAAATGAATACCATCTGAATGGATTTTTCTAGATTTAGGAATCTCTAGTAAGAGTAAATCGAGTTGTTCTAAACTACTGGGCATATTGGGGAAAAAGAGATTACTATTCCATCGACTTGTTGGTGAACAACCAATAGAACTGTGTTCTTTGTGATTATAGTCTTCAATCAAAAATTGGCGTAATTTTTCTTCGAACTCTTGAAATTCTAGTAAATTTTTAAACTCATCGTTATTGTTTATATATCCAGGAATTTGCTCTAGGAATGTTTGATTGACTGTTTGAAAGAATCTTTCTATTTTTCCACGACCTCGTGGCACGCCAACTTTTGAAAACATTAAATTAATTTTCAAATCAACAGCGACTTGTTCCATATGATGTGAAGTAAAGTCACTTCCATGGTCAGTATAGAACTTTTCAGGAATCCCACATATTGGCCATCTTGTATCACTCTTATTCCAAATAGCTTGATGTAGTGTTAGGGCAGTATTCTTGGCATTAGGACTATCAAATGTTAAAAAGTAGCCTGCAATTGCACGACTATAATCATCCATAATAATGGTTAACCACGGTCTATTGATGTTACCTTTTTGATCTAATATATAGACATCTAGCAAAGTATGGTCGGCTTGCCATATTTCATTGGGTCTTGAGGATTCTCTTATTTGTATTAAATCGTACTTATTTTGATAGTATTTTTCACCTTGGTTAGAGAAATCAATAACAGACTTAGGCATTGCTTTAATAATACTATAAACTTGTTTGTAGCTTGGTTTATCAAAATTATTTTCTATACAATAATTAACGATTTTCCTATGAATTGTAGCAATACTATTTCTTTTATTCTTGAGTGAAAGGCGTTTAATCTCGTCAATTATGTTTTGTTCTAATTTATGATCACCTTTATCAACTCTTGTATTATGAATTAGACCAGTAAGCCCTTCTTCCTTATATAATTTATTCCACCTATAAAGTGTACTTAATGCAATGTCCTTATTTTTAGAAATACTTGATAAAGATTGATTTCCCAAGATAAAAGGTTTTATTATATTGTACTTTTGAGTAGCTTCTTTACGTTTGGCTTCAGAAAAATTAGTTAGATACTTCTCCTTGTTTTTCATCTTCCTTGTCCTCCAATTTATTGAGGTAACGATAAATAGTTGTACGTGAAACTTGCCATTGTTCTGCTATTGTTTTAATGGGTGTGCCATTATCATAAAGCGTCTTAAGTAAATTCAAATCTTGTTTATTTAATTTTTCAGGCCTCCCTCCATATCTTCCTCTTGCACGTGCCGCAATTCGGCCAGCTGAAGAACGTTCTAAAATTAAATTACGTTCAAATTCTGCAAATGCTGCGAATAAATGAAATAATAATTGTCCTGTAGAACTTGATTTATCCATCGTTATATTTTCTTCTAAACTATGAAAACTCACGCCTCGTTCGTTAAGTTCATTAACTAATGTGATTAAATCCTCCATGTTACGTCCTAGTCTATCTAGTCTCCAAACAACAATGGTATCTCCTGACCTCGCAAATTCAATTGCTTTATCTAAACCAGGTCTTTTACTTTTTGAACCACTCATATGGTCATTAAATATCTTTTCACAACCATGTGTATTTAATCGATCTTCCTGTAAATTTAAATTTTGTAATCCAGTTGAAACTCTTGCATAACCTATTTTCAAAATACAAACCTCCTATATACACCTTCAGTGTACCATAACTTAATCACAAGATCTTTTTTGAACATAGATTTTTTGTTGGGTTTTTGAACACATAATTCTATGTAATACATACTTATTTAGACATAAAAAACGAGTGTACAGAAAATGGTTATTTTTTGCACACTTTCGTTGACCATAAATTTAATTCTTCGCATAATGCTTTTTTGCCATATGGTGTGAGAATTATTTCTCTTTTCATATTCCCTTCTCTTAACCATCCTAGTTCTAAAAATTTTTTCGTTAAAGCTAACGATAAAGGGCCAGCCAGGTGGTTTTGTCTTACCGTCCAATCAATATGTAACGGCAATGAATGAACATTAATATTTAGTTTGGCAATATTAATACCTAACTTACTAATCCATAATTCTCCGTCATGTGTCAGTTTATAACGAGAATTATCAGTTTCTTTTATGTATCCTTTTGTCATTAAAGCCTTTGTAATTTTAACACCCAGTTCTCCAGCCAAATGTCCATAACATGTTCTAGCAAATTCTAGTTTTTTCTTTTTTGTAAAATCATTTAACGAATTGGAAACTAAAGGTCCTGATACATTGGCAATTGACTCAATAGCTTTAGCTACTTCTTCATTAGATAACTGGTAGTATCTAAACCTGCCTTGCCGTCTTACTATAATAAGATTACCTTCTATTAATTTTTTTAAGTGAGAACTTGCTGTTTGGGGAGAAACATTTGCTGACTTTGCCAATTCACTTGCTGTTAGTGCGTGCATACCAGATAAATCCATTAATATTGACATTCTTGTAGCGTCACCTATTAATTGAGCAGTTTGAGTAATATTACTGTAAATATTCATAGTTAATACCCCCTTTATATATCACTAGTATAACAAGCATTTATTTCGACATTCATTTAAATATTCTTATTTTATACTTGTTTTATAAAAGTTGAAAGGTGGGTTTTAAAATGAAAAGAAACAGCCTCATTCACGAAAATTTAATTATACTAGTCACCAGTTTAGGTATGTTTTTATCAACATTAGATACTGGCATTATTAATGTGGCCTTACCTACACTAACAAACGTATTTGATTCAAATTTAACTATAATGATGTGGACAGTAACATTATATACACTTATGTTAGTATCATTTATCACTCTGTTTGGTAAAATATCAGACGCTATAGGAAAAATAAAAATATTTAATTTCGGCATAATCTTATTTGGAATAGCTTCTTTATTATGCGCATTATCTTCAACAGAGTATTTCCTTATTATTTTTAGAGCTATACAAGGTATAGGAGCAGCTATGGTACAAGCAACGGCAGCTGCACTTATTACATCTTATGTTTCTAATGATAAACAAGGAAAGGGTTTAGGTATATTTAGTATGGCACTCGGCTTAGGACCTATACTTGGGCCAAGTATAGGCTCTATATTATTAAACTTTAGTAATTGGTCTATGATTTTTTGGATTAATATACCTATCATCATACTTATAGTAGTCATAAACCAGGTTTTCATAGGAGAATTAAACGAGGAAAGATTTAAATTAAATTTTGACTTTATAGGCAATATTTTAATGGTTGTAATGTTATCCTCACTCATTTTAGCTATAACTTTTTTAAAATCTCAGTTTATAATCGTTCTTTTGATAATATTTTTGATTAGTTTATGGCTATTTATAAAGTGGGAATCAAAAGTTAAATTCCCATTAATTCCTGTAACATGGTTACAAAATAAAATGATGTTGTCCCTACTATTTGGCATTTTCACTTTAGGAGGTTCTATGTCTTTAGGTTTCATTATCCCACCTTTTTATATAGAACAAAATCTTAAGTTAAATACATTGATTGTAGGAATAGTTAACCTTTCTGCGCCATTAGGAATGGTTATTATGTCACAATTTTCTAATAAACTAACAAAAAAATTCAACAATCAATTATTGCTAACTTTAAGTATATTACTGATGGGAATATCTTATTTAGTTATTGGTCTACTTCAATATAACCTATTGATATGGAAACTTATTGTACTGTTATTATTCTTTGGCTTTGGATGTGGTATATACTTACCTATTAATACTAGAAGTATTTTAAATTTAGTCAAAAAATCACAACAAGCTACAGCTGGATCATTACAAAGAATGATTCAAAATTTGGGAATTGCTTTATATTCATCTGTAAGTTCTATCACTATACAAATATTTAAGAACCACCATAATATGATTCATGGGTATATTGTCCTATGGATTATGGCTTCTATTATTTTATTTATTGGATTTATCTTGTCAGTTAAAAATTTACTGGGTTATAAAAAAACTGAGTAATAGTTTAGTCATAGTAATCGATAATAAGAAAAGCAATGTACACTTTGATATTGTACATTGCTTTTCTTATTTATTAGGTAAAATCATTCTCATATATCAAGTAAAGTGACATATATGACGCCGTTTGTCCATTTGTATTTGGTTTACATAATCATTTATTATGTAAATAATTTATATTAGATGAGTAGTAGCCAATGACTACAGTGATTATTTCTTTATTAAATTGCTTATATCTATTTTTCGTTAAAATCATACTATAAAATTAACTTTGCAACATAACCTTAATTTTATTAATGAGTTTTTCAGGTTCAATTTCATTTGAATAATTTTTCTGTAATTGTAATCTAGTTAGATATGTTTTCTTACTATTAGACATTTTTTGCAACATTGTTGTCAAATTATTAATATCTTTTTTCATAACAATATTTTCAGGCGCTGTAAACATACGATTATGTGCTTCATCATGCGTTGCAAATATCACCATATCATTTTCAAATGCTCGACCAACTGCATTCAATAGTTCATTACCTTTATTGTTATCTAAATAAATATCACATCGTTGATATAATGATTCAATTGTCTCTTCATTCGCCACTGGATACAATCGAACATTATCATATTTCATTAAATCTAATAGCCTATTAGACATTTCTGTAATAGCTGCTATATGAAATTGATATTCACTATTACTTTTTACTAATTCTTCAATACAGAGCAATTGATCGGAATTTGTTAAAGTTAATATATTTCTAGTAAATTGGTTTTGCTTTCGGTAACTATAAAGATAGCCACCTCTAATTACTTTATCACGTTCTTTATCACAAAGCCCTTGGCGAATTTTTAGATATTCATCTCTATTTGGTATTATGATTGAATAATTTCTATTTAACGATTCATCAAACATAAGTTTCATATTTCCTGGAATAGTTCCATGACTATTTTCTTGCCAAACGAGAATTCCCTTTCCAATTGTATTCATTCTATATAACGCGATAAAAGGCATCGCTAGTGAATTAAAGATAATTACATCCAAATCTACATTTAGTTGTTTTAAGTAATATATGACAAATGCTTCTTGAGACTTGAAAAAGTGTGTCTTGTTTTTCCAGTTTAATACGTAGTCTCCAGTCACATAATTTTCATAGATAATTTCTTTGCCTAGGTGATCAAAGTACTTTTTCATTATAGCTTTACCAGCTAAATCATAAATAGCTTCAGCAAATTTAAACCCCTTCTTATTGTAAAAATCAACTATGCGTAATCGTTGCTTATTATCCAACCACTCAACTCGGTTTACAATACGAGACTTGAAATTGGATTGATAGAAAATTTTACCTCTTATTTCCCCTAAATTTTTTATTTTACCCATATCATTTGTACCTGTAATTTCCCAGTGGGTTGGCACCTCTACTTCATTAAAGAATAAAGGTTTATCAGTTTGTTTAATTGGATTTTGAGCGAAAAATTGGTAAGGAGAGGTAACATCATCTGGTAAAAAGCCATCATCCTCTAAACAAATTGTCAAATGTTGATACCCTGCAAGTTTCAATGAACGATGTAATAATTGTGAATTAAAATGATAATTATCAAATATATTAATCATGTAGCACCTCGTTAATTAGCATACTCCATTTTTCTACTATTTTCTGAGTTAAAAATTCGCTAGCAATTTCATATGATGTGCGTTCTGGATTTTTTGGTCCATTTTTAAAATATTTCACAATATATGAAGCTAGTTCATTAATCTTCTCTTCTTCATCTGCAGATTCTACATTTTCAGACATCAGATATCCATTTTCACCATTACGAATAAATGTTGGATTACCATAATTTACATTAAATCCTATCATTCCTAAACCAGAGCCTACAGCCTCCATCAATGTCAAACCGAAACCTTCACTTTGTGAAGCAGATGCAAATAATTCATACTTTGAATAAACATCTTGCAAATTAACATGGCCCTTTAATGTAATATATTCTTGC
Organism: Staphylococcus hsinchuensis; assembly: GCF_038789205.1. Taxonomy (NCBI): domain Bacteria; kingdom Bacillati; phylum Bacillota; class Bacilli; order Caryophanales; family Staphylococcaceae; genus Staphylococcus; species Staphylococcus hsinchuensis. The sequence continues at coordinate 479,261 of NZ_CP128355.1, forward strand.
GCATTATTTTCATAAACAATTTGTTCTATTTTATCTTTTTCTCCACCTTGACCATATATATCAAACGTTAATTTAGGAATTTCTTTTTTGGCCTTCACAACTGCTTTAGCAATCCAGTCTACATGCTTCTCTTTAGCCAGTCGTGATGCTGTTAGCATTGAATATGGCAGTCTCTTTTTCTCTGGATGAATAAGTTGATTTAAGCTACCTACAGGAACTGTTCTGATTAATGGATTATCATAAGTATATTTAGAAAAATGTTGACTTAAAATACGATTTTGTAAATCGGTCGCAGTAATAAAGAAGTCCACAAATTTTGCATTTCTAAATTGATATTCATAGTAGTTATTCCACAATATATTATCGCCATCGGTGGCATTATCAATAAAATGTTCTGCATGAACTACCACACCTAATTTACTAGCGCCTTTATTTTGTAATACTGCTTGACCAATTTCTGTAGCTCTATCTAAGATTACGATATCTTTATTTGATAAATTTAATTTATTCATGAAATATGCAACAAATTCTGATTTACTATAGAGCTGTGCATCGTCAAAGACAAAGACACTTTCTTTATCATCTATATATTCCTTATATGCAATTGTTCCATCTTCATTGTAAAACTGTCTCATATATATCTTGGCATAATTTTGATAAGGGGCATAATATTCAGAAAACACTCTCGTATAACTAAAGAAATCTTTTCTTACTAAATAGCCTTCAATGACAAACTCCACTCTATCCACATAATTTTTATCTGCATTTTTCATATAACATGTTGAAAATGAACTTTTATCATAATCAAAATACAATCTTTTGATTTTGCCATTATCCTCTATATGTGTAATTTCGTTACCGATTTCACCTATTAAATCATCTAAAGTATAAGTTGTTGGTGCGATTTTTATATCACTAAAATATTGATATAACCAAATTACTTCATCATCTTTAAATCCTAGATTATCAGTCAATGTTTGGATGTTTTCAGAAGATATGAAATCTAAAAAAATAAATTTTATATTTCTATTCAACTGTCTCAATAATTTAGCTCTGTATGCTTGAGCATATTCAATACCACTACTTGCCCAACCTATGCCAAAATTCACATTATATACAGTCATCGTACCCCCCCCTATATGTTATGGGAAATAAATCACAAGATCTCCATGTTTATCAAATGTAATAATACTTAAACACAAATTCCTTATAATATTTCGCTTTAATTTCATAGTCATAATTTCATATGATTCTAATGCAACTTTATGGTATTCATATATGGCATTTCTTTGGCCATTTTGACGATTATTAACGTTAGATTTTAGTTGTTGAAGATAATCTACTTGTTCAATCCATGCCATATCGATTGCTTTAATAATTGATTTTTGTATGTAGCGTAATATGAAATATGGATCTGATGCTTTCTTTTGATTATCCTCAAATTGATGTATAAAATGTTGTATTAAAAAGTTAACAATTGCCTCTTGGTTAAATACATCTATCTTTACATTATTCGATTCAAAGTTGAAAGATAGATTTTTATAGATATAGCTAATTATGTCTTTTTTATCATTTATATTAAATTTTTTTAAATCGTTTCTAAAAACATCCTTAGCTAATTGCTTATAATCAAATTGGTTTTTGTCAACCATATCTAAAATACGGTCTCTTTCTTTATAAATTAAATCTCTTTGTACACTAATGCTTTTTTCAAATTCATTAGCCATCTCACGTTGAACAATAGATGTCTCTTCTGAAACAGTCTGTGCTTTGTTTACAATGTTATTAACTTTCATTTGGAAAATCTTACTATTTTCTAAAATTTCACTATTAATTTTTTTCAACTTGTCGTTCTCTATCATTTTAGATTGACTCCATTTTTTAACAATGTAATCATCTAATGAAACAAATATTTGAGATACCCCTGGGTCACCTTGACGACCAGAACGCCCTCTTAACTGTCTATCTACACGACTATTTTCCATATGTTCGTTAATGATGACTGCTAAACCACCAATTTCATGAACTCCTTCTGCTAATTTAATATCTGTACCACGTCCTGCCATACTTGTAGCCACAGTGACTGCTGCTCTATTGCCTGCTTCCGAAATCATTTGAGCTTCTTTAGAAACATTTTGAGCAATTAATAAGTTATTAGGTATATCTAATTGGAATAGATTAGCTGAAAAATATTCAGCTGCTTCTGCAGTTCTAGTTATCAAAAGAACTGGCTGAGATTTTTTATGTTTTTCAACCACAAAATCAATGATAGCTTGGTTTTTTTCTTCCATATTTGCGAATACTCTATCTTCTAAATCTTGTCTCTGAATAGGTTTGTCAGTGGGAATCTCAACTACGATTTTCGAATATAACTCAAAAAACTCCTTTTCTCCTTGTTTGCCTGTTCCAGTCATTCCTGCAAATTTGTCAAAGAGTTTAAATAAGTTTTGAAATGTAATTGTAGCCATCACACTCTTATCAATGGATAATTCAACGTCTTCCTTAGCTTCAATTGCTTGATGCAAACCTGACTGTAATTTTGTACCTGGAAGCATTCGACCTGTAATCCTATCAATCAACACAATCTCTCCATTTGATACTAAATAATCTAAATTGTAATCAAATAAATACTTTGCTCTCAGTGATAAATTGATAATACGGACCAAATCAAAATTAATTTCATCATACAAATGATGAACTTTAAAGTAGTTACTTGCTTTATCAATACCCTGTTTTGTTAGCCAAATTTCTTTTTTATTTTTGTCTAGTTTAAAATGTTGCCCATCTTTAAGAGTATGTACAAATTCTTTTACAATATCAAATAAATTAGATTGTAATCGTGGTGCACCAGATATAACGAGTGGTGTTTGTGCTGCATCTAAAATGATTGAATCAACTTCATCTAGAATTGCAAACTGTAATTCAGGTAAAAATTTAGTACGTTTGTGATCTGCTAAATTATCTGTAAGATAATCAAAGCCCAAACGCCCATTTGTAGTATAAATGATGTCATGTGCATATAGATTTTGCTTTTCACCAGCTTCATATTCATAATCTGGAATGTCTATAAATCCCAATGATGCAGTTAAGCCTAACCATTCATACAATGGTTTCATTTCCATGCAATCTCTTTTGGCTAAGTAATCATTAGTCGTAATTAAAAATGCTCTTTTACCTGTTAATGCATTTAAATATAAGGGCATCGTTGCAGTTAGCGTTTTGCCTTCTCCGGTTTGCATTTCTGCTATATTTCCCTGATGCATTACTATAGCTCCTAGCACTTGCACATCTTTGGGGTACATGCCTAGTACACGGTAGGCAGATTCTCTTACAACAGCATATGCTTCTGGCAAAATTTGATCTAAAGTCGCTTTAGACTCCATTATTCTCTTTTTAAATTCTTGAGTTTTTGCTTTTAATGCTTCATCAGTATATTCAGAAAAAACATGACTCATTTTATTGATACTATTTAATGTTTTATTTAGTTTTTTTAACCGCATCTTATTAATAGTATTATCAAATTTACCTGTCATTATGACACCTCTTTCTGAATTTTATACTTTATTGTGTCTGATTTTATCTATCATTTCACTAATATCAGTTGATATAGTTGAGTGACTGTTCTCTATATGTTGGTCTTCAATAATAATTCGGCGAAATTGTAAATGCTGAAATCCAGCATTCATTAATTCAATCTTATAAGAATAGGCATCTTTTGGATATTTAAACTCAATATCATCATCTTCGATAATCATAGTTTTAATTTTTTCACCATTCTTTTTAGATAAAACAATTTTAAAATACACTGATCTTTCAGGTGTGACATCATAATCAAAATTAATTTTATAATTGTTCCCTTTTTTCAATAGTGGTAATGAAGGCACTTGTTTATTTGTTGTATAACTTGATAACATGTTCCATTCATGTATCACCATTCCTGAGGGCATCAACGAATTGTCCATGCTGACAAAATTGTTCTTAAATTTTAGCTTAGTTCCATACATAAAAGTACTTTTATGTATCTTTGTCCAGGTGATATCAAATCGATTGTTTTGGTTCATATTACTCTCTCCCGAATTGATTATTTAAAATAATATGATAAAAGTTTACAAACCAACTTGTTATAGTTGCCGAATCATCATTATGTCTACCAGGAACGCCACGTGTCATGACATGTGTTCTGGATTCTCCTAGCAAAGACATTAAATCATCAAAAGCTATATCATCATAATCATCATTTTGCATATATGCGATAGCAAAAGTAGTATTTTCAACTTCATTTTGCTTAAATTTTTCCCAAAAACGCTTATTCAAATGATTGATATTTTGTTTACTAAATGTGCCTGCTTGTGACATCAAAATGTCTAGTGCCGTTCCAAAATCATTGGGTCGTTTTAGTTTCATATTTTCAGCAATTCTACCAATATTAACTAAAGGTTTACCAACAATCACAGCTCTTGGGGTTAATTGTGAACCATAGTATAATGCGCCAAATGATCCCATCGACAATCCAGATAATATCAAATCATCTTCTTTAAAATTTAAATATTCCAATGCTTCTTTAATAATTTTTTTTATGTTATTTTCATAGGTTTCAGAGCCAAGATAAAAGGATCCACCTTCGATTCTAGGATCTCCAATAAGTAGAAATGGGGCTTCTAGACTGTTCATCATAAAATATCCTTCAAACCCTTCTGCTGAACGATACCCACTAAAATATACATTTAGTGGAGGCTTTAAATCACCAGGATTGAAATAGTGTATAAACTCTTCGCCATTTTCATCGTTATAACGTTGACCACCCATTATAAATTGGCCCATTTCTGCACGAGACCAACGTTTATGGATTGCCCTAAGATGTACAACACCCGTCCCCTTAGCTTTTACCACTATAGAAATGTTTGCATCATAAGGTCTTGGCATCAATTCCAAAGGTTGTTTTAAATCATCCTTTGTTACGGTTATAACATCTTTTGTATGTTCTAATGAGCCAAATGGGATTAATCTAATGACATATTGGATATCAACATTTCCCTCTACAAAAAATTCTGGCCATAATTGTACCATCATATTCTTATCATAAACTAAATTTTGGTTCCAGCTAACAATTGGAGTATACGACTCCCCAAAATCTCCAGATAAAACGAGCTCCTTGTTACCTAAGTATTCAAATTCTCCTTCAAAACTAGGACTTACCTCTCCTTTAATTGGAAAGACTTTATCTCCGTATTGCTTAGTAAAAGCACCCGCTTTTAATTTATGATGCAACTCATCTGTTGATTTATAAAGTAATGGTTTAATAAATTTATATTTTACTCGAGGATCATTTTCAAATTGAAAATCCCAGTATTTTTCATCTACATAAATCGTATATGGCTCTCCTACTAATTCAATAACTTTCATCAATTCTTGAGAATACGTTGTTTGAATAAATACTAAATTAAAGGAACCAATTTCATCTATTAAATTTTCAATTGCTTCTTCATATCCACTTTCAAATGTAAATAGTATTGGATCAAGATAATCGATGTACACGTTTTTTTTATCATGGAAAATAGGTTCTAAATCTTCTCCGCCGATTTGCAATATGTTAAATTTTCTAACCATGTAACTCTCCTTTTATCAAACGGTCCACTTCTCTTATTATCTTAGTCGAACTAAATTCATCTACTAATTTTATGGAAGATGCATAAGAATAATTCCAGTTTTTCAAACTTAGTAAGAAGTAATCTAGTGCCTGTGTAATATTAGATGAACTTGGTATTATTAACCCGTTTACATTAGGTGTCACATAATCCGTTTCTATCATATTAATTTGAGGTACTCCTGCACTTATTGCGCTAATTTGTAGATATAAATCCGGTTCATCACCCAAATCTATAACTACTCTTAATTGTGACATTGTTCTAATTAAATCTTCTTCAAATAGGACTGATTCAATTTTAATTATTTCTATAAATTCTATTTCTTCTTCTAACACATCAGCCATTTCTTCACTTAAAGTTTTTTGTTCTTCATTATATAATTCATTTTTTTCTTTTACTATGTCTGATAACCATTTCGGCGTTTTGCTTGTTATATCTTTCATTAAAATAGTAACTTTATAGTTTTCTTTATTTTTTATATAATTATATAATTGATTTATTGTAGTCTCTACTACATCTCTTGATAAATTATATATCCAAAAACCAATATGCACATTATATAACTGTGAACTTATATTTGGTATTTTTTCAGTATCAAAGGGTGTAATTCTAGACACTTTCATGTCAATTGAATTGTTATTAGCAATAAGATTACATTCTCTTTCATTTTCTTTTGTGTCAACTAAGCAACTTTTTGCAGGTTGCATGGAGTGAATTAAATGTGGCGTTATTTCTCTATTTCTATTTGAAAATAGAGAAAAACATAATTGATTTGCTTCAAAATAACGTGTGATTAACTGATTATGTCTTTCATCAGAAGCAGCAATAAAATTGTCTGATAATGTTATTTGATCTTTATAAAATTTTTCAACAATCTCTTCTATTATTTCCAACATATTCAAATATTTACTATGGTCTAATAAGTTTTTAACTGTATTATTAACTAATACTTCTCCTGTTATTAAGTCCTCAGTTAGTATCTTTTCACCCAATACATTTAAATAAGTTTGTTTAACCTCATTATCATTTTCATATTTAATAATTGAAGATATAAATCCTCTATCGTCAAATATCATCTTTTGTTGTTGCAATCCATTTTCATATTCATGTATATGAAGTACATATCCCTCTTGATTAAACGTAACTTGAGAATACGTATTTTCGCTTATAACTGCTTCTACCATAAACGGTGAATATACAAACTCTGTGTCTTTAGGCCAGTTCAAATCTAAATAATCAATAGCTCTAGGTAATGTGTTTGGAGCACTTTGTAACACATCAAAAACAGACCAATAATCACTTTCAAATAAATCGTGTCTATGTAAAAACAACCTTAAATTAGGTGAATAATTTAATACTAGCACCTTATATTTATAACCATTTTTCTTATGCATAGACATTAAGCTAATCATGTCATCAAACTCTGTTTTATCCGGCTTATAATAGAAGGGGAGGGTATGGTCTTTCCACAAGTTTTGTCTACTATACCACGCCGGTATAAAATATCTCATTAAAAATTCCTCCCTAATATTTGTCTAATATGCTTTTATATCTATCAAAATAAGAATATGCTCTTAATGTTTCGGTTATACTTATACCAATATAAATTAATACAATAAGTTGTATTGAAAAATATATTTCTTTTGAAAGCTCTGGAATCAATAATGAACAATACAAGGGCACTGCTAAAATCAATGTCACTGTAATTGAACCAAACCAGCAAATTCTTCTTGCTTTTTTATTTAAATATCGCTCAGTTTCTTCACCAGGGTTAATACCTACAAAGTAATTTCCATTTTTTAAAAATTCTTTAGATTTCCTTTTAGTATTAATCAAAAATCTAGATAGTAAGTATCCAAAAATGATTTGTATTACAATATATACTGTAATACCTACAGGATTATCAAAACCAAAAATTGCTACATTCATTTCCTTATTCAGAAGTAAGTTTCCAATTAAGTTAATAGCACTATTTAACAATAGAAACAAAGATAAACTTATCATTATAGACATACTTCCTGCTGGATTTAATTTCCAGGCAAGATATGAATGTGAATTTTGTGTAGCCATGTTCATTATATCTTTATAATGAATCCGATACTCTGATAATTCTATATAGAGAAGTATTAGCATCGCTATAATTAATAAACCAATCACAATAAATAATGTTGTTGTTATATTTATATTAGATAATTGTTGATGAAATAACGATTTTATTAAACTCATTAATACAATTGGCATTGGTCCACCAATTCCATAAGTAGTATTTTGATCAGCCAACCAGACCAAAAATAATGTCCCTGTTAGTAAAACTAATACAAGTAACAGAATATTTGTGCTCTGTATTATATTATTCTGAACATAGGTATGGATAACATAATATGCTTGTATCGTTGCTATGAGTATTGTTAATAGTCTTTCCTTTATTTGCTTTTCAGAACGAGTCTGCTTAACAATATTATCTACATTTCTATAGTTGAATAACATGATAATAATCATTGCTGTTAACCATGGGCCTAACCCCAATGAAAATACATTCAATGAGTTTAAATCTCCACCGACGTTTGAAATAGCTAATTTAAAAAAACTGTCATGGTTAAATTTAATTGATTCATTACCAATTATAGAAATATTACTTCCTAGTATGTATATGACAAGAATGAGTATTGTAAAAATAATTCTTTTATGCAAAACTTTGAATTCTTTATTTCTTAACATTTTTTCACCTAAAATTCTTAAATTTTAATATGAGTGCAAAGAGGCTAAAAACATAGTTGATTTACTATCACGTAAACTCAATATTATGTCTTAGCCTCTTTGTTTTACTTCATATTATTATAGATTAAAATCTATTGTTATTTTTTATCTTCTTTGTTTTTACGTGATCTCTTCATTAAACCTAATCCAGCAAGTAATGAAAGAACAGCTCCCATTAATACATTTGTATTATTAGCGTCATTGCTATTACCGGTTTCAGGAAGTTCTTTGTTCTCATCACTATTATCTTTATGATTTGATTGTTGCACTACATTAGATGAGTTTGTACTTTCTCCAGTTGATGCACTATTAGAAGTTGCATTCGAAGTGACATTTGATGCACTTACTGACGCTGAGTCAGATGTACTTGTTGACGCTGAGTCGCTTGCGCTTACTGATGTTGAATCAGATGCGCTCATTGAGTTCGAATCAGACACGCTTGTTGACGTTGAATCGCTCGCACTTACTGATGTTGAGTCAGACACGCTTGTGCTTAGTGATGCACTATCTGATGCACTTACTGACGCTGAATCGCTTGCACTTGTTGATGCTGAATCTGATGTACTTGTTGACGCTGAATCTGATGCGCTTGTGCTTAGTGACGCACTATCTGATGCGCTTACTGACGCTGAGTCAGATGCACTTGTTGACGCTGAGTCGCTTGCGCTTACTGATGTTGAGTCAGATGCACTTACTGACGCTGAGTCGCTTGCGCTTGTGCTTAGTGACGCACTATCTGATGCGCTTGTTGACGCTGAGTCAGATGCACTTGTTGACGTTGAATCGCTCGCACTTACTGATGTTGAGTCAGATGCACTTACTGACGCTGAGTCAGATGTACTTGTTGACGCTGAGTCGCTCGCACTTACTGATGCTGAGTCAGATGCACTTGTTGACGCTGAGTCGCTCGCACTTACTGATGTTGAATCAGATGCGCTCATTGAGTTCGAATCAGACACGCTTGTGCTTAGTGACGCACTATCTGATGCACTTACTGACGCTGAGTCGCTTGCGCTTACTGACGCTGAATCTGATGCGCTTGTTGACGCTGAGTCGCTTGCGCTTACTGATGCTGAATCTGATGCGCTTGTTGATGCTGAGTCAGATGCACTTGTTGATGCTGAATCTGATGCGCTTGTGCTTAGTGACGCACTATCTGATGCGCTTACTGACGCTGAGTCAGATGCACTTGTTGACGCTGAGTCGCTCGCACTTACTGATGTTGAATCAGATGCGCTCATTGAGTTCGAATCAGACACGCTTGTGCTTAGTGACGCACTATCTGATGCGCTTACTGACGCTGAGTCAGATGCACTTGTTGATGCTGAATCTGATGTACTTGTTGATGCTGAATCTGATGCGCTTGTTGACGTTGAATCGCTCGCACTTACTGACGCTGAATCGCTTGCGCTTACTGATGTTGAGTCAGATGCACTTACTGATGTTGAGTCAGATGCACTTGTTGACGTTGAATCGCTCGCACTTACTGACGCTGAATCGCTTGCGCTTACTGATGTTGAGTCAGATGCACTTACTGATGTTGAGTCAGATGCACTTACTGATGTTGAGTCAGATGCACTTACTGATGTTGAGTCAGATGCACTTGTTGACGCTGAGTCGCTCGCACTTACTGATGTTGAATCAGATGCGCTCATTGAGTTCGAATCAGACACGCTTGTGCTTAGTGACGCACTATCTGATGCACTTACTGACGCTGAATCTGATGCGCTTGTTGACGCTGAGTCGCTTGCGCTTACTGATGCTGAATCTGATGCGCTTGTTGATGCTGAGTCAGATGCACTTGTTGATGCTGAATCTGATGCGCTTGTGCTTAGTGACGCACTATCTGATGCGCTTACTGACGCTGAGTCAGATGTACTTGTTGACGCTGAGTCGCTCGCACTTACTGATGCTGAGTCAGATGCGCTTGTTGACGTTGAATCGCTCGCACTTACTGACGCTGAATCGCTTGCGCTTACTGATGTTGAGTCAGATGCACTTACTGATGTTGAGTCAGATGCACTTGTTGACGCTGAGTCGCTCGCACTTACTGATGTTGAATCAGATGCGCTCATTGAGTTCGAATCAGACACGCTTGTGCTTAGTGACGCACTATCTGATGCACTTACTGACGCTGAGTCGCTTGCGCTTACTGACGCTGAATCTGATGCGCTTGTTGACGCTGAGTCGCTTGCGCTTACTGATGCTGAATCTGATGCGCTTGTTGATGCTGAGTCAGATGCACTTGTTGATGCTGAATCTGATGCGCTTGTGCTTAGTGACGCACTATCTGATGCGCTTACTGATGTTGAGTCAGATGCGCTCATTGAGTTCGAATCAGACACGCTTGTGCTTAGTGACGCACTATCTGATGCACTTACTGACGCTGAGTCGCTTGCGCTTACTGACGCTGAATCTGATGCGCTTGTTGACGCTGAGTCGCTTGCGCTTACTGACGCTGAGTCAGATGTACTTGTTGACGCTGAGTCGCTCGCACTTACTGATGCTGAGTCAGATGCACTTGTTGACGCTGAGTCGCTCGCACTTACTGATGTTGAATCAGATGCGCTCATTGAGTTCGAATCAGACACGCTTGTGCTTAGTGACGCACTATCTGATGCTGAGTCAGATGCACTTGTTGATGCTGAATCTGATGCGCTCATTGAGTTCGAATCAGACACGCTTGTGCTTAGTGACGCACTATCTGATGCGCTTACTGACGCTGAGTCAGATGCACTTGTTGATGCTGAATCTGATGTACTTGTTGATGCTGAATCTGATGCGCTTGTTGATGCTGAATCTGATGCGCTTGTTGACGTTGAATCGCTCGCACTTACTGATGCTGAGTCAGATGCACTTGTTGACGCTGAGTCGCTCGCACTTACTGATGTTGAATCAGATGCGCTCATTGAGTTCGAATCAGACACGCTTGTGCTTAGTGACGCACTATCTGATGCTGAGTCAGATGCACTTGTTGATGCTGAATCTGATGCGCTTGTTGACATTGAATCGCTCGCACTTACTGATGCTGAGTCAGATGCACTTGTTGACGTTGAATCGCTCGCACTTACTGACGCTGAATCGCTTGCGCTTACTGATGTTGAGTCAGATGCACTTACTGATGTTGAGTCAGATGCACTTGTTGACGCTGAGTCGCTCGCACTTACTGATGTTGAATCAGATGCGCTCATTGAGTTCGAATCAGACACGCTTGTGCTTAGTGACGCACTATCTGATGCACTTACTGACGCTGAGTCGCTTGCGCTTACTGACGCTGAATCTGATGCGCTTGTTGACGCTGAGTCGCTTGCGCTTACTGATGCTGAATCTGATGCGCTTGTTGATGCTGAGTCAGATGCACTTGTTGATGCTGAATCTGATGCGCTTGTGCTTAGTGACGCACTATCTGATGCGCTTACTGATGTTGAGTCAGATGCGCTCATTGAGTTCGAATCAGACACGCTTGTGCTTAGTGACGCACTATCTGATGCACTTACTGACGCTGAGTCGCTTGCGCTTACTGACGCTGAATCTGATGCGCTTGTTGACGCTGAGTCGCTTGCGCTTACTGATGCTGAATCTGATGCGCTTGTTGATGCTGAGTCAGATGCACTTGTTGATGCTGAATCTGATGCGCTTGTGCTTAGTGACGCACTATCTGATGCGCTTACTGATGTTGAGTCAGATGCGCTCATTGAGTTCGAATCAGACACGCTTGTGCTTAGTGACGCACTATCTGATGCACTTACTGACGCTGAGTCGCTTGCGCTTACTGACGCTGAATCTGATGCGCTTGTTGACGCTGAGTCGCTTGCGCTTACTGACGCTGAGTCAGATGTACTTGTTGACGCTGAGTCGCTCGCACTTACTGATGCTGAGTCAGATGCACTTGTTGACGCTGAGTCGCTCGCACTTACTGATGTTGAATCAGATGCGCTCATTGAGTTCGAATCAGACACGCTTGTGCTTAGTGACGCACTATCTGATGCTGAGTCAGATGCACTTGTTGATGCTGAATCTGATGCGCTCATTGAGTTCGAATCAGACACGCTTGTGCTTAGTGACGCACTATCTGATGCGCTTACTGACGCTGAGTCAGATGCACTTGTTGATGCTGAATCTGATGTACTTGTTGATGCTGAATCTGATGCGCTTGTTGATGCTGAATCTGATGCGCTTGTTGACGTTGAATCGCTCGCACTTACTGATGCTGAGTCAGATGCACTTGTTGACGCTGAGTCGCTCGCACTTACTGATGTTGAATCAGATGCGCTCATTGAGTTCGAATCAGACACGCTTGTGCTTAGTGACGCACTATCTGATGCTGAGTCAGATGCACTTGTTGATGCTGAATCTGATGCGCTTGTTGACATTGAATCGCTCGCACTTACTGATGCTGAGTCAGATGCACTTGTTGACGTTGAATCGCTCGCACTTACTGACGCTGAATCGCTTGCGCTTACTGATGTTGAGTCAGATGCACTTACTGATGTTGAGTCAGATGCACTTGTTGACGCTGAGTCGCTCGCACTATCTGATGCTGAGTCAGATGCACTTGTTGACGCTGAGTCGCTTGCGCTTACTGACGCTGAGTCAGATGTACTTGTTGACGCTGAGTCGCTCGCACTTACTGATGCTGAGTCAGATGCACTTGTTGACGCTGAGTCGCTCGCACTTACTGATGTTGAATCAGATGCGCTCATTGAGTTCGAATCAGACACGCTTGTGCTTAGTGACGCACTATCTGATGCTGAGTCAGATGCACTTGTTGATGCTGAATCTGATGCGCTCATTGAGTTCGAATCAGACACGCTTGTGCTTAGTGACGCACTATCTGATGCACTTACTGACGCTGAGTCGCTTGCGCTTACTGACGCTGAATCTGATGCGCTTGTTGACGCTGAGTCGCTCGCACTTACTGATGTTGAATCAGATGCGCTCATTGAGTTCGAATCAGACACGCTTGTGCTTAGTGACGCACTATCTGATGCACTTACTGACGCTGAGTCGCTTGCGCTTACTGACGCTGAATCTGATGCGCTTGTTGACGCTGAGTCGCTTGCGCTTACTGATGCTGAATCTGATGCGCTTGTTGATGCTGAGTCAGATGCACTTGTTGATGCTGAATCTGATGCGCTTGTGCTTAGTGACGCACTATCTGATGCGCTTACTGATGTTGAGTCAGATGCGCTCATTGAGTTCGAATCAGACACGCTTGTGCTTAGTGACGCACTATCTGATGCGCTTACTGATGTTGAGTCAGATGCGCTCATTGAGTTCGAATCAGACACGCTTGTGCTTAGTGACGCACTATCTGATGCACTTACTGACGCTGAGTCGCTTGCGCTTACTGACGCTGAGTCAGATGTACTTGTTGACGCTGAGTCGCTCGCACTTACTGATGCTGAGTCAGATGCACTTGTTGACGTTGAATCGCTCGCACTTACTGATGTTGAGTCAGATGCACTTACTGACGCTGAGTCAGATGTACTTGTTGACGCTGAGTCGCTCGCACTTACTGATGCTGAGTCAGATGCACTTGTTGACGCTGAGTCGCTCGCACTTACTGATGTTGAATCAGATGCGCTCATTGAGTTCGAATCAGACACGCTTGTGCTTAGTGACGCACTATCTGATGCACTTACTGACGCTGAGTCGCTTGCGCTTACTGACGCTGAATCTGATGCGCTTGTTGACGCTGAGTCGCTTGCGCTTACTGATGCTGAATCTGATGCGCTTGTTGATGCTGAGTCAGATGCACTTGTTGATGCTGAATCTGATGCGCTTGTGCTTAGTGACGCACTATCTGATGCGCTTACTGATGTTGAGTCAGATGCGCTCATTGAGTTCGAATCAGACACGCTTGTGCTTAGTGACGCACTATCTGATGCACTTACTGACGCTGAGTCGCTTGCGCTTACTGACGCTGAATCTGATGCGCTTGTTGACGCTGAGTCGCTTGCGCTTACTGACGCTGAGTCAGATGTACTTGTTGACGCTGAGTCGCTCGCACTTACTGATGCTGAGTCAGATGCACTTGTTGACGCTGAGTCGCTCGCACTTACTGATGTTGAATCAGATGCGCTCATTGAGTTCGAATCAGACACGCTTGTGCTTAGTGACGCACTATCTGATGCGCTTACTGACGCTGAGTCAGATGCACTTGTTGATGCTGAATCTGATGTACTTGTTGATGCTGAATCTGATGCGCTTGTTGACGTTGAATCGCTCGCACTTACTGACGCTGAATCGCTTGCGCTTACTGATGTTGAGTCAGATGCACTTACTGATGTTGAGTCAGATGCACTTGTTGACGTTGAATCGCTCGCACTTACTGACGCTGAATCGCTTGCGCTTACTGATGTTGAGTCAGATGCACTTACTGATGTTGAGTCAGATGCACTTACTGATGTTGAGTCAGATGCACTTACTGATGTTGAGTCAGATGCACTTGTTGACGCTGAGTCGCTCGCACTTACTGATGTTGAATCAGATGCGCTCATTGAGTTCGAATCAGACACGCTTGTGCTTAGTGACGCACTATCTGATGCACTTACTGACGCTGAATCTGATGCGCTTGTTGACGCTGAGTCGCTTGCGCTTACTGATGCTGAATCTGATGCGCTTGTTGATGCTGAGTCAGATGCACTTGTTGATGCTGAATCTGATGCGCTTGTGCTTAGTGACGCACTATCTGATGCGCTTACTGACGCTGAGTCAGATGTACTTGTTGACGCTGAGTCGCTCGCACTTACTGATGCTGAGTCAGATGCGCTTGTTGACGTTGAATCGCTCGCACTTACTGACGCTGAATCGCTTGCGCTTACTGATGTTGAGTCAGATGCACTTACTGATGTTGAGTCAGATGCACTTGTTGACGCTGAGTCGCTCGCACTTACTGATGTTGAATCAGATGCGCTCATTGAGTTCGAATCAGACACGCTTGTGCTTAGTGACGCACTATCTGATGCACTTACTGACGCTGAGTCGCTTGCGCTTACTGACGCTGAATCTGATGCGCTTGTTGACGCTGAGTCGCTTGCGCTTACTGACGCTGAGTCAGATGTACTTGTTGACGCTGAGTCGCTCGCACTTACTGATGCTGAGTCAGATGCACTTGTTGACGCTGAGTCGCTCGCACTTACTGATGTTGAATCAGATGCGCTCATTGAGTTCGAATCAGACACGCTTGTGCTTAGTGACGCACTATCTGATGCTGAGTCAGATGCACTTGTTGATGCTGAATCTGATGCGCTCATTGAGTTCGAATCAGACACGCTTGTGCTTAGTGACGCACTATCTGATGCGCTTACTGACGCTGAGTCAGATGCACTTGTTGATGCTGAATCTGATGTACTTGTTGATGCTGAATCTGATGCGCTTGTTGACGTTGAATCGCTCGCACTTACTGATGCTGAGTCAGATGCACTTGTTGACGTTGAATCGCTCGCACTTACTGATGTTGAGTCAGATGCACTTACTGACGCTGAGTCGCTCGCACTTACTGATGTTGAATCAGATGCGCTCATTGAGTTCGAATCAGACACGCTTGTGCTTAGTGACGCACTATCTGATGCTGAGTCAGATGCACTTGTTGATGCTGAATCTGATGTACTTGTTGATGCTGAATCTGATGCGCTTGTTGACGTTGAATCGCTCGCACTTACTGATGTTGAATCAGATGCACTTGTTGACGCTGAGTCAGATGCACTTGTTGATGCTGAATCTGATGTACTTGTTGATGCTGAATCTGATGCGCTTGTTGACGTTGAATCGCTCGCACTTACTGACGCTGAATCGCTTGCGCTTACTGATGTTGAGTCAGATGCGCTCATTGAGTTCGAATCAGACACGCTTGTTGACGTTGAATCGCTCGCACTTACTGATGTTGAGTCAGACACGCTTGTGCTTAGTGATGCACTATCTGATGCACTTACTGACGTTGAATCGCTCGCACTTACTGATGTTGAGTCAGATGCACTTACTGACGCTGAGTCAGATGTACTTGTTGACGCTGAGTCGCTCGCACTTACTGATGCTGAGTCAGATGTACTTGTTGACGCTGAGTCGCTCGCACTTACTGATGTTGAATCAGATGCGCTCATTGAGTTCGAATCAGACACGCTTGTGCTTAGTGACGCACTATCTGATGCACTTACTGACGCTGAGTCAGATGTACTTGTTGACGCTGAGTCGCTCGCACTTACTGATGTTGAATCAGATGCGCTCATTGAGTTCGAATCAGACACGCTTGTGCTTAGTGACGCACTATCTGATGCACTTACTGACGCTGAGTCGCTTGCGCTTACTGACGCTGAATCTGATGCGCTTGTTGACGCTGAGTCGCTCGCGCTTACTGACGCTGAATCTGATGCACTTGTTGACGCTGAGTCTGATGCACTTACTGATGTTGAATCTGATGCGCTTGTTGACGCTGAGTCTGATGCACTTACTGATGTTGAATCGCTCGCGCTTACTGATGTTGAATCAGATGCACTTACTGATGTTGAATCAGATGCGCTTTGTGAGTTCGCAGTACTTGTTGACGCACTTTGTGAGTTCGCAGTACTTGTTGACGCACTTTGTGAGTTCGCAGTACTTGTTGACGCACTTTGTGAGTTCGCAGTACTTGTTGACGCGCTTTGTGAGTTCGCAGTACTTGTTGACGCACTTTGTGAGTTCGCAGTACTTGTTGACGCACTTTGTGAGTTCGCAGTACTTGTTGACGCGCTTTGTGAGTTCGCAGTACTTGTTGACGCGCTTTGTGAGTTCGCAGTACTTGTTGACGCACTTTGTGAGTTCGCAGTACTTGTTGACGCACTTTGTGAGTTCGCAGTACTTGTTGACGCACTTTGTGAGTTCGCAGTACTTGTTGACGCGCTTTGTGAGTTCGCAGTACTTGTTGACGCGCTTTGTGAGTTTGCAGTACTTGTTGACGCACTAGTTGGATCTGTTACAGTCACTTTTTGACCATTAAAGAAGTTTGTCCCACCTGTCACAGATGTAGAGTATGGGTTAAATGTAAAAGAAGTGTCTCCACTAGAATTGATAGGAACTGTCCAAGTTGTGGTTAAACCATATCCTTGTTTAGCTTGGGATCCATTCATTTGGTAGCCGTTTGCCCAAGTATATCCACTACCCTGTTTGTTTATATTAGTTGTGTTTGCTCTTGGATTACTAACTTGAGCACCTGTTGAATCGGTAATATAACTTGTCGCTGTTGAAGGTGTTCCATATGCACTGCCTAGTGTAAACATCGGTTGATAAGTTGTTCCTGTGTTGTATATTGCATAACTATTAGACAATGCTGTAGGTTTTTCAACCGTCGTAGTAGCAGGATTATCATAAGTAACTGTATACGTAAAAGTCATAGACGTTCCATTATTAACAGTTGTTAATTTATAATAAATTGGAATGTTATAATTTGTATCAGTCCCTGCACCTGTATAAGTATTTGTTGTTGAAGTTGCTGCTGCTGCTGCGAATGTAGTTACAGCCATCCTACTAAATGTACGTAATGGAGTTGTCGAAGTACTCGTTGAATTATCGCTACTTTGAACTATAGATGATCCTAATTCTGTACTTGCAGTACTGTCTTTACTTTCTGTACTTGCAGTACTGTCTTTACTTTCTGTACTTGCAGTACTGTCTTTACTTTCTGTACTTGCAGTACTGTCTTTACTTTCTGTACTTGCAGCACTGTCTTTACTTTCTGTACTTGCAGTACTGTCTTTACTTTCTGTACTTGCAGTACTGTCTTTACTTTCTGTACTTGCAGTACTGTCTTTACTTTCTGTACTTGCAGTACTGTCTTTACTTTCTGTACTTGCAGTACTGTCTTTACTTTCTGTACTTGCAGCACTGTCTTTACTTTCTGTACTTGCAGCACTGTCTTTACTTTCTGTACTTGCAGCACTGTCTTTACTTTCTGTACTTGCAGCACTGTCTTTACTTTCTGTACTTGCAGCACTGTCTTTACTTTCTGTACTTGCAGCACTGTCTTTACTTTCTGTACTTGCAGCACTGTCTTTACTTTCTGTACTTGCAGCACTGTCTTTACTTTCTGTACTTGCAGTACTGTCTTTACTTTCTGTACTTGCAGTACTGTCTTTACTTTCTGTACTTGCAGTACTGTCTTTACTTTCTGTACTTGCAGTACTGTCTTTACTTTCTGTACTTGCAGTACTGTCTTTACTTTCTGTACTTGCAGTACTGTCTTTACTTTCTGTACTTGCAGTACTGTCTTTACTTTCTGTACTTGCAGTACTGTCTTTACTTTCTGTACTTGCAGTACTGTCTTTACTTTCTGTAGTAGATGTTTGATCACCTACGGTAGTACTATTAGAACTTATTTCAGAAGTTACAGGTGTTTCCGATGCAGCAAATACTTCGTGGTTATTTAACATGTTGAAAGTAAATGCTCCACCTACTAAAGCTGATGTTTTCAACGCATTTTTTTTGAATTTTGATTTTTGAGAATTCAATTCTTCACCAATAGACACTTTTTGACCTGCAAAAGGTAAACCCATCACTCTCATTAGTTGTATTTCTCTAATTCCAGCTTTAACCCAATTCTTTCCAGATTTGTATAGTCGCACTCTCGCTTTTTCTTCTGCAAAACTCTCATTTAATTTTTGGTTTTTATTCGACATATTTTCCTCCATTACTTGAAATTTACTTGCAGTATAATGATTTATTATCTGAATTTTTTGTTTTTAATACTTGTATGATTTTAACATCAAAAACATGGTAGTACAATTGGTTCTGTTGCAAAGTTAAAATTATATGCACATCTATACAAAACTATAAAAGCAAATATTGTTTTAACAGTAAAGAGTTTTGTTAGTATTAATTTTTTTTCGTTTTTCAGTATAAATATTACATGATTTTTAACTTTGCAACAGAACCAAAAAGTCTATATTGAGTATGACAAAGTAAAAGCAGATGCGTGGGATAGACGTAATATGCGTGTTGAATTTAATCCAAATAAACTTACACATGAAGAAATGCTTTGGTTAAAACAAAATATTATCGACTACATGGAAGATGACGGTTTTACAAGATTAGATTTAGCCTTTGATTTTGAAGATGATTTGAGCGATTACTATGCAATGACTGATAAAGCAGTTAAGAAAACTATTTTTTATGGTCGTAATGGCAAGCCAGAAACAAAATATTTTGGCGTTCGGGATAGTGATAGATTTATTAGAATTTATAATAAAAAACAAGAACGTAAAGATAATGCAGATGTTGAAGTTATGTCTGAACATCTATGGCGTGTAGAAGTTGAATTAAAAAGAGATATGGTTGATTACTGGAATGATTGTTTTAATGATTTACATATTTTAAAACCTGCGTGGACTACTTTAGCAAAAATTAATGAGCAAGCTATGGTTTATACTTTGTTGCATGAAGAAAGTATGTGGGGAAAGCTAAGTAAGAATACTAAGACTAAATTTAAAAAATTGATTAGAGAAATATCTCCAATTGATTTAACGGAATTAATGAAATCGACTTTAAAAGCGAACGAAAAACAATTGCAAAAGCAGATTGATTTTTGGCAGCATGATTTTAGTTTTTGGAAATAGTTAAATTATTTTAGTTCTATATTATGATAGTATTTATTTTTAGAAGAAAATATTTAAAAAGGGGATTTTTAGATGAATGCAAAAAAGATTTTCATATTAGTAGTGATTTCCTTTTTATTACTTGGTTTAACTGCTTGTGGTAACTCTGGAGAAACGTCAAAAAAGGAAACTTCGAATAAAAAAAATGAACTACCTACAATACCTAAAAAGGTGTTTTCATCTGACGAAAATAATAAAAAAATTAGTAAAAAAGAAATTAGAAGTAGTATCTCAGAATATTTAGATACATATCATGCGTTATTCAAGAATATAGAACATTTAAGTAGTAAAGATAAATTGAATAAGAGCGAGTTAAAAAAATTAAACGATCTAACTGAAATGAATAATAAGAACGATAATAATTTTTCTAACTATGTAAAAAATAATGATTTACCAAAGGGATATAAAGATGGTTCTCTTAAAACTAAGGATTATGTAACATCTTCTAATCAATATCTAAAAAAATTAAATAATCAAGTTCAAAAAATAAATAAAAATTCTGATTCAGATAATCTATCAACAAAAGATATAGCTAAAATAGATAGAATTAATAAACAATATAAAAAAGAAGTAAATGGTAAGAAGCAAAAAGAAGTAGAAAAATTCTTAAGAGATAAGAATATTAAAACTAAGGCGTTTAAATAAATTATTTTTAGAATTTATGAATATATAGCAACCACCATTTTTGGTTGCTGGGGTTTTCGGTTTTGAACTTATGGACTGACTTGTTCAGTCCATTTTTTGCGTAAGCAAAAACATGCCTCGCAGAGCACACGATTTAACGACTTATAAAATAAGTCTAGTGTGTTTATACTTAATAGAAATAAAGTCCTTAAAAACATAATGAGTGGAGGGAATTTAATATGTCTTATTCCATAATTCGAGTTGCTAAAGTCAAAGGAAAAACAAATACAACAGGTATTCAAAAACATGTACAAAGAGAAAATAAAAACTATGAAAATTTAGATATAGATTTAGAAAAATCATATTTAAATTATGATTTAGTTAATGATGAGCCGATTGAATTTAATTCGATGATTGATGAAAAAATTGAAGAAAATTATACAGGCAATAGAAAAATACGAAGTGATGCAGTTAAACATGTTGATGGCATTATTACGTCAGATAATGAATTTTTTGATTTTAAGTCACAAGAACAAATACAGGCCTTTTTTGAAGATTCAAAGCAATTTCTAGAAGATGAGTACGGAAAAGATAATTTACTCTATGCAACCGTTCATATGGACGAGAAAACCCCACATATGCATTATGGTGTTGTGCCAATTACAGATGATGGTCGTTTAAGTGCTAAAGATGTTGTTGGGAATAAAAAAGCTTTAACGGAATTTCAAGATAGATTTAATCAATACTTGAATGATAAAGGGCATAATTTAGAGCGTGGAGAATCCAAACATAAAACAGAGCGTAAGCATAAGCAGGTTGAAAGATATAAGAGTGAAACGCAATATCATGAGAAAGAGAAAAATAAAGCTAGAAGATTAGCTACGCATGCTGAAAAACAAGTATCTGATAAGAACAAATTGCTAAGACATTATGACGAAGAATTGCAACCGATGAAAAAACAATATGACGAGATGAAAAATGAAGTTGATGATTGGGAGAAAGTTAAAATACCGAAATTGAAACAGAAAGTGAAAGAATTAAATAATCAAAATGCTCAAGAGTCTCGAAAAATAGATGATTTAAAACAGAAACAAGATGACCTTATAAGCACATTTGAGAAGATAGATAGTGATATCGAGAAATATAAAGAGCAAAGAGAGCATGAGAAGGCACTGAGAGACCAAATAAGAGCTGATAAAGAAAAAGAAGAAGAACAATACCAAAATTTAGTGAAAGTCCTAAATGAGCCTATAAATGACGAATATGAGCATGAATATAAAAAGCCGAGTATATTTTCAAAAGAGAAAGAGCCAACAGGTAAGGTAATTATTTCTGAAGATGATTATAAAATACTTAAACAACGATCAGCGTTAGCTGCTCGTTTAGAACCAACATTCACAGAATTAAACTCAGGAAAAGAACGTAAGCAAGATAAAGAGCATATTAGTCGTTTACAGGATGAAAATTCAAAACTTAAGAAACAAAATAAAAAAGTAGCAAATGAACGTGATGAAGTGATAAGAGAGCATAAATCAGATATAAGTCTTGTGAAAAGTGGATGTAAAATAATCAAACAAGCAGTTGGGGAAGATGTTTATCATAAAGGGATTAATATGATTGATAATAAAGTTAAAAGTAATTTTAAAGATAAATACAGAGAAATGGTTATTGTTGATGACAATGATAAACGTATGTTCCAACGAAAAGATAACGAAGTGAAACGTATGCAATTTGAGAATAGTAAGATGCGTAGTAAAGGCAAAGGTAAAGGTTTTGATTTGGATAGATAAAAATAAGGCTTTTAACAGAAATAATTAATCCGTTAAAAGCCTTATTAACGCTTATAAAAGAAATCATTGATTGATGATTTCTGAAGGAGAAGCCGTCACTTCTCATTGCTATATTAATATTATAACAGGTATTTAAAATTTAAATAGTTCTTGTGATAAAGTTTGTTAAAAAAGGAGGTATTAATTTGATATTTATATATATAATATTTTCGGCTATTTTACTTTATTACGCTTTAAAATATGGAATTAGAAATGGTTTGGTTGACCTTGAAGCGAATAAAGACGGCTTAGTTTACTATAAAAAAAGCGCTAGTTTACTTGAAGAGATAGGAAATATTTATAGTAGAGTTTCTACATCTAAATCTAAAGAAGCGAAAGCTATCTATAATGAGGCTTTTGACATATTGCTTTCTGAAAAAAAACCGAAAATTATATTTAAAGAATTAACTGAGAAGAAAGAAGAAATTTTTAAATTAAGTATAGATGATTAACTAGCTTTAAATGACGCATTTATGCCGAGAAAATTTATTGAAGTTGAGAAGAACCCTTAACTAAACTTGCAGACGAATGTCGGCATAGCGTGAGCTATTAAGCCGACCATTCGACAAGTTTTGGGATTGTTAAGGGTTCCGAGGCTCAACGTCAATAAAGCAATTGGAATAAAGCAACAAAATTTAAGTTCCCGTACCGACAGATTTTAAGTTCCTTGATGTAACTTGCTTTATAGATAATTTTAATTTTGATTATGTAATAAGTTTTGGTACTAAAAAAGACCTGATCTAATTAGACCAAGTCTTTTGATAGTGTTATATTAATATCAAAATAAAAAGAAGTCGCTCACTCCCTCGCCAAAGTTTGTGATAGCGACTTACCTTAAAGAAAAACAGTTGATGTTTTTGTTCTTAATTTGTATATCTAGATATTAAACGGTTCTGTTGCAAAGTTAAAATTATATGCACATCTATACAAAACTATAAAAGCAAATATTGTTTTAACAGTAAAGAGTTTTGTTAGTATTAATTTTTTTTCGTTTTTCAGTATAAATATTACATGATTTTTAACTTTGCAACAGAACCCCAATTTGTCTATGGGCACTACATAAAAAGAACTCATAATTAAACAAAGTTTAACTATTATAGTCACGAAAAAAAGAGTTGGTGTTTTAAATTTCGAATTTGATAAAGCGATAACTTCAGATGAATTTTATGTAATATTTTTGTAATAATTTTGTAATAATTGATGAATTTTCGTGATATCTTTGTAATAATGATAGATGAATTATAAATAATTAGGAGGGTTTTTTATGAAGAAATTTTCTAAAATTGTTCTAGCTAGTGGTATTGTTTTGGGTTTCTCTGTAACGCCCGAACTATTTAATGCAACGGAAGCACAGGCGCAAGAGTCTATTGAACCTTATTATAATTATGACGGTTATACTGCGTATCAAAGTGGATTTATATTAGACAAAAATTTCAAAGAGTCATTGAAATACGATAATTTTACTATCAACGGCTATCAAATATCAAAGAATCCAACCGGTGACAATCGAATAAATTTATACGATCAAACACTTTATGGTGTATCTGAGAATAAAGCTAATGGTGTTTTCTTCTCTCTCGATGGAAAATCTATTAATAAAAATACTTTAACTCAAAATTATGGCCAACCAAATTCTTACTCTCCTACTTCAGCATGGGGTGAAGTATATAAGTACAAAATTGGTAATAAAGATGTGAGATTTTATATTTATAATGGCTATGTGAATAAATGTCAAATTATGAGTGAATAAGATATTTTAGGTATAAAACGTGAGGTAAGTTGCAAGTTCTCTTACTTCACGTTTTTTTATTTAAAGTGAATAAAAACAAATGCATAGTCTAATCAAAGATTCGCATTAAAGTCATAATAATCGTTAACAAACAAGCAAGTAATATAACTAACTTCCCTTTTTCCGTCTTTTCGTTCCCTTTTCTATATTCTCTCATCGCAAATAACTAAGAAAGAATAACTAAAATCCCTAAAATAATACTTATAATTTTCACGATTTAAATCACTACTTTTAAAAAAACTTTATCACAAGAACTATTTAAATTTTAAATACTCTTATTGCAATTTTAAGATACTTTTTAGAGCATTTAGAAATATTTATAGAATAATAAAAAAGTTAAAAAGTAATAGGATTAATAGGATTTGGGTAAAAAAATCAATCCTATTTATAGGATTGACGTCGACTGAAGCCTATGAAATCAACAAAAATAATAGTATTAAGACAATTTAAAGTGGTCTTGTAACAATTGTAAATAGTATGCAATATTAGAGGTTATAGTATCGATCAATTCTTATTTAATATTAACTATAAGTATTGTTATATCAGCGTTTATGATAATTTTAAAAAGAACACTTAATCAAGACGAACATAAGATAATCCTTCAGCTATGCTGAATACCACCTAAAGTGGTACTGGATTTCCTTATGCTCTTATTTTTTATTCTGCTTTTAGCATAAAAAATAATTGATTAGTAATAAAGTCAAAGTGAATAACGAGATTTTATTACAATCAAACAGTACTAAATACGAGAAAATTAGTATTTAGTACTTCTATTTAGCTGCTCATCAGCAAATAGATGTATAGAAAATGTGACGCTAATAGGAACATTAGATATACTTTTATAATTTAAATAGTTCCTTTTTAGTTTTTAAATTATAAAAATAGTGTTACTTAATTCATTAAGTAACACTGGTATTATCTTTTAGATTTATTCATTAAAAAAAGAGGAAACTAAAAAAAGAACCCTATGCATTAAGCACAAAGTTCTTTTACTGCATTTCTTAAATCTAATAAAGATAGATCTTTAATATCTTTATTGAACGTAATAATTTTTTGTCCAAATTCTCCCTCTAATTCAACTTGTGAATAATCTGTATTCCAAACACCTTCACCTTTATCATTAATTTCAAAGTTATAAATATCAAATGTTCTATAATTTAAATCTGCTTCTTCTAAATAATAATTTAAAATATTTCCTACTTGTAATTCACTCATTGTAATCACCTTATCCTTTTTTATTATTTTATTATTTACTAAGTGATAGCTACTGCTATCACTATTAATTAATTTCATTTTAACTATTACAAAAAAGAGGGAACTATGTAATTACACATAGTTCCCTTTTTATTAGGCACAAATTTGTTTAGCTGCATCTTTTAAGTCACTTACTGATAAATCTTTTTGATTTTTATTAATCAAAATGTCTTTCATGTTTACTGCACTACCTTCATAATTTTCGATAACTGATACATTAAATTCGTTACTGCTATCGAAGTCATATAAATCAATTACTTCATATTCATACGCATTATTAGTATTAAATTGTTCAACGAAATACCCTAGTACATTTTTAATATTATTATTATTCATATAGATCATCCTTTTCGTTTTTATTTTGTTTTATTATTTACTAAGTGATAGCTTCTGCTATCACTATTAATTATTTTATTTTGAGTATTACAGAAATAATATTATTATACAAATCATTGATTGAATAATTTGATTTTAAAAAAAGAGAGAACTAAAATGTCCTCTCTAATATTCATCAATTGATCTCATGTTTGAAATTACATTCGATTTAAACTCTACACCTTTATAGAAATTAAAACCACTTTGTATTTCACCAACGAAAGTGTTATCTTCAATCAAATTATTATCTTCCAACCATTGAAGTATAAAAACATAATCAAATCCATCAATATGATTTACCAATGCTTCATTTGTATTTGTATCTTCTAATACTTCACCAAAAAACATTGCTTCTGGAATATTCACTGTTAAACTACACATAATTTCTTTTGTAGCACAATCTAACATATTAATTGCTAATCTACCATTTGTATAATTACCTTTTACTAACTCAACATTTAAATTTCCAAATTCTTTTTTTACCATTTTGATCACTCCTATTTTTATTAATATACTTATAATTAATAGAATGAATTTTCTAATTCAGATAACTCATCAAGCGACATATTGATTTCATGTTTAATAAAATTTTCAATTTGTTGTTCTGTTATTTCTGTTAATCTTATAGTAGTAAAAATCATTGTTGTTAGTTCAACGATACATCCAAATATATCGACATCGAAATCATCGTTTGAAAAGTTTTGTTCTTTGATAATTTCTAATTTATCACTGACCATACTTTTAAATTGACTATATTGATTTTCTTTTGTCATATTAATGTCTCCTTTATAATGTTTGTAAAGTAACAATAAAATTATTCTTCGTTATAACTCCATAACCATCGAGTACCGACTCCACAAAATCATTCATAGTTTCGCAAAATTCAAACTCATCAATTAAACCAAAAGTGGATAGTTCTAAATATTCAAAGTTATCTTTCAAGTATTTGCTTCTGCTAGGTTCGATTAATAAATTTTCTAAAAATGATTGTTTTGAATCATTATCTAATCCATAGATACCATCATATAAACTAAGTAATGTTCGTTGGATATTTTCAAAATCTTCTTCATACCATTGATCTTTTTCGACGTTGGCTGTTTGGAACCCTATATCTTTAATTTCTTCTTTTAATGTTTGATTCATTTTATTCACTCCATTTTTTAATTATATTATTAAAAAGAAACGTTTATGATTAATAAACGTTTCTTTTAAATGTTATTACCAACATGTAGACATTTCATAGTCTGCTGTTTCTTGATAATCTTTTTCTAAACTTTGAACTTTGATAATGCCATTAGTTAGTTTTTGATGAACATTCAAAACAGTTTCCCAAAGAATTTCTGATTTCATATCAGCTGCTTGGTACTTGATACTATCTAAAAGCTTCAAAGCATCATAACCAGTTAACAATTCTAACTCATCATACTTAAAACCTTTGTACATTTGAATATCAGCAGGATTATTTTCTTTATATCTTGCATTTACACTGATTATTTCAAATTGATATAAATTAAATATAATATTATCTGTTAGCTCTGAATCTAATTTTATTTCTTCTTTGAAAAATTTACCTAACTTATTAAATTCTTTTTCTGTATGAACAAAACTACTCATAACAAATATCCTCTTTTCTTTTGCTTTTTTAATTTTTTCTATATTGCTTCACATGTTTATGCCCTGATCTATAATTATCACCTTTCTTTTTAGTGAAATATTTTGTAAATTACTAATTGGTTGATTTATCAACCATAATTTTATGTTTATTATTATGCTTAAGATATATATTAAATAATGGTTTTAATAATACTTCGTAAAAAATTTCAAATGTTACTGAAATCATAAAAATTATGAAAGTTAAGGTGAACATAATTGCTAACATAAACGTATAACACTCCTTAGTTTTTAATTTTCGATGCAATGTAATCCATTTCTCAGCGTCTTAATTTAAACAAATAAAAAAGTATTCTCTTTAAATAAGAGAATACTTAGATTACTTTTTATAGTATTTATTCATTTGTTTCTTATATTCATTATGGTGTCTTTCTACTAATTTCATTGTTAATGGTATAATTCCATCAAATATTTTAATATCTGAATGAATTATAAAACTGTTTATGATTACAGATAAAGACAATATGCTTATACTTACATACCACGTATTAAAATGAGTTCCGTTTAAATTATAAATAGCTATTAGTGAACCTAATGGTATAACATGCCAACTTATAATTGAAAACCATCTGTAATTCCTAGTTTGCTTTGATTCCTTTTTATATTTTAGGCTTTCTATATATTTTAATTTACCATCTATTTTAAAGTTCCCATCCTCAACTCTATTACTAATAATGGTTAATTGCTCATCAAAGACCTTTTGTATATGCTCACTATGATTTTTTGCATTCATACTATTTGCTGCAATAGAGTAAGCATGTTTGGATTTATAGTATAGTTTTATCATTAAGCTTGCTAAAGCAGCATATGATAAAATCACTAAGACTAAAATTGTGAAAGCATTTATGATATCTGTATCATTATTCGATATCTTTATATGTGCGAGTAGCATGATGAATACTAACAGTATGATAGAACTAATAAGTGTAAATATCGATAATGTAAAGCTGCGTGTTATTAGCTTTACATTATCTTTCCCTATAAAAACTTTGCTTATTAATTTAATGCAATATGGTAATAATATACCTATTACTGGACTTAACTTTATTAATATTTCTATAATAGACATCAATAATCCACCTGACTTCTAAATTTTATTTATCAAATTCTCTATTTAAAATATAAGGTTCTGTTGCAAAGTAAAAAAATATAGCTAACCACTAATATATCATGTCAGTGTTCGTTTAACTTGCTAGCATGATGCTAATTTCGTGGCATGGCGAAAATCCGTAGATCTGAAGAGACCTGCGGTTCTTTTTATATAGAGCGTAAATACATTCAATACCTTTTAAAGTATTCTTTGCCGTATTGATACTTTGATATCTTGTCTTTCTTACTTTAATATGACGGTGATCTTGCTCAATGAGATTATTCAGATATTTCGATGTATAATGACAGTCAGGTTTAAGTTTAAAAGCTTTAATGACTTTAGCCATTGCTACCTTCGTTGAAGGTGCCTGATCTGTAATTACCTTTTGAGGTTTACCAAATTGTTTAATGAGACGTTTGATAAATGCATATGCCGAATGATTATCTCGTTGCTTACGCAACCAAATATCTAATGTATGTCCCTCTGCATCAATGGCACGATATAAATAGTTCCATTTTCCTTTTATTTTGATGTACGTCTCATCAATACGCCATTTGTAATAAGCTTTTTTATGCTTTTTCTTCCAAATTTGATATAAAATTGGAGCATATTCTTGAACCCAACGGTAGACCGTTGAATGATGAACGTTTACACCACGTTCCCTTAACATTTCAGATATATCACGATAACTCAATGCATATCTTAGATAGTAGCCAACGGCTACAGTGATAACATCCTTGTTAAATTGTTTATATCTGAAATAGTTCATACAGAAGACTCCTTTTTGTTAAAATTATACTATAAATTCAACTTTGCAACAGAACCTGATTGTGCATATTCTTATTGGTAGGTTGGGTAAATAATTTATAAGATGAATCGAACTAAATTAACTTTCAAAGATTTTCCATTTATAAAAGGTGAAAGTCTAGGAATAATAAAATGAATATTCGTTCAAATCAGATATGTGTGAATACTTTATTTCACATGTGTTACAGTATTTTTTGTCAATTAAAATAAATCTAAAGGTGCATGCCAGTCTTCAGCCGTCGAAAGTAGTCGTGTAATATGCATTGAATGATGTAATTCTGGTGTAATGAAGTAGGTGTTTTTTTTATTTCGCTGTAACCTACGCCCTATTCTCGAATGTTACAGTAGTAATTAGCAAATTAATCAAAAAACAATTTACCTTATTAGGAGGACTTATATAATGAAAAAAACATTAATTACTTCAACATTAGCATTAGGATTAGGCGCTACAGGAATTGCAGCAGGACATTCAGCAGACGCAGCAGAACAAAATGTAGATAAAGCTGAATTAGCGAATACAGCTCAACATAACCCAGAAAAATTAAACAAAGCACCTTTACATGAAGGTTCTTATAACTATAACTTTAACTATGACAAATTAAACTATGACTTTGAATCAGATGGCACATATTGGTCATGGAGTTATGGCCCAGGTTCAGCAAACCATGGTGACCAAACTTCTCACCAATCACAACAACAAACTAAACAAGCTTCAGCTGAACAATCACCACAACAAGAAGCACCAAAACAATCAACAACGCAACAACCTAAACAAGAAACTACACAACAACCAAACCAAGAAGCACAACAAACTTCAAGCAAATCATCATCAAACGAAGCTTCTTCAGGTTCATCAGTACAAGTTAACGATCACTTAAAACAAATCGCTCAACGTGAATCAGGTGGCGATACTCACGCTGTTAACCCATCTACGGGTGCAGCAGGTAAATATCAATTCCTACAAAGCACTTGGGATTCAGTAGCACCTGATGAATACAAAGGTGTTTCACCAACTAAAGCTCCAGAGTCAGTACAAGACCAAGCAGCAATGGATCTTTACAACACAGCTGGCCCTTCACAATGGGTAACTGCATAATTCAATTAATCATGTAATTTAAAAAAGCCGATGAAGTCAGTGACTTCATCGGCTTCTTCTATATTATTTAGCGATAATCGTTGCTAAATCCCCTTTAAATACGAGTTGATCATGATGATTATAGGTGGACATGCGTATTGTGAGTAAACCGCTCTCTTTTTTTGTTGATTTTTTATCAATTACTTCGACAACGACGTATATTGTGTCGTTAGGGAACACAGGTTTAGTAAATTTCACGTTATCCATGCGTGTACCTGCAATAATATCTTCTCCATAATTTTCCGTTTCAACCCACAACTTAAACGACAAAGATAATGTTTGAAACCCAGAAGCTATAATACCTCCAAATTGTCCTTGTTCTGCCTTCTCTTTATCAATATGCATATACTGTGGATCATAAAATGTCGCAAATTGCATGATATCTTCTTCGGTAATGTGATATGTATTTGTTTTAAAAGTATCGCCGACATTAAATGCGTCAAATTTCATATATGTAATCACTTCTTTTCTATATATATTATGTATTTAAAACAACTACACCCATATATATTATAAAACCAATTTGTTCAAAAAATCATGAGGGATGTTTTTATTTTTAAAAACTAATTGACCAAAATGGTCAAAAGGTGTAATCTGTAATTGACCAAACTGGTCACATTATATATGGAGGCACTCATAATGACTCATTCAAAATTCGAAAATTTAACTACCACTAAAAAAACAATAATTATTAACGCCGCTATTAAAACGTTCGAAAAGAACGGGTTTGATAAAGCGTCGACAAATGAAATCGTAAAACAGGCCAACATTTCAAAAGGTTCTTTGTTCAATTACTTTAATAATAAAAAAGACCTATTTCTCTATTTAATAGATTATAGTGTGCAAATATTAGAAGAAATGTATGAAAAAATCGATCTGAACGAAACGGATTTATTTAAAAGGATTGAAAATGTTGGCTTTCAAAAGTTAAAAGTTCAAAAAACACACCCTGAGATATTTGATTTTCTAAAATCTACAGTTAATGAGACATCAATAGAAGTGAAACCAATGATTGAAAGTAAATTATCTACTTTATATGAGCATGGGATGCAAAAGATATATTCCAATATAGATTATTCAAAGTTTCGTGATGATATAGATATAGAAAAAGCAACAGAAATACTAAATTGGACAATGTTAGGTTCTGGAGACAAAGCGATGCAACAAATAGAAACTTTTGAAGATATATCCCAATTTGGTGATCAATATTTAAAGGAATGGAACGCATACGCCCAAATATTAAAACGTGCATTTTATAAATAGGTCATTTTAAACAAAGGGAGGTTATGACTATGGAAGAAATTATGAAAGTCAATGGTTTGCACAAGTCTTTTGGTAAATTTAAAGCGTTGCAAGATGTTTCTTTTTCAATAAATGAGGGGGAAGTCTTAGGGTTTATTGGTCCTAACGGTGCTGGTAAGTCCACAACGTTGCGCATTTTATTAGGTTCCATTAAAAAAGACGGAGGGGAGGCTAAAATATTTGGCGAAGATGTTTGGCAACAAAGTATAAAAATTCATAAACGGTTATCTTATGTTCCAGGTGATATTGCGTTATGGGGTAATTTAACAGGTGGCGAAATTATCGATTTATTTATGAAATTACACGGTAAAGGAAACCAACAAAAACGTGACGAGCTTATTAAACGATTTGAATTAGATCCTAGAAAAAAAGCAAAAGGCTATTCCAAGGGGAATCGTCAAAAAATCGGTCTTATCGCAGCACTGGCAGTAGATTCAGATTTATATATTTTTGATGAGCCAACATCTGGTCTTGATCCGTTGATGGAAGTTGTGTTCCAAAAAGAAGTTGAAAAGCTTAAAAAAGCTGGAAAAACGATTTTACTATCTTCCCACATTTTAAGCGAGGTAGAACGTTTGGCAGATAGAGTTGCGATTATTAGAGAAGGCAAGGTAATTGAGACGGGCACACTCGATGAATTACGTCACTTAACGCGTACTAAAATATTAATCGAAACAGAGGAAGATGTTACGCAATTATCAACTTTACAAGGTGTCAGTGATTTCAGCCAGAGTAATAATCAAGCAACCTTTACGGTAGATAAGAAAGATCTTAACCATGTATTTAGTAAAGCGACGCAACTGAATATCAAAAATGTTGAATCAAAACCACCTACACTCGAAGAATTATTTATCCATCATTATG
This sequence comes from Staphylococcus hsinchuensis, assembly GCF_038789205.1. NCBI lineage: Bacteria > Bacillati > Bacillota > Bacilli > Caryophanales > Staphylococcaceae > Staphylococcus > Staphylococcus hsinchuensis. The sequence continues at coordinate 512,030 of NZ_CP128355.1, forward strand.
AGAAATAAATGATGAAAGGAGGTCCTCGTTGATGAAAGAAAGATTTAATGGTTCGCACATGTTGTTATTGCAATATCTTAAACGCGATTGGAAGAAATTATTATTATGGATTTTATGTGTTACATTATTTTCAGTAGGTTTTATACCGTCTTTTAAAGAAATGAGTGAAGACAAAGCTTTACTAGGTTTATATGAAACATTTCAAAATCCTGCTATGATTTCAATGGTCGGTCCCACGCCTATAAATTCAGGTTCAGATTATACTTTAGGGGCATTATACGCACAAGAAATGCTATTATTTTGTGCGTTATTAGCATTGATATTATCTGTCTTACATGTGGTTGGACATACACGTAAGGAAGAAGAGTCGGGACTTACGGAATTGGTTCGATCATATCAAATAGGACGACAAGCTAATTCACTTGCAGTCATCGTTGAAATGCTAGTTGTTAATGTGTTGATAGCATTACTAAGTACTTTGATAATAGTAAGTTATCAGATGGATACAATTTCTGTTAAAGGTGCAATAATTTTTGGGATAACAATCGGAATGGCAGGTATGTTTGGGACAAGTATTGCGCTAGTCATGGCCCAATTAATGCCAACATCATCCTCCGCCAATGGATTATCACTTGGTATCATTGGCATATTATATATTATCCGAGCAGGGACAGACGTTTCGAATAAAGATTATTCAATGATTAATCCACTAGGGTGGGCATACCTCACTTATCCGTTTACAGATAACAACTGGTCACCAATCATTTATAATTTGATACTTTGTATCCTCTTAATATTCATTGCAATGATGTTAGAAAATTCACGAGACATGGGTTCGAGCTTTATTCCTGAACGTAAAGGGAAAGCACATGCCTCTAAATTTCTCATTTCTATTCCTGGTATATTTTTCAAAATAACTAAAGGGCTAATCTTTTGGTGGCTTCTCACATTTATATTGATGGGAGCTGCTTATGGTTCAATTTATGGAGATATGCAAGATTTCTTAGAGAATAATAAAATGATGCAACAAATGTTTGCATCAAAAGATCATTCACTAGAGGTATCATTTACGAGTACGATTATGGTGGTCTTAATTAGTTTAGTGACGATATTACCTATGATATTAGTAAATAAATTATATTCTGAAGAAAAGCAATTACACTTTACTCAAATCTATGCAACACATGTGTCGCGAAGTAAAGTTTATTGGACAGGTATCATCACAGCTATTCTAAGTGGTTTGCTAGGTATAGTTGTGACAACATTAGGTTTAGGTCTTGTAGCACAAGCATCGATGAAACATAACAGTGACTTAGCATTAATGGACTTTATTACGGCAGGCTATAATGATTTGCCATTTGTAGTATTATTTATCGGAATAACTGCACTAGCACTTGGGTGGGCGCCGAAATTCGGTAAATACGCTTATGCTTATTTAATCTATACGTTCGTTATTGATTACTTCGGTAACCTATTAGACTTCCCTGAATGGCTGGAGCATACTTCAGTGCTCAACTTGCTGCCACAGATGCCTAAAGATGAGTTTGAGGTCATGCCTTTTACAATCATTATGATAATAAGCATTGTCTTAATAGTGTTAGGATATATTGGATATAGAAGAAGAGACTTAATAGGTTGATCAAAAAATTAAGACCTACCACTTTTGCGGGTAGGTCTTATCATTTTAATTGTCCCTTTGTGCTTTAATTACGTTTAAATAAAAATAAAATAGCACCGATTAAACTGAAAATAGTTACTACAAAAACAATATTCATAATTGATAATGTTTCAATAATTACGACGTCTTTACCTAAGCGCTCAAATGCGTTAAGCTGTAAATCTTGCTCGAATTCTTCGTCGCTACGCGCTCTTGGTGATTTAACTTCTAAATCTTTCATCATTCTTTCTTCTACTTTTGGCATATTCATCCCCCTCAATTTCTATGTTCCCGATAAATGTAAAATAAATCATATAAAATATAAAAATACTCATTAAATTAAAAATGACCATTTAAAAATTTGAAAGAGTCATATATGTTTAATAATATAGAACATTGTGTTCAGCAATAATTTTTATTCTGTGCTTTAAAATAGACTGCGATAAAGGAGTGAGTATTTTTGGAATATCGTGTACATTTAAAAAATATTTTCTTTTGTTTGTTAGGGACATTTTTAATTGCAATTGGTGTAAATGCGTTTATACTTGCCTCTAACCTCGGTGAAGGTGGAACAGTAGGGATTTCGTTAAATCTTAAGTACACTTTAGGTATTTCACCAGCACTATCTTCTCTAATCATTAATATTATCGTTATTATTATTGGTTGGAGATATTTAAGCAAGACTGCTGCAATTTACACGTTAATCACTGTTATTTCAAGTTCGTTTTTTATTGGGTTAACAGAGAAATTCAATTTGCATATCGGTTCTGATTTTATAAATTGTGTATTTTCAGGCTTATTAATAGGTATGGGGACAGGTTTTGTCATTTCTGCTCGCAGTACGATAGGTGGCACTTCAGTTATTGCTAAGATTATAGACAAATATACTGAAATCAAGACATCTCAAGCTTTATTTATACTCGATACATTGATTGTACTTTCATTCTTGCTAGTCTTACCTGTTGAAAATGTATTATATACAATTATCATGTTGTTTATCGTAGAGAAAAGTATGTCCTTCGTCATTGAAGGGTTCAATCCTAAAAAAGCAATTACGATTATGTCGAAATATAATAAAGAAATCAGCCAACAAATTAATGTTGAGACGGGACGCGGTTCAACGTTATTAAATGGTGAAGGTGGATATGGCCAAGAAAAAAGCCAAGTTCTTTACGTTGTAGTCGCCCAAAACCAAGTTGGTCGTATTAAGAAGATTGTTAATGCGAATGATGAAAATGCATTTCTTGTTATTCACGACGTAAGAGATGTGTTAGGTAACGGCTTTATGAAATTAAATTAAATCAAAAAAACCCTTCAACGGTTCAAGTTAATTGCAACTTGTGTTGAAGGGTTTTTTTGATATATCATTTTATTGATTTATTGGTGTTTTGAAATTTTCTAAACGTTGCTCAATTTCTGCTTCGCTTAAATCATGCTTTTTAATATAACGGTTACGTTCATTGATTGCACATTCATACGAGCAAGCACCTAAATGACGGTGTTCATTCTCTTCAGATGAAAGGATTTGTTTATTACATTCAGGGTTACTACAGTTAATGTAACGTTCACATGGCGTGCCGTCGAACCAATCTTTACCGACTACTGTCTTCTCAACGTTATTGACGTCGACACTAATGCGTTCATCGAAGACATACATCTTACCGTCCCATAAATCACCTTGTGTTTCAGGGTCTTTACCATAAGTTGCGATGCCACCTTCAAGTTGGCTTACGTCTTCGAATCCTTCTTTCAATAAGAATGCTGAGAATTTTTCACAGCGAATGCCACCAGTACAATATGTGACGATCTTCTTATCCATGAATTGATCTTTATTCTCTTTAATCCACTCAGGTAAGTCTCGGAAACGTCTAATATCAGGACGAACTGCCCCACGGAAATGTCCGAGGTCATATTCATAATCATTACGGGCATCGATAACGATTGTATCTTCTGATTCTAATGCAGATTTAAATTCTTTAGGTGAAAGATATTTACCTGTTTCGTCAGTTGGATCCACATCATTATCTAAGCCAGAAGCTACGATTTCTTGGCGTGGACGTACGTGCATCTTCTTGAATGCATGACCTTCTGCTTTATCAATTTTAAATGTGATATCAGCGAAACGTGCGTCAGATTTTAATTGTTCCATATATTGATCTGTAGCCTCAACTGTACCTGATACAGTACCGTTAATACCTTCTGTTGATACTAAGATACGTCCTTTTAGGTCTAAACTTTTACAGAAATCTAAATGTTCCATTGCGAATGTATCTGGGTCATCAATTGTTGTATATTTATAATATAGCAATACTCTATAATCCATATTTATACGCTCCTTTTAAATTTTTATTTTCTTAAAATGAAATCTTTATCTATATATTAAGCATTATGCGATATATCATTATTAATCGTATTAAAAAGTTCAAATATATATTTTATCAAATTTACATAATGAATCAATATTTGTGACTCAATAATGAAATTATAATTTTTTTAATAGTAGTGAAAATATTTCGATAGAGTGTGATAAAATAATTAGAAAAATGAGTACTTTAATCGACGAAATAAATGGAATTTCTTCTATAAGTCACTTTCAAGATGGTTATTAAGTAGGGATAGGTGTGAATATGTGATGAAAAATAATTATTTAAAATCAATGATTTGGGGAGGAGTTGTTGGGGACGCATTAGGGGTTCCGTATGAGTTTAAATTAAGAGGGCAATTTCAAGCGCAAGAAATGATAGGAAATGGGACCTATGATTTACCTGCTGGGTCGTGGTCAGATGATATTTCAATGACACTCTGTACAGTTGAACACGTGGCCAAACACACAACTTTAAATCAGCTTATGGATGCATTTGTAGCATATGCAGAAGAGGACTATATGACGACGTCGTCAGGTCTATTTGATATCGGTATACAAACTCAAAATGCGATTGAAAGATGGAAATATTTGGAGACAGATGCAGAACATTGCGGTTTAAGTGATGAACGAAGTAATGGCAATGGTTCATTGATGAGAATTGCAGCAATCCTCCCTCTAACTTATGGGCAGGGAATGAAAATGTGTTTAACACTAGCTCGTCGATATTCTAGTTTGACACATGGTCATGAACGTTCAGTTGTTGGTTGTTTTGTATATTTGCAGTTGTTAGAAACTGTTATTCAATATTTAGAACAAGATAATCGTGATAAAGAGGATATTATAATTGAAACTGAGCAACGTATTACTCAATTTTTATCTAGTGAGCATTCATATGCAAAATTGAATAAGGAATATCAACAATTTTACAAAAGCGTTCTCAGTCCAACGATAAAAGGTAAAAATATTGAAGCAATTCCATCTTCAGGTTATGTTGTGCATACATTTGAAGCGGTCATTTGATGCTTTATGCAAGGGGATGACTATAAAGAAATCGTACTTCAAGCCGTGAATCTAGGGGAAGATACAGATACAATTGCATCTATTGTAGGACAACTTGCTGCGCTTTATTACGGTTATGATAATATTCCTGATGAATGGCTACATCAAATAAGAAATAAAGCACTTATTGAATCTGTATGTGGGAATTATTATGATATGTTAGATTTATAAATATTAAACTAAATTATGCTGATGCGTTCATTTTCATTGTATACATGTGAGTTTAACGCATGAGCATTTTTGAATTATATACTTGTTAAGAGAGGGATTTTAATGGAAACAGTTTATCTTGCTGGAGGATGTCTCTGGGGTGTACAAGCATTTATTAATACGTTGCCTGGTGTAATTGAAACGGAAGCGGGCAGAGCGAATGGTGACACAAATACGTTAGATGGTGAATACGATGGTTATGCAGAATGCGTGAAGACTACGTATGATCCACATCAAGTGTCAGTGTCAGATTTAATGAATTATTTATTTGAAATTATAGATCCCTATGCAGTTAACCACCAAGGCGAAGATGTAGGTCCAAAATATCGTACAGGATTTTACAGTGAGGATGCTTCACATTTAGAAGTCGCTCAAGCATTTATAAATGAACGAAATGATAAAGAACGTATTATGGTCGAAGTAAAACCTTTAAGCAATTATGTAAAAAGCGCAGACATTCATCAAAACCATTTAGAAAAATATCCCAATGATTACTGTCATATACCACCAATTTTAATGAATAAATACAAGTAAATTAATTGTAAATTTTTCTTGACATTAAAATTAAAAGGGAGTAATATGCTTAATTGTACATGGGGTGTACTAAATTTCTAATCTGTAACTTTTATTGGGATTATTTTTTTTGAGTAATGGTACACAGGGTGTACTGTTTTGGGTGTTAACGATAAAAATAAGGGTGCTTATATAAATTTAAAACGATTAGTACAACAGGTGTACTATAGAAAAAGGAAGGTAAATATGTTTAATGAATTAAAATTTATTTTAAGAAATAAGATGTTGTTGGTATCACTTATTGCAATAGCGTTAGTTTCAACAATCTATGTTGCTTTATTTGTAGGATCCATTTATAATCCTTACGAAAAAACAGAGAACTTAAAAATTTCAATCGTCAACCACGATAAACCAGCAAAGTTAAATGGTAAGAAGGTGACGATTGGTGATGATTTAGTAGATAAATTAAAAGACAAAGATAATTTTAAATTCCAAGAAGTATCAGAAAAAAAGGCAGCTGATCAATTGAAAACAGGTGAAGCCACTGGAACTATCATTATTCCAGAAAATGCTTCACAAAATGCGACAACTTTATTAAATAAACACCCTAAAAAAATTAATTTAGAAACACAAGTCAACCCTGGATCAAGTTACACAGGTAGTCAAATATCACAAAAAGCTATTAATACTGTAACAGATTCTATTAAACAAAATATTCGCTCCAATTATCTAGAGGACATGTTCGCTAGTGCTAGTAAATCCAAGTCAGGCAATCAAGATATGTCTGATGCATTAGGTAAAATGTCTCACTCAGAATCTAAATTACTTTCAGGTAATCAACAAGTTACGGACGGTTTAAAACAACTTGAACCACAGGTCGGCCAACCGGCTCAAAAATTAATTTCAGGCAACCAAGATGTAACAGATGGTTTAAATCAACTTAAGAAAAATAACGATGAACTAAAATCAAAATTAGATAATTCAATCGCACAACAAAATGGCACATATTTAGAGAAAAACAATGAAAAAGCTATCAATGAAGTTACGAAAACGACTGAAAACAATCCTACTTCAGTAGACCACTATGGTGAATCAATCGTTCCATATATGGCAAGTGTAAGTTTATTTGTAGTTGCTCTATCGTTTAGTGCCGTATATCCACTAAGAAAGACAATTACTAAAGATGTGTCACCTTTGAAACAACTTACAGGCAAGTTTACACTTTATGTAATACAAGGTGCGGTAGCCGCATTGTTAATGAGTTGTTGGGTTATTTTCGCATTGCAAATGCCAATTGATCGTGTAGGATTATTCTTTTTAAATGGAATGGTATGGGGTATTACAGCAATCACAATTACGTCGTTCCTAGTACTGCTACTTGATAGAATTGGGTTGTTTTTATCAATGATATTATTAGTATTACAACTAAGTTCGAGCGAAGGTATGTTTCCTATAGATCTCTCAGCTAAATTCTTTAAAGTCATCAATCCGTTTTCACCAATGTCGTATGCTATTCAAGGATACAGAGAAGCTATTTTTACAAATGCAGGACATTACAGCTATACTGTCGTAATGATTGTGCTAATTTCTATCATTATCGTGATGATGATATTACAATTCATAGTGTTAACATGGTTTCATAAAAGAGAAAAACTGCCATTTACGATGAACTTTAAATAAGGATTTCATAACAAGGGGGATCTATAATGGAAAATATGGATCAAACGATTGAAGAGGCAATCAATAGGTTTCAAATCGTCATGTTGCGCTTGAATAAGGAAATTGTCGGCATTGTTAAAGAAACAGGTTTAGATAATTTACTTTCACGCGAACAAATTGAAGCCATGCGTATTATACAAATTGAGGGCAAAGTGACGATTAATGAACTTGCAGCACTGCAAAATATTTTTAAAACGGCGGCATCCAAACGTATTAGTAAGTTAGAAGAAATGGGCTACGTTACGCGAGCACATACCGAAAATAAAAGAATTAAGTTAATCCAATTAAGTGACGAGGGTGAGCAGTTTTTACAAAAAGCTACCGCCGTTATGACAGAAGCTGTGAAAGAAAGATTAGTACAACACTTCACCCAAGCAGAAATAGAACAATTCGTTGATCAATTAACCCATATCGACGATGTATTTAAGAAAAATAAAAAGTAAACTTTAGAAGGCATTTCATTCAAAAGAGTGAAATGTCTTCTTTTTTTAATGTTAAAATATAAGTAATACGATTAGGTCATTGCATAATAAAATTAAAGCAAAACCAATGATATTGATGTATAAAAATCGTAAAATTAAACTAAATCGCTTTAAATTAATATATACTAGCTTTAATTAAGAAAACGGAAGGAAAATTTTGAGGTGAGTTAAAATGATGATATTAGTAATGTTATCCCCAATATTTGTTATCGGATTTATAATATTATCCATCATGGAAGAGAAAAAACGTAAAAATAAGAAATAAAGTATTTCATCAGTCGTTCACATAGTTAAAAGATAAATGTATCATCATGCTTCAGTTTGTGAGTAGTTATAGAAAAAGGAGGATGCGTGATGAGTGCAATGTTATTTATTTTTCAATCGGTGTTATTACCGATATTCATTATGATTGGCTTGGGGTACATCTTACACAAGAAATTCCAACTCAATTTAAATACGTTAGCTAAACTCAATATTTATGTCTTTGTACCAGGCTATATCTTTGTTAAGTTTTACAAGACAGATTTTAAATTTAGTATGTTGCTTTATATTGCTTTGTTTTTTGTACTTTATGTCCTCGTACTTTATATAATTGGATGGTTAATTACTAAATTAGGAAATGTTGAAGAAGGTGAAGCGACAACTTTAAAAAATAGTATTTTATTTTTTAATTCTGGTAATTATGGTGTACCTGTAAACGATCTCGTGTTTAAAGGTGACCCGATTGCAATGTCAGTTCAAGTCATCGTATTGTCTTTACAAAATATCTTCACTTTTTCTTATGGTATTTTCGCAATACAGAAAATACAAGTAGGTAAATTGAAAGCACTGCTTGGTTATTTGAAGATGCCTGTACTTTACGCATTATTGTTTGCATTAATTTTAAATTATGCCAATATCCCTATACCTAAATTTATATGGACCCCAGCGAATTATGTAGCGGATGCAATGATCGCGATAGCTTTAATATTATTAGGTGCCCAAATTTCTAAAATTAAAATGAAATTGAAATGGTCACGCGCATATATTTTTATATTCATACGACTCGTTGTTGGACCGGTCATCGCATTCTTTATCATAAAAATTATGGGCATTGATGGTGTTATTGCACAAACGTTATTTATTGCTTCAGCTATGCCAACCTCAGTTAATAGTTCGGTGATTGCTCAAGAATACGATAATAATCCAGAATTAGCTGCAGAAATCGTATTTTTATCAACTTTATTAAGTGCTATAACCGTAGTTGTCGTGATTTATTGTTCCAAACTGTTATTTTAAAAATGTTAGTGTCCCGTTGCATTTTTAATTTAAAGTTAAAGCATTCTATCTCGATATATTTGATTTTATTTTTTATCGTGTTATAAATATAATGAATATTTAAATTAAGCAATTTTCCCAAAGCAATAAAATAAATTCAAAAAGGAACGGTTGGAAAAATGACAGACGTTGTTTTAGGTATTGATATTGGTACGAGTTCTGTGAAAGTGATTGCAGTCGATAAAGGTGGTCACGTACTTCAAACGAAGAGCGAGCCTTTAGAAGTCATGCAATTACAACCTGGCTATAGTGAGCAACATCCAGATGATTGGTATCAAGCAACAATCTCTGCGATTAAACAGTTATTAACTCAAAATGAAATGAAGCACGCCGTAGTTAAAGGATTATCTTTTTCAGGGCAAATGCACAGTTTAGTTATTATTGATGAACATAATCAGCCTATAAGACCAGCGATATTGTGGAATGATACGCGTTCTACACCACAATGTGAACAAATCATTCGAACAATAGGAGACTACGTGGTGTCTAATCCAGTGTTAGAAGGCTTTACATTAACGAAGTTGTTATGGGTGAAAGATAACGAACCTGATAACTGGCGTAAGATCAAAACATTCATGTTACCTAAAGATTATGTACGCTTTAAATTAACAGGCAACGTTCATATGGAATATTCTGATGCTTCAAGTACATTGTTACTAGATCCAAAGGAGAAGAAGTGGCGCAAAGATATTGCAGATCTGTTTGGAATTGGCGATATTTGTCCCGAACTTGTTGCGTCACAAGACTTTGTAGGAATGGTAGATAAGCTTGTTGCAGAGGAGTTAGGATTGAACGAAGATGTAGCAGTGTTTGCAGGTGGAGGAGATAATGCTTGCGGAGCACTTGGAGCTGGTATTATCCATCCGAATGACACGCTTTGTAGCATCGGCACTTCAGGTGTTGTATTGTCATGTGAAGATCAACAAAGTAAAGAATATAGACATAATATGCATTACTTTAACCACGTGTTAGACGATATGGACTATGTAATGGGAGTCACATTAGCAGCTGGTGGCAGTCTAAATTGGTTGAAGAATAATGTGTTAACGCAGTTTGATTATCCAGAAATTGTTAAAATGGCGAGCCAATCAACTGTAGGAAGTAGAGGGTTGCTATTTACACCGTACTTGTCAGGTGAACGTACGCCCCATGGAGATTCATCAATAAGAGGTAGTTTCATTGGCTTAAGTGTGATGCATACAAACAATGATTTGGCGCGTGCAGTAATTGAAGGTGTAACATACTCATTATTTGATTCTATTCAATATTTACGATCCCAAGGAAAGTCTATTGATCATGTTGTTGCCATTGGTGGCGGTGCTAGAAGTAATTTCTGGTTACAATTACAAGCAGACGTATTTAATACAAAAGTGAGTAAATTAAAATATGAAGAAGGACCAAGCATGGGGGCAGCGATTATAGCAGTAAATGGTCTAGGCTGGTACGAAAGTTTGGAAGCCGTGTTAAATCAATTTATTGTTTATGACACAACTTTTAAACCTGACCCAAAAATGCATGAACAGTATATGAACTATTTCGATATTTATCAAAACGTTTATCAACAAACACAATCAATTACATCAGAGCTCTTAAAACGTTCACGTTAAGTTGAACTTTTAGAGTTGAATTCTCGTCTAATTAAAGATATTATGAAGTTAAATGTGAATGACAATTATATTAAATTACAACGAAAAACTATAAATTATATATAAACCACTGGAAGTGCCTTTGAAGAAGGGCTGAGACCGAAGTAACGACGGAGGAATTCCTTGAACCTGATCCAGTTTATACTGGCGTAGGAAAGTGGCGTTACTATCAGCGAAATACTTTTATTAAACGTTATTTTTCCTACGGGAAAGATAACGTTTTTTTGTATAGAGGTGAGGAAATGTTTATTGCGATTACACCGTATAAAGTATTAAATGAGCATGATATTGAACATTATCGAAGGATTGAGCAAGATATAGACTTTCTAATGATTCGGACCCCGATGGAAGTTGAACTTTTAGTCGAATGGATTGAACAGTTAAAACTTAATTACTTTCCTATAAACAAAATCATTATTCATAGTGACATCGATGTGCTTGAACGATGTGAACTATGGGCAATTCATTTTAAAGAGCAAGATGCGAGAATAGCACAATTTAAACAAGATAATCCAAACGTTCAAGTAAGTGCATCAACACATTATGAAACTTCCGTGGGTGAGGCACAATCGCTAGGCTTAGACTTTGTATTGTTTAGTCATATTTTTGAAACAGGGTCTAAACCTGGTCAACCACCTAGAACGGATCAAGAAATTTCTAGTGTATTGAAATACGATATTCCCATAATAGCGCTAGGTGGGATAAACAGTAAGACACTCAAACATTTACCTCAAGGGTTTAGTGGAATTGCAGGCATTTCAATTTTTGATAAAGCGCATGAGGATGAACTGAGTGCTTTAAAGGAGGTGTGGCAAGATTATGTATGATGTCATCGTTATTGGGTCTGGTGTGATGGGCATGTCCGTTGCGAGAAAGCTAAGTGAAGCGGGTTTGCATATTGCAGTGATTGATCGTGATGTTCCTGGTATGCATGCTTCTTATAAGGCGGGTGGCATGTTAGGTGCTCAGAATGAATTTCTGGAAGATAGTGACTTATTCAAACTCGCCACACGTTCACAAAAGATGTTTAAAACTTTGAGTGACGAATTAAATTCTGAAGTTGGTATTGATATTCAATATATCGAAAGTGGTCTCATCAAATTAGCTGATGAGTCTAATGATAACGTTACAATTGAACAACAATATCAATTTTTACATCAACATAATCCTGATGTTGAGCTATTAAATGAAGATCGTATGCATCAATTAACAGGTGGTAATAGCCATTTAGCTAACCGGACAGCAATGTACATTCCAGACGACCATCAAATTAATGCAAATTATTATACGAAAGCATTATTTCATTCATTAAAAAGACGAAATATCGACCGTATCTTTAAAACGGAGGTCGAATCAATTCAATCAGTCGAAGGTGGAGGATACAAAGTATTAACACAAGACGATGTGTTAATCGGTCAACAAGTTGTCGTAGCTGGTGGTGCCTGGAGTGGCCAATTATTAGGGTCATACATCCAAGATAAATGCGTGACAGGTGTTAAAGGAGAAGTATTGTTAGTCGAACAACCACACCTCAATCTCGATACTACATTGTTTACGACAAGCGGTTGTTATATCGTCCCTAAACAAAAAGACCGTTATTTAATAGGAGCAACGAGCTATTTTGATGATTACTCAGTTGGTGTTTCTGAGGAAGGAAGAAATTGGTTATTAGAGCGTGCTACCAAACATGTCCCAGGATTAAAAGAAAGTAAAATCTTAAAGCAATGGTCAGGGGTAAGACCTTATTGCACAAATGAACAACCTATTATGGATGAAGTTTCAAGAGATTTATTTGTCATTACAGGTCATTACCGTAATGGAATATTACTTTCGCCGATTATCGGTGAACTGATGAGTCAATGGATACTTAATCAGCATAGACCTCAAATATTAGAAAGCTTTCAGATAGAAAGGAGGCAACGCAATGCATTGCATCATCAATGGTGATCAATTTACTTTCGATCAATCAATGAATATTCAAGAGATTCTCCAAAGCCTTGAATTAGATGAACAACGTGTGATTGTCGAGCACAATGAACAATTGATTAAGAGAGAACAATTCCCCAATCAAATCGTTAGAGAACAAGATCGATTAGAATTATTAGAATTTGTAGGAGGCGGATAAAATGTTAAAAATTGGACAATTTGAATTAAACTCTAGGTTATTATTAGGAACAGGTAAATTTGAGAATCAGGAAATACAAACTTCAGCGATTAAAGCATCAGAAACTGAAGTATTGACTTTCGCAGTACGTCGAATGAATTTATATGACAAAGACTTACCAAACCCATTAGCAGAAGTAGATTTATCAAACTTTGTCACTTTTCCAAATACGGCAGGTGCGAAATCAGCTAAAGAAGCGATTCGTATAGCTGAAATTGCAAATCATGCAGGCGTATGTGACATGATTAAAGTTGAAGTAATCGGCGATGATGAAACACTATTGCCAGACCCATTAGAAACAGTTGAAGCTTGTAAAGTATTACTAGATAAAGGTTACACAGTATGTCCTTACATTTCTAACGATGTCGTATTAGCAAAACGACTAGAAGAATTAGGCGTGCATGCAGTTATGCCACTAGCTTCACCAATTGGTACAGGAAGAGGTATCAATAACCCACTCAACCTTCGCTATATTGTTGAAAAAGTGAATGTCCCTGTAATTGTTGATGCAGGTATCGGCTCTCCTAAAGATGCTTGTCACGCTATGGAGCTCGGTGCAGATGGCATCTTACTCAACACAGCTATATCTAGTGCTAAAGACCCTGTGAAAATGGCTGAAGCAATGAAACTTGGCATCAATGCTGGTAGATTAAGTTATGAAGCGGGAAGAATTCCTGTTAAATATACAGCTCAAGCATCTAGTCCAACAGAAGGTTTAGGTTTCTTATGATTCAGAGATATAACCGTCAAGCTCGATTTCATGGCTTTGGTGAACAAGGCCAACAACAACTCGGAACTCAACATATCATGATATTGGGTGCAGGCGCATTAGGCAGTCATTGTGCTGAGATGTTAGTTCGAATGGGCGTCGGTAAATTGACGGTAGTTGATATGGATATCGTAGAAATAGATAATTTGCATCGCCAAGCCACTTATGACGAATACGATGCACAGGACATGTTACCTAAAGTGATTGCTTTGCAACAACACTTAACACAAATTAATTCAGAGGTTGAGGTAGAGGCGTTATATCAAGAGCTGATGAATACTAACATTGAAGAAATAATTGCGAATGTAAACCCAAATATAGTGATGGACGGCATGGATCATTTTAAAATACGATATTTAATCAACGAAGCATGCCACAAATTACAATTACCATGGATATACGGTGCTGCTGTAGGTAGTAAAGGTACAGTTTATGCGATAGATTATCAAGGTCCTTGTTTAAAATGCATGCTACAAACCATCCCTGAAACAGGAGAAAGTTGTGCGATTAATGGTGTATTACCACCAGCAGTTCAACAAGTTGCAAGTATGCAAGTATCAGAACTATTAAGGTGGCTCTCAGGACATGGATTTTCTAGAAAATTAATCACATTAGATTGCTTTGAATTTAATTATCGTACTTTAAATATCGACCAATTGAAAGATTCTGAATGTCCAGTATGCGCTAAAGGTAATTACGAATTATTAAACCAACGTACAGAAAATAAAATTGAAGGACGTTGTGGTGACGTCTTCTTATTTAGATTTAATAGTAATACTTTCGACCATGTAGCGTATCTCCCTACACGTGTGTTGAAAAGTAATCCATTTGCTAAAGTGATGACTTATAAAGACTATGAAATGACCTTATTTAAAGATGGGCGTATGAATGTATACGGTATACAACAAGAGGGTGAAGCTGAAGCGTTATATCATACGTTGTTAAAAAGCTTGAAATAGTTATCTAAATTGAAAAAGGAGTGGGACAGAAATCGATTTTCTAACAATGATTTCGTAGTCCCACCCCGGCTAGAATGACTAGGATTGAAAAAGCTTGATATAAGCTCAGTTTCAATTTAGTCATCTACTGCCCAGTTGAAAAAGAGTCTGAGACAACACGTGTTGTCTCAGACTCTTTTTTTAAGTTAATATTAAAATTATTTATTTTTGAGGTGTTTGTTTACTTGAGGGATAATATCATTACCGATGAGTTCGATATTTTTCATGATTTGGTCAAATGGTACGCCACCAAAGTCGATTTGAGCCATAAATCTTTGGTGGTTGTATAATTCATGTTGATATAAAATCTTTTCAACGATTTGCTGTGTACTACCAACCATTAATGCTTCTCTATGATCTGGCGATTGATCAAATTGTTGTTTTGGATAGCCGGCACCTCTAATAAATGACATTCCGACATTTAAATGAGGATAATAATTTTGGTTCTGTTGCAAAGTTGAATTTATAGTATAATTTAACAAAAAGGAGAACCCTGTATGAACTATTTCAGATATAAACAATTTAACAAAGATGTTATCACTGTAGCCGTTGGCTACTATCTAAGATATGCATTGAGTTATCGTGATATATCTGAAATATGGTTCTGTTGCAAAGTTAATTTTATAGTATAATTTTAACAAAAAAGGAGCGTTCTCTATGAATTATTTTAGATATAAGCAATTTAATAAAGATGTAATAACTGTAGCCGTCGGCTATTACTTAAGATACGCGCTTAGTTATCGTGATATATCTGAAATACTAAGAGAACGCGGCGTTAACGTTCATCATTCAACGATCTACCGTTGGGTTCAAGAATATGCTCCTATTTTGTATCAAATTTGGAAGAAAAAGCATAAAAAAGCTTATTATAAATGGCGCGTTGATGAGACATACATTAAAATAAAAGGAAAATGGTGCTATTTATATCGTGCCATTGATGCAGATGGTCATACATTGGATATTTGGTTACGTAAGAAACGAGATAATCATTCAGCATATGCGTTTATTAAGCGACTTATTAAACAATTTGGTAAACCTCAAATGATAATTACAGACCAGGCACCTTCGACGAAGGTGGCAATGTCTAAGTTGATTAAAGATTTTAAACTTAATCCCGACTGTCATTGTACATCTAAATATCTTAATAACCTCATTGAGCAGGATCACCGTCATATTAAAGTGAGAAAGACGAGATATCAAAGCGTCAATACGGCAAAGAATACACTCAAAGGTATTGAATGTATTTATGGTCTATATAAAAAGAACCGTAGGTCTCTTCAGATCTACGGATTTTCGCCGTGCTACGAAATTAATCACATGTTGGCCAGTTAAGGGAATACTACCATGTTAAAATGATAATTAGTTATATTTTTTCTGACTTTGCAACAGAACCTGAAATGTTAAGGGAACGTGGTGTAAACGTTCATCATTCAACGGTCTACCGTTGGGTTCAAGAATATGCTCCAATTTTATATCAAATTTGGAAGAAAAAGCATAAAAAAGCTTATTACAAATGGCGTATTGATGAGACGTACATCAAAATAAAAGGAAAATGGAACTATTTATATCGTGCCATTGATGCAGAGGGACATACATTAGATATTTGGTTGCGTAAGCAACGAGATAATCATTCGGCATATGCATTTATCAAACGTCTCATTAAACAATTTGGTAAACCTCAAAAGGTAATTACAGATCAGGCACCTTCAACGAAGGTAGCAATGGCTAAAGTCATTAAAGCTTTTAAACTTAAACCTGACTGTCATTATACATCGAAATATCTGAATAATCTCATTGAGCAAGATCACCGTCATATTAAAGTAAGAAAGACAAGATATCAAAGTATCAATACGGCAAAGAATACTTTAAAAGGTATTGAATGTATTTACGCTCTATATAAAAAGAACCGCAGGTCTCTTCAGATCTACGGATTTTCGCCATGCCACGAAATTAGCATCATGCTAGCAAGTTAAACGAACACTGACATGATATATTAGTGGTTAGCTATATTTTTTTACTTTGCAACAGAACCTTTAAAATTTATTCCTTTTAACCCCTCAATACAATCAGAGTTAAGTTTAATTTGGAAAAAAGACAAACCATTGTCAGAAGCGTCAAAGGTGTTTTTAGAAGAAATGAAATATTTTTTATTAAATGAATAATGGTAATTTGGATGTTCAACTAAGTAGGGAGAGTCATGTGATGAAAGCTTTAAACATTATTTTAAATATTATATTTATTGGCATATTGATTTACGGTGTGATTATGATGATTAGTGATTTATTAGGGTATGTGGAATTTGATGGTCAAATACTCATCATCGGTATAGCTATGATTGCTTTAAGTGAATTAATCAAACACAAAACCACTGAGATGATACTACTCATGTTAGGGACGTTATTGATAATTTTTGGATAAATTGTGAAAAGGTTTTGAAAAACCCCCAAAAAGATTTTTCTATCTTTTGGGGGCTTATTTGTATTGAAAATATATTTATATTTTAACTGTATGTTGTGCTGACTGCGTTTTTGATTGAGTTACATTTTTATATGTCCATTTGCGCCATAACTTTTCAAGAGGTCCTTGTTTAAAGTGTTTTAACCAATAGTGTGAGAGTAATACATTAATTACGATAATGATGATTGAAACAAAAATGCCTACTTTTGGTGTGAGATATCCAAATATTCTTAACGTAATAATGATAAGTAAGCCTTGTAATATAAAGTTAGTAAAGGCCATTTTTCCTATTTTTTCAAATGGAGTAAATACTTTTTTCATAAATGATGATTGGAATACAAGGAATAGAATCATTAAATAACCAATTGCTTGGAAAGGTTCTGCTAGACCATGTGCAAGCTTGCCACTTATTGTGCCAGTATAGTATAAAGTTAAACAAATTATGACAGGTATGCATGCGATAAGTAAAGTCGTATATAAGAAGTAGTAATGACGCTTAAGATTGTAAATGATTTTACTTTCGCTTAAATATAATCCGAATAACATTAGGAAGAATAAAGTTAATGTCATACTAGGCGTATTACCATTATGAATAATTAGATTTATAAGAGAAAAAATTAATGGAATAAATGATATTGCTAATATAACCCAAGGTTTCTTAATTTTAGTTGCAAACATTACAAAGAATCCTACGAAAGCGTATTGTAAGAAAGGCATACCTAAAATCATACAAGGAATACCAACGACAAATAAAAAGATTAAACGTCTAAACATTAATTTATAAGGCGGTCTTTCTTTGAACTTTGCATTATCTATAAAAATGCCTATACCAATACCAAATAAAATAGTGAAGACGCTAATGAATTTTCCTCTAATAACAATAGAATAAATCGATTCAATAACCTTATCAACGTTTGTAAAATTGTGTGTATCTGATGGAACGGGTGTCATATATTGCATATTCACGAAAAGTACAGCACATATAGCAAGGCCTCGTATAATATCAAGGGACGTAATACGCAGTTGCATAGTAATTACTCCTTTCCTGTTCAATTTCTCTACAATATTCATTGTAAATCTATACAAAAAAGAAGTAATTTGAATCAAGTGACAATTTCGGCTATCAACTTACAAAATTGTCATGTTGAAATAGAAATTTGATGTTATTTAAAAAATTAACTCAAAAAGACTTTTAAATATAAGAATACTGATTATTAAAATAATGATACTAGAGCATTTATTGATGAGAACGATATATTTACCAGACTTATCTATATGACCAATTTTTTTACCAACGATAGCTAAAAAGAGAAACCAAATCCATGAAACTGAAATAGTCGTTAAACTAAAGAAGATTTTGTCCCATCCATCGTAAATATTAGCATTTGTTCCAATAACACCAATTGTATCCATAATTGCATGAGGATTAAGTAAAGATACAGATAAAGCAAAACTGACTTGTTTTTTAGCACTCATCGAATTGTAGGTATTGAAAGTACTAGGTTTTTCATGCCATAAACTCCAAGCCATATACATTAAAAATATGAGTCCAATAATGTAAATCATAATTTGTAAAATAGGCATGGAGATGATTATGAGAGAAACGCCTAATATTGCTAAAGTGATTAAAAATGTATCGCAAAGTCCTGCTGCAATAATAACTGGTAATGTTTTGAAAAGACTTTTATGGTTTGCTGCTTGGTTAAATATAAATACATTTTGAGCACCTAAAGGTAAAATTAAACCTAAGGATAACAAAAATCCATGAATAATAGATTGCATAAATGCCACACCTTTGTAATTTTATGATAAATCTAACGATTTAATTTGTTGCGATAGTTGTATGATATAATAAAAACAAATTTTTAAAACCTACCAGTATTGAAATAAAATACCAACCAGATTGGATGATTTTATGACTGAGTTCAAATATAAAAAGATAGTGGATGATGTGATACAACAAATAAATGATGGTTTGTTGAAACCTGGAGATAAATTACAGTCTCAACGTGAAATAGCCAACCAATACCACGTGAATAGATCAACTGTAGTTCAGGCGTTAGATATTTTAAAAAGTTATGGGATATTAGATTCATTTGAAAAAAGAGGAATATTTGTTTCAGAGAATAAATGGCACGTGTATATGACAAGTAATATACGATGGCAAGACTTTATTGGAAATAGTATTTCTAAAAATAATCATTATTACATACAAAAGATTAATGAATTAGAATTTGATAATAATATAATTCGGGTTGGTACGGGAGAGTTAGGGCCAGATATGATTCCTAATGATAAATTTGCAGATATAGTTAAATCTGCTGGTACGGAGTTATCAACTAATTATGAAGAACCTAAAGGAAATTTATTATTAAGACAGCAAATAGTTAAGTATATGAAGAGGAAGAATGTTGAGTGTGAAACAGATAATATTTGTATTACTTCCGGAGCATTACAGGCATTAAAATTAATAGCTGACGGATTATTAGTACCACAATCTAAAATAATAATTGAAACACCTTCTTATATTAATTCAGTTCGTACATGGCACAATATTAGAGCTAATATTATTCCTTTTAAAATAGAAGACATTAAGCGAAATATTAATAATCTATTTAAAGTAAACAGCGATTATAATAATAGTATTTTTTACTGTATTCCAACTTTACATAACCCTACGCAAAATACATATACAAAAAGTGAAAAACAAAAAATAATAGATCAATGTAATGTAAGAGGCATACCAATAGTTGAAGATGACATTTATGCGGATTTAATGTTTGATAGTCGAGAAACAATGCCAATGAAATCTTTAGAAAATAGTAATAATGTTTTATATTTAGGGAGTTTATCAAAAACGGTAAGCCCTGGTTTAAGAATTGGATGGATAGTTGCTGATAAAAAGGTGATTAGACATTTATCAGATTTGAAAATGCAAAATGATTATGGTGCGAGTTCTATTTCTCAGTACATTGCGAAAGAATGGTTGGAAAAATATCACGTAAATCATATTGAAAATTTAAATAAACAGTTAGAAAGTAAACGAGATGAATTTATACGATGTTTAAACAAATATTTATCATCTTTTGGTACATGGAAAGTGCCTGAAGGGTCTTTTTACATTTGGTTTGAATTAGATAGTAGAGTCAATGTTAAACAGCTATTTAATCATGCACTAAATGAAAATATACTCATACAGCCAGGAGAAATATATGACCAAGAAGCGGCCAACCACATACGTTTTTCATATTCATATATTAAAAGAGATGAAATAGATTCAACTTTACAAAAATTAAGTGCTATTATCGAAAGGCTTATTTAATATACGCATTTGACATCTAATGAATTTAGCTATAACATTTAAGTAGTTACTTAAATGATTAAATGAGTAGTAGAAAGGTGTGTTTTATGAGGGATGTATTTAAAGCTTTGTCGGACCAGACTAGACGGGACATATTAGAAATGCTTAAAGATAAGAAGTTAACGGCGAGTGAAATTTCAAGTCATTTTGATATGAGTCAAGCGAGCGTATCTCAGCATTTGAAGATTTTGAAGTATAATGACCTAATTTATTCTGAGAGACAAGGTAAGTATATTTATTATCATTTGAATTTATCAGTATTTGAGGAAGTCATAAAGTGGATTACGCAATTTCATAAATAAAAAGGGGACATTGTATGAAAACACTTTTAAAAGAAACAAAGTTTACGTGGTCGATTATTGTATTGCACATTTTAACATGGTTATGTACATTACCATTTTTAAGAAAAGAGATACCTATGCAATATAGTTCAAATGGTGACGTTAATTGGTCAACGCACAAAGTATTAGCAGCGTTGTTTATGATTGGCCTAGCTATAGTGATATACTTTATTTCTAATATAAAATTGTTGAAAGATCATAAGCAACGAGCATATTCGCATACGTATCGTTTAAATAGCCTTCTGAATTCAATAATTCAACTGTTTGTATATATCATAAGTTTAATGATGATTTTAAAAGCATTTGGTTATAATATTTCTCCTCAATTTGTGACACCTATCATCGTAGGGATATTATTAATCGTCGTAGGTAATTATCTTCCCAAAGTTCCCAAAAACAACACGGTAGGTATAAGTAATAAATGGACAAGAAGTAGTGAAATGATTTGGAAAAAGACACACAGATTTACTTCACGTGTTTACTTAATTTGTGGAGTGATTTTAATATTACTCAGTATCTTTCATTTAATTAATACTACTGCCACAATAATTCTCATTATTATATTAGTGTTAATACCTGCACTTTATTCATTTATAAAGTATCGTAGTATAGCTGAAAATTAAAACGTTAACGAATGAACCACCTGAAAGTATTTAACTTACAGGTGGTTTTTAGTATGTCATATTATTTTTGTTGTTGCTTATTAATCATTACTTGAATATATAATCCAATCCATAACGTCACTGGATATGGTGTCGCTTCTTCAGTTAGCTTAATGTTATGCGTTTCACCTTTACGATTCGTAAAGCTATTTGTACTTAAATCCCATATCGAGCGATTAGATTTTAATATTTTTAGTTTATCTTCATTTGTTATTGTTGTTGAAGTAGAAAAGTAAGCATTGTGAAATTTGTATGTATGATGCTTATCTTTGAAGACAAAAGGTGTTTGTTGTTTAATTCCACCCTTAATTAGTCTTTCCATTTCAAGTGTCCCAATTTCTTTATCGTTTAAAAAGACTTGGTAATAAGGACGGATTTGGTATAATTTTGTTCTTTTTAATATGACTTTATTATTCATAGAAGTTACTTTAACACCTGTTGCAGAAATAAAGTTATAGTCACTTAACCATTTTAAAAAGTTATTATTAAAATAAGGTTTCCAAAGACCATCTTCTAACCCATGTATTTTAATATGCATATCACCAAATAAATAAAAAGGTGCTTGGTAAAAATATTCATTTTTACGTAAATAAGGGCTTTCCTCTTTCTCTGAAACTTCCTTTTTGAATTTATTTAAATTGTGTTTTCTAATATAAATTGCTGCAACTAAACAAATAATACTAGCTATCCAAAAAATTAAAACTACCATTGGATCAAAAACAGCTTTAAATAAACCGAATAAACTCCCGATCATTAAAATCGTAAAAAATAATGCATCTAAAAATAATATTAATATAGTCATTTTATCCCTCATTATTAAATTACTTATTTTTACCGTAACATATATTATTTTTAATAAGTGGTTTTTCTCTAAAATTGTTAACGTTTTCTTTATTTTAATTAACGCATAAGCGTTAGTGTGATAACCTTAAATTATTATGTCATTATTATATAAATTCAACTGCTTTGTTTTGCGCTTTTAAAATTAAAATTAATGCATTAATCATACCGTTGGAATTTATAATAATAGATGAATAAATATAATTTTATAAAAATAATCATAAGGACTTAAGGAGGAAACAGCTTGCTTAGCGTTACATTACATGAGTTGAAGAAACAGATGAAGAGCATTAAATCAATAATTGTTGTGTTCATCATCTTTGCAGTAACAGTTGGAGTGGCAGCGGGTGTGAAGAGATATGCTGCATTTATCGATATGCAGCCAGGCAATGATGTTTATACGACAGGGTTGATGTTAACCATATTGTTTGCAGGCCCATTATTTACTTTGTCATTGTCACATAACATTATTAATGAAGAAATGAAAACGAGAACGATACGCTTTATTGCTACGAAGACAAGTAGGACGAATATCATCATTGGTAAATATTTAAGTATTGTCATATTTTGGTTTATTTGTTTGTTAGTTTCTTTATTATTAATTATGATTTTTGCGCATCAGTTCTATTTTGTAAGAGGGTTTTCGTTATTTTCATTTGTTACATACTTTATCGGTTTAACAATTCTACTTTCAACATTGATAAAGAACCCATTAGTTACTAATTTGTTAGGTATATTTTTATCGATTATGTTTACAGTAGTTGGTATATGGTCAGCGGTATCCCACAATATCTTGCTAAAAATAATTAGTTTCATTACACCGTATCATTATCTTTTTTACGAAAATACTTCCCTATTTGCAGTCGGGCCAATTTTAATATCAATTATATTCGTCATTATTAGTATCTTAGTTATGAGAAAGAGGGATTTATAATGAATGCAATTGAAACTAAAGATTTGGAAAAAGTGTATGGAACGAATTCAGTTGTTAACAAGGTAAATTTAAACGTTGAAAAAGGTATAATTTTTGGATTTTTAGGGAAAAACGGAGCAGGGAAATCAACATTTATTAATATGCTTACTGGTTTAACTCAACCTACAAGCGGGACGTATCAACTTGCTTCACGCAAGGAAAAAGTAGGCGTACTACCTGATTATTCGACATTATATGACGATATGACAGCACTGGACCATTTGAAATATTTCAATAAATTATTAAAAGCTGAAATGCAAAATGACCAATTAGTTCAATTATTAAAGGACGTTGGCCTGAATGATGCGATTCATTTAAAAGCGAAAAAATATTCATTTGGTATGAAGAAAAAGTTAGCATTTGCACAAGCGATGTTGAATAATCCAGAAATTGTATTCTTAGACGAGCCTACGTCTGGTGTTGATGCAAATTCAATTTTGACGATTCATGATTTAATGAAAAAACTTGCAAGGCAAGGTACTACAGTATTCTTCACCTCACATAACCTCGATGAAGTCGAAAAGCTAAGTGATAAAATCGCAATCATGGATCAAGGACGTATTAAAGTTCAAGGAGATATGGAATATTTAAAGTCTTCAATAGAACAAGACATTAAAGTAGATGTTAAGTTCATGAATGATTCAACGTTGGATACAGCTGGTATTGAACAGAAATTGAGTGAGTTTGTGACGGAATGCCATTGGAAACCGCATCGACTCCAAGCAACATTAAAATCTAAACAGGACGTCTCAACAATCAATAAAATACTTGTCCTCAATGATGTGGAAGTATACGCGATTGATTTACACGAACCAAGTTTAGAAGAAATATTCATTAAAACAGGTCAAACATCGCAATAAATTTTACACTATACGTATGTAATTAAATACTAAAAATATGTTGATTTTACCTCGAAAAATTCTACATATATACATCGTGTTGCAAAAATGTTTTTACATCAATAAAAACAAAATACTATAACACAAGGTTTTCTTTTGCATTTTTATCATAAAAAACAACAAAAGTTGGTCATTTTTTAAAATGTGTTGCATTTTTCAACACATTAAAAAAAGTAATGGTGTAATGATGAAAAAATAGTTGATATATTAATTGATGTAATTTACATGACACGTTCAATAACTAATTAATAGATACGTGCCCGATGTGAAAATAGAAAAATAGGAGGGAAAATATTGGCAAAACTTTTATACAAACTAGGGAAAGTTATAGCTAATCATAAGTGGTTTAGTGTCATTGCATGGTTAATATTACTACTCGTGATTATCCTACCATTAATGAGCCATGCTCCTAAATTTAATAGTGATATCACTATGAATGGCTTAAAATCACTAGATACGAACGATAAGATGAGTAAGGAATTCCATCAGGATAGTCAGAAGGCAGCGATGAAAGTCGTCTTCCATTCACATAAACATGATGGCATTAAAGATAAAGATACGAAGAAAGATATTGAAGATGCATTAGATAACATTAAACAAAAAGATGATTACGTATTAAACGTGTCAGATCCATATAAAGATGGTCAAATTGATAAAGGTGGCGACACTGCAATTGCTACAGTGAATTACGTTACGCCACAAACATCATTACAAGATTCATCTAAAAAAATCATTGATGATGAAATTCAAGATATAAAAGCAGACCATAATCTTGAAATAGAAAAAGCAAGTGCATCTGCGATGAAGTCAGATGTTGGCGGTAATTCAGAAATGATTGGTATTGTGGTAGCATTTATCATTCTACTAATCACGTTTGGTTCGCTAATTGCAGCAGGTATGCCAATCGTAAGTGCCATCATTGGATTAGGTTCTAGTGTTGGTATCATCTCACTACTCACATTGGTATTTGATATTCCAAATGTAACTTTAACCTTAGCAGTTATGATTGGTTTAGCAGTCGGTATCGACTACTCGCTCTTTATATTATTCAGATATAAAGAAAATGTGAAAAAAGGCATCCAACCTATTGAAGCAATTGCCTTAGCTGTTGGTACTGCAGGTAGTGCAGTAATCTTCGCAGGTACTACAGTTATCATGGCCGTTTGTGGTTTATCCCTTGTAGGCATTGATTTCTTAGCAACGATGGGCTTTGCTTCAGCATTGAGTGTGTTATTCGCTGTATTTTCAGCTTTAACATTATTACCTGCGTTAATCTCAATTTTCCATAAACAAATTAAAATTAAAGATAGAAAGAAAAATAAAGCCGTTGAAAAGAAAGATAATCCTTGGGCTAAATTTGTAGTTGGTAAACCATGGATTGCAGCGATTTTAAGTATATTTATTTTAGCATTAGCAATTATACCAATTAGTCAAATGAGATTAGGTATGCCAGATAATGGAATTAAACCAGATGGTTCACCTGAGCATAAAACATATCAACTGATTTCAGATAATTTCGGTGCTGGTCATAACGGCCAAATTGTAATGCTTGTAAATACTAAAGATGGTGGCAACGAAAAATCAATTAATAATGATTTAAATAATATTCGTCATGATATTCAAGATTTAGATCATGTTGATTCAGTAGCAAAACCAAAACTAAATGGTAATAATCATTATGCATTGATTGCAATTACTCCAGAAGAAGGGCCAAACGCGAAATCAACAACAGATTTAACTTATGAACTACGTGATTATCATGACCAAGCGCAACAAGATTACCACTTCGATACAGAAATCACAGGTCAAAGCGTAATCAACATCGATATGTCAGAAAAACTTAACGGTGCCATTCCAGTATTCGCAGGTGTCATCGTAGCATTAGCCTTTGTATTATTGATGATTGTATTCCGTTCAATCATAGTTCCGTTGAAAGCAGTACTCGGTTTCGTACTTACGTTACTAGCGACATTAGGCTTCACAACATTAGTTATGCAACAAGGTTTCTTAGGCGGTCTCTTTGGCGTTGATAACACAGGTCCAGTACTCGCATTCTTACCTGTTATAGTAATTGGATTGCTCTTCGGTTTAGCGATCGACTATGAATTGTTCTTAATGACACGTGTGCATGAAGAGTACAGTAAGACAGGTGATAACGATTATGCAATTCGCACAGGTATTAAACAAAGTGGTCCTGTCATAGTAGCTGCAGCATTAATCATGTTCAGTGTATTTATCGCCTTTGTATTCCAAGATGATACAACAATTAAATCTATGGGATTAGCGCTTGCGTTCGGTGTATTATTTGATGCATTTATCGTAAGAATGACTTTAATCCCAGCATTAACAAAAATGTTCGGTAACGCTTCTTGGTATTTACCAAAATGGTTAGCAGCGATTATTCCAAATGTAGATGTTGAAGGTAAGGCATTAGAATCAGATAATAATAATGATGATGATGACCATACACACACAGATCATAGCGTTGATAGTCATTCTGAAAATGATAAATCTAATAATGAAAATTACATGCATTTTTCAAAGTTTAATGACGATACACATCATGGAGATGCTCATAAAATAAGAGAACTGAAAACAACAAATTTATACCAAACGTTAGTATGGAAAACAGATGATCATAATATTCTATACAATGCATTGATGCTCTATGCAAAAGCACATCACAAAGAAGTATACGATGAATATCATGAAGATGAGTATTACATGAATGACCACCATGATGACGCTCATGACGATAATAAACATTAAAAAGGAGGGAATCGTGAATGTTCAAACACAGAAGTTTAAAAATACTGGGTTTGATTGCCACACTTGCCTTAGCCATTGTGCTAAGTGCATGTGGTAATGGATCTTCTAGTCAGAAAAAACCTTCTCTTGGTAACAAAGATATAGAGATTCCATATGTGGCGACAGATAATTCTGCAGCCCGTTCCTTAGTTATTGCAGAAGTATTGAAAAAAGCAGGCTATGATGTGACGACAACACCTGTACAAGCAAGTGGTCCATTATATGCTGACGTTTCAGGCAATAAAGATGCTTTTCATGCTTCAGGGATCTTCCCAACAGTTGATAAATCATACTACGATAAGTTCAAGAGTAAGATAACTAAGTATGATAAACACAGCTTTGTAGATGATGTGAAAGTTGGTTTAGCTGTACCACAATATGCACAAAATATTAATTCTATCAGTGACTTAAAAGACAACGAACAATTTGGTAAAGCTGTAAATCACAAAATTCAAGGAACTGATGCAAGAAACGGTGTGATGAAGGCTACGAAAGATGAAATTGGTTCGGGCGATCTAAAAGACTATGAACTTAATGAATCTTCAGACCAAGCACAGTTCAAACAACTTCAAAAAGCACATCAAGCACAACAACCAATTCTATTCACAGCTATGGAACCGAGTTGGATTGCTAAAGAGCTGAAATTCAAAATGCTAGATGACCCTAATAAAATTTATGGTGATGATAACCAACATATTAATCTAGTATTTAATAAAGACTTTGAAAAAACACATCCAGCTGCATATCAAATTGGAACACGTATGTCAGATGATTGGAGTCATTCAGACGAAGAAACAATAGCTAAGAAAATGTTCGTCGATCGAAAAAATCCTGAAGATGTAGCGAAAGACTACGTGGATAACAATGAAAATAAAGTAGATGACTGGATTAAAGATATTAAAAAATAGTTGATAAAGATGCTGTTATATTTTTCATATAAATAAAACCTCCAAAGTTAATAAATAAAATTGTTAAATTCTCCAGACGACTGGGACATTATCGTAAAGATATGTCCCAGTTTTTTATAAAAGTATACGCTAAAATATAATGTGCGCTATTACATTTTGGAAAAATACGAATAATTGTGGTACCTTAAATTTATTGAAATTTATAGTTCGAGAAAATGTAGGCGTTAATGAGGAGTGTTGGAATGGAAACTTCTGCACAAAAAAGAACCGTCAGACATATTATTAGTACATCTTATCAACTATTAGAACATCATTACTTTGATAGCATTACCGTACAACAAATATGTCAGGAAGCGGAAATCAATCGAAGTACCTTTTACCGTTATTTTGAAGATAAAAATGATTTATTGTACCATATTATGCAATATATTGGAGAATTACTATTTGGTACCAAACATATACATCAAAAGCGAAACGCGATTGAGAGTTTATTTCATTACATTGATGATCACCGAAGTACATTCAGACATTTATTACTTTCTTCCAAACAAGAGGATGTCTTCCGTGACTTCCAACAAATTATTAGCAATGAAATGTTTGAAGGGGCTTTTGCTAAAACGGATTGCGAAGAACACGAAGATGAACTTGCCGCTCATATTCGTGAGTCACGATTCCCGCATTTAATTTGTGATGTAAAGAGTATGATGTTAGTTGAAGTATTGCGTCAATGGTTAGTCCATAAATATGAATTTACACCGAAAGAACTCATAAAATTTATAGAAGAAGAATTATAGATAAAAAAAGAGATTTTTGCAGAAACTACTGCAAAAACCTCTTTTTTTGGGGGTTACGCTTCATTATTTAATAATTGTATTTTGGAATACGAAGCTAGGCTCAGCACCTAATATTAATAAAAACATTTGTGAGTAAGTCACGTTTTGATAATCATTAACGAGTTCTACAAAAGCGTTAAACTCTGGATGCGTGCTTACCTTTTTAACTTCACCTTCGTATAAATCTAGTACTGAATTACTAATTAATGCGGGTCTATTTAACTCTAATGTCTTTTCATCGTTTGAAAAAATTAAGAGCCCTAAATATTTATATGGCACACTTAATTGTCTTGTGAGACTGGCAATATATTCTAAATTGCTAAATAAATCAGGGTTAGATTTTCTTAATTCGTCGAAATCTTGAGTTAATTGATTTAGTTCTTCCATTTCATTTTTTAATTTAATCATCTTCAATCACTACTCCACTTCCCAAGGTTTATTGATATCTAATGCTTCTAGAATTAACTTACTTTGCTTTCTTTTATTTCTACGAATTTCTGCTCTTTCTGCGCCGTGATCGTATAAAAACTGTTCCTCATCCGTTTGGGGTTTAATTTTAGGGATTGTAATAGGCTTTTTATCCTCATCTAGGGCTACGAAAGTAAGAAATGCAATGGCAGCAATCTTTCTTTCTGCTGTAATCATATCTTCTGAAATCACTTTACAGAAGATTTCCATTGATTTTGTTCCCGTATAAACGACAGAAGACTCAATACAAACGGAATCAGATTGTGTAATGGGGTGTAAAAATTCTACAGAGTCAGTTGAGGCTGTAACACATTCTTTAACTCTGGCATGTCTACGTGCTGATAGGGTCGCGTTATTGTCGATTTTCTTCATCAATACGCCACCGAAAAGGGTATTGTAATTGTTCAAGTCATTAATCAAAACTTGATCCGTACTGACAATCTTACTTTCTTTAGGGTACTTATATCTTTCCATCAAAAAACTCCCGTAATATTTATTTTTACGTATTATAGTTTATGTGATGAGCAGATAAATATAAAATATCCATTTTTTATAAAGGTATAAATTTCACAAATGACCTTAGCTAATATTTTTTTAGTAAATAGTTTTCTTGAATAAACTTAATCCAATTTTTAGTTAAGGAATCAACAATGACATCTTTTCTCCAAATAATAGCCAATTCCCATTTCATCGTTGGCTCGTTAATGTCGATTGTGAGTAAATCGCTATCCAGCAATTGCAAAATACCTTCAGGCAAAATACAGATTCCCATATTATTGAGTAACATTTCTTCAATAAAGCTCCATTGCGTTGATTCAAAGATGACATTCGGATTGAAATTATGATTACGACACGTATTAATAATTTTGTCATTTAAGAAAAAGTCAGAACTAAATAATATGAATTCTTGATCCTTTAAATCTTGTATATCAATCGATGATTTACTAGCTAGTTCATGGTCTTTATGCACCACTAACTTTAGACGCTCTTCCAATATAGAGAAATTATCGAATATCTCATTATTTGTAGGCAACACAGTAATCCCCATATCAAGATCACCATAATAGATATCATGCTCTATTTTCTTACTACCGTTTTCGAAAAGTTGGAAAGAGACATTAGGATACAATTTATGAAATTGTGAAATCAATTTAATTAACTTTCTAATGTTAATAATAGTCGGAATACCAATTTTAAGATGACCTGTTTTCATTTCTAATAAATTACTTAACTCATTTGGGATATTATCATACATCTTCAACATTTCTTTACATTGAAAGAAAAACGCTTCTCCAGCATCAGTTAAGTAGATTTGATTCTTATACCTTCTAAATAAAGTAACTTCAAGTTCATTTTCAATTAATTTAATTGTATTACTGATCGTAGGTTGCGTAATAAAAAGCTTTGCTGCAGCTTTGGTCATACTCTTTTCATTTACAACCTCTACAAAATACTGCATATGTTTGAGTTCCAACGTGTCTTTCCCTCCTATTATCCAAATGCGCTCAATCACATTTTATATAAATATTACTTTTCTTAGTCTATAAATCTATTTTATACCCTGCGTGTGTTTGGTGAAAGCCAACTTATCGAAAAGAGGGGCATAATTATTAATCTGAGTAAGACAGAATAAAAATGGTTCTGTTGCAAAGTAAAAAAATATAGCTAACCACTAATATATCATGTCAGTGTTCGTTTAACTTGCTAGCATGATGCTAATTTCGTGGCATGGCGAAAATCCGTAGATCTGAAGAGACCTGCGGTTCTTTTTATATAGAGCGTAAATACATTCAATACCTTTTAAAGTATTCTTTGCCGTATTGATACTTTGATATCTTGTCTTTCTTACTTTAATATGACGGTGATCTTGCTCAATGAGATTATTCAGATATTTCGATGTATAATGACAGTCAGGTTTAAGTTTAAAAGCTTTAATGACTTTAGCCATTGCTACCTTCGTTGAAGGTGCCTGATCTGTAATTACCTTTTGAGGTTTACCAAATTGTTTAATGAGACGTTTGATAAATGCATATGCCGAATGATTATCTCGTTGCTTACGCAACCAAATATCTAATGTATGTCCCTCTGCATCAATGGCACGATATAAATAGTTCCATTTTCCTTTTATTTTGATGTACGTCTCATCAATACGCCATTTGTAATAAGCTTTTTTATGCTTTTTCTTCCAAATTTGATATAAAATTGGAGCATATTCTTGAACCCAACGGTAGACCGTTGAATGATGAACGTTTACACCACGTTCCCTTAACATTTCAGATATATCACGATAACTCAATGCATATCTTAGATAGTAGCCAACGGCTACAGTGATAACATCCTTGTTAAATTGTTTATATCTGAAATAGTTCATACAGAAGACTCCTTTTTGTTAAAATTATACTATAAATTCAACTTTGCAACA
Source organism: Staphylococcus hsinchuensis (assembly GCF_038789205.1). Classification (NCBI taxonomy): domain Bacteria; kingdom Bacillati; phylum Bacillota; class Bacilli; order Caryophanales; family Staphylococcaceae; genus Staphylococcus; species Staphylococcus hsinchuensis. The sequence goes on from NZ_CP128355.1 coordinate 543,901, forward strand.
GAACCATTTTTTATCTTTTACTTTCTTCCAAGTATTGCCTTCTTTAGCTTTCAACTTGTCGTCCCCTTTGAAAGTAAACTTATGTTTCGTTTTATAATCTTTTAATTTCACAATAAAACTATCTTTGTTTTTATCGATGATTTTACCTTCAAGTAAAGTCACACCTGAAGCATCGACTTTCATTTTGTCTTTTTTAATAACCATTGTCATTTTACCTTGTGCGGTCTTTGTTTCCCATTTACCTTGTGCTTTATCTTGTGCATCACTACACGCTGATAGCACTAACGTTAAAATAATAACTAAACCTACTAAATAAATCTTTTCATATATTTATCCCCTTTTCAATTGATATAAATATATTTTATCACAACATAAAAACTAAACAACTATAATTTTATATTTTTTAATAGTTTATCTTACTAAAAATTAGAGATAGTATTTTTAATTGTATAATGAAATTTTTTATATAAGCAATATTTATAACCTCGTGCATCCAATGTCTTATAATGTAAAAAAACCAGAGCCACACACCTACTTAAGATGTGACTCTGGTCGAATCCACAATATATTTTTAAAGGTTAATGTTCCAATTCATTGTTAAGCCAATCTACAATTTCTCCAAAAATACTGTAATTATACGAACTTTCATTCAATATCTCGTGTTGTAAACCATCGTATATATGAATAGATTTATGTTTAGATCCTATTTGTTCAAACAGTTGCAATGAATCTCTATAGCTCACCAAGCCATCTTCTTTACCATGTAGAATCAGCACATTATCTGTGAACTGTTCAGCATTTGCTTTTAAGTAATCTATACCGTCCATTAATGTAAAGACAAGCCCCATAGAAATACGTTTCGCATTTAAATCATCTTGTTCATATTTTCTAATCACTTCTGGGTCACTACACACACCGTCACCTAATTCATTGTCAAAATAACTTTGCGGTGACAAATTTTGGTCAGGCGTACCAAACAGCTTAGTATTATAACGTGTCAGTGCGCCCGTCGTGATGATTCCGTCCACTTGATTTGGATATTTCGTACCAAATAACGTAACTGTATAACCACCCATACTATGCCCTAGTAAATAAACTGGCCCTTCAAAGTGTTGTTTTACAAATGATAATACTGTCGATAAATCTTCAGTTATTTCATCTACGCGACTATAATATGTTTCTTGACCGCCTGATCGACCATGTCCTCTCTGGTCATATCGGATAACATTAAATTCATTAATATTTAAAAAGTCCGTAACTGCATCATATCTCTCTAATGATTCTGCTAAACCATGGGCTATAATGACATTTGCTTTAGGCTGGGCGACATCATTAATTTTCGTATAAATACGCGTTTCATCGTCCGAAGTTAAATATTTAATATAGTTCACACCATCTACCCCTTTTTGTCATGTCGTTAGTCTGTTATACCCTGGTTTTCAACTAATTAAAATATTTCTAATTAGACGTGCTATATTTTTAAATTTAAAAAAGCGTTACTGGTTCCCATGTGCAATATTCAATCCACGATATCGATTCAACGTGCCACAGAATTCTTGTTTTCTTGGTAAAGCTAAGTTACCAGGATGACCATCATGAGGTGAAATCGCATCTAATCCATGCGTTTCAATATAGTTGTACAATTTATCGGCCGCTTCTGCTAACGTATCTTGATCATTAAGCAGATGTTTTTGATAGTAATCAATCATCATTCCAAGTGCTTGCGTTTGACTATGGTCTACCAATTGCTCTAAACCAGTAATATCAATCGGCTCTTTACCATACATTATCGTATACTTACCTTTAACTTTAAATCGATCGTCTTTACCACGTTTAGAAAAGCTAGAGCGTAGCGGAGTTCTGTGCGGAATGTCACCAAATGATTGTTGTTTCGCTTCTTTATTAGTTTCCGCTTCTGATTGAACAATCGCTTTGGCATCTGAAGTGACATCTTTCAATACATATTCATCCATCATCAACACGTTGTCTGCTACATCAAAGTAATCTCCAGAACCACCAACAATTAATATAGTAGAAACATGATAATCATCGTATAAAGGAGCTACCTTACTAGCAAATGGTGTGATAGGTTCTTTATCTGGTGCGATCAATTGTTGCATACGCGCATCTCGAATCATAAAGTTAGTCGCAGATGTATCTTCATCTATGAGTAATAGTGAAGATTGTGCTTCCAAGGCTTCCATCACATTGGCTGCTTGTGATGTACTACCACTGGCATTTTCAGTCGTAAATTGTTGTGTATCCTTTTTACCTGGAAGGTTATCTATGAATGGACTAATATTCACGCTTTCTATATGACGACCATCTTCAGCACGTATCTTCATCGCATCGTTACGTGTAATCACATATTCACGACCATCGCCAACAATGTGATTGTAAACGCCACGTTCGAGTGCTTCGAGAATCGTAGACTTACCATGGAAACCACCGCCGACGATTAACGTAATACCTTCAGGAATACCCATGCCTTTCAACTGCTTACCACTTGGTAATGACATATTGATTTCATAACGTTCAGGACTCGTAAATGACACTGCATTTGATAATGGTTGATCTGACACACCACTTTTACGCGGTAGTACAGCATCATTACCAATAAATGCGACAAGTCCTTGTGTTTCTAATTGTTGTCTTATATATTCTTGATCTAACATTAACGTAACTTGTTCTTCTAAAGCTTTATGGTCAAATTGATGGTACATTAAACCTTTTTGTACGATCTGTGGCAGTGTATCAATAATCGTATGCATCGCTGCTTTACCTAATATTTTACGTCCCGCTGCTGGTAAACCAACTTCAATTCGTGCTTCAATTTGACGTTCACCTATTACAACCGCACTGCGCTCTAACATTTCTTGTCCACAACGATCTATAGAAATATTCATTCGTTTATTACCACTTTGGTTGTGTCGAATCGCTTGATGAAAAGTTCTAGCCAGAAAGTCAGAAACTGCAATACGCTTCGCTTTAGAATCCAATAGTTCATTTGGTATTTCAGTTGTATCTCGGTCGATAATCACACGCATCTTTGAAGGTGGTGCGTATGGATCTACTTGTACATGATCAATCGCAAGTTGAAACGTTTTAAATTGATATGTTCCCTTCAAACGTTTATAAGCGCCATACTTTTGCCCATCTAAGGACAATAATTGCTTCTTAAGTGATTGTTCATCTTTCACTGAAAAAACTCCTTCATTCAAAGTCTATTAAATTAAGTTTCAGCCCCTAGTTATACGCTTAATTCAACTTAATTATTGTAACATGATTAGATTTAATCAAAAATGAAAGATACTGTGTTCTATATTTTAATATCTGATGAATTATAAAATTTTAAAAAAGACTAAATATAATAACTCAATAAATAAAAGAACCCTACACGCCTATGTGTGAAGGGTTCATATATGTTTAGGGCTATGTTCAAGTCGCTAGCCCTTTGATATATTTAATATTTTATGAAAATAATACTTTCACTACATTGAAGAATGATTCGATTAATTCAGGAATTGAAGCAGTCATCACAAGACCTCCTTTATCATTTCTAAAATCAAATTTAACCTACTACATGTTCGGCTTTCACGGCGTCTTCAGCAATACCGCCCCATAATTTCTTTAATTCTTCTGCATCTACATTTTGTTCTGTTTTGTCATGACCTACGAAATCACTGTGATCCCAGTCATGTCTTGTTGGTGTCACTTGCCAGATACCTTTTTGAACTTGATCAGTAGCAGCTGTGCTATTTTCACCAAATGGATGTTGTGCTGAAATCACTGAAACGAGTCCGTCATTTTCACGCCATTCTTTCTCAGGCACCTTACCAATGACGTTGGCCGTTAAGATTTTAGATAGTGCCATATGGATATCTGCTTTTTGCTCACCGTTAAGTCCTTCATATGTAGACTCACCAGTGTAAGTTTTATAAACGATATTAGGATTTAAAGTCGTTTTATTATTAAGTTCTTCTGCACCTTGTGTAGTTAAATCATAGAAAGCATTATCTTTTGTAGTCCAAATCTTGCTCGTCTTCTTCACGCGATCAACATATTCAAGATATGTCTCATCTTCACGTTGTTTAAGACCCCATTGTGATAAACCAAAATCAACTTTAGCCGTTTTACTACCATTTAACGTAATGTAATCGTAAGCCACTTGTCTAATAAAGTCTTCATTACCTAATAAATCAGCAGCGTGCGTACCGTTATGTGGTGTCACAACTGTAGTAATTGAAGATACCATATTATCATGTCCACCTTGATATAAAGGTGAAATTTCACCGCCGTGTTGTCTTTGGTATTCAATTTCTTCTTGATTACCGTTTCTCAACATTTCTTCTAAATAACGTACAGTTTGACCACCCATACTATGGCCTACGAGGTGCACCTTTTGACCTGGTTGCCAATCTTTATAAACACCTTCGTATGTCTTACCGTAACGAGCGTGTCCGTATTTTTCTGCATGGGCAGCACCATAGTCGACAGTACCACCTTTAATGTAATAATAGAGCTCTACTGCGCGGTCATAGTTACTTCCATAAGCACTAATACTCGCTTGGTAAGACTCGTATCCATTATTTTCTAAATATTGTCCGATATCTAATACTTCTCCGCCCCAGTTATTTTCACCGTCTGCATTTTCACCGACGAAACTATTGAATCCATGAACTAAAATGATTGGATCTTCATTTTTGTATTCCGCTTGCTTTGCAACTTTATTTGTTTGATCTGTCGTTGCTTCTGGCGTGAGCTTAGTATTGTTGTTATTTGTCGTTGCTTGTGAATTAGCTTTTAAAGCAGCAAGTTCTTTCTGTTGTTGTTTATCATCTTGATTTTGAGAACTTCCAGGTAACATTGGTGTATTTTCTAAATCTTCAAGTGAAACAGTACGATTGGGTTGCTGTTGCGTAGTTGGTCTATCTTGTGTTTGTTCACTTGTACGTTCACCTGCTAACGGGAAACGATTCTCATCATTTCGATTTTCTTCTGATTGTTGAGACGTGTCTTCAGTAGGAACCTCTTCTGTCTGTTGTGTGTATTGATCCTCTGAAGTCGATTCTTCTGTGGAAGCTACTTCGCTAGATGATGTTTCTGTTTCATTTGATTGAGATACATCGTGTGGTTCATCTGTTTTAGGTTGTGCTTCAGTTGCTTTCTCCTCAGTTGAATCTTCTTGTGACTTTTCTAATGAAGATGTGTCTTCTTCACCTTCTGAAGGTTGTTGTTCTGTTCTTTCATCGTCTTTAGTTGATGCTTCTTTCGTTGATTCTTCTTCGTTATTTTGTTCGTCTTCAGATGAATCATTGTCACCCTTAGATTCTGATGGTTGATTTTCTTCAGTTTGTGGTGCTTCCTCTGTTTGCGTTTCTGTAGAATCTTTTGTTGCTACGTCTTTCTCATCTTTATCTTCAGTTGTTGTTTCATCTGACTTTGATGTATGTTCCGTAGAAACATGTGATGTTGGTTGTGTTTCTGTTGATTTGTCCTCGTCATTAATTTCAGATGTTTGTGTTGCCTCTTCTTTTTCAGTTTGTGCTTTATCTTCTTTTTCAGCTCGTGGTTGATGCTCCGATTTCTTATTAGTTTGTTCTTCTTTGTGATCGTATAATTGCGTGTTGAAACCTTTGTCTTCATTAAGTTGTTCCGCATCAGAACGATCTTCTTGTTTAGCATTTTTCTGTTGGTCATCAGATAGTCCTTCTTGCTGGTTTTCTTTTTTGTCAGAGTGTTTGTCTGTTACTTCTGATGTTGTATCGTCTGTTTTTTTAGATGAAGGTTGTGTTTCTGATGAAGTTTGTTCTGAAGATTTAGGTGTTTCTTGCCTAGAATGATCTACATTTGAATGTTCTTGTTGTTGTAATCGTTTATTTTCGTCTGAATTTTCTGAATGTTTATCACTTGTTATGGTTTCATTTTTCTGTTTATTTTCAGATTGTGAAGGCTTTTGTGCTTTATGTATTGTTGGTTGATTATCTTGAGTTGTTGAATGAGATTGTTGCGTTTCATCAGATTTATTATCGATAGATTGTGCTTGTGTTGTCTCTGGTGATGTTTGTTCTTGTGATTCCTCTGCTTGCGCTTGGCCTCCACCGATGAATAGTAGCGCACCAATTAAAGCAGATGCCGTACCTACACTGAATTTACGAATACTATATTTGTTTTGTCTCGTTTTCATTTTTAGCACCTCTATTTAATTTTATAAAATGTCATAAATGGCAAAGTGATTAGATAAAGATATTAACGATTAAGCGCGGGATCCATTCTAAAATTTTAGCAAAATACTCTTCCACGATGACCATCCTTTCCTATACGATAAAAAAACTTCATACAACATCTATCATATATATCCATTGTTAATGTAGCGTTAATTTCTAATAAAATGAATATTACATATATATTTCCAATTAAAAGTAATTAATTATTTTTCCAATTAATCGCTAATGAATTTTACTTAACTTTTATCCAAACAATGAACGATGCTATGATAAATTTGAACTTATCTCGTCTATACCAATTTTGAAATATGGATTGTGAATGGAAACTATAAAATGGAGGTTGTTCAAGTGTCAAAAATCAAAATAAGACCTCCTTACGGTCATTAACTTAGACGAAGGAGATCTTAACGAATATCACGTTAGCATGTTAGCAACATTAGAATCTTATCGAGGCAATGGCTTGGGCCAAAAATTGTTAACTTACGCTGAACAACTTGCATTAAATAAAAACTTTACGCATATTTCCTTAACGGTAGATGTTGAGAAAGTCCCTGCCCAAAGACTCTATAAAAAGCAAGGCTATCAATTTATAGGAGAAACAGGACAAGGTGACTACCAATATTATAAAATGCGTAAATCATTAAAATTACTTTATCTAAAATAAGAGTCTGAGACAAAAATAGTTGTCTCAGACTTTTTTTCAATTATACTGATGTGGCAGGTCGAATTTTCCACTGATATGGGTCATTCAATTGTGACCAATCACTTTCAATTTCTTCACCATTTAATAAACATGCATCTAATTCAGCTTCAAGTTGTTTCTGATCTAGATCAGTACCGATAATCACAAATTGTGTGTTGCGATCTCCGTATTCTATATCCCAACTTTCAGCTACATCCGGTCTTTCGCGTAATATACTTTCTTTTTGATTTGGTGACATCGCTGCTACCCAGTAACTTACAGGACTGATATTGCAAGACGATCCTGCTTGGGATAATAAACACGCTACCTTATTGTATTGAGCTAACCATACAATACCTTTAGACCGAACAATATTGTCTGACATACTTTCTAGCCAATTATGGAAACGTTCTGCGTGAAATGGTAACCTTCTCGAATAAACAAACGAGCTAATCCCATATTCTTCAGTTTCTGGAGTATGGTTCGCATGACCGCCGTCTGTGAGTTCCTTTATCCATCCGGCAGACTGACTTGCCTTTTCAAAATCAAATCTTTGCGTGTTTAACACCTCATCAATATCAACTTGCGCTTGTGTCGTTTTAATTAACTTCGCTTCAGGTTGTAGCTGCGTTAATACCTGTTCCAGTTTAACTAATTCATCCTCTGAGATTAGATCTGTTTTGTTAATAATCAATACATCGCAGAATTCTACTTGATCAATTAATAAATCTGCAATCGTACGTTCATCCGTATCGTCCACACCTTGGTCACGATCCACGAGTAAATCTTCTGATTTGATATCATTCGTAAAACGATTCGCGTCAACCACCGTAACCATCGTATCTAATCGACAAATTGAAGTTAAATCTATCCCCATCTCTTCATCTATATAAGAAAATGTTTGTGCAACAGGTACTGGTTCTGAAATTCCAGTAGATTCTATAACAATATAATCAATATGGCCTTTCTGTACGATGCGTTCTACTTCTTTCAATAAATCATCTCTTAAAGTACAACAAATACAACCATTAGATAGTTCAACGAGTTTCTCATCCGTTCTCGATAAACCACCACCATCTGCAACTAAATCTTTATCAATATTCACTTCACTCATATCATTTACAATTACTGCAATACGACGTCCTTCTCGATTATTTAAAATGTGATTGAGTAATGTTGTTTTACCTGAACCTAAATATCCACTTAATACCGTCACTGGTACTTTTTTCATTTTTATACCACCTTAAATTGAAATCATTACGATTAAACGTTAAAAATAAAAAGCCTTATTTATCACTTAACGCCTTTTCAATATGATTCATATTTTTCTTCATAAATGTTTGATAATTGTTTTTCTCGTTATCTTGTTGCTTCGTATGAGAACCCATATTATAGAATTTTAAAGGTTCTGCTTTTGTTTCTTTTCTTACTGTTTCGGAAACCTTATTAGATACATTTTCTTCAGTTAAGACATATCTTACTTTATCTTTTTTAATTTGCTTCGCGATTTTTGTTAAATCACTTTGACTAGGTTCTTCAGCATTCATATTTTGTATACCTTCTTGTTTGAAACCATATCTGTCAGCTAAATAACCAATAGAATCGTGTGAAATATAGGCAGTTTCTCCTTTGTTATCTTTACCTATCTTCTTCATATCTTTATCTATTGATTTCAAATCACTACTTAGCTTTTTATAGTTTTGCTCATAATAGTCTTTATGTTTATTATCTTTTTCAACGAGTTCATCTTTTATTGATTTTGCAAACTTTTGACTTAATACAGGATCTAACCATACATGTGGGTCATATTGACCGTGGTGATGATGTTCATGTTCATGCTCATGTTCGTGCCCTTCGTGGTCGTGTTCCTCTTCATGACTATGTTCATGCTCTTCATTTTTTAGTAAATCCTTTTTGATAGAAGGCTCTAATGATAAAGTTTTATCCTTTTTATTAATAGATTTAGCTATTTTTTTAGCAATTGGATCTAAATCATCGCCTGTATATATAAATAAATCTGATTTTCCTATGTTAACCATATCTTTTTGACTTGGATCATATGTATGGGTATCCATGCCTTTTGGATAAACAGAGTTAACATCGACATATTTGCCTCCTATTTGTTCAGTGAACGATTTTAGTGGATAGACAGTCGTCTTAACTTCTAATTTATCTTTCGTCGTCACCTTTTCTCCCTTACCTTCTTTATTATCTGTATTATTACATCCGACTAAAGCCACCGTTAAAACTCCTGAACACAGTAAACCGAGACCTTTTTTGTACATTTAAACCTCTCCTTAAATCGTAATAGTTACGTTTTAAAATTTTACTATAGATTTATAGAAAATCAACCCTTTTCTTATAAAAGAATGATTTAACGATTACAGTCAGGCACTTAAATATAAAATATTTAGCATAAATTAAAAAAACCAGGCCTAATTAAAGGCCTGGCTGAAAATCAGATATTATTTATCTTCTTTTTTATTTTTACGTCTACCGAATAGTAGTAGTGAACCTAATGCTGCAAATAATGAACCGAAGATTGTAGCATTGTTATTTCCATTTTCACCTGTATCTGGTAATGCTTTTGAATCATGTTTGTCATGTCCTTTAGCATTATCCGCTTTGTGTCCGTGGTTATTAGCGTTATTTGCTTTTTCTCCATTGTGTGAAGATGAACCTGATTGGTTATTGTTGTCATTTCCTGCAACTGCACCAGTTTCAGAATTATCATCATCTTCATCGTCTACATTGTTGTCAGTGTCGCTGTCTGAGTCAGAGTCTGCATCTGCATCACTGTCTGCGTCTGCATCACTATCTGCGTCCGCATCGCTATCTGCATCGGCATCACTATCTGCATCGGCGTCACTGTCTGAGTCTGCGTCGCTATCAGCGTCTGCATCGCTGTCTGCGTCCGCATCACTGTCTGAGTCTGCGTCGCTATCTGCGTCTGCGTCACTGTCTGAGTCTGCGTCTGCATCGGCATCACTGTCTGAGTCAGCGTCGCTATCTGCGTCGGCATCACTGTCTGCATCTGCGTCACTATCTGAGTCCGCATCACTGTCTGCGTCGGCATCACTATCTGAGTCTGCGTCACTGTCTGAATCCGCATCGCTATCTGCGTCGGCATCACTATCTGCATCAGCATCGCTGTCCGCATCCGCATCGCTATCTGCGTCTGCATCGGCATCGCTGTCCGCATCCGCGTCGGCGTCACTATCTGCATCAGCATCGCTGTCCGCATCCGCATCGCTATCTGCGTCAGCATCGCTGTCTGCATCTGCGTCAGCATCTGCATCAGAATCAATTGGTTCTTCAATAGTTACTGGAACTGTAATGTGATCTACTGTGCCATCTGGATATGTTACAGTTACGTCTACGTTTGTTGTACCTGGTGTATTACCGTCCGGTAATTGTGAAGGATCATCTACTGTTACTACTGGTTGTTCTTCTTCTGATGGGTAATCTGGGAACGTTACTGCTCCTGTTACGTCACCTTCTGTTGTTGGTTGACCGTAGTCTTTATCTACTGTTCCTACTGTTGGATCGTATGCATCGTTATCTGCTTGCTCTCCAACTGTTACTGGTACTTGGACGTGATCTACTGTGCCATCTGGGTATGTCACTGTCACATCTACATTTGATGTTCCTGGTACTGTTCCGTCTGGTAATTGTGTTGGATCGTCTACTGTGATAACCGGTTGTTCTCCATCTGTTGGATAATCAGGTACTGTTACTGCTCCTGTTACGTCCGCATCTGTTGTTGCTTCTCCGTATGGTTTTTCTACACTACCAACTGTTGGTTCGTAAGTACGAGCATCTGTTACTTTTACGATGAATGAATCAGCTGCAATATCGTTACCACCTGATACGATTACTGCTGTATAAACATCTCCATCAACTGCAGTATCAGGTACAGTGAATGTCGCTTGTTGTTCACCATCAGTTAAAGAAGTAATGTCTCCAGTAGATTGTACTACATTACCATCTTTATCTCTCCATTCGATATGAGTTGGTAAAGGTGATAATTGAGTTCCTGTTAAATCAATGTTTACAACATCGCCAGCGACTGCAGGTTTATCAGTATTGTTGTAATCAAGAATATCAATACCTAAATCTGTAGTTGGTACTAATGCGAAGTTTACGTTGTACCACATTGGATTTTCAATTAAGTTTTGCGCTGGTGCAGTTTGTGGTGTCCATGAAAGGTTTGCGTTAGGTCTTCTAAATTCTGGACTCGTATAAGAAGAATAAGCATTAACCACATTACCGTCAGGATCCATTACATAACCATAAATGTAATCATCATTTAAAGTTCCTTCAGGGAAACGTAATGTGTAACGACCGTTTTCGTCTGTTTCACCATAAACTGTTGCTGAAATATATTCTGGGTGATCTGTTAATAAAGTTTTTGCTGCTGCAGCTCTTTGATCTTCAGCTAAACTTTCAACTTGATCTTTATAAGCTTGAGCACCTTCAGCTGTTAATGATGACATCACAACTGTGTAACCTGCAGCTTCTGGATCAGCAATATTGTTGTTAGGACCTGTACCTGAGTTAGCTTGGTCTCCAGCCCCAGTTTCTAACCATACTTGACCTGAGATACTATTTTGTGCGTCTAAACTTACTGCTGGTGCACTTAATGGGCCTTCAGTATCATGAATCCATTGTGATTGATCTGTAGTCATGTAATTATTTTCAGGTTCCACCGTCATATAAATACCAGTACGTTGCATATTTGTACCGATTAATGGGAATTGACCTAAGTTTGAATTTGTTACTGAGTTAACAAATGAACCTGGGAAGAATCCACCAGCTTGACGGATCATTGTTGCTGTATTACCGTCCGCAGTTTGATAGTCTGGAATCCATAAACGGTAATATTGACCATCTGTCGCATTATAAGTATGTGTAGTTCCGTTAGCATCTGTCCAACCATCTCTTAAATCGAAAGCGTAAGCCCCAGGACCCGCTTGTGAACCGTCTGAACTTGAAAGTTGGTTCGTTGTTTGAGCAGAATATGTTGGAGATACTGAACCATCTTTATCAATCCATTGCATGTATACTGTTGTACCTTCTGGAACTGGTGTTAAACCGTTACTCATTGTTGAAGGTGTACCTGTATCAACTACCCATGCACGACCTGATAATGTGTTCGCAGCATTTGTCATGTCTGTTGCTGAATCGATATAACCATTCGCAATTGCATCAGCTACAATTACTTCTGAAGGTGATCCTACAGATTCTGTAGTGAATGCTTCGTTTGATAAAAGACTGATTGATTCTTCGTTAACACTCGCAATTCTTGATGAAGTTGCTAATGCTGTATTTGCATCTTGTTCATTTGCAATTTGGTTAAGTAAAGCGAATTGAAGTTGTTATGAAGTTACGTTTTCAGTATCTAAGTTTAAATCGTTAACAGCTGTTTCAGCGTCACTTTGTGAAACGTTAGCAGCTTCTTTGTAGTATTCAACCGCTGAAGCTTCGTCATTTACTGAAGTGATATCGGCAGTTGTATCGTTAGTTTGTGTTGTTGTAGTATCAACATTGTTTTGTTCTGTAGAAGGTGCTTCTGTGCTCGATTGTTCAGTTGATGTTGGTTCTTCTTTTGTCGCTTCTTCTGTGCTTTGTGTTTGGCTTTCAGTTACTGTTTCACTTGATGCGGTTGTATTTGATGTATCTGTTGTGCTTTCTTCTTTGTTAGCATCCCCAGATGTTGATTGATCGCTTGTGCTATTTGATGATGTCTCTTCAGCAGCTTTTGCATCGCCACTTGCCCCAAAAATTAATGTAGCTCCAACTAAAATCGAAGCCGCTCCCACCGTGAATTTACGGATCGAGTACTTATTTTGAACGTTTGGCAAAAAGTCTAGTCTTTTAGATTTTTTCATATTCAAAAGATCTTCCCCAATAAAATATGAATAATTACAAATTATTCTTTAGATATAAGATACCACCCTAAATGTTGTAATGCAACAGAAAATTTTTTGATACGAATTCGTAATAATAGAAATATTTTATTAATCCCACGTACTTAACATAGTTTGACACGAATCAATCGATGAAAATAGTTTGCAAACCCTCATCAAATACCCCGCAATTTAATTATACCCTGTTGTATTTTTACAAACTGGAATAGTTCAAAAGTTAAAAATATTAATAAAGAGATAACATTAACTCAAGTATGTAAATACTTTCTTCTTAAATTTAAATGTGTTTTAATGTAACTATAATAGTTACATTAAAAAGGGGAATAGATAGTTATGAACTTTGAATTTAACGTTGCAGTTCATTTGTTAACATTTTTAGCTAAGCATGATGATGAACAATTTAGCAGCAAACAATTAGCAACATTAGTATGTGTTAATCCTGTGCAATTACGTAGAGTAAGCAAACCATTATTAGAGAAACAGTTTATTACTTCCACTCAAGGACAACGTGGTGGTTATAAAGCAAATGAAAAAACTAAAAAGGTTAAACTATCAGAGCTCTTCCAATTATTTCAATCTACAAAATCAACACGCCGTTTATATACGGGCAACCAAAGTAGTGAATGCTTAATAGCGAGTCGCGTAAGCAAAGTGATGGAAAAACATGCACAACACGAATGCGAAGTTTTAACGAACTATTATGAAAAATTCACGATTGAAGAGACATTGCATAGTATTTTAGAGGAGGAAAAAAATGAATAACTTTGATTTAATTATCATTGGATTTGGAAAAGGAGGAAAAACTTTAGCTAAATATGCTGCAACACAAGGTCAATCGGTTGCGGTAGTTGAACAGTCACAAAAGATGTATGGAGGCACATGTATTAATATAGGGTGCATCCCTTCGAAAACTCTTGTACATGATGGCGTTTTAGGGAAACAATTTTCAGATGCGATTCAACGAAAATTTAATGTGGTCTCAGCACTCAATAGTAAAAACTACCACAACTTAGCTGATGAAGAGAATATAACGATATTTGATAATAAGGCACAATTTGTATCTAATAACGAAATCGCTTTATATGATAAAGATGGCAATCATCAACAAACCATCATAGGAGATCATATTGTTATCAATACTGGTGCAACACCTGTTATCCCGCAAATTAAAGGAATCGAATCTTCACAACATATTTATGATTCAACGGGTATTATGAATTTGACTAAACAACCAGAACAACTTGTGATTATTGGTGCGGGTTATATCGCATTAGAATTCGCTTCAATCATTGCCAATTTTGGAACACAAGTCACTGTGTTAAATCGACATGAGTCTATCTTGCCAAATGAAGATGCAGAAATTGTTCAAGCTATAGAGGTAGATTTGGACGATAATTGGATTAATATCGTACACAATGTGGAGACTACAAACTTTACTGACAATGATCAAGGTGTGACAGTTTCTACTACGAAAGGTGATTTTCATGCCGATGCAGTATTAGTCGCAACGGGGCGTCAACCTAATACTGACTTAAACCTTGAACAAACAGATGTACAACTTGGTTCTCACGGTGAGATTAAAGTGAATGAACATTTACGTACGGACGTCCCTCATATCTTCGCCTTAGGTGATGTAAAAGGAGGTCCTCAATTTACATATGTCTCGTTAGATGACTTTAGAATTGTTCGTGACCAACTATTTGATACAGGCAAGCGTACAACTGACAATAGAGGGGCTATCCCATATACGATGTTTATTGATCCCCCATTATCCCGTGTCGGTTTAACTGCAGAGCAAGCACGCGAGCAAGGTTATGAAATTTTAGAAAATCGTTTACCAGTCAAAGCTATCCCTCGTCATAAAATCAATAACGATGCACGCGGTTTATTTAAAGTTGTGGCAAACAAAGAAACAGGACATATTCTCGGTGCATCCCTTTATGGTCTGCAATCTGAAGAATTAATCAATATGGTTAAATTAGCTATAGATCAAAACCTTACCTATGACGTCTTAAGAGATAATATTTATACGCATCCGACAATGATTGAATCCTTTAATGATTTATTCAATTTATAGGTAAAGTATGAGAAACCCCCATTTAAATGGAAGAAACACGGCAAAGGATTCACTGTTGAATCTATAGCAACGTATAGAGCCACCTCAGTTCTAACACTGACGTGGCTCTTTTTTTAAATATTAAATTATGCTTCATTTTCAACATTTTTACCAACAGGTTCCCATTTAATTAAGAAAGTAACAAGGAAACCGACAAAAGGAACCGCCGCGAGTATTAACATTGTGTTAGACAGACCTGCCGCAGCTAAGACGACCGGGAAGACAAACGTCCCACTAATGCTACCTAAGCGACTCACGGATTCGACGACTCCAGTTGCACGTCCACGTAGACTTGTCGGGAAGGACATCGCCCCAATTGTCTTACCTTGTGTACCTGGACCACCAGCATGGCCAAATAAGAACACTGCTACAAATAACGTGTTAAAGATCATTGGTAATGATTTATACATTAAACCGATACATAACATGGCTAGCAGTACTAAACCGAAACCAATCATCGTTAGCTTGCGTGCTCCGAAACGCAATGTGAACTTTGCACCGAAATAAGCACCTACAATCCCAGCAATGTTAACGATTGCTGTCCCTAATAAACTTTCTAGTTTCCCGTCACCAATAATGTAAGTTGCGATGAGTGGTATGTATAACCCTATCGCATAGTATTGCATCCCTTGTAAAGTTGCGATGGCGGTTGCTAAAGCTAGTCGAGGGAAGTAGCGTTTACTTAATAACGCTTGAAGTGCTTGATCTGATTGCTTCTTCACTGGTGTCGTTGTATCATCTTCAATTAAATTCACCTTGAGATGATAATGTTGTTCTACAAATTGAGCCGCTTCGTTTAACGGTCTGTGATTGACAATCCATATCGGACTTTCATCTAAATATTTCAGTCTTAAAATGTACAACACGAGTGCAATGACTGCCCCAAAACCTACTGCGAAACGCCATAAATGATCGCCTGTCCCAAGTAAGAAGAACATAATGACACAAAGAGCCGAAGCAACCATAGAAATGTACCATACCACTTGCCAGTAGTTGACGTTACGACCTTTATCACTTTTATTACTAATTTCTGCGATATATGTAAATACGACTGGACTATCCATTCCTATCGCAAATCCCATTACAAACCGACATAGAATGAGTAAAATCACATTCGGTGAAAATGCAGCACCTAATGCTGTGATAATTAATAGAAGGAGCGACACGGAAAATATCTTTTTTCGGCCAATTTTATCAGCGAAACGCCCGCCCAATATCGCACCGAATAATGCACCGAATGGCATCACTGTCATAACGACTGATAACATCGTAGGACTTAAGTGAAATTCCTTTTTAATCTGATCAGTCGACGTACCTAATATTGTTAGATCATATGCATCTAAGAATACCGTCCCTAGCGCAATAAATAACAACATTTTCGATGTCTTTTGCGTATCAATATTTTCGACAATCTCTAGTAAGTCACGTTTGTTACACACCTGCAACTGTTTCATCTAATCAAACCCTTTTCAGAAATTTATGTAATACCCATTTATTGTATCTCATAACTGTTAAGTGATTATTAAAATGGTAGATTAAGTCTTTGCGGAAGATTTTAAAAAAGCCAACCTCAAAACTCCAAACAAGCTTTGAGGTTGGTTATCTTTATATATAAAATTTTCCTACTTTGAACTAAATCAACTTATCTTTACTGAATTTATTATAAATCCATCTCATAAGTAAAGTGAATGTAATAAATAATCCAATATAACCGAATACTTTAAAAACAAAGTTAACAAGGTCGACAAAACCAACAAAACTGAGCACGAATGATAATACTAATGATACTGTAAGTAGTATTGTGTATTGTTTTGTTCGAGGTTGGGTAAATCTTTTTAAGAAAGGATACAACATCCCGATACAACTATTGAAGATTACAGCGAACATAACGGCTGACATGAGTATAGCGACTAAAGGATGAATATCTTTCGCTAATAATAACGTAGGAATATCAACTTTATTGGCTGTTTCAATGTTGGCCAATAAACCTGCAACCATGATGATTAATAAAATACTAAATGCAAGACCACCTAAAAAAGCGCCTCGTCTTGCAGTTTTATGACTGATCGCATCATTCCCTACTATTGTTAAGAAACTGAAACTATTGCCAATGATTAAACCACCATATACTACCGCATCCCACCACCAAACATGACTTGAGGTCTTTGAACTATCAATATGACGACCCACTTCTGAAAATGGAATTGTCGGATGTAATATATTTGTTCCAGCAATGATAAATACTACGATAACTAGAAACGGTGTGACAAACCCTAATACCTTTAATATCTTGTCAAAATTCAACTGCAATACGATAAATAATAAAATGACAATAAGTAAAGATCCTACCCAAATAGGCAAATGAAAGCCTTGATTTAACGCTGAACCCCCACCTGCTACCATGACAACGGTCAACCCAAATAGGAAGAATATAATTAAGAAATCAATAAGTTTTCCGAGTTTGTCTCCAAATAAGTGATTTAAAGAAATATCATATGTATCTGCATCTACTCTGTAACCAAGTTTCGAAATTTGTCTCGTACCAAACGTAACGATAATGCCTGTTAGTATAGCTCCAATATAAGCAAAATTCCCATAATTTACAAAGAACTGCAACAACTCTTGACCCGTTGTAAAACCAGCTCCAACAATAAAGCTTAGATAAGCAAGCACAATTTTAATAGATGCTTTATTATCTTTACTTAACATGTTATCACCTTTCGCTCAAAGTATTTTTACATTTATAGCTTAACATACTTTGTAAAATTAATTTTTTATAAGAAAAGTCATGTTGTTAGTTATCTCAAAACATTTTAAATCACAATTAAAATATCGCGTAATTATTTCATTTTACACTTAATATTTAATATAAGTTTACGTGATATTTACTTTACGACTAAATAGATTTGCTAAACTGAATATATAATTTTCAATTAAGGGGGAATGAATTTTGAAGAAGATCACTACGACTTTAATGGCTTCTGCGGCATTACTTGCACTCTTACCTTCTGTATCTCATGCCACTACAACTAAGCAACCAGCTGCAAGTACACAACAACCAGAAGCATCACAACAAGGGACTCAGCAAACATCTACGACACAACAAACAACTTCAACACAGCCACAAACACAATCTTCTCAATCAGAAACACAACAAACTTCAAATAATCAAGGTGTTTCTATTCACGATATTCAAGGTGAAGGACATCACTCACCATACGACGGTAAAAAGGTAAATAACGTACAAGGTATTGTTACATATGAATACGAACTATATGGTGCGAAATACGTACATATTCAAACACCCGATAGCATGAAAGACGATAATCCAAATACTTCTGAAGGTTTGATTGTCTACATGGGTAAAAATGATTACGGCGTACAAAAGGGTGATTTAGTCAACGTTAAAGGGACAGTTGATGAATATTACATCGATGGATATGCCGATAAACAACAAACTGACTTACCTGTGACACAAATCAATGCACGTGATGACCGTGGTGGCAACGTTTCTATAGAGAAACGTAATCAACAATTACCTCAACCGGTTCAAATCAAAAACGTACCAAATAAAATTTCAGCGAATGATCAATTCCAGACATTCGACCGAAACAAATACGCAATTGATTACTGGGAATCACTTGAAGGCATGCGCGTTCAGACAAATGATGTGAGAGCGGTTGGCCCACAAGAACACGGAGACGTCTTTACAGTACAAGATAGTCAACCAGAAGAAACGACACATGGCGGCGTAAGATTAACACCAAACAATCAACATGGCGAACGCATTCCTTTCAAAATGTATGACAACTATCAAGCCCGTGACTTCGATGTGAAGACTGGCGATAAGTTTAAAGGCCCTATTATCGGTTATGTAAACTACGGTTTCCAAAACTATAAACTGAACGTTGATTTAGATGATATGAAACGTGCACATGTAGATGGTCAATCACAACCTGAACCGACAACAATCCAACCAAGTAACCAAAAGTTAAATATCGCTTCTTATAACTTAGAGAATTTCTCAAACAATACAAAAACGACAACTGAAGATAAAGCTAATAAAATCGCTGGTGGTATTACTAAAAACATGAAAAACCCTGATATTATCGGTGTGACTGAAGTTCAAGATAACGACGGTCCTAATGCTGGTGGCCCAAATGCCAACGAATCTTACCAACGTTTAATTAATAAAATTAAACAAAATGGTGGTCCTGAATACAAATACGTTAATATCGACCCTGTGATGAATGCTGATGGTGGTCAACCTAACGCAAACATCCGTGTAGGTTTCTTATATAATCCTGAACGTGTAGACTTCGATGATTCAATCAAACAAGGTGACGCGAATACACCAGTTTCTTATAAAAATGGTAATTTAACTTTAAATCCTGGCCGTATCGATCCACAAAATCCAGCATTCGATGATTCAAGAAAGCCATTAGCTGCTCAATTTAAATTCCATGGCGAAAAAGTCATCGTACTTGCAAATCACTGGAACTCTAAACGTGGTGACACGCCATACTTCGGTAGCCAACAACCACCACAATTACCAAGTGAAACGCAACGAACTGAAATCGCTAATGCAGTTGGCCGTTTCGTGCAACAAGTTCATCAAGAGAACCCTAACGCAAACATTGTGTCAGTCGGCGATTACAACGATTTCCAATGGTCTAAACCATTAAAAACTTTAGAAGGTAATCATATGCACAATATGATTTATAGCTTACCAACATCTCAACGTTATTCTTATAATTACCAAGGTAATTCACAAGCATTAGACCACGTACTCGTTTCTGATAACCTTGCAAATTATACAAAGTTAGATCCAGTACACGTAAATAGTGACTTTACAGAAGTTTCAGGTCGTGCGAGTGACCACGATCCATTACTAGCACAACTTGACGTAAAACAAAAAGCAAGAGATCAACATAGACAACAACGTTAAAGAGAATAAAGTATAAATAGAAACAGTCGTGCATCTTAAACAGGTGCTCGACTGTTTTTTTATTGATATTAATTGTTAAAGCATATTGTGTTACACCGAACTCGTTTAAAACAACTAGAAGCTCAAAACCCTCGGAATCATGAAAAGATAATTTCATATGTCTTCTAATTTTCCACTTCAAATATACCCTTACCCTAACAATTTTGTGATTTAATTGAATTTTTTCTGAAAAAGTTTCATACATCTCAAATAACCTTTATGACAAGGCTGAACGACATCATTTCGAGTCAGAAACCGTCTAATATACACGTCATTTTGACAAATATAGTTGTCAAAATGACTAAAGTAATATATATTATAGGCGAGGAGTTGATAAATATTGAGAAATCGATTGAAAGAATTACGTGCACGCGATGGCTACAATCAAACTCAACTCGCAAAGAAAGCCGGCATCTCCCGGCAAACCGTTTCTTTAATCGAGCGAAACGACTTCACGCCATCCATTCTAACCGCAGTCAAGATTGCACGTATATTTAACGAACCTGTAGAAAACATATTTATCGTAGAGGAGGAAGATTTATGAAAGTAGGACGTTATTTAATGATGGTACTTTTTGGGGGGATAGTTGGTGGAATAATTGGCGGACTGATTGGTGTATCAGAAAATATCAATTTATTAGATCGCAATAATTTTGCTAATCATCATTACGTAAGCATTGTGTCCACTATTGGCATAGTTATAAATATATGCTTAATGATCGCTTTATTTTTCGTACAAAAAAAGGCATTAAGTTATAAAAGAAAGATAGATAATGATGAAAGCGATACTGATGCAGACTTATACGAAAGAAAAGCAAACATTGAACTCCTAAAATCTAATTTCATTACTTATTTAAGTATTTTTATAGGAATATTGGTAGTCTTTCTTGTTGCAATAGGAAATAGTACCAATGACAGTGACCAATTATATATGCTACTACCAAATATAATCACAGTTATCCCTAGTGTGATGTATGGTTTCTTTATTCAAAAGTTTGACTCGCGTTACCCAAAATTAGGTGAAAAAAATTATACAGAAAAAACTTTATATATGATGGATGAAGGTGAACGTCATATTGCATTGGTATCAATGTATAAAATATATACATTCAATATTATTATGCTCATGGCAGCTGGTTTATTATTGGGCATATTCTCTTTAAGAACAAACATCAACCAAGCACCTGGATTACTCATTATATTAATATTATTTTGTTATAATACATTTGGTTATATATTTAAAATTCGTAAATTTTATAAATAATAATTTAATTGTGTCACTTGGGAAATATCGAATATCTTAAAGAAATGGGGCTCGTCATGGAACATCTATTGAACGTACATAATTTAAATAAATCTTATGATAAAGCAGAATTTAAACTTTCTGATATTTCATTATCTATTAAACCGAAAGAGGTTGTTGGTTTAATTGGAAAGAATGGTTCAGGTAAATCAACTTTAATCAATACGTTAGTAGGTAATCGCTTTAAAGATTCTGGTGAAATTCAAATTTTCGACCAAATTGTGACTGGCAATGATTCAAGTCATAAAGAACATATCGGTGTCGTGTTTGATGATTTACGTGTTCCAAATAAATTAGCGTTAACCGATATTAATAAAGTGTTTCAGAATATCTTTGAAACTTGGAATAGTGATAAATTTTTCTCAACTATCGATTATTTTGACTTACCTAAAGACAGACTCATCAAAACATTTTCACGAGGCATGCGTATGAAAGCTGCCCTATCCATCGCATTAGCACATGACAGTCGTTTACTCTTCTTAGACGAAGCTACTGCAGGAATGGACGTTTCAGGGCGTGAAGAAGTGATGGAAATATTGGAAGACTATATTGCTGAAGGTAACGGTGTGTTGATTTCTTCTCATATTTCAGAAGATATTGAGCAACTCGCTACAAGATTGGTATTTATGAAAAATGGTCAAATCATCTTAGAAGAAGATAAACAGTATTTATTAGACCACTACGGCATTATTGAACAACCTGAAGCAGAATTCAACATTCCAAATCATACTTTAGTTGCGACGAGAAAACGAAATAATACATGTATAACACTAGTCAATCGTAGAGAAGAAGTCACAGGAGCACGTCCAATTGAAGGTATAGACGATGCCACCAAACTGATTATGCGAGGTGATAGATAATGAAAGGTTTAATGTTAAGTAGTTTTTATACTTCGAAAAAATCACTGTATACAAATCTCGTTATAGGCATTATTGCTAGTATTCTATTCGCATTCATCAACCCATACATGTGTTGTTTTTTACCTATGGTTTTCCTAATTTCACCTGTTACAGACAACATCAAACATGAAAAGGACTCAAAATGGATGTATTACATTTCGACTTTACCGACAGGACGCAGCCTTTATGTTAAAGGTTATTACGCATATTTCGGGATACTCATATTAGCAGGCCTCATCCTCGGGAGTATAGTTTCATTAATATTTACACAAAGCTTTAAAGTCATGTTAGTTACTGCCCTAATTGGAATTGGAGCTGCTGGTGTATATACCATTATCTTTCCATTAACATTTAAATTCGGTCCTGAAAATTCAAACGTGATAATGATAGCTGTCGCAATCATTATGTTATTAATTTATTTTGTATTCTATTTTGGTATTATTTTGCCAAACATCATCAAATCTGACTTTTCTTATACAGCAGCTGCAGAAATACCTAGCACATTTATCGGCGCAGGCATATTTGGCGTTTTTGGTCTGATCAGTATTGTTGGCTCATACCTATTATCGTTAAATGTATTCAAAAAACAAGACCTTTAAGTTTTGGTTTACTCAGAAAGTTGATCATTATTTCGATTTAGATTTCATTATTTAAAAGCATGAATGTTTCACGTAGAACACGGACTAAAATGTGATATGAAAAAGCGTCTGGGTGTGTGACCCGGACGCTTAATTATTATTATAACTTTCTTCAATATATGGTTTTGCTTTTTCTAAGTCATGTTGGTTTTTAATTGTGATAGATAAATTCCCCGTACCGTAATGTCCAACATTCGTCACATCACGAGTGAAGCTTGATTCAAAGTTTACTTGTGTTAAATCTACTTTAACGTAAAGTTGTATTTTATTTTGTTTAGGGTACACTTCTACACAAACAAAGTTTTTAATTCGTTTAAAGGCAATGTAATACTTTAATTCCTTCACTTGTACATCATCACCCAATGCATCTAAATAATCATACAGTTCATGATATAAATCCGTCAGTTCTTGACCTGCTTTTTCAATATTCTCATTAACTGTAAGTTGTATTGGATGATTGGCAGTACTACTTGATGATTTTTGATTTACGTAACTCTCAGCATTTTTCGCTACTGTAGCATTAATTAAATCTAACATTAAATATTGGTTATCAAATTGTTTGTAACGGTAGAGTTCAATATTACGATTAATTTGTTGAACAGCGTATTCGTCATATCTCGTAAACCCGCCAGCAATACATAACAAGCGAGGCGTTTTCCAATCTATCTTATCAGAAACCTCTTTACCAACCTTTTTCATTACCAATAATTCAAATTCTGCTTTATGATCCATTAACCAATCTAAATAGAATAGCCCTTGATTAATAACATTTTCATTTGTCGCACGTTTATATTCTAGTATCACAGGAGAATAATTCTCATCAATTCCTAAAGTATCAATGCGACCTGAATGCTTTTTACCAGTTGTATATTCTGAGGCTAAAAATGTAATACCTAATAAACTTTCTGTATTATGTTCAATAATCTCTTGGAGCGATCTTTCTATAACAACAGCCGCTCCCTTCAATTCATAAGCTTTCTCACCAGATATATCAAATAACTTGATATCACCCATCCTTAGCCTCCTTCACGAACTTTTGTAGGAAATCTTAAACAAACATCTTTTGTAAAAAGCCTTTTTTGCGTTCTTTTAATAAATCGATTTTTTTAGATTGATTTTCAATCATTTTATCGATATTATCTAAAAAATCAACAATTCTTCTTTGTTCTTCTAATATAGGTAAATGAACTTTTAATTTTAAAAGTTCATTTTTTGAAACATTAAAACGTGTAGAGCCTTGAGCTATTATAGTTATTCTCTTTCTTAACTGACTGCTTCTTAAAATTCTCGCTAAATATATTGGTTCAATATTTTTTGTGGTCACCCTAAACCCAAAACAAAAACTATTTAAATACATATTCTTTGCACTATATAACCATATTGAACTCATTCCTGCTTCATGTGGAGTTTCTGAGGAAGTTGTAATTAATATATCTTTATATTCTACTTTATTTTGGTTTTCAAATTCGTTAATATTAACTTTTTCAACTAAGTCAGACGATGCAATAGTATTTTTGAAAACGTTCCTATATGTTATAAAATATGATTCTCCATATCCAAAGTCTTTTTTTGTTTTTCCAGATAAACCAGTATATGATCTACCTAAATCATCTAGACTCATTCTTCCCCATTTTGGAAAATCGTTCCCATTCTCATCTTTGAATCGAAGTTGTTGTGAGAATATTTTTTGCATGTAACCTTTTTTCTGTTCTTCCAACTTTTCTAATTTTAGTTCTTCGAGTTCAATTTGACGATCGAGTTTGCTGAAGAAATCCACTATATGTTTTTTTTCGACATTATTAGGCAATAATATCTTCAATTTCTTAATGTCTTTTCCTGAAACAGATTCAAAAGTGCTTCCTTGTGAAAACATAAACCATTTTCCATCTATATAAAATTTTTCTAAAAAATAGTATGTAAATAATCCTGAGTTAATTGAACAAACACCTCGTCCTATACATACATTCATTTGAGCGATGGCTAATTTTCCTACAGGTGCTCTTACTGTTAGTAATATGTCGCCTTTAGTCACCATTTTAGTAACCTGCTTTGTATATATCCTAGGAAAGACACGTCCCTTTTTTAAATCTGCATTCCCTTGGACTAGTATTGTCTCACTCTCATCTTCTGTATAATATTTACTTTCAGGACTTTGCCCCATTGTAATTTTTGCTACATCTCCTAACTTCCTTTCTTCCCACTCCCCACTAAATTCAGGGAATCTTAACTCCGGTACATTCTTTTTTTCATTAGTCACGTTTATGCACTCCTAATTCTTGTAAGTAACTGTTGATTTCAGATTCGACTTTTGAGATTTCGTTATCGATTTCATCTAGGTCTTGTTGGACTTGGTCTAAATCAACTGGTTCTTCTTCTTCGAATGTGTCAACGTAGCGTGGAATGTTAAGATTGAAGTCGTTTTCTTCGATTTCTGATAATGGTGCGTTGTAGCTATATTTTTCTACAGTTTCTCTGTTTTTGTATGTTTCAATGATTTTTTCTACATTTTCATCGGTTAAATTATTTTGATTTTTTCCTTTTTCAAATTCATTTGATGCATCAATAAATAACACGGAGTCGTCTGTGTTACGGCACTTTTTAAAGACTAAGATACATGTTGGAATGCTTGTACCGTAGAAAATATTGGCTGGCAAACCAATTACAGCGTCTAAATAGTTTTTCTCTTCGATTAAATATTTACGAATTGTGCCTTCTGCCGCGCCACGGAATAGCACCCCGTGAGGAAGCACGACAGCCATTGTGCCATCATCATGTAAGTAATGCACCATGTGTTGAATAAATGCGAAATCTGCCTTCGATTTAGGTGCTAATTTACCATAATTGCTGAAACGTTCATCATCATTGAATTTACTATCCGCAGACCATTTCGCACTGTAAGGCGGATTGGCTACTACGGCGTCGAACTTTTCATCTTGGAAAGCTGGATTTTCTAATGTGTCATCATTTTGAATGTCAAAGTTTTCATAGCGTACATCGTGTAATAACATGTTCATTCGCGCTAAGTTGTATGTCGTATTGTTTCGTTCTTGCCCATTGTAACGGTAAACGTTGGCCTCTTTACCAACTCGTAATAATAATGACCCTGAACCACATGTTGGATCGTATACGTTTCTTAATTTATCTTTACCATCTGTCACTACTTTCGCTAAAATCTTAGACACTTGTTGTGGAGTGTAGAATTCTCCAGCTTTTTTTCCTGCTGTAGCGGCGAATCGACCGATTAAGAACTCGTATGCATCACCTAACATGTCAATTTCCATTTCGCTATGTACGAATGGTAAATCGGCTAAGTTAACCATAACTTTAGAAATAAGTGCTGTACGTTCTTTCACCGTATTACCTAAACGTGATGAACTTAAATCCATGTCACTGAATAAACCGATGAAATCTTCTTCACTGTCCTCACCAAGTGTAGACGTTTCAACTTTACGAATCGCATTCGCTAAATGTTCAATATCGAAAGTTTGGTTCTCGATTTCTTTAATCATGTTCGCATAGAGATCTTTCGGTTCAATAAAGTAACCAACATTATCGATAAGTTCTTCCTGTAAGTCTTCGCGGTAGTCTTCATCTGCCCATGCTTCTTCATATGTAAGGTCTTCGCCTTCTAGAGCTTCATTATATTCTTGTTCGGCCTTTTCTGATAAAAATCGGTAGAAAATAAGCCCTAATATGTAATTTCGGAATTCGCTGGCATCCATATTGCCACGAAGGTCATTGGCAATCGACCATAACTTTTTATGTAATTCTGCTTGTTGCAGGCGTTGTTTTTCAGTAATTGACATTCTTACTGCCTCCTAAATAATTGTATTGTTTGCGACGTTTTTCTTTATATTGAGTATAACATTTTACTGATGTATATCACATTTATGATGAAAAAGGACATCACGGGCGCATTGTAACGATGGTGATGTCCTAACTCTTGAAATTCTATCTCTCTACACGCTATATTTTTCGGTTACTTCTTCAACAAAGTTCGCAATTGCAGCTTTCGTCTTACGCTTTTCTTTAAGTGGCATCTTACCGACGATATCTTTTAAGCTATTCTTATCTACAACACCACTATATTGAAATTCTGATGTAATCGTCTTTAAAGCTTGTTCGTCGAGTGATTTTTCTTTGGCAAAGTTACCAAAATCTTCTTCACGTTTCGCATTTTCAAATTCGATATAAACTTCATCAATATCGTCTTCTTGATCTAATTTCGGCACGACTTCATCAATGAATTCTCTAATTAAGTCACGTTTTAGGCGTAATGTTGGATCATCCGCATTGTCTAAAATACGACGAATTTGTTCGCGGTTACGTTGTTGTTCATGCTTGTCTTCAAGATCGATTTGTCTTACCAGATTCATAATATATGAAACGTTGATTGTATCATTACTTAAAATTTCAATTTCGAAATCAATATCTTCGAGGATTGAGACTTTGTTCTTTTGACCTTTTTTCGGTTTAACTTCATCATAAATTGCGAAATATTTACTCTTATAATCTTCGAAGTCTTGTTCATCCATACCGATTTCGTCTACAGTAAATTCAAAATCATCGAACGCTTTCATTCTTAATATTAATTTCGAAAGAAGTCGGTACGCTTCAACAAATTCCTTTTTACCTTCTTCGTCTTGCACTTCATCCATAAATTGAGGTGATGGTGCAATTTGCTTCAACTCTTTCAAGGCTTCTTCAAATTCTGATTTATATTCACCGTAACTACGCATTAACACACGATCTGTGTCTTCCGTTTGAGAGAACAACTTTAAAGCATCGTCGACATTTTTCTTGAGATTACGATAATTTACGACCTTGCCGAAAGGTTTCGTTTCTTTTTCCACACGATTTGTACGCGAATACGCTTGGATTAAGTCATGATATTTTAAATTCTTATCGACGTAAAGTGTATTTAATACCTTACTGTCGAAACCAGTTAAGAACATATTTACGACAATAAGTACATCAATTTTATTATCTTTAACACCTTTTTTCACATTTTTTGACAGGTGGTTAAAGTACTCCGAGAACGTATCTGTTGTAAAGTTAGTGCCAAAGCGTGCATTATAATCTTGCATCATTTCTTCTAATTTATCTCGAGAATGATACGTTTGCTCGCCTTCTTTATCATCTTCATTCGCTTGGAATGAATAAATACCTGCAACCGTTAGCGGTTTATTATATTCTGAAGCAATCTTCTTAAATGCATCATAATATTTGATGAGTGCAGGAATACTTTGCACTGTTAAAATACTTGAATATTGGCGATCACGCGTATAGCTATTATGATTTTCTGTAATATGACGTGCGATTAATTCAACACGGCGGTCAGACATCCACACTTCATCTTTATCAATGTCTTCAACCATATCTTCATTTTCAGTCTTAATGGCTTGATCTTTAAATGTATTAATATAGTCAACTGAGAACCCGAGCACGTTACCATCGTGAATCGCATCTTTAATTAAATATGTGTGTAAACATTTGCCGAAGATATCAGCTGTACTACGGCCATCTTGACTGCTATTTTCTAAAAATCGAGGCGTTCCTGTAAAACCAAAGAATTGCGCATTATTAAAGTGCTGACGCACGATACGATGCATATCACCGAACTGACTACGGTGACACTCATCAATGATGAACACGACTTTGTCTGTCTTGTACTGCTCTAATAATTCCGCATTACCTTGGATTGCTTTCGACATTTTTTGAATAGTTGTAACAATTAGTGGTAAACTTTTATCGTTTAACTGACGTACCAATTGTTGTGTGTTATTCGTTTTATCAACGGCACCTTTAGAGAATTTGTTAAACTCTTCTTCTGTCTGACTGTCTAAATCTTTACGGTCAACGAGGAAAATGACTTTTTTAATATCTTCTTGTTCTGAGAGGACTTGGCTCGTCTTAAATGAAGTGAGCGTCTTACCGCTTCCCGTCGTGTGCCAAATATAGCCATTGTTTGCAGTTTCCGTAGCTTGATTAATCAATGCTTCTACTGCATGAACTTGGTACGGACGCATTGCCATCAATAATTTATCCGTTTCATTAATAATCATATAGCGAGAAATCATTTTCGCTAAGTGGCATGGACGTAAAAATGAATCCGCAAAATCACTTAAAGTGTTAATGCGTTTATTATTTTTATCACTCCAATAAAACATATGACTTTTGAATATTTCACCATCATTATTCGAAATATAGCGCGTTTCGATACCATTACTAATGACAAACATTTGAATGTAACGGAATAAACCTGTGAAATTTTGTTTACGATAACGCATCACTTGGTTAAACGCTTCGTTAATATCTACACCACGACGCTTCAATTCTATTTGAACCAAAGGTAAACCATTGATCAAAATCGTCACGTCATAACGCGCTTTATATTTATCTTCCACAGCGACTTGATTCGTCACCTGAAATTTATTTTTACACCAGTTACGCGTATCTAAAAATGATAAATAAACTTCTGATTCATCGTCACGCTTTAACGGTAACTTATCTCTGAGTATGCGTGCACTCTCAAAGATCCCCTTACCATTGATCATCGTTAACAAACGCTGGAACTCTTTATCTGTTAGTGGTTGCCCATCTAATTTGTCGGCATGTCGTTCATTCAGAATCGCACGAAAGTTGTCGAGCATTTGTTGGTCATTGTTGATAGTCACCGTTTCATAACTATTTCCTTTCAACTGTTCAATTAATGCTTGTTCAAGTTCATACTCACTTTGGTATGCCAAACCTATCCCCTCAATTCTCTATGTATTCCTTTTAAATATATCATATAAATAAAAAATTAATAACTTAAAGTTACATTTATGTCTATAAAAACAGTTTTGTGATAATGCATATTTTCAAACTAACACATTTAACGATAATTTAAAGTAAAGTGGGGTGTGAAATATACTTGATAAAAAAGAAACTCCCCCTTCATACAAAGGGGGAGTTTGAATCATATGTTACGCAACTGTAAAAATTTTTATTTAACATCTTTATACTGTTTCAACTTGTTTTTCCATTCTTTTTTCAATGTTTTGTTGTGTGTTTCTTTGAACACAACGTTAGGCTTTAAGTTTGGATCTTTGTCACTGAAATCTTTATATGAGAAACCACTAGATAACGTTATCGTATCATCTGGTTTAAAGATATAGTAGTATACTTTACCGTTATCAGCAAACAAGTACTTCCTAACCGATTTATTCATATTCGCAACGGCCTGGTAACCTTCAACATTCGATAGTCGCTTCGCTGATTCATCGTATCCTTTTGTACCTTCACTAGATGTATACATATAGAAACACCGACTAAATTATGAAATTTGAAGTGATTCGATACAGGTTTATCTTTTTTAATAATTTGTACTTCACCATCATTACGTTAAGCTCTTTTTACATTCACTTATTTTTCTAAACTGTCTTCGATATCTTTAATTTTTTTTTAGATAAGTTTACAGCTTTTTCTCCATCTTTCGTATCTTCTTTTAATGCTTTTTGAGCTTCTTTAGAGTGATATAATTTAATTACTTTTTTAATTTTCTTGCTGTCTTTATCTTTATCATTGATTGCGACTACATTAATATATGGTTTTACTGAATCTGATTTAGCATTTTCTAAATAGATTGGATCATTTTTCGGATCTTTACCAGCTTTTGATGCAACACCATTATTTACGACTGCAAAATCAACATCTGACAATGCACGTACGGTTTGTTGAGCATCTACGGCTTTAATTTTTAAATGTTTTGGATTTGATTTAATATCTTTAGTCGTACCATTTAATCCAAAGTTATTTTTTAGCTTAATTAGACCTGCTTTTTCTAATAATTTTAATGCACGTGCTTGGTTTGAAACATCATTTGGAATAATAACTTTTGCACCATCTTTAACTTTTTTCACGTTTTTAATTTTATCAGAATAGATACCCAGAGGTGCTAATACTGTCGTACTAGCCACTGAGATTTTAGCGTCTTTATGTGATTTTTTATACTCATTTAAAAATGCAAAGTGTTGAAAAGCATTCATATCAATGTCACCGTCACTCAAAGCTTTATTAGGAACATTATAATCTGAGAATTGTTTAATTTCAACATCTAAACCTTCATCTTTAGCTAATTCCTTAACTTTTTCCCAAGCCTTTGTATCGTTTGAAGCAACACCTATTGTAACTTTGTCTTTACCACCTGAGCATGCTGCTAATAAAAATAATGTTGCAATTGCTAATACTATTAACTTTTTCATAACTTTTACAACTCCTTGTTTAATTTCTGCGTATACGTTTTGAAATATAATTACCTAATGACTGAATGATTTGGACGATGATAACTAATACAACAACAGTAATGATAATGACGGTCGTATCGAAACGTTGGTAGCCATAAGCGAGTGCTAAATCACCAATATCACCACCGCCAACTGCTCCGGCCATTGCCGTACTTCCAATAAGTCCAATAATTGCAGTCGTTATTGCTAAAATTAGTGACCCTAATGCTTCAGGTAACAAGAAATAACGTATGATTTGAATAGGTGAAGCGCCCATTGCTTTAGCAGCCTCGATAATACCATCATCAACTTCTAGCAAGGAATTTTCTACTAAACGTGCAATATAAGGTGCCACATAGACTGTTAATGGGACAATTGCAGCCGTTGTTCCTATTGAAGTTCCAGCAATCAACTTAGTAAAGGGTACAATCGCAATAAGTAAAATAATAAATGGAAGGGATCTAAATATATTTATTATCGGGTTTAAAGTCCGATACAAAATATTGTTCGGCCAAATTCCATTTTTACGGGTTACAACGAGTAATATCCCTAATGGAATACCAATTAATGCACCAATGACAAGCGCCACCGTTACCATATATAAAGTTTGATAAAGTGCTTCAAATAACTGAGAACTCGTAATACTTGAACCAAACATATTATTACACCTCCTCATATTGAATATATCGTTGTTTGAAAAAAGCTTCGATATCGGTATCTTTAAAATGGGCATCATGTTCAAATCTCAACCACAAATAACAAACTGTATCATTTTGAACCGTCGACATTGATGAGAATAAAATATTTACATTTAACTGATGTTTATGCATTAAATCATTTACGAGTGGTTGTTGAATTTGATTTGAATCTAAGAATAATTTGTAATCCGTGTAATTATGATCCTCACGTTGATTAAAACTATCTTGCAATGTTTGCGTTGGTTCTGTATCAATAACTGTAGATACAAAATTCTTTGCCGTATGCGTTTGAGGTTGACTAAAAACCTCTTTCACCGTTCCTAATTCTATAACTGTTCCATGTTCCATCACTGCTATGCGATTACAAATACTCTGAATCACACTCATCTCATGTGTTATTAGTAATATCGTTACGCCAAAGGTGCGGTTAACATTTCTCAATAAATTTAATATAGATTGTGTCGTTGCTGGGTCCAACGCACTCGTTGCCTCATTACAAAGTAAAATTTTGGGATTTGTGACCAACGCACGAGCTATTGCCACACGCTGTTTCTGTCCACCTGAAAGTTCATCTGGAAATTGATCTTTCTTATCAGCCAAACCAACGA
The DNA here is from genome assembly GCF_038789205.1 of Staphylococcus hsinchuensis. Lineage (NCBI taxonomy): Bacteria > Bacillati > Bacillota > Bacilli > Caryophanales > Staphylococcaceae > Staphylococcus > Staphylococcus hsinchuensis. Next base: position 576,255 of record NZ_CP128355.1, read on the forward strand.
ACTCTAACATTTCGTTCACTTTTTGAGTAATCTCTTCTTTACTTTTTTTACTTAAAACTAGTGGCATGGCAACATTTTTAAACACTGTTTTAGAATTTAATAAATTAAAATGTTGGAAAATCATACCTATATCTTTTTTTACGTTCCTTAAATCTTTCTCTTTATATGTATCTAATTCATGTCCATCTACAATCACTTGACCATCTGTTGCTCTTTCGAGTTGATTAACGAGTCGCACTAATGTACTTTTTCCTGCACCACTATACCCAATCACACCGAAAATATCGTGTTTATCAACAGTAAACGTGATATTTTTTAAGGCGTGTATCTCTTCATCTTTTTTCCGAAATACTTTATTTACATTGTGAAATTCGATCACTCCAATTCCCTCCTATGTAATTCTTACTAAAATGATATGATATTTGATTATAGGCAAGAAAAACATCCAAGTCAAGACTATTTTCAGACTTTTCACAATAGAAAGAATTATCTTACATTTTTAAACGTATTTTAAACTACAATTTAAACGTAAAGTTCAAAAACCTATATAAGTCCACTATTAACAATGTAAGGTTAGTCTCCCGTTTGTCATACGTCACACACCCGGAAGTCTTAAAATTCCTTTAGTCTTGACCTTCAAGTAAACTTTAATGCTATGTTTATTGTAATTAAAGATTAAGGGGATGATGGTTATGTACATTGGAGAAGTCGCCAATCAATTAGGTATTAAAAAGTCTATGATTCGCTATTACGAAACACAAGGTATACTTAAAGTACCTAAAGATAGTAATGGTTATCGCTATTTTGATAAGCAAACAATCAAAAATTTAAAATTAATATGTAATTTAAAGTTATTCCATCTATCTTTGGAAGAGATTAAATACATCGTATATTTATTTAATCAACCTATTTCTGTTGAATGCAACATGGCTTCTAGTGATTACCTAGGAAATAAAATTGAGGAATTAGAGCAACACATTAATCTGCAAAGGCATATATTAAATCAATTCAAGCAAATTAATGTTTTATGTAAAGACATGAAATATCAAGAAAATGAAGAGATCATATTGGATTTACTCGAGCGAGGTGATACTAAATGATTAGTATTATTTATGCTGGCAACCGAGACGGTGTATGTGCGGAATTATTTAAAAACATCCGTACTCATATCAACTTCTCACAAACGGTCAATGTTATTGATTTACAGTGTAATCAATATGATTTTCGCCTAACTCAAGGTTATCATCAACCATTATCGGAAACATGGAAACAACATATTCAAATAATGGAACAGAGTGATACTCTGATTTTTATTTATCCTCTCTATTGGTTCAATATGCCAATGTTATTGAAAGGATTTGTTGATACGACCTTTTGGCCTGATTACGCTTTTAGTTTTAAAGATAAAAAGTTTTTAAAAAATGGGTTATGGAAAGATAAAAAGGCAATTATTATCTATACTTTAGGTGGCAGCGAATGGTTTCACCGCTTAAATAAACGTCTAGGTTATCGTGTACTTAAATATCCCTTAAATATTTCAGGTATATTTGATATTACAACTTTCTATATCGATAATTTAAATCGGTCGGCTACTCACAGTACTCATGTTCAAAAACGAATTAACACGATTACTCATAAAGTTACTAAGCTAATTTAATTGGATATTTTAAGTTTCACTAAGAGTATAAAATTCAAATTGCCTAGAAAGAAAAGTCCCTAATTGTTAGATATAGAATATATACACTCAACTAACACATACAAAAAGGTTCTTGAATAACATATAAGATCTAAGTATAGTTTGCGAGACACCTAAGGGAGAAGGATGAGTGTCGAGACCGAGGCTCGACCCAGCCCCCTAGGTAAGCGAGCAACAATATTATTAAAGTAATTTTTATCATCTTCAATAAGAATCACCATACCTAGTAACGTCGGTAAGTGTCTCTATATACGAAGTATTAATATATAGTTAAGCCCATCAAAGATTAAAGAATCTTTGATGGGCTTATTGCTAGTATTTATGTTTTAGCTTCTTTATTCATTATTTCAAATTTCTTTTATACACGGTTTTTCCTTCTACAACACTGATAAAGTATTGTATGTTGTTTGTTAAGTCTACGAGAGACACGTAACCTTGATGACCTGCACCTGTGTCGATACACATCGAATCTTTATCAATATAAACCTCATCTAATTCACAGCCATATCGAAATGTTGGTACGTGGCCATGAATAATTTTATGGCCTTTGTATTTGCGTGCGAGTGGCACATTTTCATGTCCTGTCACGTGAGCTTGAACTTGGTTGTCTAATGGACGTCCGGCCTCAATGCCTGCATGTACAAACAGATATGACGAATCCATAGCAAGTGTTTTCATTTTCTTAATAAAAGGGAGCCACGGTTGTACATTTGGTTGATCACTTTGTAGCCATTTCATTTCGTGGTTGCCGAGTAATACGGTCGCTCCCTGTTGATGTAAATCTTTGATAATACGTAGTGTACCGACTGAACTGGGTCCTTTGTTGACGTAATCTCCTAATAAATATAATCGATCTACATCCGCATCATAGCCTGCTTTTTTTAGTAACTTTACGAATAAAGTACCGTAACCATGGATATCTGATGATACGAATAGCCTGCTTTGATATCCTATCGTTGATACCCCCTCAATCGTTCATACACTATAACTTTATTACTTTAATGATTTTTTACGTTGCCAACGTTCCATCGCAATTAAGATAACTGACGTTATACCGATAGATAACAGTGCCATCGCCATACCTTGGGCAGAGTTACCTTGTTCGAATTGTCGGTAAATAAACGTAGATGACGTATCTGTATTCGGAGGTCTTAACATTAATGACCCGACTAATTCACGCATTGAAATACAGAATATTAAAATCCATCCAGAAATGATGCCTGGTCTTAATAATGGTAACGTGATTGTTCTAAACAACGTCCAGCCTGTACTGCCAGATATTTCTGCCGCTTCAATTAAATTCTTACTAATGTTTTGGTTAACGTTTTTAATATTCTGCACGGCATACGGAATATATAAAATAGTATATGTTAACACTAATATTAATATTGTATTGTACAGTGGCACAGGATTCGCTTTATTGTTCCATAGTAAAATGATACCAATAACAACAATGATACCTGGCACTGTATTAGGTAGTAAACTTGAAAAGTCGATAAATTTACCAAGTTTATTGCGTTTTTGCGTAACCATAACGACCCATAAACCAATGATTGATGCTAAAGTTGCTGAGCATATGGCTAAAATGAAACTGTTCGTTAACGCGATGCCACCATTACCAACTAGCACATCGACAAAGTTTTGTAAGGTGAAATTACTTAATTTCAGTCCTGCCGACGATTTCTTCATAAATGAACTTAAGAAGATACTGATGTACGGTAATACGATTGTTAAAAATAACTCAAATACTACGAAGATAATGCCGATAATCAACCATTTCTTGCTTGTCTGCATCATGACTTTCTGGCCTTTCCCCACGTTCACTTTAAAGTTTGTACGTGATTGGAACCATTGTTGGAAGCCCCAAACTGCCATACTGACACCTAATAATAGTGTCGATAATAGTGCAGCATGTTGGAAATCAATCGGCCAAATTGATGTACTATGGTGAATTTCTGAAGTTAACACACGGTAGCCGATACGGTTACCCATTGTTACCGGTGTACCAAATTCTCCGATTGTTTTGACGAAGACTAATAGCGCACCCATGCTGTAACCTGACATGAATAACGGAGCTACAATTTTACGGAAACGGTACATAAAGCCGCCGCCATAAATCAATGCTGCCTCTTCTTGAGACTGTTGTACTTTGAGTAATGCATTTTTCAGCACAACGTATAGAAATGGTGCCAAGTGACAGCTCATGATTAAGACCATTCCAAAGAATGAAAAGAAATACGGTGTGATGTGCGCAAAGATTGGACTAATTTGTTCCAACAAACCGTTGCGTTGCATCGTTAACATCCAACCCATTGAACCAATATACGGTGGTGTCATGAACGGAATCATAATTAAAATATCTAAAAACTGATACTTCGCTAACGGTGTCTTTGTCATAATATAACTTAAAGGTAATGCTAGCACCGTGCTCAATATTACGACCGCGATGCCAAGCATAATCGAATTCCACAATACCTTTAAACTATCACTGCTGAATAACTGAGCCACATTACCGAAAAATGATGTGCCCGCTTCTGGAATAAATCCTTTCACTAATATCATTATTAGCGGCAAGATAATGAGTAGAAACAGCACAATAAATGCGATAATTTGATTCGTACGTTTCATGAATAAGTTTGATTTCATACTATCTCATCATTTCTGTAAATTGTTTTAGAACTTTTTCACTCTTATCTGAAAGTGATTCCCAATCATATTTATATTCTTTAATTTCTGAACGTTTTGCTTTGTGTTTATTTTTCTCTTGTGACTTATCAGCAGGGATTAAGTAATGATCGTCAACTTCTTTTTGACCGTCTTTACTCGTTACATAGTCCATGTAATCTTTTGCTTCATCTTTATGTTTTGAAGACTTTAAGATAAATGCTGGTCTTGGTGAAATCGCTGTACCTGATTTAGGATATTTAATATCAACTGGTTCACCTTTTGCTTTAGCTTTGTAAACCATATAGTCTACGCCACCGTATACGACATCATTTTTACCTTTGATGACTGTTTCTAATGCTGGTTTGTTCGCACCTGCTAATTTCATACCGTTTTCTTTTAATGCTTTGTAGTCGTCCCAAGCCTTTTGACCTTCGTTATTTACTTTAATTGAAAGTAAATCAAGCGCTGTACCTGATTCAGATGGGTCAGGAATTGCAATTTTGTCTTTAAAGCGTTTATCTGTTAAATCTTTTAAGTCTTTTGGTGCTTTTTTAACATTGTCAGTGTTGTATGACATACCTAAAGCACTACCACTAAATCCATAATAATAGCCTTTTTTATCGATCCAGTCTTTGTATAATTTTTTGTGGTTTTTAACTTTGTAAGGTTCGATTAGACCTTTTTTCTTATAATCTATCGCAGCTGGTAAAGAAGCTAATTGTACTACGTCTGCTTTCGGATTATCTTGTTCTGCTTCTAGACGTCCAAGTACTTCACCTGTAGTACCTTGGAACACTTTTACTTTTTTATGAGATTTCTTTTCATAGTCTTTAACCATATCTTTTACTAAATCATCTGGTCCAGCTGTGTATAATACTAAATCCCCTTTGCCGCCTGAACTTTTATCTCCTGATCCCCCGTTGCTATTACCGCTATCTGTTTCCTCTTTGTTTTGACACCCCGTTAATACGACTGCTGCTGTTAATGCTACACCCAAATGTTTAACATATTTTTTCATAATTTCTTACCCCTCCATTGAAATAAAATGATTTTGTGATAATGCAAATGTTAATTTAACGTTATCTCCAATTTGATAAGCTTTATCGTCGTAAAACATCATCTCGTTATCTTTAACTTGTGCAGTATATTGATAACGTTCACCAGTAAAGCTCTTCGTTAATATTTTCGCATCTAAGCCGTGCTCTGAAATATGTACAAGTTCCGGTCTCACAAGTAAACCGTAATGTCCGTCTGCAATTTCTGATTCGCTCTTAACCTCAATGCCTGATGTGCTTGTAAACACATTGTTGCGTACTTGTCCTTCTACAAAAGTACCTTTACCAATAAATGTAGCAACCTCTTTGTTTTTCGGATGATGATATAACGATTCTGGAGAACCGAATTGGACGATTTTACCATTGCGCATCACCGCGATTTCATCCGACATCGTCATCGCTTCGTACTGATCATGTGTTACAAATATTGCTGTCATGTGGTAATTCTTAACTAAACGTTGAATCAATAGACGCATATCTTCTCGTAATCCAGCATCGAGTGCTGATAATGGCTCATCCATCAATATTAATTTATATTGTGAAATGATTGCCCTTGCTAGCGACACACGCTGTTGTTGACCACCTGATAATTGATGAATCGGTAAATCATGATAATCTGCTAACTGTACTTCCGACAATGCTTGCATGACACGTTCTTTCATGTTGTTCGTATCCTTTCTCACCTTCAGTGGATATGCAACATTTTGGAAAACGGTCATATGTGGCCATAATGCAAAGTCCTGAAACACCATACCAATTTCTCTCTTACTCGGTGTTTTGAAAATATTATCTTTATCCGAGTAAAAAACGTCATCCCCATTCACAATGCGACCTTGATCCGGCTGTTCGAGACCCGCGATTAATCTTAATAACGTCGTCTTCCCACAACCAGAAGGACCTAACAACGATATAAACCGACCGTGCTCAATCGTTAAATCAATATTCTTGATAACTTCTTTTCCGTTAAACGACTTTTTCAAATTAACTACTTTAAACACGATTCCTTCACCTCTGGTTACACTATATAAAAAGATTGTTAATAAACATTAAATAACTTGTTAACTACAAATCAAAGATATACATGTATGATATATAATTATATAGAGAAACTTTATATTAAGGAGCGGACACATTGAATACAAAACAATTGATGATTTTTAAATACTTTGTCGAAGAGCAAAATGAAATCGCCGTTGCGGAAATTCTAGGTATTACACAACCGACTGTCACTTTTCACTTGAAGAACTTAAACGAACTTTATGGGGTCAAACTGTATAGTAAAAAAGGTAAACATTTTAATCTGACAGAAGCTGGAAAATCACTGTATTTTAATGCCAATAAAATCTTACACCTCATGCAAGAAACCGAAGATACGATGAAAGACTTCGAGAAGTCTAACCGAGGTACTTTGAAAATTGGTGCCAGTCATTCACCGATATACAGCGCTCTACCTAATACATTAAAAAAATATATCAACGAATATCCCGACATCGATATTTCATTAACTGTAGATACCGCACCTATTATTATTAAAAAAGTGAAAGCAGGAGAAGTAGAAGTCGGTGTCATTGCAGAGAAAGGTTTACAAACTTCTGACGTTAAAATTAAACGATTATTTAAAAATCCCTTAATGCTCGTCATGGATCGTCAACACCCACTCGCTCAAGAAGATAATTTAGAACTAAAAGAAATTCTAAAATACCCTTTCGTCATTCACCATAGTGGCTCAACACGTGAAAGTATTGATGAATGGCGTAAAGATCATTTAATTGATCTCAACGTACGCATGGAATCAAACAGTATGAGTAGCATCATTTCGACAATAAGCGACTCAAAGATGTTAAGTTTACTGAGCGCGACGGCAATTGAACATTATTCCAACCTTATTGCGAAACCATTACCTAACCAACCATCCGACCGCCACATCTCAATCATCTATCGTGATGATCGCTTTATATCGCCAATGATTCAAAACTTTATTAATCAATTCTATTTGGAAGGCAAGAACATGTAGTTAGTTGCAACATCATATTGAAACGCTCGTTCAAATGTTTGTAAATGTGTAACAAGAGGAAAGTGAAAAATATAATTCTTTCCACAAAGGAGCATGATGATGAATAATAAAGTTGTATTAGAACAAGCTGCTCAACAATTTAGTGACGATAATAAACCGCATCCGCGCATTTACGAATTAGAACCAAAAGATGGTAGAGCATTACTTGAAAAAGTACAATCATCTCCGGTAGAAAAACATAAAGTAGACATTGAAGATACAACATTTTCAACTGAGAACTGGGGCGACGTGCCAGTCAGATTTATTCGCCCTGAAGGTAATCAAGAGAAACTGCCAGTGATTTATTATATTCACGGCGCAGGTTGGGTCTTCGGAAATGCCAACACGCACGATAAATTAGTAAGAGAATTAGCTGTAAGAACGAATTCAGTTGTTGTATTTCCTGAGTATTCATTATCACCAGAAGCAAAATACCCAACAGCAATTGAGCAAAACTATGACGTCTTACAACAATTAAGAAATGTATCAGAAGAAAAGAATCTAGATATCACAAGATTAACAGTCGCTGGTGACTCAGTAGGCGGCAATATGTCTACCGTAATGACAATCATGACAAAGCAGCGTGAAGGCTTACCAATTAGTCAACAGTTATTATATTATCCTGTAACAAATGCTGAATTTGATACAGAGTCTTACAATGCATTTGCAGAAGATTATTACCTTACTAAAGAGGGCATGCAATGGTTCTGGGATCAGTACACAACAAATCCAGACGAAAGAGCTGAAATCACAGCTTCACCATTACGTGCAGATGAAAAAGAACTTGAAGGCTTACCACCAGCAATGATTTTAAACGCAGAAGCCGACGTATTACGTGACGAAGGCGAAGCATACGCAAACAAATTAAGAGCAGCTGGTGTAGACGTTGCGCAAATCCGCTTCCAAGGTACAATCCATGACTTCGTAATGCTGAACCCACTAGATCAAACAAACGCAGCGCGTGAAGCAATGGACATCTCTACTTCTTGGATAAACAAGAAAAACAATCAATAAATGTAGGTTAACAAGCGTGTGAAATATTAATTTCTTTTATTTAAGCAAATTACCCGGGAAATACCGGATACAAGTTCACATCAAACGACGGTAAACATAGAAAAGCGCCTGGGCTATCGAAGTCCCAGACGCTTTGTTGTTTATGTGATAGTTTATTCAAAGTGTTTATAAGTCGATTGAACTATTCATAGAAGTAGCTAATTCGTTTTGGATTGTAGAAGCTAAAAGTCGTAATTCCGGATGATAATTATTAGCAAATCCTATAATCATGTGCTATTTGATATATTCAGTGACGAAACGATCATCAGGTATATTGTCATCAATAATTGAACATAAATCCTTATATTTAATTTCTTCGACCTGGCGATGGGCAATATATTTAATAATTGCTATATGGACTTTCTCAAAAACTTCATATTCAAAATTAAACTCTAAAAACAATAAGCTTATAGATTTCGTATCCAATTGATTACTTCCTAGCTCTACCGATAATTCATTAATTGATTGATATAATAACCTGAAACTTTCTTTATTAGTTAACAAAATTAACCCTCCATCTCAATGGCTTTTCTCAAATATAGAATCTTCGTGAAAATATTTCTGTTAGTTTGTCTATAAACAACGTAACATAAAGAATAAGGGAAAGTATTTTTAATATAGAAAAACACGCTATTTGAGAAATCACCCAAATAACGTGTCCTTTTAATAAATATTAGTAAATAGAGAATATCAAATCAGTTTTTAACTGATCTTGCGTTTCATGAATATCTAAATTATCTAATTTGTTTACAATTGATTGTTGTACTGCTTTAGCTTCTGATTCGGTATTAACTTTTGCAGAAAGTTCTACAACATTTTTGTTACCAATTTCCCAGTTTTCAATTTTAACGTTATTGTCATCAATTTTACCTTTATGACGTTCGAAATGCACAGGACCAACTGCTTTCGGATCATTGATCTTGTTTAATAGCGCGTCATACGGTGAAGATGCAAAAGACTTTAACGACTTCAGGCTATCTGAAGCATTTGGTAGTTCTGTTCCATCTAAATTCAAATCTTCTTCCGATTCTTTAGTGACACTTAAAGTTTGTTTATTTTCACCATATTCAACTTCAAACTCATCACCATCAAAACCATCTGCTTTAGCTTGATTTATCGCAGCATCAACATTGCCATTTTCGATTGGATATCTTTTCTTATATTGATATTTATGTGTGTCATCATTTTCTGACTTTCTGACACGATATGTAACACCATTTTGGTGATTTGATTCATTCTGATCATCAATATACTGTACGTTGAAGTCCTCATCTTTGTCTTCAGAACCTAACTTTTCTAAAATATCGTGATCAATATGTCTATTATCCTTAACAACTTTATCCGCATCTGCAAAAACCTTCACTTCATACTGATCAGCCGCCGCATGTGCTTTACCTATAGGTAACAAAAACGCACAAGTTGTCGCCACCGCCATACCTTTAACTAAAATTGATTTCAATTTCGCCACCTCCACCCTACACTGTAAAATAACTTTGTAATTCCCATATTGTTAAATTATTAAAGAAAACCTAACTTTTATTAGATAATTGAATATAAATCTATAAAAAATCTATATTGGGTTAAAGTTTAATAAAAAAACTTGGCTGTTCTTTATACAGCCAAGTTTAGTTAATATAAAATTGTTGTTACTATCAATTCAATATTAGTATTTATACGGGTCGTCATCTACTTTTTTGTCATAATCAGATTTGTCTTGTGCAAAGCTATCATTACTTTGAGCATCCGATTGACGATGATTATTCTGGTCAAAATCGCGACGTTCATGATTATCTTGTTCGAAATCACGGCGTTCATTGTTGTCTCGATTTAAATCACGATTTTGGTCATTATTTTGATTAAACTCATTACGTTGGTTGTCTTGATTGTTGCGGTTAAAGTCATTGTTGTTATTGTTTTCGTAGCTATTATTATGATTTGGATTATAATCGTTATTTCTGTTTTGGTTTAAGTTATTATTGTTATGAGTTGAATTTTGGTAATGATCGTTAGAATATCCATTTGAGTCATAAATAGATTGCTTTGGCTTTCTAACTAATAGCATAATTCCTGAGATTAACCAGAAAATACCTGCACTAAAGATAGATAAAATACCAATTATAATTAAAATAATACCTGACATTTTGTTCTTTTTGCCAATTTTAATTGCTGCAAAAATCGCTAATGCTAATATAATAAGGCCACCAATTAATAATGCAATAAATATGCCAGTCATCATTCCAACTGCTGCCTCTGCATCAGCTGGTGTGCTTCCTTCAGAAATAATACTTTGCTTTGCTGAAGAACCACCAACACTAAATGCAAATAAAAAGAATATTATGGATAGTAAAGAAAGTACATGGAAACCTACACCAATCCATGCTAATACACGTTCTGCCGTTCGTTTAATCATGTTAGACATCCCCTTTTAGTTTTTATCTTTCTTAAGTTTAATAATATTAAATTAAACAATTTTATTCAATAGTTTTTCAATTTCTTTATCTTTATTTTCGTACCAATCGATAGACCAAATACGGTGAATCTCCCACCCTCGTTGCGTTAAGGTGTTAGATTGAATGATTTTTTTCTACAAAGCAAAAATGAAGTAAAAACATAAAATACAGAAATCAATTAACTGAATATTTCGACTAATTACGTTGTGAAAGCCCTTTTATAAAATGAAATAATTGATAAACTTGATAAATTTACTCAAATATAATTACTGAAAATTAGACTAAACTTCATCATTATTACAAAATATTTAATATAAATTTATATAAAAAGGTCTTTTTTTTCTATCGATTTTAATATAAAATGTAGGTATGCGGAGATGAAACATTATTTCATCAATCGCAAAAATTATATAGCCCAAAAAAACCGGACCGATGTCTAACATCAGTCCGGTTTTTTCATGTATTTTAGTTAATTTGCACTCAATATGCTAACCCCTTCAAAAATTTCGACTAAGTCGTTTTCTATACTAGACATACCTTATTCATTTTAATGATTGTTAAAACTGTCATTTTTCAGAAATTCGGAAATCGTTACTACATATATTTAATTTTGTTACAATAAAGTTGATAATAAGATATTGGAGGTCGTAGTGTGAAGAAACAAATTGAAGTTGTAGGCGCAGTGATTTTTTCTGAAAATAAAGTGCTGTGCGCTCAAAGAAGTGAAAATATGAGTTTACCTTTAATGTGGGAATTCCCGGGTGGTAAAGTTGAAAAAAACGAATCTGAAATAGAAGCATTGAAAAGAGAAATTAATGAAGAAATGTTATGTGATGTAGAAGTCGGTGATAAGATTACTTCCACAGCTTACGAGTATGACTTTGGTATCGTAAATCTTCATACATACAAATGTAAATTACATGAAAAACACCCAACGTTAACAGAGCATAAAGAAATCATTTGGAAAGATATTGCAAGTCTAGAAGAATTAGAATGGGCACCTGCAGACATTCCAGCCGTTAAAAAATAATTAATGAGGCTTAAAAAGAAAGGTAGGTGACTGTTAGTCATCTACCTTTCTTTTAACAATATTATTCCATGAAAATAAGAAGTTGTACTTCTGTACTACATAAATTTCTCGTTTTGTGTCTTACCCAAAAAACAAATCTAAAATGTCCATAGACTCATTAACGCCTTGTTTATAAAACTCTGTATAACCACAATTTTTGCATGTCACTGTTTTAAAATTATTGTGTTGTATATCAAACATTTTAGACAACCCTGAGCCAGTCATGGAAACAGTCCCTTCTTCAACTTCTGTATGACCACATTTCATGCAACCTTTTTCGTTTGTCATAACATTCCGTCCTTTCAAAATGTTGTATATGATAATTGTAAGACTAGATGAATATACTCACAACTAATTATGCAATTTGTATCAACGATCTATTCCAGCTTTTCATTTTACAATTCACTCACTTGTCTTACTCTATATTCGAGTTCTTCAAAGTTGATGAAACGTGCTTGGCGATGGATTTCTTTTCCCTCGAAATAAAGGATAACAACGGGCGATGTGAAGAGTGAAAGTTGACCTACCGCTTCTGGGATTTCGTTAATCATCATGTAGACACTGGGGATACTATAAGTTTTCGCGAGGTCTTGCACTTTTGGGAAATCTGCATGGCACACACTACAACCTTCTGACATCACATAGACCATGAAGAAATCTTGTGAGTCCACATTCTGTAATAGCTCATCATAGTTTGTCACTTTTTCCAACATCTTCAACTCCTTTACCACTCATCTTACTGCTCTTGAGTACTGTGTCAATATCGATGCCTATAGGACCTACTGTGCCTGTAAACCTTAAAATATACGCATTGTTATCGTACTCCTGAACAAATTAATCCCCCTTTAAAAATGAATATTTCAAAATGGGACTTAATAATCTATTTTAAGTTAACAAATAGAAGACATTTAAGATGAAGACAACTAAGCCTACTATAATCGAAATTTTAAGTAATTTCGCTCCTTTTTCAGCATCATATTTTTTATAATTAATACTACAAATGATACTTCCTATCGCAAATAATGGTACTACTACTGTTAATACGATAAAAATCCAAGTCCAGACTTTTAAAGCTTTTCCTGATTTTTCCATGTTGAATAAAACTCCTTTAAACATATAATTTTTTATAAAAACCCAACAATTAAATAGCAATAGCTAACTATTGTAAAATAATTGTTGCGATAATTATCCATATTGTTACTACTAATGGCACAAATGTTTTAAATAAGAAAATGCCATACTTTTTCTTTCGATAAATATCTATGATTAACCAGATGAATATTATGATGATACCAAGGAATATATAGACTGGATTCATTGATAGCGCATCAGCTTTTAATTCTGGAACCATGCGTACTTTAGATATAATTAATAAGACAATCGCAATAATGACATAATAGATTGAGCGAATTCTAGAAGTTTGTAAATCAACTTCTAATTCATCTGCCGCTTCCATTTCAGCTTCAGTCTCGCCATGTTCTTTTTGAATAATGTATTGTAATAATTTAGGCTTAATCCAAAAATATTTAATTGCAAAATACATATAAACAAATGATCCATTAATCGTGAAGAAATATATGTTACTCAAATCGTGGCCAAACAAATTGCCTGATATAAAGTAAATAGCGATTAAGCCTGTTACAATTCCAATATCTATTAACAACGAGATGAAGGAAAATCCTTCTGATTTAAATAAACTTACAACAATAACTGCATAATATAATAAGAATAATCCAATTAGGACAGCGATAACCATGTGACTAACTCCTCATTTCATACTACGTGCTCAAGTTAAAATATTTAATCATTTTCAAATACTTTAGCTTTTACATCAATCCAAGCTCTTTCACCACTATTATCCGTTCTAAAAGTATGATAATAAGGTGATACAAATGTTAGATTATTTTCTTTAGCAAATTGTGTCATTTCCTCTAACAAAGCAATTTCATCTTCTATAAAGTTGTTAGAAGTAATTCTGCCTTGTAATAACATACCAATATAAAAGTATGTTCTATAGTTCAAACTTGCATCTGATTTAAAAGCTTTATTAACAGGTATAAATAGCTCTATATTCATCCTTTTTTGCAAATCGACCTGTGTAATAGCAAAATTCAATGGTCCTGTTGGCTTAACACCTTTACTTTCACACAAATCAATAAAATCATTAAATACACTTTGATAGTCATCAGTGGTAATGTCTAAATATGTTCTATAGGCAACATTTTTTAACATAATGTTGGAATAGCTATGTTTATTCATAGACATCACCATCACTAAGTTCTAATTGAGCATAAATTTCAAACGCCGTGCCACCAAAATAATCTACCATAACGTGATAATAAGGTTGGTCTTTAATTTGGAGGTTGTTTTCTTTAGCTGCAAATTCTATTTGGCTATAAACTTGTTCAAATTCCTCTTCTTCAAAACATTTTTCAGAAAGTGTAGGTCCTACTTCTAACATTTCAATATATTCAATATTTAGTTCTGGTATATCTTTCAATTCATCATTTAATGAAATATAAGCAGTATACTCAAATTCCCCAATACCTATTGGTTTTCTTTGAAACACAATAGGTCCAGTGGGATAAATATCTTTGTCCTTGAAAAATTCATTAACAGTATCAAGCCCTTCAATCCAGTCATCATCTTCATCAATGTCAAAAGTGATTTTCACACAAAAAGGCATGACTAACATTCCAAGTTCCATCATTCTCCACCTTCTTCAGTAGGATTCTTTAATTTTTTAAAATATTCACCGAGATAAGCATAAGGGGTTATTATAAATAAATGGGCACCAAATAGTACCAATAAACTAACCCAAATAAATTTATTTGATTCATCCTGCCCGGCTGGTACAATAAATCCTATATAAGCTAAATAAATAAAAGGAATAATAATTATTATAAAGCCTATATAAGTAAATAATTTCAATTTAAATAATTTAGTTACTTCGAATGCTCTTCCTAACACCAAATGTGAACCAAACCAAGAAATAATTACACTTAATGCCAACCGTAACCAAATATCAAACACTTCATGATACTGAAGTTCAGCAGCAAAAATATAAATTGTACTTGTAGCTAGTGGTATCACGAATGCTGCCAATATGGTAATAACTAAATATCTGATAGCTGTCATTTTGGAATTTTTTACTTTTAGCACTCTTCGTTCCTGTATAAGTGATAAAATTACAAATAATATCCATAAAAATATAAACACTTTTAAATATAAAGGTATCGATGTATCTAAATCTTTTTTTATTGTGAAATATGGGATAATGTAAAAAATTGAAATAATTATATTTAAAACTAATGAATATGGCGTTAAATAAGCCATCTTTAAATGTTGTAAAATTTCTTTTGTATTCATAAATTTAATCTCCTTTATGTAAATGCAGTTTTAAAACCTGATGTTACACTCTTCCACGCGCTAGCTCCGCCTTCTTTAATTTTATTAACCCCCGCATTTATACCATCTTTAGCCAATTGTGTTGCTGATTTGTTAAGGCCAGGTATTTTCATATCCATTAGCGTTCCTACTACAGCTCCGAATACAGCTCCAGTTAAAGTACCTACGACTGGCACTGGTATTGCAGTTCCTATAGCTGCTCCAGCTGCAGCACTACCACCAATAGCAGCTAAATCAACCCCCATCCCAATAGCTTTTTCTTGTCCTGATTTTTTATCTAAGTTATCAGTTATAGCAGAAACAACTGCTAAGGGTTTTAACACTTTGCCACCTAGTTTCGTTAATTTACCTAACTTGCCTAGTACATTATTACTTTTGAATTCTTTTGCGAATCCTTTTGTTCTACCTTTAACATCATCGTTCCAATATTTTTTAATATTATTTTTGGCAGCTGTTTTAGATTTGAAATTTTCTTTCTTTAAAAATGCATTTCTAAAGTTTTCACCAGTAAATGTATTCTTAAATTCTGTACTTGCTGCTTTTTTCATTTCTGCAGTATCAAAAAACTTTTTACTTTCACTAAAAGTAAATTGGAAGTTTTTCTCTTTTAAACTTCGCCGTAAAACTTCTGCACTTTGGCTATCGTAATTCTGTACTTTTGACATCCATGTAACTAAATTTCCCTTTTTAAAAGGGTTGTTTTTTGTAAATTCTCCTGCATGTTTTAAAACATTTTTAACTTTTATGTTACCTCTGTCAGTATTTAATACGGTAGCCATTTTACTTAGACGTTTTTGATCCATATTATTTATAATCTGATTTATATCTCTCACTTTAATATATTTCTTGAACCCTCTATATGCACTCCCATCGCCTACTTGCTTTACTGCAAAATATTCTTGCCCTGCTTGTTTCATTGCTTGATATGATTTATGGCTTAATCCAGGCATATCATATATTTTTTCACTTGTCGTTTCCATAAACTTCTGCCATCTTATTAGAGTTTCACTTGTTTTGTGTCTTGCTTTAGCATTTTCAATTTTTTTACTAGTAGAGCTAATTCGTGAACGATTGGGTGATAAATTTTTCACATAAGAACTTAACCCATCTAACTCAGTAATTAAATTATCTGTTCTATCACCATCTATTGAATTATTCGCATCGAAATCTGTTAATTTTTCAATAGTCTTATCAATATGCTTATCCAAGTCTTGTTTTTCATTATCAAAACGATCTAATTTAATTTTTTTAGCAGTAGTTAAATGTGAAACGTTAGATATGGCATTATTTGCATGGTCACCCGACTCATTAACACCCTTCAAGATATTTTTGAGTTCTCTTTGGTATTTATTAATTTGGTCTTCAACCAATATAGCTGAATGACTATTGTCGACTTCGCCTTCAAATTTTTTAATTGATTTAGAAATATCAGATTTGAATCTTTTGTTTATTTTTTCTATATCTTTTATGGTTTTTAAATGAAAGGTTTGGGTAGTTGAAACATAAAATAAAGAATTTTAAGTTTTTCTCACAATATGCAAATTTTAAAGAACTATCAAACTATGACCAAAATAATATTTCATATAATCCTAATGTACCAATGTATTCTGTAGAATATCAACTTTCAAACGATGATTACAATGTTAAACAATTACGAAAACACTATGATATTCCTTCCAATAAAGCACCAAAACTTGAATTGAGTGGAACTGGAAATTTAGAAGGTTCCTCAGTCGGATACAAAAAAGTAGAATATTTATTCATACGAAGCAAACAAAAACTTGTCAAATCAAATGACTATATTAAATATCAGCCTACGAGGTGAGCATATGTTTAATAAGAATACAAAATTTCGAATAGACCCTAAAAATTTAACTGCAAATTCCGAAACAATGAGTGTTGTTTCAATGATTAGTTATGAAATTGAAAAAGCTAAGTTTTATGGCGTATCAGATAGAGAAATTCTTGCTCAATTTGATGAAATAAAAGACGAACATCGTTTTCCAAATAACATTGAATATTTGAATAGTTACCAATTTTAGAAATGGTGTGAATTTATGAAAACTAAAAAGAGATATATTATAATCATCATTTTATCATTTATTCTTTTTTTAATAGGCGGTGCTTGGACGTTGTACAAATCATACCACGAGCAACAAATTAGAGAAAAATTTTCTAGTACATTAGGAATGTACCCTATCAAAAATCTTGAAGATCTTTATGATAAAGAAGGCCATCGTGATGAAAACTTCGATAAAGATGATAAAGGTCAATGGATTTTAAGTTCTTCCTTTGTCCATGAAAATAGAAGCGCATTAACAGCAGAAGGAATGACACTCTATTTAGATAGAAATACAAAGAAAGCGCATGGATTCTACTTCATCGATAATATTTATGAAGATGAAAAGGGGGCTCCAACTTCTCACGAAAAGAAATACCCTGTTAAACTAAAAAATAATAAAATTATTTTAACAAAAAAAGTTAATGATACGAAATTAAAAGATAAAATAGAAAGTTTCAAATTTTTCTCCCAATATGCGATATACAAAGATTTGTCAAGTTATACTAATGGAAACTTTTCTTATAACCCGAATGTACCTATATATACTGTTGAATATCAACTTTCAAACGAAGATTATAATGTTAAACAATTGAGAGAAAAATATAATATACCAACGAAAAAAGCACCAAAATTAGAATTGCAGAGTACGGGAAATTCAACAGGTACAGCATTGAGTTATAAAAGAGAGGAATTTATTTTTAATCGGAAAGAATATCAAAATCTCGGCTTTACAAATAATTTAAACTTCAAACCAACGAGGTAAAATACGAAAAAAATAAAACCTAATCATAAAATTAATGTAAGAAAAGTGGAATAAGCCTTAAAATTCAATACAACTTTTTATAAAATTAATTAGATTTTATCACTCTTTTTGTATATAATAGTTATTAAATATTAGCAAAAGGGGTATGTATATGAAATTTAAATATGTAACAATTCCATTATTTGCCGCTTCAATTTTATTGACGGCATGTGACATTAACATCAATACGGGTGGCGGGGATGACTCTGATAAATCGAGTAAGCAATCTCAGAGTAAAGATGATAAGAAGAATAATGAACAAGACAATGATAATAAAGAAAGTAATGATAACGAAAACAACAACTCTGATTCGAACAATAACGCTTCATCTAATAACAACAATAATGCGCAAAATGATGATAATCCAGACAACGATACATCAGCTAATAGCAATAATTCCAAAGACGGTGTAGCTCAAAACAGTAATGATGCGCCTTATGTTACACGTGATAACGTAATAGATATTGTTGAATCGTATGAAGGTGACTATTTAGATACATCTGAATATAATTATAAAGAGCCTGAAAAGAAAGGCAATGGAGAATGGGGATTCTCATTTACTGATAAAGATGGTAATTTAGCAGGATCTTATATTATTGATAAAGACGGTTATGTTACAAAATATGATGAAAACGGCGACCCTGAATAAGCCGTTCACATCTAAATATAGGAGATTTTGAGTTTCAAATCTTCCACAAACAAAGACAAGCGCTGTACTTTTTCATCAAAAGTGCAGACGCTTGTCTTTTTATTTTCTTATCTAATACTTAAATCCACCCTTTATCCACGGCTTTTTTCCATGAATCGAAGCGATTTTCGGCTTCGAGTTTATCAATGATTGTTGAAGTGTAATTTCTGACTGTGCCATTGGATAAATACAGTTTTTCTGCAATTTCTTTACTGCTGAGTCCTTCACCGATTTCTCGAAGTACGACTTGTTCTTTATGTGTGAGTGGATTCGAATCCGTAAATAACGACGTCATTAAAGAACTGCTGTATTCTTTGCCCCCTTCCATTACTTTATGGATTGTATCCACTAAATCATCAATTGAGCGTTCTTTGAGTACATATGCATCTACATCATTAGCAACTGCGCGTTCAAAGTAGCCTGGACGTTTAAATGTCGTTACGATAATAACTTTCGTGGGAATATTCAGTTCTTGAATTTTTGCGAGCACTTCTAGTCCTGTCATTTGGGGCATTTCAACATCTAAAATGACGACATCGGGATGAGATTTTTCTATAAATAGTAAGGTTTCAATACCATTTTCAAAATCTCCTACTATTTCTAAATCCTCATTCAAGTTAATGAGTTGCACCATGGCCTGTCTTAACATGCGTTGGTCTTCTGCTATTACGACTGAAATCATTGTACTTCACCTCTAGGTATCTCAATTTCTATTTTCGTCCCGTTATCAGATTTCACGGTGAGCGAACCGTTGAGTAATTTCACTCGATTGGAAATACTTTTTAATTGTGGGACTTTGTTTGTATCGATACCAACACCATTATCACAAATAATCATAGTTAACGTTTCTTGAGATTCTGTTAGCTCACCCGTTACTTTCGTTGCTTGTGCGTGCTTAATCACATTATTGATGGCTTCCTTTAATATCATAGACAGTATGGATTGTTTTGCAGGATTAAGTGATTGGGCAGCACTTTTGTTATGGAATTCAAAATTGAGATTCGCATCATGTAAAACCCTTTCAACCGATGTCACTTCTTCTTCAAAAGATTGGACTTTGAGGTCATCAATGATTACTCTTACTTTATTCAATGCGTCACGGGACAGTTCGTTTACTGCAATCATTTCGTTTTTCGCAGCTTCTGGATCTTTATCGATCAATTTCGTGGCCAACTCAGATTTCATAGTTAAACTCGCAAATACATGGCCTAACGAATCATGTAAATCTTGGCCAATTCGATTCCGCTCTTGATCAGCAATTAAGACATTGATACGTTGATTTTTCTCTTCTAAATCTTTCTTAAATTGGTGCTCTTTTAACATTCTATAGTTGTTTAACATGATCGCTAATATTACAAAGTAAAATATTACTATTTCCACAAATGAATCTGGATACAGTATGATAATGATAATCGCACAAATCAACATCGTCGAAATAAAAGCGTAAAATTCTTTCGACTTTATTTTTACTCTAAATATAAATGGTAATGCAAAAGAGCTATAGAATAAAAATAAACAATTGAAAGGTAAACCAGCATAGACAAAATAACAAATCCCGATGTAATGTATCACGAGCAATATAAAAGTCGTATTTCGTTTCAAAACGTGTGCATAAAAAATCATAATGATATAGGAACATGAAAATATAATTAAGACGACGATATACAATGATTGGTCGCTCTTTTTATCAGAAAATAATCCCCATATAGGAAATAAAATGTAAACAAGCGCTACAAACCGCATTAATAAAGGATTATTATTTTTATACATTTTACCTAGATCTTTACCAACATCTTTAGACTGTTTCCTTAATTGATTTTTGTTTTGCATTTTAAATCTCTTTTCTTTTTTTATTAATCATTAAAGCAATAAATAAGAAGATTAAACTATATCCAACGAGCTTTACAAACGAGTCTATGTTAACGCCATGGTCTTTACCAAAATCGTATGCGATATTTTTTAAATAATAGGTCGGTGTTTTAGTGGCGATATGTTGCATCCATTTAGGAAAGGTGTTGACTGGAAACCATAATCCACCTACAATCGCTAACCCTAAATTGAGTAAATTCGCTAGGCTGCTTGCTTTTTGACTATCTTTCAGTTGAGCAATAACTAATCCTAAAGTAAGGAACAAGCTTGCCCCAAACCATAAAGTAATCCCTGATAATATCCAGTTTTGAAGAGACATTGTCACACCTTTATAGGCATGAGCAACCGTAAACATAATGATAATTGCTAGCGCGAACTGAATCATCGTACGAATCACTTTGACGCTAAAGTACTGACTAGCTCTCAGCGGTGTCGCCATCAAATGACGATACCAACCGTTATTTCTCTCTTCAATCATATCTAATGGGAAGGACATTAAACAAAAGCTCATTAAACTAAATACCGCCATACTATACATGTATTCTTTATAATACTGTTGCTGTTGATTCGCTGGTAAGTCTATTATAGACGTAAACAATAGATAAAATGCAACTGGAAGCAATATCGAGATTAATAAATAAAGCTTTTTACGGAATAATACTTTCAATTCTGTTGATAAATAGACAGCCATCATGATGACGTCACCTCCTCTTCATTACTATCTTGGAACATCATCTCTAATAATGACGTCTTGCGAACTTCAATTTCGTTTAAATCGACATCATATTGAACTAAAACGGGTAGAACCTCGTTCACGTTGGTCGTTTGAACTTTAGTGATTGAATCATCTTGAATCACTTTACAACCTTCACTCAGTTTTTCAGTCACTTCTTCATATTTTTTTGGTAAATAAAGGATTGATAGACGTTCTTTTTCTTTCATACTTTCGAGTGTGTCGTCCATTTGTATCTTACCTTTGTCGAGTAACACAATATGATCAGCCATTCTCTCAACCTCTTCAATGTAATGAGAAGTATATAGAATTGTTTTATTTTCTTTCTTTAACGCACGAATAATTGACCAGAAATGCTCTCTAGTCTCAATATCCATTGCTGACGTAGGCTCATCTAAAATAATTAATTGTGGGTTCCCTATTAAAGTCAGAGCAAAATCTAATATTCTTTGTTGCCCACCTGATAGCGCTGTCGCCATTTGATTCATTTGTCGTGCACTGAACTGTGTAATTTCTAGAAAACGTTGCTTACTCATCGGGTTTTTATACAATGATTGATACAAATTAAATAAGTCTTTTACTTTCATTAATTTAGGAAATTGTGTTCTTTGAAATAAGATTCCCATACTTTGATTATTGATTAATTGTTCTGGATCACTGATTGTTCCAGTGTCTAAAGCACTGTGACCAATTATAATATTAATAAGTGTCGATTTGCCTGCGCCGTTTTTTCCAATTAATGCGGTACATTGGCCTTCTTCTATATTTAAAGAAATATGTTCAAGTACTTGTTGCTTTCCAAATCGTTTTGATAAGTCATTAATTTCTATCATACAACACCCTCCTTTTCTTTAATTAAAGATTATCAAATATTCATAAGGGTGATTAGTTCACTTTGTCATCAATTAAATATGACAAATGTCATTATTTTCGTGTTAAACAATGATTATATTTCATATAAGACATAAAAAAAGAGCCGAATCATCGGCTCTTTATATTTCCTGGGTAATATTTATTTTAGCCATACTTAAACTTTGAACTTTCAATGGGGATTAATTATACATTGTGACAATTAAGCGACCTACGTCACCACTTGCCAATTGGTCAAAGCCTTCATTAATTTCGTCGAGTTTAATCGTTTTACTAATCAATGGATCAACATTTAATCGCTGTTGTTGATATAAACTAATAAATCGAGGGATATCACGAGATGGGACACAACTTCCTACATACGAACCTTTAATTGTACGTTCTTCAGCAGCTAAAGTAACCTGTGGAAAGGCGAATTTAGCTTTAGGATCTGGAAGACCTGTTGGCACTGTTGTGCCACCGCACTTTGTAATTGCATATGCTACGTTCATAGCAGGGACAACGCCAGCTGTTTCGAAAGCATACTCGACACCGCCTGATACATAATCTTTAATTTGATCCACGATATCTTCGTCGCCTGAATTGAAGACAGCTGTCGCGCCTAATGTTTTTGCTAGTTCGAATTTATTTTCATTAATATCTAAAGCGATGATTTCATTAGCTCCCGCTAGTTTCGCGCCGAGAATCGCATTTAAACCAATACCACCGAGTCCAACGACTGCCACATTACTACCCGGACGAATTTGTGCTGTGTTCATTACTGCACCGATACCTGTGATCACCGCACATCCAAAGACTGCCGCACGTTCATATGGAATTTCAGGATTGATTTTAACTAAAGAGTTCTCAGATACGACCGCATATTCAGCAAAGCCAGAAACACCGAGATGATGATGTACTGTACCATCTTTATTAGAGAGTCTGTAGCCTCCCTCTAACATTTCACCGGCCTCGTTAGAAGCAGCGCCATTTTCACATAGTGCTGGACGTCCCTCTCTACAAGGGATACACTTACCGCAACTCGGTATGAATGTACAAACTACGTGATCACCCACTTCGAAATCAGTTACATCGCTCCCAACTTGCGCGATCTCACCAGTCGCCTCATGACCTAAAGCCATCGGTAATGGTCTCGGACGACTACCATTAATCACTGATAAATCTGAGTGACATAAGCCTGCCGCATGAATTTTTAATAGTACCTCATGTGGTTTCGGTTCATCTAACTGTAACGTTTCAATCTTTAAAGGTTTTGATTTTTCATAAGGTGCTTCAAGTCCCATTTCATACAATACTGCTGCTCTTGTTTCCATTGTACCATCCCCTTACTCGTAATAACCGTCTGTAGATTTTCGGAAGCCAGCAAATTGTTCACGATCATGTCCAAACCAAATTTTGGCGTTCTTTTCCTTAGCTCGACGCTTAATCATTTCTACAGATCTTGCCCAACCGATTGAATCATATAAAATGCCAGGTGGTTTCAACGTAGGCTCCATACTTTCTTTGGTATAAATTGCATCAGATGCTAGTATCAGTGTGCCTAATTCTTCAGTTTCAAGTTCTAGGCCAATCATTCCCCATGCATTACCACTGCCAAAGTTTAAGACTTTAACGCCATCGACTAAATGTAAGTAATTTTGATCACGTGCAATTGTCTTCCAAGTTAAATCATTTTTAATCCATGCATCGATGTCACTCCAAATATATGCCCCTTCTTGTTGATTACGAGCGTAACCTTTCATCGCACCACTTAGTTCATCATCATGCACGATGACCGTTGCATTCGTAAAGTATTCTAAACAGCCAGCGTGGTCTAGATGTAAATGTGAAGCGACAACGATATCGACTTCTTTTGGATCTACGCCTAGTTGTTCTAGTCGATTTGGCAAGTGACATGATTCATCTGAGAAATAAGGAAAGGCCTTTTGCGTAGCCGTAATCCAGCGTCCTTCGTCTCCCATCGCATTTGGATTACAAGCAGTATCAAATAAAATCTTCGCATCAGGATGATCAATAAACACTGTGTAAATCGGAAATTCGTGTAATTCATTGGGTTGATTCGGGTTGTCGGTCGTTGCTTGGTTCGAGTTCGCGATCATCAAATTTTTGTCCATCTGCATGCGCCCATTGTCCAATACGTAAATCTTCATGCGTTCTTTCTTAACATTTACCATCATAACAACCCCTTTGAAATTTTTAGTATATTATAACTCTGTTTGTAAGCGTTTTCAAAAAATGTGCATTTTTACGCTTTATACAGAATGGCTGAATTCGTTGAGCCGTGTAGAATTTCATAAAATAAAAAAACTACCCAAAGCTTTGTCTTAAAACTTTGGGTAGTTACTGATATTTGTTTAATTTTTAAAATTTATTAGCGATTGGTTTAAGGTATTTTTAAAACTGAGTAGTCCTTAATTCAGAATTTAGTACATACCTTTTGTGTCATTACTTGTATCAATAAAGATGTTTTTAACTTGTTGATAGTTTTTGATAGCACCTTTGTAAGTTTCACGACCAATTCCTGATTTTTTGTAACCGCCGAATGGTGTGCCTGCTGGGATTTGGTTGTAAGTGTTAATCCAAATACGGCCTGTACGCATTGCTTTAGATACGTTTAATGCACGGTTGATATTTGTTGTAAAGATACCACCTGCAAGGCCATATTCTGAATCGTTAGCAATTTTCACAGCTTCTGCTTCATCTTCGAATTTCTCGATTACTAGTACTGGACCGAAGATTTCTTCTTGCGCTAATTTATATTTGTTACTGTCAATTTCAATCATTGTTGGTTGGAAGAAATAACCTTTGTCTAAGCCATTATCTGTGATGCGTTCGCCACCTGTGATAATGTTAGCACCCTCATCTTCTTTGGCCATTTTAACGTAGCTTTCGATTTTTTCAATTTGTTCTGGACCAGTTTGAGCACTCATTTTCACATCTTCATCAAATGGATCTCCGACTTTAATATTTTCAAATGCCTCTTTCAATTTAGGAATTAATTTATCATAAATTGATGATTGTACGAGTAAACGAGATCCTGCACTACAAACCTCACCTTGGTTGAATAAGATACCAAGTTGTACACCTTCAACGACTTGATCTAAGTTCGCATCATCGAAAATAATGTTGGCACTCTTACCACCAAGCTCTAACGTTGTTGGTACAATGCGTTCTGCACCAGCTTCAGCTACGCCATAACCTACATCAGTAGAACCAGTGAATGATAATTTGTCCACGCCTTCATGTTTAAAGATCGCGTCACCTGATTCAGAACCTTTACCAGTTAAGATGTTTACCACACCTTTTGGTAATACTTCTTGGAAAATCTTAGCCGCTTCAATTAATGATAACGGAGTTGAAGAAGAAGGTTGAATCACAACTGTATTACCTGCAGCAAGTGCTGGCGCTAATTTCCATGATGCTAATAACATTGGGAAGTTCCATGCTACAACAGCACCGACAACACCCACAGGTTCATGTACAACGAGACTCATTGTATTCTCATCGATTTCATTCACTGAACCTTCGTCCGTTGTTAAGACGCTAGCAAAATATTTAAAATGATTTGCCGCGAAAGGAATATCAATTGTTGATGTTTCGCGATATGGCTTACCATTTTGTAATGATTCAACTGTTGCTAAACGCTCAGTATTTTCATGCATTTTTCTACTAATTTCTAATAAATAATCCGCACGTTTTTCTTTAGAAATCTTACTCCAACTATCAAAAGCATCTGTCGCAGCTTGCACAGCTTTGTCGACATCATCTTTATTTGCACGTGCGACTTTACTTAAATCCTCACCGTTTGCTGGGTTTGATACAGTAAGTGTTTCGCCACTGCTACTTTGTTGGAATTCATTATTGATAAATAGACCATAACTTTCATTGATAAAATCTCTAACGTTAATGTTTGTCATATTTATACACTCCTTACCGTGCTATATTTTAAAAACACATATCTATATACATTTGCTTATAACTCGAATTATATTCTGTTTGTTACTATATTATATGATTTTAAAATGAATTATTAAAATATTCAGCTCATATATTAAGAGGGAGGGATTTTATTAAATAGCACAACAATCACATTCTTACGCTTTCCAATGCTCGAATAGCGGACCTTCTTTGCCATAAATTGGATCGCTTTCTGGAAGTGGTACTGATTTTATATTTTCAAGTGATTGAGGACGTTCACTTTGTTCTCCGTAACACATATCATGCGTGTCACCATTTGGATAGGCACCTAAAATTTTAAAGTCTGAACTTGCATCTAATCGCTTATGTCCCGTTCCTGCTGGTAAGATAACAACATCTCCTGTTTCAGCATGCACCGTTTCACCTTGTTCTCCACCTAATTGCACTTGAGCTTCCCCTTGCAGAACAATAAGTAATTCGTGTGCATTACTGTGAAAATGATGATATGGAAAAACACCATTTACCCATGAATTCCCCCATATATTTTCATTTATTATTTCTGTTAATTGGTCGTTACTGTCCATTGCATTTTTATAAATGAGTACGGGAAAATGGGGGTTGTTAGGAATAGCCCCATCATCTTCAAACTGTAATGTTACAACTTCAATATCGTTTTGTTGTTTCACGCTAAACACTCCTTTTAAATTTCTATTTAATTATTGTTTAACCACATTTGAGAAAATTACTGATTAAATTTTAGGTATAGAAATCAAAAAATCGAAACGACATCTCTATCGTTTCGATTCTTGGTAAGTTATGTAACTTTAATATTGTGATTTATTATTTTCATTTTGAGTCATTGTATTCTCATCAATTTGTACACTATTGTTGGTAGCTGTAGTACCAGTAGAATTTTGTGCATATGATTCAGATTGAGGTCGTTGATTATAGAAGTTTCCTTGAGTATGCTTTAAACAACTTCCGCCATCACCATAGTTATTTGGTGTGTTGTCACCAGGAATGATTAACACGATTAACGTATAAAGTGCCACTAGACCTGCAACGACTGTCCCAAACGCGCCTGCGATTAATGTAAGTCCAATCACACCAGAACCACTCGCACTTGCAGCGGCGACTATAGCAAATACAAACATAACCGCAGCAAACGTTGCAATAAATCCACTAATGTATGACACTATCGCTAACGCCATCGTACGATTGGTGTCATGTAGACGTCTCACCATGACTGTAAATGTTGGAATAATGATCGCTAAAGCAAACAGACTGCTAAGAAACCCAGCAGAAACAAT
This sequence comes from Staphylococcus hsinchuensis, assembly GCF_038789205.1. Classification (NCBI taxonomy): domain Bacteria; kingdom Bacillati; phylum Bacillota; class Bacilli; order Caryophanales; family Staphylococcaceae; genus Staphylococcus; species Staphylococcus hsinchuensis. The sequence goes on from NZ_CP128355.1 coordinate 603,958, forward strand.
CCCTAAAAGTGATGAAATAACAAAATTAATCCAAAATTGATGCCAATAATCCGCTCTTCTAGATCTTCCCTTTACATCTAAAAACCTTGTCCAAAACTCTTTGTAACTTTTCACTACTTGATTTTGAGTATCTTCCATACATATTTCCCCCATAATTTGATAATTATATTATACGAAACATAATTGTAAAAAACAATTACATTAAGGTAGAAATATATATACTTCATCAAAATACTAATATCTATATTATTTTGTTGTTTAGATATTTAAAGTATTACAATTATTAAGCATTGAGAGCAACTCGAATTCCATTACACTCATATTACTTTTTAAATAAATAGTAAATTTGAAAAAATAGAATAACTTATTTGATATATTAATATTGAAATAAACATCTTATAGGAGGCGCTTCTGATTTTAAAAAACTACTTAAATGGGCGTAAATTTATTGCAATATTGATTATTACACTGCTTACGAGTGTATCAATATTTTCTTATCATAAAGCAGATGCTGCGAAATACCCAGATGATTTTAAAATTACGACACATAATGTCTACTTTATGCCACAAGCAATTTATCCAAACTGGGGACAAATGCAACGCGCTAATTTAATTCCAAAAGCAAATTACATACAAAATCAAGACGTTATCATTTTTAATGAATTATTCGATAAACAAGCAACAACTCAATTTTTAAATAATTTATCATCACAATATCCATATCAAACACCTATCGTTGGAAAAAATAAAGAAGGTTGGAATCGTACTTCAGGCTCTTATAACCCTGCTAAAGTAGTAAATGGGGGTGTAAATATTGTGAGTAAATGGCCTATTTTAGAAAAAGAACAACACATTTATAAAAATGGCTGTGGCGCAGATGGATTCAGTAATAAAGGTTTTGCATATATTAAAATAAATAAAAATGGAAAACCGTATCATATCATTGGAACACATTTACAAGCTGAAGATGGTTCATGTATAAAAGGAAAAGACCGCACAATTAGAGAAAGTCAAATGCATGAAATTCGCCAGTTCATTAAAGATAAACAAATCCCTAAAGATGAAGCTGTCTTTATCGGTGGTGACCTTAATGTAATCAAAGGATCTGATGAATATAGTCAAATGTTCGATCATTTAAATGTCACGCAACCTACATCTTTCAGTGGGCATAATTATAGTTGGGACACGCAAACAAATGGTATTGCACATTACAATTATCCAAAACTAGCACCGCAACATTTAGATTACATTCTACCTGATAAAGATCATGCACAACCAAGTTCATGGGATAACAAAGTACACAAAGCTAAGTCACCACAATGGTCGGTCACATCATGGGGTAAAGATTATCAATATAACGATTATTCAGATCATTACCCATTAGCCGCTTCAACTGGAACTTAAAACACATATGAATTAGGGAATAGGACAGAAATCGAATTTTCTAATAGATATTTCGTAGTTCCACCTTGGCAGGGATGACTAGAATTGAGAAAAGCTTGATATAAGCGCATATTCAATTCAGACCTCTACTGCCTAGTTGAAAAAGAGTCTGAGACAAAAATAGTTGTCTCAGACTCTTTTTATTTCCCAGGTTATAACCCAAGGTACTCTTCTAATGTAAGATGAGATTCATAAATAGCTTTAGCATGTTTCTTACCAACGTAACGTATATGCCAAGGTTCGTATTGATACCCAGTAATCGTTTCTTTGCCTTTCGGATATCTTATAATAAACCCATATTCATGTGCGTGTGCTTTCAACCATTTACCTGCTTTCGTCTTAACAAAATCTGTATTGAAATTAACTTGAGGTGTCTTAGTTGAGCCTATATCAAACGATAACCCAGATTGATGTTCTGAACTACCGGGTTTCGCACTGTATTTATTTGCTGCTTTCTCCCCATCTTTTTTCACGTAATTATTAAATAATGTTTGTTGTCTTTGATAACTTCTAAAACCACTCGTGATTGTGAGCTTGAGTCCTTTTTTATTTCCATCATTTAGTAGCTTCGTTAAAGCAGTTCTAGCAGATTTATCAACACCTGGATTATAATCTGATGGTAGTGGTATTTTCTTATTTACGATTAAAATATCGTCTATAAATGTTACTCCATTTTTTATCTTTTTCTTATGATTGTTATTGGTTCCTTGTTTTTTATGTGCGTCTGTATTACCTGGCTTAGCGTCATCCTTACGCCACTGATTTGAGCACGCCATGAGGATTATGCTTATAAACACGATGCCTATTATTAATTTTTTCATCTCAGATGCCCCCAATTGTATGAATTATATAACGATTGACAAACATTCAATAGTAATAATATTCTAAAAAACCTTATTATTTTAATTATATAATACCATACTTAAAAAGGAGCTTATATAGTGATTTTATAAATCTTATCATTAAAAAAAGGCTGGTTCGTAACCAGCGCTTAATTTTACGAAATTTCTTCTTTGTACCTTATGAAAGACTTTATAGGTTTTTGATTAGCTCAGTAAGTAATGTTGTTCTTGGCACTACAAACTTTTTATTTATATGTTCGTTTCTTGCGTGAGGGCCACCGCCTACGCCCCCTAATCCGTCTAAGGTAGGTGTTCCTTGAGCAGCAATAAAGCTCCCATCGCTTCCTCCTCCAACGGCAACTTGTTCGAGTTCAAAGCCTATTGATTGAGCATAGCTTTTGGCTTGTTGGAATAATACCTCTGTTTGTTCGGTCTTCATCATCACTGGTCGTACTTCTCCACCTTGAATCTCAATCTCAACTTGATTATTATATGGTTTCAAAGCATGGATGCGTTCATTAATCTCTTTGCCATTTTGTGGTGTCGTTATACGAACATCAACTTTAATTTGTGCATGTTCAGGTCTTACATTAATTCCAGAACCACCTTGAATTTCTCCAACATTCACTGTTGTACCTTGTTCATAATCGGTCATATTTTCCAGATCAATGACTTGATGTGCAGCTTCCTGAATCGCACTTTGTCCTGATTGATGATCATTGCCTGAATGCGAACCTTTCCCTTTAAATTGAATCGTATATCTATTGATGCCTTTTCTAAAGGTTTTAAGTGCACCAGTTTCACCTGTTGCAGCTTCCGCCACTAAACCAAATTTACTGTTGCGTGCTTCTGATTCAATGTAAGGACGTGATGTAGGAGATGCAATACCTTCATGGTCGCCATTAAATAAGACGACTATTTTTTTGTTCGTTGTCGTATCATGTTCTTTTAACGCTCTTAATGCCCATAATATTTGGACATCGCCTGTTTTCATATCAATGACACCAGGGCCATAAATGGTTTCATCTTCTTCGACTAAAGGTAAGTCACCCTTTTGCCACACCGTATCAAAATGACCACTAATTAATATTTGCTCTTCACCTTCACCAAATTCAAAACGAATGTGGTTGCCGGTCTCTTCTTGTTCAATTATTTGAGGTTTAATGTCTAAATATGACTGAATCTTGTTACATAGCCAAGCACCCGCTTCATCAACTGCTTGCTTATCAGCGGTTGGTGATTCTATTTTCACGAATGTCTTAATATCATCTATAATTTCTTGTTCATGTTCAGTTAAATATGTTTGTATCACGTTCATTGCCTAACGCTCCTATTCAATTAAATTATTTGAATCATCATTGAGTTCTTCTAATTTTTGAATACGTTTTTGAACTTCTTCATTATATTCTTCTCTATAACTACTAAATACAAGGTTTAAAATACTAATCACAGGTGCTATTTCGTTATACCCACTCACATCTCTATTTGTTCTGGCTAAAATCGCCACATCAGAAGGTTGATAATATGGAGATAAAGTATTATTTGTAACACTGATTGTTTTAAGATTTAGTGACTTTGCATAATTAAAGAAATCAAAAGTTTCGCGATGATATCTTGGGAATGAAATTGTAATGAGTAAATCGTTCTCCATCATATCTAACTTATATTGATTTAAATTACTTTGAGAAACAATTATCACGTTAGATCTATAAGTGCTTAATACATATCCGAACCATTCTGCAGTCGCTTTCGAAGTGTTTTTACCAATGATGTAAACTTTATTTGCTTCATGTATTAAATTAACAGCCTTTGTTAAAGTAGCGTGGTCTATTTTATCAGCACCTTCGCGTATCAACTGAACGTCTCTCTCAATTGAATCAAATGTCCCTTTCGTCTCATCTACATCTTGATTGGTCTGAAAGATACTATCTCTTATAGCTGCCTGTAATTCAGAATAACCACTAAATCCGATTGTATATGCAAAGCGAATTATCGTTGCTTCACTGACGCCAACCTTTTTCTGCATTTGAATCAAAGTTAAATAAGAACTTTCATTTAAATTGTCTAAAATAAAGTTAGCTACTTTCTGCTTCCCTGTGGAAAGTGTGTTGTATTTATCTTCAATGATTGATGTAATAACATTCGCCATACTTAAGCTCCTTTAATTATTTTCATAAAGTTTAGCATATCTTACCATTCGTTCCCCTGAAAATGTATAACATGGATAATTAATTGCGGCAATTAAACCATCATACGGTGCTAAAATTGCTTCATCATCTAATTCACCTAATGCATCTCCTTTGAAACAATGTTCACCTGAGTGTCGTTTAGGATTAAAGAAGCCGTGTTTGGTTGCACTTATTGTTTCTATATTTTCATGAAAAATAAGGTCATCTATTGCAACATCATTTTTACCATGTTGTGTCTTAATGACACCGATTGAATTCAATAAACTAAACATGCGTTTCAGTGCGAATTGAGCAGTTTCTAAATCAACCATTCCATCAGGCTGGCCACCTTTTAATTCTAAAAGTGCTGCTTGCTGACCAACTTTACAAGCTTCTAAAAACAATTGTCCAGAAGCGCCGCCTGAACGCACCACATGTTTAATTCCAATCTGGCTTGCTAATTTATATTGTTCTTCATAATCCTGATACAAACTCATCACGTAATTCGATCCATGCTGCCCACAACAATGCAAATCAATGATGTAATCTGCCTCCCGTGTTTCTTGCCAAATATGATGCGCTAATTGCATCGATTGGGAACCATCTTTATTACCTGGGAAAATTCGATTCAAATCCAAATTATCATAAGGCGATGTTCTCGTTCTATTAAAATAAGCTGGTTTGTTTACAATCGGAATAATCTTTACCTTACCTTTTATTGAATAGTTAGGTAGTAATTCTATTAACTGAAATGCTACGTGAATCGCAGTTTGTTCTACACCATGAATCCCAGCTGTAAAAACAATTTCTGGACCTTCCTCATTATCGTTAAACTCGTATACATCATAAGTAGATAAACTTGGGTTTTGGAAAGTTATTTCTTTCATAATGGAAGCACTCCTTTAAATATATTCCTCTTACGTAGGACCATAATTTGTTAGAACAGCGATAATTACAAATATAATCGCTACAATTGACCAATAAATTACGAGTGGAAACGCAAATTTAAACCATTTTCCAAATGGAACTCCACCAATCGCAAGTACTGCCATAAGTGTTCCTGAAACTGGTGTAATCATATTAGTAATACCGTCACCCATTTTAAATGCGATGACTGCCGTCTGTCTTGTAACATGTAAAATATCTGCCAATGGCGTCATTAAAGGCATGACAACTGCTGCTTGACCACTACCTGAAGGAATTAATAAATTGAATAATAGGTTAAAAATAAACATTGCTACTGCACCAGTCATTGGTGACAGATGACTTAAAGGTACAAACACGCCGTTAACAATCGTGTCGATAAATTTCCCATCTTCCATAAGCACAGTCACACCACGTGCTACACCAATTACTAATGCGCCGAATAAAATATTTCGAGCCCCATCCATAAACGTTGCAACAAAATCATTCGGTTTCACTTTAGCAATGATTGCGGTAACAATCCCATCAATAATGAATAATGCTGCTAATTCTTCAACGCCCCATCCTTTTTGTAATGAGCCATATACAAAAATACCTATCGTTAAGAAAAAGCATAAGATGATCAATTGTTGTCTCCAAGTGAATGGAACGTCTCTATCCGGGTTATCTTGAATAATCTCATCAGAAAACTTCTTTTCACCCATAATACTTTTACTCGGATCTTTAGAAATCTTTCGAATATACATACACGTATAAATCAAAGTGACAATCATAAATGCAATGAACATATAAATTCTCATCATAGTTCCTGAGAAAATAGGTAATTTAGCAATCGTTTGAGCGACACCTAACGCAATTGGATCAAATATCGGTGCAACGGCCCCAACATAGTAACCTAAATAGACGATTGCGATACCTGCGATGGCATCCAATTTCAATTTCTTAGCTAAAATAATCCCCAATGGAATAAACGCAATAACTGCATTCGCACTCACACCAAAAGCATGAATAAAACCAAATACGATACCAATAACTACAATTAAAATGTATTTATTACCGCCAGACTTATCAATAAGTTTTGACACCGCAGCATTGAAAGTCCCCTGTTTTTCAATTACCGCTACGGCCCACCCATAATTAACACTAAAAATATTAAATCAGCGGTCTCAATCATTCCTTTAGGTATAGCCATAAAGAAATCTAAAATATTGAGATAAACATGATCAATATACTTGAAGCTATTAGCTACAACTTCATCATTTGAACCCTTTCTCGCAAATTCACCAGAAGGAATAATGAAACTTAATATCCATACGATGAATAAAAGGCCAAATAATATGACAAAAGTATTCGGCATTTTTAATTTTTGTTTCATAGCCTCGTTCCCCTTTGTTTTAGAAAGCGCTTTCAAAATTAATTGAAATAAAAACTACATAAAATTAATTTATGTAGCGTTTACTACTTATAAAGTTACCAGAATATTCAAATGATGTAAATAGTAAATATTAGTGAGGGTTTTTTGGGGTTGGTATGCGGAGCGAACTGACAGACATTACATAACTTTGAAATTTGCTAAACGCTTTGCAGCATTTTACAATTAACGTGAAATCGTTGGTCCTGATATTAATATTTATTGGAGTGAAATCAATGAATCATAAAATACAACAACTAGATGATATTATTAGAAATTCAGAAAATATCGCTTTCTTCACAGGGGCAGGTATTTCTGTCGCAAGCGGGATACCGGATTTCCGCTCAATCGGTGGTCTAAACGATGAAATCACTAAAAAAGGCTACTCACCTGAATATATATTAAGTTCCGATTATTTAGAAAGTGACCCAGAAGGCTTTATAGATTTTTGTCACCGATATTTATTATTCGCCGATAAAAAACCAAATACTGTACACCAATGGATTGCAGAACTTGAGAAGAAACATCAATCCAACGGTGTTATTACTCAAAATATAGATGGTCTACATTCTGATGCAGGTAGTCAAAACGTGGACGAGTTACATGGAACGTTAAATCAATTCTTCTGTCTCCATTGCCAACATAAATATACAAAACATGAAGTTATACAAAATCATTTACGCCATTGTGATAAATGCGGAAACCCTATTAGACCCGATATTGTCTTATATGGTGAAATGTTAAATCAAGGTACTATTTTTAATGCACTTCATAAATTAAAAACTGCAGACACACTCGTCGTTTTAGGGTCGTCGTTAATTGTTCAACCCGCAGCAGGACTCATTTCAAATTTTGAAGGAGAGAACTTAATTATTATTAATAAAGATACAACGCCTTACGATGATGATGCGACATTAGTCATTAACGACGATATGGTGTCAGCAATTGATTCCTTACGCAAGTCACAGTGAGGTCACTAAAACGGCAGTCTAACCTCAAATGAAAATTGACAATTATTACTGAATTTAAATATTGTTTTCCAATAAATGTTTAAAGTCCTGCTTTTGAGGAATAATAGTTATATATCATTTAAAGGAGGCATTTATTATGAGTAAATTTGACGAATTCAAAGAACAAGCAGAAGATAAAGCCGAAGAAATCAAAAATGACGAAGATAAACAAGAAGAACTTAAAGACAAAGCGAAAGACTTAAAAGACAAATTTTAATTAAAAGTCTATGATAAATAGTAAAGTGGCAAGAATGGTTAATTCCATTCTTGCCATTTTTTTATAATGCTAGACTGCATTTATTGTTAGTATTATCTTCAAATACCCTTACACGTTTTATGGAAGAAAATTAATTTGATTGAAGTTACTCTTCATATGTTTTTTCTTTAATGACATTACCATCAGCGTCTTTTTTAACAATTTTATTTTCTCCTTCTGTTGTAAAAGTACCTACGATTTCTGCGGTTCTTTTATCACGGTAGTTAACTAGCCATCCACCATCATCTTTTTGCTTTACATTATCAACTAAGTACTTATCTGTATCAATCGGTTGACCGTTAAATTCTGTAATTATTTGATAAATTTGTGATCGGTAATGTACCATAGTTACCGTGCTCTCATGTTCTTCATAACTTTTAGTTTCTCTTTATCTTCCGCAGGGCTTTGGTTCGAAATTTCGATTTTATTCGCTAATTCCGGTAAGGATGAATTATTTTTAAATTGCTTATATAAATCTTGTGTATTAAATTCTTTTCCTGTTCTCAAGAGTTGTTTGTAGTCTAGTCTACTTTGGGTACTAGCTGCAATTATTTTTTTATCACTGATACCGATGATAGACGTAAAATTACCAATAGATGGATAAACTTTGTAAAATTTCATACCTTGAGGTGCATTTACGACCGAATCCTCTTTTGACAACACGAGCTTATATAATTGTTTCTTTTCAGACTCACTACCATTTCTTACTGTGAAAACACCTGTTAAAACTTCGTCTCTCGACAACATGTGTTTTTCAGTGCCTTTCGCGAAAAATGCTAAAGCTAATTTAGTTTTATCGTCTAATTTCTGTTCATTTTCTTGTGAATTGTCATTTTTCTTATTTTCATTTTTTTGTGTCTCAGATTGATTACTTTCCTGTTTTGGTTTGTCTTGTTTATCCGTCGTAGCCTCTTGTTTTTCCTTATTATTATCATGCTTTTCTGTTTTTTCCCCATTACTACACGCCGTTAAAGTCATAGCCAAACTAAGTGAACCAAATGTTAATAAAAATTTGTTAATATTTTTCATTTTCTCCACCCCTTTTAAAATTTGAAAGTAATACAAATAAATTTAAAATATGTATTCCAATAACAATATATCATAAATATTGTGTTGTTTTATTCTTTTTTATAAATTATAAAAAAAGAGTAGGACAGAAATATAATTTTCTAATAGGGATTTCGTAGTCCTATTCCTGCAAGGATAATTATTATTGATATAAGAGCGTTTTTAATTAAGAGATTTACTGCCTAGTTGAAAAAAGTCTGAGACATCTATTTTTGTCTCAGACAGTTAAACTTTATATAAACTTGTAAAATTCATTTATTATTATGCCGTGCATGAAATATTTTTAAATTATGAATAAATTTATTCTCAAACATCATTTCTAAGTATATGATCAACCGCTTCTGCAACTTGTTTTGGCGACTGTGGATTTTGTCCTGTTACCAATCTATTATCCACTTTAACATAAGGCGTAAATGGAATTTTGGCTTTGCTATAACGTGCCTCACGTCGTTTAATTTCACTTTCTAACATAAATGGCACGATATTTTTACGATTTGCTAATACTTCTTCAATGTTTGAAAAGCCCGTGATTTCTCTTTTATCAATAAAATATCTACCATTTTTATCTTTTACATTTAATAAAGCCGCTATACCATGACAAACTGCAGCAACCACGCCGTCATGATTATATACTTCATTTACTGCATGTTGAATCGTGTCATTATTAGGAAAATCAAACATCACACCATGCCCACCAGTAAAATAAATCACATCATATTCTGTAGGATTTGCTTCTTCAATAGACTTAGAATTTCTTAATAATTCCATAAATGATTCATCATTGAAATACGCTTTCGTTACACTATCTAACATCAATGGTTTTAAACTAACAGGATCAATTGGCGTAGTGTCACCATCAATATTAAATAAATTAATTTCATGATTATAAGCATTAAAATAATCATAAAAATGAACAAGTTCTCCAAGCCAAAGACCTGTCGGTTTACTAGTACCTTCAAAATTATTCGTACTTGTATTAACAATCATAATTTTACTCATAATCCTAGTCTCCTTTAACTTATTTAAGTTATAAAAAGCTACATACCTAGAGAAAATTTAAAATACACATTTCTTCTTAAGATTTTCACTTAAATTATACATTAATGTGTGATTATAAACATTGAATTGGGTGTTTTACTAAAAGCTTCATTTTGATGATTATGATTAAACCCTATTCATAAGAGGTAAATAGTTTAACGATAGTTATAAGACACATTAATAAATAATGTCTCATGTTGTAATATGAAGATGGCTGTTTATAAAATTAAGATGTGAAATAATGGAAAGAATAGATAAAAAAGATGTCAGTATGACGGAATTATTCTTTGATTTAATATTCGTTTATGTTCTATCAACCATAAATCAAACTGTAGAAAGTATATCGGACAATTTAATGGCCTATGAAGATTTAGGAAAAAGTTTCATGCTATTTCTTGTGTTTTTCTCTATATGGATTTACAGAACACTTTTAGTAAATCGATTTTTTAACAAAAAATGGTATCAATACCTATTCGTATTTATAGATATGTATTTAATTATTATATTATCAAAAGCAATAAACGCAGAATTCCAACAAACCTTTAAACCGTTTGTTATCATGTCAACAATCATATATTTAAGTATCGTCATACAATATTACATGAACCACTTCCTTGATAATAAAGATGTTGAAGGAAAACTAGTGAAAACGTATACAACAGGATTAATACTAACAATTATTATTTCTATCATTTCACTATTTTTACCTGCACCGATTAACTTTTGGGTTTATTTTGTCGGAATATTAATAGTAGCTACATTTCCTTTATACTTTTACAAAATTTCACATAGAAATCCTGTATTTTTCAATCATTTAACTGAAAGATTAAGCTTACTAGTAATATTAATATTTGGCGAAGGTCTTGTATTATTAATTCAGAATATAAAATTGACAGATCTAGACATTAAATACGTATTTAGTTTCATATTCATCACTATATTATTTATTTTCTACACTTATCATTATAAAATGACCGACAAAAACACTACGAGTCAAACCGGGTTCCTAACGATTTACCTACATTTACTATTAATATTTTCATTAGACACCTTATTCTTGTTAATGAATAAATTTTTATCCCATGAAGAAGTGCATTCTACTGAAATATATGGATTTATCATTTTCTTCATCATATTTATTATTGGTGCCATCATTAACATTTACACGCATTTAGAAAGAGAGTAAGTTAACTTACTCTCTTTAATTTGAATTTTTTATGAAATTTTCGTAAATAAATAAATAATCTAAGTTCACCATAATCAATACATTATTGATTTATGGTTATATTTTAAATAGCCTTTAATAAAATCAAGTGACGTAAAAGTGATTTTTTTAGTAAAGGAATAGAAAATAAACCAATACCTATGAAAAATATAGTCAAAATTAATTGAAATACATTAAAATCTTGTATACCTGTTAAGACAAAAACAACAAAAATTAAAGGACTAAAAATCATTATTAATGAAATTCCATATGAAAGTATTAATATTCCACTTAAAAACAAAATAACTAAGGAAAATAGAAAAATATTAAAAACTAATGCTCCAAATAATGCAAAGAAATTTATTTTTTTCATATTTTTCACCTCTTCTTTTTCAAACACGGTATTTTCTACTAATTCATCTAAGGATAGACAATAAAGATTACTCAATTTTTGAATAACATAAATATTAGGTAATGTTTTACCTTGTTCCCACCGAGAAACAGTTTGCCTAGTTACATATAATTTTTTAGCTACTTCTGATTGAGTTAATCCACTTTCTTCTCGTGCCGATTTTAATTTTTTATACAACATATTCTTTTTCCTTATCTAGGATAATTTTATGATTACACAATAAGACGAAAATAAAAAGAAACAAACCTGTTACATCCGCGTTATATCAACAATGTCACAGGGTTATAACAAATAGTTGTAGTTTAGCAATCTTCGAATAAAACAAAACTTTTTTAATTTTGAAGTAGTTCAATCTTTTCTTATAAAGCATAAATACACATTTATTTCATTCAACCTTTACTTATAAATATTTTCCAGGAAATAAACTGTATCAAAAATATCTATATAAAAAGTAATTGTTTGTAATAATTTGCGTTGGTAGAATTATCATAGTCATGACCAATTTGGATAACGAACAAATATTTCTTTATAAAGTTAGTTACTGGAAAAAATCCTTTTGTGTAATTTGATAATTTATAGTAATATCATTATGGATAAAAAGTAGAAACATTTATAGAAAAGAAGGTTTAAATATATTATGAAGGAAAATTTTTGGCGTGAATTACCACGTCCATTTTTCATTTTGGCACCTATGGAAGACGTTACGAATATCGTCTTTCGTCACGTTGTGAGTGAAGCAGGTAGACCAGATGTGTTTTTCACTGAATTTACAAATACTGAGAGTTTCTGCCATCCTGAAGGTATTCATAGTGTACGCGGACGTCTAACGTTCAGTGAGGATGAACAGCCTATGGTGGCTCATATATGGGGAGACAAGCCAGAGCATTTTAGAGAAATGAGTATCGGCATGGCAGAGATGGGCTTTAAAGGTATTGATTTAAATATGGGTTGCCCAGTAGCTAATGTCGCAAGCAAAGGTAAAGGTTCTGGCCTGATTCTGCGACCTGAAACTGCAGCTGAAATCATTCAAGCTGCTAAAGCGGGAGGTCTACCGGTCAGTGTTAAAACACGTCTAGGTTATTATGAAATAGATGAGTGGAGAGATTGGCTGAAACACGTCTTCGAACAAGACATTGCAAACTTATCAATCCATCTCCGTACTAGAAAAGAGATGAGTAAAGTCGATGCACACTGGGAATTAATTGAAGCGATCAAAGAACTGCGTGACCAAATCGCACCAGATACGCTATTAACTATTAACGGTGATATCCCAGATAGACAAACAGGTCTTGAACTTGCTGAAAAATATGGCGTCGACGGTATCATGATTGGCAGAGGCATTTTTCATAATCCTTTTGCATTTGAAAAAGAACCTCGCGAACATACAAGTAAAGAACTATTAGGTTTATTGAGATTACATCTAGCATTATTCAACAAATATTCAAAAGATGAACCTCGCCTATACAAACCATTACGCAGATTCTTTAAAATCTATGTCCGTGGCATCAGAGGGGCTAGCGAACTACGACATCAACTGATGCAAACAAACACAACTGACGAAGCAGTCGCATTACTCGATGAATTTGAAGCCCAAATGGACGAACAAGAATCGTAATACAGTTTTTGAAACTTTTGTAATTTTGATGAGGGTGTGGGCAATAAAAAGAGGCATTAGCAAATAGCTAATGTCTCTTTTTAATTTATAAAATTGTTTTAGCAGCACATCTGTTTCTAGAGACGCCTAGAAATTATTATTTAATTGATGCAATAATAGTAAAATCCAAATTTTAGTTGTGCATCTACGAGAGAACCTTTTGCATAATAACCATCCTTTTCTTTCCCAACACAACCTATTAAAGGATTAGAAAGTAAATTTAACATATTATCGACTTCTTCAATTGTTATTTCTTTCTTTTTGAATTCATCTACATTTTTAATTAACATATAAATTTCACGCTGTGTAAGTGTTCCTTTTGTAAATTCATCATCACTATTTTCTATTAAAGTTTGGATAATCGATTTAAGCAATACACTGTATCTGTGCATTCTATTATAAGTACAATCTATAATACTTATATTCATAACTCCAACTTGATTAAATAATATTTTTTATTCGATCGCTTGTAAAGGATAAACCTGATGTCTGTAAAGATGTGATTTTTGTTTCAAACCACCGACCATAAAAGAAACAACAAATATTAATATAACGTATGAACAGAACGATCAATTAACGAATCCGTATGTTTCACCTGCTTGTGGTACTATAAACATATACTGTCAATGTTGATTTAAATGGGCGCAGACGAAATGTTATTAAGTGAGAGTAGAACTATCGCACTAAAGTTAATCAAAGCGGAGTACAAGCTCGGTTAATTATTTATCCTGGTTTGTTCTATACATTTTATGTACTTACACCTTGAATTTCCGAATCAAAACATACGTGGTCTAACACAGAGAATTTTATAAATTATACGAAGAGTAAAATTTTTGAGGAGTTCGATAAAATGAATGTAATAGATTTAAATGGGACTTGGATATTAAATAATCTAACAGGCAATAAATATTTACATGATATTCCGGTAACAATTCCTGGTACTGTCATAAGTGGCGCACTTGAAAACCGTTTAATCGATCATCCTTATTACGCAAATAATGAAAACCAAATTCAACATTTATTTAATTATGATTATAGTTTTTCTAGAACATTTACTATAGACACTAACGTATTAAGTAGTAATAAAATTGTATTAAGTTGTGACGGTCTTGATACCTTGGCGACAATTTTTATCAATAATCATAAAATCATAGAAACAAATAATATGTATCGTCACTATGACATTGATATCAAACCTTATGTAGTTAACGGTGAAAACACAATAGAAATTAAGTTCTCTTCACCTGTACAGTATTTAAAAAATATGGAACAACAAGGTTCGAATGATTTAGCTTATTTAAGAAAAGCACAATGCATGTTTGGATGGGATTGGGGCATTAAATTGCCTGATTCTGGCATATGGAAGTCCATTTCAATTCAATTTGGAAATGATGCAAATATTCCACAGCTTCAATTTAAGCAAACACATCATAAAGACACTGTTGAATTAAATGTCAGCTCTGATTCAGTCGTTACGCAAGACCTATCTTTAGTACTTACTTTATATGATCCTAATAAGAAACTGATAACCTCAGTCACTGTAAACGATGAGCAAATGCTAGAACACACATTCTTGATTGAGCACCCACATTTATGGTGGCCCATTGGCTATGGTGAGCAATCTTTATACACAGTAAACGTTACCTTGTATAAAGAAGATAAATTAATTGATTGTACAGATTATGCAATTGGCCTCAGAACCATTGAATTAAATCGCGAGAATGATCGCGACGGTTCTAAATTCGAATTTCTTATCAATAACACGCCTATTTTTATTAAAGGTACCAATATGATTATTGGTGATGCGATATTAAATCAGACACGTGCATATGATTTACCTGCTCAAATTAGAGATTGTGTAAATTCAAATATCAACTGTATACGTGTTTGGGGCGGGGCATACTACCCTTCAACTCAATTCTTTGATTTATGTAATCAATATGGCATTTTAGTCATTCAAGATTGTATGTTTACGAGTCAATCTTATCCAACCGATGCAGCGTTTTTAGAAAATATTACTGTTGAACTCACACAGAATATTAAACGTATTGCACATCATCCAAGTTTAATTTTATTATTTGGCAATAATGAAATCGACATGACCTACACGATGTTAACAAGTGATGATCCACTTACAAAAAATACACGTGCCTTCTTTGATGCACCTAAAATTACGGATGAACATATTAAAAGTTTAATGCAACGACGCTACAAGAAAATATTTATTGAATTAATACCTGATATTGTCCACAAGATCGCACCTCAAATACCTTATGCACATTCATCACCCAATACCAAATCTGAAAAAGATACACAATCCATTTTCGATTACGCACGAGACGGTGATTTTCATTATTATCTAGCATATGATGGGCAAGCACCTTACGAATCGATTCAAAATATAGATGCACGTTTTATTTCTGAAATGGGTTTCCAAAGTTATCCCAACATAAAAACCATTCGCACATTTGCAGATAAATCAGCACAATCACCAAATTCACCTATCATGTTGGCACATCAGAAGTGTAAAGATGGTAATGCTATTATCGATAACTATATGCAAACTGAATTTAAAAGGCCTCAAAATTTTACAGATTATGTATATCTGTCACAAGTGCTAGCAGCTATTGTAATGCAATATTCAATTGAACATTTCCGTTCAGAAAATGATTACTGTCGAGGTGTCCTTATTTGGCAGATGAATGATTGTTGGCCAACCATTTCATGGTCAGGCATAGATTACTTTGGTCGATGGAAGGCACAGCAATATTTAACCAAGCGTTTTTACGCTCCTATTTTACCCGTTGTCACTATTAAAAACCACACCGTTTCGATAACGGTCGCTAATGATTCACCATCGCCATTTCACGGTTCTTTAAAATGGTCACTTAAACAAAATAACCATACATTAGACACTTCAGTTATTGACGTATATGTGGATGTCCATCAACACAGTGAATACACACCATTGCAATTCCATAATTTAACTCAAGCACAATTAAAAGAAGTATATCTTGAATATACATTATATGAATCAAATTCTATCATAGCCACAGGTGTTAAGCTTTTTGTAACACCAAAAGCGTTCCAGTTTAAAACACCAGAAATTACGTATTCAATTGAAGAAAACAAGCAAGAATATATCATTCATTTGACTTCTACTCAAATGGCAAAATACGTCGAACTTGATCTAAATAAAGATGATTGTATATTCAGTGATAACTATTTTGATTTAACTCCTACGATGCCAAAAACAATCACTGTGGCTAAGCAATCACTGTCGACTTCATTAGATTTACATGCTTTTGAACAACAATTAAATATAAAGTCTTTAAATACCACACAACTTTAAAATTTTAATGATTGTACTTCTAAATACAAAATAGAGTGAGACTACGAAATCTTTATAAAAAACTCGATTCCTGTCTCACTCTCTTTTTAGTTTTATTTGTGATACGCCTCGCCCCTCATAATCTTAAATGCACGATAGATTTGTTCGATTAAGACGACGCGCATCATTTGGTGTGGGAAGGTCATTTTGCTGAATGAGAGTGCGTAGTTGCTGCGATTTAAGACGTCTTGATGCAGGCCGTTTGAGCCTCCAATAATAAATGTGAAGTCGCTTTGGCCGCGTGTCATTCTTCCTTCTAATTCTTTAGCAAGTCCTTCTGAAGTGAGCATGTTGCCTTTAATTTCTAAGGTAATGACTGTGGATTGTGGTTTGATTTTAGCGAGTAATCTCTGCCCTTCTTTTTCTTTTACTTGTTCGACTTCTTTATCGCTCATGTTTTCTGGGGCTTTTTCATCTGGAACTTCGACGATTTCTATTTTAGAGTATGCGCCTAAGCGTTTTTCATATTCTGCAATAGCTTGTTTCCAGTATTTCTCTTTAAGTTTACCTACTGAAAGGATTGTAATTTTCATTGTGACCTCCTATATATCAAAGTGGATAAATCCAATAACTTATCCACAGGTTATCAACTTATTAACAGTACTTTTCTCTATTATACCAATTATGCAGTGTTTTTATGAACAATAAATGGATATTATACACAGAAAAGAGTGTATAACTTGTGTTTATGTGGATAACTCTGTGTATAATGTGGGCATTTCCTTGTGTATTGTGCACAGTTTGGGATAACTATGAACAACTTAGTGGATAACTTACGTCCAATATACATACTTATTCACAATTCAAGTTTAATTACTCTAAACTTATATTCACGTACGAGTCCGTCTTACCTTCTTATAAGTTTATATTTATAATCCTGTGCATAAACTTTAACTATCATTAATGGGGGTGGGACAGAAATTGAATTTTCTAATAGAGATTTCACAGTCCCACTAATTCACAAAGAAGCTGAGACAACTATTCTTGCCTCAGCTTCATGAAATAAATTATTTTAATTATCCAACTCATTTAAAGTGTATATATTGGTGTTGCTTGTGCTTTGTCTGTATCGCATAACAAAATTTTTCTTTCCGTATCAATATCACGCTCATTAAGTACTTGACCGACGCTCATACGTGCTAAGTCTTTCATATTGTTGTCTTGTGATAGATGAGAAAGATAAATACGTTTTGTATTACCTGTAATTACATCAGCCATTGCATGTCCCGCATCTTCATTAGATACGTGTCCAACGTCGCTTAGTATACGTTGTTTCGTCTTCCAAGGGTATCTGCACATGCGTAACATATCGACGTCGTGGTTACTTTCAAAGATAAAGGCATCGCTGCCTTGGATCATTCCTTTCATTCGATCTGAAACGTAACCTGTATCGGTAATCATCGTAAACTTCTTATAATTGTTATGGAAAATGTAAAATTGTGGATCTATTGCGTCGTGTGAAACGTTAAATGATTCAACATCAAATCCTGCAATGGAATGCGTTTCATATGGATTAAAGATAAATTTCTGATCGATTGGAATTTTGTTATCTTTCTTTTCAATCGCTGTCCATGTTTTCTCATTCGCATAAATAGGCAGTCCATATTTTCGTGCCAGCACTCCTAAACCTTTAATATGGTCTGAGTGTTCGTGCGTAACGAGAATCCCATTTAATTCTTTGATTTGTTTGTCGATTTGGCCAAACAGTTCTTCCATTTTTTTCCCTGTTAAACCAACATCTACTAGTAAACTGCCTTTATCACTTTCTACATAAGTGGCGTTACCTGTACTACCACTTGCTAATACACTCATTTGTATCAAGCGATTCACCCTTTCTAATCTATAACATCGCCAGAACGCCTTTAAATCAAGCTTTTTCACTTAGCGTAAAGGTGTTCGTTTTATCGAAGGTAGTCTTCCGTTTGTGTGATGTAACTGTACCTTCAGTCTATATTTTTAAATTATTTCAATTATTTTTATCTAAAATAGTGTGTTTTATTTCACACGTTTGTCGTTAACAGTATTTAATTTTAACATACTTTCCACGTTGATGACTGTAAATTGGATTATTTCACCCAACTCAGTTTACAATTTTTAAATACTGCGTTAACCCCCCATCATTTTCAAATTCTACAAAAATAAGAGAGGTTTATCAGCTTATGTGTAATAGACTGATAAACCCCTCCAAGCACATTCAATTGGTTAATCTTTCTTATTAATCTTAGGGTTATTTGATGCCGCTTCGACGTAATATGTCGTAATCTTACCTTTATGATTGACTTTGATTTCCCAATTGGCTTGAAGCACTTGTACGTTAGGTTCTTCGACTACTGTATAATAGCCAAGACGCGCATTTCTGACTTCATCATTCCGCTTCAAGTAGCGGTTAAAGTATAATTGTTCGATAGCTTTTTTAGCGCTGTTTACTTGTTTTTTATCATTGTTCGCACCATTTGATGGTTTGATAGACTTCATCGCTGTTTGAGTATAACTTGAAGTCTTTCCATCGCTATCTACCTTAAACTTTAAACGTGCTTTGACATTGTCCATAATCGGATAATTATTATAAGTTTGTTCGAAAGTGACTTCATTATCGTCAATCTTACTGAGTTCATAATCATCGCCTTTGTAGACATTCTTTTGGATGTATGATTTTAAATCGCTGTATTGATCATTTCCTACATCAATCTCATCGCTAAGATTACCTTTGGCTGCTTCTCCTGATTTTGTACGTGTAACATCTGAATGAGATTTGGCAAAATTTGTGAAATCAAATGAACGTGCAGTGACTAATTGCATTTTTACGTTTTTAACGCTGGGTAGTTTATCAGGAATTTCAATGCCTTCTTGATGGAAGTTTACAGCATTTTCTTTACCGATATCGTTGATGTTAGATTTTTTAACTTTATCGATGTAAGTAAAGACCAACATGATGTTCACTAGAATAAATACAAAGATTAATAACGTTTTCGTCTTTTTCCAGTTCATTTATTCTAGCCTCCCATCATTGTATGCTCGCCATTTACCATCATATTCGACATACCATTCTGGTTTAAACTCACTGTTACTCTGCGTTTCATTATCACTATCTAATTGACTTTCCATCTTATAACCAATCGTCATGTCTGTTACCTTTTCAAAGTCAATATCATGGTTATTTGCTAATTCGGAACGCACTTTTTCAGCGCCTGGTAAGTTCACGTCATCGGCACCACTATCGATAGTGACGTTCGCTTTGATGAGTGTACGAGCGTAACTGAATAGGCCTCTTTCACTCCATGAAATATCAATACTATTCAAATTATCATTACTAAATGTTGGTCGCCCTTTAATAAACATTTGATAAGTAAGATTACCTTTTTTGTTGTCAGTTGAGAAAAGACGGAAATCATCAGTAAATCCACCATGTTTATTAATAAAGTCTACTGTACTCGGGATGGTCGTCTTCATATTTTTTATTCGATCTTGATTCTCTTTTAAATTAGTATAACGATATTTCTGGTTATTATCATTATAATTTGCAACACCTGTATTATTGTTGTAAGTTGTGTTACCACTGTTGGAACTTCTTACAACGACAGAATCGTCAAAGAGGATCGAATTCATACTTTCAACACCAATATTTTTATAAATCGTGTGATATGTTTTTAAGTTTTTAAGTTTGCTTGGTGCAAAAATATGCGTCGCTTTGTCTACTGAATCTTTATTTGTGATGATTTCAGTATAAGGTTGCATTTCTTTATGCTTTTCTTTTAATTTGTTATTAATTTGTTGGTCTTTGATGTTTGTTTTCATACGTACGACGTCATGTCGGTCTTCACTAATTGCGTATAATTTTATTTTACCGTTGTTGTAATTATCAATTAAGAGTCGATTAAATTTAAAGTTTTTAGGTACTTTCGCTTTGATATTCAATACCCTACCTAAATATGTTGATAATGGCATATCATATGAAAAATCAAGTACCAAAAAGTCATTACTTAAATCAGGAATAATGAGGTTATGGTTACTATGCATTTGATCTGATTTAAGTACTGTTTTATTTCTTAATGGTTTAATGATTGCATCGATATTATCATGCGTAGCAATTAAACCTTTCGTTTCGTCCTTATTTGAATGAACGATCTGATATGGAGTGATGACTTGATTTGTTGCATGGTCTTTAGGGTTACCAATGTGTCGTGCTTTGGTTTCTTTATCACTATCGTTTTCACTTTTAATATCTGTAGTTAAATTCGGTGAAAAGTTCCAAGTCTTATACGTCAATATGATACTCATCAATACTAATAGCAATAGGATGATTGACTTAATAAAATCTTTACTCCGCATCCCAATCACCATCTTCTATTATCTCAATCGGTAATGTAATAAAGATTGAGGTACCTTGACCTTCCACACTGTTAGCCCAAATACGACCATTGTGTGCTTCTACAATTTCTTTAGAAATCGCTAAACCTAATCCAGTACCACCCATTTTACGTGTACGTGCTTTATCTACACGGTAGAAGCGATCAAAAATCTTCTCTACTTTATTAATCGGGATACCGATACCATTATCTTTCACGCGTATCGTCATACGATTATATAATGCGTTTTGTTTCACGTGAAACTCAACACGTTTATCACCACGAGAATATTTCATCGCGTTTGTAATAACGTTATCAAACACTTGTGTCATCTTATCTGGATCAATTTCTGTAAAGATGGCTTGTTCTGGCATTTCTCGTACAAATGTCGTATCTTTCGCTGACATTTCGTGACGATCGATAATTTTATTGATAAAGCGATTAAAATCGACAATTTCTTTTGTGATTTGTTCAGATTCGTTGTCCATTTTAGAAAGTTGTAATAAATCATTCACGAGTCGAATCATGCGGACAGTTTCTTCTCTCGTAACGGACAAGAATTTAGGGGCTAAGCTTTCATCTTTCCAAGCGCCTTCTTCTAAGGCTTCGATATAACTATTCATAGATGTAAGCGGTGTACGTAGCTCATGTGAAACGTTGGCAACGAATTCTCGACGTTCACGTTCAACTTGTTGTTGCTCAGTAACATCGTGTAACACGGCAATATAACCTGTAACGAAGCCTGTTTCTTGTACGATTGTACTGAAATTAACACGTGCAATAATGCCTTCCGTCTCATTGATGTCTAACAGGAAGCTATCGTTGTTCTCTTGTATTTCATCTAAAGAGAAATCATCTTCCAGTTTAAGAAGTTTCAACATATGTTTACCAACGATTTCTTCTTTAATAGTACCCATCATCGTCAGTGCCATTTCGTTTACGATACGCACACGACCTCGTCTATCTGTTGCGATAATACCATCACTCATGTGTGTGATTACGGAATCTAGTCTACGTTTCTCACTTTCAGTATTCGCTTGTGCTTCTTGAACACGTTTAGATAGGTTATTAAAGGCAAGTGCGAGCTCACCAATTTCATCGTTTCCGTAAATCTTCACACGTTGTGTATAGTTACCTTTAGACATCTCTGAAGTTTGGTTTCTCATATCAGTAATAGGTTTCGTGATTGTTCTTGCGATAAAGAAACCTAATATTACAGTAATTAATAATGAAATACCTGTACCTACAATAAAGATTCGGTTAATATCACTCAATTGATTATAAACACTATTAATATCTGCTTCTATGTAAATATCGCCAATTGTTTTATTGTTTGAAGTTTTAACCGGTAAATTATAAATCCATACACGTTTTTTACCATTACCGTAATCTTTTAATACAGTGTGACTATTCGCCTCACCTATAGATAATGATTTTTGTACTGAATTATCGTTCGTTTTTTGACCAATTAAACTACGTGTAGCCTGCTTTGAAGTTGCCATTATGATTTGGTCATTATTCACAAACCGGATTTCTTCAATTTCTTGTCTGTTGGCATATTCACTTAATAAGTTTTGTACTGCTTTTTGAGTGTTACCTTGCTTTTTCTTATCGTACGTTTTTTCAATATTAATCTCTATCTGCTTCGCATATTGTTGAATATTACTCTTAAAAGTTGAAGTTAATTCTTCTTCAAGTTTATTGGTAAAGTAAGAACCGATAATTTGCATACCGATAATAATCAGTAACACGTAGACGATAACGAGTTTCGTGTGTAAAGATTGAAGTTGCTTAAGCCATTTCATCGAAAATAGCCTCTAATCATGCTGTTGTAAAAAATATCCGACACCGCGTCGTGTCACAATATATTCAGGATGTGAAGGATCGTCTTCAATTTTTTCACGTAACCGTCTAATTGTTACATCTACTGTACGTACATCACCAAAATAATCATAACCCCAAACAGTTTGTAATAAATGTTCACGTGTCATTACTTGCCCCATATGTTTTGATAAATAATGGAACAATTCAAATTCTCTATGTGTTAATTCTATTTCTTCGCCACGCTTTTTAATTGAATAAGCATCAGGATAAATCACAATATCTTTAATAATAATTTCGTTTGTACCTTCTTCAACCTCTTGGGCTGGTTGTGAATAATGACGACGTAAGTTTGCTTTCACACGTGCAATAAGTTCACGTGTACTAAATGGTTTCGTTACGTAATCATCTGCACCTAATTCTAAACCTAACACTTTATCAATTTCAGAGTCTTTTGCTGTTAACATGATAATCGGCATTTCGAATTTTTTACGTACTTCGCGACATACTTCCATACCATCACGACCTGGTAACATGATGTCTAATAATACGATGTCTGGTTCTTCATCGTAAATTAAATCTACAGCATCATTTCCATCATATGCACAAAATACTTCATAACCTTCTTTTTTCAGGTTGAATTCTAAAATATCAGCAATTGGTTTTTCATCATCGACTACAACAATTTTTCTAGCCATTATTAAACCTCATTTCTTCATTATCTTACTTTTCATTTAAGAATCTACATGTTCCCTTATCCTATAATTTACCATTTATACATGCCTAATTCTATCTTTGTAAATAAAAAGTTATAATACTGGATTATATTATAATATCACTTCTATTATCATATCGTAACTTATTTGATATGTCTTTTAATAATAAGTGATGATAGAGTTCTTTTTAGTATAAATAATATACTCTTTTTCGGCAAAATAAAAAGAGTAGGACAGAAATCGCATTTTCTAATAGAGATTTCATTGTCCCACCCCTGCAATGATAACGATGATTGGTAGAGCTTAATATAAGCGCGACGTCTACTGCCTAATTAACAAAAAATCTGAGCTATCTATTTGAGTCTCAGATTCTTAACAAGATCACGCTATTTTCTCGCATAAAAAATGCCCATCCTCTTGGATGGGCAATACGGTCCCGACGGGAATCGAACCCGCGATCTCCTGCGTGACAGGCAGGCGTGTTAACCGCTACACTACGGGACCTAAGATGGTGACTCCTACGGGACTCGAACCCGTGTTACCGCCGTGAAAGGGCGGTGTCTTAACCGCTTGACCAAGGAGCCTCTCTTAAGCACAAAATAAATTATATCAACTCTCTATATCGATGACAAGCTCTTTTTTTAATGTTTTTAGTATATTTTTCCTCTTTTGTTGTACAAAGTAAGTAAACTTTTGAAAATGGTTAAAATTATTAAAAAAGATAAATGTTAAGTCAATAAAATGAACCTTTCTTTTAACAATTCAACGATGCAATAAGCATTTAAATATTTTTTATATTAATCGTTGTTTGATAGCATGAATGGACATACATAATAGGAGGTTAAACAGTTGTCTAAAATATTATTCGTTAATCCTGGTTCAACAGGACATCTCAACCCAACCATCGCTTTATGTAAAGCATTAGTCGAACGCGGAGAAGAGATTGTGTATTATGCAAGTGATCAATACAAAGATAAGTTCAATCATATTGATATGGAAGTTCGAACGCTTCCTACGCAACCTATCATAGAAGCATTCACAACATTTAAGCCAAATAATTTGTACAATGTTATTAATGGACTGTTAAATACCGTAGACCACATTGTTCCGCAAATTTTAGAAGAAATTCAAGATGAACAGTATGATTATTTAATCTATGATTCAATGTTCGGTTGTGGCAATATTATTTCTCAAAAGTTAAACATACCTACTATTGCGTCAGTTACTTCGTTTGCACATACTAAACAAACCTTTGACTTTCTATTAAATAAATTTGCAGAGATACTTTCTGAAGATGAATTAAAACAAGCAGATAAAAATTTCAATAAATTAAAAGAAGCAGTTGAAACTAAATATGACGTTCGTGTGCCTAATCGGTTTGAAGTTATGCATAACCCCGGTGATTTAAACTTGTCTTATGTTATGGAGAACTTCCAAATTAACAAAGAACTGTTCGATTCAGATAGATATTACTTTGCAGGTCCGTCTGTTAAGAAACCACAACCGTCAGAATTTGTACAAAATTTAGATACTTCGAAACCATTAATTTATATTTCGCTCGGCACAGTATTTAACAAAAATATTGGTTTTTTCAATAAATGTATTCAAGCGCTTAAAGATTTAAATATCACTGTAGTCACTTCTGTAGGCGAGGATAAACAACTTGAAGATTTTGATAAAATACCTAATAACTTTATCCTAAAGTCTTATGTGCCTCAAATGGAAGTATTAGAACATACTTCTCTATTTATTACACATGCAGGGATGAATAGTACAAACGAAGCTATTTTATCAGGGGTTCCGATGATTGCAATGCCACAGAGTGCAGATCAACCTGTTGTGGCTCAACAAATTGAAAATTTAAACTTAGGTATTCAGTTAAATTCTGAAGCAGTCACACCTACCGATATAAAGGAAGCGGTAAAGACAATGTTAGACAAACAAGACGAATATAAGCGTAATATAAGTAAGATTATAGATAACAAACAACAACAGAAACCTGGATTTGAATTAGCAGCGGATCGTGTAATTGCTTTCCGCGATGCACATTGTAAGTCTTAATATAAGAAAAAACCTTGTAGTCTAAACCTGAATTGGTCTAGCTACAAGGTCTTTTATTTAGTGTTTACCATAATGATTTAAGTAAATTTGTTTGATTACGGTCTGGGCCGACAGAGAAGATTGAAATATCTACATTACATAATTCTGAAATACGTTCTAGATACTTACGTGCATTCAATGGTAATTCTTCTAATGAACGGCATTGTGTTACATCTTCAGTCCAACCTGGTAATGTTTCAAAGATTGGTTTACTGCGTTCTAAATCTTTAAGGTTTGCTGGATACTCTGTAATTTCTTTTCCATCAATTTCATAAGCAGTACAGATTTTAACATTATCTAAACCAGTCAGTACGTCGATTGAGTTGATAGATAAATCTGTAATACCACTGGCTCTGCATGAATGACGTAACACTACTGAGTCAAACCAACCTACACGACGCGGACGACCTGTAGTTGTACCGTATTCACGGCCGACTTCACGAATATGATGACCGTCATCATCAAAGAGTTCTGTTGGGAATGGGCCATCTCCTACACGAGATGTGTAAGCTTTACAAACACCAATAACTTTAGATACTGATGTAGGACCTACACCGCCACCGACTGTTACGTTACCTGCAACTGGGTTACTTGATGTGACGAACGGGTATGTACCATGGTCAATATCTAACATTACCCCTTGGGCACCTTCGAATAATACCTTTTCTTCATCGATTAATGCGTCGTCTAGCACTTTCGCAGTATCTGTAACAAATGGTGCTAAACGCTGACCAGCTGCATAATATTCTTCAAAAATTTCATCAAATGATGGGCAGTCTTTATCAAACATGCCTTTGAAGTAAGCTGATTTATATTCAATATTTTGTTTTAATAATTGTTCAA
This sequence comes from Staphylococcus hsinchuensis, assembly GCF_038789205.1. Taxonomy (NCBI): domain Bacteria; kingdom Bacillati; phylum Bacillota; class Bacilli; order Caryophanales; family Staphylococcaceae; genus Staphylococcus; species Staphylococcus hsinchuensis. The sequence goes on from NZ_CP128355.1 coordinate 630,605, forward strand.
ATGTTTCTTTATCTAATAAATCAGCAATACGGATACCGATACGTTGAGCTTTATCTACATAAGCTGGACCGATACCTTTTTTAGTTGTGCCGATTTTATTGTCTCCACGGCGTTCTTCTTCATATTCATCTTGTTTGAGATGATAAGGTAAAATAACTTGCGCACGGTTTGAAATACGTAAATTATCTGTAGAGATACCTCTTTCATTTAAACCATCTAATTCTTTTAGCAATGCAACTGGATCGACTACAACGCCGTTACCAATGACTGCTAGTTTTTCTTTGTAAAAAATACCTGATGGTACTAAATGTAATTTATAAGTTTCTCCACCAAATTTAATTGTATGTCCTGCGTTATTACCGCCTGAAAAACGTGCAATCACGTCAGCTTGTTCTGCTAAAAAGTCTGTAATCTTACCTTTACCTTCATCTCCCCATTGTGTCCCAACAACTACGATTGATGACATATGAGCACCTCCAAGTTTTCTCAATTAACCATTTCGTATTTTATCAATACCACAAGTATATTGCAAACAAAATTCGAACATTATATTTTTATAAATTATCAAAATGACCTCTATCTATAGCATATCATTGAATCTTACTAAACTCATTAATATCAATGTTTTTAAAATCATTCATAAATAAACGTGATACATACTTTACTTTATAAAATGTCGTTTGTTCGGAAATAAAAACCGTACGATTAAACAAAATTTGTTAATATCGTACGGAAAAAATTTGTTATACTATTTTTTACATATCTGCATGCGCATAATCTATATCTGTAAATTTGTTGTATTGTTTCATAAAATGTAGTTTTACAGTACCCGTTGGGCCGTTACGTTGCTTTGCAATGATAATTTCTATATCGCCATTTTCATCATTCGTTTGGGGTTCGAAGTTTGTGTCGTCATCGTCTTCATCTTCTTCACCGCGGTTATAATAATCATCACGGTATAAGAAAGCAACGATATCCGCATCTTGCTCTATCGAACCTGATTCACGAATATCACTCATCATCGGACGTTTGTCTTGACGTTGTTCTACGCCACGGGATAACTGACTTAATGCGATAACAGGACATTCAATTTCTCGGGCGATCGCTTTTAAAGTACGTGATATTTCAGAAACTTCTTGTTGACGGTTATCTGAAAAGCGTGAGCCACTGCCTGCAATTAACTGTAAATAGTCAATCACAATCATGTCTAATCCGTGTTCTTGCTTTAAACGTCGACATTTGGAACGGATATCTGTAATACGAATACCAGGTGTATCATCAATAAAGATCTTTGTACGTGATAATTTACCGACTGCGATAGTAAATCGATTCCAGTCTTCTTCTGTCATCATACCAGTTCTTAATCTATTAGAGTCCACGTTTCCTGAACTACAAATCATACGCGTAGCTAACTGATCTGCACCCATCTCAAGTGAAAATATACCAACTGTAAATTGGTCTTCGTGTGTAGCAACTTTTTGTGCAATATTAAGAGCGAAGGCAGTCTTACCTACTGATGGTCGTGCCGCTAAAATGATTAAATCATTACGGTTAAAGCCTGCAGTCATCTGATCTAAATCACGATAGCCAGTCGGAATCCCTGGGGTCTGACCACTATTTTGATCTAATAATTCTGCATTCTCATATACGTCTCCGAGCACATCTCGAATGTCTTTAAATCCATCACTTTCACGACTAGATGAGAGTTCTAATATACGTCGTTCGGCATCGTTAAGTATTGTATCGAGATCGAGTTCATCGTTATAACCATCATTCGCAATACTGTCGGCCGCTTGAATCACTTTACGTTTAATTGCGTGTTTAACTACGATATCTGTATAAAACTGTACATTTCGAGTTGTTGGTACGTTGTTCGCTAATTCTGCAAGATACTGAGGTCCACCCGCTTCATTCAATCTACCTTCTTGTGACAATTGATCCATGATTGTGACGACGTCAATATCTTTATTATCTTCGTTCAAGTTCATCATCGATCTAAAGATGTGTTGATGCGCACCTCTATAAAATGACTCAGGAAGCAATACTTCCTGAGTCGAGTTAATCAATTCTGGATCTAAAATAATGGCACCTAAGACAGATTGTTCTGCCTCGTTATTATGAGGCATTTGGTTTTGTTCATACATTCCATCCATAATGATTACACCTCTTATTTCATCCTTATTACTGTTCTACTGTATGCACGCGAATTGTACCTTCAACTTCTTTGTCTAATTTTACAGGTACATTAGTGTAACCTAATGCATGAATTCCATTTGGTAAATCCATTTTACGTTTATCGATTTTAATGTCATGTTGCTCTTGTAACGCTTGGGCGATTTGTTTAGTACTTACTGAACCAAATAATTTACCGCCTTCACCTGTTTTTGCAGAAACTTCAACTTCAAGTTCGCTTAATTGTTCTTTTAATTTTTTAGCATCTTCAATTTCTTGTTGTCTTTCCGCTTCAGCTGCTTTATTTTGTTGTTCTAATTGTTTTAAGTTACCTGGTGTCGCTTCGATTGCGTAGTTTTTCTTAAGTAAGAAATTGTTAGCATAACCTACAGGCACGTCTTTAACTTCGCCTTTTTTACCTTTTCCCTTAACGTCTTGTGTGAATATTACTTTCATTTAGTTTCACTCCTACTCATTTGTTCTGTAATTGCTTGTTGTAATTGTGAGATTGCTTCTTCAACCGAAACGTCTTTAAGTTGCGTCGCTGCATTGGTTAAGTGACCACCACCGCCTAGTGCTTCCATCGTTAACTGCACGTTGACTGCACCTAGTGAGCGGGCAGACATACCAACGACATTATCTTCTCTTCTAGCGACTACATACGATGCCTCTACACCGTCTAAACTTAACAATTCATCCGCTGCTTGTGCAACTGTGACAGGATGATAAATCTTTTCTTCTGAACCGTGTGCAATTGCCACGCCATGTTCTTGTAGTTCGACAGTTTGAATGAGTTCCGTACGATTGATATACGTATCGATATCATCTTTTAAGAAATGTTGCGTTAATATCGTATCAGCACCGTGGGCACGTAAATAACTTGCCGCATCAAACGTTCTTGAACCTGTTCGTAATGTGAAGTTACGTGTATCGACAATAATACCTGCAAACATCACTGTTGATTCAAGTCTTGTTAGACGTTGTTCTGTCGGTTGATATTCTAATAATTCAGTAACTAACTCAGCTGTAGAGCTGGCATAAGGTTCCATATAAATTAATAATGGACTAGAAATAAAGCTTTCTCCACGTCTATGGTGGTCGATGACAACTTTACGGTTTGCTTTATTTAAAATATTTTCATCGATAACCATTTCAGGTTTGTGTGTATCTACTACGACTAACGTTGTCTTGGAAGTCATGATGTCCCACGCTTCATCTGATGTAATAAAACGTTCTTTCAATTCTGGTTTCTCATTTACAGAATCCATAACGCGTCGTAACGTCGGATCAATATCAGAATCATTTAATACGATGTATGCATCTAAGTTATTCATCATGGCAAATCGTGAAACACCGATAGCCGCACCGATAGCATCTAAATCTGGACGTGTATGTCCCATGATGATGACTTTGTCACCTTCCATTAAGATGTCTTTCAGTGCATGTGAAATAACACGTGCTCTTACGCGTGTACGTTTTTCCATAGGGTCAGTCTTACCGCCGTAGAAACGTACGTTACCATTCATATGTTTAATCGCTACTTGGTCACCACCACGTCCAAGTGCTAAATCTAGACCTGATTGTGATAACTCACCTAAATCGATTAAGTTCTCTGATCCTTCACCAATTCCGATACTCAATGTTAATTGGGCACGATAACCGACACTTTTCTCTCTTAATTGGTCTAAGATTCCAAAGTTATTATCTTCTATTTCGTTTAAAATGCGTTGATTTAAATAAGCTACAAATTGGTCTGAACTATAACGTTTAAAGTAAACATCATGTTCCGTCGCCCATTTGTTAATGACACGCGTTACCATAGAGTTGATTTCCGAACGTTGTGTGTCATTCATATTTTGCGTTATTTCATCATAGTTATCTAAAAATAACGTTGCGATAATTGGTTTAGAATCCTCATACAATTTGTTTGTTTGAACTTCTTCAGAAATATCGAAGAAATATAATACTTTTTCATTTTCTGCGTACTGTACGCGATAGTGATGTTCATTGTCTTCGATTTCAATTTCTTGTGTTTTCTCTAATTGTTTCAAAATGTTTGGATAAACTTCATTGACCGGGTCAGAAATTACGTTGCGGTTGACCCTTTCCGACATGAATTTGTTCATCCATTCAATATTTTCATTGTCATCTAGAATGATCATTCCAATAGGTAAATTTTTAATTGCGAGATTGTTACCTACTGAAACACGTCCACTTAAATCGTCAACATAGTTGTCTAATCTTTGAAAAGCCTGTCTTACCAAAAATAAAGTCCCAATTATTATAAGTATTAAAGCAATTGATGCGATACCAGCAACGAGCTGATTAAATATAAACCAGATCACAACTAACGCAATTGCTGTTAATACCATAATAATAAATGGTAAAACCAATGCCTTTTTAGTGGATTGACGGTTCATTTTTCCACCTCTAATCATTTTTTAATGATACCTTTTAAATTGATGTATAAATCAATCACACCCAGTAAAGTTACAATATGTGTAAATGGATTAATAAACGTACCGAAAACGATAAACATAATTGTAATTACGAGCGGTAAAGATTTCGCTTTTCCGAAATAATGTATAACACTTAAACCCTGAATATACATACATAATGATAACACAATTTCCATATTTAATACGACACTTTGGAAAGTACCCTGTTGGCTAGCAAACATAACACAAAGCAACACAATTAAATATATGTAAAGTAACGTTTTGCTCATCTGCCATGCATATAATGGCTTGAAAATAGGTGTTGCGATTTTAAATTTACGTAGTAATGGGAACGTAATTAATAAATTAACCAACACGAAAATAAATATTGCGATAATGATATAACTTGGTATTTGAACCGTCATTTGACGAAAGCTTTCGTCAAACATTCCTTTAAAATCACCTGAAACCGAGCTCTCTGCCATCATTTGTTTGATTTGGTGCTTAATTGGTTTCATCAGGCTCATTAGTTTAGGTAATTGGGAAAGTGATTGTAACACCATAATCGTAATTAAGACGATCATACTTATGTAAGTTGTTGTTATATAAAGAATTCTTTCTTTTGTTGTACGTTCTTTTAGCAATTGCCCTATAACAAAGCTCATAATTAAGATAATTATCATGAAACTCAATACAAAGATATTACCAAACAACGTAGATAATACGACTGTAGCCACGGCAGCTATACCATATGATTCTACAGATTTATGCCAGAGAATAATTCCTGGTATCGTTGCAAAAAGGGTTAATATGAGACCCAAAGGTGGCAATATATGTAGAATTGTAGCGACTATTAACAGCGCCAATATACTCAGTATAGTTGCCTTTGGATAAATTTTAGAAAACAAGTTCGCCACTCCTATACTATTTTTAACTATACGTACCATTCTAACCTCTTTAAAACTTTTACACAATTTAACTGGCTATATTTTTAATAGATAGCGTGTTTGAGAAAATGTTTCTATTATTTATTATTAATTCATTTCCTTTATCAACAGTTTTTAAGGTTCAATATTCCATTTTTGTTGCTCATGCGTGATGGATAAATTCAGTATTTTATTTGCGCTTTATTTTTGAAACCTTTAAAAAATGATAGAGATTTGGTGCCCAATCGTTGAAGTTTAATAAAAAACCATCATGTCCTACATTATCTGGTACAAAGCAATGTTTGTGATATTTAAAGCGTTCTCCCATTGCTTGTACTAAATCATTTGGGTAGAGTAAATCATCAATAAATCCGAGTGTCATCACCTTGGTATTTAAATTCGCGAATACTTCGTTTACGTCATTTCTACCACGGTCAATATCATGACTATCTAAGACGTCCAGCAGTGTTAAATAGCACTGGGCATCAAAGTTATTTTTAAACTTATTACCTTGATGTTGCTGATATGAAACTACTTCTGAAGGTGTGAAACGTTGGTCATAGCTTTTAGAGGAACGGTAAGTTAAGAAGCCTAGTTGTCTTGCTATACTTAATCCCTCTTCATTATCTAGGTGTATCGCTTGTCTAGCAATCTCATTAAAGGCTCTACTGTAGGAGGAAGTCTTATCGGTTGCAGCAAGTATTACTGCTTTATCTATCTCAAAACGACGATTATATAGTAGTTCAAGTGTTTGCATACCGCCAAGTGAACCTCCAATCACGATATTAATTCGACTGTAACCTAACGCCTCAAGACCTTTTTCAATTGCTCGTACAAGGTCTCTCAAAGTTAGTTTCTGAGGAAAATTAGGGTCATTTAATGCAGAACTAGAACCATAAGGACTTCCAATGACGTTAAATGTCAGAAACTGGTAGTCGTGTACAGGCATATAACCTCCATCAATAATCTCTCTCCACCAACCTGGCTCCGCATCCGTGCCATAAGTTAAATGATCACCCGTTAAAGCATGACATACTAACACTAACGGTTGCCCTGCATATCCCACATGTTCATAACGTAATTTTAAGTTGTTTATCGTTTCACCTGATTCAGTAGTAAATGAACCTAACTCTAAAGTATCTACTGTATAATTCGTCATTGTTAGCCTCCTCAGTTTTATTTTCTACAAATTAAAATCGTAATATTCTGAATAATAAATGTGTATTACCTTACATGAATATTCTTATCAATGCTGTCATTAACATGCCAAATATTATTGTAACCGTTAAACTACGTGTCCAAAATGCAACGACTATCGTTGGAAAGACTGTAATTACAAACGGTAAATTTAAACTATAACCAAATCCACTTTCATGTTGTTTTATCACGCCATCAATAACTAATGCTGTAAATAAAGTAATTGGTATAAATGAAAGCCATTTTTCTATGCGTTCTGACAAACCAACTTTGGATATAAGAACGAATGGTATAACGCGTGTTAACCAAGTAACAAGACCACATAAAACTATAATAATGAGTATGTGCGTTGTTGAGGTCATCGATCCAACACCACCCCTAAAAGTGCTGCCAACGTAGACGCAATAAGAATTGCAATATATGTAGGAACAAACATACTAAATCCAAACATCATTACAATTGTACAGAGGATAAGTTTTACATAAATTGAAATACGTTTACGTGAAATGGTCTCAAATTGAGATACAGCTAAAAAAATAAACATCGCAATAATTGCGAAATCTAATCCAAAACTCTCAGGATTTTTAATTTGTTTACCAAACAAAGCACCTGCTATCGAAGCTATTGTCCAAAATGTATAAGCTGTAATATTTAAACCATGTAGCCACCGATCGTTTATCTTTTCCCCTTTCACATGAGGTGTTATGGCTACACCAAATGTTTCATCAGTAACTAATGAAGCCAGACCGATACGATTTAAAATGCCATAATTTTTAAAATTCGGTGCTAATGTCAGACTTAAAAGGAACATCCTGGAATTGATAATAAATGTGGTTAAAACAATCGCATATAATGGCGTTCCCGCAATGACTAACGAACATATGACAAATTGCGCGGATCCTGCATAAACTAATAATGAGAGTAAGATGATTTCTATTAAATGGAAACCGGAAGAAGTTGCGACGATTCCAAATGACAAACCAATTCCTACATAGCCTAATAAAGTCGGTATACATTCCCTAACGCCTTGCCTAAATGAAAGATGTTCTGCCAACTTTCCACCGCCTTCCCTTTTAAAAAATAAGTATTGCTATTCTAATACAAAATTCAGAAAACTCCCACCTATTTTAGAATACCGTTTGTGTGACCGAAGACAAACGTTCGTCTATAAAAGTTGAAATAACAACTCTTTAAAGAATTTGTAATTTTTAAAATATTTTTAGACGTCCTTCTATATTTTTGACTTTTTACACCTCCCCTACCCTCCCCTACTACTAAATAATTCATGTGAAAAGCTTATAAGGAGAGGGTTTTTAGTTTCATTAATCAAAATAAAAAGGCAGAAGCTTTTATGCGCTTCTACCTTAAATGAATAGCGATTTCGTTATTAACTAATACTATTTATTTTAAAAATAATCTCTTCTAATTTATTTATTTAAAAGGACGAATTTCTGTTTTTCCACCCATGAATGGTACAAGTGCTTCTGGAATTGTTACTGATCCGTCTTCATTTTGATAATTTTCAACGATAGCCGCAAATGTACGACCTACTGCAAGTCCACTACCGTTTAGTGTATGCACTAATTCTGGTTTTGCTTTTGTATCTCGTTTGAAACGGATATTTGAACGACGTGCTTGGAAATCAGTAATATTTGAACAAGAACTAATTTCTTTATATTCATTATAACTTGGTAACCAAACTTCTAAATCATATGTTTTGCTTGAACCGAATCCGATGTCGCCTGTACATAAGATCACACGACGGTATGGTAATCCAAGTTCTTCTAATATCGCTTCAGCATTTGTTGTCATTTCTTCTAATGCATCCCAAGAATCTTCTGGTTTTTCGAATCGAACCATTTCAACTTTATCAAATTGGTGGAGACGGATAAGACCTCTTGTATCTCTTCCTGCTGAACCCGCTTCACTACGATAACATGCAGATTGTGCTGTGAATTTCTCAGGTAAGACATCCGGCTCAATAATTTCGTTACGATAATAGTTTGTTAAAGGAACTTCTGCTGTAGGAATTGTATAAAGACCTTCTTTTTCAACTTTGAATAAATCCTCTTCAAATTTAGGTAACTGACCTGTACCGTACATAGAATCTGCATTCACTAATTGAGGTACCATCATTTCAGTATAACCATGTTGCGTTGTATGTTTTGTTACCATGTAGTTCATTAACGCACGTTCAAGTTGTGCACCATCACCAGTTAAATAGACAAATCTTGCTCCAGATACTTTAGCAGCTCTTTCGAAATTTACCATTTTCAATTCTTCCACTAAATCCCAGTGGGGTTTAGCTTCGAAATCAAATTCACGTGGTGTGCCCCAACGTTTAAGTTCTACATTGTCTTCATCTGATGCACCTTCAGGAACATCATCATGAATTAAGTTAGGAATACGAGATAACTGATCGTTTAGTTCTGCATCTACTTTATTTAATTGTTCATCTAAAGCTTTGATGTCATCGCCTAAGTTACGCATTGCAGCAATCGCATCATCAGCATTTTCTTTGTTACGTTTTTTCTGAGCGATTTCACCACTCACTTTATTACGTTCAGCTTTCATTTCTTCAGCTTTACTTATCAATTCACGGCGTTGGTCGTCTAACTTTAATACGTCATCAACAACACTGTCATCCATGCCTCGCTTAGTAACTTTCTCTTTAACTAAATCTGGTGTCTTACGGAATAACTTAATATCCAACATAAAAATTTCATCCTTTCGAAGATAAATTTGAGGACTCCGCGTATAAAAAAGACCACATCCCTTACCCAAGGGACGTGGTCTACGCGTTGCCACCCTATTTAACAGCCTAATTTAGACTGCGCTCACACTAAAATAACGGTTAAAACCGATTGTTCTTTCATATAGTAGGTAGATTCGCATTAATATTGATTACTTGTTCACACTTACCACAAGCTCTCTGAAATCAAATAATTAATGTTACTTGGCCTACGAACAATACTATTATTAACTTAAATTAAATATAGCAAATCAATTTTGTGATTTCAAGCATGACACGCATTATACTGTTTCTTTGTAAGCTGCTTCTCGCAGATATTGTGATACTGCTTCAATATCTTTATGGAATTGACGATCTTCTGTTATGGAAGGAACAATTTTTCGTAATTGGTTATATTTTTCATATGTTTTTGGTGATAACTTTTTAACATCTTTATGTTCAACTGCTTGTAACGCGATGATTGTTTCAATTGCTAAAACGCGACGAGCGTTTTCAACTATTTGATAACCATGTCGTGAAGCAATTGTTCCCATAGAAACATGATCTTCTTGATTGGCTGAAGACGGAATAGAGTCTACACTTGCTGGATGAGCAAGTGTTTTATTTTCTGAAACGAGACTTGCTGCAGCGTATTGCATAATCATGGCACCACTTTGTAAACCTGGTTGTGGACTTAAGAATGCTGGTAATCCTTGGTTTAATTGAGGGTTTACTAGACGTTCTAGACGTCGTTCTGAAACATTGGCCAACTCACTTGTTCCTATTTTCAAGAAATCTAAAGCAAATGCGACAGGTTGACCATGGAAATTACCGCCTGAGATCACTAATGTTTCATTGTCATTATCAAAGATAAGCGGATTATCGTTCGCAGCGTTCATTTCATATTCTAGTTTTTCTTTTACATAATTGAAGACTTGGAAACTCGCTCCATGAATTTGAGGGATACAACGTAATGTATACGCATCTTGTACTCTTATATCACCTTGTTTTGTCGTAAGTTCTGAACCTTCTAACCAGTCTCTCATACGTGCTGCCACTTCAATTTGTTCTGGATGGTTTCTTACTTTATGAACGTTTTCATTATAAGCATCTGTAATACCATTTAAAGCTTGATGTGTTAATGAAGCAATCCACTCTGCTTGTAACCCTAAACTTTCCGCTTCAATATGACTAATAATACCTTGTGCTGTCATTGGCTGCGTACCATTAATCATCGCTAAACCTTCTTTAGCTTTTAGCACATGTGGTTCTCGATTTAAACGTTTTAAGACATCCCGACTGTCTAATCTTTGATCTTCATAATAAACTTCACCTTCACCAATTAACGCTAATGTTAAATGGGATAATGGTGCTAAATCACCAGAAGCTCCTAGTGAACCTTGTTCAGGGATAACTGGGATAATACGATGATTAATAAAATATTGTAATTGATCAATCAAAGCTTCTGAGGCACCAGAATGCCCTTTGATTAATGTATTAAGTCGTAATACCATCATGACCAATGCTACGTTTTTAGGGAAAGGTTTGCCCATACCACATGAATGTGAACGAATTAAATTCGTTTGTAACTGATTATATTCACCTTCATCAATGCGTACATCGCTAAACAATCCAAATCCAGTCGTAATACCATAAATAACTTGTTTTTTTTCTATAATGTCTTCAACGATTTGTCTGCTTTTTCTAACTCGTTCTAGTGTGAGATCTCCAATGCTAACGGTATCTGAATGTTCTAAAAAATGCTTAATTTCATTAATTGTTAATGATTCACCATCTAAATGTAATACCATTCTTCCATCTCCTTTGTTTTAAATAAATCCTTTGTTTAATAAAAAGTATACGCTTACACTTTTATGGAAACAACACTTTGAACAATATCCGTAACGTATTATTAAGTTACCGATTTAATAGGGTAAAGTTTAACTTAACAAAGGTTAATGTAACTTTATAAATTCTTTACGAATCAAAGTATTGACTTACGGCCAAACCAAGTATAATATACACTATTGTATTTAGAAATTGTTGTTTTGACCGTATTGTTATCAATGGAGATGAGCACATTGTTTTCACACACTTTATTACCTTTTCCTATAAGGATTTAAGTTTGGTTGTGGAATTATATGCAATGCTCATGCTTCATTTATTTTTTCAACACGTACGACACGACTATAAAAATGAGTATTTATTTAAGGGAGGTTTCAATTGTGGAAGTTTTATCATCAGTTAACATACCGAAACGTAATGAAGAAACTCACAAAGGTGATTACGGAAAGATTCTTTTAATCGGTGGAAATGTAAATTTAGGTGGGGCAATTATGCTAGCAGCACGTGCATGTGTATTTAGTGGAAGTGGGTTAATTACTGTAGCTACACATCCTACTAACCATGCAGCGCTTCATTCACGTTGTCCTGAGGCAATGGTTATAGATATCAATGATACTAAGATGTTAACGAAGATGATTGAGCATACAGATTGTATCTTAATCGGTCCTGGATTAGGTTGTGACTTTAAAGGGAACAACGCAATTACTTTCTTATTGCAAAATATCCAACCACATCAAACTTTAATCGTGGATGGGGATGCAATTACTATATTTAGTAAATTGAAACCGGATATCCCTTCATGTAACGTGATTTTTACACCGCATCCAAAAGAGTGGGAGCGTTTAAGTAATATTCCTGTAGATGAGCAAACATATGAACGCAATCGTGAAGCGGTTGATCAATTAGGTTCTACAGTCATTCTTAAAAAGCACGGCACAGAAATTTACTTTAAAAATAGTGATTACAAATTACCTATAGGTACACCTGCAATGGCTACAGGTGGTATGGGTGATACTTTAGCTGGTATGATCACAAGCTTTATTGGACAGTTTGATAATTTTGAAGAAGCGGTAACAAGTGCGACTTATACACATAGTTATATTGGCGAAGAATTATCTTCTTCAATGTATGTCGTTCCACCTTCAAGATTAATTAATGAAATTCCATATGTGATGAAATCATTAGAAAGTTAAATTCACAGTCCAAAATAGACGGTAGGCATACTAAATTTTAATGTAATCTATACAAATTCGATAAATTATATGAAAAAGCACGACCTTTCTAATAAAGAAAGGTCGTGCTTTTCTATTTGTTATTCATCACTTTCATCGTTATCTTCGTTTTCAATATCTTCATTTACACGATCCATGAAGTCTTGTCTAAGTTCTTGGCGTTCTGTTGAATTAGCATCGTCTGTAGTAGTACTTTCATCTTCTGTTTCAGTATGAATTGTATTACCAGGTGTTTGATCATCAGCGATTGTTTCGCTCTCATTTGATATTTCATCTTCGCCTTGTTCTGCTTCGGATGTTTCGAGGGCTTCTTCTTTTTTCTCTTCTTCACTTACTTTCGCTACAGTTGAAACGAACTGATCATCACTTAGCTTGATGAGACGAACACCTTGAGCGCTACGTCCATTTTGTGAAATATCTTGCACATCAATACGGATGATTACACCTGAATTCGTAACAATCATTAAATCTTCTTCACCAGTTACAGAAGTAATACAAACGATATTACCATTTCGTTCAGTAATTGTTGCTGTTTTGATACCTTTACCGCCACGATTTGATAATCGGTAATCTTTAACTGGTGTACGTTTACCGTAACCATTTTCAGTTACTACAAGGAGTTCATCATCGCTACTAGCATGTGCTACATCTAAGCCGACAACTTCGTCTCCTTCGCGTAGCGTGATACCTTTCACACCCGCTGCCGTACGACCAAGTGGGCGTAATGTTTGTTCTGAGAAACGGATTAATGAAGCGTGAGATGTACCGATTAAGACATCTTCATTACCATCAGTAAGTCTTACCGCAATTAACTCATCATCATTCTTGAAACTAATTGCGATTTTACCGTTTTTATTGATGTGTGAGAAATTACTTAATGCAGAACGTTTCACACGTCCTTTAAGTGTCGCAAATATTAAGTAATCTTCTTCACTTTCTAAATCTTTCACGGCAATCATCGTACTGATTTTTTCATCGGAATCTAGCTCTATCGCATTGATAATTGGTATACCTTTAGACTGACGTGAGAGTTCCGGCACTTCATAACCTTTAAGTTTATACACGCGACCTTTATTCGTAAAGAACAAGACGTTATCATGCGTACTCATCGTTACAAGTTGACTGACAAAGTCTTCTTCTAACGTATTCATACCTTGGACACCACGGCCGCCACGATTTTGAGCTCTATATGTAGAAACTGGTAATCGTTTAATGTAATTATTGTGACTTAATGTAATGACGATCTGTTCTTCAGGTATTAAATCTTCATCTTCAATACTATCTAAACCGCCTAATTGAATTTCAGTGCGACGTTCATCGCCAAAGCGATCACGAACATCGATAAGCTCATCTCTTACGATTTGAAGTAAGCGTTCTTCATCGGCAAGAATTGCTTGTAACTCTTTAATGTACTCAATCAAGTTGTTGTATTCATCTTCAATCTTGTCACGCTCTAAACCTGTTAGACGTCTTAAACGCATATCGAGAATTGCTTGAGCTTGGCGCTCAGATAACTTGAAACCTTCTTGTAGACGCGTCATAGCCTCTTTATCTGTTTCTGATTCACGAATAATGCTAATGATTTCATCAATGTGGTCTAGTGCGACTCTTAAACCTTCTAATATGTGTGCACGGTCTTGTGCTTTTTTCAGATTATATTCTGTACGTCTTCTGACAACGACCTTTTGATGATCTAAATATTGTTCTAACGCTTCTTTAATGTTGATTAGTTTTGGTCTGCCGTTCACTAAGGCGATCATGTTTACACCGAATGATGTTTGTAATGGTGTTTGTTTGTATAAATTATTTAGAACGACGCTTGCATTAGCATCCTTTCTAATATCTATAACAACACGTACACCCGTACGTAAACTTGTTTCATCTCGTAAATCTGTAATACCTTCAATTTTCTTATCACGTACAAGTTCGGCAATTTTTTCAATCATACGTGCTTTATTGACTTGATAAGGTACTTCAGAAACGATGATACGTTGACGACCACCGCCACGTTCTTCGATTTCAGCACGTGCACGCATTTGAACAGAACCACGACCTGTTTCATAAGCACGTCTAATACCACTCTTACCTAAAATAATACCTGCAGTAGGGAAATCTGGGCCTTGAATATCTTCCATAATTTCAGCAATCGTCAAATCTGGATTGTAACTTAAACTAATTATGCCATTAATAACCTCAGTTAAATTATGAGGCGGGATATTCGTCGCCATACCAACTGCAATCCCTGAAGCACCATTTACTAGTAAGTTAGGGAATCGAGAAGGTAAGACTGACGGCTCTCTTTCTGTACCGTCATAGTTATCTATAAAGTCAATCGTATCTTTATTTAAATCTTTAAGCATTTCAAGCGTCATCTTCGCCATACGGGCTTCTGTATAACGCATTGCTGCTGCGCCATCGCCGTCCATGGAACCGAAGTTACCTTGACCGTCTACTAAAGGATATCGATAGCTGAAATCCTGTGCCATTCTAACCATTGCCTCGTATATTGAAGAGTCACCATGAGGGTGGTATTTACCCATAACATCCCCGACGATACGCGCTGATTTTTTATAAGGTTTATCTGGTGTCATGCCTTGTTCGTTTAATCCATATAAAATACGTCGATGCACTGGTTTCATACCATCTCTTACATCTGGTAATGCACGAGACACAATAACACTCATCGCATAATCTAAAAACGATTCACGCATTTCACTTGTTATATTCCGTTCATTAATTCTTGATTCAGGTAATTCAGCCATCAAGATATCCTCCTTCAAAAATTCAGCTTATTGCTCTAGAAATCTAAATTTGCATAAACTGCGTTGTCTTCAATAAACTGTCTACGGTTCTCTACAATATCGCCCATTAACATTTCGAATGTTTGGTCTGCATCAATTGCATCTTCCAATGAAACTTGTAGCATTGCACGATTCTCTGGATTCATCGTAGTTTCCCAAAGTTGATCTGCATTCATTTCACCAAGACCTTTGTAACGTGAAATGGACCATTTAGGTGATGGGTCTAATTCTGATTTTAATTTTTCTAATTCACGTTCATTAAACACATAATATTTTTGTTTACCTTGCGTTAATTTAAACAATGGTGGCTGTGCAATATACACATAACCCGCTTCGATTAACGGTCTCATAAAGCGATAGAAGAATGTGAGTAATAACGTACGTATATGTGCACCGTCGACATCGGCATCAGTCATAATAACAATCTTGTGGTAACGTGCTTTGCTTAAATCAAATTCGCCACCGATTCCCGTACCAAATGCTGTAATCATAGAACGGATTTCGTTGTTATTTAAGATTCTGTCTAGACGTGCCTTTTCCACATTTAGAATCTTACCTCGTAATGGTAAAATCGCTTGCGTTTCTGAGTCACGACCTGATTTTGTAGACCCCCCGGCAGAGTCACCTTCGACAATAAAGATTTCACTGCGCTCTGGATCCTTACTAGAGCAATCTGCAAGTTTACCTGGTAAGCTTGAAATTTCTAATGCTGATTTACGACGTGTCACTTCACGTGCTTTTTTAGCTGCGATTCGTGCACGAGATGCCATAATACCTTTTTCCACTACGATACGTGCCACTTGTGGGTTCTCATATAAGAAACGTTCAAATAGCTCTGAGAAAATCTTATCAACAATTTGTCGTACTTCTGAATTTCCAAGTTTCGTCTTTGTTTGTCCTTCGAATTGTGGATCACCATGCTTGATTGAGACGACTGCCGTTAGACCTTCTCGTGTATCTTCACCCGATAATCTCTCTTTGTCTTCTTTGATGATTTTACTATTTAAGCCATAACTATTAAGTACACGTGAAAGTGAACGTTTAAAGCCTTCTTCGTGTGTTCCTCCTTCATATGTGTGGATATTATTTGCGTATGTTAATAAGTTTGTAGCATAACCATTGTTATATTGTAAGGCAATCTCAACTTCTACATCATCTTTAGATTCATGTACATAAATTGGTTGCTCGTGTAACGGTTCTTTATTCTCATTAAGCATTTCTACGTATGATTTAATACCGCCTTCGTAATAATACGCATCTTCACGAACTTCCTCTTCTCGTTCGTCTTTTAGACGGATAGCTACACCTTTATTTAAGAAAGCTAATTCTCTAATACGTTGTTGTAAAATCTCATAATTATAAACCGTCGTTTCAGTGAAAATTTCAGGGTCTGCTTTAAATCGAATTTCTGTCCCAGTTTCTTCTTTCGTTTCACCAATAACCTTTAAGTCGAATTGTGGAACGCCTTTTTTGTAGGCTTGATGATAAATTTGTTTATCTTTATGTACATACACTTCTAGGTCTTCGGACAGTGCGTTTACTACTGAAGAACCTACACCGTGTAGACCACCAGAGACTTTGTAGCCGCCTCCGCCAAACTTTCCGCCTGCGTGAAGTACTGTTAAGATAACTTCCACTGCTGGACGACCCATTTTCTCTTGGATACCTACTGGAATACCTCGTCCGTTATCTGTAACTCTAATCCAATTATCTTTTTCAATCACGACGTTGATTTCATCTGCGTAGCCTGCAAGTGCCTCATCAATACTGTTGTCAACAATTTCCCATACTAAATGGTGTAAACCTTTTTCTGAGGTTGAACCTATATACATACCTGGTCGTTTTCTTACTGCTTCTAAGCCTTCTAATACTTGAATTTGACCAGCGCCATAATCTTCCCTGTTGTTCACATCTGACAATGTTTCCACCTTCACTTTCGTTACTTAATAATTTCACCTTGTTTAATTTGAAATAGCTTTGCATTTTTCATAATTTCATGGTCGATACCATCCACAGATGTTGTTGTTACGAACGTCTGTACTTTATGCTGTATCGTACTTAACAAGTGTGTTTGTCTCGAGTTATCTAACTCACTGAGCACGTCATCTAAAAGTAATACCGGATATTCTCCAACTTCGATATTCATAAGCTCAATTTCTGCAAGCTTAATCGATAAGGCTGTCGTCCGTTGTTGCCCTTGGGATCCATAAATTTGAGCATCCATTTCGTTAATATTAAAACCTAAGTCATCTCTATGCGGACCGTAAAGACAAACTGCTCTATCCATTTCACGTTCCTTGTTATCGTTAAGTATTGTTAAGACATCCTCCAAGCGTTCCGTCTCAGTTTTGTTAGTAAAGTCTAGCTTCATGCTTGGCATGTATTTCAATACTAATGTTTCACGATTGTCTGTAATGCCTGAATGGATAGGTCTAGCTAGAGATTCTAGTTCGTTAATAAAATGCGCTCTTCTTTGCATCACTTTCAAGGCGTATTCAGCAAATTGTTGGTTTAAAACTTCGAGCATCGTGCTATCCGTCTTATTGCCGTATTGCAATTGCTTTAAATAGTTATTCTTTTGTTTGAGAATACGTTGATACTGTGACAAATCATTTAAGTAAACTGCTGAAATTTGCCCGAGTTCCATGTCGATAAATTTTCGTCTGATTTGTGGCGAACCTTTAACTATATTTAAATCTTCGGGTGCAAATAGTACGACGTTTAAGTGGCCGATGTATTGAGTCAGTCTACTTTGTTCTAAGTGATTGATTTTAACTTGCTTTCCTTTTTTGGTTATATACATCGTTAGAGGCATAACGCCATATCTATAACTTAGTTCACTCTCTATTTTAGCATAATCACTAGAAAAACGTATAAGTTCCTTGTCATTGGATGTTCTGTGGCTTTTCGCAAGCGCTAACGTATAAATAGATTCTAGGAGATTCGTTTTACCTTGAGCATTTTCACCAATGAGAATATTTACTTCTGGATGACAATCTAAAGTAATTGATTCATAGTTTCGATAGTTATCTAGATGGAGTGTGTTAAGTTTCATTCTTCACCTTGATGTAAAATCAAAAACGAACCAACTTCTGGTATATCTATGTGATCTTGATGATTTAATTTCTTACCTCTGCGCGTTTCACGTTCATCATTGATAAAGACTTCAAAGTCTTGTAAGAACCATTTGGCTTGTCCTCCAGACTCGATAATACCTTCTGTCTTGAGAAATTGCCCTAATGTAATGTCTCCGTCTACGATGATTTCTTCAACCAAATCAATCACTCCGTTTCTTTATTAGGTCATTCCTATATTATACCTTTTTTGAGTAAAAATTTCATTCAAAATACAGGAAAGAAAGCGTTTACTTTAAACTTTATTTACATAAATTTAAAGGATTCTCTCAATATCTGTTTTATATTGTTTTAACTACTTACATTATAGCAAAAATACACACGTAGTTTTAATTCATACTGTCGAAAAATAACGACTCAAAATGCAATGTGAATTGAAAACTTTAAAAATATAACAATTGTAAAATAATCAAAACCATAATCTACAAACTTATTTGAATCATATAACGTGTTTTAAGGGTCATTTTGGCTTCAATTTATATATTTTGGTATAATACCATGCATTTTAATTTATGACTCACTGTGAATCGCTCAGTAGCATTTAAATAAGGTATGTAATTTTACATATTATTTTTAATAAAAAATGAGCCTGAGACAAAAATAGGTGTCTCAGACTCTTTATCAATTTGGTAGTAGATGTCTGAATTGAAAAGCGCTAAGAACAAGCTTTTTTCAATCCTAGTCATCATTGCCGGGTGGGACTACGATATCTCTATTAGAAAATCCGATTTCTGTCCCACTCCTATAGTTGGTTATTAATTTATTGATTAAGTATGGGCAATTTCAAATTAATAAGTTCTGATTGGTAAGATGAGTTGTGTCACTGAATCATCATCTTTTGGTTTTAAGATAAATGGTTTCATTGTACCGAAGAATTCAATTTCAACGTCATCATTATCGATTGCTTTTAAAGCGTCCATCATATATTTTGAGTTGAATGAAATCTTTAAGTTGCCACCTTCGACATTACTTGCAGTAACTTCCTCGTTTACAGTACCAATCTCTGGAGATGTAGAAGACAATTCCACTAACTCATTTCCTGTACTTAACTTAATTACGTTATTACCACCTTCACGTGCTAATAAAGATGCACGGTCGATTGCATGATAGAAGTCACCGTTATTGATTCCTAACTTAAACTCGTAATTTTCTGGGAATAAGCGTGAAGTATCAGGATAATGACCTTCTAGTAAACGAGAGATAAAGTTTACATTGCCTACTCTGAATAAAACTTGGTTTGAAGCAAAGAAAATATCGATGTCATCGTCACTATCTGACATGATTTTATTTAATTCAGATAAAGCTTTACCAGGAATGATGACATTTTTATTTTCAGTCTCATCTTCTAATTCAACTTTTCTTACAGCCAAGCGGTGTGAATCGGTTGCAGTGCATATTAATTCATTATCTTGTATAAGCCAGTTAACCCCTGTTAATACTGGGCGTGTTTCTGAGGTGGACACTGCGAAATTCGTTTGTGCAATCACGTTTTTTAATACCTTTACTGATAATTGAATTGCATCATCACGTGATACTTGTGGTAGTAAAGGATATTGATCTGGATCTAAACCACTTAAGTTAAATTCAGAATGGCCTGATGTGATAAGTGTTTGGAACTGTGCATTTGTTGAAAGTTTTACATCTTTACCTGGTAATTTTTTAATAATATCTACGAAGAAACGACCAGGAAGTACAACTGAACCAGTTTCTGAAATTTCAACAATATCTTCACCGTCTACTTGTTTTGGTATAGTGATTTCAATTGAGATTTCAGAATCAGAACCAGTAAGTATCACTTCGTTGTCTTTAGCATCTAATTTAATACCAGTTAAAATCGGTAATGTTGTTCTTGGTGAGATGGCTTTTAATGTATCGTTAAGTTGATTAATAAAATAATCTCTTCTAATTGTGAATTCCATCGTTAAATAAACTCCTTCCAGTCGTTTATATATAATTATATAGGTTTTAAATTCGTAGTAATAGTAGTAGGTCTTGTGGATTACGGGATAACCCAATAAAATTCAACAGTGACAACTATTATTTGCTGTGGATAACCTGTTTATAGTGTGTATGACTTTTTCACATTATCCACAATTGTTAAAAACTATTTCTTTTTTTCTATTCCTCAAAATCAGTAATTTAATCTGTTATAGTACAGGTTTTTTACTGATTTCTAATTTCTTTTTCTAAATTTTCAACTTCTTGTTTGAATGTTGCATCATTTTGCATATCTTTGACAATTTTTTCGTGTGCATGAATCACAGTTGTATGATCACGACCACCAAATTCTTCACCAATCTTCGGTAGTGAGAAATCAGTTAACTCACGAGATAAGTGCATTGCAATTTGACGTGGATATGCGATAGATTTTGTACGTTTCTTTGCACTGAAATCTTCAATCTTCACGTTATAGAACTGGCCGACAATCTTTTGTATATCTTGAATTGTAATTTTCTTAGATTTAGGTGCTTGGATAATATCTTTTAAAGCTGCGGCTGTAAGTTCTGTTGTGATAGGTTGTCCTTGTAACTTCGAAAATGCTAATACACGTGTTAAAGCACCCTCTAATTCACGAATGTTTGATTGAATTTGATTTGCAATGTAATTAAGTGCTTCAGAAGGAATGTTTAAGTTTTCCTCTTCAATTTTTTTGTGAAGAATTGCCATTCTTGTTTCATAATCTGGTGGCGTAATATCAACGATTAAGCCCCATTCGAATCTTGAACGTAAACGATCTTCTAACTTTGCTATTTCTTTTGGAGGTCGGTCACTTGAAATAACGATTTGTTTATTCGCTTGGTGTAATTCATTGAATGTATGGAAGAATTCTTCTTGGGTTTGCTCTTTGTTTTGAATAAATTGAATATCATCAATAAGTAAAACATCGATATTACGGTATTTTTCTCTAAATTGTTCTGTTTTATTATCTCGTATTGACTTGATGAATTCGTTCGTGAACTTTTCACTTGAGGTGTAAATTACTTTGGCATTGGGATCATTAGCTAATACGTAATGACCGATTGCATGCATTAAATGTGTCTTGCCAAGTCCAACGCCACCATAAATGAATAGTGGATTATATGCTTCGGCGGGTGCCTCGGCAACGGCTAAACTCGCGGCATGTGGGAATCTGTTGCCAGGCCCGATAACGAACGTTTCAAATGTGTTATGCGTATTGAATTGATCGCCACTTACAGATGCTTCGTCTACACCATTGTTGTCTGATTCTTCCTTTTGTTGTGGTGCTGGAGATGTGTTGCCCTTTGAATTCATACTTGCTAATTCATCTTCTGAGTAAAAGACAGGCATGATTTCGTGTCCGATTGCTTCGTATAATGCGGTTTGAATTATTTCTACGTAATGAGATTTCAACCAGTTGGCTACAAATGGATCATCAATTACAACGATAGCTTCATCATTTTCTAAAGAATATAGCTTTGTATCCTTTAGAAAGGTTTGATAACTCGGATAGCTTACTTTTTCTTGAGCTAAACTTAATACTCTTTCCCATATTTCTTGTTCTGACATAATTAACAAACTCCATATTTAATAAATTTTAAAAGTTATACACAGTACACACATGTGTGAATAGAAAAAATAACATGTTGTTGACAATTATCCACAAGATACACACAATCAGTGGATAAATAGTTATTTTTTTAAAGTTACACACAGGCATATGTATATAAACCAATATAATAGACCCTATATGTATCAGTGATTATACGACTTATCCACACAATTATACTTTTTAACATTCATAGATGTCAAATGACTGTGAATATGTTCCTAAACGATGTGGAGAGTTGTGTATAATAATATATTTATCCACAAAATTTTGAAGAATATCTGTGAATAAGTGGATAACTTAGCCGAAGTTAGTAGTATATCAGAAATGATTGCTTTTGTACGGTTGGGAAATAATTTATAGTATATGCATGAAAAATGTATATACTATAATTATTACTTATACTTCCTTAGAAAATGTAAGCTCGCTGTTGAAAAAAATAGGGATAAAATCGTATGGCTACAGTGGTTTTGTGAAAGTTTTAGAAAAAATGACCTTGCTTTATAAAATAGATTTTGTTATATTGTAGTAGTTGCTTGAATCGTGACTAATTATTAATGAAGTTAAATCAAGAATAAAAGCAGACTTGTATACGCATTTATCTATAATAATAGTTAAAGAATCGAATAATAAGATGGAGGTGTTTTTACATGGTAAAACGTACTTATCAACCAAATAAACGTAAACATAGTAAGGTGCATGGTTTCAGAAAACGCATGAGCACTAAGAATGGCCGTAAAGTATTAGCGCGTCGTCGTCGTAAAGGCCGTAAAGTTTTATCAGCATAAGATCACTGACTCATCAGTGGTCTTTTTTTTGGTTTGAAAAGCAGTAAAAATCCAGTTTTTTAATAAAGATTGTTTATTTTCAGACCTAAATGAAAGATATTTACTATAGAAGGAACCAACATTTACATTATAATAGAATGTAAATATGGAGATAAGCGAGTGATGTTCGTTGGAAAAAGCATATCGAATTAAAAAGAATAGTGATTTCCAAATGATTTATAAAAGAGGGAAATCTGTCGCAAATAGACAATTTGTTATTTATACTAAAACGAATAAAGATTTAGAACATTTTAGATTAGGTATTAGTGTTTCGAAAAAATTAGGAAATGCTGTTGTACGCAATAAAATAAAAAGAGCAATTCGTGAAAACTTTAAAGTTCATAAAAATGATATTATTCCAATTGAAATTATTGTGATTGCTAGACAACCTGCAAAAGATATGAATACGATTCAAATACAATCAAGTTTGGAACATGTCCTTAAAATAGCTAAGGTTTTTAATAAACGCATATAAATAGGGTAGGGGAGGCGTATTATTAGACCTACGTCAGTCTTACCTCAGACAACCCTAAGTCTAACATGGTATGTTTTGCAAACAATTTATTCGCTTTTAACTGTAATTTTATATACAATATTTTAATGATTATTTTGACGCAAGGAGGCGAGAATGATGATGGATTTAGATACGATAACGAGCATTTCTACCCCGATGGGTGAGGGGGCGATTGGTATTGTTCGCTTATCAGGTAATGAGGCCGTTAATATTGCAGACAAATTGTATAAAGGTAAAGAAAGTCTAGAAAACGTTGCAACCCATACGATTAATTATGGCCATATCATCGACCCAGAATCGAATGAAGTTGTCGAAGAAGTCATGGTGTCTGTATTAAGAGCACCCAAGACATTCACACGAGAAGATATCGTAGAAATAAACTGCCACGGTGGTATTTTAACTATTAATAGGGTATTAGAATTGACGATGACGCACGGTGCACGTATGGCTGAACCTGGTGAATATACGAAACGCGCATTCTTAAATGGTCGTATTGATTTATCACAAGCTGAAGCAGTCATGGATTTCATACGTTCTAAAACGGATCGTGCATCCAAAGTTGCTATGAACCAAATTGAAGGTCGTTTAAGTGACATGATTAAGCGACAGCGACAATCCATTCTCGAAATTCTTGCACAAGTTGAAGTAAATATAGATTATCCAGAATATGATGATGTGGAAGATGCGACGAATGAATTTTTACTAAAACAGTCTAATCAAATTAAACAAGAAATAAATCAGTTACTAGAGACAGGAACACAAGGTAAAATAATGCGTGAAGGTTTATCAACGGTCATTGTAGGTAAACCAAACGTCGGGAAGTCTTCCATGTTAAACAATCTTATCCAAGATAATAAAGCGATTGTAACTGAAGTTGCAGGGACAACAAGAGATACATTAGAAGAATATGTCAATGTACGAGGCGTACCGCTAAGACTAGTTGATACAGCAGGAATTCGTGACACTGAAGATATCGTAGAACGTATCGGTGTGGAACGTTCCCGTAAAGCATTAAGTGAAGCGGATTTAATCTTATTTGTAATTAATTATAATGAAGGTTTAACTGAAGAAGATCGTAAATTATATGAAGTAATTAAAAACGAAGATGCCATTGTTATTGTCAATAAGATGGATTTAGAACAAAATTTAGATATAGATGAAGTTAAGGAAATGATAGGCGATATGCCATTGATTCAAACTTCTATGTTAAAACAAGAAGGTATTGATCAATTAGAAATACAAATTAGAGACTTATTCTTTAGTGGAGATGTCCAAAATCAAGATATGACTTACGTTTCTAATTCAAGACACATTTCATTACTTAAACAAGCTAGACATAGTATACAAGATGCAATTGACGCAGCCGAATCAGGTGTGCCAATGGATATGGTTCAAATTGATTTGACGAGAACTTGGGAAATTTTAGGCGAAATTATCGGAGAATCAGCGAGCGAGGAATTAATCGATCAACTATTTAGTCAATTTTGCTTAGGTAAATAAAAAGGAGGAAAAATTATGGCTCAAAAATATGATGTAATAGTAATAGGAGCCGGTCACGCAGGGATTGAAGCTGGTCTTGCATCTGCAAGATGCGGCGCTAAAACGTTGATGTTAACAATTAACTTAGATAATATCGCATTTATGCCTTGTAACCCGTCAGTTGGTGGACCAGCAAAAGGTATTGTCGTACGTGAAATTGATGCTCTAGGTGGCCAAATGGCTAAAACAATCGACAAAACGCATATTCAAATGCGTATGTTAAATACGGGTAAAGGCCCAGCAGTTAGAGCATTACGCGCGCAAGCAGATAAAGTGTTATATCAACAAGAAATGAAAAAAGTTATTGAAGACGAAGATAACTTAGATATTATGCAAGGTATGGTAGACGACTTAATCATTGAAGATGATGTGATTAAAGGTGTTCGTACAAACATTGGTACTGAGTATTGGTCAGAAACTGTTATTGTTACAACAGGTACATTTTTACGTGGAGAAATCATCCTCGGTAATATGAAATACTCAAGTGGTCCAAACCACCAATTACCATCTATTTCATTAGCAGATAACTTAAGAAGTTTAGGATTTGATGTTGTACGTTTCAAGACTGGTACGCCACCACGTGTTAATGCTAAGACAATAGACTACTCTAAGACGGAAATCCAACCTGGTGATGATGTTGGTCGAGCATTCAGTTTTGAAACAACTGAATATATTTTAGATCAATTACCATGCTGGTTAACTTATACAAATGGAGATACGCATCAAGTGATTGATGATAATTTACATTTATCAGCAATGTATTCAGGTATGATAAAAGGTACTGGTCCAAGATATTGCCCATCAATTGAAGATAAATTTGTTCGTTTCAATGATAAACCACGTCATCAATTATTCCTTGAGCCTGAAGGACGTAATACGAATGAAGTTTACGTGCAAGGTTTATCTACAAGTTTACCTGAACATGTACAACGTCAAATGTTAGAAACGATTCCAGGTTTAGAAAAAGCGGACATGATGCGCGCAGGCTATGCAATCGAATATGATGCAATTGTTCCAACGCAATTATGGCCTACATTAGAAACTAAAAAGATCAAAAACTTATATACAGCTGGTCAAATTAACGGAACTTCCGGATATGAAGAAGCGGCTGGCCAAGGTATTATGGCTGGTATTAATGCAGCAGGACGCGTGCTAGGTAAAGATGAAGTTATCTTAAGTCGTTCAGATGCGTATATCGGTGTGCTCATAGATGACCTAGTAACTAAAGGTACAAATGAACCTTACCGTTTATTAACATCTAGAGCAGAGTATCGTTTATTATTAAGACATGACAATGCAGATTTACGTTTAACTGATTTAGGTCATGAAATTGGATTGATTTCTGAAGAACGTTATGAACGTTTTAATGAGAAGAGAAAAATGATAAAATCAGAACAAGAACGTTTACAAGGTATTCGCATTAAACCAAAAGATCGCGTACAAGAAATCATTGAAGCACAAGGTGGATCGCGTTTGAAAGACGGTATTTTAGCGTTAGAACTATTACGCCGTCCAGAAATGACATATGATGTGATATTAGATATTTTAGAAGAAGAACCACATTTACCTTCAGATGTTGCTGAACAAGTAGAAATCCAAACAAAATACGAAGGTTATATCAATAAATCATTACAACAAGTTGAAAAAGTAAAACGCATGGAAGAAAAGAAAATTCCAGAAGACTTGGACTATGATCAAGTCGATAGCCTAGCAACAGAAGCACGTGAAAAACTAGCAGAAGTAAAACCGTTAAATATCGCACAAGCTTCACGTATTTCTGGGGTAAATCCGGCTGACATCTCAATCTTACTTGTATTTTTAGAACAAGGTAAAATTCAAAGGGTGAATAATTAAATGTCTGTACAATGGTTAACTAAGCAATTAAGCACGCACGGTATAGAATTAACTTCAGAACAACAACAACAATTTCAAACGTATTATCAAATGCTTGTCGAATGGAATGAAAAAATGAACTTAACAAGTATTACTGAAGAACATGAAGTGTATTTGAAACATTTTTATGATTCGATTGCACCAAGTTTTTATACGGACATCGATTTAACGCAATCACTAACGATATGTGACGTGGGTGCTGGTGCTGGTTTTCCAAGTATTCCGTTAAAGATTATTTATCCAAATTTAAAGGTAACGATTGTCGATTCTTTAAATAAACGGATACAGTTCTTGAATCAACTAGCGGACGCTTTAGATTTAAATGATGTACATTTTATACATGATCGTGCAGAAACATTTGGTAAAGGAGACTACCGGGAGTCTTATGATATAGTTACCGCACGAGCAGTGGCAAGACTTTCAGTATTGAGTGAATTATGTCTGCCATTAGTAAAGAAAGGCGGGCAATTTATCGCCTTAAAATCATCTAAAGGCGCTGAAGAATTAGAAGAAGCAGCTTTCGGTATAGGTGTATTCGGCGGTAAAGTAAACGATACAGTGTCTTATGAGTTACCAGAGGATGCTGGTGAAAGACAAATGATTAAGATTGATAAGCGTAGTCTCACGCCAAAAAAATATCCAAGAAAACCGGGCACACCAAATAAGTCTCCACTATTAAAATAGTGAGGATATGGTGAAACGATTAATTTAGAGGGAGCGCGTGTTGAAAATGAAAAAACCTTTTTCTAAATTATTTGGTTTAAAAAATAAGGATGACATTGCTGGCTATGTTGAAGAAGATTATAACAATGTAGAATCTATTCACATTGAACGCATTGTGCCAAACCGTTATCAACCTAGACAAGTATTTGAGCCAAATAAGATTAAAGAACTTGCAGAATCAATAGAAGAACATGGTTTATTACAACCCATTGTCGTTCGTCCAATTGAAGAAGATATGTTTGAGATTATAGCGGGTGAACGTCGATTTAGAGCATTACAGCATTTAAACAAATCTTATGCTGATGTGATTATTAGATTCTTAGATGACGAAGAAACAGCGGTTGTAGCTTTAATTGAAAATATTCAACGCGAGAACTTATCAGTTGTTGAAGAAGCAGAAGCATATAAAAAATTACTAGATATCGGTGATACAACGCAAAGTGAACTTGCTAAAAGTCTAGGTAAAAGTCAAAGTTTCATCGCAAACAAATTGAGATTGTTGAAATTAGCACCTAAAGTTATCCAAAGGTTACGTGAAGCTAAAATCACTGAACGTCATGCACGCGCTTTACTCAGTTTAAAAAAAGAAGATCAAGAACAGATTGTAGAAATCATTATTAATCAAAATCTCAATGTTAAACAAACAGAAGCACGTGTAAAACAAAAAGTAGGCCCGGAAAAAGTCAAAGCTCAGAAATTTGAATTTGCTAAGGACTTAACTGCTGCACGTGAAGAAGTAGGTAAAAGCATTGAAGCCATTGAAAAAAGTGGTGTCAATGTTGAACAACGTGCAAAAGAGTATGATGACTATTATGAAATAAAGATAAAATTATACAAAAGATAATACGTCGGACAGTCTTAAATTGTAAAAATAGTACTGTAATATAAACTCGTCGATTCGGATTTATTCGAATTTGACGAGTTTTTTATGTTTCAATCTAATACAAATTTAATAATTTCAATATTGTGAAAACTTTAAAATTGTGATTAAATTAAGAAAACGCTTACATTTTAAAGGGGAGATTTAAATATGATTACTTTTATCGTATCTATTATTTTACTCATCGTGGGGTATTTCACATATGGTAAGTATATTGATCGCATGTTCGGTACGAAAGATGACAGACCGACACCAGCATATGACCAACAAGATAATGTCGATTATTTACCGATGAAAACATCATCTAATTCATTAATTCAATTATTGAATATTGCAGGGGTAGGACCGATATTTGGACCAATTATGGGGGCATTGTATGGTCCAGTCGCTTTTATTTGGATTGTTGTAGGTTGTATCTTTGCAGGAGCAGTTCATGATTATTTGACTGGGATGATTTCAATTCGTAATAAAGGGGCACATTTACCTGAATTAGCCGGGAAATTTTTAGGTAAATTGATGAAGCACTTCGTAAATATTTTCTCTATCTTATTATTGTTATTGACAGGTACAGTATTCGTAACAAGCCCAGCATTGTTATTACATAACTTATTTGATGGCAAAGTGGCATTAGGGATTATTATCTTTGTGATTTTCGTATATTATATTTTATCTACGATTTTACCAATCGATAAAATCATTGGGCGTATTTATCCAATATTTGGAGCTTTATTATTAATTAGTGCGGTAGGTGTAGGGTTCCGTCTAATTCAAACTGGAGCACCAATTCCCGAGCTTAGCTTTAAAAATATGCATCCAGATGGCGCACCTATATTCCCATTATTATTCTTTACTATTACATGTGGTGCTTTATCTGGTTTCCATGCTACACAAACACCGATCATTTCTCGTACTACTAAAAAAGAGAAGAACGCACGTTTTATCTTCTACGGTATGATGATTGCTGAAGGTATCATTGCGATGATTTGGGCAGCAGCTGGTATGAGTTTATTCCATGGGTATGATGGTTTAAATGAGGTTCTTGCTAAAGGTGAAGCGGCGTTAGTTGTAAGCAAGGCTTCTACGTTATTACTTGGTTCAGTATTTGGTACGATTGCCGTGCTAGGTGTAATCGTTTTACCGATCACAAGTGGGGATACTTCTTTCCGTAGTGCAAGAATGATTATTGCAGATTATTTAAATTATAGTCAAAAAAGCATGTTAAATAGAGTTGTCGTTGCAACACCGTTGTTTATTATTAGCTTTGTATTAACTCAAGTAGATTTCACGATATTATGGCGTTATTTCTCATGGGCAAATCAAACGACAGCCGTTGTGGCCTTATGGGTCGGGGCGATGTACCTCTTAATCGCTAAGAAGAATTTCTGGGTGGCAGCCATTCCAGCCGTATTTATGACTTGGAATATCTTTACTTACATTTTGAGTCAAAAAATAGGTTTCGGTTTAGATCTCAATCTCAGTTATATACTTGGCTTTATATTAACTTTAATGTGGATCGGCTATTTTGCTTACCAGTATAAAAAACGTACATCAGGCGTACAATTCGAACTCGATTATGTGATAAAACAACCTGGCAAATTTAGAGCGACATAGAGTATTAGAAGCAAAGTGATTTAAATCCTCCCTTGAATGAAGGATGTCTTAAAACCTTGTTATAGTCATATGTAAAAGCATTTTGACAATGTAAATCGTGCAAATGTAAACAAAGTTTGATAGCCTAAGTATGATTTTCAAATTAAATTCAAATTAAAGGGGCATAGAATATGAACTTAGGCACACAAATTAAAAAGTATCGAGAGAAAAACAATTTATCACAAGAGGATTTAGCCGAAAAAATGTATATTTCTCGCCAAACTGTGTCTAATTGGGAAAATGATAGAAGTTATCCCGATGTGCATAATTTACTTTTACTAAGTTCTATATTTGATGTTTCTTTAGATAACTTGGTTAAAGGAGATTTGGAAATCATGGAAAAGAAATTAAATCAATCTCATCTTAAATTTTGGACGTATTTGATGTTAATAACGTTTTTATTGGGAGCAGTACTGCTAGGACCAGCTATTATGTCTTCTGGAAATTTAGGAATGTTATTTATAGTAGCTTTATTCATTGTGGGAATGTGTGCTTCATTCAAAGTGGAAAAAATTAAAAAAGATCATAATATTGAAACTTATGATAAAATTGTAGCTTATATGAATGGAGAAAATCCGAATAATGTTCAATCAACTGAACGAAGAAATAAATTAACATTTACACTTAGCTTTATAGGATTCGTAGGCACTATCATAATCATTGCTTTAATAAGTATTTACTTATCAAATATATAAAAAGAAAGAACGCGGCTATTGGTCGCGTTCTTTTTATGCGTTAGAATTCACTTTTTAAAATACTGAAGATGAGTGTGTCTCTATATCCTTCATCAAGTTGTATATTTTGTCTTAAAACCGCTTCGTGTTTCATGTTAGCTTTCTGTAGCACAATACCTCCAGCTACATTTCTTGCATCAATAGCGCTCCAAATTCGATTTAATTTTAATACTTTGAAGCCATATTTAATGATTGTTTGTGACATACTCGTAGCGATACCGTGATCCCAATATTCAGGATGTACAATAAAGCTTAATTCAGCACTGTTATTTGCTTTGTCATGTATAAGTTCGATTGAACCAATTACTTTATCAGTATCTGCATCTACAATTACATTGTAAATCCATTCAGAAGATTTCTCTAAAATGGTATCAATCAATTGTTCTGTTTCTTCGTAACTTTGTATGTCCCAAGTTAGATATTGTGTCACTTTTGGTGAAGAATATAGTTCATGAATATCTTCAATATCTGATTTCATTAAATCTCTAGTATAAAAATCCATCCGCTTCACTCCTTTTATATATACTGCGGGTTATTCCATTAATAATAATTGTCTAATTTTATCCAATCATAACACTCGGAATTCCAAAAACAAAATAATGATATTTTAGAGGTTAAATATCAACAATTAAAGCCTATATTGAATTACATCAATTAATTAGACATCAAGGCTTTCAAGTTACAACAACGGGCCCTGCAAAATTATTTAAAAACTTTAAAGGCACTTCATTTGTGTTATTTAAATTATTCTTAAACTCATTAATGGCTGATCAAGCAAAATCTTCATATAAAGAACTTAAAGCTTTATATAACGACTTTAAAGAATTAAATGAAGGCAGTGCAATGACAACAAATAATTTAGATGAACTGTTTAAAGCGAATCAGGAATTAGAAGAAAAATAAAATAAGGTATAAACATAAAGCAAGCAACAAGGCACTCGACGTATGGTGCTTTGTTGCTTGTTTTGGTTCTAAATATTTAATATTTTGGTTAATTTTTCCACAGTATCTTGATTGTATGAAGCAATCCCTATATTTCGTGCATAGTTGCTTAATGTTTTATAGAACAGATTCATATGAGTAGTTCGCATTTTTAAAGATTCAGGGAAAACCGTTATGTTTTTTGAATTTTTAACGCTCGCAATTAAAGATTCAAAATCATTTTTAAAGTTAATATTTTTATGTTGATGAGGGAGTTGGTTTTGAATAAATGTAGCTGTATCACACGGTGGGTTTAATAATAGTAAATTTTCTGATTGTAATGCTTCAATAGTAATTGACGGTGAACCGGTGAGTTGTTTTTTATCTGAATACATCACTACATACTTTTCTTGATATAAGGATTTATGAAACAGTGGTTCTTCAGTTAAGAATGATATATCACCAATGAAAGCATCAATGAATCCATCATGGAGTTTTTCCTTTAAACTTTGAGTATTGCTTTCTACTAATACCGTTAAATGCTTAGTTATCTCATTATTTTCGAGTAATTGTTGATAACGTATAGCGAAACTGGGTAAAACGCCTAAACGTAAAACAGATGAACCTTGGGAAGCGGTATAATTTTTTAATTCAGTGAGCTCAAGTTGTATTTTAGTTAATTTCTCAAGTACTACTTCACCTTTACTAGTAAGAAATACGCCTTTACGCGTACGTTCAAACAATTTGCAATTAAAATAGTTTTCAATATGATTGATGCGTTTACTTAAAGCAGGTGTACTGATATTCAATTGTTCTGAAGCAAAATTTAAACTCTGAAATTTGGCTACCGCTATAAAACTTTCAATATATTCTAGATTCATTGAAATCCCTCTTTTAACTTTTGGTTAATACATCTCTTAATATATTTATTATTCCGTATGCTACTTTATCATACTACGCTAATTTCAAGGTTGTTAATAAGAAAGCCTTAAATATTTATGTAGTAAGGATGAATCGTATGAAGAAAGTATGGTTTTTAGCATTAGGAATGTTTGCTCTAGGTATGGATGCCTATATTGTCGCTGGATTGTTGCCTGATATGAGTAAGAGTTTTAACAAAAGCAGTGCTCAAATTGGACAGGGTGTATCTATTTTTACTTTTTCCTTTGCTTTATCTGCACCCATTTTTTCAACATTATTAGCAAAGTTTAAAGTAAAAGATATCTTAATATTAGCAATGATTATATTTGGTCTAGCAAATCTAATGACAATGTTTTCGCCAAATTATACCATGTATATTATTTCGAGAGGATTGGCAGGTGTGGGCGCAGGTCTCTTTTCACCTATGGCAGTCAGTTCAGGTGCTTATTTAGTTGATCAAAAACATAAAGGTAAAGCACTAGCATTTATTGTTGGTGGTATGAGTGTGGGTACCGTAATAGGTGTTCCTTTAGGGTTACAAGTAACATCATTTTTTAATTGGAGATTTGCAATAGGTGTTATTGTATTTATCAGTATAGTTTCCCTCATATTAATATATTTATTATTACCGAATTTTAAATTACCAGCTCCACCCAACTTGAAAGATAGATTTTCATTATTTTTTAAACCTCAAGTATTACGTGTGGTTTCTGTAACTTTATGTGCTGCAGTTGCGAGTTTAGGTTTGTATACTTATCTTTCCAATATTATTAACTATTATTTATCGAGTGAACATATATCCATATTCTTAACTGTTTGGGGGCTTGGTGGTCTTATAGGCAGTATGGGTATCGGTGTTGTTATTGATAAATATAAAAATACAAGACTTTTGATGTTGATGATATTAGTCGTACTTGCGTTAAGTATTGGGTTAATTCCTTTGCTAATTAATTTACCTGTAATTTGTTTCATTCCGTTTTTAATATGGGGAGCAATGGGATGGGCTACTCAAGCACCGCAACAGCATATTCTTATCCAAAATAATCCTGACCATAGAGGATCGGTGGTAGCTTTAAATAGTTCGATTAACTATCTAGGAAGTTCTATCGGTGCAAGTGTGGGAGGATTATTAGCGACTACAAATGTTCTATTTTTAATTTATATGATGGTAGTTGTTCTTATTATTGGTGTGACAATACAAGCAATAACTTTGCGTATGAAAGCGTAAATATAGGTTTTACAGGACATTTTACCTACAAATCAATGCGTTATTATCATAAAAATCAGGTAAAGAAGGTAATTTCTATTGCTAACATATTGCAATGTAACTAAATGATTGCAAAATGGTGACAGTACAAAAGGCCTTGAGAGCGTTAGTTTTCAGAATATTTTGTAGGTACTGAGACTGAGAATATATTTCAATTAGAGGTGTGCTTTAGCATACTACTGTAAACTTTGTCTTGATTTTAACACGTTGTGAGACGGTTTTATTAATTTGCTGTAACCTATGAAATTAAAATCTGCTGTATAGTATTCAACATCATCTAATTATTTAATTAGAAATTTTTAAAAGTACAGTCTTTGCTTTTGCAAAACTGTATTGGGAGGATTTTAATTATGAGAAAAACAATTTTAACTACTATAGCAACAATTTCATTAGGTGCTACTGGTGTAGGTGCTAACGCAGCACACGCTGAACAAAATAATTGTGCACCAGGCCAAGCTCAAAAACAAGTTGCACAACAACAAGGTGAGCAAAGAGGTCAATCAGCAGAACATCAAAATTATCATGCTAAGCAAAATCAACAAGATAAGCATCAACCTAAACATGTAAAATTTGAAAATAAAAAAGATGATAAAAAGCAAAATAATGTAACCCCAACTCCAGCACCACAACAAGATCAGTCATCTTCAGACGATGCATCATCTGATATTGATAGCACTTCTCCAACGTCATCATCTGATTCAAGTGATGATAGCAGTGATTCAACATCATCAGATTCAACAAGTAGTTCAAGCACTTCAGATTCTAACAGTGACAGTTCAGACTCTACAGATTCATCAAATTCAACTGATTCAAGTAGCGATAGCTCAGATTCAGTATACAGTCAATTTATCGCTGCAGGTGGTACTAAAGAATTATGGGAAAGCATCGTTTTACCTGAATCAGGTGGAGACCCAGATGCAGTAAACTCAGCTGGATATAAAGGGTTAGGTCAAACCAAGGAATCTTGGGGAACTGGTTCAGTAGAAACACAAACAAAAGGTATGATTAATTACGCTAAAGAACGTTATGGTTCTATCGAAGCGGCCATTGAATTCCGTGAAGCTAACGGTTGGTGGTAAGTTTTAAGCGTTATAATTCAAAAGTCATAAAGTGAAATATAGACTCAAGTTCATTCTCCATATATTTTTAAAATCGCTACGGTTAAGTCTGTTCGAACTTAACCCGGGAAATATAGAACTTTAACGGATAATTGTCCCTAGATCCGTTACTAAAGAAGATTTATAGACATTTTAACACCCTAATAAAAAACACCCCTCAAATTAATAAAAAATAAGACTCCCTTCCTAGTAGTTATTTAAAATACTGCTAGTGGAGGGAGTTTCATATTGCATTTTATTAGTAATAACATTCGAGGTCACATTATTTTGAGAAAATTCATTCAAAAAATAAAAAGTCTTTAAATAAATCTTTATTTATATCTTAGTTTTGTTAGACTATAAATAAGTTTTTATTTGGTGATCAAGCATGGGGGTAGTTATGGGAACACAAATGCATTTAGCTTCACTTATTTATAGTACTGGATTACATCAAGCATCTTGGAGATTAACTGATTCTCCAATTGAAAGAATTGGAGATATAGAATATCAAATTGAAATTGCTCAAATGGCAGAACGAGGTTGTCTTGATGCGATATTTTTAGCAGATGGACAATATGTATCAGGAGAAAGTACTGGACATCTTTCGTATTTTTTAGAGCCTTTAACAACACTTACTGCAATTTCACAACACACGCAATATATTGGTTTAATAGGGACAGTTTCTACCACATTTTATGATCCGTATAATGTCGCACGACTTTTAGGAAGTTTGGATCACATTAGTCATGGTCGGGCTGGTATGAATATTGTGACTTCGCAAATGGATGTTGAAGGTCAAAATCATTCGATGGCGCAATTACCGCCACTACAAGAAAGATATGAACGAGCAGAAGAATTTGTCACCGTGTTAAAGAAATTATGGACTTCTTTTAATCCAAGGGCATTAATTCATAATAGAGATACTGGTCAGGGCATAGATGCACAATTTCTAGAAGAAATAAATCACAATGGTAAATACTTTCAAATAAATGGGCCGCTCAATATGCCTGCAAGTCCTCAAGTGTATCCGTTGTTATGCCAAGCTGGTACTTCTATCCCAGGGAGAGAGCTCGCTGCTAAGCAAGTCGACGTTATCTTTTCAATCGCATGGAATCAAAGTGATGCCAAAGCATTTTCTAAAGATTTAACTGAACGAACTCAGAAGTATCGTGACCCAAAAGATAAGCCACTTATTTTACCAGGGTTAACAGTATATGTTTCGGATACTGTTGAAGAAGCACAGGAAAAAGTAAATGAACTGGATCAATTTGTCGATAACGAAGATAAATTATTACAAATTGAACGCAGTATTGGTCAGGATATTTCGCAATGGCAGATGGATGAACCAATCCCATCTTTACCACCGTATGAAGATTTAACTGTCAAAGTAGGATCTAAAGCTCGATATGAAGCGATTCGTCACGTGATTGAAACAGAACATCTTACGTTACGTGAGTTATTGCAGAGGGTTAATACTTGGATGGGACATAAAACGATTGTAGGAGATCCTGTGATGGTTGCAGATACGATGCAGCAATGGTTTGAAGCGGGTGCATGCGATGGCTTTATATTAATGCCACCTACATATCCAGATATGTTTGAAAATTTTATCGATAAAGTGATACCGATTTTACAAGAACGTGGGTTATTTAGAACAGAATATAAAGAAAAGACCTTGAGAGCAAGGTTTAAGAGAGAGGTAAATTAACATTAAAAATTCAAATTGGAAATCAAAATTAGATTGGCCCGTATTTTTAATAAGTGGAGGGCTACTTGTATTATTTGTAATCATGTCAATTGTGTTCACTAAAGAAACATCGGATGTAGTTAATCAAGGATTTAAACTATCTATTAGTTATTTTGGTGCATTTTGGCAAGTGTTGTTACTTGTGACGTTTGCAGTAGGACTGTTTTTAGCATTTTCTCGTTATGGTCGTGTGAGATTAGGCAATGTATCTCAACCAGAAATGAGTTATTTTAAGTGGGCAGCGATTGTTATTACGTCTGGACTTGGAGCTGGAGCGATTTTCTGGGCTGCGGCTGAACCGATGTATTACTTTATTGATGTACCGCCGACGATGGGATCAGGTATTGATAATAAAAGTAAAGCAGCAATACCGGCTGCTATGGCACAAAGCTTTACCTCTTGGGGTTATACGGCTTGGGCTATTTATGGTGCGGTCAGCGGAATCATTATCATGTATGCACATTATAATAAAGGTTTGAAAATGCGACCACGAACATTGTTATTTCCAATATTTGGTCAGAAAATCGAAAATAATAAAGTGGGTTCGCTTATAGATGTATTTTGTATTATTGGTGCTGTTGCAGGTACAATCGGCACAATTGGATTTTTCGGTTTTCAGTTTAGTTATTGGCTACATAGCATTTTTGGAATTCCTGATAATATTGTAACGCAAATATTATCTGTCGTTGGGTTGATGATTATCGTGTCTATCTCAGCAATGACAGGAATTGAAAAAGGAATTCAATTTTTAAGTAAAGTGAACGTTTGGTTAGCAATTGCAGTTGCAGTATTTATAGTGCTAATTGGCCTAGGAAGATTTATTGTTGATACATTTATTTCTTCCTATGGTGTCTATCTGACGAAATTTTTAGAAATAGGAACGTTTAGAGGAGATGACAAATGGGCTGGCACATGGATGTTGTTCTTCTTCGGTTGGTTTATCGGTTATGGACCACTCATGGGTATGCTTGTTGCTCGTATTTCTCGAGGTCGTACAATTCGTGAAATATTTATACTTGTATCTATCGTGGCAGCAGTTGTTTCGCACATTTGGTTTACTATCTTAGGTGGTAGTGGATTATTTTACGAGATTAAGAAAAGTGGGACCATCAGTAATCCGTTAAATGACAATGGACTACCTGCAGCCGTGATTTCCATTGCTACTCATTTACCTTTAGGTGTGGTGTTAGTCGTCGCATTGCTCTTACTAACGTTAATCTTTGTTATTACGACAGCAGATACGATGTCCTATTCTATTTCAATGTCTGTAACAGGTGAAGGCGATCCTCCGAAGATTATCCGTTTGTTCTGGGTTGTGATAATGGCAGTGATTTCAATCATCCTCATCAATATCGGTGAAGGTAGTATTAGTGCGATTCAGTCATTTATTATCGTGACAGCTGTACCTATTTCGTTAATTATGTTGCCTGTCATTTGGACTGCTCCGAAAATTGCGCACAAACTAGCGATTAGACAGAATATTATAAAAGATAGTGAAAATAAATAATTGAGATAAATATTACGAGAAAGTGCATATATCCCACTAAGGTAAAGGTATAAAACAACGTATTTAATTTATATAAGTTAATTAAAAGAAAAAAGCTCTATACATCATTTATAAAATTGATTATACTTGAGAACAAGGATTTTATAAGATTGAGGAGAAAATATGAATATTTTAAAAAGAATGTTTCAAAGACCAGATGTGTCTCTGTTTCAAAATAAAGATGCACATCTAGAAAGGACGCTTCGAGTTAGAGATTTCTTAGCACTTGGCGTAGGGACAATCGTATCGACAGCAATATTTACTTTACCGGGTGTCGTAGCGGCAGATCATACAGGCCCATCAGTCAGTTTATCGTTTCTTGTATCAGCGATTGTAGCCGCACTTATCGCGTTTGTTTATGCTGAAATGGCAACGGTTATGCCATTTGCTGGTTCGGCTTACACTTGGATTAGTATATTGTTCGGTGAATTCTTTGGCTGGCTCGTAGGTTGGGCATTAATTGCCGAATACCTTATCGCCGTAGCATTTGTCGCCTCTGGATTTTCCGCGAATTTGCGTGGATTGTTAAACCCATTTGATATTAAGTTACCAAACAGTTTATCGAATTCATTGGGTACCAATGGCGGTATTGTTGATATCATTGCAGCCATTGTCATCGTTATTACAGCACTGTTGTTATCTAGAGGGGCTTCTGAAACGGCGCGTGTTCAAAATACGCTGGTTGTATTAAAGATATTAGCGATTTTGTTATTTGTCGTTGTTGGGTTAAGCGTTGTTAATGTCGGACATTATGTGCCATTTATTCCAGAATACAAAATGACTGAAGCAGGTGCATTTGGCGGTTGGCAAGGCATCTATGCAGGGAGTTCAGTCATCTTTATTTCCTACATAGGGTTTGATTCAATAGCAGCCAGTTCTGGTGAAGCGATTAATCCACAGAAGACGATGCCATTAGGTATACTAGGCTCACTGATTATAGGTGTAACTTTATTTATCATTGTTTCACTCGTATTAGTTGGTATGTTCGATTATACAGCTTATAAAGATAATGCAGAGCCAGTTGGATGGGCTTTACGTGAAAGTGGTCACGGTGTTATTTCGGTTATTGTGCAAGCTGTATCAGTGCTAGGTATGTTCACTGCATTAATAGGAATGATGTTAGCAGGTTCTCGTTTACTTTATTCGTTCGGTCGTGATGGCTTGTTACCAAAATGGATCGGTACCCTTAATAAGAAGAACTTACCGAATAGAGCTCTTATTGTATTAACAATCATTGCAGTGATTATCGGTTCAGTGTTCCCGTTTGGATTTTTAGCTCAATTGATGTCTGCAGGAACACTTGTAGCATTTATGTTCGTTGTTATAGGACTCTTCAGCTTACGTCGTCGTGAAGGTAAAGATTTACCAGAGCCGTCATTTAAGTTACCATTTTATCCGATTACGCCAGTTTTAATACTGATTTGTGTCTTTGCTATATTTTGGGGATTAAGCGGTCAAGCGAAGTTCTATACTTTACTATGGTTTATAGCCGGTATTATTTTTTACGGATTCTACCTCATTAAAAGTAGTCTCAAAAAAGAAAAGTAAATTACCTTGAACACCTGTCGAAAGATGGGTGTTTCTTTTTGTATTTTTTTATAGTAAAATTATGTTGCAAATGCAACAAAAAGAGGTGAGATTTCATTGAAAGATATATTAAGAGATATTGGGGTTATTGCGAGAGCATTAGAGTCTATTAGCAATATTGAATTTAAAGAAATAGACTTAGCTAAAGGCCAGTTTGTTTATTTAGTAAGAATTTATGAAAATCCAGGCATTATACAGGAGAAATTAGCGGAATTAGTGAAGATTGATCGTACGACCGCCTCAAGAGCAATTCGTAATTTAGAGAAAAATGGCTTTATATACAAACAAGCGGACGCAACGAATAAGAAAAATAAATTGCTGTATGTTACAGAAAAAGGAAAATCAATCTATCCATTTATCATACGAGAAAATGAACATTCTAATTCGGTGGCACTTGAAGGATTTACTAAAGAAGAAATTGAAACATTATCAGCAATGTTGAAACGTGTGAATAATAATATTTCTGAAGATTGGCATTTAGTTAAAAAAGGCAATAAACGACATTATTAAAGGATGTGCATTGATATGATTAGAGAAGTGACGCAAGCAGATTTAAAACAACTGCAACAAATAAGTTATCGTACGTTTGATGAAACATTCCGTGCTCAGAATAAAAAGGAAAATATAGATAATTACTTAGCAACTGCTTTTACAGAAGAGAAGTTATTGAAAGAATTAGACTGCCCGCATTCTTATTTTTATTTTATTGAGCATGAGGGGCAATTAGCAGGATATCTGAAACTTAATACGTTAGATGCCCAAACTGAAGATGTTGCATCAAATAGTTTGGAGATTGAGCGTATTTATATTTTGAAAGATTTTCAAAAAGCAGGTTTAGGTAAGGCATTGTTTAATTTGGCTTTACAAGTTGCACAAGATAAACAATGTGACAATATTTGGTTAGGTGTATGGGAGAAGAATGACAACGCGATACAGTTTTATAAAAAGTTAGGCTTTCAAACCGTTGACGCACACGCATTTATGATGGGAGATGAACGCCAAATAGATCATATTATGGTTAAACCATTAAAGGGGGAATAGTGATGTATATACCAAAACAGTATGAAATGCATGATATTCAAGAAATGAAACAGTTTATGAAAAACCATGCGTTTGTCACAATCGTATCTGTAAATCAAGAAGGTAAACCAGTGGCGACGCATATGCCAGTGAATGTAACAGATATAGGAGACGAGATTTATATTTCTGGTCACTTTGCAAAGGGTAATACGCAGTGGCAAACGTTAGAAGAAGCGGACGATGTGTTAGTCATCTTCCAAGGGCCGCATAGCTACATCTCTTCAACATGGTATGAAAAAGAAGATGTACCGACGTGGAATTATCAAAGTATTCAAGTTTCTGGTCGTAGTCGAATATTAACTGAACAAGATTTAGAGAAAGAACTTATCAAGTTGTTAGATAGATACGAAGGTCATCGTGATAATGGTGCGACGTGGGATAATATGTCAGATCAAACACGTAAACAAATTAAAGGTATTGTCGGATTCGAATTAAAAGTGACTGAAATTGCTGCAGCTTATAAATTGAGTCAAAGTCGTTCAGAAAGAGACCGTAGTCAGATAGTGAAAGAACTGGAGAATAGTGAACATGATTTAGAACAAGGCGTTGCACAAGCTATGAAACAGCAAGGGAAATAAAATAAATGCTCCCGGGAATGAAAGAAGTTTAATCTCATCTTTCAAACGATATTGTATTAATCACAATTAAGTTGTAAAATATATAAATCGAAAGCTTTCACAGGGAGTGTCGGGATTGAATATTGTTTCTATCATATTAACTGTATTGGTAGCGTTGGAATTTTTCTATATTATGTATTTACAAACCTTTGCGACGACGTCAGAGAATACGGGTCGCGTCTTTAATATGTCTACTGAAAAACTTAAAGATGAGAATGTGAATGTGTTATTGAAGAATCAAGGTGTCTATAATGGTTTAATCGGGTTATTGCTATTATACGGTACTTTTTTTGTAGCGCATGCGAAAGGATTTGTAGCGGCTATCTTAATTTATATTATCCTCGTTGCAATATACGGTGCTATAACAAGTGATAAAAATATCATTTGGAAACAGGGCGGTTTAGCTATTATTGCGTTGATTTCGTTGCTATTTTAAACTTATTACTTCAATTTAAAACCTAAGAAAACCTCCAACTTTTTAAATAAAGTGGAGGTTTTTAATATTAGTTATGACTTTGAATCATATTCAGATTTCAATAAACTGAAGACATGACTGTCACAAAATTTACCGTTGAGTTTTCATCTTGCCTTAGTGTGCTTTCATGAGTAAAACCTAATTTTTGAGGTATTTTTTGACATTTATAATTTTCAACAGAAGTTCGAATTTCAATTCGATTTAAATTTAAATCATTAAAACAATGATCGATAAGAAACTGTGTACATGTTGTCATAATGCCTTGTTTTTGAGCATTTTTAGCTAAGTAATAACCAATTGAGGTTCTTTGATTAACCCAATCGATATAGTGTAAACCAATGACACCAACGAGTTGATTGTTATACCAAATGCCACAATGGAAACCGTCATTTTTAACAAATTGCTGTAAGCTTGAATGAATAAACTGTAACGTGTCGTCTTTAGTGTTTGTAAATGCTACAAAAGGTAGCCATTCTCCTAAATAATCTCTTGATTGATCCACCATATTAAATAAAGTTTGGGCGTCATTTTCTTCTAAAATCTTTAAACTGATATTGTCAGTAACGTGAGTTTTAAACATATGCACCACTCCTTTACCAAAGTATACACAAGAGCGCTAGCATATATCTATAAAAATTTAGAAAACTCATGATATTATTAAGTAGTTGATAATAAATGATAATATAAAATAAACAATTGCGTTAAATTTTTTTCAATAAGTTAAAACAATCCCTACTTATGATTGTTGCGTCTTTATACTAAATAATGGAGGGTAACGAATGGAAAATAAGTTGCTAGACTTGGTTATATTAATTTCAATGTTCTCTTTCTTTCTAGTTTCTATCATAGATAATCATAATTTTATATTACTCGTGTTAGCGATAAGTTACATATTGATTTGGGTTTTAATACATACATTCACTAAAAATAATAAACCACATAAAGATAAATAAACTATAATGTAAGATGGTTTATTTAAAGGTGGCTTGCAGTTGTTTCATCAATTTATCCAATTTAGGCGTTGTTAAAGCTGTATGTTTATTAAGTGCTTTCATATCATCATAAATGGCTTCAAGTTCTGTGAATCCACTCGCATTCGGTATTTGGCTGAGTAAGTTCATATTAATTGAAAGTTTGAGTAGTGGACGAGCTAGAAATTTAAAGTTTTTAAATAGTATCTTTTGTGACCGTGGTATGATTTGATAACCGCTATGTTCTAATAGCATGTGTAGTTCGTTTGTAGCACGAATCACATCGTTTATCAGTACAGATTGATTGCCTTTATACTGATCCTTCAAAAATATACCCATATTCATAGGTGTGACCATTGCCGCGTGGGACATGAGCCAACTTTCAAAATTTGAAGTATAAGTTAATTTTATTGGTAAATTGCTAAACACTTGGTTGAGTTTATCACGAAATGGAAGGCCCCCCATCGAGATAACTAACCTTTAGTTCTCCAGCGTTAAAACGGAGTATATTTGTTACATTGTCCTCTCTTATACCACCAGATATAGAGAAACCGAAAGCAATATTTTTAGGGATTTGTGTTTGTTCAAGTATCGTCTGACGCAGTTTTCTTGGATTAGAGTTATTTCCTACAAATACGATGTTTTGTGAAATATTGTTGGCTAATGTAGGTATAATTGAGTAATAATGTGAATATTTCATCGTTACAAATATAATATCGTAGGCATCGCTTTCTTTTAATTCCTCAATATAATTAAATTCATCTACTGTGTCTTTTCTTTGTAAATAATGGTGTAGAACAATACCTCTATTTTTTAGCCTTTCGTAAGTCTTACCCCGTGCAAAAATCGTAATGTTATTTTCAGGTTTATTTAATGCGTGTGCGAGATGTTGTCCTTGTACACCAGCACCAAAAATAAGTATATTCATAATTATGCTCCTTTATCGTTAATGAACAGTTGTTTGATATCTTGAAGTTATCATCAGAAAAAGTTAAACTCAATAAACAAAAATAGCCTGTTGATGTTTAATCTACAAAATACAAAATTTGTTGATAAAAAGAGGTGCTTTATGGATAGACGAAAGGAAAAATCACGACAACTGATAATAGATCATTTTATAAAACTGATGCAAAAGAAAGATGTCGCTAAAATCTCAATGAAAGATATAGCGGATGCAGCTAATATTAATCGAGGGACTATCTATTTAAACTTTATTGATAAATACGACATTTTGGATCAAGCGATAGAATACATTATGACTGATGCGATTGAAGCGTGTAGCCACTTTGTATATGAAAGAGATAATGGGAAAGAAAGCATCAGAGAAATACTGCATGTGATTGATCGACAATATGATATTTTTAAACGGTTAACACAAAAATCAGATTTAAACGTATTAAGACAGACGCTTTCAAATAAATTTATCTCTAATATCCAATTACGTCAGAATACAAATGCAATTGCTACACAGTTTTTAGGTTCAGCGTTAGTTGGTGTCATTGTATGGTGGATTGAAAATGCTAAACCTTGTTCAATAGACGAATTAAGTGAAGAACTATGGCGATTAGTCGAACCTCACATAGAAGAAATCAGTTAATCACTTGAAGTATTATTCATAAACTTTTTAATCTGTTCCCTATAACCTTAAAAATAACTTAAATCTTCCGAATTTTAACAAAAAATAAATAAAAGTTTGTTACGATGTTATATAAAAAGGAGGATTATTATGAAATCAAAAGTTATTGCAACAACTTTATTAATTGGAGCGGTGTTAGTCACTGGTTGTGACGGTGATGGCGATGAGAAGAAACCTGATAAGAAAGCGGCTAAGAAACATAAGCATGAGTTAGTTTACTTTGAACAGTTATCAAATGGTGACGCGGATTATCCTAGAGTGGAAATTGGTTATAAAGATAAAGGTGATA
The DNA here is from genome assembly GCF_038789205.1 of Staphylococcus hsinchuensis. Taxonomy (NCBI): domain Bacteria; kingdom Bacillati; phylum Bacillota; class Bacilli; order Caryophanales; family Staphylococcaceae; genus Staphylococcus; species Staphylococcus hsinchuensis. The sequence continues at coordinate 675,563 of NZ_CP128355.1, forward strand.
AAACGCATACATATACTGCAGCTGGCGATAAAGTTTACGAACATATATTGAAAGATAAAGACCAATCACCTTATGTTGTTAAAGATGGAAAGAAATATCATGTTTATAGAACACCTTATATGACATATGATGACAGCGAAATTGAAGGAAAAGTGAAAGATAAAGGAGCAGTCGGTAAGGATGATTAAGAAAATTGGCTTCTTTACTTTAACGATATGCCTCATGTTGGCTATGATGACAACGACGACTGAAGCGGCTGGCTCTTCAGGTGGTAGCTCTGGTAGTTCGGGCGGTGCTTCAAGTAGTGCTGCATCATCAGGTTCTAGTGCGCGTGGTGCTTCAAGTTCCAGCGCTGCTCGTACGAGTGTCAGTGCAAGTATGAATAGTGCTCGTAGTTTATCATCTAAACAAGCGAGTAGCCGTAGTAAAATGAGTAAAACGAATTCGTTGGCAAGACCCCATACGATGTCGAATTTCTCCGTAGCTTCAATGCAAGATCAACGTAAAGCGTCGATGTACTACAATAATTATTTGTTCTACTGGTTAATCATGAGCAATCAAGGGTTATCATCTCAAAAGCAGAAACAAATTTTAAAGAAAAATATGGGTCCTAAAGACAAACTGTATACGATTACAATCGAAGATAAGCACCATAAAGACCACGTTATCGTTGTAAATAAAAAAGATTATCAAGCGATTCAAAAGGGTGCGCATGTCAAATATAAAAAAGGTAAAGTACAAGTGGAATCGTAACAAAAATTAAGTAACACTTTGTGAGAAGATAAAGGAAATTCTTTTTCACAAAGTGTTTTTTAATTAAAATATTCTTAATTTTTGTAATATTCACAAAATTAATGTTATATTACATGTAAGGGCTTACATTTATGTTGCCAAAGGAGGTAATGAAACACCCATATCCATAAACAATAGAAATTTATAGAGATAGGAGAGGCCTGTATGAAAGTTATTTCGTCGTCACAACTTACAAATTTGATTAATACAGGTGATGTGATCTCGATGGCAGCTTTATCTTCTGGGAATATGCCAATGGCGCTATTCAAAGCAATCGTAGAACAATTTGATCATAATAGTACACCCCGGGAACTAACATTTTTATTAGGTAATGATATTAGTGATTTTAGAGGAGACGGTTATGATTTAGATGATTTTGTTAAACGTGGTATGGTGAAACGTTTGATTACAAGTATCATTACAGGGTCACCAGCGACGATTGAAGCAATGCGTAATGGCGATATTGAAGCATATTATTTACCCCAAGGGGTTATCGCTACACATTATCGGTCACAGACACCGAATTCACCTGGCACTATTACTAAAATTGGTCTACACACAACGGTGGATCCGGAACATTCAGGTGGCAAAGTCAATTCAAATACAACTGAAGATTTGGTAACACGCGTCGAAATCGAAGGAGAACTTTATTTGAAGTATCATTTTCCAGAGGTTGATGTTGCTTTACTGAGAGGGACGTATGCGGATACGAAAGGTAATATCTTTATGCATCACGAATCACATCTAGGAGAAGGTTATAGTGTTGCAGCAGCGACGCATAGAAATAAAGGTAAAGTTATTGTGCAAGTAAAAGAAATTGTGCCACATGGACAGTATAGCCCTAGAGATGTCTTTATTCCAGGAGAATTAGTTGATTACGTGGTAGTGAATCAAGATTCTAAATACCATAGACAAGCAATCCAAACGTATTATGATCCTGCATTAGCTGGACACCATCAAATTACTGAAATGCGTGAGCCCTATCTAGAATTTAATACGCGTAAAGTTATTTTACGCCGAGCTGCACAATTATTACAGAAGGATGATGTAGTTAGCATTGGTTTTGGTATTAATAATGAATTATCGAATTTACTCGTTGAAGAGTCTGCACATGATTTAGTGCAACTCAATATTGATACGGGTGTATTTGGTGGCATGATTGGTAGCAGGGCATATTTCGGAATGAATTATAATCTAGACGCACGTATGAGACATGATCAAACTTGGGATTTCATCAACAATGATGGTTTAGATATTGCATTTTTAAGCTTTGCACAAATCGATCAACATGGAAATGTAAATGTTTCTAAATTTGGGGATAAGATGAATGGCTGTGGTGGCTTTATTGATATCAGTCAGACTGTAAAGACAATTGTCTTTTCAGGAGCGATGACAGTGGGTGGCAAACTTCATTACGATAACGGCGAAATCGAAGTTGTTGCACAAGGACATACGCAAAAGTTTGTCGATGCCGTTGATAATATAGATTTCAATGCGAGTTATGCAGCAACGTTAGGACAGAAAGCTTACTTTGTTACGGAGCGCGCTGTGTTTGAGTTAACGCCTGAAGGTTTAATGCTAATTGAAATCGCACCAGGTATAGATCTTGAACGAGATGTACTCGCCAATATGTCGTTTAAACCAATTATTTCTGAATATTTACGTGAGATAAATGTAGCAATTTTTAACCAACAGTGGGGAGGTTTAGCAGATGTTATAAAGTCGCATAAGCGTACTTAACTAAGGGGGAGAGGAACATGAACTACGATTGGATTAAAACAAGAGCAGATTATGATGAAGTTAAGCCAGCAGTCATTGATCCGATGAAAGGTACAGAATGGTCTTTTCAAGAATTAAATGCACGTGCAGATAACTTGGCGCATCATCTGAAAGACCAAGGCGTTCAACGCGGGGATGTTGTTGGTATCTTTGCACCGAATGATGTAGCGATATTAGATTTATTATTTGCGTCTATTAAAACGGGGGCAGTTTACTTACCGATTAATTGGCGTTTGAAATCGAGAGAAATCGAAAGCGTCATAGAAGATTCAAAGGTGAAATTAATCTTTTATGCACAAAAACATCTTTCTAGTTTACAAGGGATTGCAGATGACGTGTTACACATGGATGTGGATTCTACACAATATGATGCGATAGTAAATCCTTCAAACCATAAACCATTTAAAGCAGTTGATATGAACGGTGATGATTTAGCCGCTTTGATGTATACGAGTGGCACGACGGGTCTGCCTAAGGGCGTCATGTTTTCATATGATTCGTTAGTGAATAACCCGATGAACACGTTACTGACGTACAAGGTGAATTCAGATTTCACGACAATATTGTCTACACCGATGTTCCACGTGCTCGGATTTAACGATTTAACGTTACCTTTATTAATGGCTGGGGGTACTATCATTATTCAACGCTATTTTAACGGTGAAACTCTAAATGATTTAGTAGCTCAATATAAACCGAACTATATGATTATGATTCCGACAATGTATTATGCCATGCTCGTAGCGGATAACTTTAAACCAGATTTATTACAAGATATAGATTATCTTATTCAAGGTGGTTCTGCACCACTACCAAGTGTTCAGAAAAAATTTATGGATATGGGTTATAACTTGATTACGGGTTATGGCTTAACTGAGGCACCGCTCGTCATGGTTAATACGCCTGAAAATAGTAAGAAAAAACCAGGCAGTATCGGAAAGCCCGTCATGTTTGTAGATGTTCGTGTCTTAAATGAAAGTTATGAAGATGTAGAAGTTGGTGAAATTGGCGAATTAGCAGTGCGAGGTAAAAATGTCACGCCTGGTTATTGGAACAAACCAAAGGAAACAGCAGAGGTATTTAGTGATGGATACTTTTTAACAGGTGATTTAGCTAGAGTCGATGAAGATGGAGATGTCTATATCGTGGATAGAAAGAAAGAATTAATTATCACTGGCGGGGAAAATGTATTGCCGTCTGAAGTAGAAACAGCATTGGCAGAACATCCGCTCGTTGCTCAGTGTGTCGTACTCAGTTATGACAGTCCAAAATACGGTGAGTCTGTATCAGCAGCGGTAGTATTGACACAAGAAGATCCTGATTATGAAGAGAAATTAGATTCCTTTATGAGAGAGAAGGTTGCCGGTTATAAAATCCCTAGAATGTATTTGAAAGTGACGCATATGCCACTGAACTCTACATCGAAACCTGACAAACTATTACTACAAGAGTTCATGAATAAAAAAGCTCGCGATGAACATCAACAGCAAGATGAGTTAGCTTAAAGAAATTCAATAACGATAAAAATTTTTACAGTAAAATGTAAGCGTTATCATTATGCGAGGAGGTTATCTTTTGACTTACTCACAATCACATAACTAACCAATAGATGGAGGTTGTTAATATGACTACTAAAGAAGCTATGATACAAGAATTGTATCCGGAAGATATTTTAAGCGTAGCGAAAGATTTAACAGAGGGTGAAGTTAAGCTACTCAAGCAAATCAATGATTTTTTAGAAAGTAAGTATCGTGATTCGATTAATAATCATTGGGTCAATGCGACGGAACCAGAAGATTACTTTAAAGAATTAGGTAAATTCAATTATTTCAACAACCCGTTGCTGTTTGAAGGACGAGAAGAGGCACGTACACCGAGTCAGTTATTCCAGTTTTTCATGTCCTATACGATAGCTAAATTCGATATTTCGTTAGCTACACTGTTAGGCGTTCACCAAGGGTTAGGACATAATACATTTTTATTTGGTGGAAGTAAGGAACAAGTGGCTTACTATGTACCGAAATTACAATCACATGAGTTACGTACATGTTTCGCATTGACAGAACCTGATCACGGCTCTGATGTTGCAGGAGGTCTTGAAACTGTAGCTACGAAAGAAGGGGACCATTGGGTCATTAACGGTGCTAAAAAATGGATCGGTGGTGCAAATGTAGCAGACGTTATTCCAGTGTTTGCTGTTGACTCAGAAACGAAAAAACCAAGATGTTTTGTTATAGAACCGAGTCAAGAAGGGGTAGAGATTGATGTATTGCAACATAAAATTGCACTACGTATCGTACCGAATACAAACATTAAACTCAACAACGTCGTCGTCACTGAAGAAAAACGATTACAAAATATAAATAGCTTCAAAGATATTGCGAGAGTACTCTATTCCACACGTGCAGGTGTAGCTTACATGGCGACAGGTGGTATGGCAGGCGCGCTACGTGCTACGAAAGATTATGTGACAAAGCGTAAACAATTCGGCAAAGAGATTAGCAAGTATCAACTTATTCAAGAAAAGCTAGCCATGATGCAAGGTAATTTAGCACAAGCGATGGCTACTTGTGCACAACTTGCACGCATGCAAGCGAAAGGTGAATATGATGAAGTTGCAACTTCAACAGCCAAAATGATGAACGCTTTACGCTTGAGAGAATCTGTTGCCATGGGCCGAGGTATAACGGGTGGTAATGGTATTTTAGCGGGAGAGTACGACATTGCAAGGTTCTTTGCAGATGCCGAGGCAGTATACACGTACGAAGGCACACATGAAATTAACGCACTGGTCATTGGTAGAGCACTCACAGGAAATTCGGCCTTCATTTAACAATGCACGCACAATAGTTCACTCGAGAACAGATCAATTTGGAGGGATTCATATGACAATTAGAAAAGCGACAGTATTAGGTGCAGGCGCAATGGGTAGTCAGATCGCAGCACTGCTCGTTAATGCCGGTGTGAAAGTAAAGTTATTAGATATTGTAATAGATGAAAATGACCCGAATAAAATTTCTAGAACAGCCTATGAGACAATCACCAATGCAAAACGTCCATTACTCTTCGATGTATCAAATGCTTCAAATCTATCTTACGGAAACTTTAATGATGACCTTAAAAATACGAGGGATAGTGACATCTATATTGAAGCGGTAAAAGAAGAGCTCGACATTAAACATCAAATTTGGCAACAAGTGCAAAAGGTAGCACAAGACGATGCACTCTTTGCGACTAATACATCAGGTATTCCAATTGCATCAATTGCTAAGGTGTTCGATGGTAAGGAGAAGGAACGATTCTTCGGAATGCATTTCTTTAATCCACCACGCATTATGAAGTTAGTCGAAATCATCCCGACTGATGAAACAGTTTCTGATGTTGTAGCACGTGTGCAAACATTTGCAGAGGAAGTCCTTGGTAAAGGCGTAGTTATTGCAAATGACGTGCCAGGGTTTGTAGCAAATCGTGTCGGAACTCAAACGATGAATGACATTATGTACCGTGCTGAAGAACAAGGTTTCTCTATTACAGATACCGATGCCTTAACAGGTCGTAGCATTGGACGACCACGCATGGGAACTTACGGATTATCCGATTTAGTCGGTTTAGACATTGCCAATGCCGTGATTAATGGATTGCAACAAGATCCTGCTGAGCAACCGTATTTCCATGAGACGAAAGTGGCTCAGAAATTATATAACAACGGGGCACTCGGTAAGAAAACGAAACAAGGATTTTATAAAAAGGTAGATAAACAACGCCTCGTATTTGATTATGATAAAAATGATTACGTAGCACCACAGCCACCACAATATGAAATCTTGCAGCAGTTTAGTAAAGACTTGGCTGCGAATTTAGATATTATTTTCAAAGCAGAAGATAAAGCCGGATTGTTCTTATGGGAAACGCTGCGAAATAACTTCTATTATTCAGCGATTAACGTCCCTAAGGCAGCTAAGGACTTTAAAGATATAGACAGAGCAATCGTATGGGGCTTCAATTGGAAACAAGGGCCATTCCAACTTTGGGATTTAATGGGCTTCGACAGAGTGAAACAACGTATGAAAGCAGAACTTGGAGAATTACCAGAGTGGATTGAACAACGCAATGAACCATTTTACCAAGAAGGAGAAACGATTGAACGAATTACGCCTGTTGATGCTTACATCGACCGTGAATTGTGGAATAAAGAAGATTCAAACCTCTCTGTAACGTATCAACAACAACTGCTATTGAAATTAAAAAGTAAAAATAATGTGATTTCAGATGGCTTTGTAGATGATCTTGTTGAGGCTATTGATCGTCTAGAAAATGAAGACTATAACAGCATGGTCATTTATGCAGGAGGACATAATTTCAGTGTAGGTGCGAATTTAATATTAATGAAAAAAGCCCATGAAGAAGGACGTGTAGATGATTTAGTTGGTGCATCTATTGAGAAATTACACTACAGTTTCAGTAGATTGAAATATGCATTGAAACCAATTGTTACTGCAGTACATGGCAAAGCGCTTGGTGGCGGATGTGAGCTTGTCCTCCACTCACCGTTTGTAGTAGCAGCAAGCGAGACATACATCGGACTTGTTGAAACAGGCGTGGGTCTCTTACCAGCTGGTGGCGGTCTAGCCGAACTTACAGATCGTACTCTACGTACAACGCATAAAAATGACGAAAAACAAACTCAGATGCAGAAAGTGTTAATGAACGTCGGATTAGCCAAAGTATCAACGAATGCTTATGAAGCGCAAAAATACGGCTATTTAAGAAATACCGACACAATTATTTTCAATTCGGAAAAACGTGTTGAAATTGCATTAAAACGTGCGTTATTTGAAGCTGAAACGAATTACATTCCTCAACCTAAACAACGATATATTGGTTTAGGTCGCGACTTTAAAGCGTTGGTTGAAGGTCAAATAGATGCACAGCGTGTGGGACACTTTATTAGTGATTATGACTACGAAATTACATTGAAAATTGCGGAAGTGTTATCCGGCGGCGATATCCCGAGAAATACATTTATCGATCAACGTTATTTACAAAAAATGGAAAAAGAAAGATTTATCGAACTGCTAAAAAATAAAAAAACCTATGATCGTATTTCGCACATGTTAGAAAAAGGGAAACCGTTACGTAATTAAGTAAAGCATATAAAATCAAGAAAGGGTGAGGTCACATGAGAGATGCATATATTGTTGCTTATGGACGTTCAGCAGCTGGAATAGGGAAACAGGGTAAAGGTGCAATGATTCACGAACGACCGGATGAAGTTGCCGCTAAAGTATTAAAAGGTGTATTAGATAAAGTAGGAGGCACATTTGAGCCTTCGATGGTGGAAGATGTTATTGTTGGGAATGCATTTCCAGAAGGTTTACAAGGTCAAAATATAGCAAGAACGATCGCATTATTAGCTGGTTTACCAAATGAAGTACCAGGTCAAACAGTTAACCGTTATTGTTCATCTGGTTTACAAACGATTGCACATGCAGCTAACCAAATTAATGCAAATGAAGCGGATATCATTGTTGCTGGTGGAGTAGAACTCATGAGTGCCGTGCCAATGGGAGGAAACGAACCGACTAACAACCCGTTATTACAAGATAATGATATAGGTGTTTCTTATCCGATGGGATTAACGGCAGAAATGGTTGCAGAAACATATCATGTATCGCGTGAAGATCAAGACCAATATGCAGTGCAAAGTCATAAACGTGCTTACGATGCACAACAGGTTGGTAAGTTTAAGGAAGAAATTATCCCGATCGATATTAATCAAATCACTTATGATGAAGAAGGACCTGTTGTAAATAAGGTGCCTTTTATGGAAGATGAAACGTTGAGACCTAATACAAATACGGATGACTTAGCAAAATTACCGACTGTGTTTAAGGCTGACGGGACAGTGACGGCAGGCTCCTCGGCCCCTTTAACAGATGGTGCAGGCTTTGTAGTCGTAATGTCAGGCGAAAAGGTTAACGAACTTGGCGTCACGCCAATTGCACGATTCGTAGGTTATAAAGCAGTGGGCGTTGAACCTAAATTAATGGGTATTGGACCAGCATATGCAATTCCTGAAGTGTTAGAATCAACTGAATTAGAACTTGAAGATATTGATTTAATAGAATTAAACGAAGCTTTTGCTGCACAAACCATCGCAGCAATCAGAGAGACAGGTTTAGACATGGATAAGACAAATGTTAATGGAGGTGCCATCGCTTTAGGCCATCCATTAGGAGCGACAGGTGCGATGTTAGTTGGGAAGTTATTATCTGAAATGAAACGACGACCTGAATCGAAATACGGCATGGTGACGATGTGTATCGGTGGCGGCATGGGTGCAGCAGGTATCTTTGAATACGTGAGAAATTAAGGAAAGCTCAAATATATACTTTATCATTTATAAATACTTGAGGCTGGGACAAAAATAGTTGTCTCAGCTTCTTTGTCATTTAGTGGGACTACGAAATCTCTTAGAAAATTCGGTTTCAGTTCCACGCTCGAGTATTTTTTTATCTTAACACAAGATTAATTTATTTATGGTAAAGTAAAATTGTTGAAAAAATAAATGTGTGGAGGAAATTAAACATGAGGAAAAGTGTTTTGGAATGGCTTATCGCTATCGTAATCGGTTTATTGTTAGCGTGGGTCGTGAGCACGTTTTTATTAACAAGATATACTGTTCAAGGTGAATCGATGTATCCTACCTTTGAAGACAACGATGAGCTATTAGTAAATAAAACTGCCAAACCTTTAAATCGATGGAATCGTGGTGATGTAGTTATTTTCCACGCAGATGCAAAAAGAGATTATATTAAAAGATTAATTGGTAAACCAGGAGATAAAGTAAGTTATAAAAAAGATAAATTATACATAAATGGTAAATACGTCAAGGAACCATATTTAAAATATAATAAGAGAGTGAATGTTAGTCCGCGTTTAACAGAAGACTTCGATGTTTCTGATATTCAACATTCGCACGGCAAACGTACTATCCCTAAAGATAAATATTTAGTATTAGGGGATAATCGTGCTGTGAGTAATGATAGTAGACGTGATTTAGGGTTAGTTTCGAAAGATAAGATGGTCGGCAAAGTCTTTATGCGCGTTGCACCATTTGATGAATTTAAAGTTAACTTTTATCCAAAATCATTCGATAAGGTTAATTAAACATTCTCCGTATCTTAAATAGATACGCCCTCCATATTTATAAAAAAGCCACATCCTATAATGTAGGATGTGGCTTTCCATAATTTTATTCATTAGGTTTTATCGCAAAAGCACGTACAGGGAAGCCAGGTGCTTTGTCTGGCTTTGCACTTATTGTATAAATGATTGCTCCGCGCGTAGGGAGTTGGTCTAAATTCGTAAGTAATTCAACTTGGAAAGTGTCTTGAGCAAGCACATAACGTTCACCTACGATATCACCATTTTTAGCAACATCAACGGAAGCGTCAGTATCAAAGGTTTCATGACCAATTGCCTTAATATGACGTTCTTCGAGTAAATATTTTAATGCATCTAATCCCCAACCTGGTAAGTGAAGATTACCTTCGCTGTCTTTGTTTTCAAATTGTTCTGCATCTGGCCAACGTTTTGACCAATCTGTACGTAATGCGACGAATGTACCAGGTTCAATTTCACCGTGTTGTTGTTCCCAAGCTTTGATATGTTCAGTTGTGACGATGAAATCAGCATTGTCAGCTACTTCTTTTGAAAAATCTATTACAATTAATGGTAAGACAAGTTCTTTTAAATCTAATTCGTTTAAATAGCGTTTATTTTCAACGAAATGGATGGGTGCATCGATGTGTGTACCATATTGTGTAACGATATTCCAATTTTGAACGTAAAATCCATCGTCAGCTACATTAAATAATGTAGAAACCTTAGCGCGTTCAAACTCACTAAAACATGGAATGTCTTCATTGAATGTATGTGTTAAATCGACCCATGTTGATGCTTTCAGTTGTTCTAGTTGTTGCCATAAAGGATAGCTCATGATATCACCTTCAATTTACTATATTTAATAACTTCTAATTAAACTGCTTTAGAATGCGATTTTCTTAATTTATTAACTGAATTAACGAGTACCGTTAATGCTTGTTGAACTTCTTCTTCTTTACGTGTCTTCAATCCGCAGTCAGGATTTACCCAGAACAGTGAGCGATCGATTTGCTGTAAAGCGCGGTTAATCGCAGTTGTAATTTCCTCTTCAGTTGGAATACGCGGACTGTGAATATCGTATACGCCAAGTCCAATACCTAAATCATATGTTATATCTTCAAAATCTTTGATGAGATCGCCATGACTTCGTGATGTCTCGATTGAAATGACATCGGCATCTAAATCATAAATCGCATGGATAATCTGACCAAATTGAGAATAACACATATGCGTATGAATTTGTGTAGCATCATCCACGGACGAAGTTGAAAGTTTAAAGGAACGTACGGCTTTATCGAGATAATCTTTATGGTATTCAGAACGTAATGGTAAACCTTCTCTTAATGCAGGCTCATCAACTTGGATAATTTGAATACCCGCTGATTCTAAAGCTAGGACTTCCTCGTTGATAGCGAGAGCGATTTGATCTTGTACAGTTTCACGTGGTAAATCAACACGTTCGAATGACCAATTTAAAATAGTTACAGGACCTGTGAGCATACCTTTTACAGGTTTATCAGTTAAACTTTGAGCGTAGGTCGTTTCTTTGACTGTGATAGGTTCAGTCCATTTAACATCTCCATAAATAATAGGTGGTTTCACAGCGCGTGACCCATATGATTGTACCCAGCCATATTTTGTAACTAAGAAACCTTGAAGTTTTTCACCAAAGAATTCGACCATGTCGTTACGTTCGAATTCACCGTGGACAAATACATCTAAACCGATATCTTCTTGTATGTTAATCCAGCGAGCGATTTCTTGTTCTAAAAACGTTTGATACGCCTGATCTGAAATGCGGTTATTTTTCCAGTCTGCACGTTGCTTACGAACTTCACGAGATTGCGGGAAAGAACCGATTGTTGTTGTAGGTAAATCAGGTAAATTAAGACGCAGTTGTTGTGCGACTTTACGTTGTTGGAAATCAGATTGTCTTGAGGTAGGCACGCTGTCAAAGTCATATTCAAGATTTTTAAATGACTGTTGTTGGAAACGTTCATAACGTGCTTTGAATTGATTAAATTTCTCATCATCTTTGTCATTGAACAGACGGCGCAATGCATCGAGTTCATCTAACTTTTCAGTTGCGAAACTTAACCCTTCAGCGATATCTTCGTCTAACGATTCGTCATCTAGTGAAACAGGTACGTGTAATAGTGACGAAGACGGTTGAATAACAAGATCATCTGTATAATTAGATAATGTTTCGATAAGATTTTTCTTAGCTTCAATGTCACTAGCCCACACATTACGTCCATCGATGATGCCTGCGTATAATGATTTATCTTTGTCTAAATCACCTGCTTCAATTTGTGATAAATTGTTGCCGTGATCGTGAACAAAATCCAATCCATATCCTTTAACTGGCAAACGGTTGAGAAACTTTAAGTTTACGCGTTCGAAGTAAGTTTGAATCACTATTGATTGACCTAAACCAACTTGTGCAAAGTATTCGTAGGCTTGTTGAGTGATAGTTTCATATTGTTCACTATCATCCTCAACTAATACCGGTTCATCTATTTGGATATACTCGACGCCAGCATCGACGAATGATTGTAAGACTTCTTTATATAAAGGCAGTAACGTTTCAACTTTCTCTTCGAATGATTGATTACCACCTTTAGATAATTTAACGAAAGTGACAGGTCCAACGATGACAGGGTGGGCATTGACGTTTAAGGACTGTGCATACTGTAATCTTTCTAATAAGATATTATGATTTAATTTAGGTTCAGCTGCATCCCATTCTGGCACGATATAATGGTAGTTCGTGTTAAACCATTTAATTAAAGCACTTGCTACGTGTTCTTTATTACCGCGTGCAATATCAAATAAAAGGTCGTCATTAACTGGACGTCCTTGGAAACGTTCAGGTATGATGTTGAACAACAATGATGTATCTAATATATGGTCATACAGGGAGAAGTCTCCTACCGGAATACTATCTAAATGATAATTTTTTTGTAATAATAAGTTTTCTTTGTGCAAATCTTTAAGTTGTTGGTGTAATGTGTCGCGGTCAATCTTATTTGACCAATAGCTTTCGATTGCTTTTTTCCATTCTCTTTTTCTACCTAATCTTGGGAATCCTAAGTTTGATGTTTTAATTGTCATAGTATTGCCTCCTGTTTATTTGTGTTTGTTGTAATTTGCTTCGAATAATTCGCTAGCTCAAGTGTGTATTCGACACTTTGGAAGGGGGTAATTAAGTATAAACCGTTGAAATATTCATGTACTGTATCGATTAAATCTTTAGAAATGCGCATACTTAGTTCTTTTGTCTTCGCTTTATCATCCTTTACAGCTTCAAATTTTTGTAACACTTCTTCAGAAAGTTTGATGCCAGGGACTTCATTGTGTAAAAATAATGCATTTTTATAACTCGTTATCGGCATGATACCGATGAATAGGGGGGTATCAAGGTGTTTCGTTGCTTCATATACTTCTTTGATTTTCGCTTTGGAGTAAACGGGTTGTGTGAGGAAATAGTGCATGCCACTTTCGCTCTTTCTCTCGAGTCGTCTAACGGCACCGTCAAGCTTTCTCACATTAGGGTCAAAAGCCCCTGCGATGTTGAAGTTCGTATGGACCTTCAGCGCATCTCCGTCAGTATTAATACCTTGGTTAAAGCGTAAAGCGATTTCGGTTAAACCTTTGGAATTTACATCATAAACATTTGAAGCACCGGGTAAATTGCCAACTTTGGCTGGATCGCCTGTAATCGTCAATATTTCATTTACGCCGAGCAAGGATAAACCAAGTAAATGAGATTGTAAGCCGATGAGGTTCCGGTCTCGACACGTAATGTGTACGAGAGGTTCGATGTCGTATTGTTGTTTAATAATACTTGCAGCCGCGATATTACTAATGCGTACAGTGGCCAGTGAATTATCGGCTAAAGTCACTGCATCGATATCAGCCTCATCTAATTGTCTGATATTTCTGAAAAATTTATCTGTATCTAAATGTTTAGGGGTATCTAGCTCTACGATAATCGTTGGGCGTGACTTCACTTTATCTGTTAAATTGTGATTTGGTTGTGTGTGATTTGTACGATTACTATGTTTTTCAAAGGGAATGACATTTTTCTGAGTAATCGGTGTTAAATCTTTAACGGCTGACTTGATATGTTGAATATGTTCTGGTGTTGTACCACAACATCCACCAATTATTCGTACACCTTCATCGACAATTTGCTTAGCAACTTCACCGAAATAAGCTGCATTATCACTATATTTAAATTCACTATTTTCAAGGTCAAGCAAACTCGCATTTGGATAACATGATAAGTACGCATTTTCCGGTAGTTCAATATGGGAAAATGATTCCTGCATATGATGTGGACCATGATGACAATTCAGTCCAACAACATTAGCACCGCTTGCGATAATTTGCTTTAATGCTTTGTTAATCGGTGTACCATCTCTAAGATAGTTCGTATTGAGCGCTGTAAATTGAGCAATGAGTGGTAGTTCAGGATATTTACGCTTTGTTTCTTGAATAACTTGGGTGAGTTCATCTAAATCATAATACGTTTCAAACAGTAGACCGTCGACACCGGATTCTACTAATGTATCGATTTGAATACCGCTATGATAAAGAATAGAAGATAGTTCCAGGTCTTCTTGTTTTATTCCTCTAAAGCCGCCAATCGTTCCTAAAATAAAGGTTTGATCGTTCGCAGCACGTTTGGCTATTCGCACAGCCGCTTGGTGTATGTCTTTAACTTTATGTTCTAGTCCGAAGGGTTTTAACTTTTCAAAGTTGGCACCATACGTGTTTGTTTGGATAATATCTGCACCAGCTTCTATATAGGAGCGGTGAATACGTTCTATCTTCTCAGGGTGCGTTAAGTTATAAGCTTCTGGGCAAGTATCGATGCCTTCTGAGTATAAGATGGTTCCAACTGCACCATCAGCGACGAGTAGGTTGTTGTGTAATTTGCTTAGTAATGGATTCATTGAAAGCCTCCTTTAGTGCGTAATTTAAATCTGCAATTAATTCGTCAGGATTTTCTAATCCGACACTTAATCTAAATAAACCAAAGGTAATGTTACGCGCTTGACGTACATCTTCTGGTATTGCTGCATGTGACATCGTGGCTGGATGAGACAATATAGTTTCAACACCGCCTAAACTGACAGATACGAGCGGTAATGTTAAAGCGTCCACGAAAGCTTGTGCTTTACTTTCATCCGCTAACCGAAATCCTAATACAGCGCCACCATGATGCGCTTGTGCTAAATGTAAGTCGCTATTTCCTGGGTAATAAATTTCGGCTATTTCAGGACGTTGTGCTAAAAATGAATAAAGCTGTTGTGCATTTGCAACTGATTGTTTGTATCTTATAGGTAGTGTTTTTAAATGTTTAGCTAAAGTCCAACTATCTTGTGCTGATAGGGCATTGCCAGTACCATTTTGTATGAGATACAGTGCGTCTGCGATTTCACTGTTATTTGTTATAGCAACGCCTGCAATAAGGTCACTATGACCACCTATAAATTTTGTGGCACTATGGACGACGATATCTGCACCTAAATCTAAAGGTGACTGTCCTAGTGGTGTCATAAAGGTATTATCGACTGCTAAATATAAATCGTGCTGTTGTGCGATATTTGCAACCCCGCGAATGTCTGTGATTTTAAACAGAGGGTTCGACGGAGTTTCGATATAGATGAGTTTCGTATTATCTTGAATGGCCTTTTCAATGTTAGTTAATTGCGTTGCATCAACCGTTGTAAAGTGAATATCGAAACGCGTTAAGATCTGCTCAGTTAATCTGAACGTACCGCCATACACATCATCCGGTAAAATTACGTGATCACCTGCATTAAGCGTGAGTAGTACGGCTGAAATAGCTGCAATCCCTGATGAGAAGGCGAATGCGTGTGAGCCGCCTTCTAGTTTGGCTAACTTTTCTTCTAATAAAGTTCGGTTTGGATTTCCACTTCTTGCGTAATCGTATGGTGCATCGCCTCCTAATCGTTTCTGATGGAAAGTCGATGAATCATATAAAGGCGGGTTTGCCGAATCATAATCGTGTCCTCTACGTGTATCAAATATGACTTCAGTTTGTTTAGATAAACTCATGTAATCACTTCTTTCTTAGATTTTGCTAATGCCTGTAAAATATCTGCCTCGATATCGTTATAATCTTCAATGCCAATAGATAGTCTGAGTAAATGTTGATCGATGCCACGTTTGTCTTTCTCTGCATCTGGCATATCTACGTGGGTTTGTGTATAAGGGAAGGTGATAAATGTTTCTGTGCCCCCTAAACTTTCAGCAAAGATGCATACATTGAGATGTTCTAGAAATTGATCCGTTTGAAATGCTTTGTTTAAACGGATGCTTAACATGCCAGTACTTCCGCAATACAATACTTCATCAATAGCATCTAAGCTTCTACATCGTTCAGCTAGTAATTGTGCGTTATATTCAGCACGATCCATTCTAAGGTGCAGTGTTTTCAGTCCACGTTGTAACAAATAACTATCAAACGGTGATAGCGTTGCACCAATCATATTGTGTAACTCGGAAAGCTGTTGTTCTAAGTACGCATCGTTGACAGTAACAACTCCTGCGAGCACATCATTATGACCACCAATATATTTTGTCGCTGAATGCAATACAATGTCAGCGCCTTCTTCAAGCGGCGTTGATAAGTACGGTGTTAAAAAAGTATTGTCAATGATTGTTAAAAGATTATGTTCGTGTGCTAAGTCGTAATAAGGTTCAACATCAACTTCAATCATTTGTGGATTGGAGATTGGTTCAATGAATAATGCTTTCGTATTGTCGTTGAGTTGCTGTTTGACTGAATCGAAATCTAAGAAATCGACATATTTGAACTGGATACCGTACTGTTTCTCATAAAAATCAAAGAGTCTGAACGTACCGCCATATAAATCAAATGAAACTAAAATTTCATCACCAGCTTTGAAGAGGTTACAAATTAATTGAATCGCTGCCATACCACTAGATGTTGCATACGATGCAATGCCGTGTTCTAACTGTGCGAAAGCTTCTTCAAAGGCCGTACGAGTTGGGTTCTTCGTACGAGTATAATCGTAACCAGTGGATGCGCCTAACTTTGGATGTTGAAATGCTGTTGAAAGATAAATCGGATTTGCAATTGCGCCTGTATCGTCATGTGTTAATGAAATTTGTGCGAGTTCAGTATGTTTTGTCATCATTGAGACCTCCTTTAGAAAATAAAAAAAGCTTCCGTCCTTTGCACCCGAAATAAATCGGATGTAAAGGACGAAAGCTCGTTTCGTGGTACCACCTTAATTTGTTACTTTATCGCTAAAGCAACCTTATCCAGTACGCTAAATTGTTAAATAGAATAACGCCACTGGGGTCAACGATTAAAAATTCGCAAAATAAAAACCCACTTTAGAACAATAAAATGAGTATTAACGAATTAAAATGATGGTATGATTCCAGTACGCCATTTAACAAAATGTTAATACTGTATCACTATAACGGGTGAACCCGTTGACACCTCATATTGGCATCACCACTCAAAGGCCATTTTCAAACTTTCTTTCCGTGTCCTCTCTCAGCAAATGAAGACTCTCTGTGCCAGTAGTTTAAGTTCTACTTTCCTTATTACTGTGTTTAAAGATTGTGTTGATCTATTTTGATATTACTTAGCTTACATAGTTCTATTTCATTTGTCAACAACTTATCTGAAAATTTTGATAAAACAAAAAATTAAACTCTACCAGTGTTGCCAGTGACGTAATGATATAATGGCGATAACAAAGTATTAATTTGATAAAAAATAATTGTGAAAGCAGGTGAATGATATTGGGTAATAATGATGAGCAACCTTTACCTATAAATGATGATGAAACAGTTCAAAATATAGCAATTAAAGATATCAAAGCTAATCCATACCAACCGCGTAAGACGTTTGACGAACAGCGCTTAGAAGATTTAGCAGGTTCTATTAAAAATCACGGTATACTTCAACCTGTTGTGTTACGAAAGACGATTGTTGGCTATACAATTGTCGTAGGTGAAAGACGCTTTCGTGCAGCGCAAATGGCAGGACTGGATCAAATACCAGCTATCGTTAAGACATTAACAGATGAAGAAATGATGGAGTTAGCCATCATTGAAAATTTACAACGTGAAGATTTAAATGCAATTGAAGAAGCGGAAGGTTACCGTAAACTCATGGACGATCTTAACCTGACGCAACAACAAGTAGCCAAACGACTCAGTAAGTCTCGTCCATATATTGCTAATATGTTGCGACTCCTTCATTTACCTATAAGCATCGCAAATATGATTAAAGATGGTCGTTTGTCAGGTGCCCATGGAAGAACGTTGCTAACAGTTAAAGATGATTATCAAATGAAACGTATAGCACAACAAGCAGTAAAAGAGGCTTGGAGCGTCCGTTACTTAGAACAGTACGTGAATGAACATTTTGGTAAAAAAAATGAGACAAACTCAAAAAATCAGGCTACGGTGAAACCTAAATTTATTAAACAACAAGAACGTCAATTGAAAGAACAATATGGATCGAATGTAACAATTGCGACGCGAAATAAAAAAGGACAAATCACGTTTGAGTTTACTTCAGAGGAAGAATTCAAACGATTGATACATCAACTTAATGAAAAATACCATCGCGATTTATAGTTAGTTAAGGAGAACGACCTCTTTATATATTCGATAATATACCTTGGCGGGACATTGAAATTTGCTCTATGTAGATTTCTGTCCCGCTTTTTATTTTTATAAGGAAAAATTTTAACTTGAATTATACAAATTTTAAAAATTCTTTAAAGATTGTCTAAGCATTGATATGACAATCACGAGTCGGTTTTTATAATTTGTTTAATTTTTTGAAAATGAAAAGATATAAATATGATTTAAGCCTGTCATATAAAGTCTGAAAACATTTTTATCCTTATCAGTTTAATCGGTTTTGAGGGCTTGAGACGTGGTATAATACACTTGACATTGCATATTACAGTGCGTAAAGTATGACACATAATTTATTTTCAAACAATTCGCAAAATAGAATATTTCATAAATAAATAGAGCATATTTTAGAAAAGGGGATGACCCGTCAATGTCAGAAAAGCAAATTACTTATGATAATTTTGATGACACTATTTTTGATTCAATAGATATCACAGACGATACGAAAGGTGCTCGCGAAGTTGTGAAATGGGCATATGATACGTATGGTGATTCTATTGTGTATTCTTGCAGTTTTGGAGCAGAGGCCATGATTTTACTTGATTTAATCTATCAAGTTAAACCAAATGCAGAAATTGTGTTCCTTGACACAGGGCTACACTTCCAAGAAACGTATGATTTAATCGATCGAGTGCAACAACGTTACCCAGAGCTTAACATTAAGATGAAAAAGCCAGAACTCACGGTAGAAGAACAAGCGGAGGAGTACCAACCAGCTTTATGGAAGAACGATCCTAACATGTGCTGCTACATTCGCAAGATTAAACCACTTGAAGAAGTACTTTCAGGTGCTACAGCATGGGTTTCAGGTTTAAGACGTGCACAGTCTCCAAGTCGTGAGAACACAAACTTTATTAATAAAGACGAACGTTTTAAATCAGTTAAAGTTTGTCCACTGATCCATTGGTCTTGGGATGACGTGTGGGACTATATCAAATCACATGATTTACATTACAACGAATTACACGACCATAACTATCCAAGTATTGGATGCATTCCTTGTACTTCAGCAGTAGCAGATGCAAGCGATTCCAGAGCGGGTAGATGGATGCATGCCAACAAGACAGAATGTGGTTTGCATACGACTAATCCTTAGTGGAATATTTTTTTAACATTAAAGCCTAGTATTCCAATCGGCAATATAAATTATTTAAAATACATTTCAATTTTGAATTTGATGAGGTGAAACAACGGTGAATTTATCAGTCTCGAACAGCCCTTTTAACGAAGAACAGGCAGCACAACTTAATCAAGTGCTTAAAGATTTAACCCCGGAGCAGCGCATCTGGCTTAGCGGTTACTTAACTGCTGGTCAACAAGTTGCAGCTCAAGCAGCGACTACCGATGCAGCAGCAGCTTCGCCACAAGTCGCTGAAAATGTACTCAACAGTGACACACCAACACAAGCTAAGCGAGAAATTACGGTGCTATATGGTTCAGAAACCGGCAATGCACAAGGTTTAGCAGAAATGTTTGCAGATCGACTCGTTGAACAAGAATTCGCAGTGAAACTGAACGCGATGGATGGTTTCAAAGCGAGAGATTTAAAGAAAGTACAAGATTTATTTATTATCACGGCAACGCATGGTGAAGGTGACCCACCTGATAATGCTTTAACCTTCCATGAATACGTTCACGGTCGAAAGGCGCCAAAGCTTGATGGCGTGAGATTCTCTGTGTTGGCACTTGGAGATGAGTCATATGAATTCTTCTGCCAAACAGGTAAAGATTTCGATGCGAAACTAGAAGAACTTGGCGCCGAACGCTTAGTTGATAGACAAGATTGCGATATCGATTACGACGATCCAGCTGAAAAATGGATGAACGCGAATATCGAAAAGTTGATTAATGAATCAGGCGTTGAACCAACTGTAACAGCTACTGAAAGTGGTCAATCAGCACAAAAACAACGCTATTCAAAATCAAATCCATATGAAGCAGAAGTACTTGAAAATATTAACTTAAACGGACGTGGTTCCAATAAAGAAGTCCGTCATATCGAACTCTTGTTAGATAATTATGGTGAAGAATACGAGCCGGGTGACTGTGTCGTAGTGAAACCTCAAAATGATCCAGAAATTGTAGCATTGTTGCTTGAAACATTAGGTTGGGACGGTCAACAAGAAGTCACAATCAACGAAGATGGCGATACGCTTGTCCTAGAAAATGCATTAAAAGAACATTTTGAAATTACTAAACTGACAAAGCCATTACTTCAAAAGGCAGCACCATTATTTGAGAACAGTGAACTTAATGACAAAGTAAACGACAATGAATGGATTCAAGAATATATCTACGGTAGAGATGTGATTGATTTAATTCAAGACTTTCCATCAAACAATTTACAGCCACAAGATTTACACCGATTCTTAAGAAAGTTACCACCGAGAGAATATTCAATCGCAAGCAGTTACAAAGCCAACCCTGATGAAGTACATATTACGGTAGGGGCAGTGAGATACGAAGCACATGAACGTGCACGTAACGGTGTCTGTTCGGTACAACTTGCTGAACGCATAGAACCCGGCGATACGATTCCAATTTATTTAAAGAAAAATCCGAATTTCAAGTTCCCATTCGATGAACAAA
The DNA here is from genome assembly GCF_038789205.1 of Staphylococcus hsinchuensis. NCBI lineage: Bacteria > Bacillati > Bacillota > Bacilli > Caryophanales > Staphylococcaceae > Staphylococcus > Staphylococcus hsinchuensis. The sequence goes on from NZ_CP128355.1 coordinate 696,614, forward strand.
CACCAGTTATTATGATTGGTCCAGGTACTGGTGTTGCACCATTTAGATCATATCTTCAAGAACGCGAAGAACTAGGACTGACAGGTCATACGTGGTTATTCTTTGGTGAGCAACATTTCACTACAGATTTCTTATACCAAACTGAATGGCAAACGTGGTTGAAAGATGATGTCTTAACAAAAATGGATATCGCATTTTCAAGGGATAGTGACGAAAAAGTATATGTCCAACATCGCATATTAGAAAACAGCGAAACATTTTATCAGTGGTTAATCAATGGCGCAGCACTTTACGTTTGTGGCGATGAAAAATATATGGCGAAAGATGTACATCAAACGATACAACATGTGCTTCAAACGGAAGGTAATATGTCTGAAACGGAAGCTGAAGCCTACTTAGCAGAAATGAGAAAAGAAAATCGTTATCAAAGAGATGTATATTAACAGAAAGGAATGATGATGAGATGTCTGAAACGTATACAAACTTTTTAGATAAACTAGATGAGTTAGAACGTATCAAACATGATAGTAATTACCTACGTGGCACAATCGAAGAAGGATTAGCTGACCCGATTACAGGATCTATCTCACAAGCAGATACAAAGCTCTTAAAGTTCCATGGTAGTTATCAACAAGATGACCGAGATTTAAGAGATGAACGTCGTAAACAAAAATTAGAACCTGCATATAGCTTCATGATTAGAGTAAGAGCGCCAGGTGGTGCAGCAACACCTGAGCAATGGATTGCAATGGATGATATTTCAAATAATTATGCGAATCAAACGATTAAATTAACAACGAGACAAGCATTCCAATTCCATGGCATTTTAAAACGCAATCTTAAACAATCTATGAAAGACATCAACCAATCATTATTAGACACACTTGCGGCATGTGGTGATGTAAACCGTAACGTCATGTGTAACCCAAACCCTTATCAATCTGACATTCATTCAGAAATTAATCAATATGCCCATGACATCAGTAAACATCTATCACCGAAGACACAAGCCTATCACGAAATTTGGTTAGATGGCGACAAAGTCTTAGATACAAGTGATGAAGAAGAAGTGGAACCAATTTACGGTAAGACATACTTACCTCGTAAATTTAAGATTGGTATCGCTGTTCCACCTTCAAACGATATTGATGTGTATTCACAAGATATAGGTTTAATCGCGATCATTGAAAACGATGCGCTCGTCGGTTTCAACGTAACAGTTGGCGGCGGCATGGGTATGAAACATGGTAATGACGATACTTATCCTCAACTTGGCCGTCTTATTGGTTATTTCCCTAAAGAACAAGTTGTGGACGTCTGTGAAAAAATCTTAACGATTCAACGTGATTATGGTAATCGTGAAAATCGTAGCAATGCACGCTTTAAATATACTGTTGATCGACTTGGTGAAGACTGGATTACAAACGAATTGAACAATCGTTTAGGTTGGGAATTAGAAGAAGCACGTCCATTCCATTTCGATCATAACGGTGACCGTTTAGGTTGGACAGAAGGTAATGGTAAATGGCATTTCACACTATTTATCCAAAATGGTCGTGTCAAAGATACAAAAGATTACCAATTGAAAACGGCTTTACGTCAAATTGCTGAAATACACGAAGGAGATTTCCGTTTAACACCTAATCAGAACTTAATTATCGCAAATGTGGATCCATCGAAGAAACCAGACATCGAAGCAATTATTTCTGAGTATGGCATCACTGATGGTGAACAATATACAGGTCTTAGAAGAAACTCAATGGCATGTGTTGCTTTCCCTACATGTGGATTAGCAATGGCAGAGTCAGAGCGTTATTTACCGTCATTGATTAATAAAATTGAAGATTTACTCGATGAAGCAGGACTTAATGAAGAAGAGATTACTATCCGAATGACAGGTTGTCCGAACGGTTGTGCAAGACCAGCGTTAGCTGAAATTGCATTTATTGGTAAAGGCCCTGGTAAGTACAATATGTATCTTGGAGGTAGCTTTACAGGTGATCGCTTAAACAAAATGTACAAAGAAAATATTGGTGAAGCTGAAATATTAGAAAGCTTGCAACCGATTTTAACGCAATATGCGAAAGAAAGAGAACAAGGTGAACACTTCGGTGATTTCGTCGTTCGTGCAGGAATTGTAGAGGCCGTTACAGATGGTCGCGTATTCCATAGTTAATAATTATAGAAAGTGGTGACAGTATGGGCAAAGTATTTTTAGTAGGCGCAGGCCCTGGAGATCCTGATTTAATTACCGTTAAAGGTATGAAAGCCATCGAACAAGCAGATGTTATTTTATATGATCGCTTAGTCAACAAAGCATTATTTGAATATGCCTCACCTACTGCGAAATATATGTATTGTGGGAAAGACCCCAATCGTCATTCGTTACCGCAGGAAGATACAAATAAAGTGTTAGTTAATTTGGCGAAGAAAGGTTATACCGTTACGCGCCTCAAAGGTGGAGACCCTTTCGTCTTTGGCCGAGGCGGAGAAGAAGCTGAAATATTATCTCAAAATCATATCCCGTTTGAAGTGGTGCCTGGCATTACATCCGGCATTGCCGCACCTGCTTATGCTGGTATTCCAGTGACACATCGTGATTATAGTTCTTCTGTTGCATTTGTGACAGGGGTGATTAATAAAGATGTGAATGAAGCGGACTATTGGACGCATCTTGCTTTAGGTCCTGAAACACTATGTATTTACATGGGTGTTAAAAATTTACCAGTGATTCGCGATCGATTGATCCGATATGGACGTGCTAGTGATACACCAGTCGCACTCGTCCACCTCGGTACTTCAAACAAACAAAAAACAGTCGTCGGTACTTTAGATAATATCGTCGAAGTTGCGAAAGATGTAGCAAACCCATCGATGATTGTCGTCGGAGAAGTAGTGAAACTTAGAGAGCGTATCAGTTGGTTTGAAGAAATGCCAACTGAAGAAGTTATAGCTAAACTAACTTAAAGTTTAGCGGCAGGAATAAAAATAATGAGTTCGATTAAGCTTTGTTGAGAAAGGAGGGTCAGTATGCGCGGCGTCTTATATGTCAGTCACGGAAGTCGTGTTCCAGAAGCTGTTGCAGAAGCAACGACCTTTATAGAATCCGTAAAAACCCGTGTAGATGTACCATTACAAGAAACATGTTTCTTAGAACTCGTAGAACCTACCTTATCACAAGGGTTTCAACGTTTAGTTGAACGAGGTGCCACAGAAATTTCAGTTGTACCCGTATTGTTATTAAGTGCAGGTCATTACTTTAAAGATATCCCAGCTGAAATTAAAGAGAACCAACAGCGTTTTCCAAACGTTGCAGTGAGTTACGGTAAGCCACTTGGGGTACAACGGCGTTTAACAGAAATTTTAAAGGATCGCATTGAAGAAACGCAAGCTACGGTACAGTCTGATGCCAAAATATTAATTGTAGGTCGTGGCAGTCGTAACCCCCAAACACAACGCGATTTAACTGAGATACAGCAACAACTTTGTGACATGTTAGACATGAGCAATATTGAAGTTTGCTATTTAGCAGCATGTAGTCCTGCCTTTGAAGGTAAGCTACAAGATGCTGTTAATGAACAACCCTCTCAAATCTTTATCGTGCCATATTTATGGTTTACCGGCATATTAGACCAACATATTATATCAGAGGCCGGACGATATAAAGATGAACCTAGCGACATTATCTTGTGTGAGAGATTAGGTCATCATTTAAACTTACAGCTTGCCTTAAGAGATCGAGTGATAGAAACATTTGATGACATAGACCAAACAGTGAAATTGAATTCATGATGAGGAGTGACAATATGTCTCTAATGCCTTTGATGATTGATATGCAAAATAAACATGTAGTCATAATCGGTGGCGGAAAGGTAGCCGAACGTAGAGTTCACAAATTCATAGATTTTACATCGCATATTCGAATTATTAGTCCTGAGTTAACACCTAATTTAAATGAGTTATATCAAGATTCGGTGATTGAATGGATTCAAAAAAAGTTTGAATCTTCAGAGGATATTGCACAAGCTGATTTAATCATTGTTGCAACGAACGATGAAGCAACGAATCAGCACATCTTAAAGGTGAAACCACCACACGCATTAATCAATATGGCTGGAGAGGCAAGTCAAGGTAATGTCATTGTTCCAAATATATTAAGACGTGGGCACTTAACGATTAGTATTACAACCAATGGTGCGAGCCCAGGGTTAACGTCACAACTATTATCAGAATTTGAGCAACGCTTTCCTACTTCTTACGAAAGTTACGTCGACTTTTTATATGAATGTAGGACTAAAGTGAAAAATAGTTCACTTTCATCAACTGAAAAACAAAACATATTAAAAGCATTGTTAGATGAAACGTATTTAGATACAAAAAAGCAAAAAGAAATAAAAATATGGTTAGATTCAATAAATTAAACGTATTGAAAGGGGTGCCCACACATGAGAAAACTATTGATATTTGCACTGGCAGGTTTTGTTGCACAAATGATTGATGGTTCATTAGGTATGGGTTTTGGTGCATCCTCCTCTTCTATTTTACTTACATTTGGGATAACACCTGCAATCGTTTCAGCGACCGTTCATTTTTCAGAAATAGCAACGACCGCCGTTTCAGGTACATCTCATTTGAAGTTTGAAAATGTGCATAAACCCACACTCATTAAATTAGCAATACCAGGAGCTATTGCAGCCTTTCTTGGTGCTGCGTTATTAAGTCATATTAAGGGCGATCTAATCAAGCCCGTAATAGCAATATTCCTATTATTGATGGGATTCTATATCTTATATCAATTTTTAATTAAACGAAACGAAGCAGTTGAAGATGATATCGATGTGAATAGTAAAAAACGACTTTTAGTTATTCCACAAGGTGCGATTGCAGGATTTTTAGATGCAATCGGAGGTGGCGGTTGGGGTCCAGTCAACACGCCACTCTTATTAGCACAGAAGAAGTTAGAACCAAGATATGCAATTGGAACTGTATCAGCGAGTGAATTTTTCGTCACTTTATCAGCTTCACTAGGATTCATTATTTTCTTAGGTTGGAGCGAAATTAACTGGGCACTCGTCATTTTCTTAAGTATCGGTGGCATGATAGCCGCGCCAATTGCTGCCTGGTTAGTAAAGGTTTTACCGATGAATATATTAGCGATATGTGTCGGTGGCTTAATCATTTTTACCAACAGTAATTCGTTGTTAAGTATAGCGAAATTCTCTGACTCCACAGAAACTACAATAAAAGTAGGCATTATCGTTGCTTGGATTATATTAGTAATTTTTGGAATTATACAAAATCATCACCATTCATTACACGTTTCTAAAAGTAAAAAATAAAGCGAAACATTTTAAAATTTCTAGAAAAGGAAGTGTGAATCATGACAAATCATACAATGACAATCGAACCCCACGGTGGGCAATTAATCAATAGACAATTAGAAGGTTCTGAAAGAGAACAACTCATCGCTGAAGCAAAGGAATTTCCATCCATCACATTAAATCCTTGGAGTTTATCTGATTTAGAGCTCATCGCAATCGGTGGGTTCAGTCCATTAACAGGGTTTATGAATCAAGCGGACTACAAAGAAGTTGTCGAAAATCTACATTTAAGCAATGGACTTGTATGGAGCATTCCTATTACATTACCAGTAATTGAAGCACAAGCCGATGCATTAACGATTGGCTCACGTGTCGCATTGTACGGTGAGGACGACCAACTTTATGGTGTACTCGATCTGGAAGAAAAATACACTTATGACAAAGAGCAAGAAGCAAAACTAGTCTACGGCACGACAGATGACGCGCATCCAGGTGTAAAAAAGGTTTACGAAAAAGGTAACGTTTATCTTGCAGGTCCAATCCATTTAGTAGAACGTCCAAAACACGACGAATTCGTAGACTTCCATTTAGACCCTGTTGAAACACGTCAATTGTTCCAAGATTTAGGTTGGAAGACAGTAGTAGGTTTCCAAACACGTAATCCTGTGCACCGTGCACACGAATACATTCAAAAAGCTGCGCTGGAATCAGTGGATGGTTTATTGCTAAATCCGTTAGTAGGTGAAACAAAATCGGACGATATTCCCGCATCTGTCCGTATGGAGAGCTACCAAGTTATCTTGAAAAACTATTATCCAGAAGATAGAGCACGCTTAGTCATCTATCCAGCTGCAATGCGATATGCAGGACCACGTGAAGCAATCTTACATGCGACAGTACGTAAAAACTACGGTTGTACACACTTTATCGTCGGCAGAGACCATGCTGGAGTTGGCGATTACTACGGTACATACGAAGCACAAGAGCTCATTGGTCAATATGAAGATGAACTAGGCATTCGCATATTGAAATTTGAACATGCTTTCTACTGCACAACATGTGAAAATATGGCGACAGCTAAGACATGTCCACATGATGCTTCTGCACATTTACATTTAAGTGGTACGAAAGTGCGTGAGAAATTGAAAAAAGGTGAATCACTACCGAAAGAATTTTCAAGACCTGAAGTTGCCGAAGTATTAATCAAAGGCATGCAAGAACAATAAAATTGAACAACAATCACATTAATTATTCATAATAAAAGGAGTGGCACGATGGCTCAATCGGAAAATATTACTTGGCATGACTCAGAAGTTAAAAAAACAGAACGTCAACAACGTAATAATCATAAAAGTGCAGTTATATGGTTCACTGGACTATCAGGGTCAGGGAAGTCTACAATCTCTGTCGCGTTAGAACAAGCACTATTCAACCAAGGTATGCAAACGTATCGTTTAGACGGAGATAACGTTCGACATGGATTAAATAAAAATCTTGGCTTTAGTCCAGAAGATCGCCAAGAAAATATTAGACGTATCGGTGAAGTGAGTAAATTAATGGTCGACGCAGGTATGATTACGGTGACTGCGTTTATTTCACCATATCGGGAAGATCGCGATGCTGTAAGAGCATTGTTGGATGATCAAGAGTTCATCGAAGTTTACACGCAATGTAGTTTAGAAACGTGTGAAGCGAGAGACCCTAAAGGACTGTATAAAAAGGCGAGAAATGGTGAAATTAGCGGGTTCACAGGTATTGATGCACCGTATGAAGAACCGACTCAAGCAGAAATCGTCGTAGATACGGAACAGTTGAGTGTCGATGAAGCGGTAGAACAAATTATTGCTTATCTTAAACAACACCACTATATCGACGCATAATTAAATGGTTAACACCGGTTTTATATAAAAAGAAGTGCTATGATAGCACTTCTTTTCTTTTATTTAGAGGACGAAAATAGTACTTAAGGTGTTGAATATAGAATAATCGTTGTCAAAATGTTATAGTAAGTCAATAAAATTTTTAGAAAATGAATATTAACAACGGTCATGATAAAAGATGTTTCAAGTGAGGTAGGTCATTAAGATGGAGAAACGTTTAGAAGAAATTTCGAAAGTTGAACTGCATTGTCATTTAGATGGTTCAGTGAGCGTAGAATTAATTAAACAATTAGCTCAAGAGCAAGGTGTGGCTTTAAACGAACAGCATTTATTAGTTAACGAAAAATGCGACAGTTTAGATGAATATTTACAATGTTTCGATGAAATTTTGAAAGTATTGCAAACTTACGATAGTTTAAAAAGGGCAGTTGTCGATGTAGTAGCTCAAGCAAATCGAGATAACGTGAAATATATCGAAATCCGTTTCGCACCTTTATTACATACAGAGCAAGGATTAACCGTACAAGATACGTTTGAAGCAGTCGAATCAGGTGTACAAGCAGCACTCGAACAGTTTGATATTAAAGTAAATATATTAGTATGTGCCATGCGCCAACATGAAAGTGAAGTCAATCGACAATTATTTGATGCAATTGCCGAACATCAAATCGATAGTAAAACACTTTGTGGCATTGATTTTGCTGGACCTGAAGCGGGTTTTCCTCCCGAATCCATTTCTTCGACGATACAATATGGCTTAGACCAAGGTTTCAACTTAACATTGCATGCAGGTGAATGTGGTTGTAAACATAATGTAATGGAATCTATGAGACTAGGTGCTCGTCGTATCGGTCATGGCGTTGCGATTAACGATGATGAAACTGCCTTGCAAGAAGTAAAGCAACGAGACGTATTACTAGAAATTTGTCCAAAAAGTAATATTCAGACAAACGCAATTCAACAATTGTCACAATTAAATCTTCCATATTTGTTAGAGCATGACATCCCTTTTATCATTAACACGGATAATCGCACAGTGACACAGACGTCATTAAATGAAGAATATCATTTATTATTGGACCATCATTTCATAGACTTAAAGCAAATTGTTGAAATTAATCAACGTGCGATTCGTTATGCATTTTTATCAGATCAAGAGAAAGAGAAATTACGAGCAGTGATAAAGTAAAATAGCCGTTTAAAACACAAATGGCAGGGGAGAGTCTGAGACAAAAAATGTTGTTTCAGGCTCTTTGTCAATAAGGTGGGGCTACGAAAGCTTTATTAAAAATTCGATTTCTGTCCTACTCCTTTTTTGTAGTATTCGGTAGTGTGGTAGAAATTTGAAAGAAATATAGGAAAGTGCCATAATCAAGTTAATTCGGTATAAGTTAGTATCAATCATTAAAAATATAACGATGACGTATAAAATAAATCTTGAGTAAAAAGAGGTGAAACAAATCATGGCACAAATGAGAAAGAACTTTATGTTGGGCGTCGGAGGCATCCTCGTTGCGATAGCAATGCTACCATTTATATTAATGATTCTCTCAATATCATTAGTCTTCCCACCCGTAGCAGATTCCCTTTACCGTGTGATCAACCGCGCAAAAGGTGGGGAAGAGGAGTAAGGAAAAAATTTATTAAATATCACTTAACCACCCGCTGAAAAAGGGTGGTTTTTTAATATAATTCGGCATCATCATTTTATTTATCGTTTCAATCCACTAGCGATAAACATGCTAGCGTCTTGGTTCATAAATATTTGTTTGCCATGATAAAACGTGTGAGTATGAATATCTTTCAATCCAATTGTTTCTAGGGTTTGCTTGATCTCTGATTGGTGGAAACCATTATAGACTGCGGGATGACTGACTTTATCATTTTTATCGAAATCAACGATAATGAACATGCCGTTTTGTTTTAATTGTGGTTCTAGTTGCTTTAATAATTGCTGGTAATCTCCACTATGCAATAATACTAAAGATAAAAATATGACGTCATATTGTTCTTTTTCAGTGGCTATGTTTGAATCGGTTAAAATATCTCCGACGAATCCTTGCATATTGTCTTTATCTAAAGCTTTGTATTTCTCTTTAAAGACGTTCACAATCTGTTCAGATGAATCTATAAGTATTACTGATTTAAAATGGTGATCGATTGATAAAGTAACTAAACCGGTACCACCACCATAGTCTAATAATGACTCGTATTGAGTTGTATCTAAGAGCTTATTTGTTTCATTGGCAATAATTTGTGCGAGTTCAATTCTGTTAGGGCTATCGTAGGCTTGTGCTAACTCGTTAAATTTTTCCTCATTCATATAAATACTCCTTTAGTTTATTCCTCACATTCATTTAAAACGTAATCATTCGTATTTATCTAACAACAATAAAATAACACATTTTGTAAATCGAAACAATTACGAAAATTTTTAATAAGATAAAAGGTTTCTCCACCCAAAGTAGTATTGAGCTATCAATTGAAATTTGGTTTACTTGAGTTTCTAAGTTTAATCTCCTTTTTGCCCTAATGTAAGCGACCATAAGCGGTGAATGTGAAAGGGGGATGATTGTGAAGTACTATATAAAAATGGTAGTTGCTGCGATTTGTATTTTATTACTGATGGTATGCATTCATTTTCAGTTAACGACGGGATTAGACCGTGCAGTTTATCAAACTTTGAGAGAACATATGAAGTCTGAAGTTGTAGTTCAATATTTACATATCATTTCGAATGTTTTTTCACCAGTGAATTGTTTGATATACATATTAATTATTTTAGTAGGGTTATTTGTTTATCGAAGATTTTTATTTTGGTGGTATGGTCTGTGGTGTTTTAGCATTTTTGCAATAGGTACATTTTTAAAGTATGTGATTCAACGTACCCGTCCGAATATTGATATTGACGGCTTTAGCTTCCCGAGTATGCATGTATTGAGTATCTGCATATTAGTGAGTTTCATCCTATTGTTAAAGCGCAATAAATTGTTAAAAATCATAGCCGTTTGCCTCGTCGTTTCTTTAATGATTTCGCGTATTTATTTACAAGCACATTATTTCACAGATACTTTAGCAAGTTTATTCGTTATTTATATGATGTTACAGGCATGCTATCTTATGCAAAATAGTGACAAACGTTTCCAAACAACTGAACCTCCCGATAAAAATTAAACAATATATCCACTTTTACAACTATAGTAATAACAAAACAATATAATATGAATGGAAATTAATTTATCTAGAATATTGAAACTAGAAAATGCATTTTACCTCTTATGTATAAAAAAGAAATATAAAAACTTATTGAAACGCTTACATTTTAGGATTATAATTTAATAAAGGATTTTAAAGGAGTTGTAAAAACTTGAAAATAAATAAAAGTTTAATTTTTATTTTGGGAGCACTGGGAGGCCTATTGTATGGTTATGATAATGGTGTTATATCTGGTGCGCTATTATTCATAGATAAAGATATTCCGCTCAACCAATATACTGAAGGTTTGGTTGTATCAGCAATGGTTGTAGGTGCAATCATCGGCGCTGGTGGTAGTGGGCCTTTATCAGATAGAATTGGTCGGAGACGTTTAGTGTTAATTATCGCATTAGTTTATATAATAGGTTCGTTGTTAATGGCATTTTCACCAAATATAGCGGTACTTATTTTAGGACGTTTCGTTATTGGTTTAGCTGTTGGTGGTTCAATGGCAACAGTACCTGTTTATTTATCAGAAATGGCACCAACAGAATTTCGTGGTTCACTTGGCTCTTTAAACCAATTGATGATCACGATTGGTATTTTAGTTGCGTTCTTAGTCAACTATGCCTTTACAGATATTGAAGGTTGGCGTTGGATGCTAGGTTTAGCTGTAGTACCATCTGTTATCTTATTAATTGGTATTGCATTTATGCCTGAAAGTCCAAGATGGTTGCTAGAACATCGTAGTGAGAAAGCAGCACGTGATGTAATGAAGATTACATTTAATAGTGATAAAGAAATCGATCATGAAATTAAAGAAATGCGTGAGATTTCGAAAGTTTCAGAATCTACATTGTCTGTGTTGAAATCACCGTGGTTACGTCCGACGTTAATTGTTGGTTGTGTGTTTGCGTTATTCCAACAAATCGTAGGTATCAATGCGATTATCTTCTATGCGCCTAAGATATTTGGTAAAGCTGGATTAGGTGAAGCGACATCAATCTTAGGTACAGTGGGTATTGGGACAGTCAATGTATTAGTTACGATTATCGCAGTATTTATTGCAGATAAAGTTGGCCGTAAGAAACTATTAGTGACAGGGAATATTGGGATGGTAGCATCATTAGTAATTATGGCTATCCTGATTTGGACAATGGGAATTAAATCATCTGCCGTAATTATCATTATTTGTTTATCATTATTTATCGTATTCTTCGGTTTAACTTGGGGACCAATTCTTTGGGTAATGTTACCTGAAATGTTCCCAATGCGTGCACGTGGGGCAGCTACAGGTATTGCCACACTTGTACTGAACTTCGGTACGTTACTTGTTGCGCAAATATTCCCAATCTTAAATAGTGCACTTAGCACAGAATGGGTCTTCTTAATCTTCGCGGTAATCGGTATTTTAGCAATGTTATTTGTTATTAAATACTTACCAGAAACGCGAGGCCGTAGTTTAGAAGAAATTGAATATGATTTAAGAAAACGTACATCTGCGAAGACACCAGATATGTAATTCGTAGTGAAACGTTATTTATAATAAAGCAAACGCTGACTTCATGATTAGATGAGGTCAGCGTTTTTTTAATAAGTATATGATTATGATTTAGCAAATAAATCGATGGCTGCTAGTGCACTGATGCGTTGGTTAGGGCTATTTGTAATTTCACCGATGATGTTCATAATGTCTTGGTGTGCGGCAACAACATCTTCTTCTGTTAAGTAGTCGACTTGGTAATTGTAGTCGATTGCTATGTCATTTTGGCTGTTTCTATTACTTACATTGAGACCTAGCGGAATGTGGTGTGCGTAAGAACTAAACCACTTATCTGTAAATCCTTTTTGGATTAAAGTCGGGTTATATTGATTTTTCTGGAATGAGACTGTGCAATCAAACAGTGGTTGTGTGCTCTTTGTATCTTTACGTAATGAATTGAAAGGATACTTACGGTGTTTAAGCACTTTGAAGGCCTCATTTTTAACTGTTCTTAAATGTGTAAGTAATGCATCTTGTGGGTCAATTTCCATAATAATGGGTAAGACACGTGCATAGTCACCGATCGTTGTTTTTTCGAATTGTTTATTTCTGTTATGAATTAGAATACCAGTTGATACTTGAGGAGAGCCTGTTCTGATATATTTTAAAAGCATCATAGCCGATGAAAATAAATTATTTAAACTGATTTCGTTATTTTCGCAAAATGTATAAATACTTTGAGTTGTCGTTTCTGATAAATGGAAACTCACTCTATCAGCCACTGCGTTTGAGTTTGAATGCTTTTCGAATAAAGGTGCAAATTTAAAGTTCTCAACTTTATTAGACCAGAAACGTTTGTCTTTGTTGAATTTATTTGAGTTTTTATATGCAATTTCATTTTCAATTGATTCTAAATAACCATGAGAAGAATTTGTCTTATGTTCACCATATAAGAAGTATTCGAACAATGCATTGCCAGATAGTGTCGTGCTCCATGCATCTGAAATCATATGGTGGTGTAATGTGAAGATTGCTGTTTGACCTTCAGGTAATGTTAGGATGGTAAATTCATAAAGAGGTTGGTCCATGCGGAAGATATTTTTACGGACTTGTTTGTCTACCCAGTAATCATAGGATTGTGGGTCGTTTGTAAAATCAATATATTCAAATTCTTGTTCCTTAAATTCGTCAATGTACTGTCTATATTCTGAACCGACTTGTGTTAATCGATACATATAAACGTCATGTTGGGCCATAACGTGATTGATACCTGTTACAATATCTGAAAATGGTATATCGTTGTTTATTGTAATGATACCAGCGATATTATTGATACTCGTATTAACATGCATCAGTTCTTTATTTAAAGATTCGACTTGTGCGTCTGATAATTGGAATGTTTTCATTCTAGCCCTCCTTGTTCCATGTTATGACAATTTACCATAATTATATTTAATGAATGTTAAGAAAATTTGATGAATTATGTCAATTTTGTTTCGTTTTCTTTTACAATTTGTATATATTCTTAAAGGATTTAAAAAATAAATAAATTAATTCTATGATGAACGCTGTTATAACAGGGATTATCAAGCATTGATTTGTAAATTTTATAGGAGGTTTTATTATATAAATTGAGGTAGCATTGTAAATTTTTTTCGGTAAAATTTTTTGTTTTAACTTTTTTTAGTCATTAGCTATCAAGTTTGAGTACCAATTGTGAGATAGTATGCATTATGACTTCGCTATAAACGAAGTTTTAATATAAAAAAGCCAATCCAAAAGATTGATTCACCTTTTAGATTGACTATGTCATAAATTCGTACAAAAATTATGGAATATTGACGTGATCCTGTCGTATGAGGGAGACGTTTTCACCTTGGTTATAAAGTTTTTCAACATGAAATTCACCCCAGTAACATAAAGCGCTGAGTATGTTACTTAACGACTTGCCGTATTGAGACAATTCATATTCTACTTTGGGAGGGACTTCATTATAAACAATACGATTAATGATTCCGTCTTTTTCTAATTCGCGTAATTGTTGTGTTAACATTTTTTGAGTAATCGTAGGGATTGCACGTTTTAATTCAGAAGTTCGCATTAATCCATTATTTTGTAAGTGACATAAAATAACCGGTTTCCACTTTCCTCCGATAACATCAATCGTTGCTTCTACCCCGATATTATACGATTTTGGCATAGTTTAAGCCTCCTTATGGATCATTTGAAATGCGTATCAATGACTGATTGTTATTTTACATTCTAACACAACTGTGTTAAATGGTATTTGAATTTAACTCAATATAATATATTTGAACAGATCAAATAAATATTAGGAATTATTATTCTATGTTTGAATTAATATATTTAAATATCTAATATAGTATATAAGTACCATTATAATAATTGTGATGAAAGAGGTATGTGATATGAATATAAAAGATATATTATTTGAAAAATTAGAAAGTAAAGAACAGGAAATGATTAAACATCGCCGTTATTTACATCAACATCCTGAGTTATCTTTTGAAGAAGAACAAACTGCACAATATATCAAAGATTATTATAAAGGTAAGCCTGTGAACGTGACCCAACCTGTTGAAGGTGGACATGCTGTAATCGTTGAAATTGAAGGTAAGTTACCAGGTAAAACAATTGGATTGCGTGCTGACTTTGATGCGTTGCCAATTAAAGAAGAAACAGATTTTGATTTTAAATCTGAAAATGAAGGTGTCATGCATGCTTGTGGACATGATGCACATACTGCGTCACTATTAACTTTAGCAGACGCGTTAATCGAAATCCGTGAGCAGTTACCAGGTACTGTGAAAATTGTACATCAACATGCTGAAGAACAACCGCCTGGTGGTGCGCAACAAGTTATGCAATCAGGTGCATTAGATGATGTTGCCGAAATTTATGGTTTACATGTGGCACCTGTCGTAGGTCCAGAAATTATTGCTTATAATAAAGGCAACGCATTTTCTGGTAGTTCAGTGTTTACGTTGAAGATTAAAGGTGTGGGAGGCCATGCTGCTAGTCCTCATAAAACGAATGATGCACTTGTTGCAGGTGCGAATTTCGTAAGCACAGTTCAAACAGTGGTTTCACGACGTATAGATCCATTAGAAATGGGCGTAGTGACAATTGGTTCATTTGATGCGCCAGGCAAAGCAAATGTAATCCAAGATACAGTGACGATTAAAGGTACTGCCCGATATTTAAATGATGAAGTGGGTCAAAAAATGTATGAAGAAATTGAGAAAGTAGTTAAAAGCGTGGCAGTAGGCTTCGACATTGATTATGACTTAGACTATATGTTCGGCTATCCAGTACTGTATAATCACCCAAAAGAAACAGATAAAGTGGCTGAAATCTTATCTGAAAGTCAAGGCAGCTATTTCCAACAATTGATGGAAATGCCACCTGTTACAGGTTCAGAAGACTTTGCTTACTATTTAAAGGAAATTCCAGGCAGTTTCTATGTTGTGGGATGTAAGCCAGTAGGTGTTAAAGATCCGTACATGAACCATCACCCTAAGTTTGAAGTAAATGAAGATGCCTTAATCGTTGCCGCAAAATCGTTAGGTGACATTGCCTTAAATCGATTACCACTAGATTCAGTCGAATAACATATATTTAAGAGGGTGTAATATTGTCTTAAATCGGATGATAAATGCTTCGTTATAATAGGTTTTAATGAAAAATTTTACGACTTTTTCTTAGAGAAAAAACGCTGATTTCTACTTTTCATCGTAGAAATCAGCGTTTTATTTAGATTCATATTAATACGCAAGCCACATTACATTGTATTACGTGATGTTTGGCTTGGATTTTTAAGCTTTTTAGAAAATAGTAACGCAACGACTGAAATGACAGTTGCGACTGTGAATGTGACATTAACGCCGTGGATCATACCTTCAAGTCCTTGTTTTGGAATGGCTGTGACAGACATTAATGTAATGAATACGGCTGTACCAATGGCACCAGACATCTGTCTAAAGGTATTGTTAACGGCTGTACCATGTGGAACGAGTTTATTTGGTAGTTGGTTAATTGCTAATGTCGTCATCGGCATCATAACCATAGAAATGGATAACATACGTAACGCGTTACCTACTGCTAAATAAGTGTAGCTCGTGTGTGTTGAAAGCATTGTGAAAGGAATCGTTGACATCACAAGTACTAACAAGCCGATACGCGCTAACCATTTACCACCGAACTTATCAAATAAGCGACCAGTGATTGGGTTCATAATACCCATTAGTACTGCACCAGGTAATAATACTAAACCTGATTCTAAAGCTGAGAAGTGTAACATGTTTTGCATATATAAAGGTAAGATGATGTTCGTTGCAATTAAAATACCAAATACGAACATACTTAATATCGTACCGAGTGTGTAAATATTGTACTTAAATACTCTAAATTCGAGCATAGGGTGTTCGAGTTTTAACTGACGACGGATGAAAATAACTAAAGTAATCGCACCAATAATTAAAGGAACGATAAATTGTAAGTGATTCCAACCGACATCTCCAACAATACTAAAGCAATATAATAGACCGCCAAATCCTATTGTAGATAGGAAAACCGATAGTATGTCTAACTTCGGACGTGTAGTGTCGGTAACATTTTTTAATAAAAAGAATGAAGTGATAATAATAATAATAGCGATAGGTAGTACGACATAGAAAACACTTCTCCATGTTAAATGTTCTACTAATATTCCGGATAGTGTTGGACCAATTGCGGGTGCAAATGCGATGACGAGTCCGAATAATCCCATTGCTGAACCTCTTTTTTCTACAGGGAATAGTAAGAAAAGAATCGTCTGCATGAGTGGCATCATAATACCAGCACCGGCCGCTTGTAAGACGCGTCCAAAGAATAAATATGTGAAATCAGGGCCAACTGCACAGAGTAATGTGCCGGCAGTAAATACGCCCATTGCGGTTAAAAAGAGCTGTCTCGAGGTGAATCGTTCAATGAGATAAGCTGTTACAGGAATCATAATTCCGTTGACGAGCATAAATATCGACTGTAACCATTGAACAGTACTTTCTGATACTTTAAGGTCTTTCATAATAGGTGGAAGTGCTGTACCGAGCAATGTCTGGTTTAATATCGTAATAAATGCACCAGACAAGAGTACGATAAATAAAGGCACACGCTTTTCCACATGGAATGCATTTTCTTCAGGCATTTATCTCACTTCTTTCATATATAATTTTGCATACTTGTATACTATAACACGATGTCGTAGGGTAATCTAAAGATTGATTTCATATGTAATATGTTTAGATTTGAGTCATATGTTAATGATAAGTCTATATACGTTTTGTTTTTTAATCATTGGATAGATAGGTGTCATAAATACTGTTATTTTGAAGTAATTCAAAAATTGAAAAATTACTTCAATTGTAAAAGTTGTTACACATAAATATTTCCGTATTCTACAAATTGTAAACACGTGTAGCTTTTTTGTTACAATAATTAGGTGTAAAATCGTAAGAGTAAGTTTAAATTGTTATACAATCGTACAAAGCGTAATTAGGGATTTTAAAATATAAACAGTGTTGTACGAGGTAAGGAGAGTAAATTTATGAATAAAAGAGACCTCATTGCACCAGATAAATATAATATTGTAAATGAGATTGAACAATATGCCAAACAGCCTGAGAAGAAAGCCATTATATTTGAAGATGTGCAAGGTCAACGCTATGACATTACATATCGTCATTTAATGGAGAGAGCGAACCAAATTGGGCATGTATTTTTAAAGCATGGTTTAACAAAAGGGGACAAAATGTTAATCATGATGCCTAGAAGTATCGCAACATATGAAATATATATTGCAGCATTAAAGTTAGGTATCGTTATCATTCCAAGTTCAGAAATGCTACGCACAAAGGATTTACAATATAGAATCACACATGGTGAAGTCAAAGCCGCAGTTATTATGAGTGAACGTATTGAAGAGCTAGAAGGTGTAGAACAATATAATGAGCTAACGAAATTTATCGTTGGTGGGGAACATGAAGATTGGTACGCAATAGATCAAGAAATGGAATCACAAGATATTCATTTAGATACTGCGGACACTTCCAGTGAAGATGTAGCATTGTATTCCTATACATCAGGGACAACGGGTAACCCGAAAGCAGTAATCCATTCACATGGTTGGGGTTACGCACATATGCAAATGGCACCAGAACATTGGTTGAGTATTAAGGAAGACGATTTAGTTTGGGCTACTGCTGCCCCTGGTTGGCAAAAGTGGGTGTGGAGCCCGTTACTTTCTATATTAGGTTCAGGTGCGACGGCATTTGTATTTAATGGTCGTTTTGCAGCTGAAAAATACTTACAATTACTACAAGATTATCAAATCAATGTACTTTGTTGTACACCTACTGAGTATCGTATTATGGCGAAATCACCACAGCTGACTGAGTATAATTTAGAACATTTGCATAGTGCAGTATCTGCAGGTGAACCACTCAATAGAGAAGTAGTAGAGAAATTTAAAGATAACTTTGATTTAACTGTGAGAGATGGTTATGGACAAACAGAAAGTACGTTATTAATTGGTTTCTTAAAGGATACAGAAAGCCGACCTGGTTCAATGGGCAAAGCGATACCAGGTAGTCAAGTTACTGTCGTAAATGATGACGGTGAAATTGCACCTGTTGGAGAAATCGGTAATATTGCAGTGCCGGTAGACTTACCTGCATTATTTAAAGGTTATTATAAAGATCCAGAAAGAACTGAAGAACCGAAAGTGGGAGATTACTTTATCACAGGTGATTTAGCAAAACGTGACGAAGATGGCTATTTCTGGTTCGAAGGACGCCGTGATGATATTATCATTAGTTCAGGTTATACTATTGGACCATTCGAAGTTGAAGACTCATTGACTAAGCATCCTTACGTTAAAGAGTGTGCAGTCGTAGCGAGTCCGCATGAAATTAGAGGTAATATCGTTAAAGCATTTGTGATATTACAAGATGATGTAGAAGGTAATGAAGACACAGTGAAAGAATTACAAAACTTCGTTAAACAAGATGTGGCACCTTATAAATACCCAAGAGCTATTGAATTTGTCGAAGATTTACCGAAGACAAACTCAGGTAAAATACGCCGCGTAGAATTAAGAGATGCAGAACAACAAAAATTCAAATAACCAGTATTTCACTTAAAAGCGAGGACGCGTTGAAGGTCCTCGCTTTTTTTGATGTATTTATTTATCTATTGCAATACAAAACACCCTACAGACTTACATAACATGTAAGGTATTGTAGGGTGTTTTAACTTATTAGTGGCCTGCCATCCATGGACGCGGTGCTTTAGGTGTCTTGCGTGGTTGTTTAGGCAGTTTATCTTTAGAAACGACTTTAGGTTCTTGACCTTGTTCGATACGTTTTTTTAAATTAGTATTCATTGTGTTCGTTTGAAATGCTGTGAAGACACGTTTTGACGTAGAGCCACAAGTAGGGCATGATGCAGTTTCGTGTGAATCGTGTATTGACTGTTTGAGTGTGAATTCATCGCATTTTGGACATGCATATGTGTACTGCGGCATTACTCATCAGGCTCCAAGTTAGGTAAGATATCTGCATTGAAGATTTCACGTGGAATAGCTAGGGTACAACAAGCATTTGGCACATCAACGATACCCGCAACTGTACCTTGAACAGGTGCAGAACCTAATAACATATAGGCTTGTTCGCCAGTGAAACCACGTGTCTTTAAGAATTCGATTGCGTTTAAACAAGCATTACGATAAGCCGTGTTTGCATCTAAGTATGTTTGTTTACCGTTAAATTCATTTACTGAAATACCTTCGAAGACAATGTAATCTGTATAGTTTGGCATAACTGGGCCTGGTTTGAATGCAGGGTTTTTCTTAATGCTATATTTTTCCATACCATTTTTAATGACATTAACACGTAGTTCAATCCAACCTGGCATTTCAATACCACCACAGAAAGTGATTTCGCCATCACCTTGAGAGAAATGTAAATCTCCGACAGATAGTTTGGCACCGTCTACAAATACTGGGAAGTACACACGAGAACCTTTAGATAAGTTCTTGATATCGCAGTTACCTCCGTTTTCACGTGGTGGAACTGTACGTGCACCTTCTTTAGCTACGCGTTCGAAATCTTTCCCCTTAAGATTCCCAACTACTGCTGCATCTGTTTCTGGTAAATTTGCTAGTACTGGTTCACGATTTGGATCTGTATCTACTAATTCTCGTTCACGGCGATTCCATTCATCTAACATTTCTTGTGAAGGTGCGACACCGATTAACCCTGGGTGAATAATACCAGCGAATTCAACGCCAGGTACGTGACGGCTTGTCGCATAGATACCGTTGAAATCCCAGATAGATTTTTGAGCATTCGGATAGTGATCAACTAAGAAACTACCGCCGTTTGTCTTATCGAAAATACCGTTAAAGCCCCATGCGTGATCTTCAAATGTACCAATATCTAAAATGTCGACTACAAGTAAATCGCCAGGTTCAACACCATTAACGTGCACAGGTCCGCTTAAAACGTGAACACGGTTTAAATTGACGTTCTTAATATCGCTTGCATCATCATTGTTACCAATTTGTCCGTCCGTCCAATCTAAACACTCCATACGGAATGATTCTCCAGGATCTACTGAAAATGCTGCTGGAATATCTGGATGCCATCGGTTGTGTCCTGGATGATCTTGTTGATCCATTTTCTTGTTTAAATCAATGTTAAATAACTTTTTAGGCATATTATAATCCCCCTTTATTATTATTAATATAATATGACTGAATTTTCCGTCAATTAAATTTTATCACATATTAATGTAAAAGTACTATTCAAGTGATAAAAGTGACAGTTGTAATCTGAATAAAAGGCACCTAAGTTGGGTTTCAACACAATGATCATTATTTATAATGAGGTTATGTGAGATCGTTCATTATATGATACACTACAAATTAGTTATGAAATCGCTTACGAACAGGAGGAATTCGTATCTGTACAGGATTTTCAGTGCAGTCTGTACTGCAACATAATTATCTAGCAAGGACGATGGATTTTGCGTTTGAATCTAATAACATTCCTATAGCTGTCCCAAAGCGTTACAATTACGAATTTGAAATAGCAGGGAAACAGGAACTGAAATATGGTTTCGTCGGAACAGCTATGATGGTCGGACAATATCGCTTTAGTGATGGCGTAAATGAACAGGGCTTGGCTATTTCTAACCATTATTTTAGTAGGCTTGCGAGTTATACTACCAACCCAAGAGAGGGGTACTTTAACGTAGGACCAGAAGAATTTATCTTATGGTTACTTGGATTTAATAACTCAATAGCCACGTTGAAACAGAGTATTGCTCAAGTGAATATCGTAGCTATCGGTAATAAAGCATTAGATAATATACCTCCGCTACACTTTATCGTGACAGATAAAACAGGAGAAACTGTGACAATTGAACCCCACAATGGTTTGTTAGTAGTGAAAGAGAATCCTGTACATGTGTTGACGAATAGCCCTAATTTAGAATGGCATTATGAAAATTTGAAAAACTACACACATCTATCGCCTCTGCAACATCAACAAAAACAATTTGGTGAACGAAACTTTGAAGCACTCGGTAATGCTGGGGGCACATTTGGTTTGCCAGGAGGATTCACATCATCTGAACGTTTTGTAAGAGCGGCATATTTACGACAACATTTAATATTAGAGGGCAGAGATATTAATCAACATGTCAACCAATGCTTTAAAGTGTTGGATAATGTCAGTGTTCCGTACGGCGCGATTAGGGAAAACGGTGAAACGCACTATACACAATTTCAGTGTGTTTTAGACTGTAAGCATCAGACGTACTATATTAAACCATATGATAGTAGTGAAGTGTTTGAAGTCCAACTATGCCAAACGTTACTTGAAAAGGATACGCCGACGTATTTTTCATTAGAACACAAATTTAAAACACATCGTCTCAATTAATGTTTAATACATAGTACACATTGATGGTATTCTTGACAAAAACGAATAATAAGTATAAATTAGTAACAATGGATAAAAATAGCAAGGGTAATGAGAGCACCGTTTCCTATTCGCGTGAAAGCTTTAGCGAGTTGTTAATCAACGGATTGGCATTCTTGAAAAAGCGGACAAACATATAAGGAACATTGAGATCATTCGGCTATTATAATGAAATCGTTTAAATCAATTTTACAAATAATATTTCAATATAGATAAAGGTAGCAAAGCAAAACATTCGATAACAATGCGTTGTAATGAAACCGACAAGTCTAATAAATCGCTACGGGTTTATTATGGTTTGTCGGTTTTTTTGTAAAGATGCATTAACACTACAAATATCAAAAGTTGTATAAGTCAGGAGGTATGACGAAATGTTTAGTTCACTTAACCCAAGCGTGTTATTAATAATTAATTACATATTCGTGATCATTTCACTTTTGAGTGGTGTGGTCTTTTTAAATAAACGTGTTCCACTGAGTTATGTACGTGTGCACGTACTGTTAGTGGCGTTCCCACCATTAATGACATTTATCGGTTTAATATTTGCACATAAAAATGAAGCGGTTGGGCTATTTTATTCTGATGTGCTTGCGTGGCTCATGGCAGCATTTGTATTGATGGTTGGATTAATTATTCAACGTTACTGTATTCGTTATTTATCGGGTGATATGCATTACCGTAAATATTTCTTAATGTTTACGTTGACGACTAGCTTTGCCTCTACAGCATGGTTAACAGGTGATATTCGTATCATGGTTCTTTGCTGGGGTCTAACGCTGATAGGTTTAACGATTTTAATCGGTTTACAAAGTGCTTGGAAAGTAACACGTGCCGCTGCGATTGTAACAGGTAAATCATTCTTAATCGGTTGGTTAGCGTTGTTAATCGCAGTGATATGGATAGGTATCTCTACAGGACATTGGACGTATCAATCAATATATTCACCACAAAGCATAGATCGAATAGGTGATGGTACGCGTTTAATTATACATTTACTAATGGTTATAGCTGTTTTAGTTCCGGCAGCACAGTGGCCTTTCCAAAGATGGTTGATTGAATCCGTGGCCGCTCCTACACCTGTATCAGCGATTATGCATGCGGGTATTGTGAACGCTGGTGGGATTATGTTAACGCGATTTTCACCATTGTTTAGCAGTGATATTGCAACTGTAATTTTAGTGTTATTAGCCAGTGTATCGGTCGTTATAGGTGCAGGTATTAGTTTAGTGCATGTAGATTATAAGCGACTACTCGTAGGTTCAACTATTGGACAAATGGGCTTTATGTTAGTGCAGTGTGCCTTAGGTGCTTATATACCAGCAATCATACATTTGATTTTACATGGCATATTTAAAGCGACGCTCTTTTTAAGATCAGGTTCAGCAGTGCGTCATTTCAGTGTGCCAAGACGTGCAAATGAAAGAATGTCATATTTCTGGATTGTTGCAGGTCGTGTCTTAGCGTTATTAATTGGTTTAAGTTACTGGTTGAGTGCACCAAGTGAAGGCTACCGCATCGTCAGTGGTTTAATCTTGGCATGGTCGCTTTCTCTATCATGGACACAACTTGTGGCATTTGGTGAAGGGAAATTAGGTCGTATATTAGGTTTAGGCACAATGATTATCGTAGGTGCAGTATATGAACTGATACATCACTTCTTCGCAGAAACATTGCATACGATAACATTTGCACAAGGTGAACCACCTTTATTCTTAATATTGGTTGTTGCAATCATTTTATTATTAGGTAGTACGATAAGTATGTGGGTTGCACGTCATCGTAATTCTAGATTATTTTCAATTATTTATATGAGAATCGTACATTTGGGTGAAGCGCATAATAGTGCAGTTGAACGCCATCCAAACTACCTTAAAAAATATATTGCTAGAGGAGGACGTTAAGATGGGAGTAACGACAAGCGATAAACAGACAAATCAGTTTAATACGGACACAGTCTATTCTTATATTGATGAAGCTAAAAATGTCATCGTCCCTTTATCTCCCATTTCAATATTTGCAGCACGTAATCCGTGGTCTGGTTTAGAACATCAACGATTTGATGAAGTGGCTACGATGTTATGGAATGCACGTAACGTTGATATTTATCCTTCAGCAGCAATCATGTTAGAAGCTCAAGCACAAGGTGAAATTAATACCGAAATTGTTGAAGATTTAACAGAGCAGTGGTTAGCACAAGCGCAATTCACAATTCCTAAAAATGAGGCGGAACAATACGTTAGAAAAGCAATCACGTTAGAGTCTCCGTCAGTAACTCAAAAGGACCAACAACACATTGAAACTTTATTAAAGAAACGTTCAGATTTGAACGAAACACATCATATGAGGTATCAACAAAAGATTTTAGTAAGCCAATATTTGCGTGCCGAGAACGGCCAACCACTCAATAAAATAGTAGATTATCATGTAATTAAATGGTGTAAATTGTATTTGGATGATGCTCAAGCAGGCTGGACAATGCCAAATCGCGAGTGCGGGTTATTCTATGCATGGCGACATTTGGCACAACACGATCCTGCGTTGACGAAACAACAGCGCGACCGTATTAAACAGTTATCTGATAATCCACAAGAGGTTATCAAGATGACCCTCACACAACTTGATGTCCCTCAAGATAAAGTTCAAGGCTATTTCGAAAACCATCTCCTAGCCTTACCCGGATGGTCAGGTATGATGTTATGGCAAGAACAAAATAATAATAAAGAGTCCAAATTGATTGAGGATTATTTAGCACTACGTTTAGGGTTAGAATGGGTATTTGTAGCACCTAATTTACCTGTAGAACGCAATACAAATCAAGTGGTACCAGAGGTCGTGCAAGCGATTATAAAATGGGTGAACTGGAGTAATTTCTCAATAGATCAATGGTTCGAGCTTACAGAAGCACAGCAACGACAATATTTAGCGTTCAGCGCTCAATTTGATGACCATCAACGCCGTAAACTATGGCTTGAAGCTTGGGAAATGACGTACAAACAACAATTGCAAGCACAAGTGGAGCCTGAAACTACAGATGAAGTTTCTCGTTCAGTAGAGCAATCATCTATGAGCACCATCACACCTCAAGCGCAACTCGCTTTCTGTATCGACGTGCGTTCAGAACCATTTCGCCGCCAGATTGAAGCGGCTGGGCCATTCGAAACGATTGGGATAGCAGGTTTCTTTGGATTGCCTATTGAAAAGTGTGAACTCGATGCACCGCATACACATGCATCGTTACCCGTGATGAACGAACCGCAACATCGTATTCAAGAATATACACACGAAAAACAACCGCACCTCTTTCAGCAACGTAAACATACTTTAGAGTCGGTCACGTATACGTTTAAGAAAATGAAACAAAATGTCTTACCGAGCTTACTCTTACCAGAATTGAGCGGTCCATGGTTAACGCTACAAATGTTATCACGTAGCTTTGTACCTGGACGCACTGGCACTTTAATTAGAAATTTCTATAAAAGGTGGCTACGTAAACCACAAGATACGGCATTAACACTCGAGCATCAGCCTCATCAACACGATGATGAGTTGCCAGTTGGATTTACTCAGCAAGAGCAGATTAATTATGCACAACAAACTTTAAAAATGATGGATCTAACACACGATTTTGCGCCACTCGTGGTGCTGTGTGGTCATGGTAGTCATAGTGCAAACAATCCCTATGCTGCCTCTTTAGATTGTGGTGCTTGTGGTGGTGCGGCAAGTGGCTTTAATGCGAAAGTACTGGCACAATTGTGTAATTTACCAGAAGTTCGCAAAGGTTTAGTTGACCACGGTATTGAGATTCCTGAAGGTACTGTGTTTGCGGCAGCTGAACATCATACTTCGGTTGACGATTTAGAATGGATTTATTTACCAGATCTAACAGAACAAGCACAAACAGCATTTGAACAAATTCAACAAGCTTTACCTGATATTAGTAAGCGTGCAAATACGCAACGACTGGCACAATTGCCGAACCATCATATAACAAAGAAAGATCCACTTAAAGAGGCCAACCGTCTCGCAAATGACTGGAGTGAAATTAGACCAGAATGGGGCCTTGCAAGGAATGCTGCATTTATTATTGGACAACGTAGTCTAACTGAAGGTACAGATCTTCAAGGACGCGTATTCTTGCATAACTATGATTGGGAGCAAGATTCAGATGGTGCGTTACTGGCTAATATTATCGGAGGTCCTGCAACTGTTGCACAGTGGATTAACTTGCAATATTACGCTTCAACTGTGGCACCACATTATTACGGTAGTGGTAGTAAAACAACGCAAACAATTACTGCTGGTATTGGTGTAATGCAAGGTAATGCAAGTGATTTAATGACAGGTCTGCCTTGGCAATCAGTAATGAAAGGCGACGATAAAATGTATCACGCCCCAATAAGGTTGCTTATCGTGGTTGAAGCACCTCATTCATTTGTTAAACGTTTACTACAAGAAAATGAAGCATTTGCTCAAAAGTTAAAAAATGGTTGGATTCAACTAGCAAGTATTGATGAAAATAAACAATGGCATGATTGGCCTGCTAACTCAGTTTCATAATGATGAGCATAGGCCTTAACGATGAATATACTACAGATATAATGCGCAGTAATAAGCCCATCAAAGATTAAAGAATCTTTGATGGGCTTAACTTATATATCAATGTTTAAGCATATTTGCTCGCTTACCTAGGGGGGCGGGTCGAACTTCGGTCTCGACACGATAACGGTTGTATATAAGCGTCTCGCAAAATACTCAGTTCTTATATGCTATTATTACAAAAAATAAGATGCATGCATTTTGTGTAATTGTAAATTATTGTACATTCCACTATGTCGTATTGAAATACAAAATGGTAAAATGATAACGTTAGCTTGAAGCAGGCTATTTTCACAAAGAAGTTATTTTAAATTAAGGTTTTACAGGAGATGTATGACTAATGAAAAAGACCAAAGGTACATATGAATCCGAGATTAGTAAGGCGATCACGCAATGGGAAAAAGACTACTTAGGGCGAGGTTCCCTATCTGTGAAGACCGATATTGTACGTGACATGATTATCGTCAATTTACAAGGGATTTTAACGCAAGCCGAATACAAAGTATGCGAAACAAATGAAGGCTTATTAACGATTAAATGTACACGTTCAAAACTTGTAGAATCCGGGTTAGATGCATTATACGATATCATTGATTCCACTACAGGTGCTGAAGTCAAAAGTTTTCACACCGATTTAAGTTCGAGAACGGGTGAACGTGTGATGATATTTAAATTGACAGATGATTTAGCTAAACAATTGAATGACTAATGTGCATCATTATTGGATTAAAGGTTACACATTCATAATGGTTGAGTTTGTTTTCAAAAATTGTAGATCGTCATAGGTCCTGTTTCAAAGATAAAACCGAAGTTGGATTTATTTTATAGTAAAATACTTTATTATAAAATAATCATGTAACAGCACGAGAAGGAGGAAACACAATTTGAAACAAGTTCAAAACATCATAAATTCATTAATAGAACCTTTAACAAAACCAGAAACATATCAAACATTAATTTCAAATTTAATTATGATAGTCATTTATATCATTGTTGCTTGGATCGTATTGTTTTTCGTCAATAAAGCAATTGCACAATTTTTCAAGATCCAAAACAAAGGTAGAAATGGTAATAAAAAACGTTCAAAAACATTAGTATCACTTATTCAAAATGTCGTATCATATGTGGTATGGTTTATAGTGTTAACTACAATTCTTAGCAAATTTGGTATCAGCGTAGAAGGCATTATAGCCAGTGCAGGAGTTGTAGGATTAGCAGTCGGTTTCGGTGCACAAACGGTCGTTAAAGATGTCATTACTGGTTTCTTTATCATTTTTGAAAATCAATTTGACGTTGGCGATTATGTTAAAATAAATAGCGGTGGGACAACTGTGGCAGAAGGTACTGTCACATCAATCGGTTTACGCTCAACACGCATCAAAACGGTAACCGGCGAATTAACGACTTTACCGAATGGTAGCATGGGTGAGATTACGAACTATTCAGTAACAAACGGGGAAGCACTAGTTGAAATTCCAGTTTCAATCGGTGAAGATATCGATTATGTTGAAGAGGTATTAAATGAACATTTTGAAGCATTACGTTCGAAATATTATTTATTTATTTCAAACCCTAAAGTGCTTGGTATCAGTCGCATTACGCGTGACGAAATGATTGTAACGATATCAGCTGAAACGATTCCAGGAGAAGGTTTCGCGGCTGGACGTATTTTAAGAAAAGAGATACTCAAACTATTTAAAGCGAAAGATGTAAAGGTACCTCAACCTGTTATGTTACAATATGATTCCAATCAACAACCTTAATACTATACACTTCGGAGGTGTGAGACATTACATCAGAATACGGTTTAAATGATATTGTAGAGATGAAGAAGCAACACGCTTGTGGGACGAATCGCTTTAAGATTATTCGTTTAGGTGCAGATATCCGAATCAAATGTGAAAATTGTCACCGTAGCATCATGCTTCCGAGACAAACTTTCAATAAAAAACTAAAAAAAATAATAGTATCTCAACAAGATACTGATAATAAGGAGAATGACTAAATGGCTTTAACAGCAGGTATTGTCGGCTTACCTAACGTAGGTAAGTCTACGCTATTCAATGCAATCACTAAAGCGGGTGCGCTCGCTGCGAACTATCCATTCGCGACGATAGATCCGAACGTCGGCATTGTAGAAGTGCCAGATCATAGATTAAATGTATTAACAGAAATGGTAGAACCTAAGAAAACAGTACCAACAACATTCGAATTTACAGATATTGCAGGTATTGTAAAGGGTGCATCAAAAGGTGAAGGATTAGGTAACAAGTTCTTATCACATATCCGTGAAGTTGATGCGATTTGCCAAGTAGTACGTGCATTTGATGATGATAATGTTACACACGTATCAGGTCGTGTAGATCCAGTCGACGATATCGAAGTTATCAACATGGAATTAGTACTCGCTGATTTAGAATCTGTAGAAAAACGTTTACCTAAAATTGAAAAAATGGCGAGACAAAAAGATAAAGATGCGATTAATGAGCAACGCATTTTATCAAGAATTAAAGAAGCATTAGAGGAAGGTACGCCTGTAAGAGGATTAGAGTTTACTGAAGAAGACCAAAAATATGTAAACCAAGCCCACTTATTAACTTCTAAAGAAATGTTATACATTGCGAATGTTGGCGAAGATGAAATTAATGACGAAGACAATGACAAAGTTAAAGCTATTCGTGAATATGCAAGCAAAGAAGATTCAGAAGTCATCGTAATTAGTGCGAAGATTGAAGAAGAAATCGCAACTTTAGATGATGAAGATAAAGAAATGTTCCTAGAAGATTTAGGCATTGAAGAACCTGGTTTAGATCGCTTAATCAAAACAACTTACGATTTATTAGGTTTAGCGACATACTTCACAGCAGGTGTTGAAGAAGTGCGTGCATGGACATTTATTAAAGGAATGACTGCGCCACAATGTGCGGGAATCATCCATACTGACTTTGAACGCGGATTTATTCGTGCCGAAGTAACGAGCTATGATGACTACGTTGAATATAATGGTGAAAATGGAGCCAAAGAAGCGGGTAAACAACGCTTAGAAGGTAAAGAATACATCATGAAAGATGGCGACGTCGTTCATTTCAGATTTAACGTTTAAAGTAGAATATAATAAAGAGCCCTTACAGAAAATAATTTCTGTAAGGGCTTATAATATTTTATTAAGAAGTAAACCAATCAGTGTTTACGTTTGGACCAGTGTAGTTAGCGTCTACATCTTGGTTAAGTTCTGGTGAATGATATTTACTTGTGTATTGCCATAAGACATGTTCACGTGTTGGGCGATCTGGGTTGTAATTAGCTAACCAGAAACCATCATAATCACTAACTGTTTGTGTAAGGTTTTGACGCATGAAGTTTTCATAAGAATATAATAAGACTTTTTTATCTCCAGCTAAACCTTTCATTTCGTCATACCAAGCAGAAGTACTTTCGTTTACGCCACCGCTTGTGACATTATTTTGTTCGAAATCATTAACGTAGAAGCTTGCTTTAGGTGCACGGTTATATAAGATACGTGCTTCGTTACGTGCATCTTGCGGGTTTGTGTACATACTATAAGAATAAACACCGAATTTCATACCATATTGATCTAATAAAGCTGAGTTATGTGCAAGTGCTGCATCAACTTTTGCTGAACCGTATTGCGCACGGATAATAATAAAGTCATAGTTTTCTTTTAATTCTTTGACTTGTTGTGCAGTGAGCTGGCCTTGCCATTCAGATATGTCTAACACACGGTCACCATTTGCTGTTGTACCAGCTTCAGATTTAAGTTGAGGTGATTTTGTCTTAGCTTCGGGATGTTTTTTAACATATTGTTGGTAACCATATCCCATTGTACCTTTTTCACTCGTTGATTCTTCAGCGGCATTGGCATTATGTATCGTCAAAGATGATATGAATAACACACTCATAGAGACGAGGCTTTTCTTAAAAGTAGAAACCATTACTTACTCCTTTGTTTATATATCATTTTGAAAGTATTTGGTGTATTTGAGTAAAATTAAATTTAGTTCAATACACCTAACTCGTATCCTATAAGAAATCAAATTTTTTATCAAGTACAGTGTAAAAAAGAATAAATACGATTTGAAATAATGTTGTTTTCAGTTTAATAATTAAAGTTATTTTAAATTTTTATCTATATTAATGGGGGTTAATGCTGGTAGAACGCGGTGTGAGAGAGCCGAAATTTAAATATTTGCAGTGTTTCATATGAAACAACTGGAAAATAGTTGCTGTTTTGAAAATCCATTGTAAATTGTAAAGGTCTATGCTATAATTCTTGGATGTGAGTAATGAAAATTATTCCTTGCTTATCACATTGAGATGATGAGCCGTATAGACCACAAGGAGGTGCAATTATAAAATGAGAACATATGAAGTGATGTACATCGTTCGTCCAAATATGGAAGAAGATGCTAAAAAAGCATTAGTTGAACGTTTCAACGGCATCCTAGCTTCACACGGTTCAGAAGTTTTAGAAGAAAAAGACTGGGGTAAACGCCGTCTTGCTTATGAAATTGAAGACTTCACTGAAGGTTACTACAACATCGTACGTATCCAAACAAGTGACAATGAAGCTACTGATGAATTCCAACGTTTAGCTAAGATCAACGACGATATTCTTCGTTATATCGTTATTCGTGAAGACGAAGATAAAACAAGAAAATAGTAATTGGGGGTCATTTTTATGATAAATAGAGTTGTTTTAGTCGGTCGTTTAACAAAGGATCCAGAATATAGAACAACACCCTCAGGCGTGAGTGTTGCGACTTTTACCCTTGCGGTAAATCGTACGTTTACAAATGCGCAAGGGGAACGCGAAGCTGATTTCATTAACTGTGTCGTTTTTAGAAAGCAAGCAGAAAATGTAAATAACTATTTATTCAAAGGTAGTTTAGCAGGCGTCGATGGTCGCATCCAATCACGTAGTTATGAAAATCAAGAAGGTCGTCGTATTTTTGTCACTGAAGTTGTTTGTGATAGTGTTCAATTCCTTGAACCTAAAAATCAAAACCAACGCCATTCACAAGATGGAAACAACAATTTCCAAGACTTTGGACAAGGCTTTGGCGGACAACAATCAGGTCAAAATGCTTCTTATCAAAACAATAACAATTCATCTAACCAAAATAATCAATCAGACAACCCATTTGCGAATGCAAACGGTCCGATTGATATTAGTGATGATGACTTACCATTCTAAGCTACAGACATGAATACTTATGTGTAGTTTGTAGAATATTAAGCAGATTAAATGAAACATTATCAAAGCGATAATGTATATGAACGTAATAGAAAAATAATTTAAAAGGGAGGCAGTTAATCATGGCAGGTGGACCAAGAAGAGGCGGACGTCGCCGTAAAAAAGTTTGCTACTTCACAGCAAACGGAATCACACACATCGATTATAAAGACACTGAGTTATTAAAACGTTTTATCTCAGAACGCGGTAAGATTTTACCACGTCGTGTAACTGGTACTTCAGCTAAATATCAACGTATGTTAACTTTAGCTATCAAACGTGCTCGTCACATGGCATTATTACCATATGTTAAAGAAGATCAATAAGATATATTGGTCTATAGAACACCCTATAAGCATTTGCTTGTGGGGTGTTTTTTAATATGTAGTTACAGAAGTTATAAAAATAAATCCTCCTCATATAATTGTTATAAAATTTCGGAGGCTAGGTAAAACTGTTATAAAAGTATATTGAAATTAAAATAACTAAGGTATATAATATTGTTTATACACGAAATAAATAAATTTGATTAATTATTTTATATAAAATAGAGGTGAAGAAATGAGCATCAAAGAGTACATACAACAAACCAAAGAGAATTTATTAAAAATGGAGTTAAAATCAAAAAGTTTTGTAATAATGGTTATATCTATAATTTTATTGAGTATGATATTTACACCTCTTATAGGCATACCCGCAGGCTTATTTATCGGGTCATATGTGCAGTCAAATTCTTAAATACTTTTTCTAAATCAACTGATAGTGTCTTGTTAAAGGCGCTATCAGTTTTTGTTTGAAGAAATTTATTAAATACTATAGAAATGTATCTAATTGAGTTATTCAAATCATTGGTAATAATAATTAAACTAATAATAAGAGGGAATGAAAAATAATATTATAAGTTTAACTAAGTGTAAAAAATATAAATTATTGTAAAAAATCTATATAGTAATTGCTTTGCTTAATATGTATGATACGCTTTTATTAGAAAAAGTATATTAATAAAGGGGTATAAAAATGAAAAAAACTATGTTTTTAACTGGTTCTTTTTTAGCAAGTACGTTAGCATTCACTACTATTCAACAAAATGTTGATGCAGCTGAAACAAATAGTGTAACATCAAATGAATCGCAACAATCAACAACTTCGCAAAAAGCTCAATCAGAACGCCCTTATGGTGGTTTTCCTCCTACAGGAATGACATATGACCAATATAAGTTTTTTGAAGATAAGATGCCAAAACGATCTGAAGTATCAAAAGAGGAATATAACAAAATACTAAATAAAGAAACGCAAGCATTTGCTAGTCTTTATGAAACTACAATTTATGCGCCACAAAAAACATTTTACCCACAACATATCAATAGTATAGGCCAAACTCCTTATGCTGGATTAGCTCCTAAAGGAATGACAAATAATGAATGGGATGAATTAACACAAAGAATGCCTTTACTATCACTTTTGACAACGAAAGAATATAACAGAGTTAGCGATCATGAGACGCAAAGAATTGCTAATAAATATAATCACGTGATTTATGGACCTACAAAGACGTATTATCCACAAAAAGATACTTCACAAACTTCTCAATCAGAGAGCCCTTATGGTGGATTCGCTCCTACAGGAATGACATATACTCAATATAAATATTTTGAAGATAAGATGCCAAAACGATCTGAAGTATCAAAAGAAGAATATAACAAAATACTAAATAAAGAAACTCAAACATTTGCAAATATTTATGAAACTACAATTTATGCACCACAAAAAACATTTTACCCACAACATATCAATAGTATAGGCCAAACTCCTTATGCTGGATTAGCTCCTAAAGGGATGACAAATAATGAATGGGATGAATTAACACAAAGAATGCCGCTTTTATCAACTATGAAACCTAAAGAATATGAAAGAACTATTAATCACGAAACTCAAAGAATTGCTAATAAATATAATCATGTAATCTATGCACCACAAAAAACATTCTACCCACAAACTCAACACACACAAACAGTAAGTGATCATTCTAAAGAAACATTACCTGAAACAGGGCAAGGCCAACATGGCTCTCAATCTATTACATTAGGCGCAGGTGTTGTGTCTATGGTATTAGGAGTATTTTTAGTTAGTTATAGACGTGTTTTAAAAAAATAATATTAAGATTAATGATATAAAAAACACCACAAAAGTTAGGGGAGTCTAACTTCTGTGGTGTCTTTTTAACTTTAAAAGCATTTGTTTACTTATTTACTACTGAAATAAGTTTTTAAAGAAATCGAATGGAGATGATTTCTGTTGTGTTTTGTTGTCTTTAATCCCTTTAGTAACTGCATTTGCGAATTTAAAGATAGTTTTATTGTAATCATGAACGTTTTCTCTAGTGGAACGTGAGAAATCTTTGTTTTCGAAGAACTGTTGGCGATATTTTGTTGAAATTTCTAATTGTACACCAGAGCCTGATCCGTTTTGATTAATAATGTTGTGTTTAGAATCACCATTTACATAATTTGGGCTATCTTCAACGTTAAATCCTTTTTTCTCGAGTGCATTTTTAATGGACTTAGCCAATCCTTTGTCTTGACCACCAATGTATACAACCTTTTTATCTTCATCTAAGCCGTGGACGGAAACAATTGTTTTTGATTTTTTACTCATCTTTATCAGTTTGGGTTCGTCAAATGTAGTAGACGTGATGTGTAGTTTTTGGTTATCTGACTTTAATAAACCTTCAAAACTGTAAAGATTAAAGTCACCTTTTTTTGAGATAAGTTTCGCTAATTCTGAACTTCCCGGTTCGATACCGCCACCGTGAATTGCCGTTATCAGTATGTCGTTATTGTTAGAAGAAGTTGTATTGATTTTCCAATCACGGTACTCTTTCGTATGAGCTTTCATGTCTTTAAAGCTTTCATAATAATCGTGGTTAATTGGTTGATCGTTACGCCAGACATACAAAAAATATAAAGCGGATAATATGATGCCTACAATCACTAGCATCGTTAAATAATAAATAACGTTTTTAAATATATGATTCATTGTTTTCTCCAAAATATTAAATTTATTGACTACAAGATTATATCAAATATCTGGCAACCTGTGTTAAATAGTTTAATTACAGTTGTGTTAAGAAATTAAAAAATGATGAATTCTTTATAAAAAGAGAGTGATAAATATATTATTAAATTAAATAAAAATGTGTTTTAGTTGTCGAGTATCCAGGCGTAGTATAAGAAAAAGGGATTAAATTAAAGACTTTATAATTAAACCGATTAAATAAAATAGGCCAACAATTAAACAAATCGTGCCCAAACTGATTAGACTTTGTTTTATGCTCGTCTTTGTTTTATTGGTTAATGTCTTTTTAAATGATAATAAAACTATACCAATAACAATGAGCAATATTGCAAAAATCCACATACTATCTGCTCCTTTTTTAAAATTAATAAAGTAGTCGATTTCGTTAAGTTATGTCTTATTAATTAGATTAACATATGTATAAGTGAAACAATTAAAAAAGATGAGCGTACTGTTTGATTAAAAACAGATAACTCATCTTAGTTTGCAGTATGTGTATTTAGGATTGTAAAGAATGATGGTTCACGTCCTCGAAATCATAATTTTTTAATATTGTGCAGCCTAATGGATGATGACCATTATCAACATGTTCATTGATTTCTTCAAGGACATCTAAAATCTCATATTCTGGGGTAGTTACGTCGAAAGTATATTTAAATAAATGTTTGTTATCAGACATTACAGTGGCGATTAATTCATCATTTTGCATTTTATAATCTAATAATTGCATTGAATTTCTCTCCTTTTTTAAGAATACAACTGATTTTATTTCTAACCTAATTGAGAATGTGTGTCAGTTACATGTCTTATTGATTATAATAATTCTAATCTGACTCTTATTATACATTATATTTCATCAAATGTGGAGGGGTTTGCCTAAATTAAAGTCCATCATTTTAACGAAAACGGTTACGAATCGCTCCGCAATAAGGTTTTTACTTTCCGAATAATTTATAATAATTCTAAATAGTGAGTTGGATACTTGAGATAACAGCTAAAATATAAAAATCATTCTAAATTAGAAGTGATAAATTGAAGAAAAATTTGAGGTTATAAAATAAAAATAGCCACCAATATGATAATATTGGCGGCTGAAAAACGGATAAAGAATACCGTCTAAAGAGTAATATGTTCATGAATATAAAAGACGAGTAGTTTATACAAACTACAAATACAATATAGCAATTTTTATTATGAGTTACAACAAAACTGCTAATCATTTTTACAGAATAACTGGGTGTCATATTTAGAAAATTTAGATTAAATTGAATTTAAAATATTGGGCTCTCCCATATTGAGAAGGCTCTTGGAAGTTGATAACATAGATGAGGATGGAGGTGGAAAAAATGGAAGAAGTAATTACATTTATCACGATAACTTTAATGCTTATTTTAGTACCTGGTCCAGATTTCTTCGTAGTTATGAGAAATTCAATTCATTCTGGTAAAGCGAATGGAGCTATGGCAGCATTAGGTATAACTACAGGCCACGTTTGTTATTCTTTACTTGTTATCTTCGGAATTGTATTTATTTTAGCCAAAATGTATTACGTATTTTTAGCGATTAAGATTTTAGGTGCATGTTATTTAATTTATTTAGGTCTAAAAAGTATTTTATCAGCACGTAAGAGTATGGATTTTTCAGAATCTGAAACTCAATTAAAGCCTGATCGTACATCGTACTTTACTTCTTATCAACAAGGGTTTCTAAGTACGAGTTTAAATCCGAAAGCATTATTATATTACATAAGTATTCTACCTCAATTTGTTTCTGCAGGTGATGGCGCAACAGCGAAACTTACAATGTTGACTGCAATTACAACAACTGTTATTTTAACTTGGTTTATATTTTGCGTATTTATTTTCCAATACATTAAGAAGTTATTAACGCGCAGAAAAGTTAAAGCAATATTTGATTATACGATAGGTGCTGTACTTATAGCATTATCTATCAATTTATTACTAAGTAAAGGTTAAAGTTATTTAGAGCTTTAACAATTCAAAATGATGAGAGACTAAAATTCAATTAAGTGTCCACACTGGTTTATAGATTGAAATTAATCTGTAAACCAGTTTTTTATATCCGACCAATCATATTCATTTTCATAAGATAAAAATAAATTTTTATTTAAAAATTCAGTCGTCACAAATTGTCTACATACTTTTTAAAGATTTCCCCTATAATATGTACAGAAAGGTGGAATTTTAATTTGAAAAATAGTTTTAATCCATTACAAAGATTACATTTTTATGCAGCATTTTTCATTGCACCATTACTGATAACATTAACGTTATCAGGGATAGGTTTTTTATTTTTCCAAGATGTAGAAAATAATATTTATAAACATGAGTTTTTTGACAAAAGTAAGGTAGAGCATTATCAATCGCTCGATGACGCTGTGGAGGAAGTAGAGCATAAGTTTGAAGGGTTTTATATTAGTAAGGTGAGTATTATGTCTGAGCCTTATAATAGCCGAATAACGCTCGATGACATGGCAGGTAATCAACGCTATGTATATATTGATGATAATCATCAAATTGTAGCAGATCAAAATGCAAAACATACATATGCGAATGTGGTAAGAAGTATACATAGTTCACTTTATACGAATAATACGATTATTAATTATTTGGTAGAACTGACAGCGTGTTGGACTGTATTTATGATATTGTCAGGGTTGTTTATGTTATTTAAGAAGAAATTATTAAAAAATAATGCAAAACAACTGAGATTCCAGAAATTACATGCATTCATTGGGATGGTTATTGCGATTCCGGTGCTTATTTTAGTGATTACAGGATTACCGTGGTCAGGTTTTACAGGTGCCAAGCTTGCGAATATTCTAAGTACTTCTGGGACATTAGGGCAGTCTGAGCTCACTGTGAATCCTCCTAAATCAGATGTTAACGAAATACCATGGGCAACGAGAAAGAATAAGCAACCTGAATCGAAACATGCAGCCCATCATGGAACTGGAGAAATACCTAAAACGGATTTCAAAAAACAAATTTCCATTGATAAAGTGGTTAAAGCAGCTAAACAGAATGGTATGTCTAAACCTTATTCAATCGTTTACCCATCGAAACCAGAAGGCGCCTTTACACTGACGAAGAGTAGTAATACAGGTGTAACGGGGTTAGACGTATCTCCATACGATGAAAAGACGTTGTACTTAGATCAATATACTGGAAAGAACTTAGGTCAAGTGAAGTATCAAGAGTACGGCATCATCGGTAAGTGGTTTACGTGGGGCATCCCATTACATGAGGGACATCTCTTCGGTATTGCGAATAAGATTATCAATTTAATTGTATGTATCGCATTGTTATGTGCAATAGGATTTGGTTTTTACTCTTGGATTAAGAGAATGAAAAGTAGTAAAGTTAAAGTCCCTAAACGAGTGAAAAAGCCGATGTCTATTTCATTGTTCATCATACTTGTAATACTCGGGATTTTGATGCCACTCTTCGGTTTCTCACTCATCGTCGTATTTGCGATCGAAGGTTATTTATATCTCAAAGATAGAAGAGCAGGGCAAGGATAACTTAAATTAAATAAAAAGCACTGGCGTATTGATTACGCGAGTGCTTTTTATGTTACATCTTCATTTTATGAATTTTCATCATTAAACCGTGAGGAATATCATCGTGTTTCACGATTTCTTTTTTATAGAAACTCTCACCTTCATCTTTTGAAGCGAGTTTAACGAAATCACCTTTTTTAGGTTTGAAATCATCTTCTTTTTCTATTTTAACATTTTTCGTTACGAGACCATCTTTCTCGCTGACAACCTTTTCAGCAGTTGTACTGTCTTTCATATAACCATAATATGTACTTGATTGACTAGAGAACACCATCATTAATGTGAAGACAATCCCGATAATAGCCAGTACTAAAATAATAGGTAATGCAACTTTTTTATTCATTGAGTTTATTTCCTCCTTTTCACTCCATTTTAAATGATTCGAGCTATTTGTGTATTGTTTTAAACAAACTTTTATAATATTGTCATAATTTACATCTTAATATTGAAAAGTATATTTATAAAAAATACAACAGTATAAGATAACTTGATATACGAGCCGTTAAACAACTGTAAAATGTGAAAAAAGACGATATAACAGCAATTTTTGAGAAAAGTAACACCGTAAATCTCTGTTTGTCACAAACTTGTCAAAATTGTGTGATTGCTTTATTTGAACATTTGTAAAACCTTGGATATGATAGGGGTAGAGATATGTGTAAACTATTATGTAGTGTCTGCATATTGACAATTCTTATTATTTTATAACAGCTAAATATTTTAAGAGAGATGAGGAGAATTTCATGAAGATTTTTTTAATTCGTCACGGAGAATCACAATCCAACTATGATAAAAAACATGGGAAAGACTACTTTTGTGGACAAATGGATGTTCAATTAACTGAAAAAGGACTTCAGTCAGCCCAAGCTTTAAAAGAAGAATTTGAACAAAAAGATATTGACCGTGTTTATGTTTCTGATTTAACAAGAACAAAGCAAACGTACGGTGCAATATTCGATAAAGCCATTCCTACAACAGTAACGAGTACTTTAAGAGAGCGCTCATTAGGGTTGTTCGAAGGTACTTTAGTTAGTGACTTAAAGCAAAATCCAACATATTCAGCTTATTTTAATGATGAGAATTATAAATCATTTAGACATAGTTTCACTCAAAAGGCACCTGAAGGGGAAAGTTACACAGATGTATTAAACCGAGTGAAACAATTTTTCGAAAAAGAAGTTGACCCTTCTTTAGAAACCATCGCAGTCGTTGCACACCAAGTTGTAATTAGATGTATGATGGTATACTTAGGATATGATAAACAAGAAACAGCAATTGACCGTGAAGTTGACAATTGCGTGCCATACGTGGTGGAAAAAGATTATTAATTATTTATATGTATGAGAAAGATATTAGTCTAAACATTGGGATTATAGTTTAGATTAATATCTTTTTTATTTGTTATTTAATGTTTCATGAAATCCTTGAAATATAAAGTGAATATTATCTATGAAACTCCCCACGATGACCGCGGCTATTACATAGGTGACACTAAGTATAATCTTTTTATATGTGACGACACCGTACTTTTCTTCGGTTTCAAATATGTTATATGCGATACAAATAGCAGTGACGGCACCTAATAACATCGTGATAATCAAAGCACTAACCTCCTTATTCATTTATTTTTTGTTTTATCTAAACGTCCTTAACGATTTCTGTTTAGCATAACAAAAGTCATTTTCAGATAAAATATATGTTAAATTAAAAAACCTTACAATCATGTAAGGTTTTTTACAAATACAAAACAAAGTTTGATAAATGAATTGAGATAACGTACTTAAATACGATGGTTATCGTATTTACGGTGTCGAAGGAATGTCACCGTTTTGTAATTTTAATTCAATGTATAAACAAATTTATCTATCGCTTATATTTATTTATCAATTGCTTTCGTGTCAATATTTTTAGATTTAAGGAATTTTTTGATTTTGTCTTGTTGCTTGCCGTTAACGTCACCGGCGTATTTTGTAGAGACGTCCACGACATTGAGTTTGTTTTGTGGTTGATAGTCTAACTCTTCGATTTCTTGATCTGCATCTGCAATCGTACTATTAAGTGCTGTGAAATATTTAATAATGCGATCTACATTTTCTTTATAACCTTCTGGTAATGTGTTATTTTTTACAAACTTTTTAAAGCGAACGTCATTTTTAATTGCATTGTGTGATAATTTCGATAATCTTTTAGCTTGAGCATCAGTGATTTTCTTATCAGAAGTAGATTGTTTATCTAACTTGTATTGAATTTGATATTTATTATCTAAAATATCTGCGTTCGTTTCTAAGTATTTAGAAATCGCTTTATTCATTTCTTGCTCGCTAAGTTTTTTATCTTTTTTAGTAGAATGGAAGATATTATTTTCAGTTACTTTATCAACGTTTTTAGGTGCTTCGTGATTGTTAGGTTGTTGTTCATCTTTATTCGCACCAGGGTTGCCGCACGCTGTAAGAGTAACAGTAAATGCTATAGTTAATGCGGGGATAATTAATTTCTTCATAAAAACGTATTGCTCCTTTGTGATGTTGAGTTGAAAATGTTATTCAACAGTTCTATTCTTTTAAATTATAACCTAAGCGTATCACGTCAAGCTAACTATTTAAATGCGCTATAAATGAACAAGTGACAAAGTTTTGAACATCATATCAAATTACTTCGAATTCGTAAGCAATAAAGTGTAAATATTGAGTTTTAAAATATATTGAACA
This sequence comes from Staphylococcus hsinchuensis, assembly GCF_038789205.1. Lineage (NCBI taxonomy): Bacteria > Bacillati > Bacillota > Bacilli > Caryophanales > Staphylococcaceae > Staphylococcus > Staphylococcus hsinchuensis. The sequence continues at coordinate 737,752 of NZ_CP128355.1, forward strand.
AAAAAACACGTTTCAAAGTAGTTGTATACTCTGAAACGTGTTTATTTCTAATATGATAGGGGGGTGATTCTTCTTAGGTATTAATGTCTGATAATATAATCAAAGGCATTAAGTGCTGCATTAGCACCTGCACCCATTGAAATAATGATTTGTTTGTTGCGATCGTCAGTTACATCGCCTGCCGCAAAAATGCCTGGCACGCTTGTTGCGTTCTTACGATCAATCATAATTTCTTTTGCCTCATTTAACTCAACATAGTTATCTAACCATTCAGTGTTAGGCAGTAGTCCGATTTGTACGAAAATACCTTCTAATTCTAATGAATGTAGTTCTCCAGTTGATTTGTCTTGGTATTGTAGACCAGTTACGGAACCTTCACCTAATACTTCAGTTGTTTGAGCATTTTTAATAACCTTTACATTTGATAATGAATTTAATCTTTCTTGTAATACGTTATCAGCTTTTAATTCTGGATTTCGTTCTAATAACGTAACGTTTTTAACGATACCAGCTAAGTCAATCGCAGCTTCGACACCTGAATTGCCGCCACCAACGACAGCAACATCTTTGTTTTCAAATAAAGGACCATCACAGTGCGGGCAGAATGCGACACCTTTATTGATTAGCTCGTCCTCACCAGGTATTTCAAGTTTACGCCAACGTGCACCTGTTGAAATGATGACAGTTTTACTTTGTAATTGAGCGCCATTATCTAGCGTTACAGTAATACCATCGTCCTCTTTTTCGATACCGTCAGCACGAATACCTGTCATGATATCCACATCATAGTGATTGATGTGATCTTCTAAAGCTGATGAAAACTTAGGACCATCTGTTTCTTTAACGGTAATGAAGTTTTCGATTGCTGCTGTATCATTTACTTGGCCACCGATGCGGTCAGCAACGATACCTGTACGCAAACCTTTACGTGCAGTGTAAATAGCAGCACTACCACTTGCTGGTCCTCCACCAAGAATTAAAACATCATATGGGTCTTTATTGTCGAATTCTGCAGGGTCAGCTTGGCTGCCTAAACTAGATAAAATATCTTGAACAGTCATACGACCGTTACCAAATTCTTCACCATCTAAGAAAATAGCAGGCACAGCCATAATATCTTCAGATTCTTCTCTGAAAATAGCACCATCAATCATTGTATGAGTGATATTTGGATTTAATAGACTCATTAAATTTAAAGCTTGGACAACGTCAGGGCATTTTTGACAAGTAAGACTAATATAAGTCTCAAAATGTAGCGGACGGTCGAGTGCTTTGATTTGATCAATGACTGATTGCTCTTCTTTTGGTGCACGACCACTTACTTGTAGAATTGCGAGTACAAATGAGTTGAATTCATGCCCCATCGGAAGACCAGCAAACGTGATACCACTTGATTCATCAGGTCTATCTACTGTGAAACTTGGTGTACGTTTAAGGTCTGCCTCTTCAACAGTGATGCGTGATGACATTGACGCTACTTCATCTAATAATTCCTTTAATTCTTTAGATTTATCATCTGAACCGTAGCTAGCTTTGAATACAATGTCACCTTCCATAAGTTGAAGTAATTGTTCTAATTGTGATTTGAGTTGTGCTTCAAGCATTTAAATCAATGCCTCCTTAGATTTTACCTACTAAGTCAAGACCAGGTTGTAATGTTTCTGAACCTTCTTCCCATTTTGCTGGGCAAACTTCGCCTGGGTGTTGACGTACATATTGTGCTGCTTTGATTTTGTCTACTAAGTTACTTGCGTCACGGCCAATGCCACCTGCGTTGATTTCAGTAGTTTGAACAACGCCATCTGGATCGATTACGAATGTAGCACGTTGTGCAAGACCGTCTTCTTCATCTAATACGTCGAAGTTACGAGTGATTGTTTGAGAAGGGTCACCAATCATTGGGTATTGAATTTTGCTGATAGCATCTGAATGATCGTGCCAAGCTTTGTGTACGAAATGAGTATCAGTAGAAACTGAATAAACGTTTACGCCTAATTCTTGTAATTTGTCGTATTGATTTTGTAAATCTTCTAATTCAGTTGGACATACGAATGAGAAGTCAGCTGGATAGAAGCAAAGAACGTTCCATGAACCTTTTAAGTTTTCATCTGAGATTTCGAAAAACTCATCTTTCTTTGGATCAAAAGCATTTGCTGTGAATGGTAAAATTTCTTTATTAATTAAAGACATAAAAACATCCTCCTAAGAATTCAGTAATTTTGATTTAGAATTATTATAATATAGATTATCATAATTACTTATTTATAATAATTCTAATCTTTCGTTATCTATTATTGCATTTAGTTATGATTTCGTCAATCTAAAAAGCTCAAGTGCCACTTCATAAAAGCTAAAGCAGATGCCACTTAATCTCGCGGTTGCTAATCAATCTCATTGATATTGAACTTGAGGATAAGTGGCATCACTTTAAATTATTTATCAAATGTGTCTTTGTGTTCTCAACTGTATTAACTTAATTGAGAAGATTTTTATATTTTATACGGAACGGTATAGTTAGATGCTTTCAAAAGGGAAGGCTATATTATCTATCCCAATATCTAGCTCTATCAAATGCATTTACGATTGTTGCTGGATCATTTGAAACGAATACGCCTGGTGCACTTAATGAAAGTTTAGAATTTTGTAATCTTTGTGCTGCTTCTTCGTTAACAACTAATGGTTTGTTGTGTTTGTACGTAAGCTCTGCAAATTCTTCTACTTCTGGTAATAAATCTTGACCATTAGCGTATACCATTAAACTATCAAATAACGTTGGGTGCGCTGTATCGAATGTTTCAGTGATACCGAAGTCTTCTGAAATGTTGCGTGGTTGTTTACCAACGAAAGCATAGTTTAATTTGTTATCAACGAATGTTTGAGCATATGATTTTAATGTTTCTTCATCAATATCATCGTTGATTAATACTGCAACAGAATGTCCAGGTAATGGAATATCGAATTTTTCCATTGTTAATTTGCTATCTTTAGCGTCTGATTGAACTTCTTCGTTTTCTTCTGGAACTTCAACGCCAATGTTATTAGCAACGCGTTCAGCAAGTTCGCGATCTACTTTGTTTAATTGATTAACAGCGTTTTGTTTAACCATGATTGATTTACACATACCAAGTTCAAATGAGAAACCATCTACTGTATGATCAAATTCAGGTTGAGTTAAACTATTTAAGTATAGTTTAGCTTGGCTATAGTAATCTTTAAAGCTTTCGCTACGTTTTCTGATTTTGTGTCCTTCTACTTTTTCTTGATAGTGTTCATAGCCGCCTTCTTCTTTTGAAGAAGTATGAGGCTCATTATTGTTAAGTGCATTTTTATGATAAGCGACTTGACCTTTGTGTACGTTCATTTGGTGCATTGCATCGCGTTGGTTGTTATGAACTTCGTTGACCGGGCGGTTGATAGGGATTTGGTTGAAGTTAGGACCGCCAAGACGAGAAATTTGTGTATCAGTGTATGAGAATAAACGACCTTGTAATAATGGGTCATTTGAGAAATCAATACCAGGAACAATGTGACCAGGATGGAAAGCAGCTTGTTCAGTTTCGTCGAAGACATTTGAAACGTTTTGGTTTAATGTCATTTTACCAACGATTTTTACTGGTACTTGATCTTCTGGCCAAATTTTTGTTGGATCTAGAATATCAAAGTCGAAGTCAAATTCTTGTTCGGGTTCAATGATTTGTAAACCTAATTCCCATTCTGGATAGTCGCCTTTTTCGATTGATTCATAAAGGTCTTTACGATGGAAGTCTACATCTTTACCATGTAAGATTTGTGCTTCATCCCAAACGAATGATTCTAAACCGTGTACAGGTTTCCAGTGGAATTTAACGAAATAAGATTTTCCTTCACTGTTTACGAGACGGAAAGTGTGTACACCGAAACCTTCAACTTGTCTGAAGTTTTTAGGGATACCACGGTCACTCATTGCCCAAACTGCAGTATGAGTTGACTCTGGATTTTGTGCGAAGAAATCCCAGAAAGTATCATGAGCTGAACCACCTTGAGGCATTTCATTATGAGGTTCTGGTTTAACTGCGTGAATTAAGTCAGGGAATTTAATAGCATCTTGAATGAAGAATACAGGAATATCATTACCTACTAAATCGAATATACCTTCATCTGTGTAGAATTTTGTAGCGAAACCTCTTACGTCACGTACTGTGTCAGGTGAACCTTTTGAACCTTGTACAGTTGAAAAACGTACAAAGACTGGTGTTGTCTTATCTGGGTTTGTTAAGAAATCTGCAGAAGTGTATTTTGAAAGGTCTTCGTATACTTGGAATTCACCGTGCGCACCGAAACCTCTAGCATGAACGATACGCTCTGGAATACGTTCGTGGTCGAAATGCATGATTTTTTCTCTGAAGTGAAAGTCTTCTAATAAACTAGGACCACGTTCTCCAACAGTTAACGTGTTTTCATCTTCATTTACTTTAACACCATTATTCGTAGTCATTGCGTCGTTATCATTTTGTTTAGTGACTTTATTTAATTGTTCTTGTTTCTTATTAGTCATAATACCCCTCCTTGATTATATATTTGTTTTTCCACGCATTTGAAATTAAGAAACATTTTATTTATTTCATTTAAAATAAAAAATAGGTTGTAGATAAATACAGTGAACTGTCATTTAATAACTTTTACAAACTTTCAAATTTTCTCAATAATCTCCTTTTAATTAAAAGTGAAAAGGGTAACTCTAAAATAAGTATTATCACTATGACTTTGTTAAAATAATGCTATAAAGAATCTAGCAAGGAGATGATTAAATGACTGATCATGTTTACAATTTATTGAAAAAGCATCACTCAGTAAGGAAATTTAAGAGTGAACCCGTTCCTGATGATCATATTGAGCGTATGGTTGAAGCAGGACAAAGTGCTTCAACATCAAGCTACTTACAAACTTATTCAATTGTAGGTGTAAGAGACCCTAAGATAAAAGAGGATCTTCAAGAAGTATCAGGCCAACCTTATGTCGTAGATAATGGTTATCTGCTTGTTTTTGTGTTGGATTATTATAGACACAGTATTATCAATGAAGATACTGAAGAGAATATGGAGACATCATTTGAATCGGCTGAAGGCTTATTAGTAGGTAGTATCGATGTAGCATTAGTGGCACAAAATATTGCAGCCACTGCAGAAGATATGGGTTATGGTATCGTCTATCTTGGCTCACTTAGAAATGATGTGGCAAGAGTGAAGGAAGTCTTAAATTTACCAGATTATACTTTCCCTCTATTCGGTATGGCATTAGGTGTACCTGCTGATGATGAAGCAGGCTCACCGAAGCCACGTTTACCTTTAGACCATGTATTTCATTTAGATCAATACAATACAGACAAAGAACAACAACGCAAAGCAATCGAATCGTATGACCAAACTGTTAGCGACTATTATAACCAACGTACAAATGGTCAAAGAACTGAAAAATGGTCTACTCAAATATCTAATTTCATGAGTTCTAAACAGAGATTAGACATGTTAAATCACTTAAACAATGCCGGATTTATCAAACGCTAGATAAGTTTATATATAGGGGATAGTCATTGAACTGTTAGGTTAGCGTTATGTGAATTGATAAATAAAGGGGTTGGTTAATCTGAACATGTTTAATAAGTTGTTTAAGAGGAGGACGAATGAACTTCCAAAAGAGAAAGAAATGAACAACCCAAGCAGAGGATTGACAACTGAAGAAATTGAAGCATATTGGGTAAAATCAGCGAAAAAGTTAGTTTATGGCACTAATAAATCAGTTGAAAATACTGCAGATCGCATCTTTATATTGCTCTCATTTGATGATGTATCAATAGATATTTTCTTTCAAATCAATGGCCAATTGAAATTGTGGACCGATTTAGATAATTTGGATTATAAGAAATCTATCTCACAGGATTTAATCGATCAAGCACCGACGCTCGTATCACGCGTCAATAAAGTATATGATAGTGCGAACAAACCGCGTATTGCATATGCTCAAATGCAATGCGTCGTTGATAGTCGTACATGGTATCTTCATGATGTGAGAAAAAATAGTATAGAAGCACAACTCGACAAAGATCCTGCTTTTTATAAATGGTTTGATGATATTTCTAAAGTGATTGATGCAGTACCGATTGATAGTAAAGAACCGTTGCCGTGGGGCCCGTTTCATTCTGAAATTTAATTGAAGCCAGTAAAAGGGTATATAAATTTAAATTTAACCCAAATAAATAAGCCATACATCAATGTTTACATTGATGTATGGCTCTTTTTAATGGCCTAAAGTAATGCAACTATTAATGACTTGTTGAAAGTTCGTTGTATTCTTTAGAATCGTATAAATCTTTATCTAAGTTTTTAGTGAGTTTTGCAGTGCCTGTACCTGCTAACATTGAGTCGTTAACGTTTAGTGCTGTACGTCCCATATCAATGAGTGGTTCTACAGAAATTAACACACCAGCAAGTGCAATTGGTAAATTTAATGTTGATAATACGAGAATAGAAGCGAATGTCGCACCACCACCAACACCTGCTACACCGAAGGAACTGATAATTACAACACCTATTACGGTTAAGATGAATTGTAAGTTAACATCAAAGCCAGCTGCAGGGGCAACCATGATTGCTAACATTGCAGGGTAGATTCCTGCACAACCATTTTGACCAATAGATAAACCGAATGAAGCTGAGAAATTCGCGATGCCATCAGGAACACCTAAACGATTTTTTTGAGTTTGTACATTTAACGGTAATGATCCTGCGCTTGAACGTGAAGTGAATGAGAATAATAGTACCTCAGCTGTTTTCTTAACGTAAGTTATCGGATTCAATCCGAGAATTGAAATAATGATTAAATGAATGATATACATCGCAATAAGTGCTACATAAGAAGCAATTACAAATTTACCTAATGTCCAAATGGCTCCAAAATCACTTGTCGCAATTGTCGTAGTCATAATCGCTAAGATACCGTACGGTGTTAAACGTAAGACGAAAGTTACGATAGCCATAACTAAATCGTATAGGGCATCGATGCCACGTTTTAATAGATGACCACTTTCAGGTTGTTTGCGCATAACACGTAAAAATGCGAATCCGATAAATGCTGCAAAGATGACAACTGCGATTGTTGAAGTTGTACGTTGACCAGTGAAATCTAAGAATGGATTGCTTGGTAATAATTCTAGAATTTGTTGTGGTAACGTATGCGCAGTCATATCCTTAGCTTTATCTGCAATTTCATGACCTCTAGCACTTTCCGCATGACCTAAATCAATGCTTGATGCGTCTAAACCAAAGGCTAAGGAAGAGATGATTCCGATTATTGCGGCTATAGTCACCGTTCCAATTAAAAATATAAAGATATACATTCCAATTTTTGCGAACTTTTCACCAATTTGAATTTTTGTAAACGCAGATACAATCGAAATAAATATTAATGGCATTACAATCATTTGTAATAGAGCGACATAACCATCACCAACGATACTAAACCAATCCGTCGTTTGTTTAGTAACGTTCGAGTCAACGCCATAAAGTAAATGTAAAATAATTCCAAAAACAATACCTACACCTAAAGCGCTAAATACACGTTTAGGGAAGGAGACATGCTTTTTGGCCATGGCGAACAACCCAGTAAGCAATGCGATAAATACAATGATGTTAATAATTGTGAATAACATAAACAGGACCTACACTTTCTATATATAGAGTTTGGAATACCCTTTAATTCCGATACATCTACTAAGGATAATCCTAAATTTTATTTTAATCAAGGTTATTTTTGAAATTAATTTATAAATGAATAGAAAGTGAATGATTGAAAGTATCTGATAAATGTACTATGCGTGAAGTCTTGAAATTTAAATAATGGTAAAAAAGACATGTTTCAACGAAAGTATCGATGAAACATGTCTGATGTATAAACTTATAACATTTTATAGGTTGAAGAGACGTGCGAAAAATCCTTTGCGCTCTTCTTTAGGTTCTTCTTTTGAAAGTGGTGAGGATTGTGATTGTGTTGTATTATGGCTTGGTTGTGTCATTTGTTCCTCACTTGGTTTTGCAGATGATGTAGCATTTGTAGAATGCTGAGTTGATTGATCATCTGTTTGTTTAGAAGCTTGATTAGCCGTTGCTTTTGTTGTGTCAGTGCTTGATGTTGCAGTTGTTGATTGTGGTTGTGCACCAACTTGTGTAATTTCTTTGTTGTCTGTATTTGCTTGAGTTGATTGTTTAGATTGTGAATCTTCTTTGGCAGTTTGTGTTGTTGGTTGTTGTGGTGCTTGCTTTTGAGTAGCACTTTGAGCATTCACTGAAGATTGACCAGATGCGTTGTTTGGATTTGCTTGCGTTTTGTTATCTTCTTTTGATGTTTCAGCTTGTTTCTTAGCAAATTCAACTTGTTCTTTCTGTGAATCTTTAATTGTATCTTGCGTTGATTTAATCTTATCTGTTGAGGATTGGATTGCTTTAAGTGACTCAGTATTGGCGTCTAACTTAGAAGTGATTTGATTTTGCATCTTTTGTAATTCAGCTTGTTGTTGATGGACTTGGGTAATCATTTGTCCTAACATTTGACGCTCTTCACGCATTTTGTTGATTTCGTTACGTAAATCTTCAACTAATTGTCCTACGTGTTGATCACTTGGTAATTGACTACCTTCTTCTTTAACGAGCACTTGTAAAAAGTCTTTTTCCTTTTCCAACTCTTCAAAAGCCAAATCGTAACTATTTGTTTGTTTCACTTTCTCTGCGATATCTTTGAATAATTCGATATCTTCCTCTTGGAAATCAGTTGCTGCACGGCCGCGGTATTCGGTCTTGCTAAGTTGGTAGCCGCGTTCCTCTAAATGTTGAACGATTTTACGGACTTGTTTTTCACTTAGCTCCACACGTTGCGCAAATTCTTTGGTTAACATAGAAATAAGTCCTTTCATTAATTAATTTATAAAAATATGTATACTGACGTTTGTCTTCGGTCAGTGACGCGTCAGTCTTACCTCTATGATAGTTTAACCTGTTTGAATAGTGATTTCAAGTCGATTTAACAATCATTTACGCAAGCCCATCTCTTCAAGTAGAGGGTAAATGATACTTCTAGATATCTTATTTGCAAACACATATTTTAAAATGTAATTCGATTTAATACTCGGGCCGAAGATATCTTTACTGAGTTCGATTCTAGACTTAATAAACAAATCCATTGGGATACCGTCTTGATATCCTTCTAAACTAGTGGCTAAATATTCTAACTCATTTTGTTTTTCAAACCCGTGTTCAAAGAGGAATTGACGACGGTGGTCTAAAAATGGAATATAGTCTTCAGAAATCTCATCTGGCTCTTTAGGTACTTCCATCATAATAAAGTTTACATCGTGGGAATGAAGTTGATTAGATAGTTGATTAATTTCACTTTCTATTTCATTTAACGTCTGTGTGATAATCTCATCATGATTCGGTACATCCAGTGCAATCAAATAGATTAAAAAAGCAGAATTAGTTGTGGCCTCATAATGTGCTGTAGCAATACTGACAGGTTTATCCTCTTCTATACCTACTAGGAAGATATAGTCGTCCTTTGTGTGTTCATTTTTTAATGATTGCTTGAAAATTTGCTTACTTTCTTTTAACGAAATATCGAATTTACCATCATATAAGTCTAATGCTGAATCAAATAGTGGATCTTCAATTGAAGTAACAATCTTAAATTCCATGCATACACCCCCGAAATAATTGGCTATATTGTAACATATTCAATTATTAATACGTAAATAATTATTAAAAAAATTATGAAAAATAATTTATTGCGATGTTCAAAAATCTTTAGCTTATAATTATATAGTAAAAAGAGGCCGAGAACACGCTAATGTCTCAACCTCTGAAAATTTATTAAAATTATAGCTTTGTGTGGTGGCTTAATTGAATTAAGGTGTTAAGCCTGGATCTGTTCAAGACTTAGGTCCTTTTGATTCTGAAGCATAATGGCCTTTAGGTTTTTCATGGATATAAGCTGCATTATAATCTTCTACTTCTTTATGAGAAGTATCGTCTTTTTTTGTAGCCACAATATATTTACCGTCTAGAATTGCTTGTTTATAACGTTCTTTATCATCATCTGGAATATCATAATAAGATAAGACCATTGCTTCGCCGTCTTCACCTGTTAAAATGCGAGCGATTCTATCACTGAATGAGCCACTTGTTGCTGTTAAATTCACTTCTGAATCATGAAGTTCATCAAAGTGAAGTTTCTCTTTACTTAGCACAGACAATTCAGATTCTTTATAGCCTTGTGAAAGCTTTTCGTTAAGTGTTGATAATACTTCTTTTTTACTGTTTACCACTGTTAAATCTTCCATAGTGTGTCCCTCCGTCCGATGTACTGTCTTTATTTAATATTTACCCTGTTCATAGTAGATAAAACGATGACAACTTTATTATATAACCGATTTAATTAGATGACAATCTCGATGTAAATGCTTTCAAAACTATAAAATCAACTTTTAGTGTTGCAAACTTTCAATTGAGATCTATTTCAATGGTTTATTAAAATGTAATGATCTAAAGTTCACGCTGTTGAAAATAACGCTAAAGTCTGCTATCATCATTAAATAATTTATCTAACTCATATAATCTAAAGAATACGGCTTTAGAAGTTTCTACCATGTCGCCATAAACGATATGACTATGAGTGATCATTACAATACCCATAACTTTATTGGAATCCAACTTTAATATCTATTAAGATTAAAGATTCTTTTTGGATAGCTTCTAAATTGTTTCTTTGAAATATATGGAATTTTAAAATAACTAGTGTTGTATCTCATGAGGTTCAACGGTTATTTTAGCAGTTTATTTCAAATGTATTGAATGCTCACTCATATTGTCCTGAAACTCTAGTAGTTTGAGGATTTTTTTATATCATTTTTACGGGATTGCATTTAAAGATAGGTTAGAAACATATTGAATCGGTCAACAAAGAAATTGCGTTATTGCATTTTCAAAGCGAAATCTTCGTATGTTTCAACTTTCCTCTTCAAAGTGCTTGCCATGGTAATCGTATATGGTGTTAGAATAATAGGTAATATTAAATTCTAAATTCAAAATAATTTGTCCAAGAATGTTGTATCGCCAAGTGTTAAACGGGTATGATGAAAGTATCTAAGTATTTCAATGTAAAAGGGCTAAATAGTACGTTGATTTGAAACACGAGCATGAAGATTTGTTACTTTGAGTTTCAGAATTTAATAAGAAGTGTCAACAACAGCTGTATATTATGAGTGAATCTTAAAACAAATCATAGGAGGCTATAAACGTTATGTGGGAAAACAAATTCGAAAAAGAGTCATTAACGTTTGACGATGTGTTACTTATGCCAGCAGAGTCAGATGTATTACCTAAAGAAGTGGATTTAAGTGTACAACTTTCAGACAAAGTGAAATTAAACATACCAGTATTATCTGCAGGTATGGATACAGTTACTGAATCAAAAATGGCAATCGCAATGGCAAGACAGGGTGGTTTAGGTGTTATTCATAAGAATATGAACATTGAAGACCAAGCTGATGAAGTTCAAAAGGTTAAACGTTCAGAGAATGGCGTTATCACTAATCCATTTTTCCTTACGCCAGAAGAAAGTGTTTATGAAGCTGAAGCACTCATGGGTAAATATCGTATTTCTGGTGTGCCAATTGTAAAAGATATGGACAGCAGAGAGTTTGTAGGTATCATTACAAACCGTGACTTAAGATTTATTGAAGACTTCTCAATTAAAATTTCAGACGTAATGACTAAAGAGAACTTAGTGACTGCTCCAGTAGGTACAACGTTGAAAGAAGCCGAATCATTATTACAAGATCATAAGATTGAAAAGCTACCACTTGTTGAAAATGGTCGTTTAGAAGGATTAATCACAATCAAAGATATTGAGAAAGTGCTTGAATTCCCTCATTCAGCAAAAGACGATCAAGGTAGATTATTAGTTGCAGCAGCAATTGGTATCGCAAAAGACACAGATATCAGAGCCGAAAAATTAGTTGAAGCGGGCGTTGATGCGTTAGTTATTGATACTGCACACGGTCACTCACAAGGTGTTATCAAACAAGTTAAACATATTAAAGAGAAATTCCCACAAGTGACAGTTATAGCAGGTAACGTTGCCACAAGCGAAGGTACTAAAGCGTTATTCGAAGCGGGCGCTGATGTTGTTAAAGTTGGTATTGGACCAGGTTCAATTTGTACAACACGTGTCGTAGCAGGTGTAGGTGTACCACAAATCACTGCGGTATATGATTGTGCGACAGAAGCACGTAAACATGGTAAAGCAATTATCGCTGATGGTGGTATTAAATTCTCAGGAGATATCATCAAAGCCTTAGCAGCAGGCGGACATGCTGTAATGTTAGGTAGTTTACTTGCAGGTACAGAAGAAAGTCCAGGCGCTACTGAAATATTCCAAGGTAGACAATATAAAGTTTACCGTGGTATGGGATCACTTGGTGCTATGGAAAGTGGTTCAAACGATCGTTATTTCCAAGAAGATAAAGCCCCTAAAAAATTCGTTCCTGAAGGTATTGAAGGCCGTATTGCATATAAAGGTGTGCTACAAGATACTATTTATCAATTAATGGGCGGTGTTCGCTCAGGAATGGGTTATACAGGCTCTAGAAATTTAGAAGCATTAAGAGAAGAAGCACAATTTACACGTATGGGACCAGCTGGATTAGCAGAAAGTCATCCACACGATGTCCAAATTACTAAAGAATCACCAAACTATTCATTCTAAATTAAAGGAGATTTACAGTTATGGAAATGGCGAAAGCACAAGAACTGATTCTTGTTTTAGACTTTGGTAGCCAATACAACCAATTAATTACACGACGTATACGTGAAATGGGCGTATATAGTGAGTTACATGATCATGAAATTAGTATTGATGAAATCAAACGCTTAAATCCAAAAGGTATTATCCTTTCAGGTGGACCGAACTCAGTTTATGAAGAAAATTCATTTTCAATAGATCCAGAAATTTATAACTTAGGTATTCCAATCTTAGGCATTTGTTATGGTATGCAGCTTACGACGAAATTACTAGGTGGTAAAGTTGAACGTGCCGAACAACGTGAATACGGTAAAGCGAAGATTAATGCGAAGACTGACGAACTATTCTTCGGATTACCTGAGGAGCAAAACGTATGGATGAGTCACTCGGACAAAGTCATCGAAATACCTGAAGGTTTCGAAGTGATTGCAGATAGCCCTAGCACAAATTACGCAGCAATTGAAGATAAATCTCGTCGTATTTACGGCGTGCAATTCCATCCAGAAGTAAGACATACGGAATTCGGTAATGATTTATTGAGAAATTTCGTGCGTCGTGTTTGTGAATGTACGGGCGAATGGTCAATGGAGAACTTCATCGAAATTGAAATTGAAAAGATACGTGAGCAAGTTGGCGATCGTCGTGTACTATGTGCCATGAGTGGTGGTGTTGACTCTTCAGTAGTTGCGGTATTATTACACAAAGCTATTGGGGATCAACTGACATGTATCTTTGTTGATCATGGATTGTTACGTAAAGGTGAAGGCGACATGGTCATGGAACAATTTGGTGAAGGCTTTAACATGAACATCATTCGTGTCAACGCTCAAGAACGTTTCATGAATAAATTAGAAGGCGTGTCAGATCCAGAACAAAAACGTAAAATTATCGGAAATGAGTTCGTGTATGTATTTGATGACGAAGCATCAAAACTTAAAGGCGTAGATTTCTTAGCACAAGGTACACTATATACTGATGTTATCGAATCAGGTACAAAAACAGCACAAACAATTAAGTCACACCACAATGTAGGTGGCTTACCTGAGGATATGGAATTCCAATTAATCGAACCAATCAATACTTTATTTAAAGACGAAGTTCGTGAACTAGGTATTGAATTAGGTATTCCTGAACATCTCGTATGGAGACAACCGTTCCCAGGACCTGGTTTAGGAATCCGTGTATTAGGTGAAATTACAGAAGATAAACTAGAAATTGTACGTGAATCAGATGCAATTTTAAGAGAAGTGATTCGTGAAGAGGGACTAGAACGTGATATTTGGCAATACTTCACTGTATTACCAGGTATCCAATCTGTAGGTGTGATGGGTGACTACCGTACGTATGATCATACAGTCGGCATCCGTGCAGTAACATCAATAGATGGTATGACAAGTGACTTTGCACGCATCGATTGGGATGTCTTACAAAAGATTTCAAGCCGAATCGTTAACGAAGTCGACCACGTCAACCGCGTTGTGTACGATGTCACTTCAAAACCACCAAGTACAATAGAATGGGAATAATAAGATAGAATGAGGTAACCCCTTAAGCATGAGCTTAAGGGGTTTTTGTATATTTACAGAAAGAGAGAAATATGAATTATAGAATTGAATCAAGTTTATTTATAAGTTTTACCAAATAGTTCATACGTGCCCCAACTGATTAACATTAAAATAATAGCAATTGTAACTGGTAGCGATCCTTGAAGGTAAGGGAGGACTTCATGTATGGTCATAAGTGAAATAGCTTTAAGGACGAAGGTTGTTATTAATAAAATTAACCCCATCAAACCAATAAGTTCACCAATATTAAATAATATTGGATGTTTAAGTTTTTTACTGTCTTCAATTAATTTATCTTTCAAAAAATCATCTCCTTTCAGTAATTCATCAATTGTAATATTAAATATTTCGCTTAATTCTATAAGTGTTTCGATATTGGGGTATCCTTTTTCGCGTTCCCATTTTGAAATAGATTGTCTGCTTATGTTTAATTTTTGAGCTAAATCATCTTGAGATAAATTGAGTTTTTTTCTTTCTTCTTTTAATTTACTATGAAATTTCATATACTCTCCTCCTTATTAATAAATGTAATTTACAAATAAAATTAAAAGTAGGATCTAGTAGTTGCATTATGTAACTATATAGTTGCATCCTTGTTATATCAGTATCTTACTAGGTTTATAGTCAGTGTGATTTCTGCTTTTTTAATCCATTTGTTCAGATAATTGATAGTTTAGCGATTTATAAAAAATTATATTTAATATAACTTACAATAAGTATTATAGACTGAAGATGAATAGATATCGATAATTATGAGATTTATAAATGATAGTTATTGAATTATAAAGATAAATATAATACAACAAGGTCACTTGCATTACGAAGAATTTTTCAATATATAAGCAGTGAAAAGGGTAGATAATTGTAAATAATTTTAGGAGGAGTAAAAGTTGATTCAATCAATTAATCATATAACTTACTCGGTTTCTGATTTGTCTCATTCTATACAATTTTACAAAAAAGTGTTGCAAGGTGATTTATTAGTTTCTGGTGGTAAAACAGCATACTTTATCCTTGGGGGAGTATGGTTAGCTTTAAATGAAGAGAAAGATATTCCTAGAAATGAAATACAATTTTCTTATACGCATCTTGCATTTACTATAGAAGAAGATGAATTTGAAGAGTGGTATGAGTGGTTAAAACAAAATCACGTTAATATTTTAGATGGCAGAGATAGAAATATTAAGGATAAAAAATCGGTTTATTTTACTGATCCAGATGGTCATAAACTTGAATTACATACAGGATCATTAAAAGATAGGTTGAAATATTATAAAGAAGAGAAGCCACACATGGAATTTACAGATAAAGGATTGCGAGCATTAAAGTAACAGGATTACTTACACTAGAAATTACCTTTTCATCAAACTATAAATAAGATAGAATAATCTTAGGAAATGTAAAAACACAATTGGGTTGGTAGTCCCAATGCAATTTAGGAAAATTGTCAGTAACCTTCCTCCTCGGGTCGTCCCTCATTTCCAAGTAAAATAGAGGAGGGGCAACATGGAACTTAATGTATTTCATGATGGTCAGTTTTTTGTAGGTATTGTTGAGTATCAAAGTCGAAGCAAATCTAAATTTGTGAAATATACTTTTGGACAAGAACCTAATGATGAACAAATACTGCAGTTTATTGATAATCAACTGCTTATTTTATTAGATAAAACGAGTACGCTAGTACCTACAAAAATAAAAAAGCAAAAAGTAAACCCTAAACGATTACAAAGACAGGTAGCTAAAGAACAACAAACACCAAAAAACATGACGAAAGCGCAACAAGCTTTGAAACAAGAACAAGAGTTAAATAAAAAAGAAAGTCGTAAAAAGCGTAAAGCGAGGCAAGAAGCTTATAAAACGTGTAAGAGACAAATAAAAAGACATAAAGCAAAACAAAAACATAAAGGTCGTTAATATTAATTGTTCATCCAACCTGTCTATACTTCCTAGCTTCTCAACAAGAATGTTGAGTTTTTATAGCGAAAAATCCCCTTGAGTAGTTAAACTCAAGGGGAATATTTATTTTAATCAATTTTTTCTAATGCTTTTTTCGGAACTTTATCTTTTGGGACTTCTTCGTACGTTTTTGTTCGATCTAGTTTTACTTTGATTTTTAAATAATGTCCTGTTTTTAATCGTTTTTTACCATAAGGGTTATAGTGAATAAATTTCCGGTCACCATTTTTATCTGCGCCATATTGATTGTAAATAGCTTTTACATGTGTGTTCTTATCTTTTTGAGGTTTGCCTGGTTTTTTAGTCTTTACATAATATTCTTTGGTTGGTACTAATGGATTTAAATTTCCGTAAGTAACTATTCTCTCGTTATCTGTATGACTTTCTGCATATGCTTTCCAACCAAATAATCCGCCAACAATTAATGCAAGTGCTACGACGATAGAACTTATTGTAATTATTGTAACCTTTTTGTTTTTATTCATGTTATACCTCCCTTATTTAATTTCAGAATAATACGTAATAGTCATTTATCTTTTTAAGCCTGGACTTCAAATACAGTTTATTATACTACTTTACTTGATTATTTAACTTACTTATCAATTTTTTCTAATGCTTTTTTCGGAACTTTATCTTTTGGGACTTCTTTATATGTTTGAGTTTGGCCTAATTTTTGAGTGACTTTTAGGTAGTGATTTGTTTTTAATTTTTTATTGGTAACTGTAAATTTTATTTTTTTGACTTTCCCATCTTTATTCGCACTTTTTTGTTTATAAGTATAGGTTGTAAATTTGTCATCTGAATGCTTAGTGTCTGTTGTTTCCTTTTTTGTAGGCTTTTGTGTTTTTACGTAGTAGTCTTTACTTTGTACTAAAGGGTTTAATGTTCCATAATCAACTGCAGTTCGGTTATCTGTATGACTTTCTGCATATGCTTTCCAACCAAATAATCCGCCAACAATTAATGCGAGTACCACGACGATAGAACTTATTGTAATAATTATGTTTTTATTCATGTTATACCTCCTAATTAATAACTAACTATAGCTTAATACTTTGTTAGGGTACTGCTCTACAATTCTATGTGACATTTATGGCTATGCACTAACAAAAATGTCACATGTGCATGTTTGTTTTTAAAATTTATGGTATACAAATGTCTAATTAAAGGTTACAATGGATATCAAGTAATTAAGTTCGTGAAATTGATTTGAAGTTTTATTCTATTTGAATTTACTCCTTTTGATTTTTTAAGACAAATTACAAATATTTCGTGCAAAAGCACACATAAAGGAGTTTATTATGAATAACGGTACAGTTAAATGGTTTAATGCAGAAAAAGGTTTTGGTTTTATTGAAGTTGACGGTGGAAATGACGTATTCGTACATTTTTCAGCTATCGCTCAAGAAGGCTACAAATCATTAGAAGAAGGCCAAGAAGTTGAATTTGAAGTTGTTGAAGGCGACCGCGGTCCTCAAGCAGCTAACGTTGTTAAAAAATAATAACTTATAAGAAAAGACGAGCCAACAGGCTCGTCTTTTTTATTTGCTGTTAATTCGATATGATAGGTGTTTGTGAATGTTTATGTCGTATAATAATTAATAAGATATTTAATACGCTTGCGATAATCCCCACACATACGACGAAGTTTGAACCGAGTGTTGTGATAAACAAACCACCAATAAATGTGCCTAAAGTTGTACCAACATTTACAGATGATAAGAAAATACCGTTGGATAGGTCAGGAGCATCAGGCGCAGCATCTGTAACCATAAATTGAGTAATGTTAGTATTGAGTCCTGCTAATAATCCCCATAAGACTGTAATAATTAGCATCGGTACGAGGAATGAACCGAAACTAAACATCAAAACATAAACTATAATTAAGCCAAATGGAAGACACAACATTGTTTTCTTCGGTATTATCGTTAATAATTTTCCAGCTAAAATATTTCCACCGATATTTGAAATTCCATATAAAAATAAAGTAATCGCAACAAGGTTACCGCTCATATTTGTCACTGTATTTAAATAATCAGTTAAATAACTGTAAACACCAAATACGGCGCCATTAAATACTAATGCGGCTATAATAGAAATCCAAGTTAAAGGTCGCTTTAATACACTTAGTTGAGTGCTATAACTTTGAGTTTCATTTGGTTGCATAGTAGGAACAAACAGAATCGTTAAAACTAACACAATCACATTAATTACCGCAAAGAAAGCGAGCGCGATTTGTAAATTGAAATGGCTGGCTAAAAAGTTAACGATAGGCACACCTACGACCATTCCAGCTGAGACTCCAATAAAGACACGCGATACAGCTTTAGGTGCCTCTTTTTCCTCTACAGTATTTGCTGCTACTGAAAACGCTAATGCAGTATAAACCGGATGGAATATAGCAGGAATGATGCGTGCTATTAAGAGCACCGCAAAGCTTGTCGTAAACACGGAAATTATATTACTTATTACGAAGATTGTAAGTACGAGCACCATCACTTTCTTTCTTTCAAACTTTGACATTAGCAAGGGTAAAATTGGTCCAGAAATTGCAATGCCAATAGCGAATGCAGAAACGAGCCACCCTGCAGTTGAAGTACTAACATTAAAGTGTTTTGCAATTTCAGGTATTAGCCCAATAAATCCCATTTCAGTATTCAATATTCCAAAAACACCAATTGTTAAAATAAGGATAATCACCTTACTATTTTTCATGTTCAAACACTCCTATATCATAATTACTTGATATAAAAAGTGTAAGTGACAATTCTATGTATAACAAATACCTATTAACTATTATCAATTATGCTTAAAACGTATAGTTATATAGTTTACTAAGAGTTCAGTAGTATTCTGCATACATAAGAAAAGACGAGCCATCAGGCTCGTCTTTTTCTATATTCATTATTTAGTGTTAGATGCAGTCTTTTGTTGTTTTGTATTAATCATAAGCGTGAGTATAAAGCCTACGACTAATAGTATCGTCGTAAAGAAGAATGCAGTATCGACGCCAATAACGGTAGCGTGTTGCATCATTTGATGTTTCGTTTCACCTGAATGTGTTTGTGCTGTGTAGTTCTTTCTTACGATTGCCATGATTGTAATCATAATTGCTGTACCAATTGCACCTGCAATAATTCTTAATGAGTTAATAATGGCAGTACCGTGTGAAATGTTTTGAGGTTCTAAAGCATTTACCCCAATTGTATTTAAAGGCATGATGATAAGCGCTACAGCAAACATTCTAATCGCATAAATAACAACGACGTACCAATAAGGTGTATCCACTGTTAAGAAACAATGTAATATTGTCATGATAATTAATAAAATGAAACCAGGTACGGCTAACACTTTCAGACCGTACTTGTCATAAATTTTCCCGGTATAAACTGACATAAAGGCATTAACAACTGCGCCTGGTAGGATTACGAGTCCTGATAATATAGCAGTTAATCCTAGACCAGTTTGAACGTACATTGGAATTAATAATGCAGGGCCGACGATGCCTATAAAGAGAATCATTGAACCGAATGCCGCTAAAGTAAATGTTTTATTTGAAAATACGCGCATGTTCAATAATGGATTGTCGAGTTTGATTTGACGTGTCACAAAGACTGCAACGATGATGAGACCTAGTACTAAAGCGATGATAACAATCGGTGATGAGAAACCAAGATTACCAGCGCTACTAAATGCGTAAAGCATTAAGCCAAATCCTAGAGTTGAAAAAATTACAGAAGGTTTGTCTAACGTTGTATCTTTTGTTTCGTTATTACTTTCTACAAAGATACTTCCAATAATAAAGGCAATTAATGCGATAACAGCTACAACAATGAACGGCACTCTCCAACTAAATGCATCAATTAGTAAACCTGTTAAAGTAGGGCCAATCGCAGGTGCTGATTGTGCAACAATACCTGTGAGACCCATTGCAAATCCGCGTTTTTCAGCTGGAAATAGCGTGAAAACCGTGAATTGCATAAGAGGTAAGAGTACCCCTGCCGCCAATTGCCTGTATTACACGGGCAAACATCAATAGTCCAAATGAGGGGGCTAGCGCTGCGATGATTGAACCTAATAAGAACATACTCATGGAGAAGATGTAGAGTGGTTTCGTGTGGTATTTATCCATTAAGTATGCTGTTAAAGGTACCATGATTCCGTTAACGAGCATAAATCCTGTTATGAGCCATTGTGCAGTCGTTTCAGAAATCTTCAATCCTGAAATAATGGCCGGTAAAGCAGTGTTGAGTAGTGTTTGGTTAAGCATAGCTACAAATGCACTGCTAAGCATGACTAAAATAATTGTATTTCTTTTTTTGGTAGACAACTTATGACCTGTCACCGTATACATCTCCTCTCTTAATTGATCACAATAAATTATTTTAATCCTTTTTAGTTAGCTTGGCAAACCATTTTTTCGAACGTTTTATTAAAATGGCTATTAAAGTTTTTAAAAAGTTAAAACTACTCTCACTCATATGCATATCCAACATACTAATGTTTTAAATGTTAAACTAAATATAATTGATTTTAAAAGTAGAACTCATAGTATAAACACCGACATTGTAGAGGAGAGATAAAGATGAAAGAAGCTGAAACTATTATCAGAAATAAACGTAACTGGTTACTCGTCTTAGCAATTATACTTTTTGCTTCTACATTAAGAGCGCCTCTCACAGCAGTCGGGCCAGTAATAGATGAAATCAAGTCATCGTTACATCTGAATCATAAAGTAGCGGGCATGTTAACTACGATTCCGCTATTGATGTTTGCAATAACGTCGCCGTTAGTTTCGAAGTTAACCGCTCGATTTACAATGTCTAAAACGATATTTTATGCGATGATTACGTTAATGATTGGATTATGTTTGCGAGTAGTTGGTGGCGTTGAGCTCTTTTTAATAGGCACCTTGATTTTAGGAGTTGCGATAGCTATCGGTAACGTTGTCTTACCAAGCTTTGTGAAATGGGCTTTTCCTTTACATATTGGCATAATGACAAGCCTTTATAGTGGCACAATGAACTTTACTGCAGGATTAGGTGGAGGACTCAGCGTACCACTAGCTTCAATGTCGCAATTAGGTTATAGACTCTCATTGGTATTTTGGGTCGTCTTCGCAGTAATAGCATTTGTATTATGGATATTCAAATTACGTGAAAATGTAAACCTCGAGAAGCTTTCTTCACACGAAGATAAATCACAGACAAATACAGCTACTGGATCAGTAAAGGTTGTTAATTCTAAAGTTGCTTGGCTACTAGCTTTGATGATGGGATTTCAATCTATGATTTTCTATAGTGTTGTTACATGGGTACCTTCAATTCTAATGAGTCGAGGACTTTCTCCGTCACTATCGGGTTATTTGTTGATGATGAATCAATTTGCACAAGTTCCGATGACAATTGTTTTTCCAATTATTGCTTCTAAAATAAAAGACCAACGTCTCATGATATTAATCATTAGTGCTTTGTTTATCGTAGGGTTTAGCTTATTCTTCACTCATTCTATCGTCTTGCTTGTGTTAGGAATGATTATTTCAGGATTAGCGATGGGAGCAGGATTTAGTTTGAGTATGGTTTTCTTTTCATTAAGGTCACGTACACATCTAGGTAGTATTAAATTATCAGGATTTGGGCAATCAGTGGGATATTTGATTGCTGCATTAGGCCCATTTCTAATAGGTTATTTATATGATGTTTCAGGCTCTTGGGTAACTAGTATTTGTACGCTATTATTGATGGCAATATGTTTTATGATCTTCGGTTTAGGTGCAGCTAAAGACAGAGTAGTGGAAGATGAATAGATGAGATAACTGTATATTTATATAAAATAACCCCGATATGCTATTAAACGAATAGCATATTGGGGTTTTATTAAACAATCATTGTATCTTGTATTGTCAAATGTTATATTATTCTTTGTCGCCTTCGTGAGGTAGACATTTAATACGAGACAATTAAGGTTAATGGACGGCTTCATGAATTGCTTCAGCAAAGTCATGCATCTCTCCAGTCCAGTTATCTGCGTTTTCTCTATTGAATGCGGAGAGATCATCATTTTTGAAAAATGATTGACGTAAGGCGGTCGTTAGTTCGAGTTGAACACCGGCTTTTTTACCATTTTTATTTGCAATATTGTCATCGGAACGGCCTTCTAAATAATCAGGAGTTTCTTCTACATTGAAGCCTTTGTCTTCTAGATTATCGCCAATTTCTTCTCTTAAATCGCTATCCTTACCGCCTAAATATACTACAGGTTCATTACCGTGGGCCCCGTGAATCATGACGGAGTTGGATACTTTTTCCTGCATTTCTTCTAAAGTAGGTTCATTATAATTCGTAGAAGTTACATGCAGTTCATCATTGTTCGTTCTTCTTATACCTTTAAACGTATAATAATTATAAGTCCCTAAATTTGCAGTCAATTTGGCTAATTCAGTAGTTCCGGCTTCTATATTCCCACCATGAATTGCCGCAATGAGAGTATCGCTACCGGTAACATTTTTGAAAATAACCCAATCTTCACCTTCTTTAGTATCTTCCATGAGGTCAGTCATTGAGTCGTACTCATCACTTGCAAAGATCGGTTTATATGAGATAAGTAAGATCATGATGATAATAAGCCCTGACGCTAAGATTAATTTGGCAGGGATAGAAAGATAACGTGATAAAGCATTAGATTTAAACATAAGCTACTCCTAATCCCTTAGAATAATATTAGAAAAAAGTACGAAATTTAAAAAGATTACAAATGCAAAAGATGTAAAAGTATTAAAATTTCGGATAACTATTTGTCAGTTCCCTGTTTATATTTGATAAAAACATGTAGTGGAATTTAATAAAAAAGTTCACTTTAATGATAAATTTAATTAAATATGTTTTAGTCATAGAAAAAATGTAAAAGTTATATAAGATATGAATAAATTGAAAATTGGAGGTTTTTATTATTATAAGTATTATTTCAGCTATAGGTTCAATAGGAACCTTTATCATGGCACTATTTTACTTTGTCTCAGTAAGTATTCAGTTATATCAAATGAGAATAAGTTTTATCCCAGCTTTAAGCTTTAACCAAATATTAATTATTAAAGATGAAGAAGGGTTGCAACTAAGAAACACAGGCAATGCAAATGAAGAAAATACTGACCAAGATTTCTTGAAGATGTACAACCTTGGCGGCGGTGCAGCAAAAGAGATTAAGGTACAAATCTACCTCGGTAATAACAATGTACTACAGGAAAAATATGTTAATATTTTACCTAGTAAAGAAGGGTATTTATTACCAATAAATAGAGATGTATTTAAAGAACTTGATAATACAATTCGTTCAAATGCGAATGAAACTGATTTACACATTAAGATTTTTTATAAGCACAATGTAAGTCGTAAAGTACAAGAGCTACACTTAAATGGTAAGCTCGATAGCTTTAATACATTTAATGAAAAATCAATTTATGAGCTACAGTTCTTTAGTGCTAAACAAAGTACTTAATATAGATTTAAAGTAGAGAGTCAATCCTTTCGAGATAATAATCTTCATTTATTATTTTGAGAGGATTTTTATTGTACAATTGGAAATAATAGGAATGTTAATTTTAGACGGAGTGGTAAAAATGATTAATGTAAAACAACCAGATTCAATTTTTTTAGAAAATAAATCATCTGAACATGCAATTATCTTGTTGCACTCATTTACAGGTACAGTGAGAGACGTCAAGTTACTCGCTACGAAATTACATAAAGCTGGATTTACATGTTACGTTCCTGCATATAAAGGTCATGGTTTAATGTTAGACCAATTTATGAAATATGGGACGGACGATTGGTGGCAAGATGCATTAACGGCTTATCGATATTTAACTGAACAAGGATATAATAAAGTAAGTGTTTGCGGTGTTTCTTTAGGAGGATTATTGTCGTTAAAGCTGGCTGAAAAAGAAGATATTGAAGCAATTGCGATTATGTCTACACCTTATAAGAAAAGCGATGCAGGATTAGCGCATCGATTAAACAACTATTGTCAACGCATGGGGCAAGTCGTAGGGTTAGATGATACACAAATTTCTAAGCAATTAGACTCGATTGAGACATATAATGATGAACTCAATAAGTTTCAATTAATGGTTGAAGATATTATGAATCACTTAGATAGAATCACTGCACCCATTACAATTAATTATGGTTTGCAAGACGACCCAGATTATCGTACGAGTGCACATTATATTCATGATCACATTAACCATGATACGAAATATTTAAATGGATTTACCGATTCAAAACATTTAATGACGCATGGTTCAGGTCGTGAAGCGGTTGAGCAAGAAATCATAGCATTTTTCGAAGATCACTTAGATGTATAGATGCAGACATTGAAGATTATAAAAAGATTAAGCCACAATTGAGACAATTCAATTGCGGCCTTTTATTAAATATTATTTAAAGTTGGTATGGTTGTTCATTATGTGATTTGATTGTTATTTCCAGTTTCTTATTTTCTCCAAAAAGTAGAGCAGTCTTTTTTATCTTCTATGTTGTAAGTAATAATGTCCTTAAGCAGTTCGAAGTTTATTTCTTGAGTCCATTGTATTTTGAATAAATTAGGTGTTTGTGCGTAACCAGCTTGTTCAATACGCTCGCTAAACTGTTTCATGGTCTTGGCTTCTGGAGCGACTGAGAAGTGCTTTTTAGCTTTACTGAATGCAATGATGAAAGTGCCGTGATCTGTGTACATGGGTTGGTTCCATTTTACTGTTGTTTCAAGTTTAGGAAAGTTTTCGTCCATCCAGTTAAATATGTCACGCATCGTTTCTTGGTCTTCAGGCTTTTCGATAGATTCAATAAATGAGTTAAATTCAGTCATGATTCCCATCCTTCTCTATTTATTATTAATAAAAATATAACACAAGCTCAAACGGAGTGGCTATTTTTAACTGCGAAAGCGTAAAATCCTCTTACATTCATCATTGTAAGAGGATTTCATTATTTTATATATTATAAGGTTCTGTTTGAACTATGCTAATTTTCTATTTCTCAGGAAATAATCGACAATTATACCAATAATTAACAATATGATAAATGGTATGAGCCAAGCCAGTTGTATACTCGATAATGGCAATGACTGATAAAGTGCCGTTACAGGTTTTAATATTTTGAAATCAGAAATGATTTGTAAAATTGAAATGAATAACGTTACACATGCTGGTAAGATAAATGCAAATTTCAATTCATACGGTATGAAAATACTTACCAATGAAATCAGTACGAGCACAATAGATGTTGGATAAATAAATGTAAGTAATGGTACTGCAATTTGTAAGATTAAATCTAAACCGAGTGTAGAAACTAAGAATCCTACTAGTGTAAAGATTAGGACAAACATTTTATAAGAAATCTTTGGTAACTTTTTCATTGCAAAGGCAGAACATGCATTTACTAAACCTACACATGTTGTTAAACAAGCTAAAATAATAATAATGCCAAATACTAAGTTTCCGTAAGAGCCAAAGACACGTAATGAATTAAACGTTAAGATGTCGGTACCATCTTTTAGACCAGGTTTATCCGTTGTGGCACCTACGTAAGCGAGTGCGAAATAAGTAATGAGTAGTAACATAGCTGAAATAAACCCAGATTTAATCACGTTCGTTACAAGTGTTTTCTGATCTGTAATGCCTTTAATTTTAAACATTTGTACAATAACGACTGAAAAGGCTAACGCCGCAACTAAATCCATTGTGAAATAACCTTCTAATATACCTGGCACGACTGGTGCCTTTGTATATTTACCTGTAGGTTCACCGATTGAGCCTTCAGGATGGATAATTACAAGGATACAAAGGACTGCAATGATAATGATGAGTAAAGGTGTTAAATATTTACCGAGATTATCCACGATACGGTTTGGGTATAAAGCGATAAAATATACAATTAGGAAAAATATCGCTGAAAATACGATAAGCGTGAAATGGTTATGTACAGGTAACACATGGTTTGTACCAATTTCATAAGCGACGTTTGCTGCACGCGGTATACCATAGAGTGCACCAATAGATAAATAGATACAGACCGCAAATATCGTACCAAAGACTGGATGTACTTTGTTACCGATACTCTCAACACCGCTATTCATATATGCAACGACAATTACGGTAATGTATGGTAAAAGTATACCCGTAATGGCGAAACCTGACATTGCAAGCCACATATTTCCTTGTGCTGTATAACCTAACATCGGCGGAAAGATTAAATTTCCGGCACCAAAGAAAAATGAAAATAGCATAAGACCTGAGATAATAATAAGTTTATTCATTTCCAATACCTCAATTTTAAGGGAGTTTGTTCTAAGAAAACATAACGAACTTTAACATAAAAGATAATTTATTTCAATAATTTTTCAGATAATTTATAATATTTAAAGTATTAACTCTTTAATCTGGTCATAAATCAGACATATTTTACTAGAAATTGAGTGAAGACGGGTTATTTATCCGGTGTTTTCACTTTTATATAAGCAGTTCAGGATTTAGCTTTTTTCGTATAAAAGTTAAATTCCTATTGAGAGAATACACTAAAAATGATATAGTAAATGCTATATTACATAAACGCTTTAACGCAATAAAGTTAAAATAAAGGAATGAAAAACTATGGATAAACAATCGCAATGGAAAACCTCGACAGGTTTCATTCTAGCAAGTGCTGGTTCTGCAATTGGTTTAGGTGCGATGTGGAAGTTTCCTTATATGGCAGGTATATATGGGGGCGGCGCATTTTTATTAATGTTCCTCATATTTACAATTTTTGTAGGACTGCCATTATTAATTATGGAATTTACAGTCGGAAAAATGGGACAGACGTATACGACTAAAATATATAGTAAACTAACACAAAAGAAATGGTTAAATATAATAGGTTGGAACGGTAATTTAGCAGTATTTGTATTGTTCGGCTTTTACAGTGTTATCGGCGGCTGGATTATCATTTACATTTTTAATGTAGCAGCACAAATATTGTCATTTAATCAGACGAAACTTGGAGAAATTCAGTTTGAGTCGATTATTGGTAGTCCGGTGTTAACGTTAATTGGCCAAGGTGTGTTTATATTATTAACGATGCTTATCGTAATGTTAGGCGTAGAAAAAGGCCTTGAAAAAGCATCTAAATTTATGATTCCGTTGCTATTTATCTTTTTAATCATTATCGTTGTTAAATCTTTAACACTTGATGGTTCAATCGAAGGTTTGAAATATATATTACAACCTCGACTTGAAGATGTATCGATGGAAGGCGTGCTATTTGCATTGGGGCAATCATTTTTCACATTATCTTTAGGGACAACTGGAATGATTACTTACGCAAGTTACGCTTCAAAAGATATGCCGATTAAAACATCAGCAGTTTCTATCGTACTCATGAATATTTTAGTTTCAGTGCTGGCCGGTTTAGCGATATTCCCTGCAATTAAATCATTTGGATATAAACCGACAGAAGGGCCAGGCTTGTTATTTAAAGTATTACCGAAAGTATTTGATCAAATGGCATTCGGTTCCGGGTTCTATTTAATCTTTCTAATCTTGTTCTTATTTGCAGCATTAACGTCATCTATTTCATTATTAGAATTAAATGTATCGAACTTCACTAAAAATGATAATACGAAACGTAAACCAGTAGCTTTTTGGGCAAGTATTTTAGTGTTTATTATCAGTATTCCAGCAACATTATCATTTAGTAGTTTGAGTGGTATTAAATTTGGAGCAGGTACTATTTTTGATAATATGGACTTTTTAGTTTCTAATATTTTAATGCCTTTAGGAGCATTAGGTACAACACTTGTTGTTGGTCATTTATTAAATAAAAATGAACTGAAAGAACACTTTGGTAATAATCGATTTAAGTTATTCTTACCATGGTATTATTTAGTAAAATTCGTACTACCTATCGTTATTATTGTTATATTTATTGTTCAATTTATTTAATTTAATAACTATTTCAAAAAGAGTCTGAGACACTTATTTTTGTCTCAGACTCTTTATATATATCACTTTAGACGTGAAGTTTAACTACGTTTAATGACTTATTAGTTAAAACAAATTTTTCGGATTATCCTACATATTCGTGTATTGTTGTTAAATGAATAAAACATAAATATCAATTTTCGTACCTTTGTGAAATGGAGGATTTAAATGGTTAAAATATGTAATTATGGCTTTGATCAAGAAGTTATTGAAGAACATCGCGATATTTATGGCATTGCTTATACTCAAAATGTACTGTCAGGTCGATATAAAAATCTTATAATTTGGTATTTAAAAGAGAAAAACCGTCGTTATAATCATATTAAGAAGTTTTTATCTGATATTTCCCAAGGGTCTTTAACGAAGCAATTACGTGAATTAGAAAAAGATGGAATAATTAAACGTACAGTTTATCCAGAAGTGCCACCTAAAGTCGTTTATAGTTTAACTGATAAAGGCAAAGATTTATTATCGATTATTGATTTAATGGAAAGCTATGGTAAACGTTATGGAGAACAACCTAAATAATTAAAATAAGGGAGCGGGACAGAAATCGAATTTGCTAATAGAGATTTCGTTGTCCCACCCCGTCAAGGATGACTAGAATTGAAAAAAGCTTGTTCTAAGCGCATTTTCAATTCAGTCATCTACTGCCAAATTGATAAAGAGTCTGAGACACCTATTTTTGTCTCAGACTCTTTGTTCGTTTGGCTATAGTTATTATTTACCTGTGAAAAGACCGATGATTTTTTTGATGATATCGAAGATTAAGCTCATGTTATTCACCTCACTTAATTTGTTAATTAAACTATAATATGTTTTTTCATTTTTGAGTTTATTTTTTCCTAATTCATTAAAATAGATACCTATATGTTTATTTTTTAAATTAAGAAACGAATTCGCATGCGAAACTGTATATTTTTTAATGGATTCAAAAATTAATTAATGTTTAAATATTTAAGTGCGGTTTATACTCAGGGGGTAAAAAAGCATAAAAAAAGTGACGATTTCTAATATCAAATTAGAAATCGTCACTTTATTATAAATTGAGAGTTAAGTATCTCAAGATTTTTCAGTTTAATAAGAATTATTTGTCGCCTTTGATAAGACCGATGATTGTTTTGATGATATCGATGATTGCAGTCATGTTACTCACCTCTCTTAATTTGTTAACTCCAATATAATATATCGTGCTTATATCTTGTTAAATATCCCCTAAGTCATTAAAAATCATGCTTAAATGATGAGAAAAAAATAAATAGGTACGACCAAGAGTCAAAAAGTGTCTATTAATGAAAATTGATAATTAGTACGATATAGAATATTAAATAAAAATTTATTTATGTATAAGTCGCATGAACATCACGGGAAAATTTTAAGTTAAAACAATTTTACAAATAAAAAAAGGCTGGTGAAGTTTCACCAACCTGTATATTATAAATTGAAATTATTTGTCGCCTTTGATAAGACCGATGATTGTTTTGATGATATCGATGATTGCAGTCATGTTATTCACCTCTCTTAATAAGTTAATTTCACTATATCTTACTTTTTACAACAAAAGAAAAAAATGAACTAACTCATTAAAATAAGTGCTTAAGTGAACCAAAATTTTAAAAAAATACATTATCGAATGCAAAACTGTCTAAAGTTTCGAAAAAATTAAATACAAATGAATTCATCATTTGAAAACAGTTATTTAATGAAAGAATACTAACTTGTTCTTTTAGATTAATTTAAAAGGATTATTATTTATACAAAGTAATTAATACTCAGTACTAAGATTTTGTTAAGTTTGAGTTAAGTCAATTCATATCTATATAAATTATATTATACTCTTTAGATGATACATATTTTTTAAAAGGGGACTTTATATAAATGAAAATAGTTAAAGTTTTAGGTTCAACACTTTTAGCGTCAATGTTTATCGTAACGACAGTTCATTCTGCACAAGCAACGACAGCTGAACAATCAGAAGCAACATCAGGTCAACAAACGATTTTATTCGATAACTCTCATGGACAAACTGCAGGAGCTGCTGACTGGGTTATTGATGGTGGTTTTTCAGATTACGCGGATTCTATGAAATCACAAGGTTACCAAGTGAAAGAACTTGATGGACAAGCAAATATTAACGAAGACTCATTAAGTGGGGCGAAAACACTTGTAATACCTGAAGCTAATATTCCTTTTAAAGCAACTGAACAACAAGCTTTAGTGAATTACGTTAAAAATGGAGGTAACGTGATTTTCATTTCTGATCATTATAATGCTGACAGAAATTTAAATCGTATTGATTCATCAGAAGCGATGAATGGTTATCGTCGTGGTGCATATAATGATATGACAAAAGATATGAGTAGCGGAGAGAAAAACTCAAAGGCAATGCAAGGGGTTCAAAGCTCAGATTGGTTATCTCAAAATTTCGGTGTTAAATTCCGTTACAATGCATTAGGTGACTTAAATACACAAAATATTGAATCGAGTGAGAATAGCTTTGGAATTACTAAAGGTGTGAACTCAGTTTCTATGCATTCAGGTTCAACTTTAGCAATCACTGATCCTGAAAAAGCAAAAGGTATCGTCTATGCGCCTGAGAATTTATCTTCTAGTCAAAAATGGTCTCACGCAGTTGATCAAGGTATTTATAATGGCGGCGGAAAGAAAGAAGGGCCGTATGTTGCAGTTTCTAAGTTAGGTAAAGGGAAAGCAGCATTTGTCGGTGATTCTTCGATGGTTGAAGACAGTTCACCAAAATACAAACGTGAAGACAATGGAAGTTCAAAGAAAACATATGATGGATTTAAAGAACAAGATAACGGCCAATTATTAAAAAATATCACAGAGTGGTTTGGTAAATCAGATGACGCTACATCTATTAAAGACAGTGGTGTAAAGTTAGATGAAAAAACACCGCTATTAGATTTTGAACAACCTGAAAATTCAACAGAACCTCAAAAAGAACCTTGGTCACAACCAGAAGAAGGGTATAAATGGTATGATCGTTCAACATTTAAACCAGGAAGTTATGGCAGCGAACAACAATCTGGTGGTGACAATACAAGTGATAACGGAGGATCAGGCGATTCAGATAATGGTGGTACGAATGATGCTCCATCAACAAGTGGTGATGCTTCATTTGTGTTACCACAAGATGTTCAACCTAATGAACCATTTAAAGTTACAGTTAAATTAAGTGGCTTTGAAAAGAATACAACAGTAAATGATTTATCAGTCGGTATATATAAAGATGGCGGCCAACAAATTGGTAGTTTTTCTAATGACGGTTCGACATTTGGCAACCCTGGTTACAGTGCTAAACAATCAGTGAAAACAGATGATAATGGAACAGCTACTTTAACGCTTACAGCTAAAGTAAGTGATGACTTAAGTGGCGCTAATATTCGCTTAAAACAAGGCAGCAAAGCAATTGCAACACAATCATTAGATTAAAGATAACAACTAAATAATCAATGACATTATTCAGAGGTTAAGACGCTACGTCGCGGAGAATCATGCAGTATTCTCGTATTCATACGTAGTTGGTCTTAACCTCTTATTTTATTTCGTATTCAAGTAATCTCTGTTAAAGTGAAAACACTAATTTATAAAGAGAGGATGACTGAGGTGGATTTTACAAAATTAGAGCACTATTTAAAAATTGAAAATGATTTATATCATCAAACAGATTTGGAAACGTTGAATCATTACATACATCAATATGTGATGCATGTACCTTTTGAAAATATTAATGTTCAAAATGGGGAACCGATTGCTTTAAATGATGAAGCGATGCTAGAAAAAATTGTCGACCAACATCGCGGAGGATATTGTTACGAACAAAATCACTTTTTCCATAATTATTTAAAAAGTAAGGGATTTGAGGTATACATCGTTGCTGGTACAGTTGCTAATGGGGATGCCTGGGCAAAAGAAGGCAGTCATATGGCATTGATTGTAAAGTTGGATAGTGGGAAGTATATTGTCGACGTTGGATACGCTGATGTTCCGACCGTCGCGTTACCTATTGAAGGTACAGTTGTTAATGATGTTACGGGTCAGTTTCGGATACAACAAACTGAAGCACATCAATATGAATTACAGAAGTTTCAATCAGATGAGTGGCAAACACAATATAAAGTAATTGATGAAACTAAAGAGATAGCACATTTCTCTGAAGGTATTTATTTCAATCAATATGATTCAGAGTCACTTTTTGTACAACAGTTACTCGTCAGTAAAGCGAAAACATTTGGTCGAATTACGCTGTTCAACCAACAGTTGATGTATAACATCTACGGTCAAAAAATGAAGAAATCTATAAACCAAAGTGAATATAAGAAAATATTACAAAATGATTTCGGTATATCCAATATTAAAATAAAACCTTTCGAAAAGTAAACGCTTACTTGCCTCCCTATTATGTAATTATTCTATATATTTGTTAATGTAATCAGAATGTCATAAAAATTATATATTAAATTAGCAATTGGAAGTGTATAATGTTTAAGTGTTAACGAGCGCAAGATGCAAAAAAATATTGGGAGGTTTACATTGTGCGTAAAAAAATCATTGCAACTGTTATTGGGACAAGTGCGGTAGCAGCAGTTGCATCAACTCATGCAGAGGCATCAACGACTTATACAGTAAAGAGCGGCGATTCACTTTGGTCAATAGCGAATAAGTTTAACATTTCAGTTTCGAAACTTAAGTCATTAAATAACCTATCTTCAAATGTGATTTTTCCAAATCAAACATTGAAAGTTTCTGGAACAACGAGTACAAGTACTTCAACAAGTACGAGCAGCACATCAACTGGTACGACATATACAGTTCAGTCAGGGGATACTTTATCAGGAATTGCTGCAAAATATGGCACTACATATCAAAAAATTATGAGCTTAAATAACTTAACAAGCTTCAATATTTATCCTGGACAGAAATTAAAGGTTTCTGGTACTACGTCTACAAGTGGAAGTGGTTCAACTTCAACAAGTTCAAGTAGTAGTTACAATACACCTATTTTCCATCACTCGAATTTATATACATGGGGACAATGTACATATCATGCCTTTAATAGAAGAGCTCAAATTGGGAAAGGTATCAGTACTTACTGGTGGAATGCTAATAACTGGGATACAGCTGCAGCAGCAGATGGTTATACTGTAAATTATAAAGCGACTGTAGGTTCTATCTTACAAAGTGATTCAGGTTATTACGGACACGTAGCTTTTGTAGAATCTGTTCATTCTGACGGTAGTATCACTGTTTCAGAAATGAATTACAGTGCTGCACCGGGGATTGTTACTTACAGAACAATTCCTGCATCACAAGTTAGCTATTATCAATATATTCACTAATAAGTGAATTAATATAAAAATTAAACGCTTAGGTTATGTGGTCACATCCATCATAACCTAAGCGTTTTTATTTTTGGGTGAAATAGATTTATTCACTTTGTTCAGTTTCTTTTAATTTTAATAGTTTCAGTTGCATCACGTTGCGCACGAGTGTCACACTCAGTAATAGTAGTGAGAACACTTTTTTAATCTTTTTCGGAGATTGGAAAGCAACGAGTAAATCATCAATGACACCGATTGTTGATAAAACAATGCTTAATTTCACTAAATTTTTATCTTTGTAATTTGTATTTGAATTATAGATATCTAATACTGTACTTGCACTATTTGTAATTGAAGTAATACCTGAAAGTTTTGTTTTTGTAGCCATGTTGTATACCTCCATTAATTTGTATATTTAAATGGTTTCAAATGTATCATACTACAATTTGTTTTACATGACTAAATATATGTGGTCGGTTGTCGTTAATATATAATATAATAACGAATATGGAGTCTGAGACAAAAATAGGTTTCTCAGATTCTTTATCAACTTGGCAGTAGATGTCTGAATTGAAAATGCGCTTATAACAAGCTTTTTTCAATCCTAGTCATCCTCGCCGGGGTGGGACTACGAAATCTTTATTAAAAATTCGATTTCTGTGCCACTCCCAATATACGTGACAAAGGTTGGTGGGAGAAACATGATTAAATGTGTTTGTTTAATTGTAGAACAAAATGATCAGCTATTGCTTGTACAAGCGAGAAATAGACAGAAATATTATTTCCCGGGTGGAAAGATTGATAAAGGTGAAAGCTATATTCAAGCGCTACAACGTGAAGTCAAAGAAGAACTGCAACTTGATCTTCCGAAAACTTCATTCCACTACATTGGAACAGTCGTAGGTCCTGCGTATCCTCAAAAAGATACATTGACAGAGTTGAATTGCTTTAAGACCACAGAGACGATTGATTGGTCAAAGGTTGAACCTGCCGAAGAGATTACAGATTTGAAATGGGTTAATAAAGCAGATGAACAGTTAATTGCACCTGCAGTTTTAGAGTGGATAGCGCATCGTAAATTAAATGAGAAAGAACAAGAAGATCAAAGTGTATCTTTTAAATTTTATGAACAGGATGATTGGGAAACGGTTAAGAATATTGCCATTACGGACGAAGATCGTAATTTTACGAAGACACCGATAGATAACATTAAACTTGCACAAGAAGATCCTTCACGTTATCCAACACTTGTATTTAATAGCGAGGACCAATGTATCGGATTCTTTACATTGCATACAGATGGTGGTGTCGCACCATATACTGAGAATCCGAATGCCGTATTCTTTAGATCTTTTTCTATAGATAATCGATACCGTGGCAAAGGCTATGGCAATATCGCGATGCAATGTCTATCTCAATTTATATCTGACCAAATGCCTAAAATAGATGAAATTTACTTAACGGTTAATGATAATAATATTGGTGCTCAAAAGCTTTATGAGCGATGTTATTATCAATATGTCGGTGAGGATGAATTAGAAGGCCGACCTGTTTATGTGATGAAACAACCAATCAAATAATTAAGACTTGCGTCATGAAACATAACATATTTTGTTATGTTTTGTGACGCATTTTTGCTTTTGAAAAACAGTGCCAGTATGATGTTTTTCAAAGGAGTGAGTCAAATGAATATGAATGATACATTATTTTTGTTTCTATGTACGTTGCTTGTTTGGTTAATGACGCCAGGATTGAGTTTATTCTATGGAGGGTTGGTGCAATCGAAAAATGTGTTGAATACAGTGATGCAAAGTATGGTTGCAATCGTTATAGTCACATTTGCATGGCTACTAGTTGGATTTAGTATGAGTTTTAGTACGGGCAATATATTGATAGGTGATTTCGATTATATCGGTTTGCAGCACGTTGGTTTCAGTACACATGAAGGTTTATCACCTCATATTCCCTTTGCATTATATATGCTGTTTCAACTTATGTTTTGTACGATAGCAGTATCAATTTTATCAGGTTCAGTTGCTGAAAAAATGAGATTTATACCGTACATTATTTTTGTATTTTTATGGGTTATCGTAGTTTATAGTCCAGTAGCTCACTGGGTTTGGGGTGGTGGTTGGATACATCGACTTGGTGCCATTGATTTTGCTGGTGGAACGGTAGTCCATATTACATCGGGGGTATCTGGTCTTGTTCTTGCAATTTTAATTGGTGCAGGAAAAAACTTTGATAAAAGACCGCCACATAATCTAATTATTACGTTGTTAGGTGGTATATTTGTTTGGTTTGGATGGTATGGTTTTAATGTAGGAAGTGCATTAACCTTTAATCACATTGCAATGGTGACATTTGTAAATACGGTGCTCGCAGCAAGTGCAGGTGCTTTTGGTTGGGGATTCATTGAATATTGCATGACTAAAAAGATGAGCCTTATCGGTATGCTATCAGGTATGTTATCCGGACTTGTTGCGATTACACCAGCTGCAGGATATGTTGATTATATGAGCGCAATCGTTATTGCTCTAATCGGTGGTGTGAGTTGTTTCTTTGCTATTAATTATATAAAGGTAAAGTTACGTTATAATGATGCGTTAGACGCCTTTGGTATACATGGGATTGGTGGGGTAGTTGGTGCTATCTTAACGGGAGTCTTTCAATCGCACAAAATAAATGAAGGTATTACGGACGGGCTGATACATGGCGGTGGTATACTACCCGTAACAGTACAATTGGTCGCAGTCATTATGACAATCTTGTTTAGTGCAGCAATGACATTGATGATAGCTAAAATTATCGCAATATTCTGTAATTTAGAAGCGGATGAAATGGAAGAACAACAAGGATTTGATGTGCTCGTTCATGGTGAAAATGCATATCATAATCCATTGGAGTCGCCCTTAAGTCAAAAGTTAAATAGTGAGAAATAAAAAAATACGGTTTGTCGTCAAATTAAACGTGGCAAACCGTATCTATATGAAAATTGTATTTATTGTTTTTGAGAATGTGTAGATTGTTGTTTCTTAATTAAATAAGCAGTCAACCAAGCAGTGATAGGAATACTGATAGCTACCGCGATACCTCCGAGAAGAATTGAAATGAATTCTTGTGCAAAAATCTTTGAATTAATAATATGTCCAAATGAATAATTCAATTTAAAGAACCAGAAAAATAAGGTTAACTGGCCTCCGAAATAGGCCAAATATATCGTATTTGCTGAGGTTGCCAATATTTCTCTACCTACACGTAGACCTGATTGGAATAATGCTTTACTACTTAAATTAGGGTTCGTCTCGCTTAACTCGTACATAGGAGAGCTAATCGTGATGGCTAAATCAATGACGGCTGCTATCACTGCTAGCACTACAGTAAAGACCATGAATTTAACCATATCGATACCAATATTCATTGAGAAAATATATGTTTCGTCTTGTTGTTCCGTTGTAAAGCCTTGTAAGTGACCGATAGCAACAGATAAATAAATACCGAATATAAGTACTAAAGTCGTCAGTAACGTTGCATAGAATGCTGCTTTCGTCTTTGTGTTATAACTGTTCAGCACAAATAAATTACAGGCAGCGATCACAATACAGAATAAAAAGGTTACCACATATATTGGTGCACCAAACATGATGATGATAATCGTGATTAACAATATCACGAAATTTAAAAATAACGTTAAATACGAAATGAGACCTTTTTTTCCACCAAAAATAATCATTAATATAAATAGGATAAGTCCTAATATTGTAATTACACTCATTGTTTCACACCTCGCATTTTAAACCAAAGTTGCATTAACACAATGGTAATCGGAATAGTAAGGACAATGCCGATACCTCCAGAGAGCGCTCGAGCAATTTCTAATGACCAATTCATTGAAATAGTATACGTCACAGTATTAGCATTTTTTAAATAGACTAAAATCATTGGTAGTGCTCCGGATAAGTAAGAAAAGAGCAAGATGTTCGTCATAGTGCCCATGATATCTTGGCCAATATTACGTCCAGCAAGCGCCCATCGTGTCATCGAGATGTCAGGGGTACGTCGTAATATTTCGTACATACCACTTGAAATGGTAATGGCAACATCCATAACGGCTCCGAGTGAACCGATCAGTACGGATGAAAGGAAGATTTCTTTTGGCGGTAAAGTTAGAAAGCTCATCGTTTCAAACTTCAAGCCGCTTCCACCAGTTAACTGGATGACCAGGTGGGTAATCCCAATTGAAACAAATGTACCAAGTAAGGTACTTAATATCGTTATAAAGGTTCGCCACTGTACACCTGTCACGAGTAATAAGGTGATGATTGTCGATAACACTACACCTGCTGTCATCAATGCGAATAAGTTAATTTGTGGTGATATTTCGTGAATATATATCGCCAAAATAACGATAGCTGTATTGATAATTAATGAAAGTATAGATTGTAATCCAATTTTGCGTCCTACACATAAGAGTGTAAGTAAGAATATGCCTGTAACCACAACGACGAGGCTGTCACGTTTCTTCTCAGTGATGTATGCGTCTTTAAGTTTATGATCGACATGTAATAATACTTTATTACCTTTAGAGAATGCTTCGCTATCTGCTTGTGAGGCGACGTATTTATTGTCAACATTGGTAGATTTTCCTTTAAATTGACCATTCAATATTTTTACAGTTAACGTATCTTGGTGTTTTATATCTTTATTATGATGTTCATCTGTTGTCGTTTCACTTTTATGAGGTTCAACGTGTGTGATTTGACCAATTGGCGTTCGATAGAATTGGTCGTTCATAAGGGTAAAAATAAATAAACCTAGGAATATCAAACAAAATAAAATGATAAAGATATTGAAAGGACGTTTTACCCACTGTTTGATAGACATCATTATTTTCAGTCCTCCTTTAATTAACAGTATGATTATACGCCCTTTTTTCAATAAATATCAAAAATTTATACAATATTTAGTTAATGAAACGATTTTTCCTGGTTCATTAATTGTTTAATTGTAGATAGCATTAATTGAATATCTTGCTTATTGTTATCTTTTCGTACGACGCTACAAACTGTTTGTTTTAGTTCAGTATGCGCTAGTGAAATTTCTGTCCAATCTCCTTCATTTTTATTGAGTGAATGATAAGAAGCAGTAATGATGTATCCGCGTTGTTGATTCAATAAATAAGTTGCTAACTGTGGTGATGTAATAGTATGAATAGGCGACTTTACTATGCGTGCCAACTTCTGCTTAATCGAATGAGGTAATGGATAAAGTGCATAGATTGATTGATCAGCCAATTGTATTAATGGCGGATTGGTCGCCATTGTTAAAGGGTCGGATTTAGGGACGTAAATATGATAGTACGCTTCAAATAATGGGCGAATGTCCAAGCCAGGTAGATTTTTAATTTCGTTGTCTAAATGGGTGAAGGCGATATCTATTTTATCTGTCATCAGTGCATCGATAATTTCATCCTCATTCATATGCATAGGTTCAACGATGGAAGTGCTCACGTGTTCGAAAGTTTGAATCAATAGTGTAAGTACTTGCGAAATATAACTGTCGATATAACCGATGCGAATTTTGTAATGATTCGCTTGAGATTGTTCACGAAATAAACGCACAGTTGTATCAAATTGGTCTAACATTTGTGTGGCATGTGTGAGTAATTGCTTTCCTTCATCAATAAGGTAAATATTACGACCTGACCGTTTAAATAATGTCACTTGTAATTCTCGCTCTAATTGAGAGATTTGGCGACTCACTGCTGACTGGGCAACGTCTAATTCTAGTGCTGCATCGGATAAATGCTCCTTTTTAGCCACTTCGATAAAATACTTTAATTGTTTAATTTCCATCTAAACTCACACCTTAAATTTCTGATCGTTCTAATAATTAGAATAATATCATCTATTTTATATATTGAACAGATGAATCAACTCCGATATAGTTTAATTATTAAAAATTCTGAAAATTCGTAAAAGAGGTGAACATCATGTGCGAAGCTAATAGAAAGATAGGCTTATATGACAGTCGTGAAGAACATGATGCGTGTGGAATAGGTTTTTACGCAAATATGGACAATAAACGATCACATAACATAATTGAAAAATCATTAGAAATGTTACGTAGACTAGATCATCGAGGCGGTATCGGTGCAGATGGCGTTACTGGAGATGGTGCCGGAATTATGACTGAGGTGCCTTATACATTTTTTGAAAAGCATACAGACATCGATTTACCACAAGAGGGCAAATATGCGGTCGGTATGTTTTTCTCGAAAGATCAAATCGCAGGCTCTCAACATGAAACACAGTTTAATGCATATTTCGAAAAAGAAGAATTACGCGTATTAGGTTATCGTGAAGTACCTTTAGATACTAGCGCGATCGCTCCGCACGTTGCAGAAACTATGCCATTCATTCAACAAGTGTTCGTCGCTTTAAACGATGTTAACCAAGTGGAAAGAAAGTTATATTTAGCGCGTAAGCAAATTGAATATTATGCGAAACAGCACGATTTAGAATTATATTTCACAAGCTTGTCTCACCGTACGATTGTCTATAAAGGTTGGCTCCGTTCTGATCAAATTAAATCATTTTATTTAGATTTAAACCACTCAGATTATGTTTCGAAACTCGGACTCGTACATTCACGTTTTAGTACGAATACCTTTCCGAGTTGGAAACGTGCACACCCTAATCGTTTGTTGATGCATAACGGTGAAATTAACACGATTAAAGGTAATGTGAATTGGATGCGTGCCCGTCAAGCCCGCTTAATAGATACAATCTTTGGTGAGGATAAAGATAAAATAACAGAAGTGATAGATGAAGACGGTAGTGATTCAGCTATTGTTGATAATGCCTTGGAGTTTCTATCATTAGCAATGGAACCTGAAAGAGCAGCGATGTTAATGATTCCTGAACCTTGGGTTTATAACAAGGCAAATGATAAAAATGTGCGCGCTTTTTATGAGTTTTATAGTTATTTAATGGAGCCTTGGGATGGACCAACGATGATTTCATTTTGTAATGGTGATAAAATTGGCGCCCTTACTGATAGAAACGGCTTAAGACCAGGTCGTTATACCATTACTAAAGATAACTTTATTGTATTTTCATCGGAAGTAGGTGTGATTGACGTTCCGGAAGAGGAAGTCGCATATAAAGGGCAACTCAACCCTGGTAAATTACTATTAGTCGATTTTAATGAACAGAAAGTGGTAGATAACAATACACTTAAATCTCGTATTGCGGAGGAGCGTCCTTACGCAAATTGGTTGGACGAATATACAATTGACTTAAAGTTAAATCAAGTTTCGTATCAAAGTAATCAATGGGATGAAGCTACTTTGACACGTTTGCAAAAGCAATTCGTCTATACAAAAGAAGAAATGGAGAAATACTTAGTAGAATTAGTTGAAAAGAAAAAGGATCCAATTGGTGCGATGGGGTATGATGTGCCAATTGCAGTCTTAAA
Source organism: Staphylococcus hsinchuensis (assembly GCF_038789205.1). Taxonomy (NCBI): domain Bacteria; kingdom Bacillati; phylum Bacillota; class Bacilli; order Caryophanales; family Staphylococcaceae; genus Staphylococcus; species Staphylococcus hsinchuensis. The sequence continues at coordinate 778,932 of NZ_CP128355.1, forward strand.
TGAACAAGACGAAACGTTATTCAATTACTTTAAACAATTGTTTGCGCAAGTTACGAATCCGCCGATAGATGCGTACCGTGAAAAAATCGTCACGAGTGAGTTGTCATATTTAGGTGGGGAAGGAAATTTATTAACACCAGAACAAAATGTTTTAAACAGAATTCAACTCGAGCGTCCAGTATTAACAGAAAGCCAATTGGACGTTATTGAAAGTAGTCCATTCTCGGTCCAACATTTATCTACATTGTACAAAGATGACTTAGAAACGGCGCTAGACAAATTAGGGGATTCAGCGATAGACGCAGTAAATAAAGGTTGCGAAATCATTGTGCTCGATGATCGCTTATTAACATCTGAATCTAGTTATGCTATGCCGATGTTATTAGCAATAAGTCATATACATCAATTATTAATTAGAGAAGATTTACGTATGCATACAAGTATCGTGGCACTATCTGGAGAGGCTAGAGAAGTACATCACATCGCTTGCTTACTTGGTTATGGTGCGAATGCGGTCGTACCTTATTTAGCACAACGTACGGTTGAACAACTTGTATTAAATGAGCGTTTAACAGGTGACATTGCTGAAAATGTTCAAACATATACTGAAACGCTATCTGAAGGGGTTATTAAAGTGATGGCGAAGATGGGGATCTCTACCGTACAAAGTTATCAAGGGGCGCAAATTTTCGAAGCGGTAGGTTTATCCGAAGAAGTAGTAGAACGCTATTTCACTGGTACACAGTCGAAGATCTCTGGTATTTCACTTGAGATGATTGATCAGGAAAATAAATCACGCCAAACACCTAAGAGTGACTATATTGAATCAGGTAGTACATTCCAATGGCGTAAGCAAGGTCAATATCATGCATTTAATCCTATGACAATTCAGTTATTGCAACAGGCGTGCCGTACAAATGATTACGATAAATTTAAACAATTTTCACAAGAAGTAAATGATAAGCGTACGGATCACATCCGTCATTTAATGGAATTTAAACGCCAACAATCTATAGATATTAGTGAAGTTGAACCAGCGAGTGCAATCGTGCAACGTTTCAATACGGGTGCGATGAGTTATGGTTCAATTTCCGAAGAGGCACATCAAACGTTAGCTGAGGCAATGAATCGCATGGGTGGTAAGAGTAATAGCGGAGAAGGTGGAGAGAACCCTGAACGATATAAGATAGATGAACAAGGTCGTAACCATTCAAGTGCAATTAAACAGGTGGCATCTGGACGTTTTGGCGTTACGAGTGATTATTTACAACATGCAAAAGAAATTCAAATTAAAGTTGCGCAAGGGGCTAAACCAGGAGAAGGTGGACAACTCCCGGGTACAAAGGTCTACCCATGGATTGCAGAAGTTAGAGGTTCCACTCCCGGTATAGGTTTGATTTCACCACTGCCACATCACGATATTTACTCAATTGAAGACCTTGCCCAACTCATCCATGATTTAAAAAATGCGAACCAAGATGCAAACATCACGGTGAAATTAGTGTCTAAAACAGGTGTTGGTACAATTGCTGCAGGTGTCGCAAAAGCTTACGCTGATAAAATTGTCATCAGTGGCTACGACGGAGGAACAGGTGCGTCACCTAAGACAAGTATTCAACACGCAGGTGTACCTTGGGAAATCGGTTTGGCTGAAACGCAGCAAACGTTGATGCTCAACGGTTTACGCTCAAGAGTTAAAGTTGAAACTGACGGTAAATTACTTACTGGTAAAGACGTAGCATATGCATGTGCTTTAGGTGCTGAAGAATTTGGTTTCGCTACTGCACCGTTAGTTGTTTTAGGTTGCGTGATGATGCGTGTTTGCCATAAAGACACATGTCCAGTTGGTATTGCAACACAAAACCAAGACCTCCGAGCATTGTTTAGAGGTAAAGCGGATCATATTGTGAATTTTATGCATTTTGTAGCAGAAGAACTCAGAGAAATATTGGCAGAACTCGGTTTAAAATCAGTCGACGAACTCGTTGGGCGTACAGATTTATTGCAACGTAAATATAAATCATCCACACCACAAGCAAAATCAGAGACGTTAAATGTTGAAGCACTATTATTTAGTTACGAAGGAGAACGATTTAACTCTATTCAACAAAATCATCACTTGCAACGTGGCTTTGATCTAACGCAACTCTATGAAGATGCACAACAAGCGATTGAACAAGGTCAGTCTTATCAGGGCGAATATCAAATCAGAAATGAGCAACGAGATGTTGGTGTCATTACTGGTAGTGCAATTACACGAGCGCACGGCGCACAAGGCTTACCGGAAGATACGATAAGTGTGACGACGACTGGCCATGCAGGTCAAAGTTTAGCAGCTTATATTCCAAGCGGGTTAACGCTACATCATACAGGAGATGCAAACGACTATGTCGGTAAAGGTCTCTCCGGAGGCAAAGTTATCGTCAAAGCACCGAATGTTTCACGTGAAGAAGAAATTATCGTAGGTAACGTATGTTTCTATGGTGCTTCACAAGGTGCAGCTTATATTAATGGTAGAGCTGGAGAACGATTCTGCATACGAAATAGTGGTGTTGAAGCAGTGGTTGAAGGTATTGGTGACCACGGACTCGAATATATGACTGGCGGACGAGTTGTCGTGCTTGGTGATGTTGGCAAAAACTTTGGTCAAGGTATGAGTGGCGGTGTGGCTTATATTTTCCCTACAGATATTCAACAATTTATTGAAGTCAATCAGCTATCGACGTTAGATTTTGAACGAGTGGAAGTGGAAGAAGAATTTAACGTATTGAAATCGATGTTAGAACAACACGTTCACTATACAGGTAGCACGAAAGCTAAACGTATTTTATCAGACTTTGAAAATGTTTCTAAATATGTAGTCAAAGTCATACCGAAAGATTACAAATTAATGATGCAAAAAATAGAGCTACAAAAGCAACAATCAAAAAATTTAGATGAAGCATTGTTGAATGCATTCAACGATGATCGCAAGCAGTTAGAAAGTACGAAGCAATTGAGTGCAGTTTATTAAAATGAGAAAGGGGCGTCATTGTTATGGGAGAATTCAAAGGATTTATGAATTATGAGAAACAACAACTTGATGAACTTTCACTTGTAGATCGCATTGCAAATCACGAACCTTTTCAACAGAGGTTTACGAAAGAAGACGCGGCACAACAAGGGGCGCGTTGTATGGATTGTGGCACGCCATTTTGCCAAACAGGACAACCAGCTGGTAAAGAAACAATCGGTTGTCCGATTGGTAACTACATCCCAGAATGGAATGATTTAGTTTATCGACATGACTTTAAGAATGCCTATGAACGCCTAAGTGAGACGAATAACTTTCCAGAATTCACAGGTCGTGTATGCCCTGCGCCATGCGAACAGTCTTGCGTAATGAAGATAAATAGAGAGTCGGTGGCGATTAAAGGGATTGAGCGTACAATTATTGATGAGGCCTATGACAATGACTGGGTACAACCTACAATACCGGATAAACGTAAAAATGAATCTGTGGCGATTGTTGGAAGTGGCCCAGCAGGTTTAACGGCTGCCGATGAACTCAATAAATTAGGATATCACGTAACAGTGTATGAACGCGCACATGAAGCGGGTGGTTTACTCATGTACGGTATTCCTAATATGAAGTTGGATAAAGACGTTGTTCGTCGACGTATTAATATCATGGAGCAGTCTGGGATCGACTTTATAACTGATACAGAAATAGGAGTAGACATGAGCCGTGAAGAATTAGAACAACGCCATGATGCGATTATTTTATGTACGGGTTCTCAAAATGCGAGAGATTTACCATTAGAAGGACGTATGGGCTTTGGCATTCACTTTGCGATGAATTATCTGACTGAACAAACACAGTTGTTAAATGGTGAAATTAGTGAGGCTGAGATTACCGCTAAAGATAAGAATGTCATCGTCATTGGAGCAGGAGACACAGGAGCTGACTGTGTGGCAACTGCTTTACGTGAAAATTGTAAATCAATCGTGCAATTTAATAAATATACGAAACAACCCGAAGCGATTGAATTCGAAGAAAATACTTATTGGCCTTTATCCATGCCTGTATTTAAAATGGATTATGCCCATAAAGAATATGAAGCGAGATTTGGATTTGAACCGCGTGCATATGGTGTACAAACGATGCGTTATGATGTGGATGAAATTGGTCGCGTGAAAGGTGTTTATACACAAATCCTTGAGGAAACTGAAGATGGCATGGTTGTCGTGGATGGTACAGAAAGACATTGGCCGGCAGACTTAGTATTATTATCGATTGGTTTTGTAGGAACAGAAACGACAGTGCCACATGCATTTGATATTCAAACTGAACGCAATAAAATTGTAGCGGATAATAAAGACTTTAGAACGAATCAACCTCACGTCTTTGCAGCTGGAGATGCGCGACGTGGACAAAGTTTAGTTGTATGGGCGATACAAGAGGGGAGAGCTGTTGCAGACGCTGTAAACACTTATTTACAAGAAAAAACCCCTGTCTCATAAATAATTTATTGACTTTTCCAAAAAGCTATAATAATATATTTATTGTGTTCTTTTTGGAGGAATACCCAAGTCCGGCTGAAGGGATCGGTCTTGAAAACCGACAGGGGCTTAACGGCCCGCGGGGGTTCGAATCCCTCTTCCTCCGCCATTATATTTAATACCAAGACTAATAAATAGATTTGCAAGCATTCAGTTACGACTGAATGCTTATTTTTTATGCCTCTAGAAATGATATCTAGGAAGAATGATTTTTTAGAAAAATAAATATATTTATGAAAGCCTTTACATAACTTGTCTAGACAAGTTATAATTTCTGTGATGTCAAAGAAAAGGGAGTGGAAGATCATGGCTGTAAAAAAGAAAGACGTACAGGACATGTTGGACGCAATCGGCGGTAAAGAAAATCTAGATACCGCAACACACTGTGTGACACGTTTGCGATTAGTGTTGAACGATGATAGTAAAGTAGATAAAGATAGACTTAACGACAACGATTTAGTCAAAGGACAATTTAAAGCGGATAACCAATATCAAATTGTAATTGGTCCAGGGACGGTCGATGAAGTTTACGACCAATTTATTAAAGAGGCGGGTGTCAGTGAGTCATCTAAAGATGATGCGAAATCTGCAGCTGCAAAGAAAGGGAATCCAATTCAACGTTTGATTAAATTATTAGGGGATATCTTCATACCGATCTTGCCGGCGATTGTAACAGCTGGTTTGTTGATGGGGATCAACAATTTACTTACGATGAAAGGGTTGTTTGGGGACCAACCTCTCATTAAACAAGTACCGCAATTAGCAGATATATCTGATATTATTAACGTGATTGCGAATACGGCCTTCATATTCTTACCGGCTCTAGTGGGTTGGAGTAGTATGCGTGTATTTGGTGGTAACCCTATATTAGGTTTAGTACTTGGGTTAGTATTGATGAACCCTCAACTTGTTTCGCAGTATGATTTAGGGAAAGGGCATATTCCAACGTGGAACCTATTTGGTTTAGAAGTTAAACAATTAAATTACCAAGGCCAAGTGTTACCGATATTACTAGCGACATATGTCTTAGCGAAAATCGAAAAAGGTTTAAACAAAATCGTGCATGATTCGATTAAAATGCTCGTCGTTGGCCCAATCGCACTGTTGATTACAGGATTTTTAGCATTTATTGTGATTGGCCCGATTGCACTAGCTATTGGAACAGGTATTACCAACTGTGTAACTTATATTTTTGAACATGCCGGATGGTTAGGCGGTGCCTTATATGGATTATTATATGCACCATTAGTTATTACAGGTCTACACCATATGTTCTTAGCAGTAGATTTCCAATTGATGGGTAGTGAACTTAAAGGTACTTACTTATGGCCAATACTTGCAATTTCTAATATTTGTCAAGGTTCAGCAGCATTTGGTGCATGGTATATTTATAAAAAACGCAAAATGGTTAAAGAACAAGGTTTAGCAGTCACTTCTGGTATTTCAGGTTTCTTAGGTGTTACGGAACCTGCGATGTTCGGTGTGAACTTACCATTAAAATATCCATTTATCGCATCAATCATTACATCATGTGTATTAGGTGCTTTAATCGGTGCAAATGGTGTACTTGGTAATGTAGGTGTCGGTGGGGTTCCAGCGATTATCTCTATTAAAAAAGAATACTGGCTAGTTTACGGTATTAGTATCATTATTGCGATTGTTGTACCGTTCTTATTAACAATATTCTTATCACGATTTAGTAAAGAAGAGACGAAAGAGTTAGTAGAAGATAAATAATAGGTATACACGCTTTCTATTATGTATAAAAATATTCAATTCTAAAGGTGGTAGCGTTATGTCTCAACATGACTGGAGAAAATCAGTAGTCTATCAAATCTATCCTAAGTCATTTAACGATACGACAGGTAATGGACAAGGCGATTTGCAAGGAATTATTGAGAAGTTGGATTATTTAGCATTTTTAGGGGTGGATTATATTTGGTTAACACCCGTATACGAATCTCCTATGAATGATAACGGTTATGATATTAGTAATTACTTTAAAATAAATGAACAATTTGGCACGAAAGAAGATCTTGAAACCCTGATTGATGAGTCGCACAAACGTAACTTGAAAGTAATGTTAGATATCGTGATTAATCATACTTCGACAGAACACGAATGGTTTAAAAGTGCATATGAGAATAAGGAGAGTCCTTATCGCGATTATTACTTCTTCAGAAAGTCTAAAGATGGCCAACCTCCAACGAACTGGGAGTCTAAGTTTGGAGGTAATGCTTGGCAATATGATCCTGTAACTGACGAATATTATCTACATTTATTTGATGTAACTCAAGCAGATTTAAACTGGGACAATACAGAAGTTCGTCGTGCCTTATACGATATCATCAATTACTGGATTGACTTCGGTGTCGACGGATTCCGTTTTGATGTCATTAACTTAGTTTCGAAAGATGAATTTAAAGATTCGAATAAGATTGGAAAAGAGTTTTACACAGATGGACCACGCGTTCATGAATATTTACATGAGATGAATCGTCATACCTTTGGTGATAAAGAGATGATGACTGTAGGAGAAATGTCATCAACGACGATTGAGGATTGTATTAAATATTCTAATCCTGAACGCCAAGAACTAAGTAGTGTCTTTAACTTCCATCATCTAAAAGTGGATTACGTTAATGGGGAAAAATGGACAAAGGGTCAGTTAGACTTTCAAAAATTAAAACATATCTTGATGGAATGGCAGTTGGGTATACACCAAGGTGGCGGATGGAATGCAATATTCTGGTGTAACCATGATCAACCACGTGTGGTATCACGTTTCGGAAGCGATGCAACAGAAGCTTTACGTGAACAAAGTGCTAAAATGTTAGCGACTGTATTGCACATGTTACAAGGCACACCTTATATTTACCAAGGTGAAGAAATAGGGATGACAAATCCGCATTTCAATTCGATTGATCAATACCGAGATGTTGAATCAACGAATGCTTTTGCCGAAATGAAACGAAAAGGCTATGACGCAGCAACGATACTCGAAATATTGGATCAAAAATCCCGAGACAATTCAAGAACACCTATGCAGTGGTCAAATGAAACAAACGGAGACTTTACTTCAGGGACGCCATGGATTGATGTGCCTGACAATGTAGCTTCTATCAATGTAGAGGCCGCAATAAATGATAAACAATCCGTTTTATACACTTATCGCCGATTAATCCAACTACGACACGAATATGATATTATTACTTACGGTAGTATTGAACCGCTTTATATTGGACACGAACAGTTATTCATTTATAACCGCCATTATAATGAAGAAACATGGACAGTAATTGCGAATTTCTCCCAAAAACGAGTGTGTCTTCCTGAAGATTTAACTGTTGAAGGTGAAATAATGGTGTCCAATGGTGAATTGATAGATGGCAAGATTAGTGGCTTTGGTTCGATTGTAATTAAGCGAGTTTAAAGATTTCGATAATAGAGAGTGAGTTTACATGACGCAAAGAAAATTTATGACAATCTATGAAGCCTTACGATCAGATATTTTAAATACAAAATTGAAATACGGTGAACAACTACCATCGGAAAATGAATTAGTCCAAACTTATCAGTCTTCGCGTGAAACCGTACGTAAAGCTTTAAACTTGCTCGTAAGTGAAGGCATGATTCAAAAGATTCGAGGTAAAGGGTCAATTGTGATTTACCAGAATATCACCGAATTTCCATTTGCGGATCTGATTAGTTTTAAAGAAGTGCAACAGACGTTAGGGTTGCAACATGAAACTGAAGTAAAACTATTGGAAAAGATTCAAGCGAGTGAAATACCTGTCGTTAAAAAGGCGCTGAACCTTAAACAATCAACTTGGCTATGGCACGTCATACGTGTTCGGAAGATTAATGGCAAAGTTAAAATTATCGATGAAGATTATCTAGATGCATCCATCGTTCCTGATTTAAATGAGACTATTGCTCAAGATTCTTTGTATCATTATATCGAACAAGTATTGCATTTAGAAATTAGTTATTCGAAGAAGTCTATAACGTTCGAACCGTTTGATCAATTAGAATATGACATATTCGAAGATTATGATGTACCCTACGTAGCAACTGTAAGAGGTATTGTGCATCTTGAAGATACGACGCGTTTCCAATATAATATTTCTAAACATATCGCAACTGAATTCAAATTTAATGATTTTTCAAGACGTTATAAAAAGAAATAACGGGGCTCAACACTGTCATATTCCTTTTGTGATATTTTTGACACACTTTATCAAATCTTATCCTTGCCAAAGGTCAAACTCATATAGTATGATATAGTTTGACGTGCTAGGTGGGGAGGTAGCGGTTCCCTGAACTCGAAATCCGCTTATGCGAGACTTAATTCCTTTGCTGAGGCTGCGTTTTTGTGAAGCTGCCCGAAGCACGTAGTGTTTGAAGATTTCGGTCCTATGCAATATGAACCCATGAACCATGTCAGGTCCTGACGGAAGCAGCATTAAGTGGATCCTCATATGTGCCGTAGGGTAGCCGGAATTTAGCTAACGACTTCGGTTACGTTTATGAGACGCACTCGAAGCAAAGGTGCACGCATTTTTTATGTCTACAAATAATAATTTTAATATATATGGAGTGACTAAGCTTTGATTAGCGGTCACTCTTTTTTTATAATAAACTATAACAAAGTGGTAAGAGCTCGAGACGACATAACTAAATATTCGTACGTCGTTTAATTGATATGCAACGTATTGATATATAGTTACCTTAGCTTATAGGGACATTTTCTGAAAAGATTATGAATAAGGGGCACCATAATAAAATATCTTAAACGTGGTCACGGACTCTCACCCTCATGTTAGCTTTAACAAATAAAGTATAAGGTGGCGGTATACATGCAAGTTTATTTAAGTTCTATCACTGAAAATGATTACGATTTAAGTTTGGATGCCATTAAAAAAGCGTTCGAAGATGTGGAAATGTCAAACCATGACGAACATGATTTAGTAGTAAAGTTAAGAGAAGCTCCCGAATACAATTATGAGTTAGAAGTCGTTGCCAAAAACGAAGACGGCGATGTGATTGGACATGTCATGTTGTCAGAAATAACAATTGTTAATGATGCTAAAGAATATATTGCCCTTGCGCTTGCGCCTTTATCTGTGCTCCCTGATTATAGAGGTAAAGGTTTAGGGAAAGCATTAGTCAATGCAGTTGAAGATCGTGTTAAATCTCTAGAATATACAACAATTGTAGTGCAAGGCGACCCAGACTATTATGAACCACTTGGCTATAAAGAAGCTGCAAAATACGATATATATAGCACCTTTGACGTGCCATCGAAATACGTAATGGTGAAATTTTTATATGAACAATTAGACGATCGTCCACACGGTAAAATCATTTACCCAGATTCTTTTAAATAATATTCAAAGGGTTATCGACAATGCTATAATAGACGTCGAATGCAATTGGAGGTGCCAAAGTGAAATATCAAGCTTTATATCGAATGTTCCGACCACAAAGCTTTGAGGATGTAGTAGGGCAGGAGCATGTAACGAAGACATTGCGAAATGCAATTTCGAAAGGTAAACAATCTCACGCATATATTGTCAGTGGTCCACGTGGAACTGGTAAGACGAGTATTGCAAAAATCTTTGCAAAAGCGATTAACTGTCTGGAACATACAGACGGTGAGCCTTGTAATGAATGCGCGATTTGTAAAGGAATTACTCAGGGGACAAATTCAGACGTCATCGAAATTGATGCTGCGAGTAATAATGGTGTAGATGAAATAAGAAATATACGAGATAAAGTAAAATATGCACCTAGTGAATCTAAGTTCAAAGTATATATTATCGACGAGGTCCATATGTTAACGACAGGTGCGTTCAACGCATTGCTTAAGACGTTAGAAGAACCACCTGCACATGCGATTTTCATTTTAGCAACGACGGAACCACACAAAATACCTCCTACAATCATATCGAGAGCGCAACGCTTTGATTTCAAGGCAATTGGTTATGAAGAAATCGTTGGACGATTGAAGTATGTGGCCGACGAACAAGAGATTGATTATGATGAGGAAGCACTGAGATTTATTGCCAAAGCTTCTGAAGGCGGGATGCGTGATGCGCTAAGTATTATGGATCAGGCTATAGCATTTGGCGATGAACACCTCACGCTACAAGATGCGCTCAATGTAACAGGCAGCGTTGATGAAAGTGCTTTGAATGATTTGTTTAAAGAAATCGTTGAGGGCGATGTTAAATCAGCATTTGCAACATATCATCAATTTGTGGCAGAAGGTAAAGAAGTGAATCGTTTAATTAATGATATGATTTACTTCGTACGCGATACGATAATGAATAAAACTTCAAACTCAGAAACCAGTTTAGATGCGCTTATGCACTTTGACCTTGATACGCTATATAAAATGATTGATATTATTAACGATACTTTGGTATCTATCCGTTTCAGTGTAAATCAAGGTGTACACTTTGAAGTATTATTAGTTAAACTAGCAGAAATGATTAAGCACAAACCACAAGAGGTGGAAACTGTAGCAACAACGAGTGTAGCAGCAGAGCCGAGTAACGATGCTTTATTACATCGTATGGAACAACTGGAAAATGAATTAAAGACATTGAAAGCACAAGGTGTTACAACAAATAACACTTCACAACCACCAAAGCGTCCTTCAAACAGAAGCGGCCAGTCTAAAAATGCATTTTCAATGCAACAAATTGCCAAAGTATTAGACAAAGCCAATAAAGATGATATTAAAATCTTGAAAGATCATTGGGGCGAAGTGATAGATCATGCTAAAAATAGTGATAAGAAATCCTTGGTTAGCCTTTTACAAAATTCAGAGCCGGTAGCTGCGAGCGAAACTCACGTATTAATTAAATTTGATGAAGAGATTCATTGTGAGATCGTTAATAAAGATGATGAAAAGAGAAAAAATATAGAAGATGTCGTCTGTAGCATCATTGATAACAAAGTGAAAGTAGTCGGAGTTCCAGCAGATCAATGGATGAGAGTGAGATCAGAATATCTGCAAAATAGAAAAAACAGTACAAACTCAGAAAACCCTGCGGCATCAAGTAATGACAGTCAAGTCCAGACAGATGACTCAAATACTGATGCACAAAGTGAAGTCGATGTGGTTCAGAAAGCGAAAGACTTGTTCGGGGAAAGTACTGTGAACGTGATTGATAAAGAATGATACATGACAATGGTAAAAAAGCCATGTATAATAAAACAAAAGTTCATTTATAAAATAAAGTTAATGAAATAGGAGGATTTTTTATGCGCGGTGGCGGAAATATGCAACAAATGATGAAACAAATGCAGAAAATGCAAAAGAAAATGGGAGAAGAACAAGAAAAATTAAAAGATGAAAAAGTTCAAGGGACTGCTGGTGGCGGTATGGTCACTGTAACAGTTTCTGGTCATAAAGAAATCTTAGATGTAGAGATCAAAGAAGAAGCGGTTGATCCTGACGACATCGAAATGCTACAAGATCTAGTTATTGCTGCTACAAACGAAGCATTAAACAAAGCAGACGAATTAACACAAGAACGTTTAGGTAAACACACTCAAGGCTTAAACATCCCTGGAATGTGATCCAATGCATTATCCAGAACCAATATCCAAACTGATTGACAGTTTCATGAAATTGCCAGGCATTGGGCCAAAGACAGCTCAACGTCTGGCGTTTCATGTATTAGATATGAAAGAAGACGATGTTGTACAATTTGCCAAAGCCTTAGTGGATGTAAAAAGAGAACTTACCTATTGTAGTGAATGTGGTCATATTACAGAACAAGACCCATGTTACATTTGCCAAGATAAAGGAAGAGATCGTTCAGTCATCTGTGTAGTCGAGGATGATAAAGATGTCATTGCTATGGAAAAAATGAAAGAATATAAAGGACTATATCACGTGTTACATGGCTCAATCTCTCCAATGGATGGTATTGGCCCTGAAGATATTAACATTCCATCGCTCGTAAATCGTTTGAAAGATGAAGAAGTTAAAGAACTTATCCTCGCAATGAATCCAAACTTAGAAGGTGAGTCTACTGCGATGTATATATCTAGGTTAGTGAAACCAATAGGTATAACTGTGACGCGATTAGCGCAAGGATTATCAGTCGGCGGAGATTTAGAATATGCAGATGAAGTCACTTTATCTAAAGCAATTATGGGTAGAACAGAAATGTAATTAACAAGGTATATTAAGAGAATATCTACAATTTGAGCTACTTTTAAGACAGTAGCTCAATTTTTTTGAAAAAATTTAAGAAAATGTAAAAAATATTAATGTTTCGTTTCTGGAGTTATATTGAGGGTTTGTTTAATGAAATTGGGTGTTTTTGACACTTAAAACGAACTATTTTTAAAGGGAACTTTTTATAGTTTGTGTATTGAGAATTCACAGCAAAACCATTGTTAAAAAAGTGTAATTTTTAGTGTTGTTAAAGGTTTGATAAGCGTGTATAGTATTTACTTGTCGGACGAAACAAACGACACAAACAACAAAGATTACTTGAAACATTAAAATAATTAATTTTAAAAAGTTCTTGACTTCGAAAGTCAAAACGTGTAGAATTAATTATTGTGATTGAAACAAATGAACATTGAAAACTGAATGACAATATGTCAACGTTAATTCCGAAAAACAACAATTTATTGTTGATTTAACAAGTGTTGAAGAAACACATTTAGTATTATGAGCTAATCAAACATCATAAATTTTTATGGAGAGTTTGATCCTGGCTCAGGATGAACGCTGGCGGCGTGCCTAATACATGCAAGTCGAGCGAACAGATAAGGAGCTTGCTCCTTTGACGTTAGCGGCGGACGGGTGAGTATCACGTGGGTAACCTACCCATAAGACTGGAATAACTCCGGGAAACCGGGGCTAATGCCGGATAATATTTAGAACCGCATGGTTCTAAAGTGAAAGATGGCCTTGCTATCACTTATGGATGGACCCGCGCCGTATTAGCTAGTTGGTAAGGTAACGGCTTACCAAGGCAACGATACGTAGCCGACCTGAGAGGGTGATCGGCCACACTGGAACTGAGACACGGTCCAGACTCCTACGGGAGGCAGCAGTAGGGAATCTTCCGCAATGGGCGAAAGCCTGACGGAGCAACGCCGCGTGAGTGATGAAGGTCTTCGGATCGTAAAGCTCTGTTATTAGGGAAGAACAAATGCGTAAGTAACTGTGCGCGTCTTGACGGTACCTAATCAGAAAGCCACGGCTAACTACGTGCCAGCAGCCGCGGTAATACGTAGGTGGCAAGCGTTATCCGGAATTATTGGGCGTAAAGCGCGCGTAGGCGGTTTTTTAAGTCTGATGTGAAAGCCCACGGCTCAACCGTGGATGGTCATTGGAAACTGGAAAACTTGAGTGCAGAAGAGGAAAGTGGAATTCCATGTGTAGCGGTGAAATGCGCAGAGATATGGAGGAACACCAGTGGCGAAGGCGACTTTCTGGTCTGCAACTGACGCTGATGTGCGAAAGCGTGGGGATCAAACAGGATTAGATACCCTGGTAGTCCACGCTGTAAACGATGAGTGCTAAGTGTTAGGGGGTTTCCGCCCCTTAGTGCTGCAGCTAACGCATTAAGCACTCCGCCTGGGGAGTACGACCGCAAGGTTGAAACTCAAAGGAATTGACGGGGACCCGCACAAGCGGTGGAGCATGTGGTTTAATTCGAAGCAACGCGAAGAACCTTACCAAATCTTGACATCCTTTGATCGCTCTAGAGATAGAGTTTTCCCCTTCGGGGGACAAAGTGACAGGTGGTGCATGGTTGTCGTCAGCTCGTGTCGTGAGATGTTGGGTTAAGTCCCGCAACGAGCGCAACCCTTAAGCTTAGTTGCCATCATTAAGTTGGGCACTCTAGGCTGACTGCCGGTGACAAACCGGAGGAAGGTGGGGATGACGTCAAATCATCATGCCCCTTATGATTTGGGCTACACACGTGCTACAATGGACAATACAAAGGGCAGCTAAACCGCGAGGTCAAGCAAATCCCATAAAGTTGTTCTCAGTTCGGATTGTAGTCTGCAACTCGACTACATGAAGCTGGAATCGCTAGTAATCGTAGATCAGCATGCTACGGTGAATACGTTCCCGGGTCTTGTACACACCGCCCGTCACACCACGAGAGTTTGTAACACCCGAAGCCGGTGGAGTAACCTTTGGAGCTAGCCGTCGAAGGTGGGACAAATGATTGGGGTGAAGTCGTAACAAGGTAGCCGTATCGGAAGGTGCGGCTGGATCACCTCCTTTCTAAGGATATATTCGGAACATCTTCTACGAAGATGATAACGGAATAACATTGACATATTGTATTCAGTTTTGAATGCTCATCAGAGTATTCAACAAATGATTGTACATTGAAAACTAGATAAATAAGTAAAATAATGATTTTACCAAGCAAAACCGAGTGAATAGCGTGTATACGCTTGAATTCAAAAATAATCGCTAGTGTTCGAAAGAACACTCACAGATTAATAACGTTTGCTTTTTAGTCTTTTGACTAAAAACATAGATTAAGTTATTAAGGGCGCACGGTGAATGCCTTGGCACTAGAAGCCGATGAAGGACGTTACTAACGACGATATGCTTTGGGGAGCTGTAAGTAAGCTGTGATCCAGAGGTTTCCGAATGGGGAAACCCAACACGAGTTATGTCGTGTTATCGATATGTGAATACATAGCATATCCGAAGGTAGACGCGGAGAACTGAAACATCTTAGTACCCGCAGGAAGAGAAAGAAAAATCGATTCCCTGAGTAGCGGCGAGCGAAACGGGAAGAGCCCAAACCAATGAGCTTGCTTATTGGGGTTGTAGGACACTCTCTACGGAGTTAGAAAAGAATAGATTAGACGAAGTAACTGGAAAGTTACATCAGAGAAGGTAATAATCCTGTAGTCGAAAATCTGTTCACTCTTGAGTGGATCCTGAGTACGACGGAGCACGTGTAATTCCGTCGGAATCTGGGAGGACCATCTCCTAAGGCTAAATACTCTCTAGTGACCGATAGTGAACCAGTACCGTGAGGGAAAGGTGAAAAGTACCCCGGAAGGGGAGTGAAATAGAACTTGAAACCGTGTGCTTACAAGTAGTCAGAGCCCGTTAATGGGTGATGGCGTGCCTTTTGTAGAATGAACCGGCGAGTTACGATCTGATGCAAGGTTAAGTAGCAAATGTGGAGCCGTAGCGAAAGCGAGTCTGAATAGGGCGTTGAGTATTTGGTCGTAGACCCGAAACCAGGTGATCTACCCATGACCAGGCTGAAGTTCAGGTAACACTGAATGGAGGGCCGAACCGACTTACGTTGAAAAGTGAGCGGATGAGTTGTGGGTAGCGGAGAAATTCCAATCGAACCTGGAGATAGCTGGTTCTCTCCGAAATAGCTTTAGGGCTAGCCTCAAGTGATGATTATTGGAGGTAGAGCACTGTTTGGACGAGGGGCCCTTCTCGGGTTACCGAATTCAGACAAACTCCGAATGCCAATCAATTTAACTTGGGAGTCAGAACGCGAGTGATAAGATCCGTGTTCGAAAGGGAAACAGCCCAGACCACCAGCTAAGGTCCCAAAATATATGTTAAGTGGAAAAGGATGTGGCGTTGCCCAGACAACTAGGATGTTGGCTTAGAAGCAGCCATCATTTAAAGAGTGCGTAATAGCTCACTAGTCGAGTGACACTGCGCCGAAAATGTACCGGGGCTAAACATATTACCGAAGCTGTGGATTGTCCGTAGGACAATGGTAGGAGAGCGTTCTAAGGGCGTTGAAGCATGATCGCAAGGACATGTGGAGCGCTTAGAAGTGAGAATGCCGGTGTGAGTAGCGAAAGACGGGTGAGAATCCCGTCCACCGATTGACTAAGGTTTCCAGAGGAAGGCTCGTCCGCTCTGGGTTAGTCGGGTCCTAAGCTGAGGCCGACAGGCGTAGGCGATGGATAACAGGTTGATATTCCTGTACCACCATGATTCGTTTTAAGCGATGGGAGGACGCAGTAGGATAGGCGAAGCGTGCTGTTGGAGTGCACGTCCAAACAATAAGACTGAGTGTTAGGCAAATCCGAAACTCATAAGGTCAAGTTGTGATGGGGAGAGGAAATTGTTTCCTCGAGTCGCTGATTTCACACTGCCAAGAAAAGTCTCTAGCTAGAATACTGGTGCCCGTACCGCAAACCGACACAGGTAGTCAAGATGAGAATTCTAAGGTGAGCGAGCGAACTCTCGTTAAGGAACTCGGCAAAATGACCCCGTAACTTCGGGAGAAGGGGTGCTCTTTAGGGTGCAAGCCCAGGAGAGCCGCAGTGAATAGGCCCAAGCGACTGTTTATCAAAAACACAGGTCTCTGCTAAACCGTAAGGTGATGTATAGGGGCTGACGCCTGCCCGGTGCTGGAAGGTTAAGAGGAGTGGTTAGCTTCTGCGAAGCCACGAATCGAAGCCCCAGTAAACGGCGGCCGTAACTATAACGGTCCTAAGGTAGCGAAATTCCTTGTCGGGTAAGTTCCGACCCGCACGAAAGGCGTAACGATTTGGGCACTGTCTCAACGAGAGACTCGGTGAAATCATAGTACCTGTGAAGATGCAGGTTACCCGCGACAGGACGGAAAGACCCCGTGGAGCTTTACTGTAGTCTGATATTGAAATTCGGCACAGCTTGTACAGGATAGGTAGGAGCCTTAGAAACGTGAGCGCTAGCTTACGTGGAGGCGTTGGTGGGATACTACCCTTGCTGTGTTGGATTTCTAACCCGCACCATTAATCATGGTGGGAGACAGTGTCAGATGGGCAGTTTGACTGGGGCGGTCGCCTCCTAAAGAGTAACGGAGGCGCTCAAAGGTTTCCTCAGAATGGTTGGAAATCATTCATAGAGTGTAAAGGCATAAGGAAGCTTGACTGCGAGACCTACAAGTCGAGCAGGGTCGAAAGACGGACTTAGTGATCCGGTGGTTCCCCATGGAAGGGCCATCGCTCAACGGATAAAAGCTACCCCGGGGATAACAGGCTTATCTCCCCCAAGAGTTCACATCGACGGGGAGGTTTGGCACCTCGATGTCGGCTCATCGCATCCTGGGGCTGTAGTCGGTCCCAAGGGTTGGGCTGTTCGCCCATTAAAGCGGTACGCGAGCTGGGTTCAGAACGTCGTGAGACAGTTCGGTCCCTATCCGTCGTGGGCGTAGGAAATTTGAGAGGAGCTGTCCTTAGTACGAGAGGACCGGGATGGACATACCTCTGGTGTACCAGTTGTCGTGCCAACGGCATCGCTGGGTAGCTATGTATGGACGGGATAAGTGCTGAAAGCATCTAAGCATGAAGCCCCCCTCAAGATGAGATTTCCCAACTTCGGTTATAAGATCCCTCAAAGATGATGAGGTTAATAGGTTCGAGGTGGAAGCATAGCGATACGTGGAGCTGACGAATACTAATCGATCGAAGACTTAATCAATTTTTAAACGTTTTGTTTGGTTTCATTCATTTTACTTATTATCTAGTTTTGAATGTATAATTTCATACATTGCATTGTCTGGTGACAATGGCAAGGAGGTCACACCTGTTCCCATGCCGAACACAGAAGTTAAGCTCCTTAGCGCCGATGGTAGTCGGACTTACGTTCCGCAAGAGTAGGACGTTGCCAGGCAATAACCCAAAGAGACCGAAAGGTCTCTTTTTTTATATGAAAAAAGGCGCTAATCAGTGCCGCAGGCACAAAAGGAGCTTAATTTCTAAGCTTGCATTGTCCCTGATTTAAAAGCGTTTGAAGCTGACGAATTGAGTGAAAGACGCAAAGAGCTTACAAGAGGTAAGCGAATAAGGAAAGAACAAAAATGAGGAAAGATGCGAGCGCTTGCCTTCGTAATCAGGAAGGTTCTCCTTAGCGTCGATGGTAGCCGACTTACGTTCCGCAAGAGTAGGACGTTGCCAGGCAATAACTCAAGAGACCGAAAGGTCTCTTTTTTATTTGCACAAAAAATTTCAGTACCGAAGGAACAAAATAATATAACTCCTATAATGTCACTGTTTTAACAAGGAAAATTCCATGTATGTTAAAATGAAACACATTACAACTACATTTACGTTAATTTTATAAAAAGAAGTGGAGAATGATGATGGGATTACCATTAGTAAATCAATTAAAAGCGCTACATCATACAAAACCAATCTCACTACATGTGCCAGGACATAAAAATATGACAATCGGTAATTTAAATCAGTTGGATTTCACAATGGATATGACTGAAATTACTGGGTTAGATGATTTGCATCATCCGGAAGATGTGTTGCTAGAAAGTATGGAAACGATTCATAAACACCCGAACTATGATGCATTTTATTTAGTGAATGGCACGACTTCGGGTATTTTATCAGTGATTCAAAGTTATAAAGATGAAACCGGACGTTATGGCGTCGTACGCAATGCGCATAAATCTGTGTTTCATGCAGTGGATTTAACACAACAACCATGCCACCTGTTTGAAATGACTATGAGTAATGAAACGAAACAATATATTGGACCCCGACTTGAAACGTTACATCATCAACTCAATGAAACGAAGTTAGCTATATTAACATATCCAAATTATTACGGCGAGTGCGTTAATATTGCTAATGCAGTTCAAACATTGCATGCACATGATGTACCCGTTTTAGTAGATGAGGCACATGGCGCTCATTTCGATTTAGAAGGTTTTCCACATTCAGCCATGCAGGCAGGAGCTGATTATGTGGTACAGTCCTATCATAAAACTTTACCTGCTTTGACGATGGGGTCAGTTATTTTTATACATAAAGAGGCGCCAGTGAGAGAACGTGTCATTAAATATTTATCGTATTTCCAAACATCGAGTCCTTCATATCTCGTTATGAGTAGTTTAGAATTAGCGCATCAATTTTATAATAATTATAAGAGTGCTGAATTTTTTAATAAAAGGCAACAACTCATTAATGCATTATCGTCTAAGCAATTCAAGGTTGTTGAAGTGGATGACCCATTAAAATTAATTATTCAATGCGATGGGTATCAAGGGTTTGAGTTACAGGAACAATTTGAATCATTACAAATTTATACTGAGCTAGCAGACGAATATCAAGTGTTATTCGTTTTGCCACTGTGGCATGATAACGATAATTATCCATTTGAGTTATTATTAGAGCGAATTAAACAATTAAAAATTCAAGAAAGGGCACCATTAGATGAACAAAGAATCATCTACAATACGGAAAGCAGCAAGTATTACCCGGGTGATATTAATGATGTGAAAGAAATTGATATAGATCAAGCTGAGAATGAAATATTAGCTACGCATATCGTACCTTATCCACCTGGAATCCCTTTAATGTTTAAGGGTGAAAAAATCTCTAATTCTATGGTAAAATTGTTGCACAATTGGCATAATCAGAACTTAAAAATAGAAGGATTATATGGCCATAAAATAAAAATTAAGGATGACTCTAAATGACTGCATTTATTACGTTTGAAGGTCCAGAAGGTTCAGGAAAAACGACAGTGTTAAGACAAATTGCTGAAAAATTAGAAGCTACCTATGAAATTGTAACAACAAGAGAACCTGGTGGTGTCGTGACGGGTGAAAAGATTCGTGAAATTTTGTTGGAGGGCGACGAAATGGACGAACGTACAGAAGCTTTGTTATTTGCAGGCTCAAGACGTGAACATCTCGTCAGCAAAGTCATTCCAGCGTTAAATGATGGGAAAGTTGTACTCTGTGATCGTTATATTGATAGTTCATTAGCTTATCAAGGTTATGCAAGGGGTATAGGTTTAGAAGAAGTGAAAGCCGTCAATGAATTTGCGATAAATGGATTGTATCCAAATATCACTGTTTACCTTGATATCAGTGCAGAGGTTGGACGCCAACGTATATTGAAAAATCAACGTAATCAAAATCGATTAGATCAAGAAGACATTCAATTCCATGAAAAAGTTGTTGAAGGTTATAAAAAAATTATTCATAATGAACCTGAACGCTTTATCATTATAAATGCGGATAGATCTATCGAAGAAGTGGTAGAAGATACATATCATAAATTAAAAAAGTACTTAGATGAATTATGATATAATTATTATTAAGAGGTGTTAATTATGAAAATGATAATTGCAATTGTCCAAGATCAGGACAGCCAAGAACTTTCAGATAAATTAGTGAAAAATAATTTCAGAGCCACTAAGTTAGCAACAACGGGTGGATTTTTAAGAGCTGGGAACACAACTTTCTTATCAGGTGTTGAAGATGATCGAGTAGATGAAATGTTGAAAGTCATTGATGATACATGTGGAAATAGAGAACAACTTGTTTCGCCTATAACACCTATGGGCGGCAGCGCAGATTCTTATATACCTTATCCTGTTGAAGTAGAAGTTGGAGGGGCAACGGTATTCGTAATGCCAGTTGAAGCTTTCCATCAATTTTAATTTTAGTCATGGTTGCTATATATAGTGAACTCCAAAGTATATTTTTCGGATTGGGATGTAAATGTTCTTTTTAAAATATATACTGGAGTGTACTATGTAGAAGCAACCTTTTTATATAAAGGAGTAACTTAATGAGGGATGAACTAGAAAGTCTGACAAATGCTTATCGATCTGATAAATTGTCTCATGCTTATTTATTTGAAGGAGACGACGGTCAAACGATGCAACAAGTCGCGATGAACTTTGCGAAACTCATTTTATGTGATCAAGATGCACAATGTCAGTTAAAAGTGGATACATTAAATCATCCGGACTTTAGATATGTAGCGACAGAAGAGACGACAATCAAAAAAGACCAAGTTGAACAACTCGTGCATCATATGAATCAACTTCCCATTGAAGGTCAATATAAAGTTTATATTATCGAATCTTTTGAGAAGTTAACGATACAAGGGGAAAACAGTATATTAAAGTTTTTAGAAGAACCACCTGAAAACACAATCGCGATTTTATTATCTACGAAACCGGAACAAATCTTAAATACGATACATTCGAGATGTCAGCATGTTTATTTTAAACCGAAAGATAAATCATATTTCATAGAACGTTTAGAAGAACATGATATGTCGAAACCTGTGGCCGAATTTTTAAGTACATATACAACACAAATTGAAACAGCACAAGCCTTGAATGAAGAGGCTGATATCACTGCATTGCGAAAGGTCACTTTAAAATGGTGCCATTTATTGTTGACGAATAGGTCTATGGCGCTAATTACAATTGTAGAATTGTTGAAGCAAGCGAAAAATAGACGTCTGCAATTATTAACATTAGCAGCTGTGAATGGTTTCTTTGAAGATGTGTTACATGCTAAGGTAGGCATGACAGAAGATTTATTATATCAAGAATTAAGTCAAGATATTGTTTCATATAAGGATAAGTTAACTTACAATCAAATTGTAGCTTTATTTGACCAGATTACTGAAGCGCATAAAAAGCTAAGTCAAAATGTTAATCCAACACTTGTGTTTGAACAAATTGTAATAAAAGGGGTGAGTTAAAATGCAAAATGTTGTTGGTATTACCTTTCCAAAAACGGGAAAAATGGAATATTATTCACCTACAGGCTTTGATTTGACTAAAGGTACATGGGTTGTCGTCGAATCGAAACGAGGATTAGAAATGGGCCGTGTAAAATACGAACCTTTAAATGTAGCAGATGAAGATGTCACATTACCGTTGAAAGAAATCGTCAGAAAGGCGACAGAAGAAGATCAACATCAACATGAACAGAATGATCAAGACGCTGAGGACGCTTTGAAATTATGTAAACAAACAGTTAAAGCGCAAGGACTAGATATGCGCCTTGTGAATTGTGAGTATACATTAGATAAATCCAAAGTGATTTTTAACTTTACCTCAGACGATCGTGTTGATTTCCGTAAACTTGTTAAAACTTTAGCTCAAAAGTTAAAAACACGTATAGAATTAAGGCAAATTGGCGTTCGAGATGAAGCGAAATTATTAGGTGGCATCGGTCCTTGTGGTCGTTCATTATGTTGTTCAACTTTCTTGGGTGATTTTGAACCAGTGTCTATCAAAATGGCTAAGGACCAAAACCTATCACTGAATCCTACGAAAATCTCAGGTGCATGTGGTCGTTTAATGTGTTGTTTAAAATATGAAAATGACTATTATGAAGAAGCACGTGCACAATTACCTGATGTAGGAGAGGTAGTTGCAACCCCAGAAGGAAACGGTAAAGTCATCGGACTCAATATATTAGACATTTCCATGCAAATTAAAGTGGATGGATTTGAACAACCATTCGAATATAAAATGGAAGAATTAGAGACATTAAATTAGGAGGCCATGACGAGATTGAATCGAAGTGAAATATTTGAAAAGCTTGCGAGACTTGAAGAGAATATGAGTCAACTTAATAATGATTTATCAGAATTAAAGCATCTCACAGTTCAAATGGTCGAAGAAAACGTCGCCTTGCAAGTGGAAAATGAAAATTTAAAAACATTAATCGATAAAGAAGAAAAGCCTAAAAAAGTTGAAAATAATACTAAAACACAACGTAAAAAACCACTTCGAAGCAAAGAAAACTTAGCGATGCTATATAAAGAAGGATTTCATATTTGTAATGGTGAATTATTCGGTAAACATAGAAAAGGCGATGATTGTTTATTCTGCTTAGAAGTATTAAGTGAATAGCAAGCACTGCACAAAGAAATGATAGTTAAAGTGAAAGGATGAGAAGAAGCGATAGGCTTAAAGGTGAAGTATCGCCAATATCTCATCCTTTTTTGGGGGTTAAAAATGAAATGTTGCATGAAGGTGAAAGGTTAGATTATTTAATTAAAGAAAACTTACGAATTGTACAAAATGATGACGTGTTTTCATTTTCAACAGATGCGTTGTTATTAGCACATTTCACACACGTTAGAAAACAGGATAAAATACTAGATTTATGTTCAGGGAACGGTGTCATTCCATTATTATTGTCTGATAAAGGACAAAATAAAATTGTTGGTGTTGAAATTCAACCACCTCTCGTTGATATGGCTAAGCGGTCTATTACATACAATCAATTATCGACACAGATTGAGATGCTTCAACTCGATTTAAAAGAAGCACATAAACATTTCAACCCGTCAGAATTTAGCTTGGTGACTTGTAATCCACCGTACTTTAAAGTGAACCAACAGCACCAACATCAGAAACATGCACATAAAATTGCGCGTCATGAAATAGCATGTACTTTAGAAGATTGTTGTTTTGCAGCGAGACATTTACTTAAACAAGGTGGTCGTTTAGTCATGGTGCATCGTGCGGAACGTCTGATGGATGTCTTATCGAGCATGAGGTATTATCAAATCGAACCGAAAAAATTGTACTTTATATATAGTAAACATAATAGAGCAGCACAAACCATTGTAGTTGAAGGTCGAAAAGGTGGTAGCCAAGGTTTAGAAATACAACCTCCATTTTATATTTATAACGAAGATGGCGCGTATTCAAAAGAAATGAGTGAAATTTATTATGGATGAACATTATATCTATATCGTTAGATGTAACGATAATAGTTTGTATACTGGGTATGCTAAAGATGTGTCACAACGTATAATGAAACATAACGAGGGCAAAGGGGCCAAATATACAAAAACAAGACGCCCGGTAGAGTTAGTTTATCAGGAAATGTATGGTACAAAATCTGAAGCACTCAAACGTGAAATTGAAATTAAAAGATATTCACGTAAAGAAAAATTAAAACTTATAAGTGAGGGATAACGATGGCAACATTGTATTTAGTTGGTACACCTATCGGTAATTTAGCTGACATAACTTATAGAGCTGTCGATACTTTGAAGACGGTTGATTATATCGCCTGTGAAGACACGAGAGTCACAAAAAAACTTTGCGCTCATTACGATATCGATACACCGTTAAAGTCGTATCATGAACACAATAAAGAGAATCAAACCGAATATTTAATCGACCTGTTACAATCTTCAAATGATGTTGCACTCGTGTCCGATGCCGGATTGCCGTTAATCAGTGATCCAGGATACGAACTCGTCGTCGCTGCTCGTGCGCATGACATTAGAGTTGAGACAGTGCCAGGTCCAAATGCGGGGTTAACTGCTTTAATGGCGAGTGGTCTAACTTCATTTGTATATACATTTATAGGGTTTCTGCCACGAAAAGAAAAACAAAAACTAGAAGTTCTTGAACAACGCATGTATCAAGATAGTACAATTATTATTTATGAATCACCCTTCCGTGTAAAAGATACATTAAAAGCGATTCAAAAAGTTGATGCAACAAGAAAAATTGCCATTGGGCGAGAATTAACTAAAAAGTTTGAACAAATAGAAACTGGCCCGATCCGCGATATACTTTCGTTATTAGATGATGGTACTATTCCAACTAAAGGCGAGTTCGTTATATTAATTAATGGTGCTATTGCAGAAGCAGATACGAGCTGGTTTGAAGATATGACTATACAACAACATGTAAATTATTTTATTGAACAAGACATGAAACCGAAAGCAGCCATTAAACAAGTTGCGGAACAACGACAAATGAAAACAAGTGAAGTTTATGATATATACCATGAAGTAAAATAAAAAAATCATAAGAATGATGAAAAATAAGAGTGAGTAGCCCATAATAAGGTTGATTTATGGTAATGTAAAAAAGATGGAAATTATAAGTTGAACACTTATAAATATTAAATTAGAAACGGATCCAGGTCACTACATAATGATATGTGTAAGTGTAAAATGCCTGATTGCTCAGTTTCGTTGAAAATAAAAATAAAGTTAGATAAATTTAAAGTATAAGATTTTAGGAGGAACGTTGATGGCGAAAGAAACATTTTATATCACTACACCAATTTATTACCCAAGTGGTAACTTGCATATAGGTCATGCATACACAACTACTGCTGGTGATGTAATTGCACGTTACAAAAGAATGCAAGGCTATGATGTCCGCTATTTAACAGGTACGGATGAACACGGACAAAAAATTCAAGAAAAAGCGATTAAAAACGGTAAATCAGAAATAGAATATTTAGATGAAATGATTGCAGGCATTAAACAGTTATGGGAAAAGCTTGAAATCTCACATGATGATTTTATTCGTACAACAGAATCACGTCATAAAGAGGTTGTACAACAAATATTTGAACGTCTACTTGCGCAAGGAGATATCTACCTAGGTGAATATGAAGGTTGGTATTCAGTACCTGATGAGACGTATTACACAGAAACACAACTCGTTGATCCAGAATATGAAAATGGTGAAATCGTTGGAGGTAAAAGTCCTGACTCAGGTCATGAAGTAGAATTAGTTAAAGAAGAAAGTTACTTCTTTAATCTGTCTAAATATACAGATCGTTTATTAGAGTTCTACGATGAACATCCAGATTTCATTCAACCGCCATCTCGTAAAAATGAAATGATTAATAACTTCATTAAACCAGGTTTAGAAGACTTAGCAGTATCACGTACTTCATTCAACTGGGGTATTCACGTTAAGTCTAATCCTAAACATGTCGTTTATGTTTGGATTGATGCTTTAGTAAACTACATTTCATCACTAGGTTATTTATCTGATGACGACCAACTATTCAAGAAATATTGGCCAGCGGACATGCATATTATGGCGAAAGAAATTGTGCGTTTCCATTCTATAATTTGGCCGATCTTATTAATGGCTTTAGACTTACCATTACCTAAAAAGGTCTTCGCCCATGGTTGGATTTTAATGAAAGATGGTAAGATGAGTAAATCTAAAGGAAACGTGGTGGATCCAAACGTTTTAATCGACCGTTATGGTTTAGATGCTACACGTTACTACTTAATGAGAGAGTTACCATTCGGTTCTGATGGCGTATTTACACCAGAAGGATTCGTTGAGCGTACAAACTATGATTTAGCGAACGATTTAGGTAACCTAGTTAACCGTACAATTTCAATGATTAATAAATACTTCGATGGTGAATTACCTGCATATCAAGGACCGAAGCATGAATTAGATGAAGATATGGAACAATTAGCATTAGATACGGCTAAAACATTCCATGAAAACATGGAAGAATTACAATTCTCAGTCGCTTTATCTACAGTTTGGAAATTAATTAGTCGTACAAATAAATATATTGATGAAACGACACCTTGGGTATTAGCTAAAGATGAAAGTCAGAAAGAAATGCTCGGTAATGTGATGGCACACTTAGTTGAAAATATAAGATTTGCAGCTGTGTTATTACAACCGTTCTTAACTCACGCACCTAAGCAAATCTTTGAACAATTGAATATTAATTCACCTAAATTATATGAACTTAGCAGTTTAGAACAATATGGTGCATTAACAGAGCCGATTACGGTAATTAGCAAACCACAACCAATTTTCCCAAGATTGGATACTGAAGCGGAAGTTGCATATATTAAAGAATCTATGCAACCGCCTAAATCTGAAGAGTCAACTGAACAACAAGAAGAAGTTCCTAGCAAAGACCAAATTGACTTTAAAGATTTTGAAAAAGTAGAAATTAAAGCGGCAACAATCACAGATGCTGAGAAAGTGAAGAAATCGGATAAATTATTAAAAATCCAAGTTGACTTAGACAGTGAACAACGTCAAATCATTTCAGGTATTGCGAAATTCTATCAACCAGAAGATATTATCGGGAAAAAGGTAGCAGTTGTCACAAATCTTAAACCAGCTAAATTGATGGGTCGTCTTTCAGAAGGTATGATTTTATCAGCTGAAAAAGACGGTGTACTCACGTTAGTAAGCTTACCAAATGCGATTCCGAACGGCGCAGTGATTAAGTAATAATAGCTAAAGGAGCGATAATATATGCTAATCGATACACATGTTCATTTAAACGCAGATCAATATGATGAAGATTTAGAGGAAGTTATTGAACGTGCAAGAGACAATGGTGTAGACCGTATGTTTGTGGTTGGTTTTGATACACCGACAGTTGAACGTACAATGGAACTCATCGATCAATATGAATTTATCTATGGTATTATCGGATGGCATCCGGTAGATGCGATTGATTGTACCGAAGAACGTCTAGAATGGATCGAAAAATTGGCGCAACATCCTAAGATTATCGGTATCGGAGAAACAGGTTTGGATTATCACTGGGATAAATCACCGAAAGATGTTCAACAGGACGTATTTAGAAAGCAAATCGCTTTAGCTAAACGTGTGAATTTACCGATTATTATTCATAACAGAGAGGCAACACAAGATTGCGTAGATATTTTAAAAGAAGAACATGCTGAAGAAATTAGCGGAATTATGCATAGCTTTAGTGCTTCACCTGAAATTGCAGATGAAGTGATTAATAAGTTAAACTTCTACATCTCTTTAGGCGGTCCAGTAACTTTCAAAAATGCTAAGCAACCGAAAGAAGTAGCACAACACGTGCCAATGGACCGTTTACTTGTAGAAACGGATGCACCATTTCTATCACCTCATCCTTATAGAGGAAAACGTAATGAACCTGAACGTGTTACACTCGTTGCAGAAAAAATAGCGGAATTACGAGAAATGGATTATGCAGAAGTTTGTCGCCAAACAACTGAAAATGCAGAACGCTTATTCAAATTATAAATTTGCATAAAATAGGATGTCGGTCTTATTATGGTTAGATAACTTTTAGTGTATACTATGTAATAACCATATTAGCTACCGACATCTTTTTCTATGTCGTTTTAAATAAAGATTTTATTAGCGAAAGATATACATAAATTAATGTGACGAAAGGTGAACCTATTTATACATGAAAATTAACGAATTTATTGTAGTGGAAGGACGAGACGATACGCAACGTGTTAAAAGAGCTGTCGAATGTGATACGATTGAAACAAATGGAAGTGCAATAAATCAAGAAACGTTACAAGTGATTGAAAACGGCTATGAAACACGAGGAATCATCGTCTTAACTGACCCAGATTTCCCGGGTGATAAGATTAGAAATACAATCCAAAAGCACATTCCAGGCGTGAAACATGCCTATTTAGATCGAGAAAAGGCAAAAAATAAACGTGGTAAAATCGGTGTAGAACATGCACGTTTAGAAGACATTAGAGAGGCATTAATAAATGTCAGTACACCATTTGAAGAAGGGCATGAATCTATTAGCAAAGACGTGCTAATTGATTTAGGTTTAATCATAGGAAAAGATGCACGCAGAAAAAGAGAAATCTTAGGACGGAAATTACATATTGGACATTCAAACGGTAAACAATTGATAAATAAATTAAATGCTTTTGGCTATACAGAAGCGGATGTCAGAGCAGCGTTAAGTGATAATAAAGGGAGTGACGAATAATGGTCAATGGTGATATTGCTACACCTACACGTACAAAAGCACTATTACAAAAACACGGTTTTAACTTTAAAAAGAGTTTAGGTCAAAACTTTTTAGTAGATGTAAATATAATAAATAAGATAATTGATGCTAGTGATATCGATGAAACTACAGGTATTATTGAAGTAGGTCCAGGCATGGGTTCACTGACGCAACAGATGGCGAAAAAGGCTAAAAAAGTCATTGCCTTCGAAATAGATCAACGTTTAATACCGGTATTAGGCGACACATTATCAGAATTTAATAATGTTACGGTAATCAATGAAGATATATTAAAGGCTGATATTGCACATCATGTGACTGAAAATCTTAGTGATTGCGATAAGATTATGGTTGTAGCAAATTTGCCATACTATATCACAACACCTATTTTATTAAATTTAATGCAACAGCCCCTCCCTATTGATGGTTATGTTGTAATGATGCAAAAAGAAGTCGGCGAAAGACTCAACGCACAAGTTGGAACAAAGGCATATGGTTCACTTTCTATTGTGGCTCAATACTATACTGATACGAGTAAAGTATTAAATGTGCCAAAGTCTGTATTTCTCCCACCACCTAATGTGGACTCTATTGTCGTTAAATTAATGGAAAGAGAGCAACCACAAGTTGAAGTTGATGATGAGAAGGCCTTTTTCAAAATGACGAAAGCAGCATTTAGTCAACGTAGAAAAACGATAAGTAACAATTATCAAAGTTTATTTATGGATGGAAAAGCTAAAAAAGATATTATTAAAAACTGGTTAGATACAAGTGGCATCGATCCAAGACGACGCGGAGAAACGCTTTCAATACAAGAATTTGCACATCTTTATAATGAATTGAAAAAATTCCCAGAATTGGAACTTTAAATCATTGACAACAGCGCTACACCTTGCTAAAATTGAAATTTTATTTGACAAAATCGCTCAATTTGTGTTATTATACAATTTGTAGCGAGGTGGAGCAATATGCCAAAATCAATTGGGGACATCAAAAATAGTCTTGATTGTCAATTAGGAAACCGTATTGTACTGAAAGCGAATGGTGGACGTAAGAAAACAATCGAACGTACTGGAGTGTTAAGAGAAACATATCCTTCTGTTTTCATTGTTGAACTAGATCAGGAAAAGTATAACTTCGAACGCGTATCTTATACATATACTGATGTATTAACTGAGAACGTACAAGTCTCATTCGAAGAAGATAAACACCAAGAGGTCATTGCACAGTAAACTTATATAAGAAAGATGCTTGATTATAAGCAGACTCTTATCAATACTCAAGTTATATTTTATCGATAAATTTAAAGTATCATTCATTTTACTTTAATTGCCCTTCATAAAGGTTCTTCTAATAGAATTTTGTGAAGGGCTATTTTTATGTTTATTTATAGTCTTTATCACATTTTTTTAACCAATAAAATTACAATATTAACCAGATAACGTATGCGGGAATTTAAAGGAATATGTCCAGGTGCTATAATTTTATTAAACTCAATGAATATTATAAAATAATGAAATGAGTATGACATTTTCTAGGATAACAATCAGTCTTTAATCACTAAAGAATATAAATATTGTACTTTTTCATAGCGAAACATAAGTTAACTATATGTTAAAATCTTTGTATTACCATATCGAAACGGAAAGAGGGTGGCGAAATGATCTATGAAACTGCACCAGCGAAAATAAATCTTACATTAGACGCACTCTTTAAACGAGATGATGGTTTTCATGAAGTTGAAATGATTATGACAACAATCGACTTAAATGATCGTCTGACACTTGAACAACGACGAGATGATAAGATTGTTGTAGAAGTAGAACAAAATTACGTACCCTCGAATAGCGATAACTTAGCATACAAAGCTGCACAGTTGATGAAAGAACACTATCAGTTAAAGCAAGGCGTTACAATTTCGATTGATAAGAATATTCCTGTATCAGCAGGTCTTGCAGGTGGTTCAACAGATGCTGCGGCGACGATGAGAGGTATGAATCGACTATTTAAGTTGAATAGACCACTCGAAGAATTATGTGAATTAGGTTTGACAATAGGTACAGATATCCCGTTTTGTATATTAGGAAAAACGGCGCTATGTGGTGGAAAAGGTGAAAAAATTGAATTTCTCAACAAACCACCGAGTGCTTGGGTCGTAGTAGCGAAACCTGATATCGGGATTTCTTCCCCTGACATTTTTAAAAAGTTAGATTTGTCTGTCTCACATAATGTGTATACAAATAAATGTAAATCAGCTATAGAAGCAGGAGATTATGAATTGTTATGCGAAAGTCTTTCAAATCGATTAGAACCCATTTCAAGTAAAGTGTGCCCTGAAATTTTAAAAATCAAAAGTAATATGTTAGAAAATGGTGCTGACGGCGCAGTGATGAGTGGAAGTGGACCAACTGTTTATGGACTCACACAAAAAGAACGACAAGCAAAACACGTTTATAATGCAGTTAACGGCTGTTGTAAAGAAGTATATATCGTAAGATTACTAGGATAGGAGAAGGGAAGGATAAGATGCGTTATAAAAGAAGTGAACGAATTGTTTTCATGACACAGCATTTAATGAATAATCCGAATAAATTGATACCACTTACATTCTTTGTGCAAAAGTTTAAACAAGCGAAATCGTCCATAAGTGAGGATGTACAAATAATTAAGACTACATTCCAGAAAGAACAACTCGGTACAGTGATAACGACTGCCGGCGCAAGTGGTGGTGTCACTTACAAACCGCAAATGAGTAAAGCTGAAGCCAGTGAAGTAATTGACGATATTATTGAACATCTGCAAGAGAGAGATCGTTTACTTCCTGGTGGCTATTTGTTTTTATCAGATATAATGGGAAATCCAACGCTATTGAACCGTGTCGGTAAGTTGATTGCTACTTTATATATGGATGAAGAGTTAGACGCAATTGTAACCATTGCGACGAAAGGGATTTCTTTAGCAAACGCAGTAGCGAATGTATTGAACTTACCTGTTGTAGTAATTCGTAAAGATAATAAAGTTACTGAAGGTTCAACAGTTTCCATCAATTATGTCTCTGGTTCTTCCCGTAAAATTGAGACAATGGTACTTTCAAAACGTACGTTACCTGAACACTCTAATGTGCTTGTAGTCGACGATTTCATGCGTGCGGGAGGCTCAATCAACGGTGTGATGAATTTAATGAATGAGTTTAAAGCGCAGGTAAAAGGGGTATCTGTATTAGTAGAATCAAAAGAAGTAAAGCAAAGATTAATTGAAGATTATACTTCCTTAGTTAGATTATCTGATGTAGATGAATACAATCAGGAATTTAAAGTGGAAAAAGGCAACAGTTTAACTAAATTTTCATAAAAGGAGCGATACGACAGCATGAACGTTATAAATACAACAAAGGCGCCTGAAGCATTAGGGCCTTATTCACATGCAACTGAAGTTAATGGTCTAGTATTTACATCAGGACAAATTCCATTAAATACAGATGGTGAGATTGTCAGTGATGATGTAAGAGAACAGACTAAACAAGTGCTTGAAAATTTAAAAGTTGTACTTGATGAAGCTGGTGCAGATTTAAATTCAGTTGTTAAATCAACGATTTTCATAAATGATATGAATGAATTTAAAGATATCAATGAAGTTTATGGTGAATATTTCACTGACAATCAACCAGCGAGAAGTTGCGTTGAGGTCGCTAGATTACCTAAAGATGTTAAGGTGAAGATAGAACTCATAGCACAAGTCAAGTAAGGATTTATAATTTTTAATAAACTTGTTAAGCTTCTAACAAAGAGATAGATACTAGGGGGGCTCACTACATGAAAGTGACAGATGTAAGACTTAGAAAAATACAAACAGATGGCAGAATGAAAGCTCTTGTGTCAATAACTTTAGACGAATCATTCGTTGTACATGATTTACGCGTGATTGAAGGCAACACAGGTTTATTTGTGGCTATGCCAAGTAAACGCACACCAGATGGTGAATTCCGCGATATCGCACATCCAATCAACTCAGAAATGAGACAAGAAATTCAAGATGCAGTCATGAAAGTTTATGACGAAACGGATGAAGTGAGTCCAGATAAAAACGCGCAATCATCTGAAGAATCAGAAACAACTGAACAAGATTCAGAAGAAGAAGCTTAATTAATAGTTAAAATAAAATACTGTGTGTAAACACAACTGATATATATTTGGGAGAGGGACAGAAATCGAATTTTCTAATAGAGATTTCGTAGTCCCACCCTGGCGAGGATGACTAGGATTGAAAAAAGCTTGTTCTAAGCGCATTTTCAATTCAGACATCTACTGCCAAATTGATAACGAGTCTGAGACACCTATTTTTGTCTCAGACTCTTTTTTACGGTTTAATAGAGTATGCAAGAAATTATAAAATAGCAATTCATTATTCTAGTAAAACATTGTAATAATTGAAATGTTTAATTTTTTGTAAAGGTGACAATTTGAATGATTTACAAAATTTACATTAAGACAAAGTTACGCTATATAGATTTAATTTTTAAAATATGAGTATTACTAATGGCTAAAATACAACATTTTATCTAGATTACTTCTATTGTTACCTAATAAATATTTTTGAATGAATGATGACAATTCTGTGATTTTGAAATTAAATAAATCATAACAATATGTTTACATTAATTAATAATAAGCCTTTCAGCCTTGAAAGTGGCAGTTGCGTTAAATTATAATAATATAGAAGTGTATATTTTAATGGAGGGTTAGCATACATGCAAAGACATGCAATAGTACTCGCAGCGGGTAAGGGTACGCGTATGAAATCAAAGAAATACAAAGTACTACATGAAGTTGCAGGTAAGTCCATGATTGAACACGTGGTTAAAAGCGTAAGTGAATCAGGTGTTGGACAACTTGTAACAATCGTTGGGCATGGCGCAGAAAGTGTCAAAGAAACTTTAGGAGACATGTCACTTTATAGCTTTCAAGAACAACAACTAGGTACAGCGCATGCTGTTAATATGGCAAGCGAACATTTAGAGGATCAACAAGGGACGACATTAGTGGTTTGTGGTGATACGCCGCTTATTACGCCAGAAACGTTGAAATCATTAGTTGATCACCATGAAGAGAAAGAAGCACAAGCAACAGTACTTTCTGCTACTGCTCCAGATCCAAAGGGTTACGGACGCATCGTGCGTGATGCGAATGATCGATTAGTAAAAATAGTAGAACAGAAAGATGCTACTGTAGAAGAACAACAAATTAGTGAAATAAGCTCAGGTATTTTTGCATTTGATAACCAAGTATTATTTGAAAAACTTCAACATGTGAGCAACGATAATGCGCAAAATGAGTACTATTTACCAGAAGTGCTATCATTAATTTTAGAGGAACAGGGAATTGTAGAAATACACCATACAAATGATTTTGAAGAAATTATGGGTGTAAATGACCGTGTAATGCTAAGTGAAGCAGCACGCGTGTTTAGACAGAGAATCAATGAATCACATATGAGAAATGGTGTTACAATCGTTGATCCTGCATCGACTTACATCGATGTTGACGTTACGATAGGTGAAGATACAACGATAGAACCAGGTGTGAAACTTGCAGGTGACACACAAATTGGTAGTGAAGTCGAAGTTGGTCAATATACAGAAATTACGAATAGTCGCATTGGCAATAATGTCATTATTAAACAATCTATGATTAATGAAGCAGTTGTTGATGATGATGTGAAGATTGGACCATTTGCTCAATTACGCCCAGGTGCGAACTTAGGACATAAAGTTAAAGTTGGTAACTTTGTAGAAATTAAAAAATCAGAAATTAAAGCAGGTGCTAAGGTTCCTCATTTAAGTTATATCGGCGATGCTGAAATTGGCGAGCGAACAAACATCGGCTGTGGTTCAATAACAGTAAACTATGATGGTAAGAACAAATTCAAGACTGTAATCGGTAGTGACTCATTTATAGGTTGTAATTCAAACCTTGTTGCCCCTGTAAATTTAGGCGATGGATCATTTACAGCTGCAGGATCAACCATCACCGATGACGTACCACACAATAGCTTTGCAATCGCACGTAATAGACAGACGACGAAAAAAGGATATTTTGATAAATAGCTTGTAAATATTAATAGAATGAATTGAATGAATTAATTGGAGGACTATAAATGTTAAACAATGAGTATAAGAATTCTGCTTTGAAAATATTTTCTTTGAAAGGTAATGAACCGTTAGCCCAAGAAGTAGCAGACCATGTAGGAATTGAATTAGGTAAATGTTCAGTTAAGCGCTTTAGTGATGGTGAAATTCAAATAAATATAGAAGAAAGTATCCGTGGTTGTGATGTGTTTATCATCCAACCAACATCTAATCCTGTAAATGTCCATTTAATGGAATTATTAATCATGATTGATGCTTGTAAACGTGCATCAGCTGCAAACATTAACATTGTAGTGCCTTATTATGGTTATGCGCGTCAAGATAGAAAAGCACGCAGCCGTGAACCTATCACAGCTAAATTAGTAGCTAACCTTTTTGAAAAAGCTGGCGCGGATCGCATGATTGCATTAGATTTACACGCACCACAAATCCAAGGTTTCTTCGATATTCCAATCGACCATTTAATGGGAGTACCTATCTTAGCTGAATATTTCCAAAATGGTACAGATATCGACCCTGAGGAATGTGTGGTTGTATCACCAGACCATGGTGGGGTTACTAGAGCACGTAAATTAGCCGACATTCTTAAAACACCAATCGCTATAATCGATAAACGTAGACCTAAACCAAATGTTGCAGAAGTAATGAACATCATTGGTGAAATTCAAGGCAGAACGGCAATTATCATTGATGATATTATCGATACTGCGGGTACGATTACTTTAGCGGCTCAAGCATTGAAAGACAAAGGCGCAAAAGATGTATATGCTTGTTGTACTCACCCAGTACTTTCAGGTCCAGCTAAAGAACGTATCGAAAATTCAGCTATCAAAGAATTAGTAGTAACAAATTCAATTCAATTAGACGAAGATCGCAAGCCGGAAAACACTAAAGAATTATCAGTAGCAGGCTTAATCTCACAAGCTATTATCCGTGTATATGAACGTGAATCAGTTAGTGTGTTATTTGACTAATCCGTTACACCTGTGTATAATGGTTTCGTTCGTGATTTTACGGACAAATAAACACTTGCAAGCAACAATATGTTGATGGGCAAGTGAGGGGCTCTTATTTGAGAGCAAATATGAAAGGTGGAAATGAATATGGCTTCATTAAAGTCAATTATTCGTCAAGGTAAACAAACACGCTCAGAATTAAAAGCGTTAAGAAACATTGGTAAAGTACCTGCTGTAGTTTATGGTTACGGTACTAAAAATACTTCAGTTAAAGTTGACGAAGTAGAATTTATCAAAGTAATCCGTGAAGTAGGTCGTAATGGTGTTATCGAACTAGGCGTAGGTTCAAAAAACATCAAAGTAATGGTATCTGATTACCAATTCGACCCACTTAAAAACCAAATCACTCATATTGACTTCTTAGCAATCAATATGACTGAAGAACGTACTGTAGAAGTACCAGTACACTTAGTAGGTGAAGCTGTAGGTGCTAAAGAAGGCGGCGTTGTTGAACAACCATTATTCGACTTAGAAATCACAGCTACACCAGATCACATCCCTGAATCAATCGAAGTTGATATCAGCGAATTAGAAATCAACGATAGTATTTCTGTTGAAGATCTTAAAGCAGATGGTGACTACACTATCGAAAACGAACCTACTGACTCAGTAGTAACGGTTGTACCACCAACTGACGAACCTTCAGAAGAAGAAGTAGAAGCAATGGAAGGCGAATCAGAAACTGAAGAACCTGAAGTTGTTGGTGAAGACAAAGAAGACGACAACGAAGATAAAGAAAACGAAGAATAATTTAGAGATATTAGGAAGTTTTGATAACTGTTAAAATGCTCATCTACGCCAAAGAAACATATGAGCATTTTGGCCTAATATGATTAAAATAGTAGTCGTATTGATAAGGATATACTATTTAATAAAAGCACTCTGCTTAATACGTTAAGCAGGTGCTTTTTTATGTTATTATAGTGATTGATATAAATCGTTTGTACAGATTAATTTCAGTACAATTTTTAATATAGATAACAACAATTGGAGGTTACATAATGAAATGTATCGTAGGCCTAGGTAACGTAGGTAAACGTTTCGAACAAACGAGACATAATATCGGATTTGAAGTTATCGATTATATGTTAGACCAACACCGTTTTACATTAGATAAACAAAAATTCAAAGGTGCGTATACAATAGAACGTATCGGTAATGAAAAAGTTATGTTTATTGAACCACTTACAATGATGAATTTATCAGGTGAGGCTGTAGGCCCACTTATGAAATATTATGATATAGATGTGGAAGATTTAATTGTGTTATATGATGATCTTGATTTACCACAAGGTGAAATTCGTTTAAGACAGAAAGGTAGTGCAGGCGGTCACAATGGCATGAAATCCATCATCCAAGTATTAGGCACTGATCGCTTTAAACGTATAAGAATAGGCGTTGATCGTCCATCTAATGGTATGTCTATAGCCGATTATGTATTGCAGAAATTTTCGAAAGAAGAAATGAAAACAATGGATAAAGTAAAAGAACATTCAGTCCGCGCGGTCGAGGCTTATATCGAAAGTTCTAGATTTGATCGTGTGATGAATGAATATAATGGTGAAGTCAATTGAAATCAATAATTACAGAATTAATAAACGAAGATAATCGTTATCAAGAACTAGATCAAGTATTCGGCCATAAGAACGTATTGGTAAGTGGCTTATCTTCTTCGGCGAAAGCAACAATACTTTCTGAAAAGTATTTAAACAGTTCAGAGCAATTATTAGTTGTTACAAATAATATGTATCAAGCCGACAAATTAGAAAGCGACATTCAACAATACGTAGACAACGATCAAATTTATAAATATCCAATGCAAGACATAATGACGGAAGAATTTTCCACACAAAGCCCTCAATTTATGAGCGAACGTGTACGTACTTTAACTGCACTGGCTCAAGGAATGAGAGGGTTGTTTATCGTACCGTTAAACGGGTTCAAGAAATGGTTAACCCCTGTAGATATTTGGAAATCACATCAACTCACTTTATCACTTGGAGATGATATTGACGTTGACGAATTATTAAATAAGTTAGTAAGTATGGGCTATCGAAGAGAAAGCGTAGTCTCTCATATCGGAGAATTCTCATTACGCGGGGGGATTATAGATATATACCCTCTCATCGGAGATCCAGTTAGAATTGAACTATTTGATACAGAAGTGGATTCTATTCGTCAATTCGATGTTGAGACACAACGTTCAGAACAAAATATTGAACAAGTTAATATAACAACTGCAATCGATTATATTATTACGGATGAAGTGATAGCACGCACTAAAAAGTATTTAAAAGAAGCGTATGAGACGACACGTCCGAAAATTGATAAATCAGTACGTAATGATTTAAAAGAAACGTATGAAAGCTTCCAACTGTTTGAATCAGATATGTTTGACCACCAAGTGTTACGTCGTTTAATTGTTTTTATGTATGATCAACCTGCTACAATCATGGATTATTTTAACGATGATGCGATTATTGCGGTGGATGAATATAACAGAGTTAAAGAAACAGAATCAACTTTAACTACAGAAGTAGATGAATTTATCCAAAACCTAATTGAAAGTGGTAAAGGCTTTATTGGGCAAAGTTTTTTACAATATGATGGTTTCGAAACATTAATAAAAGACCGTCCTGTAACGTATTTCACACTCTTTACAGCTACGATGTCCGTCCAATTAGATGAAATAATTAAATTTTCATGTAAGCCGGTTCAACAATTTTATGGCCAATATGATATTATGCGCTCAGAATTCCAGCGCTTCGTACAAAATGATTATACAGTTGTTGTACTAGCGGAGACAGAACTCAAGAAAGAACGAATCCAATCAATGTTGAATGAAATGCACATACCGACATTCGTTGATACAGTTGGGGATCAAAACCCTGAAGGTAGTGCTATTATCGTGGAAGGTAGTTTATCTGAAGGTTTTGAACTCCCTTATATGCAACTAGTAGTCGTGACTGAACGAGAACTTTTTAAATCTAAGCAGAAGAAAAAACCAAAACGTCAAAAAACGTTAACGAACGCAGAAAAAATCAAGTCTTATCAAGACCTTAAGGTTGGAGATTATGTCGTTCACGTACATCATGGTGTCGGACGCTATTTAGGTGTAGAAACGTTAGAAGTTGGTGGCGTACATAAAGATTACATTAAGTTGCAGTATAAAGGTACAGACCAATTATTTGTACCTGTAGATCAAATGGATCAAGTTCAAAAATATGTAGCCTCAGAAGATAAATCACCTAGGCTGAATAAGCTAGGCGGTAGTGAATGGAAGAAGACAAAAGCGAAAGTACAACAAAGTGTTGAAGATATCGCTGACGAACTTATTGCATTATATAAAGAACGTGAAATGTCAGTTGGTTATAAATACGGACCAGACACAGCTGAGCAAAATGACTTTGAGCTGGATTTCCCATATGAACTCACTCCAGACCAAGATAAATCAATCTTAGAAATTAAAGGTGACATGGAACAACAAAAACCGATGGACCGCTTATTATGTGGTGACGTGGGTTACGGTAAGACTGAAGTTGCGGTAAGAGCTGCATTTAAAGCAGTAATGGAAGGAAAACAAGTAGCGTTTCTAGTACCGACGACGATTTTAGCGCAACAACATTACGAAACTTTAATAGAACGTATGCAAGACTTTCCTATTGATGTGCAATTAATCAGTCGATTTAAGACACCGAAAGAGGTCAAAGAAACGAAAGAACGATTAAAATCTGGCGAAGTAGATATCATCGTAGGTACACATAAATTATTAGGTAAAGACATTAAATATAAAGATCTAGGCTTGTTAATTGTAGACGAAGAACAACGCTTTGGCGTCCGTCACAAAGAACGTATTAAAGCATTAAAGACTAACGTAGATGTCTTAACACTTACAGCCACACCGATACCACGTACGTTGCATATGAGTATGCTAGGTGTACGAGATTTATCAGTAATTGAAACACCTCCAGAAAATAGATTCCCGGTGCAAACTTACGTACTAGAACAAAATAGCAACTTTATCAAAGAATCATTAGAAAGAGAATTATCACGAGATGGTCAAGTGTTCTATCTATACAATCAAGTTCAATCAATATATGAGAAACGTGAACAGTTACAAATGTTGATGCCTGATGCTAGCATCGCAGTAGCTCACGGTCAAATGACTGAACGAGATTTAGAGGAAACAATGCTTGGGTTTATCAACCATGAATTTGATATTTTAGTGACGACTACGATTATCGAAACAGGCGTGGATGTACCAAATGCAAATACACTTATTATTGAAAATGCCGACCGCTTTGGACTAAGTCAGCTATATCAACTAAGAGGTCGTGTAGGACGTTCGAGTCGTATCGGTTATGCATATTTCTTACATCCAATGAATAAAGTGCTAACAGAAACTGCAGAAGAACGTTTACAAGCAATCAAAGAATTCACAGAACTTGGTTCAGGCTTTAAGATTGCGATGCGAGATTTAAATATTCGAGGTGCAGGTAATCTATTAGGTAAACAACAACACGGATTTATTGATTCAGTCGGCTTCGATTTATACTCTCAAATGCTTGAAGAAGCAGTAAACGAAAAACGAGGTATTACACCAGAACAAGACGATGCACTTGAAGTGGAAATAGAGCTGAATATCGATGCTTATCTACCAGCTCAATATATTCAAAATGAACAAGCGAAGATAGAAATTTACAAGAAACTGCGTAAGATTGAATCGCTTGACCAGTTGATGGATATCAAAGACGAACTTATTGATCGCTTTAATGAATATCCTCCTGAAGTTGAACGTTTACTCGATATGATGGAAGTGAAAGTTCACGCATTACATGCAGGAGTGACATTGATAAAAGACAAAGGTAAACAAATCGAAATTTACCTATCAGAAAAAGGTACTCAAGAAGTTAACGGTGAAGCGTTATTTAAACAAACACAACCCCTTGTTCGATCAATGAAAGTTGGGGTCCAAGATGGTAAAATGAAAGTGACGTTAAATAAGTCAGGCAAATGGTTAGATAACTTGAAATTCCTTGCGAAAAGTTTAGAAGAAAGCATGGTTATAGCTGATGAAGTCTAAATCACAAGAAACGCCCGCATTCAATGGGGTTATTGTTTTAACCATAGCACTCGTTATAGTCAAAGTTTTGAGTGCATTATACCGGGTTCCTTATCAAAACATATTAGGTGATGCGGGGCTATATGCCTACCAACAAATCTACCCAATTGTGGCACTTGGAGTGATTCTATCGATGAATGCCATACCAAGTGCGGTAACCCAGACATTTGCATCGGACACACAACATGACCGTTATTCGAAACTTGTTGTGAGATTACAGCTAGTCGGAGTTTGTTTCTTTATCATTGTACTCTTGGCTGCTAAGTGGATTGCGATGTTAATGGGAGATATTCAGTTGACTCCGATGTTACGTGCAGCGAGTTTCAGTTTCTTACTCGTCGGGTTGCTCGGTGTGTATCGAGGGTATTATCAGTCTCAGCATGCCAT
Source organism: Staphylococcus hsinchuensis (assembly GCF_038789205.1). Classification (NCBI taxonomy): domain Bacteria; kingdom Bacillati; phylum Bacillota; class Bacilli; order Caryophanales; family Staphylococcaceae; genus Staphylococcus; species Staphylococcus hsinchuensis. Next base: position 820,476 of record NZ_CP128355.1, read on the forward strand.
GAATACCCCAGCTATTTCCCAGGTTATAGAACAATTCGTTCGCGTAGCTATCATTATGGGCGCAATAATAGGCTTCATGTCGCAACATTGGACTGTTTATACGGCAGGCACGGTGGCCATTACAGGTTCTGCGATTGGCTTTCTGGCTTCAACATTATTTCTTATGTTGCGAAAGCCTTTCAAGATAACTATGTATTCTAAACAAACATCAATTGAAGGGCGTAAATTTTTATTAGCCGTCGTGATTTTTGCAGTCAGTCAGTTGATAGTCATTTTATGGCAAGTTGTGGATAGTTTTACAGTAATACATGCGCTAAAGTTTTCAGGGTTAGATTTACATCAAGCTATGGCACAGAAAGGCGTATATGATAGAGGTGCTTCCTTTATTCAAATGGGGCTTATAGTAACTACCACATTTTGTTTTGTATTGATTCCTTTATTAACGGAAGCAATTAAATCAGGCGAATCGCATCTAGCCAATCACTATGCGAATACTTCTTTAAAGATTACAGTGACATTTAGTGTCGCTGCAGGCATCGGTTTAATCAACCTACTACCGGTGATGAACGCTGTGTTCTTCAAGCATGATAGTTTAACAGTTACGTTATCAGTTTATATGTTGACGGTAATTTGTGTATCATTAATTATGTTAGATATTGCATTACTCCAAGTGCGCGAACGTATTCGTCCTATTTTTATCGCCTTGGCCATCAGTATCATAGCTAAAACAATCTTAAACGTCGCTCTCATTCCATATATCGAGATGCTAGGTGGCAGTATGAGTACCGTCTTATCTTTAGTGATTTTCGTAACGATATTACATGTTTCAGTAGTGAAAATCTATCAATTCCAAGATATTGCTCTATTTGTCGCTAAACTGATAGGTATCATGGCCTTGTTAACAATAGCTGTTCAAGTTATGTTATTTATTATTCCAGCTACGGGGCGTTTAGGTGGTTTAATTGAATTGCTAATCGCTGCCATTGTTGGCGTACTCGTAGTCGTGTTTGCTATCGTAAAATTATCTCTATTAAAAAATGACGAATTAAAACACTTACCACTCGGTGACAAGCTTTATGAGTTGAAGAAAGGGAGACAATAATGCCACACCAAATTACAATTGTAGGATTAGGAAATCATAGCCTGGATGATTTACCTCTAGGTATTTATAAATTTTTAACACAACATACGCATCTGTATACAAGAACTTTAGATCATCCGGTTGTTGAATCATTGCAGTCAGAAGGCCTGAAGTTTCAAAGTTTTGATGAAGTATATGAAGCACATGAGGATTTTGAAGCAGTATATGAAAATATTGTGACGCAATTAATTGAAGCTGCCCATAAAGAAGACGTTATCTACACAGTACCTGGACATCCGCGTGTTGCTGAAACTACCACGACTAAATTAGAATTATATGCTAAGCAACATAGTGATGTTGAAGTTAAAGTACTAGGTGGGAAAAGTTTCATAGATGATGTGTTTGAAGCGGTAAAGGTAGATCCGAATGATGGGTTTGCACTGTTAGATGCGACCAATATTCATGAAGACCAAATCAACATTCGAAATCATACATTAATCACCCAAGTATATAGTCATTTAGTTGCTGGAGATTTAAAGGTTACACTCATGGAAAGATTTAATGACGAACATGAGGTCTACATTGTAAGTGGTGCACACCACAGTGGTAGTCAATTGATACAACTCCCTTTATATGAGTTAGATCGTGATGATAGTGTATTTAACAATCTTACAAGTGTCTTTGTCCCTAAAGCGCAATCAGAAAAAGATTACTACAGTGATTTTTATTATGCTGCCTCTATTATGGATCGCTTAGTTGATGACGAGACCGGATGTCCGTGGGATAAAGTACAGACACATGAATCATTGAAACGTTATTTGTTAGAAGAGACATTTGAACTATTTGAAGCTATTGATAACGAAGATGATTGGCATATGATTGAAGAACTAGGTGATGTGCTACTACAAGTTTTATTACATGCAAGTATCGGTAAAAAAGAAGGCTATTTTGATATCAACGAAATCATCCATAGCTTTTCAGATAAAATGATACGACGTCATCCTCACATTTTCGGAGAAGCTGATGCGCAGAACATGGAAGACTTGGAAAATATTTGGTCGACAGCTAAAGCTAAAGAAGGAAAGGTAGAGCGTGTGAAGTTTGAGAAAGTATTTGCAGAGCATTTCTTGAAGTTGTATGATGAAACAAAAAATATGCCCTTAAACGAAACAGAATTGAAGCGCAAATTAGAACGAGGAGGTCATGAAACATGCGACTAGATAAATATCTTAAAGTATCTAGATTAGTAAAACGTCGTACATTGGCAAAAGAAATCAGCGATCAAGGTCGCATTACAGTGAATGGTAACGTAGCCAAAGCAGGAACCGACGTTCAAGAATCGGACGAGTTAGTGATCCGCTTTGGACAAAAGGTTATTACGATTAAAGTCACTGGTTTAAGTGAACATGCTACAAAAGAAAATGCAAAAGGTATGTACGAACTAATCAAAGAAGAAAAGGTATCAGAAAATTAATTAAAGGAGGTGACAAGCAAGTGAGTAAAAAAATAGAAAATATCGGCAATACGTATACGTCAGATGAAAATAAGAAAAAGCAAAAAATGCAGACGAGAAAACGGGTTGTACGCCGGCGTATCACTGTGTTTGGTGGTATCTTACTCGCAATAATCATAATATTATGCTGTATGCTTGTCACACAGAAACAAAGTAACGAACAAGCCTCGGTAGAACGTCAACAAAAAGAGCATAAATACGAGAAACAACAAAATGAAGAACTTGCCTTAAAAGAAAAATTAAATAATTTGAACGACAAAAGTTACGTAGAAAAAGTGGCGCGTGATGAGTATTATTTAAGTAAAGATGGCGAAGTCGTATTTAAATTACCAGGCGAAAAATCACAATCTGAAAAGAAAGCGTCCAAAGACGATAAATAAGAAAATTTAATTTTTTGAAGCAATATACCATTGTTAAATTGTCAAAACAGGCATATAATAAGGTTAAAATCGAAACGAATCGGGAGGATTTATTTACAATATGTCAATCGAAGTAGGAAACAAACTTAAAGGTAAGGTCACTGGAATTAAAAAGTTTGGCGCATTCGTCGAACTTCCTGAAGGGAAAAGTGGCTTAGTTCACATAAGTGAGGTTGCCGATAATTACGTAGAAAACGTAGAAGATCACTTGTCTGTTGGTGATGAAGTTGAAGTAAAAGTACTTTCAATTGCAGAAGATGGGAAAATCAGCTTATCAATTAAAAAGGCAAAAGATCGACCACGTAGACCACAAAACAAATCACACCAAAAACAAGCTCAACCAAAAGGTGAAGATTTTGAAAAGAAACTAACAAATTTCTTGAAAGATAGTGAAGATAAACTTACTTCTATCAAACGCCAAACTGAATCAAGACGCGGCGGTAAAGGTGCGAGACGTTAATTATAACTTAGTTAAATAATAGGCTGTTTCAAAGGAAATAACTGTATTGTTGAGGTATAACTCAAGATAGATTTTAAGACGAGGCTATATGTCGCAACCGCAGACTGTTTGCTTTTGTTGAAACAGTCTCTTTTTTTGTGGTTATTGCTAGTTCGATAGCGTTTTTCATACAATCTTTAGGAGGTGTCATGATTGCAAGTAAATAGTACAGGTTGGAATCATCACCAGCATCTTGTGCTCGCGGTTTCTACAGGAATAGATAGTATGACATTACTCCATTGTCTACAAACTGAATTAAAAGACACGTATGCATCGCTCACTTGTTTACACGTCAATCATCATCTTCGACCACAATCTGAGAAAGAAGCTTTATTTATTGAACAATACTGTGACCAGCATCACATCCCCCTTTATACACATGATTTAGATTTATCTGAAGTGGTGCAACAAGGAATTAGCATCGAGAATCAAGCAAGAACATCACGTTACCAATGGTTTGATAAGATGATGCAGAAACTTGAAGCCGACGTTTTAATTACTGCACATCACTTAGATGATCAAATTGAGACGATATTTTATAGATTGTTCACAGGCCGTTCTACACGCAGTAGTTTAGGTATGTCGTATATAAGTTCTCGGTCAGGTTATCAATTGTGCCGACCTTTATTAAACACTACAAAATCTGAAATTCGACAATATCAATCCGCACATAAAATTACATATTTCGAAGATCAATCTAATTTAGATAATCAATACGTAAGAAATGATATTCGTAATCGCATCTTACCTGAGATTGAGTCTAATGACCATTTGTCGAGACATCATTTGTTAAAACTGAAAGACTGGCATGATGAACAACGTGAAAAGTTAAAAAACGAAGCACACCAGTTTATTAAAAATGAAGTTGACTTCAACGGTAAAAATATTAAAATTTCAAGAAAAGATTTTGTAGAATTATCACATTCCGTTAAAATGACAGTGTTAGATGAAATTTTACGGGAGTTTCAATTGGGTGATGCAATTCCCGAAAAAACATATAAAGCATGGTTCGAACAAATTTCGTCCAATATCGCTCAATGCACATTACACACTACAGATAAATGGATTATTCAAGTTGCTTATGATAAATTGGCCATAATGGCAAATGATGTAACGAAACTTAATCCTATAAGCGTCAATCAGCCAGGTACATACATTTTTGGTGCGTACCAAATTGTAGTTAATCATACAATTTCGAAACAACAATTTCCCATTACAATCCGTACGAGAAACAATGGTGATAAATTTCAACTGAACGGTGCGCATGGTCATAAGAAAGTAAGCAGGTTATTGATTGATGAGAAGATTGTGCAACAAGAGCGTGATGAAATGCCGATAGTCGTAGGTTCGAACGATGAAATATTAGCAGTAGGCATCTTATTTTTATCACAGCAATTTAATCAACATATAAAAATATTAAAAATGGGAGAGGAATAAAATGCAAGACGATTTAAAAGAGATTTTGTTGTCAGAAGAAGAAATTGAACAGATTTGTAAAGAATTAGGAGAGCAACTAACAACAGATTATGACGGTAAGCCACTTGTTTGTGTAGGTATTTTAAAAGGTTCTGTAATGTTCATGGCTGATTTAATTAAGCGCATCAACACACATTTATCAATAGATTTCATGGATGTGTCTAGTTATCACGGAGGTACTGAGTCTACAGGTGAAGTACAAATCCTTAAAGACTTAGGTTCTTCTATTGAAAACAAAGATGTATTAATTATTGAAGATATCTTAGAAACAGGTACGACATTGAAGTCTATTACTGAATTATTACAATCAAGACGTGTCAATTCAATTGAAATTGTAACACTATTAGATAAACCAAATCGTCGTAAAGCAGATATTGAAGCGAAATATGTAGGTAAGAAAATCCCAGACGAATTCGTAGTAGGATATGGTTTAGACTACAAGGAAAATTATCGAAACCTACCTTATATTGGTACATTGAAACCAGAAATATATTCTAAATAACTTATTTTACAAAGTGTCATTACTTTGTGATATTTAGTAAATCGCTTATGTTTAATTATATATAAATTGATGATAGAATAGTATACCATTAGTCGTAATTAAGCGAATTGGGATATAGTTGATGTTTTTGGGAAATTGTAGACAATAGTTTTAAGACATGAAACTTATGTAGTAGGAAATTTAAATAACTCTATTTTAAAATTTATAGAGAATTGTAACTTAAATACAAAAGTTGAAATACTAGCCTATTCAAGGCGATTTGTGTTACAATTTTTGTTAGTTTTATTATTGAAGTAGGAGGAAACAATGCATGCAGAAGGCCTTTCGTAATGTGCTAGTTATCGCAATCATTGGTGTTATTATATTTGGCTTATTTTCATGGTTAAACGGTAATGGAAATATGCCGAAACAACTTACATATAAGCAATTTGTTAAGCAGTTAGATAAAGGTGAATTAAAATCACTTAAAATCCAACCAGAACAAAACGTATATATGGTAAGTGGTGAAACGAAAAAAGGTGAAGATTACTCTTCAACCATTTTATATAATAATGATAAAGAACTTGAAAAAATAACTGATAAAGCACGTAGTCAAAATGGATTAGATTTTACAGTTAAAGAGGAAGAAAAACAAAGTGTATTTGTTAGTATTCTAACATCACTTATCCCAGTCTTAGTTATCGCTTTATTATTTATTTTCTTCTTAAGCCAAGCTCAAGGCGGTGGCGGCGGTGGTGGCCGTATGATGAACTTTGGTAAATCCAAAGCGAAGATGTACGATAGCCAGAAAAAACGCGTTCGCTTCTCAGATGTTGCTGGTGCAGATGAAGAAAAACAAGAACTCGTAGAAATAGTCGATTTCTTAAAAGATAATAAGCAATTTAAACAGATGGGCTCTAGAATACCTAAAGGTGTGCTATTAGTCGGCCCACCAGGTACAGGTAAGACGTTATTAGCACGTGCAGTTGCAGGTGAAGCTGGTACACCATTCTTCTCAATCAGTGGTTCAGACTTTGTTGAGATGTTTGTGGGTGTCGGTGCGAGCCGTGTACGTGACTTATTCGAAAATGCCAAGAAAAACGCACCATGTATCATCTTTATTGATGAGATTGATGCAGTTGGTCGTCAACGTGGCGCAGGTGTTGGTGGCGGTCACGATGAACGTGAACAAACGCTTAACCAACTTCTTGTTGAAATGGATGGCTTTGGTGAAAATGAAGGCATCATTATGATTGCTGCTACAAACAGACCAGATATTCTCGACCCAGCTTTATTACGTCCAGGTCGTTTTGATAGACAAATTCAAGTCGGCAGACCTGATGTTAAAGGTCGTGAAGCTATTCTTCATGTTCATTCAAGAAATAAACCACTTGATGAAACAGTTGACCTTAAAGCAATTTCACAAAGAACGCCTGGTTTCTCAGGTGCAGATTTAGAAAACCTACTTAACGAAGCATCATTAGTTGCAGTACGTGAAGGTAAAAAGAAAATCGACATGCGTGATATAGAAGAAGCGACAGACAGAGTTATCGCAGGTCCAGCTAAAAAATCACGTGTTATTTCTGATAAAGAACGTAACATCGTGGCACACCACGAAGCAGGACATACAATTATTGGTATGGTACTTGATGAAGCAGAAGTCGTACACAAAGTAACGATTGTACCTCGTGGCCAAGCTGGTGGCTATGCGATGATGTTACCTAAACAAGACCGTTTCTTAATGACAGAACCAGAGTTACTCGATAAAATCTGTGGTCTATTAGGTGGTCGAGTTTCAGAAGACATTAACTTTAACGAAGTATCAACAGGTGCTTCAAATGACTTCGAACGTGCGACTAAAATTGCACGTCAAATGGTTACTGAATATGGTATGAGTAAGAAACTTGGACCTCTTCAATTCTCAAGCGGTGGCAGTGGTCAAGTATTCTTAGGTAAAGACATGCAAGACGACCCTGATTACTCAGGTCAAATTGCATATGAAATTGACAAAGAAGTACAACGTATCGTTAAAGAACAATATGAACGTTGTAAGAATATCTTGTTAGAACATAAACAACAATTACTATTAATTGCTGAAGCATTACTTAAAGAAGAAACATTGGTTGCTGAACAAATTAAATCATTATTCAACGATGGCGTGTTACCAGATGTAGATTACGATTCAGCAGAAGTTGTAAGTAAAGACGACACTGAATTTGAAGATGGTAAATATGGTAAGTCATATGAAGATGTTCGCAGAGAACAATCTGAATTAGGTAAAAAACAACCAGGTTACCGTAATGATGATCAAGATCGTTCTCAAGACGATGATTCAAGTTCAGAACCAAGTGAGGACACTGGTCACGAACAAGCTCCAAACATTGATAAACCGAGCAACCCAAGTGATCCAAACGATCCAAGCAATAGAGACTAATGCTTTCAATCAACCCCTTATTACTGAATATCAGTAGTAAGGGGTTGTTTATTTTTGCTATGCTAAAACAAATGCTTAGCAATTTTAACAGTTAAAAAGTAAAATAAAGCATAAACATTGTTAGCAAAAAATGCGTTAAATGAATGAAAGGATAAAGGAGTTATAAGTGATGGCAAATGATTATATGATTAAAGCACTTGCTTATGGTGGACAAATCAGAGCATATAGTGCGTTAACAACAAATACTGTGCAAGAAGCACAAACAAAGCATTACACTTGGCCAACAGCATCTGCCGCAATAGGTAGAACAATGACTGCTACTGTCATGATGGGAGCGATGTTAAGTGGTGATCAAAAATTAACAGTAACCGTAGAAGGTGGCGGCCCGATTGGTAAGATCACTGCAGATGCCGATGCACAAGGTAACGTACGTGGTTATGTGACTAACCCTCAAACACACTTTCCATTAAATAGTGTTGGTAAATTAGACGTTAGTCGCGCTGTAGGGACACAAGGGGCGCTTACTGTCATTAAAGATGTTGGAATGAAAGATTACTTTTCGGGTTCAAGTGAATTAGTTTCAGGTGAATTAGGCGATGATTTCACTTACTATTTTGCAAAAAGTGAACAAGTTCCATCATCAGTTGGTCTCGGGGTCCTAGTAAATCCTGATAATACGATAAAAGCTGCAGGCGGCTTTATTATACAAGTTATGCCTGGTGCAGAAGATGAAACAATCCGTCAATTAGAAGAATCTATCACTAATATGACGCCAGTCTCTAAATTAATTGATCAAGGGTTAACGCCTGAGGAAATTTTGTATGAAGTATTAGGAAAAGACAATGTTCAAATTCTTGAAGAGATGCCAGCACAATTTGAATGTAATTGTGGCCATGAGAAATTCTTAACAGCGATTAAAGGATTAGGTGAAGCAGAAATCCAAAATATGATTGAAGTAGACCATGGCGCAGAAGCTGAATGTCATTTCTGTCGCAGTAAATATCACTACTCAGAAGAAGAACTTGAAGAATTACTGCAAAGCATGAAATAATTTAATTGAGCTTATTTTTAAACGAGATATTTAAAATATAAGTGGTCATAGTTGTATTTACAGAAAAATCTGATAAAATACAAAGTATATCCGATTAGAGAACTAGGTTTTAACACTTTTTTGAAAAGGGGTAATATACATGACTAAAAAACCAGTAAATAATATTGTAGAAATCATTGGAGAAACACCAGTCGTTAAGTTAAATAATGTTGTAGATGAAGATGCAGCAGACGTATACGTAAAACTTGAATATCAAAATCCAGGCGGTTCAGTTAAAGATCGTATTGCATTAGCTATGATTGAAGACGCTGAAAAATCAGGAAAGATTAAACCAGGTGATACGATTGTAGAACCAACAAGTGGTAACACAGGTATTGGACTTGCATTTGTATGTGCAGCGAAAGGATATAATGCTGTATTCACAATGCCAGAAACAATGAGTCAAGAAAGAAGAAACTTATTGAAAGCTTATGGTGCTCAAGTCGTGTTAACACCAGGTTCAGAAGCGATGAAAGGTGCGATTAAAAAAGCCAAAGAATTAAAAGAAGAGCACGGTTATTTCGAACCTCAACAATTCGAAAACCAAGCAAACCCTCGCGTGCACGAATTAACAACTGGCCCTGAACTCGTTGAACAATTTGAAGGTAAAACAATTGATGCATTCTTAGCAGGTGTTGGTACTGGTGGTACTTTAACTGGTGCAGGTAAAGTGTTAAAAGAAAAATATCCAGATATCGACATTATCGCAATTGAGCCTGAAGATTCTCCAGTATTAAGTAGTGGAGAAGCAGGTCCTCATAAATTACAAGGTCTTGGTGCAGGTTTCGTTCCTGACACATTAAACACAAACATTTATAACGAAATTATCAAAGTTGGAAATGAAACAGCGATGGAAATGGCGCGTAAAGTAGCTAAAGCAGAAGGTATCCTTGGTGGTATTTCATCTGGTGCAGCAATTTACGCAGCGCTTGAAAAAGCTAAACAATTAGGTAAAGGTAAAACAGTTGTTACTGTATTACCAAGTAATGGTGAACGTTACCTATCAACACCGCTATATTCTTTTGATGATTAATCATTATATATTGAAGCCGGTCACACAAATAGTTGTGTGATCGGTTTTTATTATTTTAAATAACTACTGGTGACTTAGGAAAATGGTTCATACATACTGAAAAAAATATTATTTAACGTTATTATAGAATGTAAGTGTATAAATAATAAGTCCTGAAAGTGAAAGGAAGACGACCGACTATGACACATACAAAAATAATGGGTATTCTAAACGTAACACCAGATTCGTTTTCTGATGGTGGACAGTATCAAACAATTGAACATGCAGTTAAACGTGCTGAAGAGATGATTAAAGAAGGCGTAGACATCATCGATATCGGAGGTGTATCTACACGTCCCGGACACTCTGAAGTGAGTTTAGAAGAAGAGTTAGACCGTGTAATGCCTATTGTTAAAGCTCTGTCGAAATTTGACGTCCAGTTATCTGTTGATACATTTCGTAGCGAAGTTGCTGAAGCGGCGATGGAACAAGGCGTTACGATGATAAATGACCAATGGGCAGGCCTATTTGATGAACGTATATTTGATGTAGTTGCCAAATATAAAGGCGAGATTGTACTGATGCATAATGGAGATGGAACACGGGATGAACCAGTTGTTGAAGAAATGTTAGTTTATTTATTAAAACAAGCGCATAGAGCTGAAATGAAAGGTATTCCAAAAGAACATGTTTGGATAGATCCGGGGATTGGTTTTGCTAAGTCTAGAGAGGAAGAGAATGAAGTAATGAAGCGACTTGATGAACTAGTTGCTACAGAATATCCTGTCCTCTTAGCGACCAGTCGTAAACGCTTTATAAAAACCATCATGCATGAAGATTTACCTGCTAAGGAGCGAGATGAAGCTACAGCAGCAACAACGGCATACGGGATTATGAAAGGTGTGCAAGGTGTTCGCGTTCATAATGTACAATTGAATGCACGTATAGCTGAAAGTATGGATATATTAAAGGAGAATGAAAATGAACGACACAATCTTTCTTAATGGTATGGATTTTTATGGTTATCATGGGGTTCTTCCTGCTGAAAATGAAATAGGGCAAATCTTCAGCGTAGATGTGGCTATGAAACTGGACTTATCTACAGCAGGGGAGACAGACGATGTTAATGATACAGTGAATTACGGTGAAGTATATGAACACGTTAAAGAAATTATGGAAGGCAAACCTGTGCAATTGCTAGAGCATCTTGCTGAACGTATTGCAAAACGTATAAATTCACACTATAATCGTGTAATGGAAACAAAAGTAAGCATCACTAAAACAAATCCACCGATACCTGGACATTACAAAGGCGTAGGTGTTGAAATAGTGAGGGTGAATCACTAATGGTTAATGCATATTTAGGTTTAGGAAGTAATATTGGTGATCGTGAAACACAACTTGAAGAAGCCATTCGTATTTTAGATAATAAAGAAGGGATACAAGTTGCACAAACATCGCCAATCTATGAAACAGATCCGGTTGGCTATACCGACCAACCACAATTTTTAAATCAATGCATAGAGGTTCAAACAGTGTTGCCGCCTTCAGACTTATTGAAGGCTTGTCTCGATACAGAACAACAACTGCATCGTGTGAGAGATATACGATGGGGACCTAGAACACTAGATGTTGATATATTAATTTATGGTAATCTCACTGTAGAACAAGATGATTTAATCATTCCACATCCACGTATGTTGGAACGCGCGTTTGTTCTTATACCTTTAAATGATATAGCATCTGACGTGATTGAGCCACAATCACACAAAAAGATTAGTCAACTAGTGAAAACTGACGATACTGTTAAGCAGTATCAGAGTGACGTTTAAGGATTCCTGTTCGGAATAATAGTAGATGACATAAGGCGTGGTGGCAATTGTGATTGGAGAGTGCGAAAGAAATCGAATAACTCACAAATGTAATTATTGAGGTGTTTTCAGCACAAAAAGTATAAATTGCTTTATTACATTCTCGCCGTCTAGTAGAATTAATAAGTGAGAGAGTTGTCGCAACTGAAGTGTGGAAATATGCTTCAGGATACTTTGAAAGTGTAAGAGATAATTTTAAAGTGAGAATAGCATTAACCATGAAGTGCGAAGCAACACATGCTAGAGATTTTAAAAAATTTCCAAATGGAAATCTCAAAAAATAGACCAAAAAGCATAAAGGAGAGGCAAATATGTCAGAAGAAATGAATGACCAAATGCAAGTCCGTCGTCAAAAATTACAAGAACTTTACGATTTAGGGATTGACCCGTTCGGTAAAAAGTTCGATAGATCATCAATGGCGGCTCCATTACACGAAGATTGGGATCAATTTTCAAAAGAAGAATTGAAAGAAAAAGAAGATGAGAGCCAAGTAAGTATCGCTGGTCGTTTAATGACAAAACGTGGTAAAGGGAAAGCTGGATTTGCTCACGTACAAGATTTGTCAGGACAAATTCAAATTTATGTAAGAAAAGACCAAGTTGGAGAAGAACAATTTGAGTTATGGAAAGCTGCTGATTTAGGAGATATCGTCGGCATTGAAGGTGTAATGTTTAAAACAAACACGGGTGAGCTTTCTGTAAAAGCTAAATCATTCACGTTACTAACTAAATCACTACGCCCATTACCAGATAAATTCCATGGTCTACAAGACGTAGAACAACGCTATCGTCAACGTTACCTAGATTTAATTACAAATCAAGATAGTACACAAACGTTTATTAATAGAAGTAAAATCCTACAAGAAATGCGTAACTATCTAAATCAAAACGGATTCTTAGAAGTAGAAACGCCTATGATGCACCAAATCGCAGGTGGTGCAGCAGCAAGACCGTTCGTAACGCATCATAATGCATTAGACGCTACTTTATACATGAGAATCGCAATCGAATTACATTTAAAACGTTTAATTGTTGGTGGATTGGAAAAAGTATATGAAATTGGACGTGTATTCCGTAACGAAGGTGTATCTACACGCCACAATCCTGAATTTACAATGATTGAATTATATGAAGCATACGCCGATTACGAAGATATCATGGATTTAACAGAAAACCTTATTAGACATATTTCTAACCAAGTACGTGGTACAGCTAAATTAACATACGGTGAAGTAGAAGTAGACTTAGAATCTAGTTGGAAACGCGTGCATATGGTAGATGCAGTGAAAGAAGCAACTGGTGTAGATTTCTATGAAGTTAAGAGCGATGAAGAAGCTAAAGCTCTTGCCAAAGAACATGGCATCGAAATTACTGACAACATGAAATATGGTCATATCTTAAATGAATTCTTCGAACAAAAAGTAGAAGAAACGTTAATTCAACCGACATTTGTATATGGTCACCCAATCGAAATTTCTCCATTAGCGAAGAAAAATGAAGAAGACCCACGATTTACAGACCGTTTTGAATTATTCATTGTTGGTAGAGAACATGGTAACGCATTTACAGAACTTAATGACCCAATTGATCAAAGAGAAAGATTTGAAAGCCAATTAGAAGAAAAAGAACAAGGTAATGACGAAGCGCATGATATGGATGAAGATTACATTGAAGCATTAGAGTACGGTATGCCTCCAACTGGTGGTTTAGGTATCGGTATCGATCGTCTTGTTATGTTATTAACTGATTCAGCATCAATCAGAGATGTACTATTATTCCCATACATGAGACAAAAATAATTAAGTATAAACAATTAAATTTAAAGAATTTGAACATGGGCAACTTTTACTATTGTGAAGTTGTCCATGTTTTGTTATGATATTTTTTAAAGCCTTAAAAACAGACGATTAATTATCTAAAGATAATTAAGTGATTACGAAATCTTTTTAATTAGATGTCAAATACTTTTTGAATTGAATGTAAAGAGATAGAAATTTTACAAACTATTATTGTAAAGTAGCAATTGTCTTTTGATTATCTTAGAAAATATTTAAAAAAGTGTTGACGCATAGAGAAAAATGAAGTAATATAAAAAAGTCGTCAAAAACAGGACGTGAAAAAATAATAACACTGTAAATATACTGTAAAAGAAATTTTAAAAAAGTGTAAAATTAACTGTTGCAAACGTTAATTAAACAGTGTAGTATGTATAAAGTAAGTTAATTGTCTGGTGACAATGGCAAGGAGGTCACACCTGTTCCCATACCGAACACAGAAGTTAAGCTCCTTAGCGCCGATGGTAGTCGGACTTACGTTCCGCAAGAGTAGGACGTTGCCAGGCATTAACTTAAATTGGAGGATTAGCTCAGCTGGGAGAGCATCTGCCTTACAAGCAGGGGGTCGGCGGTTCGAACCCGTCATCCTCCACCATTTAAATATTTTAGCCGGCCTAGCTCAACTGGTAGAGCAACTGACTTGTAATCAGTAGGTTGGGGGTTCAAGTCCTCTGGCCGGCACCATGTTTTGAGCCATTAGCTCAGTTGGTAGAGCATCTGACTTTTAATCAGAGGGTCAGAGGTTCGAATCCTCTATGGCTCATACAGTTTCATTAAGCAGAAGTAGTTCAGCGGTAGAATACAACCTTGCCAAGGTTGGGGTCGCGGGTTCGAATCCCGTCTTCTGCTCCATTATTTTGCCGGGGTGGCGGAACTGGCAGACGCACAGGACTTAAAATCCTGCGGTGAGAGATCACCGTACCGGTTCGATTCCGGTCCTCGGCACCATCTTTTAATATTGCGCCCGTAGCTCAACTGGATAGAGTGCTTGACTACGGATCAAGAGGTTATGGGTTCGACTCCTATCGGGCGCGCCATTTAAATAGAACCCTTTAATTATATACGGGAAGTAGCTCAGCTTGGTAGAGCACTTGGTTTGGGACCAAGGGGTCGCAGGTTCGAATCCTGTCTTCCCGACTCTTTAAATAATGGGGGCTTAGCTCAGCTGGGAGAGCGCCTGCTTTGCACGCAGGAGGTCAGCGGTTCGATCCCGCTAGTCTCCACCATTTTTGAAATATCAAATGAACATTGAAAACTGAATGACAATATGTCAACGTTAATTCCGAAAACACAACAACTTAAAGTTGTTAACAAGTGTTGAAAAAACACATTTAGTATTATGAGCTAATCAAACATCATAAATTTTTATGGAGAGTTTGATCCTGGCTCAGGATGAACGCTGGCGGCGTGCCTAATACATGCAAGTCGAGCGAACAGATAAGGAGCTTGCTCCTTTGACGTTAGCGGCGGACGGGTGAGTATCACGTGGGTAACCTACCCATAAGACTGGAATAACTCCGGGAAACCGGGGCTAATGCCGGATAATATTTAGAACCGCATGGTTCTAAAGTGAAAGATGGCCTTGCTATCACTTATGGATGGACCCGCGCCGTATTAGCTAGTTGGTAAGGTAACGGCTTACCAAGGCAACGATACGTAGCCGACCTGAGAGGGTGATCGGCCACACTGGAACTGAGACACGGTCCAGACTCCTACGGGAGGCAGCAGTAGGGAATCTTCCGCAATGGGCGAAAGCCTGACGGAGCAACGCCGCGTGAGTGATGAAGGTCTTCGGATCGTAAAGCTCTGTTATTAGGGAAGAACAAATGCGTAAGTAACTGTGCGCGTCTTGACGGTACCTAATCAGAAAGCCACGGCTAACTACGTGCCAGCAGCCGCGGTAATACGTAGGTGGCAAGCGTTATCCGGAATTATTGGGCGTAAAGCGCGCGTAGGCGGTTTTTTAAGTCTGATGTGAAAGCCCACGGCTCAACCGTGGATGGTCATTGGAAACTGGAAAACTTGAGTGCAGAAGAGGAAAGTGGAATTCCATGTGTAGCGGTGAAATGCGCAGAGATATGGAGGAACACCAGTGGCGAAGGCGACTTTCTGGTCTGCAACTGACGCTGATGTGCGAAAGCGTGGGGATCAAACAGGATTAGATACCCTGGTAGTCCACGCTGTAAACGATGAGTGCTAAGTGTTAGGGGGTTTCCGCCCCTTAGTGCTGCAGCTAACGCATTAAGCACTCCGCCTGGGGAGTACGACCGCAAGGTTGAAACTCAAAGGAATTGACGGGGACCCGCACAAGCGGTGGAGCATGTGGTTTAATTCGAAGCAACGCGAAGAACCTTACCAAATCTTGACATCCTTTGATCGCTCTAGAGATAGAGTTTTCCCCTTCGGGGGACAAAGTGACAGGTGGTGCATGGTTGTCGTCAGCTCGTGTCGTGAGATGTTGGGTTAAGTCCCGCAACGAGCGCAACCCTTAAGCCTAGTTGCCATCATTAAGTTGGGCACTCTAGGCTGACTGCCGGTGACAAACCGGAGGAAGGTGGGGATGACGTCAAATCATCATGCCCCTTATGATTTGGGCTACACACGTGCTACAATGGACAATACAAAGGGCAGCTAAACCGCGAGGTCAAGCAAATCCCATAAAGTTGTTCTCAGTTCGGATTGTAGTCTGCAACTCGACTACATGAAGCTGGAATCGCTAGTAATCGTAGATCAGCATGCTACGGTGAATACGTTCCCGGGTCTTGTACACACCGCCCGTCACACCACGAGAGTTTGTAACACCCGAAGCCGGTGGAGTAACCTTTGGAGCTAGCCGTCGAAGGTGGGACAAATGATTGGGGTGAAGTCGTAACAAGGTAGCCGTATCGGAAGGTGCGGCTGGATCACCTCCTTTCTAAGGATATATTCGGAACATCTTCTACGAAGATGAAACGGAATAACATTGACATATTGTATTCAGTTTTGAATGCTCATCAGAGTATTCAACAAATGATTGTACATTGAAAACTAGATAAATAAGTAAAATAATGATTTTACCAAGCAAAACCGAGTGAATAGCGTGTATACGCTTGAATTCAAAAATAATCGCTAGTGTTCGAAAGAACACTCACAGATTAATAACGTTTGCTTTTTAGTCTTTTGACTAAAAACATAGATTAAGTTATTAAGGGCGCACGGTGAATGCCTTGGCACTAGAAGCCGATGAAGGACGTTACTAACGACGATATGCTTTGGGGAGCTGTAAGTAAGCTGTGATCCAGAGATTTCCGAATGGGGAAACCCAACACGAGTTATGTCGTGTTATCGATATGTGAATACATAGCATATCCGAAGGTAGACGCGGAGAACTGAAACATCTTAGTACCCGCAGGAAGAGAAAGAAAAATCGATTCCCTGAGTAGCGGCGAGCGAAACGGGAAGAGCCCAAACCAATGAGCTTGCTTATTGGGGTTGTAGGACACTCTCTACGGAGTTAGAAAAGAATAGATTAGACGAAGTAACTGGAAAGTTACATCAGAGAAGGTAATAATCCTGTAGTCGAAAATCTATTCACTCTTGAGTGGATCCTGAGTACGACGGAGCACGTGTAATTCCGTCGGAATCTGGGAGGACCATCTCCTAAGGCTAAATACTCTCTAGTGACCGATAGTGAACCAGTACCGTGAGGGAAAGGTGAAAAGTACCCCGGAAGGGGAGTGAAATAGAACTTGAAACCGTGTGCTTACAAGTAGTCAGAGCCCGTTTATGGGTGATGGCGTGCCTTTTGTAGAATGAACCGGCGAGTTACGATCTGATGCAAGGTTAAGCAGCAAATGTGGAGCCGTAGCGAAAGCGAGTCTGAATAGGGCGTTGAGTATTTGGTCGTAGACCCGAAACCAGGTGATCTACCCATGACCAGGCTGAAGTTCAGGTAACACTGAATGGAGGGCCGAACCGACTTACGTTGAAAAGTGAGCGGATGAGTTGTGGGTAGCGGAGAAATTCCAATCGAACCTGGAGATAGCTGGTTCTCTCCGAAATAGCTTTAGGGCTAGCCTCAAGTGATGATTATTGGAGGTAGAGCACTGTTTGGACGAGGGGCTCTTCTCGGGTTACCGAATTCAGACAAACTCCGAATGCCAATCAATTTAACTTGGGAGTCAGAACGCGAGTGATAAGATCCGTGTTCGAAAGGGAAACAGCCCAGACCACCAGCTAAGGTCCCAAAATATATGTTAAGTGGAAAAGGATGTGGCGTTGCCCAGACAACTAGGATGTTGGCTTAGAAGCAGCCATCATTTAAAGAGTGCGTAATAGCTCACTAGTCGAGTGACACTGCGCCGAAAATGTACCGGGGCTAAACATATTACCGAAGCTGTGGATTGTCCGTAGGACAATGGTAGGAGAGCGTTCTAAGGGCGTTGAAGCATGATCGCAAGGACATGTGGAGCGCTTAGAAGTGAGAATGCCGGTGTGAGTAGCGAAAGACGGGTGAGAATCCCGTCCACCGATTGACTAAGGTTTCCAGAGGAAGGCTCGTCCGCTCTGGGTTAGTCGGGTCCTAAGCTGAGGCCGACAGGCGTAGGCGATGGATAACAGGTTGATATTCCTGTACCACCATGATTCGTTTTAAGCGATGGGAGGACGCAGTAGGATAGGCGAAGCGTGCTGTTGGAGTGCACGTCCAAACAATAAGACTGAGTGTTAGGCAAATCCGACACTCATAAGGTCAAGTTGTGATGGGGAGAGGAAATTGTTTCCTCGAGTCGCTGATTTCACACTGCCAAGAAAAGTCTCTAGCTAGAATACTGGTGCCCGTACCGCAAACCGACACAGGTAGTCAAGATGAGAATTCTAAGGTGAGCGAGCGAACTCTCGTTAAGGAACTCGGCAAAATGACCCCGTAACTTCGGGAGAAGGGGTGCTCTTTAGGGTGCAAGCCCAGGAGAGCCGCAGTGAATAGGCCCAAGCGACTGTTTATCAAAAACACAGGTCTCTGCTAAACCGTAAGGTGATGTATAGGGGCTGACGCCTGCCCGGTGCTGGAAGGTTAAGAGGAGTGGTTAGCTTCTGCGAAGCCACGAATCGAAGCCCCAGTAAACGGCGGCCGTAACTATAACGGTCCTAAGGTAGCGAAATTCCTTGTCGGGTAAGTTCCGACCCGCACGAAAGGCGTAACGATTTGGGCACTGTCTCAACGAGAGACTCGGTGAAATCATAGTACCTGTGAAGATGCAGGTTACCCGCGACAGGACGGAAAGACCCCGTGGAGCTTTACTGTAGTCTGATATTGAAATTCGGCACAGCTTGTACAGGATAGGTAGGAGCCTTAGAAACGTGAGCGCTAGCTTACGTGGAGGCGTTGGTGGGATACTACCCTTGCTGTGTTGGATTTCTAACCCGCACCATTAATCATGGTGGGAGACAGTGTCAGATGGGCAGTTTGACTGGGGCGGTCGCCTCCTAAAGAGTAACGGAGGCGCTCAAAGGTTTCCTCAGAATGGTTGGAAATCATTCATAGAGTGTAAAGGCATAAGGAAGCTTGACTGCGAGACCTACAAGTCGAGCAGGGTCGAAAGACGGACTTAGTGATCCGGTGGTTCCGCATGGAAGGGCCATCGCTCAACGGATAAAAGCTACCCCGGGGATAACAGGCTTATCTCCCCCAAGAGTTCACATCGACGGGGAGGTTTGGCACCTCGATGTCGGCTCATCGCATCCTGGGGCTGTAGTCGGTCCCAAGGGTTGGGCTGTTCGCCCATTAAAGCGGTACGCGAGCTGGGTTCAGAACGTCGTGAGACAGTTCGGTCCCTATCCGTCGTGGGCGTAGGAAATTTGAGAGGAGCTGTCCTTAGTACGAGAGGACCGGGATGGACATACCTCTGGTGTACCAGTTGTCGTGCCAACGGCATCGCTGGGTAGCTATGTATGGACGGGATAAGTGCTGAAAGCATCTAAGCATGAAGCCCCCCTCAAGATGAGATTTCCCAACTTCGGTTATAAGATCCCTCAAAGATGATGAGGTTAATAGGTTCGAGGTGGAAGCGTAGCGATACGTGGAGCTGACGAATACTAATCGATCGAAGACTTAATCAATTTTTAAACGTTTTGTTTGGTTTCATTCATTTTACTTATTATCTAGTTTTGAATGTATAATTTCATACATTGCATTGTCTGGTGACAATGGCAAGGAGGTCACACCTGTTCCCATGCCGAACACAGAAGTTAAGCTCCTTAGCGCCGATGGTAGTCGGACTTACGTTCCGCAAGAGTAGGACGTTGCCAGGCAAATCCATATAGACCTTTAGGTCGTTTTTTTATGGAGATTTTAAATTAATTCGATATAATGGTTGACTTTTTCATTAAAAACCTGTAGAATTAATTTTTGTGATTGAAAGAAATGAACATTGAAAACTGAATGACAATATGTCAACGTTAATTCCGAAAACACAACAACTTAAAGTTGTTAACAAGTGTTGAAAAAACACATTTAGTATTATGAGCTAATCAAACATCATAAATTTTTATGGAGAGTTTGATCCTGGCTCAGGATGAACGCTGGCGGCGTGCCTAATACATGCAAGTCGAGCGAACAGATAAGGAGCTTGCTCCTTTGACGTTAGCGGCGGACGGGTGAGTATCACGTGGGTAACCTACCCATAAGACTGGAATAACTCCGGGAAACCGGGGCTAATGCCGGATAATATTTAGAACCGCATGGTTCTAAAGTGAAAGATGGCCTTGCTATCACTTATGGATGGACCCGCGCCGTATTAGCTAGTTGGTAAGGTAACGGCTTACCAAGGCAACGATACGTAGCCGACCTGAGAGGGTGATCGGTCACACTGGAACTGAGACACGGTCCAGACTCCTACGGGAGGCAGCAGTAGGGAATCTTCCGCAATGGGCGAAAGCCTGACGGAGCAACGCCGCGTGAGTGATGAAGGTCTTCGGATCGTAAAGCTCTGTTATTAGGGAAGAACAAATGCGTAAGTAACTGTGCGCGTCTTGACGGTACCTAATCAGAAAGCCACGGCTAACTACGTGCCAGCAGCCGCGGTAATACGTAGGTGGCAAGCGTTATCCGGAATTATTGGGCGTAAAGCGCGCGTAGGCGGTTTTTTAAGTCTGATGTGAAAGCCCACGGCTCAACCGTGGATGGTCATTGGAAACTGGAAAACTTGAGTGCAGAAGAGGAAAGTGGAATTCCATGTGTAGCGGTGAAATGCGCAGAGATATGGAGGAACACCAGTGGCGAAGGCGACTTTCTGGTCTGCAACTGACGCTGATGTGCGAAAGCGTGGGGATCAAACAGGATTAGATACCCTGGTAGTCCACGCTGTAAACGATGAGTGCTAAGTGTTAGGGGGTTTCCGCCCCTTAGTGCTGCAGCTAACGCATTAAGCACTCCGCCTGGGGAGTACGACCGCAAGGTTGAAACTCAAAGGAATTGACGGGGACCCGCACAAGCGGTGGAGCATGTGGTTTAATTCGAAGCAACGCGAAGAACCTTACCAAATCTTGACATCCTTTGATCGCTCTAGAGATAGAGTTTTCCCCTTCGGGGGACAAAGTGACAGGTGGTGCATGGTTGTCGTCAGCTCGTGTCGTGAGATGTTGGGTTAAGTCCCGCAACGAGCGCAACCCTTAAGCTTAGTTGCCATCATTAAGTTGGGCACTCTAGGCTGACTGCCGGTGACAAACCGGAGGAAGGTGGGGATGACGTCAAATCATCATGCCCCTTATGATTTGGGCTACACACGTGCTACAATGGACAATACAAAGGGCAGCTAAACCGCGAGGTCAAGCAAATCCCATAAAGTTGTTCTCAGTTCGGATTGTAGTCTGCAACTCGACTACATGAAGCTGGAATCGCTAGTAATCGTAGATCAGCATGCTACGGTGAATACGTTCCCGGGTCTTGTACACACCGCCCGTCACACCACGAGAGTTTGTAACACCCGAAGCCGGTGGAGTAACCTTTGGAGCTAGCCGTCGAAGGTGGGACAAATGATTGGGGTGAAGTCGTAACAAGGTAGCCGTATCGGAAGGTGCGGCTGGATCACCTCCTTTCTAAGGATATATTCGGAACATCTTCTACGAAGATGAAACGGAATAACATTGACATATTGTATTCAGTTTTGAATGCTCATCAGAGTATTTAAAATATTATAGAAATGGGCCTATAGCTCAGCTGGTTAGAGCGCACGCCTGATAAGCGTGAGGTCGGTGGTTCGAGTCCACTTAGGCCCACCATTTTGTACATTGAAAACTAGATAAATAAGTAAAATAATGATTTTACCAAGCAAAACCGAGTGAATAGCGTGTATACGCTTGAATTCAAAAATAATCGCTAGTGTTCGAAAGAACACTCACAGATTAATAACGTTTGCTTTTTAGTCTTTTGACTAAAAACATAGATTAAGTTATTAAGGGCGCACGGTGAATGCCTTGGCACTAGAAGCCGATGAAGGACGTTACTAACGACGATATGCTTTGGGGAGCTGTAAGTAAGCTGTGATCCAGAGATTTCCGAATGGGGAAACCCAACACGAGTTATGTCGTGTTATCGATATGTGAATACATAGCATATCCGAAGGTAGACGCGGAGAACTGAAACATCTTAGTACCCGCAGGAAGAGAAAGAAAAATCGATTCCCTGAGTAGCGGCGAGCGAAACGGGAAGAGCCCAAACCAATGAGCTTGCTTATTGGGGTTGTAGGACACTCTCTACGGAGTTAGAAAAGAATAGATTAGACGAAGTAACTGGAAAGTTACATCAGAGAAGGTAATAATCCTGTAGTCGAAAATCTATTCACTCTTGAGTGGATCCTGAGTACGACGGAGCACGTGTAATTCCGTCGGAATCTGGGAGGACCATCTCCTAAGGCTAAATACTCTCTAGTGACCGATAGTGAACCAGTACCGTGAGGGAAAGGTGAAAAGTACCCCGGAAGGGGAGTGAAATAGAACTTGAAACCGTGTGCTTACAAGTAGTCAGAGCCCGTTTATGGGTGATGGCGTGCCTTTTGTAGAATGAACCGGCGAGTTACGATCTGATGCAAGGTTAAGCAGCAAATGTGGAGCCGTAGCGAAAGCGAGTCTGAATAGGGCGTTGAGTATTTGGTCGTAGACCCGAAACCAGGTGATCTACCCATGACCAGGCTGAAGTTCAGGTAACACTGAATGGAGGGCCGAACCGACTTACGTTGAAAAGTGAGCGGATGAGTTGTGGGTAGCGGAGAAATTCCAATCGAACCTGGAGATAGCTGGTTCTCTCCGAAATAGCTTTAGGGCTAGCCTCAAGTGATGATTATTGGAGGTAGAGCACTGTTTGGACGAGGGGCTCTTCTCGGGTTACCGAATTCAGACAAACTCCGAATGCCAATCAATTTAACTTGGGAGTCAGAACGCGAGTGATAAGATCCGTGTTCGAAAGGGAAACAGCCCAGACCACCAGCTAAGGTCCCAAAATATATGTTAAGTGGAAAAGGATGTGGCGTTGCCCAGACAACTAGGATGTTGGCTTAGAAGCAGCCATCATTTAAAGAGTGCGTAATAGCTCACTAGTCGAGTGACACTGCGCCGAAAATGTACCGGGGCTAAACATATTACCGAAGCTGTGGATTGTCCGTAGGACAATGGTAGGAGAGCGTTCTAAGGGCGTTGAAGCATGATCGCAAGGACATGTGGAGCGCTTAGAAGTGAGAATGCCGGTGTGAGTAGCGAAAGACGGGTGAGAATCCCGTCCACCGATTGACTAAGGTTTCCAGAGGAAGGCTCGTCCGCTCTGGGTTAGTCGGGTCCTAAGCTGAGGCCGACAGGCGTAGGCGATGGATAACAGGTTGATATTCCTGTACCACCATGATTCGTTTTAAGCGATGGGAGGACGCAGTAGGATAGGCGAAGCGTGCTGTTGGAGTGCACGTCCAAACAATAAGACTGAGTGTTAGGCAAATCCGACACTCATAAGGTCAAGTTGTGATGGGGAGAGGAAATTGTTTCCTCGAGTCGCTGATTTCACACTGCCAAGAAAAGTCTCTAGCTAGAATACTGGTGCCCGTACCGCAAACCGACACAGGTAGTCAAGATGAGAATTCTAAGGTGAGCGAGCGAACTCTCGTTAAGGAACTCGGCAAAATGACCCCGTAACTTCGGGAGAAGGGGTGCTCTTTAGGGTGCAAGCCCAGGAGAGCCGCAGTGAATAGGCCCAAGCGACTGTTTATCAAAAACACAGGTCTCTGCTAAACCGTAAGGTGATGTATAGGGGCTGACGCCTGCCCGGTGCTGGAAGGTTAAGAGGAGTGGTTAGCTTCTGCGAAGCCACGAATCGAAGCCCCAGTAAACGGCGGCCGTAACTATAACGGTCCTAAGGTAGCGAAATTCCTTGTCGGGTAAGTTCCGACCCGCACGAAAGGCGTAACGATTTGGGCACTGTCTCAACGAGAGACTCGGTGAAATCATAGTACCTGTGAAGATGCAGGTTACCCGCGACAGGACGGAAAGACCCCGTGGAGCTTTACTGTAGTCTGATATTGAAATTCGGCACAGCTTGTACAGGATAGGTAGGAGCCTTAGAAACGTGAGCGCTAGCTTACGTGGAGGCGTTGGTGGGATACTACCCTTGCTGTGTTGGATTTCTAACCCGCACCATTAATCATGGTGGGAGACAGTGTCAGATGGGCAGTTTGACTGGGGCGGTCGCCTCCTAAAGAGTAACGGAGGCGCTCAAAGGTTTCCTCAGAATGGTTGGAAATCATTCATAGAGTGTAAAGGCATAAGGAAGCTTGACTGCGAGACCTACAAGTCGAGCAGGGTCGAAAGACGGACTTAGTGATCCGGTGGTTCCGCATGGAAGGGCCATCGCTCAACGGATAAAAGCTACCCCGGGGATAACAGGCTTATCTCCCCCAAGAGTTCACATCGACGGGGAGGTTTGGCACCTCGATGTCGGCTCATCGCATCCTGGGGCTGTAGTCGGTCCCAAGGGTTGGGCTGTTCGCCCATTAAAGCGGTACGCGAGCTGGGTTCAGAACGTCGTGAGACAGTTCGGTCCCTATCCGTCGTGGGCGTAGGAAATTTGAGAGGAGCTGTCCTTAGTACGAGAGGACCGGGATGGACATACCTCTGGTGTACCAGTTGTCGTGCCAACGGCATCGCTGGGTAGCTATGTATGGACGGGATAAGTGCTGAAAGCATCTAAGCATGAAGCCCCCCTCAAGATGAGATTTCCCAACTTCGGTTATAAGATCCCTCAAAGATGATGAGGTTAATAGGTTCGAGGTGGAAGCGTAGCGATACGTGGAGCTGACGAATACTAATCGATCGAAGACTTAATCAATTTTTAAACGTTTTGTTTGGTTTCATTCATTTTACTTATTATCTAGTTTTGAATGTATAATTTCATACATTGCATTGTCTGGTGACAATGGCAAGGAGGTCACACCTGTTCCCATGCCGAACACAGAAGTTAAGCTCCTTAGCGCCGATGGTAGTCGGACTTACGTTCCGCAAGAGTAGGACGTTGCCAGGCAATAACCCAAGAAAGAGACCGAAAGGTCTCTTTTTTTATATGAAAAAAGGCGCTAATCAGTGCCGCAGGCACAAAAAGAGCTTAACTTCTAACCTTGCATTGTCCCTGATAGAAGAAAGCGTTTGAAGCTGACGAATTGAGAGAAAGACGCAAAGAGCTTACAAGAGGTAAGTGAATAAGGAAAGAACGAAAATGAGGAAAGATGCGAGCGCTTGCCTTCGTAATCAGGAAGATTCTCCTTAGCGTCGATGGTAGCCGACTTACGTTCCGCAAGAGTAGGACGTTGCCAGGCAATAACCCAAGAGACCGAAAGGTCTCTTTTTTTATATCCAAACGGCGCTAATCAGTGCCGCAGGCACAAAAGGAGCTTAACTTCTAACTTGCATTGTCCCTGGTTAAAAAGGATTCGTAAGTGGGTTAACCACTTACGTAAGCACTACTAAGTATTGAAAAAACAAGTAGTGCTTTAAAAGCGTTTGAAGCTGATGAATGATAGGTACGCAAGTGCTTCCACACTTGCATAAGACTCACTAAGCCCAAGTTGCCTTGGACAAGTGAGTCTAAACGGTTAAGGATTTGATTAAAGCGTCGGTGTGATCTTTAATTTTTGAAAATGGAATGCCTCCAAATCCTAAAATAAATTTGGTTTCAGTGATTGTATCATCATACATACTATAAGGAATGATTTTTAAGTGGTTATCTTTTGCACGTGCTAAACATTGTTCTGTTGTTAATTTATTTTTTACAGTTAAAGTGAAATGCATGCCCGCAAGTGCGTCATCAATCTTCAACTGTTTATGATAGGGTTCTAGCGCATCAATAATATATTGAAGTTTGGCTTTATATACTTTACGCATTTTATTTAAATGCCGTTCAAAACTTCCAGAAGCCATGAATTTTGCTACGATATGTTGCATGTGTGTAGGCACTGTATTTGATGGTTTATTATGCATATGATCGAATTTATCCACTAATTTATCGGGTAGGACTAAATATGCGATTCTGCAACTAGGGAACAGTGATTTTGAAAATGAACTGATATAAATCACTTTGTCTTTCGTGTCTAAACTTTGTAAAGCAGGAATAGGTTTCCCAAAATATCTAAATTCTGAATCGTAATCATCTTCAATGATGTAGCGATCAGTTCGTTGTTGAGCCCAATGAATTAATTGGGTTCTTTTTTTGAGATTCATGACATATCCAGTTGGAAATTGGTGGGATGGTGTCACATATGCAACATGATAGTTTGAGGTTTTTAAGTTTTTTAAATCCATACCTGTCTTGTTTACTGGGAATTGCGCATAGAAGATTTCTTTTTTATCCAGTACATTTTTGATAGGTGGGTAACTTGGATTCTCAATAATGTAGTCTGTTTCTGCTAATATATCGGTTAGTAAATAAATGAGCTGTTCAGTAGATGATCCAACAATAATTTGTTCTGGTCGACATGTAACCCCTCTACTATAAAACAGATAATGTGCGATTTCTTGGCGTAACTTCCACTCCCCTTTAGGGTGCGTATATTGTAATAGATTCACTGCATTATCTTCAAAAGTGTCACGTGCGTACTTTCTAAATTGTTGGTTTGGAAAATATTCCGTATCTATTTCTCTTAAATTAAATGCGTAATCATAATGAGTTGTAACATCATTTTGAATCGTTTTTGAATCTTCATCATATTCTACAGGTGATCCTGTTCTGTGTATAAGTGGTAAATTCTCGATATCTGAGACGAAGTAACCTGAACGTGGTTTCGAGTAAATATAACCTTCATCTAATAGATATTGGTAAGCGTGCTCAATCGTAGTGTTACTCACTGAAAGGTGCTGACTTAATGCACGTTTTGACGGGAATTTATCTCCAGATTGATATTGACCTTCAATAATTTGTTGTTTTAAATCTTCATACAATTTGATATAGAGATGTGATTTTACCATATAACTGACCCCTTAAATTAATTCGGAATTGTCCCTTTTTAAATACCAGTTTATCTTTTAAAATGAATTTAATCAACTTAGTAAAGGGGTAATAATTTATGAGTAAAATGACTGGATCAGAAAGAGTTAAAAGAGGTATGGCTGAAATGCAAAAAGGCGGCGTAATTATGGACGTCGTAAATGCAGAACAAGCTAAAATCGCTGAAGAAGCTGGCGCAGTTGCAGTGATGGCTTTAGAGCGTGTACCATCTGATATTAGAGCAGCTGGTGGTGTAGCACGTATGGCTAACCCAAATATTATTGAAGAGGTTATGAATGCAGTTTCTATACCAGTCATGGCTAAAGGTCGTATTGGTCATATTACTGAAGCGAGAGTATTAGAATCTATGGGTGTTGACTATATCGATGAATCTGAAGTACTTACACCTGCAGATGAAGAATACCACTTACGTAAAGATAACTTTACTGTACCATTTGTATGTGGTTGCCGTAACTTAGGGGAAGCTGCACGACGTATTGGTGAAGGTGCAGCGATGTTACGTACGAAAGGTGAGCCAGGTACAGGTAATATCGTTGAAGCAGTAAGACATATGAGACAAGTTAATGCTGAAGTAAGTCGTTTAACAGTAATGAATGATGATGAAATTATGACTGAGGCTAAAAATATTGGTGCACCTTATGAAGTATTAAAAGATATTAAAGATCATGGTCGCTTACCAGTAGTTAACTTTGCTGCGGGCGGTGTAGCAACACCTCAAGATGCTGCATTAATGATGGAATTAGGCGCTGATGGTGTGTTCGTTGGTTCAGGTATCTTTAAATCAGATGATCCTGAAAAATTCGCCAAAGCGATTGTTCAAGCTACAACACATTATCAAGACTATGAATTAATAGGCCGTTTAGCAAAAGATTTAGGTACTGCTATGAAAGGGTTAGACATTAATGAATTGTCATTAGAAGAACGTATGCAAGAGCGTGGTTGGTAAGATGAAGATAGGTGTATTAGCACTTCAAGGTGCTGTTCGAGAACATATACGCCATATTGAATTAAGTGGACATGAAGGTATCTCTGTTAAAAGAACAGAGCAGTTAAACGATATAGATGGCTTAATCATACCTGGTGGTGAATCTACTACTTTACGTCGCTTAATGAATTTATATGGCTTTAAAGAAGCCTTACAACAATCTGAGCTTCCAATGTTTGGGACATGTGCAGGTTTAATTGTACTATCTAAAGATATAGTTGGCGAAGAAGGTTATCTCAATAAATTAGATATTACTGTTGAGAGAAATTCTTTCGGTAGACAAGTAGATAGCTTTGAAAGTGAATTAGATGTTAAAGGTGTGGCTCAAGATATCGAAGGCGTGTTTATTCGTGCACCCCATATCACAGAAGTTCATGGCGAGGCTCAAATTCTTAGTGAAATCTCAAATAAAATTGTAGCAGTACAAGAAGGTAAATATTTGGGTGTTTCTTTCCATCCTGAATTAACAGATGATTTTAGAATTACTCAATATTTCATAGATGAAATTGTAGCTAAACAAGAAAAATAATATAAATCCCATTAAAATAATAAAAAGTGGTTCGTCGCAAATATGCGATGAACCACTTTTTTATTAAATGAAGAATCCTGCTATAGCTGCTGAGATAAATGATACGAGTGTCGCACCGAATAATAATTTTAATCCAAAACGTGCAACCATATCTCCTTTTTCACTATTTAGAGATTTAATCGCACCAGAAATAATTCCAATTGAACTAAAGTTTGCGAATGATACAACGAATACTGAAATAACACCAACCGCATGGTCGCTCATATCTTTCGCCTTTCTCAAGCTTTCCATTGCTACGAATTCGTTTGAAAGTAATTTAGTTGCCATGATTGAACCTGCTTGAACGGCATCATCCCATGGTACGCCGACTAAGAATGCAAACGGCGCAAAGACAAAACCAATTAATGTTTGGAAGTCCCATGTAATATGTCCACCAGATACGCCAGTGAAGATGGCGCTCACGACACCATTGAGCAATGCAATGATTGCAATATAACCAATTAACATTGCCCCGACAATGACTGCAACTTTAAATCCGTCTAAGATGTATTCCCCTAATACTTCGAAGAAAGATTGTTTCTTTGTTTCACTTTTCTCTAAAATCAATTTATCTTCTTTTTCATCAACTGTGTATGGATTGATGATAGATGCGATGATAAAACCGCCAAATAAATTTAATACTACAGCTGTAACTACGTATCGTGGTTCAATCAACGTAAAGTATGCACCGATGATCGAAGCTGAAACTGTAGACATCGCAGACGCAGTTAACGTATAGAGTCTTTGTTTAGAAATGTGAGCTAACTCATTCTTTAATGAAATGAATACTTCTGATTGTCCCAATATAGCTGCAGCAACCGCATTGTATGATTCTAGACGACCCATACCATTAATTTTTGAAATGATTAAACCTAAGAAGTTAATGATTAAAGGTAAAATTTTTGTGTATTGTAAGATACCAATTAACGCTGAAATAAATACGATAGGTAGTAATACATTAAAGAAGAATGGTGGGTTCTTCGGATCGACATATTCGAAACCACCGAACACGAATTTTACACCTTCAGCTGCCTTTAATAGTAAATAGTTAAAGCCATTTGATATCGCTCCGATAACTGTAATACCGAACTTTGTTTTTAATAATATGAAAGCAAATACAAGTTGTATTAAGAGTAATATTCCGACATACTTCCATCGAATGTTCTTTCTGTCAGAACTAAATAAATAGGCCAAGCCTAAAAATACTGCAATCCCAATTAATCCTATGATAATATGCATAATAATTTCAGTCCCTTTTAAATTTTCTTATCTTATATCATACAATAAAACAGAGTTTACTAACATGAGTATTTTAAAATTTTTAAATCAAATTGGTTGAAAAAGGTCAAAGTTGGTCATATAATATAGTCAAAGATGGTCAAAAGAGGTGATGAACATGCATAACATGTCCGACATCATAGAACAATACATTAAGAAATTATTTGAGGACGCAAATGAAGATGTAGTTGAAATTCAACGTGCACATATTGCGCAACGCTTTGATTGTGTACCCTCGCAGCTAAACTATGTGATCAAGACTCGTTTTACGAACGAACACGGTTATGAAATAGAAAGTAAACGTGGTGGAGGCGGTTATATCCGCATCACGAAGATAGAAAATAGAGACGTAAAAGGTTATATTAATCACTTATTACAATTGATCGGACCATCTATTTCTCAACAACAAGGATACTATATTATTGATGGTTTATTAGACAACCATTACATCAATGAAAGAGAAGCTAAGATGATCAGAGCTGTAATAGACAGAGAAACATTAAACATGGATGTGATGGCTCGAGATATTATTCGAGCTAATATTCTTAAACGTTTGCTACACGTGATTAGTTATTATTAAAGTGAGGTGATGTGACGTGCTCTGTGAAAATTGTCATTCAAACGAAGCTGAATATAAAGTTGCTTTTAAAGGCGTAGATGGATTAGAAGAAAAATGGCTTTGTCCGACATGTGCACAAAGTGATAATGTTTGGTCGAACGATCAGCAAATGCAAGGTAACGATGATATTGAAGATACTTTCGTCATTAAACAAATCTTACAGCACTTAGCAGCAAAACACGGCTTAGAGTTTGATAACATTGCATTTAAAGAAGAGAAACGTTGTCCTACGTGCGGTATGACCCTCAAAGATATTGCACACGTCGGTAAATTCGGTTGTGCGGATTGCTTTGGAACTTTCAAAGACGACATTATCGATATTGTTAGACGCGTGCAAGGCGGACAAGTTGAACACGTCGGCAAAACACCTCAGTCTTCATATAAAAAGTTAGCACTTAAAAAGAAAATAGAAGAAAAATCGTCATATTTAGACAAACTCATAGAAGAACAAAATTTCGAAGAAGCTGCAATTGTTCGTGATGAAATCAAAGCTTTGAAGGCGGACAGCGAGGTGAATCGTGATGAACAACAGTGAAATTAATGCATATATGAGTGAATGGATGCGTAATGTAGCTGAAGTGCCAGTCGTTATGTCATCAAGAATTAGACTAGCTAGAAATTTAAATAATCATGTTCATCCGTTGATGTTTCCATCAGAAGAGGCAGGATTTCGAGTGATAAACGAAGTACAGGATGCACTTCCAGAAATGTCTATTCAACGATTAGATATGATGGACCAACAGAGTAAATATAAACTTGTGGCGAAACATTTAATAAGCCCAGAGTTAATTAAACAACCGGCTTCTGCATTGTTAGCGAATGAGGATGAATCGTTAAGTGTCATGGTAAATGAAGAAGATCATATTCGCATACAAGCAATGGGAAATGATTTATCACTGCATAGTTTGTATGAGAAAGCATCAGAAATTGACGACAAATTAGATAAAGCATTAGATATTAGCTTTGATGAAAATCTCGGTTATTTAACGACTTGTCCTACAAATATTGGGACAGGTATGAGGGCGAGTGTCATGGTGCACTTACCTGGATTATCGATTATGAACCGGATGAATCGCATTGCTCAAACAATCAGCCGATTTGGTTTTACAATTAGAGGTATTTACGGAGAAGGTTCGCAAGTCTACGGTCATATATATCAAATATCTAACCAGCTTACTTTAGGTAACACCGAAGATCATATTATCGAGAGTTTAAACGAAGTTGTGCAACAGATTATCAACGAAGAACTTCAAATAAGGGATCAGCTTAATGAGCACAATCATAGTGAAACGCTAGATCGAGTATATCGTTCGTTAGGTATTTTAAAGTATAGTAGACTGATGAATATGGAAGAGGCCTCATTAAGACTGAGCGATGTAAAGCTTGGTATTGATTTAGGTTATTTAGAATTAGAGCACTTTAAATTTAATGAAATGATGATCGCGATGCAAACACCATTCTTATTAGATGATGAAGATGATAGATCAGTAAATGAAATTAGAGCGCAAATATTGAGAGAACATATAAATTAGGAGGTCATGCTATTATGTTATTTGGTAGATTAACAGAGCGTGCACAACGTGTATTAGCACACGCCCAAGAAGAGGCAATTAGATTAAATCATTCAAATATAGGAACAGAACATTTACTCTTAGGACTTATGAAAGAGCCAGAAGGTATTGCAGCTAAAGTGCTAGAGTCATTTGATATTACGGAAGCAAAGGTCATCGAAGAAGTTGAAAAACTTATCGGTCATGGCCAAGAGCAAATGGGTGCGCTACATTACACACCTCGTGCGAAAAAGGTTATTGAATTATCAATGGATGAAGCACGTAAATTGCATCACAATTTCGTAGGAACTGAGCATATTTTACTTGGTCTTATTCGTGAAAATGAAGGTGTCGCTGCACGTGTATTTGCAAACTTAGACTTAAACATTACGAAAGCCCGTGCACAAGTTGTAAAAGCACTAGGCAGTCCTGAAATGAATACAAAAAATGCGCAAGCAAACAAATCAAACAACACACCAACATTAGATGGACTTGCACGTGACTTAACTGTTATCGCTAAAGATGGCACATTAGATCCAGTCATCGGTCGTGATAAAGAAATCACTCGTGTAATCGAAGTATTAAGTCGTCGTACTAAAAATAACCCAGTATTAATTGGTGAACCTGGTGTTGGTAAAACAGCAATTGCAGAAGGTTTAGCTCAAGCAATTGTTAACAACGAAGTGCCAGAAACATTAAAAGATAAACGCGTGATGTCTCTTGATATGGGTACGGTTGTTGCAGGTACGAAATATCGTGGTGAATTTGAAGAACGCTTGAAAAAAGTTATGGAAGAAATCCATCAAGCAGGTAACGTCATATTATTCATTGACGAATTACACACATTAGTAGGTGCTGGCGGTGCTGAAGGTGCAATCGATGCTTCAAACATCTTGAAACCAGCATTAGCACGTGGTGAACTACAATGTATCGGTGCGACAACTTTAGATGAATATCGTAAAAATATTGAAAAAGATGCAGCACTTGAACGTCGTTTCCAATCTGTTCAAGTTGATGAACCTACAGTTGAAGATACAATTGAAATCTTAAAAGGGTTACGTGATCGCTATGAAGCACACCACCGTATTAACATCTCAGATCAAGCACTTATTTCAGCTGCTAAACTCAGCGACCGTTATGTATCAGATAGATTCTTACCAGACAAAGCAATCGACTTAATTGACGAAGCAAGCTCTAAAGTAAGATTGAAAAATCATACAACACCACCAAACTTAAAAGAAATTGAACAAGAAATTGAGCAAGTTAAAAATGAAAAAGATGCTGCTGTACATGCTCAAGAATTCGAAAATGCAGCTAACTTAAGAGATAAACAAACAAAATTAGAAAAACAATACGAAGAATCTAAAAACAATTGGAAAAATACTCAAAACGGTGATAACACAGCATTATCTGAAGAAGACATCGGTGAAGTTATCGCTGGATGGACAGGTATTCCATTAACAAAAATCAATGAAACTGAATCAGATCGTTTATTAAACTTAGAAAATACACTACACAACAGAGTTATCGGACAAAAAGATGCGGTAACTTCAATCAGTAAAGCCGTTAGACGTGCAAGAGCTGGATTGAAAGATCCTAAAAAACCAATCGGTAGTTTCATCTTCCTTGGCCCAACTGGTGTAGGTAAGACTGAACTCGCACGTGCATTAGCTGAATCTATGTTTGGTGAAGATGATGCCATGATTCGTGTTGATATGAGTGAATTCATGGAAAAACACGCTGTCAGTCGTTTAGTCGGAGCCCCTCCAGGCTATGTAGGTCATGATGATGGTGGCCAATTAACTGAAAAAGTTAGACGTAAACCATATTCTGTAATCTTATTTGATGAAATAGAAAAAGCACACCCAGATGTATTCAACATCCTATTACAAGTATTAGATGATGGTCATTTAACAGATACGAAAGGTCGTCAAGTTGACTTCCGTAACACAGTGATTATTATGACTTCTAACGTTGGTGCACAAGAATTACAAGACCAACGATTTGCAGGATTTGGTGGCGCAGCTGAAGGTGAAGACTATGAAACAATCCGTAAGACAATGTTGAAAGAATTGAAAAATGCGTTCCGTCCAGAATTCTTAAACCGTGTAGATGACATTATCGTATTCCACAAACTATCAAAAGATGAATTGAAAGAAATTGTTACGATGATGGTAAACAGATTAACAAGTCGTCTTCACGAACAAGACATCAACATTAAAGTAACCGACGCTGCGAAAGAAAAAATTGCAGAAGAAGGTTATGACCCAGAATACGGTGCGCGCCCATTAATTCGTGCAATCCAAAAAACAGTAGAAGATAATTTAAGTGAACTCATCTTAGACGGTAATCAAATTGAAGGTAAAGACGTTCAAATTGATTACGATGGAGAAGAATTTAAATATGACATTCAAGAACGTACAGAAACTGAAGATCAAGATAAAGCAACTTCTGAATCTAAATAGCTTCACACACAAATAAACGATAAGGAGTGGGACAGAAAGCGAATTTTATAATAGAGATTTCGTATTCCCACTCGTTAACAAAGAATCTGAGACATCTATTTTTGTCTCAGATTCTTTTTATTTTGTGAAAATTTCATGGAAAGGATGACCGATTTAATTGTGGTTATAATAAAATAAGTGATTTATAAACACCAATAAAAAAGAATAATGTATTTTAATTTGTTTTAACTCTGTATGAGGTTTAAAATAGATTTGTTCTTATTAAAGATGGAGGTGCAGTTTTGGCCAAGAAAAAAGTAATTTTTGAATGTATGGCATGTGGTTACCAGTCACCGAAATGGATGGGTAAATGTCCTAACTGTGGCGCATGGAACCAAATGGAAGAAATAGTAGAACAAAAGGCGAGATCTAGTCCAAAACATGGCGTGCGTAGTCGTGAAAACACAGCTAAAGTACAAAAGTTAAATGATATACAGCAAGAAACGACGCCACGTATATTGAGTAAATCGGAAGAATTCAACCGAGTACTTGGTGGCGGTATTGTAAATGGCTCTCTTGTGTTAATAGGTGGAGATCCTGGTATAGGGAAGTCTACTTTACTTTTACAAGTCTGTGCAGCACTTTCTCAATCTCATAATGTGTTATACATTACGGGTGAGGAATCATTAAGCCAGACAAAATTGAGAGCACAGAGATTAGAAGAAAACTCAAGCAATCTAAATGTTTTTGCAGAGACGGATTTGGAAATTATTCATGAAACTGTGAAACAAACGAAACCGGATTTACTCGTGGTCGATTCAATCCAAACAATCTTTCATCCGGAAATCAGTTCAGCACCAGGTTCAGTTTCTCAAGTGAGAGAAAGTACCCAAAGCCTAATGAACATTGCAAAACAAATGAATATTGCAACATTTATCGTTGGACACGTGACGAAGGAAGGACAAATTGCTGGCCCAAGGTTGTTAGAACATATGGTTGATACCGTACTCTACTTTGAAGGTGATGAGCACCATGCTTATCGTATATTAAGAGCAGTTAAGAACCGTTTTGGTTCAACAAATGAGATGGGTATTTTCGAGATGAAACAAAGCGGTTTGAAAGGAGTCAAAAATCCTTCTGAAATGTTCTTAGAAGAACGGTCAACGAATGTACCTGGATCTACAATCGTCTCTACGATGGAAGGTACGAGACCGCTACTCATAGAAGTTCAAGCGTTAGTTACTCCTACGACATTTAACAACCCGAGACGTATGGCTACAGGCATTGATCATAATCGATTGAGTTTATTGATGGCCGTCTTGGAGAAGAAAGAAAATTATTTATTACAACAACAAGATGCATATATTAAAGTTGCTGGTGGGGTTAGACTGACCGAACCTGCAGTAGATTTAAGTATTATTGTAGCTACAGCCTCAAGCTTCAAAGATAAAGCAGTCGATGGGCTAGATTGTTACATCGGTGAAGTAGGTTTAACAGGAGAAGTTCGCCGTGTGTCACGTATTGAACAACGTGTGCAAGAAGCGGCTAAATTAGGTTTCAAGAGAGTCATTATTCCAAAGACGAATATCGGTGGCTGGCAGTTCCCAGAAGATATTAAAGTTATAGGAGTGGAAAATGTTCATGATGCTTTAAAATATGCAATTTCAAAATAATTGCACGTAACACGTAAAACGGAACGATATGTCATAATACATAGGCGTTAAGTTATTCAAAAAGTAAAATTAAAGCATTCAGACATTATTTATTAATAAAAGATGAGAAGGGAGGGTGACAATGAAAACATTAAAAATCATCGTTATACTTTGTTATTTCATATTAGGGGCAAGTTTAGGAGTTTATTTAATCCCTGAAATTGCATCTGACTTTGGTTTACGTCACTACACTTTTTTAAAAAACAGTTATTGTAATGCACTGATAGGGATTGCATTATTCTTTTTAATTTTCGGATGGTTTATAAGAAAAGTGACATTTACTTTAAAAGATTTAGAACGTAAGATAATGCGTCAAAGTGCAGTAGAAATTTTATTTGCAACGATTGGTTTAATGATTGGCTTACTCATTTCAGTAATGATTTCATTCATCTTCCAAATAATAGGCAATCATGTATTAAATCATTTTGTACCCATTATTGTAACGATTATATTAGGTTATTTTGGTTTTGAATTTGGGTTACGTAAACGAGATGAAATGTTGTTATTTTTACCTGAAAAAATGGCGCGTTCTATGTCTACAAATGCGAGCCATGCAGTTCCTAAGATTCTAGATACGAGTGCAATTATTGATGGGCGTATCTTAGATATCATCGAATGTGGTTTCATCGATGGGGTGCTTTTCATTCCTCAAGGAGTGATTAATGAGCTACAAGTAATAGCGGATTCTAAAGATAGTGTGAAGCGAGAAAAGGGTCAGCGTGGTTTAGATTTGCTGAATGAGTTATATGACATTGATTATCCAACACAAGTGATACATCCAACTTCTACGCATAGCGATATTGATGCAATGCTTATCAAACTTGCGAAACAATACAAAGCACATATTATTACTACAGACTTTAATCTTAATAAAGTATGCCACGTGCAAGGGATAAGAGCTTTGAACGTTAACGATTTATCAGAAGCGATTAAACCGAATGTACACCAAGGTGATTGCTTTACTTTATTATTAACTAAAATAGGTAAAGAGGCCGGTCAGGCAGTTGGTTATTTAGATGATGGCACGATGGTTGTCGTAGATCATGCTAAAAAATACGTCGGAGAACAAGTAGAAGTTGAAGTTATTAGTTTATTACAGTCTTCTTCAGGTCGAATTATCTTTGCTAAAATGACGCAATAGTTAAATATGTGTCACCGTTTCAAAATCGATAACAACTGCGGTATTATCATCTCCTTGTTGAAAATGCTACAATAGATAAATAAATTTTAAAGGTGTATTTTGAAACATAACCGATTAATATACCCAATGAATTAAAGAGGAGTGCTTTATGGCACTTTAAAAAATGGCAGGCTGTGGTATGATTATTAGGCGAGGAAATAACTACTAAAGTCAATGTAAAAAAGGCTTAATTGCTACTTTATGAGATTGACTAAGTATATTTTTGGTGATGTCTATTTTTTAAATGATATGATAAAGATGACATCTATATATTAATTAATAAATTTTTAAACAGGAGTGAACAGAATGAGCGATCGTGTAAGAGTTAGATATGCCCCAAGTCCAACTGGATACTTGCATATTGGTAATGCTAGAACTGCATTATTTAACTATTTATTCGCAAAACACTATGATGGAGATTTCGTAATCAGAATTGAAGATACAGACAGTAAACGTAATTTAGAAGATGGTGAATCTTCACAATTTGAAAATTTAAAATGGTTAGGTATCGAATGGGATGAATCTGTAGATAAAGATAAAGGATATGGCCCTTATCGTCAGTCAGAACGTGCAGAAATTTATAATCCATTAATTCAACAATTATTAGACGAAGATAAAGCATATAAATGCTATATGACAGAAGATGAATTAGAAGAGGAACGTCAAGAACAAATCGCACGTGGCGAAATGCCTCGTTATGGTGGAAAGCACGCACATTTAACTGAAGAAGAACGTCAACAATTTGAAGCGGAAGGTCGTAAACCATCAATCCGTTTCCGTGTGCCTCAAGATAAAACTTATAAATTTGAAGATATGGTTAAAGGTGAAATTTCATTCGATTCAGATAATATTGGTGACTGGGTCATTGTTAAAAAAGACGGCGTCCCTACGTATAACTTTGCCGTAGCAATCGATGATCACTATATGGAAATTACCGATGTTATTCGTGGTGATGACCATATTTCAAATACACCAAAACAAATGATGATTTACGAAACATTTGGTTGGGAAGTACCGAGATTTGCTCACATGTCATTAATTGTTAACGAAGAACGTAAAAAGTTAAGTAAACGTGATGGTCAAATCCTTCAATTCATTGAACAATATCGCGATTTAGGTTACTTACCAGAAGCATTATTTAACTTTATTACACTCCTTGGTTGGTCACCAGAAGGCGAAGATGAAATCTATTCTAAAGAAGAATTTATTAAAATATTCGACGAAAAACGTCTTTCTAAATCGCCAGCATTTTTCGATAAACAAAAATTAGCATGGGTTAACAACCAATATATGAAACAAAAAGATACTGAAACAGTATTTGAATTAGCATTACCTCATTTAATTAAAGCTGAGTTGTTACCAGCTGAACCTTCAGAAGAAGACCTAGACTGGGGTCGTAAACTTGTTGCACTTTATCAAAAAGAAATGAGTTATGCTGGAGAAATCGTACCTTTATCTGAATTATTCTTCCGCGACGATCAAACATTAGGAGACGATGAACAAGAAGTATTAAACGGTGAACAAGTGCCAGAATTAATGACACATCTATATAGTAAATTAGAAGCTTTAGAACCATTTGAAGCTGCAGAAATTAAAAAAGAAATCAAAGCAGTACAAAAGGAAACAGGCATTAAAGGTAAGCAATTATTCATGCCAATCCGTGTTGCAGTAACTGGTCAAAAGCATGGTCCAGAATTACCAAATACAATCGAAGTATTAGGTAAAGAAAAAGTGTTGTCACGTTTACAACAATATGTGAAATAAGTGCATATTTAGAACTTGAAAAATAACACTATACCACTTATGATTAAATTGAAATACAGAGGAATAGTATGTAATGCCTAGTGTAAAGAGAGTGTGCGGTTGCTGCGAGCACATCACTAACATTGCTGAATGCACCTTTGTTTATAAAGTTAAATAATGTTGATGAGTGTAATTTAAGTTTGAACTACATGTATACGTAGCATGTGGTGAAGACTTATTTTGAAATAAGAGTGGAACCGTGCGAAAGCGCCTCTAACAAGTGAGTTAGAGGTGCTTTTTTTATAAAAAGGGGGATTGTCCGTGTTTAAATTTTTAAAAAGAATCAAAGACGATGTGAACATGGTGTTTGAGCAAGACCCGGCGGCACGTACAACATTTGAAGTTATTACTTCATATGCAGGATTACATGCAGTTTGGAGTCATTTAATCGCACATGAGTTATATAAAAAGAAGAAATTTGTGATGGCAAGACTCATTTCACAGATATCTCGTTTCTTTACAGGGATTGAGATACATCCTGGCGCAAAAATAGGTAAACGATTATTTATCGATCACGGCATGGGGGTCGTCATCGGTGAAACTTGTAATATCGGAGACAATGTGACGATTTATCAAGGTGTTACATTAGGTGGTACAGGTAAAGAAAAGGGTAAACGTCATCCTGATATTGGGGATAATGTACTCATTGCAGCAGGGGCGAAAATATTAGGTAATATTAAAATTGATTCAAATGTTAATATCGGAGCTAATTCAGTAGTATTAAAATCAGTTCCCAATTATTCAACTGTTGTCGGAATTCCAGGCCACATTGTGAAACAAGATGGCAAACGTATAGGTAAAACATTTGATCATCGAAACTTACCAGATCCAATTTACGAACAACTCAAACACCTGGAAAGACAATTGGAGAAAACAAGAAACGGAGAGATACAAGATGATTACATTATATAATACGTTAACACGACAAAAAGAACCATTTAAACCAATGGAACAAGGTAAAGTGAATATGTACGTCTGTGGTCCAACAGTTTACAACTATATTCATATTGGTAATGCTAGGCCAGCTATTAATTATGATGTTGTCCGCAGATATTTTGAATATAAAGGTTATGAAGTGAATTACGTATCAAACTTTACAGACGTTGACGATAAATTGATTAAGCGTTCAAAGGAATTGAACGAATCAGTAAATACGATTGCTGACCGTTATATTAAAGCATTTTACGAAGATGTCGGTGCGCTTAATGTGAAAAAAGCAACATCCAACCCTCGTGTAATGGATCATATGGATGAAATCATTAAATTTATCAAGGAATTAGTCGATGAAGGTTATGCGTATGAAAGCGGTGGTGATGTTTACTTTAGAACGCGTAAATTTGATGATTATGGTAAGTTAAGTCATCAGTCATTAAATGATTTAAAGGTAGGCGCTCGCATCGAGCAAGGTGAACAAAAAGAAGACGCCTTAGACTTTACGCTATGGAAGAAAGCGAAAGAAGGCGAAATTAGTTGGGACAGCCCATTCGGTCAAGGTAGACCCGGTTGGCATATTGAATGTTCGGTAATGGCGTACCATGAACTGGGTGCTACGATCGATATCCATGCAGGTGGAACGGACTTACAATTCCCTCACCATGAAAATGAAATAGCTCAATCAGAAGCACATAACCATGCCCCATTTGCTAACTATTGGATGCACAATGGTTTCATCAACATCGATAATGAGAAAATGAGTAAATCATTAGGCAACTTTGTTTTAGTTCATGACATTATTAAAGAAATAGACCCAGATGTATTACGATTCTTTATGATTAGTGTTCATTATCGCAGTCCTATTAATTATAATATGGAATTGGTAGATGCGGCTAAGAGTGGTTTAGAACGTGTTAGAAATAGTTATAAAGCGATTGAAGAACGTGAAGAAATTGCGACAGATATTGAAAATCAAGAGGAATATATTGAGTCCATCGATCAAATACTTCAGCAATTTGAAACTGTGATGGATGACGACTTTAACACTGCAAATGCAATCACTGCATGGTTCGACTTAGCGAAATTAGCGAATAAATACGTATTAGAAAATACAACATCTACGCGTGTCATTAATCGTTTTAAAGAAGTGTATCAAATCTTCAGCGACGTATTAGGCGTCCCTCTTAAAGGCAAAGAAAATGATGTGTTATTAGATGAGCAGATTGAAGCACTTATCGAAGAACGCGAAGATGCGAGAAAGCGTAAAGACTTTGAACGTGCAGATGTTATTCGTGATGAGTTAAAAGAGCAAAATATTATTCTAGAAGATACACCTCAAGGCGTGAGGTTTAAACGTGGCTAATATGGACATTAAACTTCTTAACCCATTGACTTTAGCCTATATGGGAGATGCCGTTTTAGATCAACATGTGAGAGCCTATATTGTTACTAAATTACAAGCGAAACCTAACCGATTACATCAAGAAGCGAAACGTTATGTTTCAGCGAAGAGTCAAGCTC
The DNA here is from genome assembly GCF_038789205.1 of Staphylococcus hsinchuensis. Classification (NCBI taxonomy): domain Bacteria; kingdom Bacillati; phylum Bacillota; class Bacilli; order Caryophanales; family Staphylococcaceae; genus Staphylococcus; species Staphylococcus hsinchuensis. The sequence goes on from NZ_CP128355.1 coordinate 862,290, forward strand.
AGACATTAGAACAACTGTTAGAGGCGGAATGGTTTAAAGAACATGAACTTGATATTGTTAGACGTGGCAGAAACGCAAAAAGTTATACGAAAGCTAAGAACACCGACATTCAAACTTATAGAAAGAGTTCAGGGCTTGAAGCGGTTATCGGATTTTTATATTTAGAAGGGCAACAAGAGCGCCTAAATGCTTTATTAGAAACAATCGTTCAATATGTAAATGAAAGGAAGTGATACTGTGGAAGATATTATAATTGTCGGTCGTCATGCCGTTAAGGAAGCAATTGTCACGGGGCATACAATCAATAAAATTTTAATTCAAGACAGCATTAAAAAAGGCCAGATTAATGACATTTTGAAAAAAGCGAAAAATGAAAATATCATTGTCCAAAACGTACCAAAATCAAAGTTAGATAACTTATCAGATGCACCCCATCAAGGTATTGCAGCTTATATTGCACCTTATGATTACGCTGATTTTGATGAGTTTATCGAAACCCAGAAAAATAAGGATAAATTATCTACAGTATTAATATTAGATGGGTTAGAGGATCCACATAATTTAGGATCTATTTTAAGAACGGCTGACGCATCAGGTGTGGATGGCGTGATTATCCCTAAGAGACGTTCGGTCGCATTAACTCAAACGGTTGTTAAAGCTTCGACAGGTGCGATAGAACATGTACCGGTAGTACGTGTAACGAATTTGGCTCAAACGATAGACACTTTAAAAGACCACGGGTACTGGGTCGCTGGTACAGAAGCGGATAATGCTACTGATTATAGAGAGCTTGATGCAGGTATGCCACTTGCGATTGTCATTGGCAGTGAGGGCCAAGGAATGAGTCGTCTCGTTAAAGATAAATGTGATTTCCACATTAAGATTCCAATGATTGGACATGTTAATAGTTTAAATGCCTCTGTGGCAGCAAGTCTTATGATGTATGAGGTCTATCGTAAGCGCAATGAGATTGGAGCAGACTCATGAAAGAACGCCACTTAATCATTGATGGCTATAACATGATTGGTCAATCTTCAGAGTTGAGTCAACTGTCTAAAGAGAATCTTGAAGAAGCGAGAGAACAACTCCTCACAGCGATTGCTAACTACAGTGCAGTCATAGCAGATGAAGTTGTATGTGTCTTTGATGCTTATGAACAAGCTGGGGCCCATTCAGAATATACGTATCATGGTGTGAAGGTTATATTCACGAAAGAAAAAGAAACAGCTGATAGTTATATCGAACGTTATGTATATGACTTGTACGAGAAACATACGCGACATATTACCGTCGTTACGAGTGACATGAGCGAACAACATGCGATATTTGGCTCAGGTGCCTATCGCATTTCTTCAAGAGAAATGTGGAGAGACTTAAAAGAGAGCGAAGATTCTGTTTCTAAAAAACTGGAAGGTTTCAATGAAAATAAGCCACGGACACGTATAGAACTTTCAAATGAGATATTAGAAGAATTTGAAAAACTCAGACGTGGTACAGACGAATAATCACCATTTTGAAGCATTGATTTTTGGTAAATAAACTTTGTATCCTTGATTTAACATCGATGAAAGGACAAAGTAATGGCCAAGAATAACACCCAAGATTGCACTTCACAAACCACTGTTTCAAACTTCGACATTGAACAAATTATAGAAACCGTTACGCCGGCGATTAAACAAGCTTTAAGAAATTATTCAATACATGCAAACGACAGAGAAGATTTATACCAAGAAATATTACTGAAACTCTTTCGTGCATTAAAGAAATTTGACTTTTCGCAACCTACGCCATTTGAACATTACGTTAATCGCATCGTGAAAGCGGTAAAAAATGATTACATTCGTAAGAAAATGGCGATGTTACATCGTCAGGATATGTTAGTCAATGATTTTGTAGTGAGTTATAATTATAAAAAGTCAGAATGTATTTTAGAAAATAATGTCATAAGCGATGAAATGCGACACCAAATTAAAGCACTAACTGTCTCATTTACTCAATTGGAACAGGCAGTGATTACTTACACATTGGAGGATTACAAACCCCAAAAAATTGCACAATTATTGAATGTTAAAGTGAAAGTTGTTTACAATGCACTTCAACGTTGTAAAATGAAAATGAAACATCATTTGAAATATCATAAGTGATTTTTAAATGATTGAAGACATTACTATAAAATGAAAAAATAGACCATATCACACTATTAATGATAATTGACAATTAACTTCAATGTTCTGTATAGTAGATTGGTATTATAATGAGTAAGGTGAGACTAAATGAAGAAAGTACCACTAAGCTGTGATAAATGTGGCAATCGAAATTACAATGTTCCGAAGCATAACAATCAATCATCAAGACTTCAATTGAAAAAATATTGTTCGAGATGTAATGAGCATACGCTACATAAAGAATCGAAGTAAGTCTGTATTTATAGTTTAAAACTGATGAGCACAACGAACGCTATCACAATGTTGATTGTATTTTCTTGATTTAATGTACGCATTCGCAGATAGAGAATTAATGAAATTATACGGAGGTCTTGTTAATGGCTAAAAAAGAGAATTTCTTTAAAGGCGTTAAGTCAGAAATGGAAAAAACGAGTTGGCCGACGAAAGAGGAATTATTTAAATACACAGTTATTGTTGTGGCTACGGTAATCTTTTTCTTAGTTTTCTTCTATGTCTTAGACTTTGGAATTACAAGTATCATAGAATTAATTAAATAGTTAGGAGTGACGACATGTCTGAGGAAGTTGGCGAAAAACGTTGGTATGCTGTGCATACTTATTCTGGTTATGAAAATAAAGTAAAGAAAAATTTAGAAAAACGTGTTGAGACGATGAATATGACAGAACAAATTTTCAGAGTTGTAATACCTGAAGAAGAGGAAACGCAAGTTAAAGAAGGTAAAGCCAAGACTTTAACTAAAAAGACGTTCCCAGGTTATGTATTAGTAGAGCTAATCATGACTGATCAATCATGGTATATTGTAAGAAATACACCAGGTGTTACAGGGTTTGTTGGCTCAGCAGGTGCAGGATCTAAACCGAACCCATTACTTCCAGAAGAAGCGCGTTTTATACTAAAACAAATGGGCATGAAAGAAAAAACAGTGGACGTACATATTGATATTGGTGAACAAGTTGTTATCAAATCAGGTCCATTTGCAAACCAAGTTGGAGAAGTACAAGAAATCGATGTGGATAAATTTAAACTCACAGTTCTTGTAGACATGTTCGGAAGAGAAACACCAGTCGAAGTAGAATTCGATCAAATTGAAAAACTATAATCATTAGGAAAATCATGCATATTGAAAGCAATTGACCTTTATGGAAACACGAACTTCATTTCAGTTTTCCCAAAAAGGCTATTGATTTTTAATTTTGTTTGATGTTATAATACTGTGGTCGCGCTTTAAGAGCGTTCCATTTCGTCACGAAATGTAGAAGAGTGGGAGGGCAAAACTCAGTCCTATGACCACATCACGATATCAAGGAGGTGCACATCGTGGCTAAAAAAGTAGAAAAAGTAGTTAAATTACAAATTCCTGCAGGTAAAGCGAACCCAGCACCACCAGTTGGTCCAGCATTAGGTCAAGCAGGTGTGAATATCATGGGATTCTGTAAGGAATTCAACGCACGTACACAAGAGGATGCAGGTTTAATCATTCCAGTAGAAATCAGTGTTTATGAAGATCGTTCATTTACATTTGTTACTAAGACACCACCTGCGCCAGTATTACTTAAAAAAGCAGCAGGCATTGAAAAAGGTTCAGGTGAACCTAACAAGACTAAAGTTGCTACAGTAAGTAAAGATCAAGTACGCGAAATTGCTAACCAAAAGATGAAAGACTTAAACGCTGCTGACGAAGAAGCAGCTATGCGTATCGTTGAAGGTACAGCACGCAGCATGGGTATTACAGTAGAATAATACGAATCGCAAATGAAACTATAGATAATAAGATCGAAGCAGATGGCAGAAATGACAAACATGATGACAGCATTCAAAATTGTCGTATAATATGAGGCTTTATGTCATTGATTAAAGGAAAATTCCTGATATGAAATCAATCCATACCTCTCTGTCATCTGCTCTTAACTTGTGATAGCAAGTAAACGTGGGAGGAAATTCCGCTAAAACCACTAAAGGAGGAACATGAAATGGCTAAAAAAAGCAAAAGATATCAAGAAGCAGCTAGCAAAATCGACCGCCAAAAATACTACAGTGTTGAAGAAGCAGTTGAGCTAGCTAAAGAAACAAGTATCGCAAACTTTGACGCTTCTGTTGAAGTAGCCTTCCGTTTAGGCATTGATACTCGTAAAAATGATCAACAAATCCGTGGAGCAATGGTGCTTCCAAACGGTACAGGTAAATCACAAAGTGTATTAGTATTCGCAAAAGGTGACAAAGCTACTGAAGCTGAAGAAGCAGGTGCAGACTTTGTTGGCGAAGGCGAATACGTTGAAAAAATCAAACAAGGTTGGTTTGACTTCGACGTAGTTGTAGCAACACCAGACATGATGGGCGAAGTTGGTAAACTTGGTCGTGTATTAGGACCTAAAGGTTTAATGCCAAACCCTAAAACTGGAACAGTTACAATGGACGTTAAAAAAGCTGTTGAAGAAATCAAAGCAGGTAAAGTAGAATACCGCGCTGAAAAATCAGGTATCGTTCACGCATCAATCGGTAAAACATCATTCGATACTGATAAACTTATTGAAAACTTCAGAGCTTTACAAGATGTATTAGAAAAAGCTAAACCTTCATCATCAAAAGGTATTTACTTCAGATCAGTAAACATCACGACTACTATGGGTCCTGGTGTAAAAGTTGACGTTTCATCTTTCTAAGATAGAAATGAAACTGTATTTTCAAGGCTAAATATAATTTAGTCTTGAAAATTTATATTGACATATAGTATATAACCATATATATTGGTGTATGTAATAATTTTACCTAAGACAGTAGGAGTTAGAAATAACTTAAACCATGTCCTACCGAGGCTAAATTTGACTTGAACGTGATTAATTATAAACTTTCAAGCACTTTTTGCCGTGGGTAGAAAGTGCTTTTTTATTTGGATGAACCCACACCGTGGCATTCAATATAAAAAGCACCAAAACTTAAATTATGGAGGTGTCTAAATGTCTGCAATCATCGAAGCAAAGAAACAACAAGTTGATACAATCGCTGATCAACTTAAAAATTCAGTATCTACAGTAATTGTTAACTACCGTGGTCTTAGCGTTGCTGAAGTAACTGAATTACGTTCACAATTACGTGAAGCTGGCGTTGAATACAAAGTGTACAAAAACACTATGGTACGTCGTGCAGCAGAAAAAGCTGAAATCGAAGGCTTAGATGAATTCTTAGTAGGTCCTACAGCAGTAGCAACTTCAACTGATGACGTTGTTGCTCCAGCAAAAGTACTTGCAGGATTCGCTAAAGAACACGAAGCATTAGAAATCAAAGTTGGTATCATGGATGGTTCAGTAATCTCAGCAGAAGAAGTTAACACTGTTGGTACATTACCATCACACGAAGGACTTGTATCAATGCTATTATCTGTATTACAAGCTCCAGTACGTAACTTCGCATATGCCGTTAAAGCTGTTGGAGAAGACAAAGAAAATAACGAAGAAAGCGCTGAGTAATCACGCTTAACTAACTAAAAAATATTAATTATGGAGGAATAAAAATGGCTAATCAAGAACAAATTATTGAAGCAATTAAAGAAATGTCAGTATTAGAATTAAACGATTTAGTAAAAGCAATTGAAGAAGAATTTGGTGTAACTGCAGCAGCTCCAGTAGCAGCAGCAGGTGCAGCAGGCGGAGACGACGCTGCAGAAAAAACTGAATTCGACGTAGAATTAACTTCAGCTGGTTCTTCTAAGATCAAAGTTGTTAAAGCTGTTAAAGAAGCAACTGGTTTAGGTCTTAAAGACGCTAAAGAATTAGTAGACGGAGCTCCTAAAGTAATCAAAGAAGCTCTTGCTAAAGACGAAGCTGAAAAACTTAAAGAACAATTAGAAGAAGTAGGCGCTTCAGTAGAATTAAAATAATTCTATGACGTCTAAGTCATCTAATTTAATATAACAATCAGAAATCTTTGAGAAATGAAAACCCCGTTATGTATGTAACGGGGTTTTATATTGTTTAAACTATAACTATATTCAGTATGATTCATGGACTCCAATCCTATAAAATGGGTATAGTATTAACCTAAGTTGAATAAAAGAGGTGTAGTCATGAGTCACTATTATGATAAAGATCCAGATGTAAAAAGTGATGTTGAACTTTTTACATATTCATATGAAAACCATGATATCGCATTAAAGACAGATGCCGGTGTGTTTTCTAAAGGTAAAATCGATTACGGATCAGACTTACTCGTTAACGTATTTCTTCAACAACATAAGTCGGATACCGCGAAAAATATTATCGATGTTGGTTGTGGATATGGTCCAATTGGATTAATGATTGCTAAAGTAGCACCACAACACGACGTAAACATGGTTGACGTAAATCACCGTGCATTATCATTAGCAGAAACGAATAAGCAAAAGAACAAACTCGAAAATGTTACCATTAAAGAAAGTGATGGATTATCACAAGTTTCAAATGCATACTATGATTGCATAGTGACGAATCCGCCTATTAGAGCGGGTAAATCAGTCGTACATAGCATACTAGAAGATGCATTTGATAAATTAAAGCATGAAGGTATGCTCTACGTTGTTATACAAAAGAAACAAGGTATGCCATCAGCGAAGAAAAAAATGGAAGAAACATTTAGCAATGTCGAAGTATTAGAAAAAAGTAAAGGCTATTACATTTTAAGAAGTGTAAAAGGTTGATTAAATCACTATGTTCTGATATAGTTATAGAATGTAAAAATTTATGTTCAATAAGTGTGTACTTTTACTTCTAAGATAATAATGTATATAAGATAAGAAATAGGAAATGGTGTCATCAGGTGTGCTACCGTTTTCTTTTTGTCTTATTATATTTGCTGCTTTGATGAAAGTAAACACGCAATTTTTGAGGGGTGAATCTGTTTGGCAGGTCAATTTGTCCAATATGGAAGACATCGTAAACGTAGAAACTATGCGAGAATTTCAGAGGTATTAGAATTACCAAATTTAATAGAAATCCAAACTAAATCTTATGAGTGGTTCTTAGAAGAAGGTTTATTAGAAATGTTTAGAGACATTTCACCGATTGAAGACTTTACTGGCAACCTTTCATTAGAGTTTGTCGATTATCGTCTTGGAGAACCAAAGTATGATTTAGAAGAATCTAAAAATCGTGATACAACGTATGCTGCACCTTTACGTGTGAAAGTGCGTTTGATTATCAAAGAAACTGGTGAAGTCAAAGAACAAGAAGTATTTATGGGTGATTTCCCATTAATGACTGACACTGGTACTTTCGTAATCAATGGTGCTGAACGTGTTATCGTATCACAATTAGTTCGTTCACCATCCGTTTATTTCAATGAGAAATTAGATAAAAATGGTCGTACAAACTTCGATGCAACGATTATTCCTAACCGTGGTGCTTGGTTAGAATATGAAACAGACGCCAAAGACGTTGTTTACGTACGAATTGACAGAACAAGAAAGTTACCATTAACAGTGTTACTTAGAGCATTAGGTTTCTCTTCAGATCAAGAAATTGTAGATTTACTTGGTGAAAGTGAATATCTACGTAATACGTTAGAAAAAGATGGTACTGAAAATACTGATCAAGCGTTATTAGAAATTTATGAACGCTTACGCCCTGGCGAACCACCTACATTAGAAAACGCTAAAAGCTTGTTATATTCACGTTTCTTCGATCCAAAACGTTATGACTTAGCAAGTGTAGGTCGCTATAAAACAAATAAAAAACTTCACTTAAAACACCGTTTATTCAATCAAAAATTAGCAGAACCAATTGTTAATTCTGAAACTGGTGAAATTGTAGCTGAAGAAGGTACTGTTTTAGATCGTAGAAAGATTGACGAAATTATAGACGTACTAGAATCAAATGCAAACAGTGAAGTATTCGAATTAGAAGGCAGTATCATTGATGAGCCTGTTGAAATACAATCAATTAAAGTTTATGTACCAAATGATGAAGAAGGCCGTACAACTACAGTCATCGGTAATGCATTCCCAGACTCAGAAGTGAAATGTATTACCCCAGCAGATATTATTTCATCAATGTCATACTTCTTTAATTTACTAAGTGGCATTGGATTCACAGACGACATTGACCATTTAGGTAACCGTCGTTTACGTTCAGTAGGTGAATTACTACAAAACCAATTCAGAATTGGTTTATCAAGAATGGAACGTGTTGTTCGTGAAAGAATGTCAATCCAAGATACAGATTCAATCACACCACAACAACTTATTAATATTCGTCCAGTTATTGCATCTATTAAAGAGTTCTTTGGTAGTTCGCAATTATCACAATTCATGGACCAAGCCAATCCATTAGCTGAGTTAACACATAAACGTCGTCTATCAGCGTTAGGACCTGGTGGTTTAACACGTGAACGTGCACAAATGGAAGTGCGTGACGTACACTACTCTCACTATGGTCGTATGTGTCCAATCGAAACACCAGAGGGTCCAAACATTGGTTTGATTAACTCATTATCAAGTTATGCACGCGTGAATGAATTTGGTTTCATTGAAACGCCATATCGTAAAGTTGATATTGAAACAAACTCAATCACTGATCAAATTGATTACCTTACAGCTGATGAAGAGGACAGCTACGTTGTTGCCCAAGCCAATTCAGTATTAGATGAAAATGGTCGTTTCATGGACGATGAAGTCGTTTGTCGTTTCCGTGGTAACAACACAGTGATGGCTAAAGAAAAAATGGACTACATGGATGTATCACCTAAACAGGTAGTATCAGCTGCGACAGCATGTATCCCATTCTTAGAAAACGATGACTCAAACCGTGCATTAATGGGTGCGAACATGCAACGTCAAGCGGTACCATTGATGAACCCAGAATCACCATTCGTAGGTACAGGTATGGAACACGTTGCCGCTCGTGACTCAGGTGCAGCAATTGTTGCTAGACACAAAGGTCGCGTTGAGCACGTTGAATCTGATGAAATCCTAGTACGTCAAATTATCGAAGAAGATGGTCAAGAATACGAAGGTGAATTAGACCGTTATCCATTAGCTAAATTCAAACGTTCTAACACTGGTACTTGTTATAACCAACGTCCAATCGTTAGCAAAGACGATGTTGTTACTAAAAATGAAATCTTAGCTGACGGTCCTTCAATGGAATTAGGTGAAATGGCATTAGGTCGTAACGTAGTTGTTGGTTTCATGACATGGGAAGGTTACAACTACGAGGATGCTGTAATCATGAGTGAACGTCTTGTTAAAGATGACGTTTACACTTCAATTCATATTGAAGAATATGAATCAGAAGCACGTGATACTAAATTAGGACCTGAAGAAATCACACGTGACATTCCAAATGTTGCAGATAGTGCACTGAAAAACTTAGACGAGCGCGGTATTGTATATGTCGGCGCTGAAGTTAAAGATGGAGATATTTTAGTTGGTAAAGTAACGCCTAAAGGTGTTACAGAATTAACTGCAGAAGAAAGATTACTACATGCAATCTTCGGTGAAAAAGCACGTGAAGTTCGCGATACTTCATTACGCGTACCTCATGGTGCAGGCGGTATTGTACTAGACGTTAAAGTCTTCAACCGTGAAGAAGGCGATGACACGTTATCACCTGGTGTAAACCAATTAGTACGTGTTTATATCGTTCAAAAACGTAAGATTCATGTCGGAGATAAAATGTGTGGACGTCACGGTAACAAAGGTGTTATTTCTAAGATAGTACCGGAAGAAGACATGCCTTACTTACCAGATGGTACACCAATTGATATCATGTTAAACCCACTAGGGGTTCCATCACGTATGAATATCGGTCAGGTATTAGAGCTACATTTAGGTATGGCTGCTAAGAACTTGGGTATTCACGTTGCATCACCAGTATTTGATGGTGCGAGTGATGATGATGTTTGGTCTACAATTGAAGAAGCAGGCATGGCTCGTGACGGTAAGACTGTATTATATGATGGTCGTACAGGCGAACCATTCGACAACAGAATTTCTGTTGGTGTTATGTACATGTTGAAACTTGCACACATGGTAGATGATAAACTACACGCACGTTCAACTGGTCCATACTCACTTGTTACACAACAACCACTTGGTGGTAAAGCACAATTCGGTGGACAACGTTTCGGTGAGATGGAGGTATGGGCACTAGAAGCTTATGGTGCTGCATACACACTTCAAGAAATCTTAACTTACAAATCAGATGATACAGTAGGTCGTGTTAAAACATACGAATCTATTGTTAAAGGTGAAAATATCACTAAACCAAGTGTTCCAGAATCATTCCGCGTATTGATGAAAGAGTTACAAAGTTTAGGATTAGACGTTAAGATTATGGATGAACATGACAATGAAATTGACATGCATGATAACGAAGATGAAGATGTTGTTGAACGCAAAGTAGATTTACAACAAAAAGACGCTCCAGAATCTCAGAAAGAAATCACTGACTAATCGCATTTAAGTTGAAGGAATAATTCGAATTGAGGGCAGGCGTAGCAAATATGCTAGCCGACCTCAATATCGGTTGTTCCATTTATTGATATAAAGTAATCAATCAATTTGCACAGCTAATCTAAATTGAAGGAGGTAGGCTCCTTGATTGATGTAAATAATTTCCATTATATGAAAATAGGACTCGCTTCACCTGAAAAAATCCGTTCTTGGTCATTCGGTGAAGTTAAAAAGCCAGAAACAATTAACTATCGTACTTTAAAACCAGAAAAAGATGGTCTATTCTGTGAAAGAATTTTCGGACCTACAAAAGACTGGGAATGTAGTTGTGGTAAGTATAAACGCGTGCGCTATAAAGGCATGGTTTGTGACAGATGTGGTGTTGAAGTAACGAAGTCAAAAGTACGTCGTGAAAGAATGGGACATATTGAATTAGCTGCCCCAATATCACATATCTGGTATTTCAAAGGCATCCCAAGTCGTATGGGTCTATTATTAGATATGTCACCAAGAGCGTTAGAAGAGGTTATTTATTTCGCTTCTTACGTGGTGGTAAATCCAGGTCCAACAGGCTTAGAAAAGAAAACTTTACTTTCTGAAGCAGAATACAGAGAATATTATGATAAATTCCCAGGTCAGTTCACTGCTAAAATGGGAGCTGAAGGAATTAAAGATTTACTAGCAGAGATCGATTTAGATACTGAACTTAAATCATTACGTGATGAGTTAGAGTCAGCTACTGGCCAAAGACTTACACGTGCAATTAAACGTTTAGAAGTCGTAGAATCATTCAGACATTCTGGTAATAATCCAGCGTGGATGATTTTAGATGTACTACCTATTATTCCACCAGAAATCAGACCAATGGTTCAATTAGATGGTGGACGTTTTGCTACAAGTGATTTAAATGATTTATATCGTCGTGTCATTAACCGTAACAATCGTTTAAAACGTTTATTAGACTTAGGTGCTCCTGGCATCATCGTTCAAAATGAAAAACGTATGTTACAAGAAGCAGTTGATGCGCTTATCGATAATGGTCGTCGTGGCCGTCCAGTTACTGGACCAGGTAACCGTCCATTAAAATCGTTATCTCATATGTTAAAAGGTAAGCAAGGTCGTTTCCGTCAAAACTTACTTGGTAAACGTGTTGACTATTCAGGCCGTTCTGTTATCGCAGTAGGACCTAACTTGAAGATGTATCAATGTGGTTTACCAAAAGAGATGGCGTTAGAACTATTCAAACCATTTATTATGAAAGAATTAGTTCAACGTGAAATTGCTACAAATATCAAAAATGCTAAAGGTAAAATCGAACGTATGGACGACGAAGTATGGGATGTGCTTGAAGATGTAATTCAAGAACACCCAGTACTATTAAACCGTGCGCCAACACTTCACAGATTAGGTATTCAAGCATTTGAACCTACGTTAGTTGAAGGTCGTGCGATTCGTCTACATCCACTTGTTACAACAGCATACAACGCCGACTTTGATGGTGACCAAATGGCCGTCCACGTACCACTTTCTAAAGAGGCACAAGCAGAAGCACGTATGTTAATGCTTGCTGCACAAAATATCTTGAACCCTAAAGATGGTAAACCAGTTGTTACACCATCACAAGATATGGTATTAGGTAACTATTACTTAACTTTAGAACGTACAGATGCTGTTAACACAGGTACGATTTACAACGATACAAACGAAGTATTAAAAGCATACGCCAAAGGTTACGTGCACTTACACACACGTATCGGTGTACATGCAAGCTCATTCAACAATCCGACATTTACTGAAGAGCAAAACAAAAAAATCTTAACGACATCAGTAGGTAAAGTGATATTCAATGAAATCATTCCTGATTCATTTGCTTATATCAATGAACCTTCACAAGCGAACTTAGAAGATAAAACACCAGATAAATACTTTGTTTCTGCTACTGAATTAGGTGAAGAAGGACTTAAAGGTTACTTTGAAGATAAAGAATTAATTGAACCATTCAACAAAAAATTCTTAGGTAACATTATCGCAGAAGTCTTCAATAGATTTAGCATTACAGATACTTCTATGATGTTAGATAGAATGAAAGACTTAGGATTCAAGTTCTCATCTAAAGCTGGTATTACAGTTGGTGTATCAGATATCGTTGTTTTACCTGATAAACAAGATATCCTTGATGAATCAGAAAAATTAGTAGAACGTGTTCAAAAACAATTCAACCGTGGTTTAATCACTGAATTCGAGCGTTATAACGCAGTTGTTGAAATTTGGACAAACGCTAAAGAACAAATCCAAGGTGAACTTATGGGCTCACTTGGTAAGACAAACCCAATCTTCATGATGAGTGACTCTGGTGCCAGAGGTAACGCTTCAAACTTCACTCAATTAGCAGGTATGCGTGGTCTGATGGCAGCACCATCAGGTAAGATCATTGAATTACCAATCACTTCATCATTCCGTGAAGGTTTAACAGTATTAGAATACTTCATCTCAACTCACGGTGCGCGTAAAGGTCTTGCCGATACAGCACTTAAGACAGCCGATTCAGGTTACCTTACACGTCGTCTTGTTGACGTTGCTCAAGACGTTATCGTTCGTGAAGAAGATTGCGGTACTGACCGTGGTTTACTTGTATCTGATATCAAAGAAGGTACAGAAATGATCGAACCATTCAACGAACGTATCGAGGGGCGTTACGCAAAAGAAACAATGCGTCACCCAGAAACTGATGAAATCATAGTAAGACCAGATGAGTTAATCACACCAGAAATTGCAAAACAAATTACTGATGCAGGATTTGAACAAATGTACATCCGCTCAGCATTCACTTGTAATACACGTCATGGTGTATGTGAACGTTGCTATGGTAAGAACTTAGCAACAGGTGAAAAAGTTGAAGTTGGTGAAGCTGTTGGTACTATCGCCGCTCAATCAATCGGTGAACCAGGTACTCAGCTTACAATGCGTACATTCCATACTGGTGGGGTTGCCGGAAGCGATATCACACAAGGTCTTCCACGTATCCAAGAGATTTTCGAAGCGCGTAACCCTAAAGGTCAAGCAGTAATTACTGAAATTGAAGGTGTTGTAGACGACATCAAACTAGGTAAAGACCGTCAACAAGAAATCGTCATTAAAGGTGCAAATGAAACAAGATCATATCTTGCTTCAGGTACAGCACGCTTGAAAGTTGAAACTGGTCAAAGCGTTGACCGTGGTGAAGTTCTAACAGAAGGTTCAATTGAACCTAAGAACTATTTATCTGTTGCAGGTCTAAATGCTACAGAAAGTTACCTATTAAAAGAAGTTCAAAAAGTTTACCGTATGCAAGGTGTTGAAATCGACGATAAACACGTTGAAGTTATGGTTAGACAAATGTTACGTAAAGTTAGAATCATCGAAGCTGGTGACACTAAATTACTACCAGGTTCACTTGTAGACATTCATAACTTTACTGATGCCAACCGTGAAGCATTCAAAGGTCGTAAGCGTCCAGCGACTGCGAAACCAGTATTACTTGGTATTACGAAAGCATCACTTGAAACTGAAAGCTTCTTATCTGCTGCTTCCTTCCAAGAAACAACTCGAGTACTTACAGATGCAGCAATTAAAGGTAAACGCGATAACTTACTTGGACTTAAAGAAAATGTTATCATCGGTAAATTAATTCCAGCCGGTACAGGTATGAGAAGATATAGCGATGTTAACTATGAAAAAGCTTTATCACAACAAGAAGTTGTTGAAGAAACAGAAACTACTGAATCTTAATTCGGTTTAGTTAGACAATCAAAGGGAGCGGGACAGAAATCGAATTTTCTAATAGAGATTTCGTAGTCCCACCCCGGCAAGGATGACTAGGATTGAAAAAAGCTTATTCTAAGCGCATTTTCAATTCAGACATCTACTGCCAAGTTGATAAAGAGTCTGAGACACCAATTTTGTCTCAGACTCTATTTTTATAAAAGTATCCCAAAGTGACACTGTTATAAAACTTAGATAAAGTCATCAGATTTTTAGATAATTTTCAGAAATAGTGCAATTACAAGTTGACCAGACACTATAGAAAATGTTATTATTATTTAGGTTGATGCAAGCAGAACTTTGGAGGATATGTAATTGTCTAATGAAAAAGTTGCACGCTTTAACAAACAACATTTTGTAGTTGGTCTTAAACAAACGCTTAAAGCTTTGAAACGAGACCAAGTTGCATCATTGATTATTGCTAAAGACGTTGAAGTCTATTTATTGACTCGCGTGTTAAGCCAAATCAATCTTCAAAATATGCCTATCACATACTTCGAGAGTCAACAGGCTTTAGGAGAATATGCAGGCATTAATGTTAATGCAATGATTGTTGCATTATTAAAATGAGATTAGTAAGAGTAATCTTACTAAATTTTATTTAACCTTTAAATGAACCACCTGGATGTGTGGGATTATAAATTCAAGAGAGGAGGACACAAATCATGCCAACTATTAATCAATTAGTACGTAAACCAAGAAAAAGCAAATCAAAGAAATCTGATTCACCAGCATTAAACAAAAATTTCAACAGTAAAAAGAAACAATTTACTGATTTAAATTCTCCACAAAAACGTGGCGTTTGTACGCGTGTTGGTACAATGACACCTAAAAAACCAAACTCTGCGTTACGTAAATATGCTCGTGTACGTTTATCAAACAACATCGAGATCAATGCTTACATTCCTGGTATCGGACACAACTTACAAGAACACAGTGTTGTACTTGTACGTGGTGGACGAGTAAAAGACTTACCTGGTGTGCGTTATCACATTGTTCGTGGTGCACTTGATACTTCAGGTGTAGATGGACGTAGACAAGGTCGTTCATTATACGGAACTAAAAAACCTAAAAATTAATTTAAAGATTACGTAAATATTCGCTATAGAAATTAAAAATATATTATAATAGGAAGGGAGGATTTAAATCATGCCTCGTAAAGGATCAGTACCAAAAAGAGATGTGTTACCAGATCCAATTCACAACTCTAAATTAGTAACAAAATTGATTAACAAAATTATGTTAGATGGTAAACGCGGAACAGCTCAAAGAATTCTTTATTCTGCTTTCGATATCGTGCAAGAACGCAGCGGTCGTGAAGCAATCGAAGTATTCGAAGAAGCTATCGACAATATCATGCCAGTATTAGAAGTTAAGGCTCGTCGTGTTGGTGGTTCTAACTATCAAGTACCAGTAGAGGTTCGTCCAGAACGTCGTACTACTTTAGGTTTACGTTGGTTAGTAAACTATGCACGTCTTCGTGGTGAAAAAACTATGGAAGAGCGCTTAGCAAACGAAATCTTAGATGCAGCTAACAACACTGGTGGAGCAGTTAAGAAACGTGAGGACACTCACAAAATGGCTGAAGCTAACAAAGCATTCGCTCACTATCGTTGGTAGGATAGAAGCTTTCTCCCTGAGTATGTTTCGTAATGATAGTTTACTATCACAGGTGCATGCTTAGGGCATCGCCATATTTATAGTATTTATTCGCAGTAATACTGGAAGGAGAAAAATACATGGCTAGAGATTTTACTTTAGAAAGAACTCGTAATATTGGTATCATGGCTCATATCGATGCTGGTAAAACAACTACGACTGAACGTATTCTTTACTATACTGGACGTATCCACAAAATTGGTGAAACGCACGAAGGTGCTTCACAAATGGACTGGATGGAACAGGAGCAAGATCGTGGTATCACAATTACATCTGCTGCTACAACAGCACAATGGGATGACCACCGTGTAAACATCATCGATACACCAGGACACGTAGACTTCACAGTTGAGGTTGAACGTTCATTACGTGTACTTGATGGTGCAGTAACTGTACTTGATGCGCAATCAGGCGTTGAACCACAAACTGAAACAGTTTGGCGTCAAGCTACAACATACGGTGTACCTCGTATCGTATTTGTAAACAAAATGGACAAATTAGGTGCAAACTTCGAATATTCAGTTAGCACTATTCATGACCGTTTACAAGCAAATGCACAACCTATCCAATTACCAATTGGTTCTGAAGATGATTTCGATGCAATCATCGACTTAGTTGAAATGAAATGTTTCCGTTATACAAATGACTTAGGAACTGACATTGAAGAAATCGAAATTCCTGACGATCATAAAGAGCGTGCGGAAGATGCACGTTCAACATTAATCGAAGCAGTTGCTGAAACTAACGATGAATTAATGGAAAAATATCTTGGTGACGAAGAAATCTCTAACGAAGAGTTAAAAGCTGCTATCCGTAAAGCAACTACTGACGTAGAATTCTACCCAGTACTTGTTGGTACAGCATTCAAAAACAAAGGTGTTCAATTAATGCTTAACGCGGTAATTGATTACCTACCATCACCATTAGATGTTAAACCAATCGTTGGTCATCGTTCAGACAATCCTGAAGAGGAAGTTATTGCGAAAGCAGACGATAATGCAGAATTTGCTGCATTAGCATTCAAAGTTATGACTGACCCTTATGTTGGTAAATTAACATTCTTCCGTGTTTATTCAGGTACGTTATCTTCAGGTTCTTACGTTAAGAACTCTACGAAAGATAAACGTGAACGTGTAGGTCGTTTATTACAAATGCACGCAAACTCACGTGAAGAACTTAATACAGTATACTCAGGCGATATCGCTGCTGCGGTAGGTCTTAAAGATACTGGTACAGGTGATACTTTATGTGGTGAGAAGAACGATATCATCTTGGAATCAATGGAATTCCCTGATCCAGTTATCCACTTATCAGTTGAACCTAAATCTAAAGCAGACCAAGACAAAATGACAGCTGCTTTAGTTAAATTACAAGAAGAAGACCCAACATTCCACGCTCACACAGATGAAGAAACTGGACAAGTTATCATCGGTGGTATGGGTGAACTTCACTTAGACATCTTAGTTGACCGTATGAAGAAAGAATTCAACGTTGAATGTAACGTTGGTGCGCCAATGGTTTCATATCGTGAAACATTCAAGCAACCAGCTGAAGTTCAAGGTAAATTCGCTCGTCAATCAGGTGGTCGTGGACAATATGGTGACGTTAAAATCGCCTTCGCTCCTAACGAAACAGGCGCAGGTTTCGAATTCGAAAACGCTATCGTTGGTGGTGTAGTTCCACGTGAATACATTCCATCTGTTGAATCTGGTTTACAAGATGCAATGGAAAACGGTGTATTAGCTGGTTATCCATTAATCGATGTTAAAGCTAAATTATATGATGGTTCATACCACGATGTCGATTCATCTGAAATGGCCTTCAAAATTGCTGCATCATTAGCACTTAAAGAAGCTGCTAAAAAATGTGATCCAGTTATCTTAGAACCAATGATGAAAGTAACAATCGAAATGCCTGAAGAGTACATGGGTGATATCATGGGTGACGTAACAGCTCGTCGTGGACGTGTTGATGGTATGGAACCTCGTGGTAATGCACAAGTTGTTAATGCCTTTGTACCACTTTCAGAAATGTTCGGTTACGCAACTTCATTACGTTCTAATACACAAGGTCGCGGTACTTACACTATGTACTTCGATCACTATGCAGAAGTTCCAAAATCTGTAGCTGATGAAATCATCAAGAAAAACAGTGGTAACCAAAGCGAATAATTAAATAGATAGCGTATTGAATTTTCAATGCTCACTATTTAATTTCAATCGTATAGTGTTATACTGCTTGTAGTTTTATCAATTGATTTTTTGGGAAAAATGCATTATAAAGGAACTATATGTTGCTTTATTCAATAAAAAATAATTATTTTCTCATGATGGTGAGAAACTGTCATGAGAGATAATTTTAAAATAATTTTCTAACAGAATAGGAGAGATTTTAAATGGCTAAAGAAAAATTTGATCGTTCAAAAGAACATGCCAATATTGGTACTATCGGTCACGTCGACCATGGTAAAACAACTTTAACAGCTGCTATTGCAACTGTTTTAGCGAAAAACGGAGACACAGTTGCTCAATCATATGACATGATCGACAACGCTCCAGAAGAAAAAGAACGTGGTATTACAATCAATACTGCACACATCGAGTATACTACTGACAAACGTCACTATGCTCACGTTGACTGCCCAGGACACGCTGACTATGTTAAAAACATGATCACTGGTGCTGCGCAAATGGACGGAGCTATCTTAGTAGTATCAGCTGCTGACGGCCCAATGCCACAAACTCGTGAGCACATCTTATTATCACGTAACGTTGGTGTACCAGCATTAGTTGTATTCTTAAACAAAGTTGACATGGTAGACGACGAAGAATTATTAGAATTAGTTGAAATGGAAGTTCGTGACTTATTAAGCGAATACGACTTCCCAGGTGACGATGTACCTGTAATCTCAGGTTCAGCTCTTAAAGCATTAGAAGGCGAAGCTGAATACGAAGAAAAAATCTTAGAATTAATGCAAAATGTTGACGATTACATTCCAACACCAGACCGTGACTCAGACAAGCCATTCATGATGCCAGTTGAGGACGTATTCTCAATCACTGGTCGTGGTACTGTTGCTACAGGCCGTGTTGAACGTGGTCAAATCAAAGTCGGTGAAGAAATCGAAATCATCGGTATGCAAGAAGAATCAAGCAAAACTACAGTTACTGGTGTAGAAATGTTCCGTAAATTATTAGACTATGCTGAAGCTGGTGACAACATCGGTGCATTATTACGTGGTGTTGCACGTGAAGATGTACAACGTGGTCAAGTTTTAGCTGCTCCTGGAACTATCACTCCACACACTAAATTCAAAGCGGAAGTTTACGTTTTATCTAAAGACGAAGGTGGACGTCACACTCCATTCTTCACTAACTACCGCCCACAATTCTATTTCCGTACTACAGACGTAACAGGCGTTGTTAACTTACAAGAAGGTACAGAAATGGTTATGCCTGGCGATAACGTTGAAATGAACGTTGAGTTAATTTCACCAATCGCTATCGAAGATGGTACTCGTTTCTCAATCCGTGAAGGTGGACGTACTGTTGGATCAGGCGTTGTAACTGAAATCCACGAATAATCTCTATATTTGCTAGAAATATTAAGAGCCTCCCAAAAGGGAGGCTCTTTTTTTGCTATTATTTTCTTTAACTTTTAGATTGCCATATCATTTATTTTTTTTCACATGAATAACATCTTCTAATTCTAATATTTTCATAAATTCACTTGTGGCGTATTTCATCGCTTGCTCATCAATATTAAATTTAGGACTGTGGTGAGGGTAATCTGTCTCTTTCTGCTTATTGCCACATCCTGTTAAAAAGAACGCACCTGGTCTTACTTTTTGATAATGTGAAAAATCTTCTCCTACCATCATTAAATCAGCTTCGTTAAATCTTAGATTGATTTCATTTGCTGCTTGTTTAACTATTTCATAACAATTTGCATTATTGTTAACTGGTAAATATCCTTTTATATATTCAAAATCATAGGTTATATCATTGGCTATAGATAAGCCTTTTAATAATTTCTCTAATTTTTCTATAATGTGGTCTTGAACCTCAGTATCAAATATTCGGACTGTGCCTTTACAAACTGCTGAGTCTGGTATGACATTATCAGCTGCACCTGCTTGTATCATACCGAAACTAATAACGGCTTGTTTAACTGGATCTATTGTTCTTGAAACAAGCTTTTGCGTACTTAAAATGAACTCAGATAATATAACGATTGGGTCTATGGTCTCATGTGGTTTGGTCCCATGGCCACCTCTACCGTTGATTGTTATTTGGAATTCATCAGGTGAAGCCATCATTGGTCCAGGTCGAGAATAAATCGTACCAGTAGGATAACCACTCCATAGGTGGTTTCCATAAATTCGGTCAACATTTTGTAGGCAACCAGCATCAATCATTTCTTGAGAGCCACCAGGCATAAGTTCTTCTCCATATTGGAAGATAAGCACCACATCACCATTTAAGCAATTTAAATGTTCTTCTATTAAATCAGCTACACCTAGTAAAGTTGCAGTATGACCATCATGACCACACGCATGCATGACTCCTTTATTTTTTGATTTGTAAGGCACATCGGCTAACTCTTCAATAGGTAATGCGTCAAAGTCAGCACGCAAGGCAATCGTTGGTCCGTCACCTCTACCTTTAAATGTAGCAATGATTCCATTTCTACCTACAGGAGCTTGTATATCACATGATAATTGACTCAAGTGACTTAAGATAAATTCATGTGTGTGGTGTTCTTTAAATGAAAGTTCAGGATATTGGTGTAAGTAACGACGGATTTGTATCATTTTATTCTCTTTTTCACTCGCAAGTTGGAACCAATCAATCATGATCATCCATCCTTCCTGTTTATTTTTAATAAGTATATCATTTAACTTATAGGCTATGTAGGTGAAATTGAGATCAAAGTACGCGCATTTTCAACTAAAGTAATAATTCTTCCTTAACATTATAAAATAAGGTATGATTAAAGTGATTAATACTATTCAAAGGGGGATGTGTCATGGTTCAATCTCTACACTCATTTTTAGATGACAACATTCAATATTTAAAAGATAACGGTCTATATAACGAAATTGATTCAATCGAAGGTGCCAACGGACCGGAAATAAAGATTAATGGTAAGCAATACATCAACTTATCTTCTAACAACTATTTAGGTCTTGCGACAGACGAAGATTTAAAGCAAGCTGCTAAAGAAGCAATCGATTCTCACGGCGTAGGTGCTGGTGCAGTAAGATCGATTAATGGAACACTTGATTTACATGACGAATTAGAAGAAACACTTGCTGAATTTAAAGGTACAGAAGCTGCTATTGCCTATCAATCTGGGTTTAACTGTAATATGGCTGCAATTTCTGCAGTAATGAATAAGCATGATGCAATCTTATCTGATGAACTGAATCACGCTTCTATTATTGATGGTTGTCGCTTATCTAAAGCTAAGATCATTCGCGTAAACCATTCTGATATGGATGATTTAAGAGCAAAAGCGAAAGAGGCTGTAGAATCAGGACAATTTAACAAAGTTATGTATATTACTGATGGCGTATTTAGTATGGATGGTGATGTAGCAAAGTTACCTGAAATTGTAGAAATTGCTGAAACATACGGTTTGATTACGTACGTAGATGATGCTCATGGTTCTGGCGTAATGGGGAAAGGCGCTGGTACGGTGAAACATTTCGGTTTACAAGATAAGATAGATTTTCAAATTGGAACATTATCTAAAGCAATTGGAGTAGTTGGTGGGTATGTAGCAGGTACGCAATCACTCATCGATTGGTTGAAGGCACAATCAAGACCATTCCTTTTCTCTACATCATTAGCACCAGGAGATACAAAAGCAATTACTGAAGCCGTTAAAAAGCTTATGAATTCAACTGAATTACATGACAAATTATGGGATAACGGGAATTACTTAAAGGCTGGATTAAAAGATTTAGGATTTAATATTGGCGAGTCAGAATCACCAATCACACCTGTCATTATTGGAGATGAAAAGGAAACACAAATGTTCAGCCAACGTTTAAAGGAAGAAGGCGTCTATGTTAAATCAATTGTCTTCCCTACAGTACCAAAAGGAACAGGCCGTGTGAGAAATATGCCAACAGCCGCACATACTAAAGAAATGTTAGATCAAGCTCTGAAGGCATATGAAAAGGTTGGAAAAGAACTCGGTACGATTAAGTAATTAAAAACATAACATAACATAACGTTCGAAGATAAAGTATCGCAATTTTCGAACGTTATATTTTTGTCGAAAATGCAATATTTTAATAAATAAATGTGGTTGCATTTCATTTTTATAGGTCTTATTATGAGAGCGTTAGCTAATTTTATATCATAGTGTTCATATGAAACGTAAAAACAGAAATTGAATGTTGTAACGGAAGGGAGCGTCAAAAATGGAATTTAGAGAATTAACCATGGCAGATGAACCACTATATTGTAACTATATCAGCGAATGGATTGACCATGATGAAAAGATTGTGCCAAGTATAACAAACATTACGAGATATGATAATTTTTCACAATTAGTTCATTTCTTAGCAGATAGTAAATCAAGTGATGGTTTTGTAGATAATACAACACTATTTTTAATTGATGATGACGAAATCATAGGAGCTGCCAATATACGTCATGAACTCAATGACCGTTTGAAAAAAGCTGTGGGACATATCGGATATGGCGTTCGAAAAAAATATCGTGGCAAAGGCTATGGTACAAAAATTCTTAAAAAATCGTTAGATTATGCCTCAAGAATTGGAATTACAGAAGTTTTAGTAACGTGTAAACAAGGCAATGACGCTTCAGCCGCTGTCATAATGAACAATGGTGGAGAAGAAATTGAGTCATATCATAGAGAAGATGGCACAGTATTTCGTAGATTTATCATAGAAAATGGATAAAATATTATAAAATGAGTAGAACCCTCTAACCTTCGTGATATTGCGAAGGTTAGAGGGTTTTTGTTGTTTTACAAAATTATTGCGCCCTAAAATGTAAATTACAACAAGGTTATATAATTATTAAGTATGTGTAAATTCAAGAAAAAATATTTTCAAAAGCGAAAAAGAGTCTTGTACAAAACTGATTTATTTGGTTTAATAATATTAAATTTAACTTTTTTCAGGAGGTATACATGGAAAGTACAGTGGATTTAACTAAGATCTTAAAGATGCTAAAGAATAATTTGAAATTATTAATTATACTACCTTTAATATTCTTACTCATCAGTGCAATAATTTCATTTTTCTTTATAGACAATAAATATCAGGCAACTACCCAAGTACTCGTAAATGAAAAAGAAAAAGACCCCAAGATGATGGCACAAGAAGTTCAAAGCAACATACAACTAGTGAATACATACTCGGAAATAGTAAAAAGCCCTAGAATTATTAATAAAGTATCAGAAAAGTTAGACAACAAATACACATCTAAAGAACTTGAAAGTATGTTATCGGTAAATAATCAAGCAGAAACTCAGTTATTAAATATCAATATTACAAGTAAAGATAAAAAAGAATCTGAGAAAATAGCGAATGCTTACGCAAATGTGTTTAGTAAGGAAGTTCCCAAAATTATGAGTGTAGATAACGTTTCTATATTATCTCATGCAGACGGAACGAGTAAGCAAGTAGAGCCTAAAACAATTATCAATTTAGCGTTAGGTATATTTATTGGTTTAGCATTAGCTCTATTAATCATAGGATTTAAAGCACTGTTTGATAAACGTATTAAAAATGAAGAAGATGTTGAACGACTACTAGATATACCAGTATTAGGTTCAATACAGAAATATGAGTAGAAGGGAATGTAAATATGTCTAGATCTAAACGAAATGTTTCACCATTAATAGTGCATAATAAACCCAAATCTATTGTCAGTGAGAAATTTAGAGGTATTCGTTCAAACATTATGTTTTCGAATGCAAATGAAGAGATTGGGAGTGTTTTGATATCTTCTGAGAAACCATCATCTGGTAAAAGTACAGTTTCTGCTAATTTAGCAATTACTTACGCCCAAGCAGGTTATAAAACTTTAGTAATCGATGGAGATATGAGAAAGCCCACACAACATTATTTGTTTAATTTATCAAACCAAAGCGGTCTTTCTAATTTAATTATTGGTAAAGTAATTAAAAAAGATGCAATAAAAAATACGCACGTAGACAATTTAGATGTTTTAACGGCAGGTCCAGTGCCACCAAATCCATCTGAATTAATTGGTTCAAAAAAATTTGAAGAATTGTTTCAACATTTATTAGCAGAGTACGATTTTATTGTAATAGACACTCCGCCAGTGACTACTGTGACTGATGCACAATTGTATGCACAGTTGGTAGAAAATTGCATCTTAGTCATTGATAGTGAAAAAAATGATAAGAAAGAAGTCATTAAAGCCAAA
This sequence comes from Staphylococcus hsinchuensis, assembly GCF_038789205.1. NCBI lineage: Bacteria > Bacillati > Bacillota > Bacilli > Caryophanales > Staphylococcaceae > Staphylococcus > Staphylococcus hsinchuensis. The sequence goes on from NZ_CP128355.1 coordinate 886,793, forward strand.
GAATTACTAGAAAAATCTTTTGGAAAAGTAATTGGTGTTGTATTTAATAAGTCAAAAGTAGAAAAGAATTCAAATTATTACAATTACTATGGAGATGAGGGCAATGTTTGATATACATAATCATATTTTGATTAATGTAGATGATGGGCCTCAATCGAAAGAAGAAGCTATTACTTTACTTAAGCAAGCATCGAACGAAGGCGTGACAGATATTATTGCCACACCACATCACTTAACGACACGTTTTAATAATGATATTCAATCAGTAAAAAATAATATCAATACTTTAAAAGAGTTAATCAATGAAGAAAAAATAAATATCAATATATACCATGGCCAAGAGATAAGAATAACGGATCGTATTATTGAGGAAATTGATACAGGTTCTATTTCCGGAATAAATGATTCGCAATATCTATTAATTGAATTCCCTTCTAATGAAGTTCCACATTATACACAAAATCTTTTTTATACATTACAAAATATGGGATATATTCCAATCATCGCACATCCAGAGAGAAACAAAGTTATTAGTCAAGACTTGGATGTGCTTTTTGATTTGGTCAACAGTGGCGCTTTAGCACAACTTACTTCTGGATCATTGACAGGTCAATTTGGTAAAAAAGTAACGCAAAATTCAATCAAAATGATAGAAAATAACTTGGTACATTTTATTGCTTCAGATGCACATAGCACAAACGAAAGACCATTTATAATGAATTCACTCTTCGATAACAAGAAATTAGAAGATTATCATGGGGATTTAAATGAATATTTAACAAATGCAAAAAAATTAATAAATAATGAAAAAATCACTAAATATAGACCAATTCAAGATTATAAAAAGAAAAAGTGGTTTGGGATATTTTAGAAATAAATAAATGAGGGATGTTTTGTGACACAGATTTCAAAGAAAGTTCGCTTAATGGGACTAATATTAATCGATTCATTAATAGTGACTTTCTCAGTATTTTTAGGATATTTTATTCTAGAACCCTATTTTGAAAATTATTCAATAAAAGTATTATTGTTTTCCGCAATCAGTCTTTTGGTATTTCACCATTTATTTGCTGCGTTATTTAACTTATATCATCGTGCTTGGGAATATGCGAGTGTAAGTGAATTATTGCTAGTAGTTCGGGCAGTTTCTAGTTCTATTATTGCCACGATTGTTATCGTACCAATATTTACAGGAATATCACCATTTTTTAGATTGTATTTCATTACGTGGATGATGCATCTCATACTCATAGGTGGTTCAAGGATATTTTGGAGAATTTATCGAAAATACATTGTAGGGAAATCGGTAAAAAAAACGCCAACGCTTATTGTAGGAGCTGGGCAAGGTGGATCTTTACTAATACGACAAATGTTAAGAAGCCCTAATATGAGAATGGAACCAGTCTTAGCAGTAGATGATGATATCAATAAACAACGTATTGCGATTGCTGAAGGTGTCAAAGTACAAGGTGTTATCAATGATATACCGATGCTTGTAAAGAAATATGAAATTAAAAAAATTATTATTGCTATTCCAACTTTAAGCGCAGATAGGCTAAAAGAAATTAACGAAATTTGTAATATCGATGGCGTAGAAATGTTTAAAATGCCAAGCATAGAAGATGTAATGTCGGGAGAATTGGAAGTAAACCAACTTAAAAAAGTGAAAATTGAAGACTTGTTAGGAAGAGACCCAGTTGAACTAGATATGGCAATGATTTCTAAAGAATTAACAAATAAAACAATCATGATAACGGGTGCTGGAGGCTCTATTGGCTCAGAAATCTGTAGGCAAGTATGTAAATTTAAGCCTAATAAAATTATTTTACTTGGTCATGGAGAGAATAGCATTTATTTAATCCACCATGAGCTAACTAATAAATACGGTAAAGAGATTGAAGTTATCCCAGTTATCGCAGATATTCAAAACAAAACGCGTTTACAAGAAGTGGTAAATGAATTTAAACCATATGTAATCTACCATGCTGCAGCACATAAACACGTACCATTAATGGAATACAACCCTAGAGAAGCAGTAAGAAACAATATTATTGGTACAAGGAATATTGCTGAAACGGCAAAAGAAGTAGGAATACGAAAGTTTGTAATGATATCAACTGATAAAGCTGTTAACCCACCTAATGTGATGGGGGCATCAAAGCGTGTTGCTGAAATGATTATACAAAGTTTAAATGAACCAGAAGGTAGCACTGACTTTGTCGTTGTACGCTTTGGTAATGTATTAGGTTCTAGAGGTTCAGTAATTCCTTTATTTAAGAAACAAATAGAAGCGGGTGGACCAGTTACAGTAACCCATCCTGATATGACGCGTTATTTTATGACTATACCAGAAGCTTCAAGACTTGTATTACAAGCAGGTGCCTTAGCACAAGGTGGAGAAGTATTTGTTTTAGATATGGGTGAACCAGTCAAAATTGTAGATTTAGCTCGAAATCTTATTCGTTTGAGTGGAAAAAAAGAAGAAGATATTGGAATCGAATTTTCTGGGATACGACCTGGAGAAAAGCTATATGAAGAATTATTAAATGAAAATGAAATACATCCAGAGCAAGTATATGAAAAAATATATATTGGTAAAGTTCGTCTCGAAAATAAATCAGAATTATATGAATTTATAGAAGAATTAAGCGAACATTTTGATAAAGAACAATTAATTAAGTTTGTAAATAAATAGTTTTATATTACAGTTTTTAAAGGAGCTAATAATTGTGGGATTAAATAGAAAAGTAGCAGTAATTGGATTAGGTTATGTAGGAATGCCTCTAGCAGTTGCATTTGCAAAGCATTTTGAGGTTATTGGATTTGATATTGATGCAGAGAAAATTGAAAAATATAAAAACAATATTGACCCAACAGGAGAAATTGGTAGTGAGAAATTAAAGGAAACGACACTGAACTTTACTTCATCAGAGGAAGAGATAAAAGATGCAGATTTTTATATAGTAACAGTGCCTACACCTATCAACCAAGATAATACACCTGATTTAAAACCTGTGGAAGGTGCAACTAAACTAGTAGCAAAATATGTTAATAAAGGTGATTATATCATTTATGAATCAACTGTATATCCTGGTGTAACAGAAGATATATGCGTTCCATTAATCGAGGAAATTTCTGGTTTAAATTCACCTCATGATTTTAAAGTTGGTTATTCACCAGAAAGAATTAATCCAGGCGACAAGAAAAACACAGTTGAGAATATTATAAAAATAGTTTCAGGTATTGATGATGAAGCATTAAATGTAATATCACAAATATATGGAAAAGTAATAAAAGCTGGCGTACATAAAGCTTCATCAATTAAAGTCGCTGAAAGTGCTAAAGTAGTTGAAAATAGCCAAAGAGATATCAATATTGCATTTATGAATGAATTATCACAAGTATTTAATCTGATGGGTATCAATACATTTGAAGTTATCGAAGCTATGAATACAAAATGGAACGCCCTTGGGTTTTACCCCGGATTAGTAGGGGGCCACTGTATTGGGGTAGATCCATATTACTTTATATATCAAGCAGAAAACTTAGGTTATTATTCACAAATAATTTCAGCAGGAAGAAAGATTAACAATCAAATGACGCAATTTGTTTCCCAAAATATAGTGAAAGAATTGATGAAAAATAATAAAGCTTCTAACTGTAACATTGTTGTAGCGGGATTAACTTTTAAAGAGGATACACCAGATTTTAGAAATTCAAAAGTCTTAGATGTCATAAAAGAACTAAATGACTATGGAATTAAACCAAATATAGTAGACCCGTTCGCAAAAAGTTTTAAAGGAGAAATTGATGGTGTAATTACCAGTGAGTTTAAATCCGATAAACCTATTGATGTACTGATCTATGCTGTAAATCATAAAGCATTTAAAGATATTGAAGATGAGACATTTATAAATAGCTTAAATCAAGATTCAGCTATAATTGTAGATTTAAAAAATAGATTTAAACAATATGCTAGTGATAAAAGAAAATACTGGTCATTATAAAAAGAAAGAGGGAATCTGTTTGAAAATATTGCATATAAACAGTAATTATTTACATTCACCTTTATATAGTGAGATGTTAAGAAGGTTAGAATATTTTAACATTTACAATGATGTAATAATGCCTAGGAAAAAAGCGGATAATAAACATCTTAACTCAAATTTATTAGAAACAAATTCGAAAATTTATAATTCTCAAATAATTAATAAAGCTGATAGATTCTTATATTTTAGAAAACAAAGAAAAATTAATAATTGGGTTAAAAGTTTAGAAGTTGATTATACTAAGTATGACATAGTACATGCTCATACTTTATTTTCAGATGGATATCAGGCTTACATTTCTAATAGACCATATGTAGTTACTATAAGAAATACAGACGTTAATTATTATCTAAAATATTTTAAACACTTGTATCCTGTTGCTAAAAATATAATTAACAAAGCAAAAAAAATAATTTTTCTTTCTGAATCATATAAAGAAAAATTTCTTGTTAAATTATTTAAGAATGAAAATACAAGAAGTAAAGTTGCTGAAAAGTCAATCGTAATCCCAAATGGCATTAATGATTTTTGGATTAATAATGCTAATAATGAAAATAAAGTGATAAAAGATGAAATTAACGTTCTTTTTATAGGAAGAATAATGAAAAATAAAAATATAGATTTTATAGCTAGAAATTTAAATGATGAAAATTTCAATAAGAAAATAAATATTTATGTAATAGGAGAAGTGATTGAAAATGAATATTATGAAAAACTAAAAAGATTCCATAATGTAGTTTTTTTAGGAAAAAAATCAAAAAACGAATTAATAAATATTATGAAATCAATGCATATATTTGCTATGGTCTCCTTTCATGAAACGTTTGGTTTAGTATATTTAGAAGCATTAACTCAAAATTTACCTCTTCTATATACAAAAAATGAAGGGTTTGATAATTACTTCGAAAATGGAAGAGTGGGTTATGCGGTGAATCCCAATAATGACGAGGAGCTTATCGATAAATTCAAAAAAATTTATAAAGAGTATAACTCACTTCAAGTAAAAATCAGTAATATAAATAAAAATGCATTTAGTTGGGAAAGTAACGCTAGAAATCATCAAAAAATATATATAAATATTTTAAATAAAAATTGGAAATATACATGAAATTTCTCAAAGATATTTTCTTAAATATTTTGTCCCAAGCATTATTTCTGGCTGTTCAACAAATAATTTTATTTCCGATTTTTGAAAGTCATTTAGGGCAAAAAGAGTTTGGTTTTTTTCTATTGTTATATGGAATTTTTAATGTTTTTACCGTTACTATAGCTACCAGTTTTACAAATCTTTATCAAAAAAAACTAAATATTTATATTGATCAATCTCGTGAAGTGAAAACATATTATATTTTTTATAAAAAGATGATAGTTTATTGTTTACTGATTTTATTAATGGTTTTCGTGGTTTTATTCTTTACGAAATTCAATACTCTAAGTTATCTTTTAATTTCAATTTTAGTAATATTAACAACTAGTAGAATGTTTCTAATAGTTTGGTACCGAGTACATAAAAATTATATTTTTATACTTTTTATTAACTTAATTTTAAGCCTAATGTATGTTTTAGTATTGGTTATAAATCCATTAACTATCTCGGAGATATTGTTGTCATTTATAGTTATTGAATTATTAGTAAATATAATTATTTACATTTTATTGAAAATAAATATAAATAGGTTTTTCGAGTATAATATGAATGATTTTAGTTATGCTTCTTTAAATTTTTTAATGTTATCTGGTTTTTCAGCTTCCTTAATGAACTATTCAGATCGTTTTCTTATAAACATATTATTGGGTGCTTCAAGTGTTACAGTGTTTTATATAGCTACACTGCCGACTAAACTTATGATCCTTCCTTTTAATATGATGTCAACTGTAATTTTAAGTTACTTAGCTAAATCTAATAATATTAATAAGCAAATTAAACGTAAACTATTATTATTATTACCAATTATATTTATAATAGTATCTTCTCTTTCTTATCTTATAGGACTATTAATAATTAAATTATTATATGATGAATATTATGATAATATCCAAAGTATTTATTTTATAGTGGTATTTACTTTTGGGTTAGTATGCGTAGATAGTATAGTACGAAGTTTTATATTGAAATACTATTCAATAATAAAAAAATCAGTTTTAGATATTTCTATTTTGTTGATTTTTATAGTTTTATCAATTTTCTTGGTTTTAATTAATCACTCACTTTTATCAATTGCATTAGCACAGTTAGTTTCAATGTTTCTAAAAGTTATTATTGAAATATTCATTCTATTAAAGTTAGAAGTCGAGGATTAGTAATTTAAATATCTAAAGGAAGGAGGAAATGATAATGGAAAATATCCAAAAAACTGGAAAATTTGAAATTAAAGTATCCACATTAATAACCGTTTGTTTATATCTACTAATTCTTATAGGTTCTATGAATGCAATGGAGTCTTCCTTGAAAATAGTAGGATTATTATCTCTTATATCGACTTTATTAGTTTCAACAATAGGAATATTAATCTTTATATTTGTCAAAAAGAATTTTTTGCCGTTACAGTTTATTATTTTATTTATTATAATAATTTCTACTGTAGTGTGTTTTTTTTCTGTAATTAATAATAGGTATGATTTGAAAGACCTAATTAATACCTTGCAGATGTTATCATGCTTTAATTTATTAGTTTTTGTATCCTGTATTAAGTTTGACTATTCAAAATTAAAATTCATTAACCTCTTTGTAACTTTATTTATTACTTTTCATTTCATAATTTGGATTATATCTGGATGTCCACGAATGTTTGCTAGTATCTATAATAATTCAAATTTAATTGGGCCGTATATGTTTTATTCATCATTTTTTTTGATATTAGGATTTAGATATTCAAAAAAGAAACTTTTATATTCTTTAATTTTATTTATGAGTTTTATATTAATATTAGCAAGTGATGCTAGATCAATTTTATTAAGTGTTTTTGTTTCTATAGTTATATTCTCTTTTTGGAAGTACATTAGTAAATCACAGATTTTATCATTTATATTCTTTATTTTATTAATTTCAGCTATATTAATGTTTGTATTTGTCTACCCTATATTACCTACCTTTTCCTTTTTTAATTCAGCTGAACAATGGATGGTAACCCATACAGGTAAAAGTATCATGTCAGGTAGAAATGTATTGTGGGTTCCATTAATAGAAATGATTAATCAAAAGCTATTTTTAGGTTATGGGCCTGGTACTTTAGCAAGTGATTTAATTGCTACTGATCAGTCGCCGCATAATTTATATTTAAATATATTAATGCAAATAGGCTACATTGGTTTGTTTTTAAATATACTTTTATTTCTTGTGATTTGGCATGGGTTAACTAAATTAAGAAATAATTTTATAGCAAGATTAGTAGGTAGTTATTTTGTAGGTATTTTAGTACATCAATCTTTTGAAATAACATTATTTCAAAACCAATTATCAGTAGGTTTATTACAATGGTTTATTTTAGCTGTGGGATTAAGTGTAGTAATTGAGACTTCATTGAGTAAGAATCATAAATAATTTAAGCATTTAAAAGGGAGATTGTATATGAAAAAAGTATGGATTTTAAATCATTATGCAACAGATAATTATTTTAATGAAGGCGGTAGACATTATTGGTTCAGCCAAAATTTAAAAAATAATGGGTATGATGTAAGTATTTTTTGCGCTAATACGCGTCATAATTCAAAAGATGTAATTAGTTTGAACGGTGGTAAGTATATAAGAAAAATAAAAAATGATATACCATTTATTTTCGTGAAATCAAGTTTATACGAAAAAAATAATTATAAACGAATCATAAACATATTAACATTTAGCAAAAATTTATTGAATCTATCTAATGAATTTGTGAGTAAATATGGGAAACCGGATATTATTGTGGCCTCTAGTGTCCACCCATTAACTTTGATGGTTGGGTTAAGAATAGCAAAGAAATTAAATATCCCTTGTATAGTGGAGATTAGAGATTTATGGCCAGAAAGTATTGTAGCTTACGGAATATTAAGTGAAAAAAATATACTAAGCAAGCTTATGTACAAATGTGAAAAGATAATTTACCAAAAAGCGGACGCAATTATAATGACATGGGAGGGTGGTAAAGACTATATCAAAAATAAAGGATGGTTTAATAAAATAAACAAAAATAAAATATACCATATTAGCAATGGTGTAGTTTTAAGTGATTTTGATTACAATAGTCAAAACTTTTTTGTAAATAAAAATCTAGAATATGATATAAAAGCGTTCGTATATACAGGATCTATTAGAAAAGTGAATAATATAGAGGTTTTAGTTGAAGCGGCGGACCTTATACAAAACAAGTATAAAAAATCAGATATAAAAATTTTAATCTACGGAAATGGTGACAAAAGAGAATATTTAATAGATAAAGTGCAGAAGTTAGGTTTAACAAATATTGAGTTTAAAGGTAGTGTACCAAAAAAATATATACCTTCTATTTTAAAACAATCCTATGCTAACATTCTTCATAATAAAAGTACGCAACTAAATAAATACGGGCAAAGTCAGAATAAATTATTTGAGTATTTGGCAGCTGGGAAGCCAATTTTACAGACTTATCAAACAGGTTATAGCGTAATAGATAGGTTTAATGCAGGTGTGTGCCTTGATAAACAAACACCTGATATGATAGCTAATGCTATTATAGAAATGTCTAATAATGAAAGAAAATCATTTGAACAAGGTGAAAATGCAAGAAGTGCGGCGCACGAATTTGATTTTGAAAAGTTAACTTCAAAATTAATAAAAGTAATAGAAAATGAGGAGGTGTAAACTTTGCTTAAAAGATTATTTGACTTTACAGTTAGCTTAATAGGTTTGGTGATAACATCTCCTATTATTGTCGTATCTTCTATTTTGATTGCTAAAAAATTAGGTAAACCTGTGTTATTTAGGCAAACACGACCAGGTAAAGACGAAGTGCCATTTGAAATATACAAATTTCGTACGATGACTGATGAAAAAGATGAATATGGTGAATTATTACCTGATGAACAAAGGATGACTAAACTAGGTAGTACAATAAGAAGTGCAAGTATTGATGAATTGCCTCAACTTATTAATGTGCTTAAAGGTGATTTAAGTTTAGTTGGCCCTAGACCTTTATTGATGGAATATTTGCCGTTATATAATGAAGAACAGAGAAAAAGGCACAGCGTAAAACCGGGGATTACCGGATGGGCGCAAATCAATGGACGCAATGCAATTACTTGGGAACAAAAATTTAAATTAGATGTTTGGTACGCTGAAAACCAATCATTCAAATTAGATATGTATATTTTATACAAAACAGTTGAGAATGTTTTAAAGAAAAAAGATATTAGTACAGATGCACATGTCACAATGGAAAGGTTTAAAGGTAATAGCTAATGAAACAACTTATTATGATTGGTAAAGGTGGTCATTCTAAAGTCATTAGGGATATTATTTTAGCTCAAGGTGAATATCAGTTAGTTGGCTACTTAGATAATGCGATTGAATCTTATTATGAACAAGATGATTTATTTTTTGATAATTTAAACAATATTAATAAGTATTCATCGGACCATTTTTTTATTATAGCGATTGGTAATAATCATGTTAGAGAAAAAATTGTTTTGAAATATGGTTTGAATATAGAACAGTTCGCTACGCTTATACATCCTTCAGCCATTATAAGTCCATTTAGTTCAATAGGGAGAGGTACAGTCGTAATGCCCCTCGTTGTAATAAATGCGGATACTCGTATAGGAAATCATGCAATTGTGAATTCAGGAGCAGTTGTAGAGCATGACAATGTAATTGAGGATTATGTCCACATTTCACCAGGCGCACTTTTAGCTGGTGGTGTAACAGTAGGTGAATTAGCACATGTCGCAATTGGTTCTAACGTACTACCTCAAGTGAAAATTGGCAGTAATAGTATTGTCGGTGCAGGAGCTACTGTAATTGAAGATGTACCTTCAGAACAAACAGTTATAGGTACACCTGCCAAACCAAAGGAGTGAATATAGTGGAAAAAGAAAGAGTATTTTTATCGAGACCACATATGGGCGGTAATGAACAAAAATATATAGAAGATGCTTTTGAAAAAAATTGGATAGCTCCATTAGGTGAAAATGTTACAGAATTTGAAAATGATATCAAACGTTATACAGGCGTTGGAGAAGCTTTAGCAGTGAGTAGTGGAACAGCAGCAATACATCTTGCACTTATAGAAAGTAATGTAGGTCAAGACGATATCGTATTTTGTTCTTCTTTAACGTTTTGCGCTACGTCAAATCCAATTCTCTATCAAGGGGCTCAACCAGTATTTATTGACTCCGAGCTAGATACATGGAATATGTCTCCAGAAGCATTAAAAAAAGCCTTTGAAAAGTATGAACAATTAGGACAAAAACCTAAAGCTGTAATAGTTGTGAATTTATATGGGCAATCAGCTCAATTAAATGAAATTCGTGAAATCTGTAATCAATATGATGTTGTGTTGATTGAAGACGCAGCGGAGTCTTTAGGTTCAGAATATAACGGTAAGAAAAGTGGGAGCTTTGGTGACTACGGCATTTATTCATTTAATGGTAATAAGATTATCACTACAAGTGGCGGTGGTATGTTAGTTACTAATGATAAGGTTTCAAGAGATCACGCATTATTCCTATCAACTCAAGCTAGAGATAAAGCCATTCATTATGAACATAGTGAATTAGGTTATAATTATCGATTAAGTAATATCTCTGCAGGTATTGGAAGAGGACAAATGGAAGTTTTAGATAACAGGGTGAGTATAAGACGTAGCATTTTTGAAAAATATCAACAATCATTAGGAAATATTAATGGGTTCGAATTCCAACCAGAGATTACAAATTCTAAATCTAATAGATGGCTTACTGCATTAACGATTGATCCTGAAAAAGCTGGTTTTTCATCTAAGGATGTTATTGAAGCTTTAGAAAAAGAAAACATCGAAGCTCGTCCAGTATGGAAACCAATGCATTTACAACCACTGTATTCAAATTATGACTTCATAAAATTAAATAGTGATAATGCAAAAGCTTTATTCGAAAATGGTATTTGTCTTCCATCAAGTTCTGACATGCAAGCTGAACAACAGGATCGAGTTATTCAAATAATTAAAGATTTAAATAGTGACAAGTAAGGAGCTGTCACCAATATGAAGAAAAAATCCAAAACTAAAAAGATTATTCTCATTTGCTTCATTATCTTAGCGATTGGTGTGTTATTAGTAGCTGCTTTTATTTTCTACAAGTTAACAGCTTTGAATACTGCGATTAATAATCCGCTTGACCGTGGAGATCACTCTGAATTAAGGCAGGGCAAAGTGAAAAAGGGTGAACCGATTTCTATAGCTTTGTTTGGTATTGATGATGACAAGGTGCGACATCAACAGAATGAAGGTCAGCGTTCGGATTCTATCATCTTAATGTCAATTAATAAGAAAAATAAAAAAGTAGAAATGATTAGTGTACCAAGAGACACAAGAACTGAAATTGTAGGAAAGCATAAAGAAGATAAGATCAATCATGCTTATGCATATGGCGGGCCAGACATGGCGGTTAAATCAGTAGAAAAATTAATGGATGTGCCGATTGATCATTATGCCGCAATTAATATGGACGGCGTATCCACTGTCATCGATGAGTTAGATGGCGTAGATGTAGTCAGCAATGCTTCTTTCTTTATCAAAGGATATGATTTTAAAAAAGGGAAGAAATATCATATGGATGGTAAAGAAGCAATGAACTTTATGCGCAGTAGAAAGGAACCAGGTGCTGGTGGCGATGAAGGGCGTCAGGTACGTCAACAACTCGTGATTGAAGCGGTAGCGAAGAAAGCATTACAACCAAGTTCTATTCCTAAGATGAACGGTATATTTGATGCAGCAGGCGATAACGTTAAGACAGACTTAAGTATCACTGAGCTAAATGGTATTCGTTCGGATTATAAAAATGCACAAAATAAAGTGAATCGTCACACTTTAGAAGGACAAAATAAAAAAGGTGAAGATGGTATTTACTATTTCTATCCAGGTAATAATGATGCCATTATCAATGCGTATAAGAAAAATTTAAATTTAAAATAACACCATCATTTTTCAACTTAACCCGACAACGTCATGTTGTCGGGTTTTTATATTTACCATAAACATTATCATTGTGTCTGTTTCATATTCATATGATAATGAAGGAGAACGTCATTTGAAATTTATATAATTGCTATTATGAATATAAAGAAAAATTTTTGAAAGTTTTAAATGATAAAATTCAAGTTAAAGAGGTGTAATGATGTTATTTATAGATGAACAAAAACAAGCAGAATTATTAAATATGAAAGAGGTTGTGGATGCGGTAGCAGAATCGTTACAGGCATATTCGGAAGGTAAAACCGAAACACCGTTGCGTTATGTTTTGCCATTTAATGAGGATAATCGATATCTTGTTATGCCGGCTTTATCTGATGAACTAAAGATCGTTGGTCTAAAAACGGTTACGATGGCACCGAATAATACGAAGATTGGTAAAAATACAATTGTTGGTTCGGTCATTTTGTCAGATTATGAAACGGGGGAAACGTTAGCAGTTCTAGAAGGTTCATACTTAACGAAGATTCGTACAGGTGCGATTTCAGGCGTTGCAACACGTTACCTTGCGAAAGAAAATGCTGAAACACTTTGTGTAGTTGGTACGGGAGATCAAGCTGAAGGATTAATTGAAGCAGTACTTGCAGAAAGAAATATTAAACGCATTCAATTCTTTAATCGCACATATGATAAAGCAGTTAAATTTTCAGAGAAAGTGCAGAGTCAACATTCAGATTTAGACGTTGAAGTTTTTGAAAATGTGGAAGACGCTATTCATCAAGCCGATGTGATTGTTACTGCAACGAATGCCTCAGAACCAGTATTCAATAATGAGTTGAAACCAGGTGTACATGTGAATGCAGTAGGATCGTTTAAACCTGAAATGCAAGAGTTACCGACACATGTGGTTTCATCTGCAGATAAAGTTGTCGTTGAATCGGCTGAAGCAGCTTTAGAGGAAACTGGTGATTTAGTGACGCCTATTTCTGAAGGTGAATTTAATAAAGACGATTTATATGGTGAGTTAGGTCGTATCGTTTCAGGCCAGCTCGATGGACGAACTTCAGAGGAAGAGAAGACAGTATTTAAATCAGTAGGTTTAGCTATTGTTGATATTGTAGTGGCAAACTATTTTTATCAAAAGTTCAAACAACAAAATGAATCGTAAAGGTCAATAACAGTTTTTATGAAATAGATTGTTTGGAGGAAGAAAAATATGAAATCAGTGTTACTTATCGGGCAGTCTAATATGGCTGGTCGAGGGTTCACAAATCAAGTGGAACCAATTATAGATGAACGTATATTTGTACTGCGCAATGGTCGTTGGCAAATGATGGATGAACCGATTCATAGTGATCGAGCAGTTGCTGGTATCGGTCCAGCAGCCTCTTTCGCTAAAATGTGGGTAGATGCGCACCCAAATGAAACAATTGGGCTCATTCCTTGTGCTGATGGAGGTACATCAATTGATGAATGGGCGAAAGATCAAATGTTAACGAGACATGCAATTGCAGAAACTCAGTTTGCAATGGAATCGAGTGATCTTATCGGCATATTGTGGCATCAAGGTGAAAGTGATAGTTTAAACGGTAATTATGCGACTTATAGTGAAAAATTGAAAGGTCTCATTGATTATTTAAGAGAAACGTTTAATAAGCCAGAGTGTCCTTTCGTGATGGGGTTATTAGGAGATTATCTCGGACAGCAAGGTTTCGGTCTCAGTGCGCCTGAATTTCAACATATTAATACATGTATTCAAGAAGTTGCGCAACAAAAAGACAATTGTTATTTCGTTACAGCACAAGCGTTAACGCCAAATCCTGACGGTATCCATATTGATGCATTATCACAACGTAAGTTTGGTATGCGTTATTATAAAGCGTTTAATGAGAGAAGTAATGTGGATGTACCATTAAATGGGGAAGAGAATATTGAATCTAAGTTAACGAAAAAGAAATATACGAAAAATGAAAAGATGTATATGCTTATAGCTAAATTATCTAGAAATCAAATATCATACGAAGATTTTGAGAAGCAAATGCAGTCCCTTTATTAAAAATTATGTTATACATGAAACAAAAAGGCGGTTGGTGGAATCCGTGTTCCATCAACCGCAAAAATTATACAGCCTAATAATTAAGAATTTTTGCCCAAAAAAATTCTAATTAGAAATTAAAGTCCGATTCTTTTCATGAATCCGATGAAAGCTTCATAGATATCTTCAATCATGGTAAAGCCTCCTTTATTAATTTAATACTAATATTAGCTTAAATTATTTAGTGTAAGGTTTATCTTGACCATAATATTCGATTTCGTCGTTGAAGAATTTACCGAAAAGTGTTAAGAAACGATGTAACATTATAAATGCCCCCTTATACTTTAATTTATATGATTAAAACTGATTGAATTTGTCGTTGTTCCAATTTGAAAATTAAAGTCCGATTCTTTTGATGAATCCGATGAAAGCTTCATAAATATCTTCAATCATGGTAAAGCCTCCTTTGTAATTAGTTACAAAATAAAATTATTTTGTATAAGGTTTATCTTGACCATAATAACCAATCTCATCGTAGAAGAATTGACCTAAAAGTGTTAAGAAACGGTGTACCATCGAAATCCCTCCTTATCAAATGATCATACATGAATAATATAACCCAATGATTTTAAGCTCAAACATATTAATTTGTAAAAATAAAAAATAATCTAAGTATAATATGTTCAGAGTAACTATTAATTTCTCTCTCTAAGTATAGTTATTGAAAATACAATCATGGCTTAAGATGATTTTATCTTTTTTATTTCTACAGTTTAATTTGAGCAGTAATCTTTAACCAATTTATCTCGAATTCAAACATTTTAAATTCAAGATATTCAGAAAATTTAATAAAAAGTTTTATCACGCTTATTTAATATTTAAACGGTAATTAGAATTTTTACAAATTGAGTAAGGTGACAATTAATGATGTTTTTCAACTTTATTCAACACAGTTATAATATAGTGATTTTGTAGGGATTTCAAAACTCGGACACAGATGGATCGCATTGTAAAGCGATTTGTATATTTAATTTAAATTTAAATCAATAAATGAGTCTTGTAGAAACAATGACAATTTTTTTAGATATTTATAGTGATTTTTTGTAGAATATATATTCAAATTTTCAGTTAAAAACAGAGTAAATTTTATCGAAAAACGCTATTTAAAAATAATTAAAAATTTTTAAAAACCTAACGTTAAGTGGTTCTATTTTTTGGAAATTAATTGGAAATAAGGACTGATAACATTTGTATTATTAAGTCGCTGTAATTATAATTATTAGTAATAGTAATTATATTGTAAAATAAAATATTAATATATTGATACAATGACGTGCTTGTTTTTAGATTATTATTTAAATTTTAAACGGGCGAAAAATAAATGTGTATTGTGAGGAGCCAAGCATGGAATTTAAACAAATGAAGTATTTCGTCGAGGTTGTTAAACGTGGAGGCATGACTCAAGCATCTGAGCAATTATTTATTGCACAATCAACAATCAGTAAGAATATAAAGTTATTAGAAGATGAATTTTCTATCCAGTTATTTGATCGTAGTAAAAAGCACATCGTCTTAACAGATGTAGGGAAAGTGTTTTATGAAAAATGTGTGGAAACTTTAGCAGTAATTGAAGATATGACATCTGAAATGGGAGATGTTATGAATCTTGATAGTGGGCATATTCGATTAGGGATATCTGCAATACTGAATGTAAGATTTTTTACGGGACGTTTGAAACAATTTCATAATAAATATCCTAATGTAACGTATGAAGTAATTGAAAGTGGCGGAAAGGCCATTAAACAATTTTTAAATAATGATGAAATTGATGTTGGTATAACGACATTACCAGTGAACGATGATATTTATGACTCAATACCTTTATATACTGAACAGTTGTTACTTGTAGTAAATAAAGACTCTAAATATGCGGACGTGAACGCTGTTCATTTGAAAGATTTGAAAGATGAGTATTTTTTAATGTTTCACGATGATTACTATTTGAAAGATCAATTTTTTGAGAGTTGTAGAAATGTAGGTTTCGAACCGAAAACGATTGCTAAAATGTCTCAGATTACATTTATAGAGAATATGATTATGGATGGTATTGGTATAACTGTTTTGCCCGAAAGTATCGTGAAGATTTTAAATGATGAACTTGTTGGTATACCTTTAGAAGGGGCGGATGATTCATGGAATTTAGGTGTTATTTGGAAGAAAGGTAATTATATGAACTTTGCTACACGTGAATTAATTGAATTTTTAAAAGGGTCCACGACCGACTGTCCAAAAAATATATAATGGAAGTTCCACATTTTAAAGCATGCCGTAAACGAATATAATATATTCCAACTATGTATTTTTATCATAGGTGAAGAAATAATATAATAACCTTGTAGGGGGTTCTCAATTCTGAATCGAATCATAACCATTATTGCATTGCAGCCATGATATAAACTTCAGAGACGATTGAAATAATGCTGCTATTGTATGGTATCTCTATTATTGAAAAGGCTATAGTACTTATATAGTTCTCATACCATCTTAAATTGTTAATGTCTTATAACTATCTTAGGTTAGTCGCAGAATATTAGTATCGCTCTGTTTAATTCTGCTTTTACATTTATATTACATACAAAACAGTTGAAACGACACAGGTTGTTTATCCCCCTCATTGTTCAATATCTCTTCAAATCAATAGCGTCCCAGATTACATCAATGTCCAATGTAATCTGGGACGCTATTTTTAATGTATCAACCTTCAAATCGTTGTATTAAGATAAATGACTTCATTTCGATTATGCATGAATAAAGTTATTGATTGCATCTACTAAACTATAAATACCGAGAAATGTAACAACGAGAACGACGAGACCACCAATGATATTTAACCATATATTGTTTGCATGAGAACCCATGAGTCCTTTTTTATTTATAATGATAAATATTAAAATAGCTACCGTTGGGAGGATAATGCCATTGAGTGCTTGAGCGACAAGAAGTACTTGCAATGGTTCGAATCCTAATGCAGAGGTAATCATACCTATTAATATGATACAGGCGAATACGGTTTTGTATTTTTTGCTGTTCATGCCTTTATCCCATTTTAACAAACTACTAATCGTCGCAGCAGCACCAGTTGGAGAGGCTATTGCAGAGGATAAACCTGCAGCAAATAGTCCGATACTTATTGCGATAGGAGCAGCATCTCCTAATAATGGCTTCAGAGGTTCAGCAAGTTGGATAACACTTGTGATTTTCTTTCCGTGCATTAATCTAGCAGCCGAAATAAGTACTGCTGCTGAGATAATTCCTCCGATTGAAATAGATATGATTGTGTCCCATCGTGCGAAACGTAGCGCCTTAATACTATCGAAGCGTTCATGAACTGCAGTTGAATGAATAAAGAAATTGTAAGGTACGACTGTTGTTCCGATTAAAGCGATTACAGTTAACAATGATCCATCGGGTAGTGAAGGGATAAAAATCCCTTTGAGAATACCAATAACATCGGGACGGATAATAATCATTGTAGTGATAAAAATAATGCCCATAACTACCATTAAACCGATCATAATTTTTTCGAGTATCTGATAGTTCCCAAATAAACCAATGAGTAAAATAATTAGTCCGATAATAGGGGCTACGACGTGTTCAGGTAAATGAAGTAAATATGAAGCACCTAAGGAAGTACCAATTAGGTCTCCACTAATATAAGCGGCGCAGCCAATTGTTACTGCGATCAACGTAAAGCAGACGAGAATAAGTTTGCCGACTTTATGTGCAAATAAATCTTGAATTGCTTCGCCTAAGCCTTCTCTTGTAACGAGCGATAGTCGAATAATCATTTCTTGTAATACAATTGTTGCAATAATTGAAAATAGTACAGCCCATAACAAGCTATAACCGAAACCGGCTCCACTTTGAGACATAGTCGTAACGGTACCAGGTCCAATAAATGAGGCAGTGATAATCATCCCAGGTCCAAGTGACTTCAACAGTTTACTCGTGTTTTTCAACATGGTAATCACTCCTCGTATTATTGATTTTTATTTAAATAAGCAACATGACCAGCTAAGACGTATAATACCGCAGTTGAAACGAAATGGGCTGAGTTTTGGTTTGCATCATTCATTGGATAAACTTCTACATAGTCCATGCCACAAATACCTAATGATGCGAATTCATAAATCATCGTGAGTAATTCATAAGAGCTGAGGCCATTACCATCCACCGGGCCACCAGGGTTAAAGGCGAAGTCCAATACATCACTACAAATCGTCAGATATACTACATCGACATCTTGACTTGCCTGTTTGTAAATGTCACGTGCGTATTGTTTTAAATCATTCGCATTTCTAATGTCATTAATCGTTAGCGTTACTGCACCAGCTTCTTGTGCATAACGACCTGTTTCTGGTTTATTACGTGGTCCATGAATACCTGTGTGAATAATACTTTCATTTCGTATACCTTCAGTGTTATATAAATGCATAAAAGGTGTATTACGGGCATATATTTCGCCTTCATAATCAGGCATATTATCATAGTGTGCATCAAGATGTATGATACCGACTTTTTTGCCGGTATTTGTTAGTGCTTTTAAAATTGGATATGTGACGCCGTGTTCTCCGCCGAAACCGACTAAGAATTTTTCACTTTCCCATAGTTTTTTGGCAAATGCTTCAATATTTTTATAGCTTTCTTCGTTATTATGCGCAATATAAGGAACGTCTCCAACATCTCCTAAAGATAAATGCTCACTAATATCTATGTGATTAAGTTCAGGTAAATATTGACTATAACGGGCTGAACTTACTCTAATTTGCTTAGGGCCAAGTTCAACGCCTGTATAGTCACCCCATGTGCTTTCACCTTCAAATGGGACACCGTACACAATCACATCTGTATCTAACGATTGTGATTGTGTTAAGTTTTTTCCATTTAAAAAGCAAGGTACATTACCGTAAATATTTTGTTTCATAATTTAATCATCCCCTTTATTGAAAACAATTATATAGTTAATAGTCGGACATTTCAAATAAGTCTGAAAACTAAAACCCGATAATAACCACATTTTGAAAATTGGAACACGCTTATTTGGGTAAGGGGACGTATATTATACTTTTATTGGTTTATGTGAAAAATAAAAAGAGAGTCTGAGACAAAATAGGTGTCTCAGACTCTTTGGCAACTTGCGGGACTGCGAAACCTCTATTAGAGAATTAGATTTCTGTCCCGCTCTCTTTTTTAATTTGCTTTAATAAGTCGCTTTATATTGGCGTGTATACTCTTTAAAAGTAATAAAACGTTTACGACTTTCATCATATAATTTGTATTTTAACGATTTAAGACTTTCAGCTATTGAAATCGTAGTTGCATGCTGCAATGGTGTGACGTTTTCATGTGTTGTCTCTAATTCATAGTTAGGAATTCTAGGATTTAAATGGTGTACATGATGATAACCGATGTTACCTGTTACCCATTACATAAATTTAGGGAGTTTATAGTATGAACTGCCATCAATCGCAGCTTTGACATAGTCCCACTCAGAAGGTTCTTCGAAATAAGAATCTTCAAAAGTATGCTGGATGTAAAACAACCAAATACCCATCATTCCTGAGATGAATACCATAGGCAAGAATACAGCTAAAAATTGAGCTGGACCTAACAAATAAAATAAGCCACCGTACACTAATAACAATAGCACGTTATTAGCCCATGTATTGATACGTTCTTTCATTTTTGCGTCTTTCACGTTAAAGCGGTTTGATACAAATACTAAGAAGAATGGACCAATGACAAACATCACAAATGGATTACGATATATTCTATAACATAAACGTTTGAACTTAGTGGCTTCACTATATTCAGTGACAGTCATTACCCAAATGTCGCCAGTTCCTCGTTTTTCTAAATTACCGTTCCCGGCATGATGAATAAGATGTTCTCTACGCCATCTTTCATATGGAAAAAACGTAAGGAAACCTGTAATGTTACCAAGTATTTTATTATGTGATTGCTTTTTCAAATAAGAGCCGTGACATGCATCGTGAAATATAATGAATGTTCGAACTAAAAATATTGAAGCGATGATGCTGCTAATAACTGCAAGTGACCAATGAATTTGAAATAAAAGTAAACTTGCTATGAGTATTATCGCTAATGGTAATAATGTATTCATTATTTGAATAGCACTTTTTTTATGATTTGTTTTCGCAAATGGCTTTACATTTTTGAATAATTGTTTCTTTTTTTCTTTTTCCATCTTTACCAACCTTTTCACTACAAGCTTTTATTCTGTTTCTCTGTAGCATGGATTTATTATATAAAATTAAATTTGCGATTACAAATATTTATAACTTTAGTCTAATATTATAAAAAATACTTATGTTTTAGTTGATTTTTAAAAAAATTTGTGTCTTTTGATTTAAGGCTATGCTAGAAAATGAAAAGAAAAATTATTGAAATTGGACTAAATTCCCAACAGATTTTTATGAAATTAAGTCATTTTTACTTTGAAAGTAGTTGTAATTTTCTGAAAAAAAGAATATTATACAACAAAGCATTAATTTAGTTTTTTCAAATGATGCAAAATAGTCGTTTACATATTAAAGGGGGTTGTAAACACTATTTAGTCATTTAATAATGCTTTTTAAAACAAAGTGAATGGGAGTAATTAGATGCAGAATAGTTTAAACAGAGAGCTGAGTAACAGACATGTTCAACTCATTGCCATTGGTGGTTCCATTGGTACAGGTCTCTTCTTAGGGGCAGGTCAATCTATAAGTATTACTGGGCCTTCGATCTTATTAACTTACACTGTTGTAGGTCTATTCCTATTTATATTTATGCGTGCAATGGGCGAAGTATTATTGTCTAATACAGGTTATAAGACTTTCGCAGATGTTGCGCATGATGAAATAGGGCCATTTGCAGGATTTGTGACAGGGTGGACATATTGGCTAACTTGGATTACTTCAGGGATGGCAGAAATCACCGCTGTTGCAAAATATGTAGAATTTTGGTTACCTGATTTACCTAACTGGATTACTTCACTATCGTGTGTATTAATTTTAATGTTACTTAATTTAACAAGTACGAAAGTATTCGGGGAACTTGAATTTTGGTTCTCTATTATTAAAGTAATTACAATCGTCTTTCTTATTGTGATTGGAATAGTGATGATTGTCTTTGCATTTCACACGCCATATGGTAAGACTAGTTTAAGTAATCTAGTCTCACATGATGGTTTCTTCCCTCATGGGGCATCTGGTTTCTTTATGTCATTCCAGATGGTAGTCTTTTCATTTACTGGCTTAGAAATGCTAGGTATTACAGCTGGGGAAACGAAAGATCCTCACAAAACAATTCCTAAAGCAATTAATAGTGTTCCAGTGAGAATATTATTATTTTATATTGGTGCTTTAGCTGTAATGATGACGATTATGCCTTGGAATACAATCGATCCAAATGATAGTCCATTTGTTAGTCTATTTGGAATTATTGGTATTCCTTTTGCTACAAGCGTTATCAACTTTGTTGTATTAACAGCTGCCTCATCTGCTTGTAACAGTGGTATTTTCGCAAATAGTCGTATTCTACATGGCTTATCCGAGAAAAAACAGACGAACCGTTACTTAATGAAAACAAATAAACGTGGGGTACCGGTAATTTCCATTTTAGTTACTTGTTTATTGCTATCGATTACAGTGTTGCTGAACTATTTTATACCAAACGCAACGCAAGTATTCTTCTATGTAACTGCGATATCAACGATTTTACTTGTAGCTGTATGGATGTTTATCGTTTACGCTTACATTAAATATATTAAGAATAATCCTGAAAAACATAAAAAAAGCCATTATAAATTACCAGGAGGTATTCATAGTGCGAGAGTGGTACAACTCTTCTTTGTCTTTGTATTAGTGCTTTTATTTATTGCACCTGATACACGCATGGGCGTAGTTCTATCTCCATTGTGGTTTATCTTACTTGGCATTATTTACTGGTTTATGATGAAAAAATCTAAATCTACGAATGAGTAATTTTTGTTTCTAAATTTCTTTATAGAGGTTTTGTGTAATTTGTAAAAAGGAATAACCTAATAGAGTAGATGTGAACCTTATAATGAAATCAAGGAGTGTAAATGTAATGGAAGTAAAATATTTGAAGGGCGAACAAGGTATCACTCAAAATGTCATACAACATATTGATGCCACTACAGATCAGGTATTTCCTTATTTAAGTACGACTGAAGGGATACAACAATGGTTCCCTCAATTGTCATTTAAAGACCAAGAAGTTGGTGGCACAGTGGTATTTAATATGGAAGATACTCGACAAGAAATGGAAATCACGCATTACGAGCCAAACAAGGTAGTAGGTTTCACGTGGGATAAAGGTACTGTGAAGTTTGTATTAGCTGAAATACAAGGTGCAACTCAAATAACACTTGAAGAACATTTACCTCACGAGTTTCCACATATTGCAGCTGATTTTACAGGATGGCAATTTCATATGAAAAGTATACAGCAGTTAGTAGAAAAAGGTTCACCACTTGACCAACAAAATTACAACTTTGATGAAGTAACAAACGAAATTAAAAATCAACTTGATTTATAAACGCAAAAAGCTGAGGTTTACGTTAGTACGTAAACCTCAGCTTTTTTGTTGATTAATGATTGTGTTGATACGGGACATTTTTACCATGTAATAGGTAGTAAAGACCGATTGAAACCAGTACTAATATGCCCATAATGATATATAAGAATCTATAGCCTACGAGTGGAATGATAATACCTAATACAAATGGTCCGATGCCGGCACCAAAGTCAGCAAACATAAAGAATGTTGAAGTTGCGAGTCCAATATTTTTCTTAGGTGATTGTTGCACTGCAATCGCTTGTGCACTAGGAACAATCGTACCATAACCTATACCGATGAATACTGCTGAAATAAGTAATAACCAGCTTGTGTGCGTCATGCCTAGCAAGCATAACCCTATGATGAAACTAATCATCACTGGATACATTACTTTGTTTTCGTCGAATTTATCGTAGATTTTACCAGTAAATGGTCTTGTAACAAAAGTACTTACAGCATAAACAACGAAGAAGAAACTAGAAATTGATGCTAAATTAATTTGTTCAGTATAAGCTGACAAGAATGATAGTACACTTGAATAAGCAATACCTACACAAGCTACCACGATAGAGATAGGTAGCGCTTCTCGTTGAATGAATGCATCAATACCTTTAGGTTGACTTTGTTGTGCATTTTGTAGACTAGTTGTTTTTGGAAGATTTTTAATAAATAAAGTTAATATAAGTGATAATACAATGCATAATAAACTTACATTAAAGATAGATTTAAAACCTAAGTGTTGACTTAAAATAATACCTGAAAATGGTCCGATAGCTGAAGCTAATGTGACACTAAGTGCATAGTAGCCAATACCTTCACCTTTACGTTTTTCTGGTACAATACGTGAAGAAATGGTACCTGTAGCTGTAGAAGATATACCAAATGCAAAGCCGTGAATGAGTCGGACTAACATTAAGATCGTTAAGCTATTAATTGTATAATAAAGTGCTACGGTAATAATTGAGAATATAATACCGTATAGCAATACCTTTCTTGGCTTAAGATGATCGATAAATCGACCGGATAAGAGTCGGCCAAATAACATCCCAATGATAAAGATGCCGGCTGCTAGACCACCCATACTTTCTGAGGCATGATACGTATGAATTGCATACGTCGTTACTGTAACGATTAAAGTATAATGTATTAAATACATTAGAAAATTAACGAGTGTTACTGTAATAAAATCTTTCGTCCATAACTTTTCATTCATAAAACAGAATCACCCCTACATTTATTGAATATTTTCATTATAATAAATTATGCATACTTATGTATAATTAAGATTAATGATATTAATATAAGTAAAGCTTATATAAAGGAGCTAAATATGAATTTTGAACAACTTACCTATGTAAAAAAGATATATGAATTGGAATCTATCATTCAAGCGGCTGATAAAATGCATGTAAGCCAGTCTGCAATGAACCAGTCTTTGCGCGCTTTAGAATTTGAGTTAGGGTACCAATTATTCGAGCGATCTAGAAGAGGTACTTTTGCAACTGAAATTGGTCAACGTATTATTCCATATATTATTGATATCTTAGATGCGCGTACACAGTTATTACAAGAAGTCGATTCGTTAAAGAGTAATCTAACAGGATCTCTAAAAATTGCGACGATACCGACGTTATTTAATAAGATTATTCCTAAAGCTTTATCTGCTTTTAAGAAAGATTTCCCTCATATTGAAGTTCAAGTGTTCGAAAGTGATAAAGATAAAGTGATTAAAATGATGGAAAACAATGAAGTTGATATTGGATTAATAGGAAAACGTGAATCTGAAACATTTGCTAAGACATTAACGAGTTACCCATTAAATATTTCGACAGACTTTCGTTTGATTGTACCGAAAAAGTCAAAATTATCATTACGAGAAAATGTAGATTTATCAATGATACAGCCATATCCTTTTGTACTTTATGATCGCAATTTTTATCATGAGAACTTAAAGAACTTTGAAGATAAAAACGGCCCGTTAAAAATTGTTTTCAAAACAAACAATCCGAGTGTATTAATTAAAACAATATCTGAGGGATTAGGTGTAAGTATTGTCTCAAGGTTAATGTTAGAAGACGATCCTTATATCGCAAGTGGTATGGTAGAAATGGTAACAATTGGAGCGCCGTTTGATTATTTCCTTCACTTTGTAGCTATGACGCATAAAGATAGTAATAATTTAACGACGATTGAGACATTTGTAGATTATTTAAAGCATTAATGTTATTCAGATTAACTTTATTTAATGAGAGTTGTTTTTCCGTATCGTATCAAATACAAAGATGGAAAATAGTACACAATAAGGATACTTATCTCCTTGATATTACGCTTTTGTTCACTCTAAGTATACAAATCAATTATAATGTTCTATAATATAGTTAATAATAATATATTTGTACATCTAGAGAACACAACACGTTTCTGTAGTAAACAAAGGGGAGATTTATAATGAAAAAAATTATGATAACTGGCGCTTTAGGACAAATTGGTACTGAACTTGTGTTAAAGTGTAGATCCTTATATGGTAATGACAATGTGTTGGCTACGGACATAAGAGAACCTGAACCAGCATCATCACTTTCAAATGGACCGTTTGAAATTTTAGATGTGACTGATAGAAAACATATGAACCAATTAGTTGAATCATTTCAGCCTGATACTTTAATGCATATGGCAGCTTTATTGTCGGCGAAAGCAGAAAAGAACCCGATATTTGCTTGGGATTTAAATATGGGTGGTTTAATGAATGCTTTAGAAGTAGCACGTGAATATGATTTACAGTTCTTTACTCCAAGCTCAATTGGCGCATTTGGCCCATCTACTCCAAAAGTAAACACACCTCAAGTTACAATCCAACGACCGACTTCAATGTATGGCGTTAACAAAGTTGCTGGTGAATTATTGTGCCAATATTACTTTGAGAAATTTAATGTGGATACGCGTAGTGTTAGATTTCCAGGGCTGATTTCACATGTTAAAGAACCTGGTGGCGGCACGACAGATTATGCCGTGGATATATACTTCCAAGCAGTACGCCAAGGTAAATACACGAGCTATATTGCACAAGATACTTATATGGATATGATGTTTATGGATGACGCGATCGACGCTATCATTCAATTGATGGAAGCAGATGGTGTGAAATTGATTAACCGTAATGCTTATAATTTAAGTGCGATGAGTATTGAACCAGAAATGGTTAAAGCATCTATTCAAGAATATTTACCAGATTTTGAATTAAGTTATGACGTTGATCCGCAAAGACAAGCCATAGCAGATAGTTGGCCGAATAGTATAGATGTAAGTTGTGCTAGAGCAGAGTGGGGATTCGACCCGAAATATGATCTCAACAAAATGACTGAGGTTATGTTAGAGGCTATTAAACAGAAATAACTTCATCATTTATTGTATATAAAACAATTAGATAATTGTGTTAAAGTTTAAATATTTCGAAAATTCATTGAATCAAGTTATTCACATTGATATAATTTAATATACAAACTTTGAAAGCTTTGGGAGGATAAATCATGTCAGAAAAAATACAATTTGTAGAGCGACAACAATTAAAAGAAAAGCCAGACCCAAAAGATTTAGGATTTGGGGAGCACTTCACGGATTATATGTTAAGTTTTCAATATGATGCCGATAAAGGATGGCATGATTTAAAGATTGTGCCATACGGATCAATCGAAATATCTCCAGCTGCTCAAGCACTTCATTACGGACAAGCAGTGTTTGAAGGATTGAAAGCATATAAACATGATGGAGAAGTTGACTTATTCCGTCCATCTCAGAACTTTAAGCGTATTAATAACTCATTAGAAAGACTAGAAATGCCTAAAGTCGATGAAGAATTATTATTAGAAGGACTTAAACAACTTGTAGATGTCGAACGTGACTGGGTTCCAGAAGGCGATGGTCAATCACTTTATATTCGTCCATTTGTCTTTGCAACTGAAGGCGTATTAGGTGTAAGACCTGCAAAATCATATCAAATGTTAATTATTTTATCTCCTTCTGGTAACTATTATGGCGGAGAGTCATTAACACCTACGAAGATTTATGTAGAAGATGAATATGTGCGCGCCGTGCGTGGAGGCGTTGGGTTTGCGAAAGTTGCAGGAAATTACGCAGCAAGCCTTAAATCTCAAACGAATGCAGCAGAAGAAGGTTACGACCAAGTGCTATGGTTAGACGGTGTTGAACGTAAATATATCGAAGAGGTTGGTAGCATGAACATTTTCTTCGTTGAAAATGGAAAAATTGTTACACCTGAATTAAATGGAAGTATCTTACCAGGTATTACACGTAAGACTGTTATTGAATTAGCACAAAAATTAGGCTACGAAGTTGAAACACGCCACGTATCTATTGATGAACTATTTGAAGCATACGATAAAGGTGAACTTACAGAAGTATTTGGTACAGGTACTGCCGCAGTTATTTCACCAGTCGGTAAGTTGAAATACGAAGATAGAGAAATCGTTATCAACAACAATGAAACAGGCGAGATTACGCAAAAACTTTACGACAACTACGTAGGCATTCAAAGCGGTAAATTGGATGATCCAGAAGGCTGGAGAGTTGTAGTACCAAGATATGAATAATAATCAATTGAGTCTGAGGCAAAATGAGCTGTCTCAGACTTTTTTAATCAACTAGACAGTAGATAGCTAAAGCTTATATCAAGTTTCGTACAACGCTAGTCATCTTTACTGGGGTGGGACAATGAAATCTCAATTAGAAAATTAGATTTCTGTCCTGCTCCTATTTTATATTAGTCACATTTCTAGGAAATCAAAAATTAATGTATTAAACTTAAATGGTGAATATAATTAAAGAGGAAATATGTAATGATGTAGGAGATGTAGCAACATGGAATGGATATTATTTGATAAAGACGGTACATTAATTTATTTTGACCGTAGTTGGATGAAGATAGGTCTGCAACTCGTCGATGATTTTATGGATGAATATCGAGAAAATATCAATGACGTGGATCGTGCTTACCGTCAGCTTGGTGTGATTGATGGCGAGATTCAACCGGGAACAATCATGGCTTCCGGTGCATTAGATGAAATGATCAAGGCGTTTTGCGAAATTGCAGGTCAAGATGTAACGCAGTGGGCACAACGCCGAAGTCAAACTTTAGTGGATCAACGTGTTCCTGAAAATATTTTAGTTGAAGGTATTACCGACACTTTAGACACATTGAAAAAGGATGGTTACCGTTTAGGTATTGTGACGAGTGATTCTAAAGTAGGTGTTGAACAATTTTTAGAAGCAACACAACTTGAACATTATTTTGATGTTGTGATTTCTACAGAAGCGGATGCGGTAGAAAAACCGAACGCTGAAGTATTGAATCCGTTATTTCATCACTACGATGTAGCACCACAAGATGTCATGATTGTTGGTGATACCGCTAATGATATACAAACAGGTGTAAATGCTCATCTTGGTTTGAGTGTAGCTGTATTAACTGGCGTAGGCTTAGAAGAAGAGTTCACTAAAGCAGATTATGTCTTCGAAACCGCAAATGAAATTATTAAAATTATTAAATAATAAGAGCAAAGCTTTGGGTTTATAATATTATTAGTAAAACATCTGAATATATAAAAACCAACGCAAAAGATTGATTTAATCTCTTGCGTTGGTTTTTTATTCATAGATTGTCTAACGTTGATCGACATTGCGATACGCACTAATAATACGGCTTATTTTTTCTATAACAGGTTCTAATGAATCAGGATCTTCGAGCAGATCATATTCATTGATATTGACGCGCACGACTGGGCAAGCATTGAAATCGCGAATCCATTCTTCGTAACGTGTATATAATTTCCTCCAATATTCAGGGTCTGTTTCCATCTCCATTTGACGACCACGTTGATTAATACGTTCTATTACTTCATCGTAATCGCATTCCAAATAAATTAATACATCAGGTTTCGGGAAGTAAGGTGTCATGACCATTGCATTAAACAATTCTGAGTATGTTTTGAAATCATCTTCACTCATCGTTCCTTGAAGTTGGTGCATTTTCGCAAAGATATCGACATCTTCATAAATTGAGCGATCTTGCACAAACCCGCCACCATATTCAAACATGCGTTTTTGTTCTTTAAAGCGTTCAGCTAAGAAGTAAATTTGTAAATGGAAACTCCAACGTTCAAAGTCATGATAAAATTTATCTAAATAAGGGTTATGATCTACATTTTCGAACGAAGTGCGGAAATTCAATCGCTCGGCTAGCGCACGTGTCAACGTGGACTTACCTACACCTACTGTACCCGCAACTGTAATAATCGCATCTTGAGGGATACCATATTTATTCATGTTTATAACCTCCAATGAGTGGTTCTACTAAATTTAAAATTTGTTGATAGTCCGCATCATTATTGACGAAATCCAGATTAGTCGTATCAATACGGATAACTTGTGTTTCTGAAGATTTCATTGACTCATAGAATCGTTGATAATCACGCTTTAGATTGAGCAAATAATCGTCTTCAATATGGTGTTCAAAGCTACGATTACGCTTGGCGATACGAGATTTTAAAACATTTAAATCAGCATCTAGGAAAATAATTACATTCGGCATTTCTAAATCTTCGGTGAGTATATTATAAATTCTTGAAAACTTATCAAATTCATCTTGTGATAGTGTATTACTAGCGAAGATTTTATTTTTATATATATGATAGTCGCTTACTACACCTGAATTGATGTGTTCAATATCTTGAAATTGTTTGTAACGATTACATAAGAAAAACATTTCTGTTTGAAAACTCCAAGTTGAAATATCGTCGTAGAAATTTGATAGAAATGGATTTTCATCTATAATTTCATTCTCTTCATAGAAGTGATAAGTTTGACTAAGTTTATGAGTTAAAGAAGACTTCCCAACGCCAATTGGGCCTTCGATAGCGATAAAAGTTTTTTTCATATTGAACACTCCAATGTTAAAATAGACATTCAATATTGTATCATATGTGAGGTGTGAGACACATGAGGGTTGATCAAAAATATATGGAAATTGCAATAGAAGAAGCCAAGAAAGCAGAGCAAATAGGTGAGGTGCCTATAGGTGCCATCATCGTTAGAGATGAAGAAGTGATTGCACGTGCACACAATTTACGTGAAACACTACAAGACCCAACTGCTCACGCTGAACATATTGCGATTCAAAGAGCTGCTACAGTGATAGGGAGCTGGAGATTAGAACGATGTACGTTATATGTCACACTGGAACCATGTGCGATGTGTGCAGGTACGATTGTGATGAGTAGAATACCACGTGTCGTTTATGGTGCTGAAGACCCTAAAGGCGGCTGTGCAGGCAGTTTAATGAATTTAATTGCTGAACCACGATTTAATCATCGTGCTGAAGTAACTACAGGGGTACTAGAACAACAATGTAGCCAATTACTCACTAACTTTTTTAAAAACTTGAGAAAAAATAAAAAAATCATACAAACAGACGATAATATAAATGTTTGATAATTTGTTAAAATAGTTTGTGTTACAACATCATTAATCTTTACATTATAACGTTAAATGTATGATGGATAATCATCAGAAATGAGGAAAATGCATGATAAAACTAATTGCGACAGATATGGATGGAACATTACTCAATGCAGCACACGAAGTCTCTGAAGAGAATATTCAAGCGATTAAATTTGCACAATCACAAGGTATTACTGTAGTGATTGCTACGGGTAGAGCTTTTTATGAGGCAAATACACCAATCAGTCAAACAGATTTGCAAGTTCCGTATATCTGTTTAAATGGCGCTGAAGTTAGAGATGAATCATTCAATATCATGAGTACTTCAAATTTAAATCATGAATTAATTAAAAGAGTAACAACTACGTTGAAAGCTGAAGATATTTATTATCAAGTTTATACAAACTTTGGAATATATACGGAAGACCCTCAACGTGATTTAGACATATATGTTGATATCGCTGAACGAGCTGGACAGAAAGCGGATGTTGAAAAGATACAAGCTGGAATCCAGAAACGTATCGATAATGGTACATTAAAGGTCGTTGACAATTACGATAAGATTGAGCAAACGCCAGGCGAAATTGTAATGAAGATTCTGGCATTTGATAGTGATTTAGAAAAGATCGACCGTGTTAAAGTCCAGTTATCAGAAGCGAGTAACTTAGCCGTATCTTCTTCATCTAGAGGTAATTTAGAAATTACACATGCTGATGCACAAAAAGGTATCGCTTTAGAAACGATAGCAGATCGTTTAAAGATTGATTTAAAAGATGTCGTAGCGATTGGCGATAATTTAAATGATGTTTCTATGTTAGAACGTGTAGGTCATCCGGTAGCAATGGGCAACGCTGAAGAAGCGGTGAAGTCAGAGGCCGAGTTTGTCACAACTTCAAATGAAGAAAGTGGCGTAGGTAAAGCAATTATGAAATTACTAAAAGAAAATAATAATTTATAATATGAGGTGGAAGTAATAATGAAAGGTTTAATCATCGTAGGCAGCGCAAAATCAGGCTCACATACAAACGCATTAGCACATTATTTGAAAGGACACTTTGGAGAGCATGATATCGAAGTTGATATCTTTGATTTAGCGGAAACACCAATTCATCAATTAGATGTTTCAGGTGCATCAGAACCAAGTGAAGCTTATTTAAATAATGTTAAATCACTACAATCTAAAGCTAGAGAAGCTGATTTCTTCGTATTAGGTACACCAAACTACCACGGTTCATTCTCAGGTATTTTGAAAAATGCTTTAGATCATTTAACAATGGATGATTTCAAAATGAAACCTGTTGGTCTAGTTGGAAATAGTGGTGGTATCGTGAGTGCGGAACCATTATCACATTTACGTCTAATCGTACGTACATTATTAGGTATTGCAGTACCAACACAAATTGCAACACATGATTCAGATTATAATAAATTAGAGGACGGCACATATTATCTTGATAACAACGAATTCCAATTACGTTGTAAATTATTCGTAGATCAAATCGTATCATTTGCGAATAATAGTCCATATGAACATTTAAAATAAATTGAATGTTAATTAATGTGATTGTTTTAGTTAATGGATAATAGGATATAAATTCTAGACTAATCAACCAGTAAATGAGTTTAATTAATTCATTTACTGGTTTTTTTATGTGCAATTATTTATAGATTGCAACGTGTCTAAAATTTTAGTGAACGACCATGGTGTTATCAATCATTATTATTAATCCTAAATATCAAAAACAATCATTTTTATTAATGATTATGTAGATGTATACTCAACTTATATACATAAAAGGGAGGAATGACTGTGGTCAAACATGCTTATCGACAATTATTATTAGGCATGTGTGCATTATTAATCGTCATGGCAATTGGAAGGTTTGTTTATACATCGATGATGCCATTTATGCAACATGGAACAAATATGACGAACCAACAGGCGAGTTTACTGGCGTCTGTTAACTATTTAGGTTATCTCATTGGCGCGATGATTCCTATGTGGTACGTGTTTAAGAGTAAAGTAACCGATATAAAGATTTATTTAATCATTAATATCGTAACGACAATTGCTACAGGTTTAACTGATGATTATATTATTTGGAATATCCTACGATTAATTTCGGGGATTACGAGCGGGACAGTATTTGTACTTGCTTCAAATGTTGTGTTAGAGGCGTTAAAGCTAGCAAGAAAAGGTAGTATATCCGGATTTCTGTATAGTGCTGTCGGAATCGGATTGTTCTTGAGTAGTATTTTTGTATTATTATTTACTAATACGAAGACATGGTCGCTCACATGGGTTATCCTCGGCGTTATTTCGCTCGCGTTAGGGCTATGTGTAGTGTTATTTATGAAAGAAAATCCAGTGATACAACAAAACAACACGCGTAAGTCCTCTGGACATGAGCAACAAAGTGAAAGTATAAAAACCCCAACTACAACGTTAAATAAGAAATTTATAGGCTTTTATTATATTGCTTATTTCTGTGAAGGTGCAGGTTACATTGTTACAGGTACTTTCTTAGTATCTATAGTCAAATCCATTCCTGAACTATCGAATTATGCAGCGCTCAGTTGGATGTTTGTCGGTCTCGGAGCGATACCTTCAACAGTTGTGTGGTCAATTATCGCTGAAAAGTATGGGTTCAACAAAGCGATATATAGTGCATTTGTACTGCAAATCATCGGTGTCATATGTCCTGTTATATCGCACCATAGTCTCAGTTTAATTATAAGTGCTTTACTATTTGGGGGTACCTTTTTAGGCTTAACGACACTCTTTATGTCTCAGGGTCAAACATTGATGTATCAGACGACGAGTAAGACGAATCTTGTAGCTACTTTAACGATTGTATACAGTATTGGCCAGATGATTGCGCCGTCGATTGCAGGTGTGCTCATTGGTGAAGGGAATAACTATAATGCTGCTTTAATCTTCGCAACAGCCGTATTATTAATTGGGTTATTTTGTAGTATAATCAGCTTTAAAATAAAGAAACGTGGAGAGATATAAATGAATATTGAAGATCTCAAAGCCTTTAAAAAAGTTGTTGAATTGCAGAGCTTTACGAGAGCAGCGACCGAATTGAACTTTGTACAGTCTAATGTCACTGCTAAGATAAAAAGACTAGAAGATCATTACCGAACTCAATTATTGTACCGTGATAAAAAATCAGTAACGCCTACACCTGATGGGAAAGTATTGTTAACTTATGCGAATCAAATATTAGATCGTATAAATGAGGCTGAGCAAACATTGTTAGGTGGCACATCTGCACCATTTCATTTTGGATCAATTGAAACTATTGCTGCTACGGTATTACCTAATGTACTAAGTGCGTTTCGTCAAGAGAAACCAGATGTACAACTACAAATTTCGACCAATGCGACGGCACAACTATTGCAACAAATCAGACATCGGAAGATTGAAGGTGCGTTTTTATCAGGTGAAGTCAACGACCCATCTTTATCAGCGTTACATTTATACAACGAAACGTTAGTCGTCATTACAGCTAAAGGTTATGGTAACCCATTGGAAAGTCATCAACCGCATAACATTATCGTCTTTGTAGAAGGGTGTTTCTATAGAGGCTACTGTGAAAATTGGCTCGACTATCATCAAGTTCAAGTCAATAACTACATCACCTTAAATACTTTAGATGGTATTCTAGGATGCGTGCAAGCTGAATTAGGATTTGCAATGCTGCCCAAATCTGTATTAAAAGAAGGGTACCACAACGACTTCGATGTTTATGAACTCTCCAGTCCTTTTGAACAAGTACCTATTTATTTCGTACATCGAGAAGATGTGATGCAAACACCCGTATTTAATCAATTCATGACGACATTACACAACTACTTTTGAAAATAACTAATAAAAAAGTATGGAACATAAACCCAAAATAATAGCACAAAGATGATTTTCAATTTCAAGCCATCTTTGTGCTTCTTTTATATATAATACTACGTATTCTCTGACTTCGCTTTCTTAGGGTGCCGTCTCAGCCTTGGTCTTCGACTGGCACTGCTCCCTCAGGAGACTCGTCATTAATACTACGTTTGTGTATTAGTGGATGATTATTTACTGTTAAAATGCTAATGATCATGTTTTAAGTAAATTTTAAAATGTACTCCTTTTTCTGTTGGTAAAATTTTAAATTTCCCATTATGATAATCTATCACTTCTTTAATAATCATCGTTCCTAAACCATGATTCTGTTTATTTTCTTTAGTTGTATATTTCGAATTGAATAATTGATCAAAAATATCTTCTTTGAGTCCAATGCCGTCGTCTTTATAATCAATAAGTAAAAAATCTCCATCATTTTCTAAAGTGACCTCAATGAAGGGGTTGAATTTATTATGATCAATACTATTGTCAATTAAATTCATCAACATTCTTTGGAAATAAAGTTTATTTCCGTAAAATTCATCATCGTGTAAATGGTTATTTAATTTGAATTTATCATATTGGATTGATCTAATAAGTTCATCGAAAGTCTTTGTCACATTGAATTTTTCTTTGTGCAATTTCATTTGATCAGTTTCATTTTTAAAGTTTTCGTTCAAACTGCTTATGAGTTTACTCATGTAAGAAGCTTTATCTGCGATGAGTTCTGAATGTTTGTGGACATCTTCTGTTTGAATTGAAAGTAATCTAGCATAACCATATATCGAAGTTAAAGGTGACTTTAAATCATGAGAAATTTGATTTAACCATTTTTCTCTATAGTAGTTAATTTGATTTTGATATATCCTGTTTTGAGTAAGTTGGGTATTTAGTGTTTCTACTGAATCATTAAGTTCTTTGAATAACTTTTTACTTCTTTTATTGTAATGTTTAGAACTTGGTTTAAATAACTTTCCTGCTGATAAATTTGCAATCCAATCGGTATAGAAAAATAAAGGTTTAGTAAGTCGTTTGGAAATAATAATTGCGAAAATAATTACAAATAGAAAGTTAAGTAAGAATAACAATAAGATAACTACAAATATAAATATGAGTGTCTTTTTTTCAACGGTGGATAAGTCATCATCTTGACCATAAATAATTTTTCTAGCTGCAGGGTTTTTAGTATATTTGAGTTTCCCGTCTACGATGTGATGTTGATATGGATTTAAATTATTTATGTACAGACTCTTTATTAATTTTTTAGTATTAATTTCGTTTGTATTTTTCAATTTAATATTTTCTTTTTTGGGATAAATAATAATAACGTTGGTGTTTTTGTTTCTGAAGGGAATTGCTTTTGTATTATTGATGTTATTAACAATTAATTTTTTTATATTTTTATGTTTACTAGGGTATTTTGTATTTCCTCGATTGTCGGTAATATATAATTTTGCGTTTTTTTCTTTTAGCATACGTTTGAAGTTGTCTTCTGGATCATAAGTATGACCTTTTTTAGATATTGCTAGGTCTGTATAAAACTCGTCTACTTCATTTAAATCTAAATAAACTAATTTAGTTATATTGGTAAAAAACAAAACAATTCCAATACTCATGATGATTAACGTTATAGTTAAAAATATAAAAATATATTTAAAAATTTTCAAAGTAAATCGTTTGTTCATATGATTAGCTCCTATAAATGTAGCCTTTGCCACGAATTGTTTGAATAAATTGGGGCGTATTTGCATCATTTTCAATTTTCTTTCGTAACATCCTTATATGTACCATTAACGTATTGTCGTCCACGCTTACTGAATATCCCCACACACGGTCGTATATTTGATTTTTAGTAAGAATTTGATTTTTATTTTCAATAAAATATTCTAGTAAATCATATTCTCTCGTAGTTAAACTAATCGGTTCGCCATTTAAAGAGACATCGGTAGTATCAAAATTAACGACTAAATTACCATTTTTATGTATATTGTTTTTTTCTATGTGTACACCTACTCTAAATGCTAGTTCAATTGGGTCAAATGGCTTTTTAACGTAATCTACTGCACCATGTTCAAATCCTTTATAGACATCAAGGTCAGTATCTTTAGCTGTCACAACAATTAATTTAGTTACATTATTATTTAAATATTTAACAAGTTGATATCCATTCTCCGACTTTAAGTTTAAATCTAGTAGTACGACGTTAAAAGTATACGAGCGTAATAGCTTTTCTGCACTTTGTATATCATCGGCAGTATAAATATTGCCAAATTGTTTATTCGACAACGCAATTTTTATTAAAGTTTGTATATCATGATCATCTTCTATTATTAATATTTTTCCATTCATCTTATACACCTCAATCTATTTTTAATTTTATATGTCTAATTAAATGATTTCTACCTGAAATTATAAATTTAAGATACATTTAAGGTTAATATAAGTGTGATTTTATTTTGGATTGCTAACATCATCATTGAGGTGAGAGAGATGAAAAGAATAGAAGTCGCAGATGGACTAAGAGGATTTTGTTTGTTAGGGATATTTATGGCCAATTTATTAATATTTCAATTTGGCTTATCAGGTCATAGCTTCATAGAATATTTTCATTTAGATACCGCAAATCAAAGTGTATTTAATTTGATATTGATTGTATTTGAAGGCAGTTTTATGCCGATATTTGCCATTTTATTTGGTTTTTCAATGGATAAATTATATCAATCAATGAAGTGGAGACAAATGAAAAGACCGAAATTAAAGTTATTGAGAAGAGCGTTCTTTTTAATCGTACTTGGTTTACTACATGGCTTATTTATTTGGGAAGGGGATATATTAACAACTTACGGTCTTGCAATGTTAATGATTATTCCTTTTATATCGTTAAATAAGAAATACTTTAAATGGTTTACGATTATAGGTTTTTCTATAATTGTCTTGATATTTAGTTTGTCAATATTTGGACAAGCAGAGAGTTCAATAAGTGCTCAAGATAAAATTAATTATATTCATGACATTAAAGAAATATTTGGTAATGGAAGTTATGCAGATATAAGAAATGTTGAAAATTTGACTGAAAATCCTAAGTTTGAAGACTTAGAACAACAATTAGGAAATGGAAAAGGAGTAGGTTTATTCTTTATAGGAGCCATACTTTTACAAATTCCTATTTTCACTTTAGGAATTTGTCTTTCAAGATACAAATGGTTCGAAAAAACTGCAAAATCATTTTGGTCGTCTAAACTATTTATATATTTAATACCTATTAGTTTAGTATTAAAATCATCCATATTATGGCTAGACAATGAAGGCGTGAGTGGTAGTTTAAATAATATTTTCGGAATACTATTAGCTTTTGGCTATATATGTTTATTCAAATATTTATATCAAAAATACACCACTTTTAAAATTTTCAGAGGTCTTGAAAATATGGGGAAGATGTCTTTAACAATGTACATTATGCAAAGTATTATTGGGACACTCGTATTATATAGTTACGGTTTAGGCTTATTTGGGAAAAATATACTAATTTATACTTCTCTAGGATTTATAGGGATATATGTCATTCAAATATTTTTAGCATCATGGTATCAAAAATACTTTAGATATGGGCCTTTAGAATATATTTTAAGAATGTTTACGTATTGGAAAGTGAAAGTTAAAGCTAAGGGGCAAAGTTAATCATGTTAAAAATTATAGAAAAATTAACAAGTGTTATGACAGTAATTTTAACGTTTTTACTTGTAACAAGGTTTTTTATTCAAAATCTAAATCATTATGCAGGTTTCGATATTAGTTGGTTTTGTTTAGAAAATCTACCGCATAGTTTTACGGTGGTTATCATTTTATTCATGATTTGTGTTGTAATGAATAGTATTTTTAAAAATAGCGACGAAAAAGGTTAAAAATCATCCTTCATTTGTATAGTGGATATACTCAATTTATTTAAATCGAGAAAAAACGCCATTGGAATAGCGTACAGCTTGTTTCAATGGCGTTTGTTATATCTGTGAGGGGGGGAGGACATTTTGACTTTGTGCGCTGGGAAACCGATATACGGCGTACCAAAAGCAGAATTTTCGGCAGAAACTCGTACAATTCGTTAAACTAAAGAACAGTTTCGCCTCTTTGTACGGTTCTGCTCAAATTCTAAACGCTTTTGTCCCGACCTCTTGCTTATTTTTTATATTTTAACTTCGCAAATGCGTCATGTTGGTGGATAGATTCTTCGTTACGACATTCGATGTCGAAGCCTTCGATCCAATCTATATCTACTAAAAATACATGTAATTTGACGTTTTTATATTCACTAATTTCATTATAATATGTCAGGGTAACCTAGTTTTTCAGGTGCATCGTTGCTAAATGCTACGAGTTGTAATCGTGGTCTTTCTGCTTTAGACATACGTGCTACCGTATGGACCACCGCTACAGCAGTTGACTCATAATCTAGGTGTACTGCAAATTTAGGATAGAACGAGATGATTACTGATGGTTGTAATTCATCTATTAAAGATTTAACCATCGCATCCATTTCTTCATGAGGTTCAAATTCTACAGTTTTATCACGATAACCCATCTTACGTAAGTCAGTAATGCCAATTGCATCCATTGCATCTTCTAACTCTTGTTCTCTAATATCGGGTAATGATTCACGTGTCGCGAACGGAGGGTTGCCTAAGTTACGCCTCATTTGTCCGAGTGTTAAACAAGCATACGTTACGGGTTCGCCGTTATCTTTATATCTAGCTAAAGTTCCAGTAGATGAGAAAGTTTCATCATCAGGTTGAGAAATAAAGGGTCCATACAAATAAATTCAGTAAATAAACAAAATCATTTTTTGCTAAGAAATAGATTGTGGTTTTTACATTAGAAAATGAATGGTGGATCAGCTTCATAATCTTCTTTATTGAGATGTTTTTCTTTGATGATTTCGCTCGCTTTTTTTCTCGAAGAATTAGATTGTTTAAGTATTTTGTTTAAATCTGGTGAAAATCTCATAGAATTCTCAAATTGGTTATTTTCATCGCCCCAAATTGTAGCTTTAAAATATAAGTTTTTATCATGATTGACATAACCTTTAATTTCAATTGCCCCCATTGGTGATATTTTGTTAGTAGTTAATGTTAGATTTTCATAGCCTTTTATATTCTTATTTAAAAACAAATCAATTCTTTTTTTCTGGGTATTAATATAATCGTTTTTTTGGTTTTCATGCAAGGTATAGATTCCTCCAGCGATAATTGTTAATATCATAATTGTAATAAAGATAAAAATGATTTTTTTAAACTTGCTCAATGTTTTAGCCTCCTAATAATATTTAATAAGCATAATTTATTGAATGAAAATAACAGATAAAACAAAAAATATTACTGATGATTCGTATGATGATATTAAAATTGGGGAATCTATTTCATCTCATAATCAAGGCAATTTCGAAATTATCGAAAAACGTGACAATACCACAAATGGCCTGCGTGCGTATGAGTTTGCTCCTGTTGTGAATGGTAAACCTGACACGAGTCAAATTGTGTTGAGAAATAAAAGTTCAATACAAATAATTCCAGTAAAAACCACAATCCATTTTATGCTAAAAAATAGATTGTGGTTTTTACATTAGAAAAAGAGTGGTGGATCAGCTTCATAATCTTCTTTGTTGAGATGTTTTTCTTTGATGATTTCGCTCGCTTTTTTTCTCGAAGAATTAGATTGTTTAAGCATTTCGCTTAACTCAGGTGAAAAACTCATAGAATATTCAAATTGATTATTATCCTCGCTCCAAATTGAAGCCTTAAAATCTAACTTTTTATCATGGTTAACATAACCTTCAATTTCAAATGCTCCCATTGGGGATATTTTAGTATTGGTTAAAGTTAGATTTTTATATCCGTTTAGATTTTCGTTTAAATATAAATCAATCCTTTTTTCTTGTGCATTTGTATAACAATCTTTTTGTTTTTTATGTATGATATAGATTCCTCCAATAATTAACATTATTATTATAAACACAATAAAGAGGAAAAAGAAAAGCTTATTTTTATTCAAAATTTTAGTCCTCCTGATAATTATTTATTAAAGGTGGTTTGTTATATGAAAATAACAGATAAGACAAAAAATTATATTGCTAATGATTCGTATGATGATATTAAAGTAGGTGAACCTATTTCAACCTATAATCAAGGTGATTTTCAAGTCATCGAAAAACGTGACAATACCACTAATGGGCTGCGTGCGTATGCGTTTGCTCCTGTTGTGAATGGTAAACCAGACACGAGTCAAATTGTGATAGGCTACGCTGGAACAGACGCTTTGAGTCTAAACGATCTCAAAACAGATACAAAATTACCTATTTATCATGATTATAACATAAAAAATATTATAATAGACAAAGAGTATAAAAATTAAAGAATACAACAATTAATAAAATTATAATAAGTCAGATTTAATTAGTGATTTCCATAATGATTTAACACATAATAATCAACCATTTATACATAACAACTTAAATTTCAATGCGAAAAATTGGGGCCAACCTCCAAATCAAATGGATGAAAGTGCGGCATTTACGGCGGCTGTAAAAAAGAAATATCCGAATAGTAAATTTTATGGCAGTGGACACAGTTTGGGTGGCTATCTGGCACAATATAATGGTGTGAAATACGACTTTGAAAATACGACGACCTTCGCAGCACCTAATCCAAATGGTGCGTTTTCAGCAGATGTCCAAAAAGACATTGATCAAGGTGTTTACGATGATAAAATAAAAAATATTGGTCATGATTTTGACATCGTAAATTCTCTAACTTTCTTCCAGCCGAGAATTGGCAAAGATGTTAAGACACCATATACTGCTGATGATTCAGTATCACTTTTTCCTTTTATTAAGCAACATTTAATCAATACATATAACCAATTTGATAAAGAGGGCAATGCAATCGAAATGAGTGATGCAGAAATTAAACAGGATCGTCAAAAGTTCAGGAACACTTTATTAAAGAAAATGCTGTCGACATCACTTTTTAGTATCAGTCCTAATGCGCTTTTCATGAGTAGAGCAATGGCATATTTTAAAAAATTAACTCAACAAGATGAAGGATCTGAAACCAAAAATGATGCGTATGCTTTCTATAATGAAGTCATCAACGTTTTGGGGAATGGCGGTACAAAATCATCTGTTAGCATTGGTTCAGGAGGCGCCCGTGGTTCGGGTAGAGAAATCAAAATTTTAATTGAGGGTGTACGAGAACTCGTTGAAATGTTGCGTAGTCATCGTTATTTGTATGATGAAGTGATGCATGGATTCGAGCAATTTGAAGAAAATACGGGGCGTAAGGCAGAACGTATATTAGATAAGTATGAATCTGAGCTCAGAAGTGGTTCGCATGAATACATCACGCCGGGCGATTTAGAACGTTATATGAAGCGTCTGTCGCAGAGTGGTTCAGCCGGTTCTTGGCGTTTCCACAATCATCGTCTAATGGAAGATGCGAAACAAGAGGTGGAACACAATCATAAGAATCTCATGGAATTTGCAGAAAAATTAGATTATGTTGTAGATCAATTTGTAGAAAAGGATATCGAAACGAGTGGTCGTTTTGGTTTATTTTAAGGGGTGATAAAGGTGGATTCGAAAGAGGAAACGAAAAAAAGACAAGAATTTGAACGTTTAGACCAATTAAAGCAAACCATGCGTGCTGAAACGGAACAAATGGTTGATGAGGAAGAAATTAGATTGGATTCTAAACATCGAGCAGTAGATGAAATGTTTAATATGTTGAATCGTTCAAACCATAATTTAAAAGAATTATTCGAAGGTGAAGCGAGTGATGCCGCTGAAGCTAATATAGATAAGCTCAAACATCAGCATGAACAAATGGATCAACTTTATGATGCGTTGTTAAAATCTATTCGGGTTAATTAATTTAATAAAATAGTCAAACTAAAAAAACGCCATTGGAACTGCGTACAGCTTGTTTCAATGGCGTTTGTTATATCTGTGAGGGGGCTGGGACATTTTGACTTTGTGCGCTGGGAAACCGATATACGGCGTACCAAAAGCAGAATTTTCGACAGAAACTCGTACAATTCGTTAAACTAAAGAACAGTTTCGCCTCTTTGTACGGTTCTGCTCAAATTCTAAACGCTTTTGTCCCGACCTCTTGCTTATTTTCTATATTTTAACTTCGCGAATGCGTCATGTTGGTGAATAGATTCTTCGTTACGACATTCGATGTCGAAACCTTCGATCCAATCTAAATCTACTAAGTCGGCAGCGATTAAACGGATAAGGTCTTCAACGAATCTTGGATTTTCATATGCGCGTTCAGTGACACGTTTTTCATCTGGACGTTTCAGGATAGGATAGAGGATAGAACTTGCATTCGCTTCCATCGCATCTAGTATCGTCTCTTTAAAGTTATCCATCAGTTCAGTATCTTTATCGATATAGGCTTTCACAGTTACGATACCGCGTTGATTGTGCGCAGAATACTCACTAATTTCTTTAGAACATGGACAAAGTGTTGTAACAGCCGCTTCAATCGTCACCTCTTTACGCGTCACTTGATCTTGGTCGATTGCTAAACCATAAGTGACATCTGCATGTCCGACACCTTTAATTTGTGTTACAGGACTTAAACGGTCAAAGAACCATTTTGCTGAGACATCAAGGCCGGCTGCATTTTGTTGCATGCTCTCTTGTAAGCTACGTAAGATTTGGTAAAGTGCGTTGAAATCGAGTTCTATACCGTTATGATAGTGTTTCTCTACGCTTTCAAGAATACGGCTCATGTTAATGCCTTTTTCGTCTTGGTTTAAGCTTGTTGAAAAGCTAAAGTTTCCTGCAGTTTGAAAACGATCTACAAGCACAGGGTAAACTAAGTTCTTAATTCCAACTTCTTCTATTTCAAATAGGAAATTTTTATGTGTGCTTTGTAAATCTGTCATCTGCTCTTTATTTGTCGGTTTCGTACCTTCTACTGGGTCGACGGAACCAAAGTGTTTCCACCGACCTGCTCTTGTAGATAAATCAAATTCAGTCATGCTATTGCCTCCACTTAAGATTCAAAGTTATATATATAATAAGGTTCAACTTCTAAGAAACTTTGTGCGCCTCCAGCGACATCTGGTGTTGCTAATTGTTTTAAGAATGGACCTGTTTGTGATGCATGTGCTTCGAATGCACGTAATTTAACGTCTTTGTATTCACCAATTTCATTTAATATGTCAGGTTCGCCTAGTTTTTCAGGTGCATCATTGCTAAATGCTACGAGTTGTAAGCGTGGTCGTTCTGCTTTAGGCATGCGTTCTACTGTGCGTACCACGGCTTCAGCAGTTGCCTCATGATCCGGATGTACTGCGAATTTAGGATAAAATGAAATGATGACTGATGGCTGTAATTCATCAATCAGTGATTTCACCATCGCATCCATTTCTTCGTGAGGTTCAAATTCTACCGTTTTATCACGATATCCCATCTTACGTAAGTCAGTAATGCCAATTGCGTCCATTGCGTCTTCTAGCTCTTTCTCTCTAATGTCAGGTAACGTTTCGCGTGTTGCGAATGGCGGATTGCCTAAGTTACGTCCCATTTGTCCAAGTGTTAAACAAGCATACGTTACGGGTACGCCG
The DNA here is from genome assembly GCF_038789205.1 of Staphylococcus hsinchuensis. Taxonomy (NCBI): domain Bacteria; kingdom Bacillati; phylum Bacillota; class Bacilli; order Caryophanales; family Staphylococcaceae; genus Staphylococcus; species Staphylococcus hsinchuensis. Next base: position 930,674 of record NZ_CP128355.1, read on the forward strand.
TTATCTATATATCTAGCTAATGTTCCAGCAGATGAGAAAGTTTCATCATCAGGATGTGGAAATATAACTAATACTTGACTGTCCTCTGCCATTATTCGACCTCCTTATACATGAAATGGTTGCGTGCTAATTTCGAGTGCAGCCGCAAGTTGACCTTCGTAGTTAAAGCCTGCTAAGAGGAATTCGCCTCTCTCGTTTATTTCGTAATGTGTTAACCCTTGAACATAAGTCCAACCGTTATCCTTTAATTTAAGCCCAACTCTGTATGGGTCTTTGTCTCCACCTTTAAGTTGCGCATGTTCGTATGTGACTTGGATATTTCTTAAAAAAGTACCTGCATTAAAAACACGTTGATCAAAGTGTGCAGCGTATGCCCCGTTTGTCGTTTCTACGTGTAAGTAGACAGGTTGGTTTGCGTATGAAGAAAGGATTTCTTGTACTTTCTGTTCATTTATTTGTTCCAAAGTGTTGCCTCCTTGCTCGTTTGAACCTGACATCTTCCCAATAAATAATAATAATTATCGTAATATATATATGATGAGTTCGATCACTTTGATTGTCAACTGGCATTTTAATTATTTAACTCAAATTATATACAATGTAATTGTGAAATGTTTATCTGTCTATTTTACTAGAAAAAGTTAAATAAATGTATATCTCTGCTCAATTTCTGTAAAGAATTTTAAAATATTGATAAGACTTTAAAGTACTCATCGCAATGCTTTTATTCCATAGTTAAAGACGTATAATGAAGGTGAGTTCGAAACTTAGATAATTAAGAAGATTGTGAATATATTTGTTGATTCAATGACATAGGGGGTTGTACTTTTATGAAAATAACAAACTTAGGTTCTCGTGATCACGCTTCATTTTATGTTGCATGTGAACTGTTTAACCAAATCAGTGAACAACCAAAAAGTATATTAGGATTAGCTACAGGAGGGACAATGATAGAAGTTTATCATTATCTCGTAGAGTTATTGTTAAAAAATAAGCAAGATGTGTCACAAATAGAAACATTCAATTTAGATGAATATGTCGGTCTGTCTCAAGATCATCCAGAAAGTTACCACCATTATATGCAAGATATTATATTTAATCCTTATCCTCATTTTTCAAAGGATTTAATACATGTACCCAATGGCGTTGCACCTGATTTAGAAGAAGAAGCGGAACGTTATGAAAGTTTAATTAATCAACAGGGGCCTGTAGATATACAAATATTAGGTATTGGTGAAAATGGTCATATCGGATTCAATGAACCAGGGACACCTTTCGATAGTCCAACACATGTTGTAGATTTAACTGAAAGTACGATTAAAGCGAATAGTCGTTATTTCGATAATGAAGCTGAAGTACCTAAACAAGCTATCTCCATGGGATTGAATTCAATCTTTAAAGCGAAACGTATTATTTTATTAGCTTTTGGTAAATCTAAACGAGAAGCAATGATGCGATTACAAGAGGGTAAAGTGAATCCTGATGTTCCAGCTACAATCTTACATGAGCATCCTAATGTTGAGGTGTATGTGGACGATGAGGCGATGCCTTAAACGTGGCTAGCGTTTAAATTGTATGCAAAAGGGTACGAAAACAATGTAAAAGCATTGATTTAATAGGGATATTTAATCATGACTTATGGAACATTTTAAACAATGGAAAGGATGATTAAAGTGGAATTACAATTAGCAATTGATTTATTAAATAAAGAAGAAGCTGCAGAGCTTGCAAATAAAGTGAAAGATTATGTAGATATCGTAGAAATTGGTACACCGATTGTGATTAATGAAGGTTTACCATCTGTACAACATTTAAATGATAACATTGATGGTGTTAAAGTGCTTGCCGACTTAAAAATCATGGACGCTGCAGACTACGAAGTAAGCCAAGCAGTTAAATTTGGTGCAGACGTAGTTACAATCTTAGGTGTTGCAGAAGATGCTTCAATCAAAGCAGCAGTTGAAGAAGCACATAAAAATGATAAAGAATTACTTGTAGATATGATTGCTGTACAAGATTTACAAAAACGTGCGAAAGAATTAGATGAATTAGGTGCAGATTATATCGCAGTGCATACAGGTTATGATTTACAAGCAGAAGGTGAATCACCATTAGAAAGCTTACGTCAAGTTAAGTCAGTAATAAATAACTCTAAAGTAGCTGTTATCGGAGGCATTAAGCCAGAAACTATTAAAGAAGTCGTAGCAGAAGATCCTGACTTAGTTGTTGTAGGTGGCGGTATTGCCAATGCTGACGATCCAGTAGCAGCTGCAAAACAATGCAGAGATGCGATTGAAGGTAAATAATATGACTGAATTTACAAATTATCGATTAATTCTCGATGAATTAGAACAAACATTATCCCATGTAAATGGTGATGAAGCAACGACATTTTTAAACCGTATCGTAGAAAGTGAACGTGTATTTGTTGCAGGTAAAGGACGCTCAGGTTTCGTAGCGAACAGCTTTGCAATGCGTTTAAACCAATTGGGTAAACAAGCTCATGTTGTTGGGGAATCAACAACACCATCGATTTCTGAAAATGATTTATTCGTCGTAGCATCAGGTTCTGGTTCAACAGAGCACTTACGTTTACTTGCGGATAAAGCGAAATCAGCAGGTGCTGAAGTTGTATTACTCACAACAAAGCCAGAGTCGGCTATTGGTGAATTAGCAAATGCAGTCATTGAATTACCTGCAGGCACGAAATATGACATAGAAGGTTCTTCACAACCTTTAGGTAGTTTATTTGAACAATCTGCACAAATATTTTTAGACAGTATTGTGTTAGACTTAATGAAATCACTTAAAGTCGATGAAACAACGATGCAAAGTAATCACGCAAATTTAGAATAATCTTTATTAATCAATAGACAAGGCATACTCATTAGTGAGTATGCCTTTTTTGTTTTTAAATTGATTGCTTTTGGGATGAAGTTCCACTTTAAAGGTTGAAAATGGGATTATTCAATATATGGTTTCCATAAATTGATTCAATATAATGCTTATTTGGGATTAATATGTTACGTGTTACCACATAGGATGAAAAGACAAATTGTAGAAATTAATGTTAAGATAACTTGTATCGAAGTTAACAAAAGTGGTGTGATTATGGAATTATTAAATCGATTAAAACGATATACAAAAGAACGCCCTCATCAATGTGCTTTTAGATTTGATCAAGCTACTTTGAACTATGGAGAATTGTACGACAGAGTAATGCAGATTAAACATCGCATAGCACATATTCCTAAACAAACTTATGTTGGACTTACGTTAAGTCATCCCATGGATACGATGATATATTATTTAGCATTATTAATGCATGAATGTGTGCCGTGTTTATTAGATCATCGTTGGTCTCGAGAACAACAAGATCAATTGATTCGACATTACGGTTTATCGTATTTAGTAGATGATACACAGCGTGTACATATTAATAAGGACGTAACAAATCAATTTACATCCGACATAGAGGGATTATTACATATTGGATTTACATCAGGTACAACAGGTTTACCTAAGGCTTATTATAGAAATGAATATTCGTGGATTATTTCTTTTGAAGAGAATGAATCATTGATGTTAAATCAAATTGAAACGATTGTGGCTCCTGGTCCTTTATCTCATTCGTTATCACTCTATGCTTGTGTTTATGCTTTATATAGTGGTAGAACCTTTGAAGGCCAGCATCACTTCAATGCCCAACGTTTGTTACAAAATATTGAGCAAGCACAACAAAACGTGGCGATGTTTTTAGTACCTACGATGCTCGCAGCGTGCACGGCTACAAAAGATGAGCTAACACAAACGCATCATATTTTTTCTACTGGTGATAAATTGCATGACCATTTTAGAGAAAGAGTAAGACATACCTTTCCAAAGAGTGTATTGATAGAATTTTTCGGCACATCAGAAGCGAGTTTTATTAGTTATAACTATGATAATCAAGCGCCTACCCATTCTGTTGGGAAGTTATTTTCAAATGTAGAAGTTAAATTATCTCATCAAGATGAACATCATATAGGGTTATTACAGGTGTGTAGTGATATGGTATTTAGTGGATACGTAGATAGTGGATCGATGCATTCACTTGATTGGATTGAAACAGGGGATTATGCGTCCGTCGATTGTAACGGCTATTTATTTCTACATGGAAGAAAGCATGATCGCATGATAATTGGAGGTCGCAACGTGTTCCCACAAGTAATTGAAAGGGTAGCGATGACGTATCCCGAAATAGAAGAAGTAGTGGTCATGGGGGTGCCTCATCATCGCTTTGGTGAAATTGCGTGTATGTTGTATACCGCCTCAGAAACTCTTTCAAAATCAACGCTAAGAACGTATTTATCAAATCGATTAGCACGTTATCAAATACCTTCTAAAATAATTCAAGTTCCTCGTATGAACTATACTGCAAGTGGTAAAATTGCGCGCTCAGAAATGAAGTCTTTGTATTTAAATGGGAGGTATAAGCCATGAAAGAAGCAGTGATTGTTGCAGCAAAACGAACAGCATTCGGTAAGTTTGGGGGCACATTGAAACACATAGAGCCTGAAATGTTGCTTAAACCTTTATTTCAACACTTTCAGTCTTATTATCCAGAAGCAATGGCGAAAGTGGATGATGTTATTTTAGGGAATGTTGTGGGTAATGACGGCAATATTGCGAGAAAGTCATTGTTAGAAGCAGGGATGTCTAAATCCATCCCTGGTGTCACTATAGATAGACAGTGTGGTTCAGGGTTAGATGCAGTTACGACTGCTTGTCGTATGATTCAAGCGCAAGCAGGTTCGATTTATATCGTAGGTGGAGTAGAAAGTACCAGTCGAGCACCTTGGAAGATTCAGAGGCCCCAATCTGTTTATGATGCACCAACGCCTGCGTTTTTCGAGCGCGCGTCATTCGCTCCTGAGGGGCAAGATGTTTCGATGATTGAAGCGGCTGAAAATGTAGCGCAACGTTATAATATTTCTCGACAAGCCCAAGATGAATATGCATGGAAGAGTCACCAAAAAACGATAGCTTCTTATGAGCAAGATATTATTTCCCAAGAAATTATACCTGTAAAGGCAAAAACAACTATATTTCAACAAGACGAAAGTGTTAAATCTAGGTTGACGCCTGCTTTACTCGGTCGGTTAAAACCATTATTAACGGATGGGACCGTGACAGCTGGTAATAGTTGTATGAAGAATGATGGGGCAGTATTACTTCTCATTATGGAGAGAGAAACTGCGGAAAGTCTTGGATTTACAACAGGAATGAGATTTATAGATAGTGCAACGGTTGGTGTTGATCCTACAATATTAGGTATTGGTCCAGTAAATGCAGTTAAACAACTTTTACATAGACAACAATTGACAATAAATGACATAGAAGCGGTGGAATTGAATGAAGCGTTTGCCTCACAAGTCTTGGCAAGTAAGCAGTTATTAGGGATTTCTGATGAGCAATTAAACTTGTTTGGAGGCGCACTTGCAACGGGGCATCCATATGGAGCAAGTGGTGCAGCACTCGTAACGCGTTTATTTTATATGGAAAACTACTATCGGACGATTGCGACGATGGGCATCGGTGGAGGTATTGGCAATGCAGCGTTATTTGAAAGATGGTCATGAGTTATTAGAAATTGAATTCGATGCATCAGAAGTTAAAGCATATAATCAATTATTTGGTATTCAACCGCTCACTCAAGTTGCACCACTATTTTGTGCGAAATTATGGCCTGAGTTTCAATTGTTTCAACCATTTAGATATAAAAATTTAATCTTGAGAGAAACAGAAGTTCAGCAACTACAAACCTTATATGTTAATGAACGGTATCATGCACATTTGTATTTTTTGAATCAATCAAAGGTGAGACAATTTATGAAATATACCTTTAAATTAGAAATAAATAAAAATAGAGAAAAGTGTATTTCTATTACACAAGTGTTTTTGGAGGAGATTTAAAATGATGCATTTTACTCCCGAAGAAGTTGAAAGGTACCTTACTATAGTTAATGATAAAAACCCTGTGCATGCGAAAGTGGTGCCAGGTCAAATGATCGTGCAAAGCGTTTTTATAAACTTAAATATCAATTGGTCTGAATACAGGATTAAATACATTGAAAGTATTTATGTATATGAAGAATTCAAAGTAGAATTTTTAGAAAAAGATAAAATTATAGTTTCGGATATTCAAGAAAAGCTAAAGTTTCAAATTATTAATAAAAAGGGTGACGGAATGTAAACAAGTTCTGTCATCTACAAGCGGTTGTATCGTTGGTTTATTTGCGAACTGGCTACGCAAACGCAATGATAAATAGTGACTAGTCATACCAAAAAAATCCCCTCACTACTGGCATAGTGAGGGGGTGGTGCATACCTGCACGACATCTTTGTTACTTGAATTATAACACCATAGTGGGTAGGAATACCAAACGATTATCTATACAGGAGGTGGAAATAATATAGGGTTTCTAACAGTGATTATCACTTTGAATTGTGTAGCGATACTATGTATAAAAAGCTTTATAATGAGCGATCTATAAACACTTTATTTAGCTGATTCATAACTCTATATATCTTTTCTGTGCTTTTTAGCGTAATCCATTTACAGGTGAATAATATTGAGTAAGGTAAAGGTCATACAAAAAGAGTGACACTGGAGTCAGAATTGCTTCGAGATGCTCTCCAAGCTAAGCAAAGGGGACAACTTTGTCTGACTCTGTGTCACTTATCTTATAGGGTGAGTGTTTATAGGGATATGTGTGAAACTATAGTAATAGGGACAAAATTACTATAATTTCATATCTTAACTTCATATATTTTTAGTAGGGGTTTTAAACTTATGAATTTGTCTCTGGAGCTTTCGTCTGTATTTCTCATTCGATTGATAGAAAGTGTTATTGATAATTTAAACTTTTCATATTATCAACGTCACCTTCAAGTAGAGAGAGTAACTTGTATAACTCATTTTTACTAAAGCTTTCATCGAATTTAACAGATATTGATTTAAAACTCTTGGTGATAATCTCATAAATTGGGTTGCCGTTTTCAATGGTCTGTTTGTAGATAATCATGTTGTTATAACCTCCTTTCTCTCTCTACACTTTATAGATTAATACAAATTTCAATATTTAACATGAGGCCGTAGTATCAAATTTGGATGGTACTTACGACGGAGTTTATATTTTGTTTAAATATAGCGTTATTAAAGCATCCTTTTTTTCTTTTAAAATGCGCATTTTTATATCAACAAAAAATCCCGTCCACATGGGATGTGAACGGGTTATAACTTAACTCTATACTTCAGTAACTTCTACATCGATGTGTTCTACACGATTGTATGCACCATGGTCAACGGGACCAACGAATTCGTTCATCTTCCAACCATTTTTTATTGCTGAAGCGACGAATGCTTTAGCTGCTACTACAGCTTCTTTAGGTGATTTACCATTTGCTAAATATGCCGTCGTTGCAGCTGCAAATGTACAACCTGCACCGTGATTATAACTTTGTTGGAACATATCAGTAGTTAATTGATAGTACTGCTCTCCATCGAAGTAAAGGTCGTATGATTTTTCTTGATCTAACGCTTTACCACCTTTAATGATGACATGTTGCGCGCCTTGTTGGTGTATCACTTTAGCCGCTTCTTTCATATCATCAATAGATTTCAACGTGCCTAAATTTGATAATTGACCTGCTTCAAATAAGTTAGGCGTCACGATTGTTGCTTTTGGTAATAAATATTCGATCATCGCATCTGTATTTCCCGGGTTAAGTACTTCATTTTCCCCTTTACATACCATTACTGGATCGACAACAAAGTATGTTGCGCCAGACTCCGAGAAGGCTTCTCCGGCACGTTTAATAATTTCTTGTGTGCCAAGCATACCTGTTTTAACCGCATCAGGCTGGATAGAAATAGCTGTTTCTAATTGTTTGTTAAAGGTTTCAAATGGAATTGGTGTGACGTCATGTGACCACGTCTTTGGATCCATAGTTACGATGGATGTTAAGGCTACCATGCCATAAGTTCCTAATTCTTGGAATGTCTTTAAATCTGCTTGCATGCCTGCACCGGCACTTGTATCTGAACCGGCGATTGTTAGTGTTTTTTTCAATGCCATGAAAAATCACTCCCTCACTAAATTTTTATCTATATCATACCACGATTATCGACTATTCTAAATCTTATCGTTCTCTTGGTACTTGTTTTATACATAAAATGAAATTACCATAATTATAAAAGATAATCACGGATAGTGCGTATATGTTAATATATTCAAGTAAGGAGAGATGTTTAATGGAATGGTCAGAGGTGTTTCACGAAATTACTTCCCAACATGATTTCCAAGAGATGCATGATTTTCTGGAAAAGGAATATACAACGCAAGTCGTTTATCCTGATAGGGAGAATATATATCAAGCGTTCGACTTAACGCCATTTGAAGATATTAAAGTCGTAATCTTAGGTCAAGATCCATATCATGGCCCGAATCAAGCGCATGGTTTGGCGTTTTCAGTACAACCTAACGCGAAGTTTCCACCATCATTACGAAATATGTATAAAGAATTAGAAGCTGACATCGGGTGTTGTCGCGTGTCTCCACATTTGCAAGATTGGGCACGTGAAGGTGTATTATTATTAAATACAGTGCTTACCGTTCGCCAAGGAGAGGCACATTCTCATCGTAATATCGGATGGGAAGTATTTACGGATGCTGTGATTAAGACCATTTCTGAACAGTTGAATAATGTTGTGTTTATTTTGTGGGGTAAACCTGCGCAACAAAAGATTAAATTAATTGATCAAACGAAACACCATATTATTAAATCGTCGCATCCCAGTCCGTTATCAGCTCATAGAGGTTTTTTAGGATCGAAACCGTATTCTAGGACGAATGAATACTTACAGGCACACAATATTACACCTGTAAATTGGTGCGAAGGTGAGGAATAACTATGGAAAAAGAGAAAATGATTCAGTTAATAGAACAAGAACTCGTTTCTGCAGATAAGTCCACATCAGAGGTAGAATTTGAAAAGCATATGTATGCGATTTATAAATTGACGGAATTGATTGCTACCGATAAAAGCGGACAACGTTCACAACATACTGATTTATATGAAACACCAAGTTCTACGGAGTTAGCAGCTACACAACCCTCACAACAGCAAGTTTCTAAGAATCAGAGTATTTCTGATGCAGAACTGAAAGCGATGGGGGCGAAAGTACCATCTAAGTCAGCTCAATCCCATTCTTCGTCAGATATGACGACATCGTCTAACCTTAAGACGGACGATGGCATAGGTAATGGAGATTCAATTTTTGATTTCTAATAGAGAAAGGATAATCATATTATGATGAAAGTTTTTATTATTCTAGGAGCGCTCAATGCTCTTATGGCAGTAGGAACAGGTGCATTTGGTGCACACGGTTTGGAAGGAAAACTGTCTGATAAATACATGAATGTTTGGGAGAAAGCCACAACATATCAAATGTATCATGGTTTAGGATTAATCCTACTTGGAATTATTACCGGTACAACACCCATTCATATTAATTGGGCAGGTTGGTTAATGTTCTTTGGTATTGTATTTTTCAGTGGTTCACTATACGTATTAGCACTAACTCAAATCCGTATATTAGGTGCGATTACTCCAATCGGCGGTGTGTTATTCATCGTGAGTTGGTTATTACTCGTTATCGCTGCCTTTAAATTGTAAAATTTACGTTGTTTAAGGATTCACCTTTTGGTTATAATACAACCCATGAGGTGAATTTTTTTATGGGCAAAAATGAAAGGCAAGTTGATAGAGGAGATTTAAAACAAAATCTATCAGAGAAGTTTGTATGGGCAATTGCCTATGGGTCCTGTATAGGATGGGGGGCATTTATCCTACCAGGTGATTGGATTCATAAAGCAGGTCCAATCGCATCAGCAATAGGTATTGTTATTGGTGCATTATTGATGATACTCATTGCAGTCAGTTATGGTGCATTAGTTGAACGCTTTCCAGTTTCTGGTGGCGCTTTCGCATTTAGTTTTTTAGGATTTGGTAGATACGTCAGTTTCTTCTCATCCTGGTTTTTAACGTTTGGCTACATATGTGTAGTAGCCTTGAACGCAACCGCATTTAGTTTATTGATTAAATTCTTAATGCCGGGCGTGTTAGAACATGGTAAGTTATACACCATTGCAGGATGGGACGTCTATATTACGGAAATTCTTATTGCATCCGTACTATTAATAATCTTTATGTTCATTGCCATTAAAGGTACGAGTGTTTCAGGATCGTTACAATATTACTTCTGTGTGGCTATGGTAGTTACAATTGTATTATTATTCATTGGCTCATTTTTCGGTCATGGTTTTTCATTGGATAATTTACAGCCACTTAAAAGTGAAAAACAGGGTTGGTTCTTATCAATCATCTCTATCGTTGCGATAGCACCATGGGCGTATGTAGGATTCGATAATATTCCACAAACAGCAGAAGAATTTGATTTTTCACCAAATAAGACATTTAAACTAATAGTATATAGTTTATTAGCAGCAGCTTTCACATACGTATTAATGTTACTTTATACTGGATGGTTGCACAGTAAATCAAGCGGCAAGAGTGACCTTTGGTTAACAGGTGCCGTGACACAAAGTGCATTCGGATATATCGGTTTAGCCATTTTAGCCATTGCGATAATTATGGGAATCTTTACTGGACTAAACGGTTTCTTAATGAGCTCAAGCCGTCTACTCTTCTCAATGGGACGTTCAGGTATCATGCCTTCAATGTTCAGTAAACTCCACAGAAAATATAAAACACCTTACGTTGCGATTATCTTCTTAGTAGCTATAACTCTAATCGCACCTTGGTTAGGTCGAACAGCATTAACATGGATTGTAAACATGTCTTCTTCTGGTGTGTCTATCGCTTATTTAGTTACTTGCTTGTCTGCAGTTCGATTATTTAGCTATGATAAAAATAGTCCGACATATGCACCGATATATAAGACATTTGCAATTATAGGTTCAATCATGTCATTAGCATTCTTAATTTTATTATTAGTGCCATTTTCACCAGCAGGTTTATCAATGCCATCATATATCGCTTTAGCTGGTTGGTTCTTAATAGGACTTATCTTCTTTATCATCCGTTATCCTAAATTGAAGAAAATGGACAACGACACGTTAAGTAAATTGATTTTAAATAAATCTAAAAGTGAAGTAAATAAAATGGTTAAAGGTACGAAGTCAAATAAATAATTATAAATGAAGAGTCTGGGACAAAAATAGATGTCTCAGACTCTTTTTGTATAGGTATACAAATGAACTTCTTTTCAATATATGGAAAATTGGTCATAATAATGATAAACACGTTAAAGGCAATGAAAAGGATGTGAAACTTATGGATAAGGAAGAACAATTATTAAATGAAATCAGACAGGTTTATAACAAAATCGTATTATTAAATAAACCGATTATGGAACAAGAGTTAGCTGGATATACGTCAGGCGAGGTGCACTGTATCCAAGAAATAGGCAGACATGCAAAACCGAATGTCAGTGACTTATCTTACAATATGTTTATGACGCGCGGCGCTATAAGTAAATTAACGAAGAAATTAATAGATAAGGATGCGATTCAACGCTACCAAGATGAACACAATAAAAAAGAAGTCTATTTTAAACTTACTGATAAAGGGACAGCTATTTTCGATAAACATGAAAGTTTGCATCAACAATTTCGTGAAAGAGATGCTGAAGTATTTGACCAAGTTACGGATGAACAGTATGAAGTAATGTTATCGTTTTTTGAAAAATACAATCAACATTTAACTGAAGAAATTGAAGGCAAAGGGACACAAAAAAATAATTAATCGCCTTTCTTTTTGTTGAATAGGAAACAAAAATACGTTATATTTTGTTGACGGAGAAACAAAAAGGAGGGTTGTTTTTGTCTCAACAATCTACAAAGATTCCTGCCGATATTATGAAACCAGCATGGGCACTTGCCTTGGGAGCAATTGCGCCGATGTTAGATTCTACTATGGTGAATATCGCAGTGAATCAATTGACCCAAGAATTTAAAGTACCATTGGACATCGTACAATGGAGCATAACAGGTTATGTATTGGCATTGGCGATTGCCGTGCCGATTTCAGGTTGGTTCATGGACCAATTTAATAGTAAAAAGGTTTTCATCTTTGCTGCAACCCTATTTGGTCTCGTATCAATTGGTTTGGGGTTGAGTTGGACGATTCAAATGTTCATTATATTACGGCTAATTCAAGGATTTAGTGCAGGTATTATTACGACTTTAATGTCGACGATGCTCGTTAAAATTGCAGGAGAACAATATTTAGGCCGAGTTATGGCAATCGTGAGCACGCCGATGATACTTGGTCCTATATTTGGACCAGTGTTAGGTGGATTCATCGTTCATATGGCCTCATGGCACTGGATTTTCTTTATTAATGTCATAATCACTTTGGTGTTAGTACCTATCATGGTTAAGGAATTGCCTTCGTTTTCACCGATTAATCGTTCTAAAAGGTTAGACATCCTAGGCGTGATTTTGTTATCACTCATCAGCGTGTTATTCATAGAAAGCGTGACCGAAGCTTCGAAAAAAGCAAGTTTCACTAATTTTGAAACAATAGTGACATTTTTGAGTGCTATCGTACTAGCTGTTATCTATTTAATTTATAATCGTAAGAAAAATTACGCTACTGTGTTACCTACGACATTATTTAAACAGAGAAATTACGGTTTATCTAGTTTAGGACTATTCTTAGCGAACATTGCTATCCTCGGTCCGATGATTTTATTTCCTATTTTCTTTCAACAAATTAATGGCTTTAATGAAACAGAAGCAGCGATGTTACTCATGCCGCAAGGTATTGGTATGCTTATAGCAAGACCGTATATTGGACGTCTAACTGACCAATATGGTGCGAAAATTGTAATTATTATATGTGTCAGTTGTTCAGTAATTGGGACTTTGCCGTTTATTTTTATCTCGCAATCTACACCTATTATTTTTGATGTGATTGCATTGTTTATACGTGGTTTATTTGTTGGAGGTATTATGTTGCCATTAACTAATTCTGCTTATATCGGACTGAACTCTAAAGCCATATCTGAAGCGGGTGTAGGTATTAATATGATTGAAAATATTGGCTCTAGTTTTGGATCTGCTTTAATGGCATCGATCACTTCCGCGGCCTTAACATATGTACATGTATCAAATTTAAATATAGCTACTGCTTATCATCTAGGCTTCGGTATTTCGATAATAATATTAATGATTATTATAGTGCCTGCTTTGTTTTTAAAATCGATGGATGATGGTGAAAACAACGCAGTTTAAAACATAGAAATGGCCTTGAACAAGTAAGATGACAGACATATTATTTTAAGTTACCATCTAACTTATAGTGTCACCACTTTTTACAAGACAATTATGTTTCAAAAATATTATATCGGATAATATATAAGTAGTTAACTGTTTTATATGTTTATTGAGTAGCGACAATGTAACAATGATAGTAGCAGTTAATAAGTTTAAGTGTGATTAAAGTTCTCCCAAACACACACTTAAAGAGTCTGAGACAAAAATAGGCGTCTCAGACTCTTTGTCAAATTGGCAGTAGATGTCTAAATTGAAATGCGCTTATATCAAGCTTTTTTCAATTCTAGTCATCCTTGCCGGGGTGGGACTACGAAAGCTTTATTAAAAATTCGATTTCTGTCCCACTCCCTTCTGTTTCGGACAATTCAATGCTACTATTTATATTTCCAAAGTAAATACGAAGCAATTTATAAAAAGCCACATTCAATGTTTAAACATTGGATGTGGCTTTAGTTAATATTATAAAGTTTTAACGTTAAAGTTCGAAAAATCCTTGCAATTCTTCTTTTTTAAGAATGTGTCCTACGTAGAAACTACCGAAGTCACCGTAACGTGCTGTTGTTTCGTCGAATCTCATTTCATATACAATCTTCTTAAATTGTAATGGATCGTCAGCGAAAAGCGTCACGCCCCATTCATAATCATCGAAACCGACTGAACCAGTGATGAATTGTTTGATTTTACCAGCATACTGACGACCGATTTTGCCGTGATTATACATAAGTTCTTGGCGTTTTTCTAAAGGTAACATATACCAGTTATATGTTTCATTACGACGTTTATCCATTGGATAGAAGCAAATGTATTCTGATTGTGGTAATTCTGGATACAATCTTGGTTTGATGTGTGGGTTTTCATATGGATCTTCATCAGATTTACCAGCTAGGTAATTGCCTAATTCAATAATTGAGACAAATGAATAAGTAGGGATTAAGAAATCCATGATTTTTAATTTGTTAAATTCGTTCTCAAACTGGTTTAAATCTTTCATTTCAGGACGTAATGCCCAAAGTAAAATGTCGGCCTTTTGACCCGTAATATTATAAAAGGCGTGATCACCAACGTTGTTTGTACGTGCTTCTTCGTGTTTGTTTAAAAATGCTTGTAACTCTTCAACAAGTTGTTGTCTTTCTTCTTCTTGTACTAAACGTAGGCTTGTCCAGTCAACAGCATAAAATAAATGTAAACTGTACCAACCGTCTAAAGTTTCTGGTGCTTGTGGCATTTAAATCGCTCCTTCTTTAACATTTGTATACACGTAAATTTTATCATAAAAGGATGCTGGGACAAATATAGATGTCTCAGCCTCTTTATCAATTAGGTGGGACTCGAAAACTTTATTTAGAAAATTCGATTTCTGTTCCTCTCTCAAATTAGTGTCATGGCATTATATAAAAATATGACGTATAATACTGATAAAAGGAATAATTTTAAATTCTAGGAGGGCACTATGACTTTATTAGATGTATTAAAAGACAAGCTATCAGGTAAACAAGTGAGTATTGTATTGCCTGAAGGTGAAGATGAGCGTGTGTTAAAAGCAGCTACAGAGTTGCACCAAACAGATTACGTAAATCCAATTGTATTAGGTGATGAAGATAGCATTAAAGCTTTAGCGAATGACAAAGGTTTAGATATTTCACAATTAGAAATCATTAACCCTGCAACAAGTGAATTAAAAGAAGAATTAGTCAATGCATTTGTTGAACGTCGTAATGGTAAAGCAACCGAAGAACAAGCACAAGATATGTTAAATGATGTCAATTACTTTGGTACAATGCTCGTTTACACTGGTAAAGTACAAGGCCTCGTGAGTGGTGCAGCACATTCTACTGGAGATACGGTACGTCCTGCATTACAAATTATTAAGACTAAACCAGGCGTTTCTAAAACATCAGGTGTTTTCTTCATGATTAAAGGAGACGAACAATATGTCTTTGGTGACTGTGCCATCAATCCTAAGTTAGAAGCACAGGATTTAGCAGAAGTTGCAGTTGAAAGTGCTAAAACGGCTAAAAGCTTTGGCATGGATCCACGCGTAGTTATGCTCAGCTTCTCAACTAAAGGTTCAGCAAAATCAGATGACGTTGAAAAGGTTGCTCAAGCTGTCGACTTTGCTAAAGATAAACTTAAATCAGAACAACTGGAAGATGTCCAAATCGATGGTGAATTCCAATTTGATGCTGCTATTGTCCCAGAAGTAGCTAAGAAAAAGGCGCCAGAAGCTGATATTCAAGGTAACGCAAATGTATTCATCTTCCCAAGTTTAGAAGCTGGAAATATTGGATACAAAATTGCACAACGTTTAGGCGGTTATGATGCAGTAGGTCCTGTATTACAAGGGTTAAATTCACCTGTTAATGACTTATCAAGAGGTTGCTCAACTGAAGACGTATTTAATCTATCAATCATTACTGCAGCTCAAACACTGTAATTATGGATTTAGCAGCTAAATATTTTAATCATATTAATTGGCGTTACATTGATCATTCTTCAGGGTTAGCGCCAATGCAATCTTTCGCGTTTGACGATACTTTCTCTGAAAGTGTTGGCAAGTCTTTATCTAGTAATGTAGTTCGCACATGGGTACATCAACATACAGTCATATTAGGTATCCACGATTCGAGATTACCTTACTTGCAAGATGGTATCCGTTATTTAACGGAGCAACAAGGCTATAATGCGATTGTCAGAAATTCCGGAGGCCTTGGCGTGGTATTAGATCAAGGTATTCTTAACATTTCATTGATTTTTAAAGGAAAGAATGAAACAACAATAGATGAAGCGTTTACCGTCATGTATTTATTAGTCGCAAAAATGTTCGAAGATGAAGATGTGGAAATAGAAACACATGAAATTGAACAATCCTATTGTCCAGGTAAATTTGACTTAAGTATCAACGGTAAGAAATTTGCAGGTATTTCTCAACGACGCGTGCGTGGCGGCATAGCTGTCCAAGTGTACCTTTGTGTTGAAGGTGATGGAAGTGAACGGGCAGCGATGATGAAGACGTTTTATGAACATGCATTAAAGGGAGAAGAAACTAAATTTAAATACCCAGATATCGATCCTGAATGTATGGCTTCTCTCAATACATTGTTAGGTCAATCTCTAACTGTCCAAGATGTCATGTTTAAATTACTACATGCAATTAAAGATTTAGGCGGGCAACTCAATATGGATCCTATGACGGACAATGAGTATGAGAGATATGAAGTGTACTTTGAGAAAATGATTGAGCGTAACGCGAAACTAAATCAAAAAATGAACGAAGCGTAGTAAGATTGACATATATTTTATAATTTAAATTCAGTAAAACTTTATAAGTCACAATGGCATCAACCACATAATAAATATGACAAAAACCCTAAAAAGTACGAGCCCAAACAACGACTTTTTAGGGTTTTTATATGGCAATAAAAATTCTACTTATTCTTTGATAAATTGTTGAATTATATTATTGAAAAAAGTAATATAGACAAAGTGTAGTCTAAAATAATAATTATTTACACTTTCATACGAAATAAAGTGTACTTTTTGAATATAATGTTAAAGCGTTTTATAATATGTACATGTTAAAAATTATTAGTATCTGGTATTAATTTTCAAGAGATGTGTTTCATAATATCTATTACTATAGTTGTATAGAGTTATGTTCATATGTAAGGTAATATAAAATGGTAAAAACATCTTCTACAGTATCTATCAAGATTTTACATAACTACGAGCACTAACAACCAATTGTAATTAGATCGATCGATAAATAAAAGAAAATATGGTTTTAGCCCAACACTGCAATTTACGGGACATTGTAAAATGTAAGCTGTTGAACTGCCCATCAATTAATGATGTCTAAACCATAAATTTAATGAATATATTAAGGTGATTAGGAAAATGGGACAACACGGATATGGGGAAGCAAATGGAAAAATAATATTAATAGGTGAACATGCAGTGACATTCGGCGAACCTGCAATTGCAATCCCCTTCACGACTGGAATAGTGAGAGCGTCGATTGATGAATTAGAACAGAATAGTCAATCGTACGTGAATAGCGATGTATATGAAGGTGAATTAATATATGCGCCAGAGCATTTAAAATCAGTCATAGATCGTTTTATTGAACAATATCATATCAATACACCAATCAAGGTAACGATTGAAACGAATTTGCCTGCTTCAAGAGGACTAGGCTCAAGTGCAGCCATGGCAGTTGCTTTCGTACGTG
Organism: Staphylococcus hsinchuensis; assembly: GCF_038789205.1. Taxonomy (NCBI): domain Bacteria; kingdom Bacillati; phylum Bacillota; class Bacilli; order Caryophanales; family Staphylococcaceae; genus Staphylococcus; species Staphylococcus hsinchuensis. The sequence goes on from NZ_CP128355.1 coordinate 948,308, forward strand.
CAAGTTTCGACTATATCAACAAGCCTTTAACTGATGCACAACTTATCGAAGAAGCGAACTGGGCAGAACGTATTGCTCATGGTAAACCGAGTGGCATTGATACACAAACGATTGTTTCCAATAAACCAGTTTGGTTCCATAAAGGTCGTGTCACACAACTTAAACCTTTATCCTTAAAAGGTTATATGATTGTGATCGATACGGGTGTAAGAGGATCTACGAAACAAGCTGTAGAAGACGTACATCAACTATGTAACAATGACAACACATATAAGCAGTATATTAAACAAATTGGTAAGTTAGTATTTGAAGCGAGTGAATCAATAGAACACTCTAATTTCTTAAAGTTAGCTTCAGTATTTAATTTGTGCCAAGATTACTTACGCACATTAACTGTGAGTCATGAAAAAATTGAGAAACTAATCAAATCAAGTATGTCCCAAGGTGCTATCGCTGGTAAGTTAACAGGTGGTGGACGTGGCGGTAGCATGATTATGCTAGCTGCAAGCATTGATATAGCTGAAAAGATTGCACAGAATGCACTAGATTTAGGTGCGCATCATACTTGGATTGAATATTTAGGAGGATAAAAGTTGGTAAACAGTGGCAAAGCACGTGCACATACAAATATTGCCCTCATCAAATATTGGGGTAAAGCAGATGAACAATATATTATACCGATGAATAACAGTTTATCGGTTGCTTTAGAGCGTTTTTATACAGAAACGAAGGTAACTTTTGATGCATCTTACGAAAAAGATACATTGATTTTAAATGGTGAAGCGGTTAATGATAAAGAATCTGCCAAAATACGCCGTTTTATGGACGTTGTGCGAGAACGTGCAAACACTTCAATGTATGCTTATATCGAAAGTGAAAATTTCGTACCGACAGCTGCTGGTCTAGCCTCATCTGCAAGTGCTTATGCTGCTTTAGCTACTGCCTGCAATGAAGCTTTACAAATGAACCTATCAGACAAAGACTTATCCCGTTTAGCACGTCGTGGTTCTGGTTCAGCTTCTAGAAGTATTTTCGGTGGTTTTGTTGAATGGGAAAAAGGGGATAGTGATAAGACATCATACAGTTTCCCGTTAGATACAAATCATTGGGAAGATGAATTAGCTATGATATTTGTAGTGATTAACAATCAATCGAAAAAAGTATCAAGTCGTTCAGGTATGTCGCATACACGCGAGACGTCACGTTTTTATCAATACTGGTTAGATCATGTGGATGCTGATTTAACTGAAGCAAAGGCGGCCATTGAAGTTAAAGATTTCGACCGATTAGGAGAAGTATTTGAAGAAAATGGCTTACGCATGCATGCTACAAATTTAGGTGCTAAACCACCATTTTCTTATTTAGTCGATGAAAGTTACCAAGTTATGGACATTGTTGAACAATGTAGAGCACAGAATCTTTCTTGTTACTTTACAATGGATGCAGGTCCCAACGTTAAAATTTTAGTTAAGAAAGAACACCAACAACAAGTTATGGAAGAACTATGTAAAGTATTTGATGAAACACAAGTTCTATCGAGTGATATCACGCGTTCAGGTGTAGAAATTATTGAATAAGGAAGAGATAAAATGATTCATGTAAAAGCACCGGGTAAATTGTATATTGCAGGTGAATATGCGGTAACAGAACCTGGTTATAAATCAGTACTCATCGCAGTTGATCGTTTTGTAACTGCCGCTATAGAAAAAGCAGATTCTGTAGAAGGTACAGGCACGATTCATTCGAAAACATTGCATCACGAACCGGTTGTATTTTACCGTGATGAAGATGAAATCATTGTTTCTGATACAAATTCAGCAAAACAATTAAAATATGTCATTACTGCAATCAACGTATTTGAACAGTATGCGTTAACGCACGACATCGATTTAACCCATTTCCATTTAACTATAGATAGTAATTTGGATGATGCAAATGGCCATAAGTACGGATTAGGTTCAAGTGCAGCGGTATTAGTCTCAGTCATTAAAGCATTAAATGAATTTTATGAGATGCATTTATCTAACCTTTACATTTACAAATTAGCAGTCATTGCCAATATGAAATTGCAAAGTTTGAGTTCGTGTGGAGATATTGCAGTTAGCGTCTATACAGGTTGGTTAGCATATAGCACCTTTGATCATGAATGGGTATCTCAACAAATTGAAGATACGTCAGTAGATGAAGTTGTTATGAAAAATTGGCCAGGTTTACATATTGAACCATTACAAGCTCCAGAAAATATGGAAGTACTGATCGGTTGGACAGGTTCTCCAGCCTCATCACATCATTTAGTGAGTGAAGTAAAACGTTTGAAATCAGATCCCTCATTTTATAGTCGATTTTTAGAACAATCTCATGCATGTGTAGAAAAATTAATTCATACCTTTAAGACAAACAATATTCAAGGTGTCCAACAGATGATTCGCCAAAATAGAGAAATCATTCAATCTATGGATGCAGAAGCCACTGTTGAAATTGAAACAGCACATTTAAAGACGTTATGTTCTATTGCTGAAAAATATGGCGGTGCTGCTAAAACATCAGGTGCAGGTGGCGGCGATTGTGGTATTACGATTATTCACAATGCAATTGATAAACAAGCGATTTATAGTGAATGGCGCGTTAACGAAGTGAAACCGTTAGAATTTAATATTTATAATGGCCAATAATACGGGGAAAGAATCCTGAATCTATTCGATTAGATTCGGGATTTTTATAATGAGAAAGTGTAATAACCAATAAATTGAACTTGAATTTTTTCCCAAAGAGAGTAAAATAATTAGAGTTGTAAGTAATAACGTACATAAATTTTTCGAAATAAGTTGTTTGTAGATAACTGCTTTTATATAAATAGAATGAATTTTAAAGAAAGGTGAGGGTGTCTTTGCAAAATAAATTTATGATTTGCGATGACTGCCATGGGGTGAACTGTAAATCTTTGGAGAAGAAATTAACGAAATTAGATCCTGATGCAGAAATCGATATTGGTTGTCAGTCATATTGTGGTCCTGGACGTCGTAAAACATTTGCATTCATTAATAATCGGCCATTAGCTGCACTTACTGAAGATGAACTCATGGAAAAGGTCATTAAGCAATTACAAAAACCAAGAGACCCAGAAGAAGAAGAGCGTTTAAGACAAAGACACGAAGAACGTAAACGCCGTAAAGAAGAACAAGATAGAAAGTTAAAAGAAAAAATTGCACGACGTAAAAGTGCAAAATAATAAATATAAATTTGATAAAACCGGTAAATGTTGAATAATGAATGCATTTACTGGTTTTTTAATTACAATACTTTTTACTAAAATCTAATCTTACTTTATGCTTCATACCTCAATTTATCTTCTAGCTATAAAAAGTACTTATCATCATAGTAATAAGCAGATTATTTAGATACTACATAGATTAATGATATTTTTTTAATGTAGTATATTATATCAAATGGCTAATTGGGAGTGGGGCAGAAATCGAATTTTCTAATAAAGCTTTCGTAGTCCCACCTAGTTGACTAAGCGTCTAAGACAACTATTTTTGTCTCAGCCTTTTATTCATAAGAGTAGTTTTAAACAAGCGTTATACAAGAGAAAAGGAGTTGTGTCGAGATGGTCAAACAAGTGAAATTAGGCAAATCAAACGTTGAAGTAACACCAATTGCAATGGGAGCCAATGCTGTTGGTGGACATAATTTTTATAACGATTTAGATGAAGAACAAGGTAAAGAAACAGTTCGCAATGCAATACGCAATGGTATGAACTTAATTGATACGGCGTATATTTATGGTCCAGAGCGCTCAGAAGAACTTGTTGGCGAAGCCGTTCAAGATTTTGATAGAGAAGATTTTGCTATCGCTACAAAAGGTGCACATTATTTCGATGAAAACAAAGAAATTAAAATGTCTAATAAACCTGAATATTTAAAAGATCAAGTAGAAAAAAGTTTAAAACGTTTGCAACTTGATTATATCGATTTATATTATATTCATTTCCCAGATAAAGATACGCCTAAAGATCAGGCAGTAGCAGCGTTAAAAGAACTTAAAGACGAAGGGAAAATTAAAGCAATTGGTGTATCGAACTTCTCATTAGAACAGTTGAAAGAAGCGAATAAAAATGGTGACGTAGATGTAGTACAAATGGAATATAATCTGTTAAACCGAGAAAACGAAGCTATCTTTGAATATACTGCGGAAAACAATATTACTTTTGTGCCTTATTTCCCACTCGTTTCTGGATTATTAGCAGGTAAATATAACGAAAATACAACATTTGATGACATCAGAGCTAAAAATCCAGAATTCCAAGGTGATAAATTCAAAGAAAACTTGAAAAAAATTGAAGGTTTAAGAGAAATCGCAAAAGCACATGATGCGGAAGTAGCTCATGTCGTATTAGCGTACTATTTAACAAAACCATCCCTTGATGTTGTGATTCCTGGTGCTAAACGTCCAGAACAAGTAGAAGATAATTTGAAAACATTAGATGTTCAACTGACGGATGCAGATATCGAAAAAATTGAGACATTATTTCCTTTAAAATAAGACATTTAAGCCAAAGCACTGCGAATAAACTTTCAGTTTTGTTCGTAGTGTTTTATATATTTAAATTGTATCAAACTATTAAATTTAGAGAAATTTGATAAAATAGGTACAACTATTTTTGAATATATGAATAAATCATTAAAAACTTAAGAAGGTGAAAATGATGATAACAGTTTTATTTGGTGGAAGCAGACCTGATGGTAATACGGCTTACATAACTCAGAAAGCAATTGCTGGTCATGAATACCGTTGGATTGATTTAACTCAATATCAGTTAGACCCAGTGAGAGATGTGAGACACGATAATGGAGAAATCACGACTTATAATGATGATTACAAGACATTAATTGATCAGGTATTAGAAAGCGATACAATCATTTTTGCGTCACCTGTTTATTGGTACAGTGTTTCAGCCTCTATGAAAGCATTTATAGATCATTGGTCTGAGACGTTGATGGATCCTAACTATAAAGATTTTAAAGAAAAAATGTCTAAAAAAGATATAAGATTAATATTGGTAGGTGGCGATTGGCCTAAGATTAAAGCAAAACCATGCATTTCTCAATTTAAATATAGTTTAGAATATATCAATGCGCATTTAAGTGGTTATATTATAGGCAGAGCGGAAAAGCCTGGAGATATTAAAAAAGATGTCTATGCATTAGAACGCGCGAAAGAATGGCAAGAAACATTAGGCGATTTTGCAGGTTAAATGAATGTCTGAAATTGTAGCGTTACCCTAACTATTTTATCTTAAATAGATTAAGTATTTTGACTATTGAAATTATGATATAATAAAGTCATTAATACCTATTGTGAGTAAGGGGAGAGCAACATGCATAAAGTGAGGAAAGCAACAGCAGATGATGTTGTCGGTATAAGAGATGTCGCAACAAAGGCTTGGAATAACACATATTTAAATATTTATGCTGCAAAGACTGTGAACGAGTTATTAGCAGCTTCTTACAATGAACAACATTTATTGAAACGATTAGACGACCAATTATTTTTAGTAATCGAAGAGGAAGATGAAATTATCGGGTTCGCTAATTTTATAAATGGTAAAGAACTTTATTTATCAGCCCATTATGTAAGACCTTCATGGCAACACCACGGTTATGGTTCTGATTTGTTAACGGAAGGTTTAGATTATTATAAGGATAATTACAGTAAGGTTTATTTAGAGGTAGACAATAAAAACAGTGATGCAGTTTCATTTTATGAGAAGAAAGGCTTTGAAAAGATACGTTCATATCAACATGAAATGTATGGCGAAGCTATGGATTTAGCATTGATGTGTAAATCATTAACTTAGCTATTGCTTAACATGCATAATGAGGAGGACAAAATTGACACTTTCAACATATGCCACACAAAAGTTACATGAAGAAAAGGTTTTTAAGGATCCTATTCACCGATACATCCATGTTAAAGATCAAGTGATTTGGGATTTAATAAAGACCAAAGAATTTCAACGTCTTAGAAGAATTAAGCAAGTAGGCACATTATATTTATCTTTCCATACAGCAGAGCATAGTCGTTTTGGGCATTCTTTAGGTGTTTACGAGATTGTACGCCGATTGATAGACGACTCATTTAATGGGCGAAAGGCATGGAATAATGATGATAGACCGCTAGCACTTTGTGCAGCACTGTTGCACGATCTAGGGCATGGTCCGTTTTCTCATAGCTTTGAAAAGATTTTTAATACGGATCATGAAGCCTTTACCCAAGCGATTATTACTGGGCCGACCGAAGTGAATCAAGTATTAAAGCGTGTAAGTGAAGACTTCCCTCAGCAAGTTGCCGATGTAATTAACAAGACGCATGATAACAAACTTGTGATTTCGATGATTTCTTCACAGATAGATGCTGATAGAATGGATTACTTACAAAGAGATGCTTACTTTACTGGTGTGACATATGGTCAATTTGATATGGAACGTATCTTAAGATTGATGCGACCGACAAAGGATGAGGTGCTCATCAAAGAAAGTGGTATGCATGCAGTTGAAAACTTTATCATGAGTAGATATCAAATGTATTGGCAAGTATACTTCCATCCCGTTAGTCGTGGTGGAGAAGTACTACTAAACAACTGCTTAAAACGTGCGAAACAGTTATATCAAGAAGGTTATTCATTTAACAAGCCACCACATGAGTTTATACCATTTTTTGAAGAGTCTATGACGATAGAACAATATGTTGAATTAGACGAAGCGGTAGTAGTGTATTATTTAAAATCATGGATTAATGAAGAAGATGAAATATTGAGTGATTTATCGCGCCGATTTATTAATAGAGATTTATTTAAATATATGCCATTCGATGGTTCGATTATTACGATTACAGAACTGACTGATTTATTTATCCAAGCAGATATTGACCCGAACTATTACTTTGTGAGTGAAGGCTTTTCAGATTTACCGTATGATTATGATCGTCCGGGATCAAATCGACAGCCGATACATTTGTTAAGACGTAACGGAGATATTAGAGAAATTAGTAATCAATCGCTAGTTATCGCTAGCATCACTGGTATTAATCGTAAAGATTATAAACTGTATTATCCTAAAGAACTCATCTCAAATATTGAAGATGAACAAGTACGTAATGCTATTTTCGGTATTTTGAATGAATTAAACTAAAACGTCATTTATTTGAGAAATTAGGGTTATATTTGTTAAATTTATTTTTAAAAGACATAGTAAGTATGGTAACGCGTAAGATATTCACTAGATGTCTAAATAACAGAGATGGAGGTGTAATGAATGGCTGAAAATAAAGGATTTAATTTCAATATTATAAAAAACGATCCACTTGATGGGCATAAAGGAACGAATATTGGTTCAATTAGTTTAGATAACGTTGCGCCAGTCTTTATTGATGTTGCAAATAAAGAGGCATTTATTGATATTGGTGGTATGCATGCACGTGCAAAAGTTGAAAAAGGCGTTAAATGGATTAAAGATAAAGAAACTGTAGAAGGTGACGAAGCCAAGGAATACTGGTTATGTTGGGTGACGACCGAACGTGGTGAAAATGGCCCATACTACGCTGGTGTTACAGCTTGTTATATGTTAGTAAATAAATCTATTCGACGCGGTTATAAGAGTATGCCTGAACATGTGAATATGATGGATAAATCAATGAAACGACATATTATTGTTGATCATATCGGAGCAGAAAATAGAGCGATATTAAAAGATTTCTTAAAAGAACATGATATTAAAATGTGGGACAATTCAACAGAAGAATTACATCAGGCATTTTCAGAATCATAATTGTTTATGAAGTTTTTAGTATAGGAAAGTTAAAAACTTTAATTTGAATCATTTTTATAAGCAAGACACTTCTTTTATTTCAATACAATGATAAAGAAGTGTCTTTTTTATTTTAAATTAAATGGGGGCTTACCATCGAAGTTTGTTAGGTATGCACACCTGTCTTGCAATGTATAAATATGCTATAATAATGTGTAATAATTTAAAGAGCAGGGTGAAACGTTCATTGGAAAACAATGTGAGTATCGAGACCAAGCAAGTTGTTAAGCAACATGGAGATAAACAGAAATTTGCATTTAACACACATGGGACATGGCAAAAACGCCATGCTGAGTTCATTCGTTATGAAGAACAGATTGAAGATGCATCGGTTAACGTTACGGTTAAGATTGAACAAAGTGGAATAAAAATCATTCGCAAAGGCGATATCAATATGAATCTTCACTTTGTAGAAGGTGAAGACACAATCACTTTATATGAAATCGGCGGTGGACGTATTCCTTTAACAGTGCATACGCACCGTGTTAACCATTTTTTAAATGATAATGGTGGAAAACTTAAAATACATTATGATTTAATTCAAGATGAAGAGAAAATGGGCACTTACCAATATGAAATAACTTATAAGGAGACGCTGTAAAGATGAATATTATTGACCAAGTGAAACAAACACTAATTGAAGAAATCAAACATAGTATTTTAACTTCAGAGCTCGCAGATTCAGAGAGTTTACCAGAAATTAAAGTTGAGATTCCTAAAGATACTAAAAATGGTGATTATTCAACAAATATAGCGATGGTTTTAACGAAAATCGCTAAGAAAAACCCACGTGAAATCGCACAAGCAATTGTTGACAATTTAAATACAGCGAAAGCAAATGTTGAAAAGGTAGATATCGCAGGCCCAGGTTTTATAAACTTTTATTTAGATAACCACTATCTAACAGCTGTTATCCCAGAAGCGATTAATAAAGGCGATAAATTTGGTTATGCAGAATCATCGAAAGATCAAAGCATACTACTTGAATATGTATCAGCTAACCCGACAGGTGATTTACATATTGGACATGCGAGAAATGCGGCAGTAGGGGATACTTTAGCAAACATCTTAACTGCAGCTGGTTATCAAGTCACAAGAGAATATTATATCAATGATGCAGGTAACCAAATTACAAACCTTGCACGTTCAATTGAAGCGCGTTATTTCGAAGCGTTAGGGGATTCATCAGTAACGATGCCTGAAGATGGCTATCATGGTAAAGATATCATCAATATCGCTAACGATTTAGCTGCAAAACAACCAGAGTTAAAGGATTTAGCTGAAGAGGAGCGCATCAAAACGTTTAGACAACTCGGTGTAAATTATGAAATGGAGAAATTAAGAAAAGATTTATCTGATTTCAATACACACTTTGATAACTGGTTTAGTGAAACTTCACTTTATGAAAAAGGTGAAATCAAAGCAGTGTTAAATAAGATGACAGAGTTGGGCTATACGTATGAACAAGATGATGCGACTTGGTTACGTACAACGGACTTTAAAGATGATAAAGATCGCGTGTTAATTAAAAACGACGGTAATTATACGTATTTCCTACCAGATATTGCATATCACTTCGATAAGATTGAACGTGGAAATGATACATTAATCAATTTATTTGGTGCAGATCATCATGGTTACATTAACCGTTTGAAAGCCTCAATGGAAACATTCGGTGTTGATAGTGAACGTCTAGAAATTCAAATCATGCAAATGGTACGTCTTTTACAAAACGGTGAAGAAGTTAAGATGAGTAAACGTACAGGTAATGCGATTACTTTACGTGAAATCATGGATGAAGTTGGTGTAGATGCGGCACGTTATTTCTTAACGATGCGTAGTCCGGATACGCACTTTGACTTTGATATGGAATTAGCGAAACAAGAATCACAAGACAACCCAGTGTACTATGCACAATATGCACATGCACGTATTTGCTCTATCTTAAAGCAAGCAGAAGAGCGCGATATCACGCCATCAGCTGATGTTGATTTCTCACCAATTACAAACGACAAAGCCATTGAATTGATGAAGAAATTAGCTGAATTTGAACCAACGATTCAAAATGCTGCCGAACAACGTGCACCACATAGAATTACGAACTATATTCAAGATTTAGCGGCTCATTTCCATAAGTTTTATAATGCTGAAAAGGTATTAACAGAAGATATTGAGAAAACAAAAGCTTTAATTGCACTTGTAGAAGCGGTGAAAATCACATTACACAATGCATTAGCTTTAGTAGGTGTCAATGCACCAGAATCAATGTAATGATTTAAAATCGCATTACATCCAAATTGAATAAACAACAATGATAAAGAATCCATTGCCAATGCAAATACAACGATTTAAATAAAATGAACGTTGCAGCATGGTACGTGGGTTCTTTTTGTTTAATGATGAAACTTTGAGAAAGGGATTTTGGAATATGTTAGATACAGCGTCACTGTATAAAAAATTATATCAACATATGGGGCCACAAGGCTGGTGGCCAGCCGAAACACAAATAGAGATGATGTTAGGCGCGATATTAGTACAAAATACAAACTGGCGGAACGCAGCCTATGCGATACAATCATTGAAGGAGGCTACGAATCTCGACCCTCATCACATATTGCGTTTAGATTTAGAAACATTGCAACAACTCATCCGTTCAAGTGGTTTCTATAAAAATAAAGCAAAAACAATTCATGCATTACTAAAATGGCTTGATGTACACGATTTTGATTATGAAGCCATCGCGAACTATTATCACAAATCTATGAGAGATGAATTGTTGAAGATTAAAGGTATTGGAAGTGAAACTGCAGATGTATTATTTGTGTACGTATTTGGCGGTATCGAATTTATCCCCGATAAATATACACGTAGGATTTATGAAAAATTAGGTTACGACCAAATAGAAACATATGATAAGTTCAAGAAACATATTGAATTACCTACGGACTTTACGAATCAAGATGCAAAAGAATTTCACGCCTTACTCGATAACTTTGGAAAAAACTACTTTAACGGAAAAAATACAGAAAAGATGACTTTTTTAGATCAATATTTTGTTAAATAGTAGTTAAAATTGTGCGTGGTTTTGCTATGATAAACTTAACGTTATTTTGAGGAGTTAAGCCAATGAAAAAAATAAATTTATTGATTTATTTAACACTGATTCTCATGCTAGTGTTATCTGCTTGTAGTTCAGGTGGCAAGCAATCTACAGAACAACACGAGTCAAATAAGCATCCATATCATCGTATTATTTCTTTAATGCCGAGTAATACGGAAATTTTATATGAATTAGGTCTAGGCAAAAAAATAGTAGGTGTATCTACAGTCGATGACTATCCAAAACAAGTTAAAGATAAGAAGAAATTCAATGCCATGAAACTTAATAAAGAAGCATTACTGAAAGCTAAACCGGATTTAATCTTAGCTCACGAATCTCAAAAATCAACAGCTGGTGATGTATTAAAGTCGTTAAAAAAGAGTGGCATTAAAGTTGTCTATATTAAAGACGCTCAGTCAATAGATGAAACTTATGATACATTTAAACAAATTGGTAAAATTACTGGGAAAGAAAAAGTAGCGAATGATCTAGTTAGAGAAACGAAGCATAATGTGGAAAAAGTAAAATCATCAATTCCTAATTCTCAAAAATCGCAACAAGTATTTATGGAAATTTCTTCACAACCTGAAATTTATACGGCAGGTAAACATACGTTTTTCAATGATATGTTAAAGCAATTGAAAGTGAAAAATAGTTTTGCGGGATTAGAAGGATGGCCAAAGGTAAGTAAAGAGGATATTATTAAGAAGAACCCAGATATGATGATAGCTACAAGTGGTATTTCACAAAAAGCATACCAGAAAGAAGTCAAGGGACGTGGAGGATTTAACCAAGTTAAAGCAGTTAAAAATAACCGAATCAAAGCCGTCGATGGTGATAAAATATCCCGTCCCGGTCCACGTATCGATGATGGTTTGAAAGTATTAGAAAAAGCAATTTATGAAGAAAAAACCAATTAAACATAATAAAAAAAGAGTCGGCCGTCCAATAATATAATTATATGGACGCTCGACTCTTTTTTATTTACTATAATTGCGTAGGCTGACCTTTAGATCTTAATTCACCTTCAACAGTTTGTTTTCGTCCTGAACGTGTACAGTAAGTCATAATAATACAAGCTGTTATGATTAGTAAGATGAATGAGAACAACCATGTATGCGTAAGTTCATGCAATATACCGAATAATAAAGGTCCGACTGCTGCGATTAAATAGCCAACCGCTTGGGCCATACCTGATAATTTAGCTGCAGTAACACTGCTTTCAGTCTTCATTGCGAAGAAAGTATTAAAGATACCGAATGAGATGCCACTCGCAACGCCGATGAAGATGACACCTAGTAGTACAAGATGGATATTAAACATGACTAATAATGTACCTATGATAAATAATAGGCCGGATATAAAGATAATTAAGTTTTGTTTTCTCATTTTTTCAATAATCATTGGAGTTACGAAAGTCATTGGAATCAGACAAAGTTGTAAAATCGTTAAATATGTTCCAGATACACTTAAGTCGACCTTTTTACTGGATAAGTATTCTGGTAACCAATTTAGGAATGAGTAGAATATTAATGATTGGCTGCCAATGAATAAAGTGATTTGCCAAGCAAGCGTAGACTTCCATACGTTAAATTGTAATGAATCAGCACCTTTTACTTTAAGTTGGTATCTATCTAATTGAAAGACCCATACAAACATCGTAAATAATGTGACAAGAATAACTAAATTTAACACAATGTTATAGTGCCACTGATGTAATAATGGTGCCGTAATAAATGAAGATAATGCGCCACATAGATTCATAACTACTGTATACAATGCTGTTACGACGCCTATTCTACGTGGGAAACGTCCTTTGATTATCGCTGGTGTAAGTACGTTCCCATAGGCGTTACCGATGCCAACTAAAAGGGTGCCTATAAGTAAGAAATAAGTATTGGTAAAAGTACGTGTTAACAAGCCGATGACGATCAGTATAAGTGCAATAAACATCGTTCGCTCTAACCCGATGCGATTACCTGTTTTTGCTGCAAATAACGAAGCGATTGCAAAAGCCAATAATGGCATAATTGTTAATAAGCTAATTACACTATTAGACAAGTGTAAATCGATTTTAATATTAGGGATAGCTACACCTATTGAAGTAATGGGCGCACGTAAATTTGCGCCAATGAGTAAAATACCTAATAATAAAATCGCCTTTTTATGTTTACGAATAAAAGACATAAATATAAAACTCCTCAATTGATCATTTTAGTGTACGAATGTACAACTATAACGTCCAGTGTTATGATATAATAAATTAACTTAAATTGTAAATGGTGGGGAAATAGATGAAAGATATTAGACATATAGTTTCGGACAATATCTCGGAATATAGAAAGCAAGCTGGCTTGAGTTTGCAGAAGTTATCAGAAATGACTGAAGTGAGTAAGACAATGCTCAACCAAATCGAGTCAGGTCAATCCAACCCTTCAATTACTGTATTATGGAAAATATCAAACGGATTAAATATACCACTTAGTAATCTGATTACTGATAATGAAGAAGATATTGATATTGTTGATAAATCCCAGATTCAACCGATGTACAACGATGATAAGACAACAGCTATATATCCTTATTTTTTATATAAAAAATATAGACCCTTTGAAATGTTCCAAACAGAGTTGCAGCCGAATAGTTGTTTAGTGACGAATTCGCACCACGAAGAATCAATGATTTTTTTATTTGTTACTAAAGGTGAATTGAAAATAAATATAGAGGGTGAAACATATCATTTATATGAAGAACAAGCGATCAAGTTTAATTCCAATTTAAATCACCATTATATGAATGATTCATCAAAACTATCGAAATTTATTTCTCTATTACACTATATTGACTAATAAAATATTCAAAAAAGTTAACAAGTAATAGTATAGTGAGTATTGAAAAATTCAATGAAAGTGTGGAAAACATGAAGTTCAAAAGCGTCTTTTCAATATGTTTTATCGTACTTTGTATGTCGGTGGCTTTGAGTTTGATGTGGGATATTTCTAGTATTGAGAAAAATCTATTTGAACCGATTTTAGTACAAGTACGTGTGCCTAGAATTTTACTAGCGATGATAACAGGGATGGGCTTAACGCTAGCAGGTCATATGTTTCAAACCTTATTAAATAATCCTTTAGCAGACAGCTTTACACTTGGGTTATCTAGTGGCGCCACATTTGGTTCAGGACTAGCGGTGGTATTTGGGTTATCTTTTGTCTGGTTACCAATATTTTCAATTATGTTTAGTGTGCTTACATTAATACTTGTGCTTACGCTTACTATGGCGATGTCTAAAGGTTATCCTATGAGAACTTTGATTTTATCTGGGATTATGGTTGGAGCTTTATTCAATGCATTTCTGTATGTATTAATTATCTTTAATGAAAGAAAGCTAAATAATATTATTAATTATATGTTCGGTGGTTTTTCTTCTGCAGAATATCACGAAGTCGTGTATATTAGTATTGTATTTATCTTAAGTATCATCATTCTATTAACGTTGATGCCAAGTATTAAATTATTACAATTAGGAGAGTTAAGCGCTAAATCTTTAGGTTTAAATGTGACTATTGTAACTTATGGTGTTTTATTGATATCATCAGTCTTAACAGCAGTGATTGTTGCATTTGTAGGTATCATAGGGTTTATAGGCATGGTTATTCCTCAAATTGTACGGCGTCAGTGTAATAGCTTTGACTTAACACAACAAATGATTTTAAATGTGACCATTGGCGGTATTGTAATGGTAATTGCAGATTGGATAGGCGGTAGCTTATTCCAACCGTTACAAATTCCTGCGAGCATTGTAATGGCATTATTAGGCATTCCAGTTTTATTTTATATGATGGTAACAGAGCAACGTAGCTAGTTTAGATATTGATGTGAGTATTTAAGAATTTATATTAAGAACGCTTTGTTTAAATGAAGAGGTAATGAATAATGGACTTAACAAAAGTAAAAGCAGTTGTTTTCGATTTAGAAGGAACGCTCTTAGATAGAAAAAAATCACGTGATAAATTTATTGAGGAACAGTATGAACGTTTTCACGATTACTTCGTTCGTATTCAACAAGCTGATTTCAGAAACAAATTTATCGAGTTAGATGATGACGAAGACCACGATAAGCCTGAAGTATATAAAGCTATCATTAGAGATTTCCATGTGGATCGTCTGACTTGGAAAGATTTGTTTAATGATTTTGAAATGCATTTTTATCGTTATGTTTTTCCATATTATGATACGTTATATACGTTAGAAAAATTAAATAAACATGAATACTTAACTGGTGTTATCGCAAATGGTAAATCGAAAATCAAGCAATTTCGGATGCACGCTTTAGGTGTAGAAGATGCTATCAATTATTTAACAACGTCTGAAACAGTAGGTTATCGTAAACCACATCCAAAGATTTTTGAAGATATGTTAGACCAATTAGGAACGTTACCTGAAGAAACAATGTATGTAGGTGATGATGCCTTAAATGATGTCGCCCCTGCAAGAGCAATGGGAATGATTAGCGTTTGGTTCAAAGAAGGTGAGGCTGAAATAGAGCCATTACCTGAGGAAGTAGATTTTACTATTTCCACATTAGAAGAGCTATTGACGATATTACCAATTTCAAAAGAGGAGAGTTAGCGAATGGATTTATTTACTACGAACGATGGTACAGTAATCAATTACAGGACAACAGGTGAAGGTGAAGCAATTGTAATGCTTCATACAGCTTTTGATAATTTAACTATTTTTAATGATATAGAGTCCGAATTTAATGATAAATATCAAGTCGTACTCGTTGATTTAAGAGGTCATGGCTACTCAGATAAAAAGGATTATATTCATTTTGCAGAATATGCTGAAGATATTAAACAATTACTTGATTACTTATATATAGATCATTGTTCATTTATCGGGCATGAAATGGGTGCTTCAATTGCCGCAACGATTGCAGCGCGTAATCCAGACATGGTGAAATCTCTTACCTTAATAAACCCAACATTACTTAATGATATGTTCCCAGGAGAACGTTTATATCGCAAGTATGCGGAAAAAATACGTAACTGGGATGAAAATGATCAACAAAAATTCTTAGATTCACATTTGTATTATTCTAAACGTAAAGCTAAAAAACAACTTAAACATATGTCTACGACAAATGATTTATTAACGAAAAAAGAAAGAAATGCTGTTAAAGCCTCATTTAATGATAACCGTATTACGGATTATTTAAGTCAATTAGATCTACCAACTTTAATTATTGCTGGGCAACACGGTGAACGTACAACAGTTGTAGAAGCTAAAGAAGTAGGAGATTACATTAATAATGAAGTGAAATTTGTAGTATTTGATAAATCAGGTCTATATCCATTTAGCGAAGAAAAAGAAAAGTTTGTAACATCAGTGAAACATTTTTTGGAAAATAATTTAGTGAAAGAAAAATAAATACATTCTTGTCCTTAGTAATATTTCTCTATGTGTATAATGTTCTATATTTTGGGTAATGATAACTATACATCTCGTTGAAAATTTCAATGAATCTTTGTTTTTTATAGTAAGTAACAATATTTTTCACTTTGCACTTCTAAAGTCAAATTAAATTATTTGCATTATTTGTAACACTTCTGTAATATAAAAGATGTATTGATAACTGACAAAAGTAAAATGGATATAAAGCATTACATATAGAGAAGGAGAGAGTGCTATGAAAAAAATGATAGCGGCTGTTTTAGTCACAGGTATAGCAGTTACAGGCGTAGGTGCGGGCAATGCTTCAGCAGCAACAGGTAATACAATGCACAATGTTGAACAATTACAGAATGGTGATACAACATTAGAAAATGCCAAATTAGGTGATTCAATTCAAAGCGTATTGAAACATAATAGCACACCAATTTATTCAGAAAGTGCTGATGGTAATGAACACTTTTATGAATTTAATAAAAAAGACGGTCGTCTTGTAATTACAGCAGACGGTAAAAAGAACAAAGGCCATATTACACGTATTTCTATGAGTTATAATAAAACAAATGGCCCATCTTTCGAAGATGTTAAAAAACAACTAGGTGACGATGTTATTTCACGTTCAAATTATAACAGTGTAACAGGTAACTTTGGCTACATCCAAGACGGTAACGTTTCATACCAATTCAGTTCACAATCACCACAAGACAAAGATATTAAATTATATCGCATTGATATTGCAAAATAGAGCGCTTATAGATATAAATTAAAATATATTATAGCCGACAAGTTTAAATAAATAGGACTTGTCGGTTATTTTATTTGTTATTATAGTTGATATAATAAATTTAAATTGAATTACATGTGGGATGTAGTAACATAAGATATACATAATATAAAGCGCACGTTTCAATTGAAGTAGACAAGGAGACGATTATGAAAGCGAATGACAAAGTATTAATTGAAAATATTAATGATTATTTTACTCATAAAGGGCTTTCTCCTAATTTAATAGATGATATCAAAGTTAAGTTAAAGAAAGACATGAAAAAATCAGAAGAACGAAAAATGGATTATATTGAATATCGGTCAAAATCTCCAGCTGAAATCATTTTGACAATTCAAAGGAATTTATTCACGTTACAAATTAACCCCGTCGTATTCTTTATTATCAATTTTATATTGATTTCGTACTTATATGACAAACATTACGTTGAATTCCAAGCGACACCTGGTCTAAACATATTTTATTTAATTATCATTCTACCATTATCGATATTTATTTATTTCCGCATACAGTGGAAAAATTATTTATATAGTAATAGGTTTGAACGGATTATCGCATCCGTTATAGCGGTTGTCGCCTTTATTCTCGTAGTAGCACATACATTTGGCTTAAATTTAGGCATTGTCTCCGTGACGATGGTTACACACCAATTTGTATTTTTTGTAGGTATTATTCTTAGTATTGCGGGTGTTTATTTTAAAAGGTTAGAATTCACAGGTATTGGTTTATTACTCTGTCAAAAAACAATAGATTCAATGGTACGTGACCCAAATATTGCTCAAATTGTTTCACTCGTTATTTGGGTTCTACTGTTAATCGTAATTATTTATTATACCATTCGTATTTCTTCAAGAAATGCTTAATAAAAAAGGTCGGTTCTACGTTAGAATCGACCTTTTTTATTTTAAAAGACACTATAAAATTCAAGGGAAAGCACGTTTATGTAAAAAGATAATAGGAGTTTTCTGTATCAAGCGTAACCTATACGCATTGAGGGTATAAATCAGAGTAAAGGGAGGTGACCCAATATGAAAAAAGTTGAAACAAGTTTCGACAATGAAATTGCTTATATTCGTGAAGGCCATGGAGTGCCCTTAATTTTAATCCATGGACTGGATAGTAATATGGCTTCATTTTATAGTTTGAAAGACGAATTAAAGACGATTTTCGAAGTCATCATTTATGATGTACGTGGTCACGGTAAATCAACGAAGCATGAATCTTTTGATATAAATGACCATGTTAAAGATTTATATAGTTTAATGGAAAAATTAAATATCGAAGCGGCACATTTAGTCGGACATGATATGGGTGGCTTAATCGCTAAACATTTTACAAATCAATTTGACACAAAAGTTTTATCTTTAACATTGGTAGCTACCAACCTATTTGATAGTGTGGGTGGTTTAAATAAATTAATGATCGACCACCAAGATGAAATAGAAGGGTTTGATAAATCTGAAGCGTTGATTATTTTATTCCCTTATATTTATCAAGAACAACTTAAAGCCCGTAAGTGGTTACAGGATCAAAGAATTTACAGCAGACAAACGTCAGAAGATAGTGCTATTGCAACGCGAGCATTAATGAATTTTCCATTATTGAGTCAAAATGAAGTGATTGAAACAGTAAATGTACCAACACTTATGATTTATGGAAAACATGACCCGTTAGTTGATTTAGATAATCTCAATCAAGAATCAATAGCAGGGGATGAATTAACCGTATATACCTTTGAACATTCGGGACATGCCCCGCATATTGAAGAAGCTGAAAATTTTATTCAAAAATACTTAGAATTTACAAATCAAGGCGTTGTAGAATAGCAAGATAGTCAAGGTTTAAGTCTTTATAATATACATGTTATTGATTATTATACTTACATCCTTTTATGCGAATTTTTTGCAATTTTAAAAATATTTCAATGTTATACTTGAATATGTATAGTAAATTATTGAAAAAAGTCCATCTCAAAGGTTCATTCAATCTTTGAAATGGGCTTTGTATTATTTTATTTATATAATTTGTACGAGCTTCACTTTCAATATGTCCTGTTCAAACTTTAACCAAATCTTATAGTTAATAATTATTAAAATAAGATACTTTCATTGTATAAAAATAGAAAAGGCAATTTCTATATTTTTCAATAGAAATTGCCTTTTCTCGGTCTGTGAACGTGATATTCCAGACGCATATACGTTTATAAAATATGAATAGTGTATTTATAAGGTACACACGTTTTATTTGTTGTGTGAATGTGATATTAATTAAACTTCTTTGTTGTCGTTTGCTTCTTTAATTCGGTCATTAACGCGTGTTAATAGTTCATTGATTTTTTTACGTTGCTTTTTATTAACTAAGATTAATACTGTTCTCTCATCGTGTTCATTACGCTTTTTAGCGAAATAATCTTCTTGAGATAAGTTTTTAACAGCTTTTACAACTTGTGGTTGTTTGTAATTTAAGTGATTAATAATATCTTTTAAATAATATTCTTCACTTTCATTTTCACTGATATACGTTAATACTGCAAATTCTTCAAAACTGACTGAAAATTCTTTTTTAATAATTCCTTTTAATTTATCAGCATATGTAACCATAGCTAATAATTCAAAGCAATCATTGATTTTTGAAATAGCCATTGAAATTCCTCCCTATTTGAAATAGCCTTTTAGAATACATAATAATTATATTTTTGTATCATTGCCTAGCTTAAATTGTTTAGGTATTCAAACACCTACAATAATTTATGGCTTAATTATATTCATGATGAATATATTAAAGCCTCTATTATTTAGTTAATTATAACTAAATGAAAATAAAAAGTAAACAAAAAAATGTTTAAGCAACACAACAATGGAATAAGCTATAAATTGAATAATTAACTTACCCAAAATTTTATATATATTTATTTCACACCATTTCAATTTTTTGTCATTCAATAAATATAATACTAGAAAATAAAACGTTCAAAAAAATTATATTTACGATGTGTACACAATCTATCCATATGTTACATATAATTTAATTAAAGCATCACTAAATTTCAGAAAATGAAACTTTAATATATAAACAATAATACCCATTATCACACCAGATTAACGGTTTTAATAAAATTATAATTTAATCGTAAAATAATTACTATAAATTTAATATTGCTGATAAACTTTTGGTGTATCAACTTTTTCTTTTAAGAAATATTACAATAATAAATTTTACGAAGGGTCTAGCAAAATGTGATTGCAATAAGACTAAAGTTTATAAGGATTTCTTTGAAAATAATAATGATAAATATTTATTGTGTTTGATTCGCAAGTCGCAACTTTATAACGATTTTATCAATAAATAAATGTAATATTTTTAAAATAAACGTAATATAATTATGCCAACCAAAATAGCTGTGATACCGATTATTTTTCTTGTAGTGACTTTATTTACATGTGTGCCTAATAAACCGAAATGATCAATGATAAGTCCCATCAACATTTGACCGAGCATAACAATGATGGTTGTTAAAGCAGCTCCAAGATGAGGCATTAAAATAATATTTGTAGTTACAAATACTACACCTAACAAACCACCTATAAAATACACAGGTTTTAAACGTCCTTGTTGTTTATGATGTTTTGTCATTTTTAAACTGCGATTAAAGATAAGCGTCAACATAAATAAAGCAATAGTCCCGACAGCAAATGATACGAGTGAAGCCATAAAAGATGAATGTAGTTGCTTTCCTAAAGCACTATTAATGGCAGTTTGTACTGGAGGACAAAATCCAAAGCAAAACCCTAGTATTAGCCATAAGCGCGTGTTTGTATTTTGAACCGATGTAGTGTTTTGCTCTCGCACATAATTCATTAAAATAATGCCAAAAAGTAATAACACTATCCCAAGCGCCTTTAACCATGTAAACGATTCTACATTAGCACCAAAGAAACCAAACGTATCGATGATGATACCCATAATAATTTGTCCGGCAACAGTGATCACAACGGTTAACGAAGCGCCTAACCGAGGTAATAGTAATAAATTTCCTGTCAGGAATATTACACCTAATAATCCACCACAAAACCATAAATAATTGAATGATTGTGATTCGTAAAAATGTGGCGTAAATACGTGCGGGTTAATACATAAATTTAAAAAAATTAAGAAAACAGTACCCGTAGCAAAAGATATCGTCGACGCATAAAAAGAAGATTTAGTATAAAGACTTAATCGTGAATTGATTGAAGTTTGAAAAGGTAGCACCATTCCGGCAATGATACCTAAACAATAAAGTAAAAACATAGAATCACCTTTTATATGTAGTTGTAAAATCATTATAGTTTATTGTAAAATAATTTCCCATTAAACCGATTTTTTTGATGTGTTTAATTACATAATAAAAAAATGATGTACACAATACACAAAATACATTAAAATATAATTAGTGATTACTTTTAAGTTAGTAATTAATAAATTCCAATTTGCCAAAGGAATACATGGTAAATACTATTATTTAAAATAGTCATAATCACATTAGAAACGAGTGAGAAAATATATTGAAGCAATTAAATATCATACGTCTTTTGAATGAAGATATATTTTTCATTGGTGCTGGTCATGACATCGGTATTGTGAAAAATCAATTTATCGAGGTGCTTAACCCGCGTAGATCTTATAAAAACTTAGCTCAAGTCACTGAGGTATTTGACCAATATGCGATGTGCGAAAAGTTAGGAGAAAAGAAAATATTCTTTGGAGATACAGTGAGATTGAGACCACTTAAACATAAATAGCCCTAGCAGAGATTATAGGCGTTCTCTACTAGGGCGTTTATTTTCTATGAATTTAAATAAATGAATTACTGATTTTATTGACTGGGTATTATAAAGTTTAGAACAATACTTTCGTCGTTTTATCTATAATTTGAGCAGATTGGATATCTGTCGGAATGCCTGTTTTAGGGCGTAGTATATCTAAAGCAAGCATATCTTTCATGCTCTCTTTAATCACTGAATCATGCGTGAAGTGTTCAATTTTAGGAATTTGTAACTTAATTGTTTTGTTAACAGCATCATTGAATAAAAGTTCTAAAGTTTGTGTCATTAATTTTTCCTCCTTATTTAATTTGTTCTGTAGTAATAACTTCAAGTTTTTCGAATCGTTCGCCAGTTAGTTTTTCAATAATAGCTTGAAAACTCTTTAATTGGTCGTGCGTTGCTGAAGTGTTTAAGTTTGAGAAGTGGCGTTTATAAGTAACAGGTTTGCCGTCTTTATCATTTGTATTGCGCGACATAGTAACTTCTAACTTATTAATATTATTCATGATGATTTCCCTCCTTTCACTTATATATATCGAAAAAAATAGCGCAATTGGACAAATAAATTTCTGAAAATTTAGCTTAAATACTTTATTGTTACTAAAATATATTATATCCTTAAATAAGGAACATTAAAAAAGAGGTGACGAAGTTGAATCAAGTTGATCCAATAAGGGAAATTGAAGAAATTACTGCGATGTATGATGTTTTACAACATAAATCGACGAGAGACTATTTATTATTTAAATTTGCAATACATACCGGAGTGAAACTCAGTGATTTATTAAATATGAAGGTAAATGATATTAAAGATTCAGAAGGGGATGTAAAGGCTTATTGGGTAGAACAACAAGCGCCGGATATCTATATCCAGTTACCTGACTTACTCCGTGACGAGTTATCCCAATATATTAAAGTAGAACAGTTAGAAGATGATGGTTTGTTATTTCAATCAAATCGAACTGCAAACTGTTTGTCTAGACAACAAGCTTACCGCATTATTCATTCAGCTGCGGCTGAGTTAGGTATGGTACATATTGGATTGACTACGTTGAGAAAGACGTTTGCATATCATGCATACCAATCAGGTATCTCTATTTCTATTATTCAGAAATATTTAGGTCATCAAACAACATTCGAAACGATGAAATTTATTGGCATTTCTACTCAAAAAAGTAAAACCACAATTGCATTAAATTTATAAACTTTAGGGAAGGGGGTAGATGATGAGTTTAATCGTAATATTTTGTATGCTGTTGCTAATCATGTGTGTGCTATTAGTAACTTGTTTAAATGATCAACTACAACGACTCAGCGGTTACATTGCATTATTAGCACCAGTAATCACATCTATTTATTTTTTAGTACAGTTACCAAAGGTGTTAAATGGACATTATATTAATGTGCATATACCTTGGATGTCTAATTTGAATATTAACCTTGATTTTAGAATAGATGGGTTGAGTTTATTTTTCAGTTTACTTATCTCGCTAATAGGCGTGGCAGTATTTTATTACGCAACACAATATTTATCTAAGGATTATGACCATTTACCGCGATTTTATATTTATTTAATACTGTTTATGTTAAGTATGTTAGGAATAGTAACTTCAAATAACTTAGTGGTTCTATATATCTTCTGGGAACTAACGAGTGTTGCTTCGTTTTTACTCATTTCATATTGGTATAGTAAGGGTAAAAGTCAATTTGGCGCCATGCAGTCGTTCGTCATTACGGTGTTTGGTGGCTTAGCAATGCTTATCGGTTTTATTATGATTTACACAATTACCGGTACATTCACTATTACTTCAATATTGAAACATAGTGATGAGATTGCACATAGTACTTTATTCATACCAATCATTATTATGATATTAATCGGTGCCTTTACTAAATCTGCACAATTTCCATTTCATGTTTGGTTACCTAAAGCAATGGCAGCCCCAACGCCAGTTAGTGCTTATTTACATTCAGCTACAATGGTAAAAGCCGGTATCTTCCTATTATTGAGATTGACACCGTTACTCGGTCTAAGTAACTTTTATTTTTATGTGGTCACTTTTGTAGGTCTCGTAACGATGATTTACGGTGCTATCAATGCAATCCGACAATATGATTTAAAAGGCATTCTTGCATTTTCTACTATCAGTCAATTAGGTATGATTGTTTCCATGGTCGGGTTAGGAAGTGGTTTTGCACAAAATAGTACAGGTGCATTAGCACAAAGTTACAGCTTAATCTTATTTGCAGCAATCTTCCATTTGATGAATCATGCACTATTTAAAGGGGCATTGTTCATGGGGGTAGGCATTATTGATCATGAAACAGGAACACGAGATATCCGTAAATTATCTGGTTTGAAAAAGGTCTTGCCTCTAACGCATATCATTATGTTACTTTCGGCTTTATCTATGGCAGGGATACCGTTTTTAAATGGCTTTTTAAGTAAAGAAATGTTCTTTGATGGACTCGTGCATGCATCCAAATTACCACAATTCAATATTGTGTTGACCATTATAATTACTTCAATCGGCGTGATAGCGAGTATTTTTACGTTAATTTATGCATTATACATGATTAAAGAGGTATTTTGGGGTGATTTTGAAAAGCCCGAGCAAGCGCCAACACCTGTACATGAACCACTTAAATTCCTCTTACCTTCCGGCATCATGATGTTGTTACTTCCAATCATATTTGTGGTTCCTAACGTGTTTGGTCATTTTATTGTATTACCAGCGCTAAGAAGTATTACAGTTGGAGAGAAGGTAGATAAGTTCGCACCGCATGTCTCTCAATGGCATGGATTTAATTTACCATTATTATTAAGTGTTATTGTTATCCTCATCGGTATACTCGGTGCACTTAAAGTTAACTGGAAAAGGTATAGCGCAATTACATCAGAACAATCTATCTCTAGTATGTATTTAAATACTTTTAAACAGTTTGAACATTATTCTGGTAAAAGTATACGGGGGTTAATGAATAACCGATTGAATCATTATATTATTCTTACGTTGCTCATATTTATTGGCATTGTTTTTTATGGAATGATTCAAATAGGTATGCCTAAAGTACATCTCATACATGTCAGCGGATTTGGCCCGTTAGAAGTGATTACCTTGGTGGTAGTATTTATCATTGGTATTGCATTAATATTTATACGTCAACGTCTGACGATGGTCATATTAAATGGAATCATTGGTTATTGTGTCACAATCTTTTTCATTTTAATGAAAGCACCTGATTTAGCTTTAACACAACTCGTTGTTGAGACGATTACCACAATTTTATTCATCGTCAGTTTCTCTAGATTACCTAACGTGCCAAGATCCAAGGTACATAAACGTCGAGAAGCTATTAAAATTGGTGTTTCATTAATGATGGCAATCACGGTCGTGACACTCGTATTTATAGCTCAACAAAGTGATGCGATGTCTTCAATTTCTACTTATTATCATCAAGCATATAAATTAACAGGTGGTAAAAATATTGTTAATGCTATCTT
Organism: Staphylococcus hsinchuensis; assembly: GCF_038789205.1. NCBI lineage: Bacteria > Bacillati > Bacillota > Bacilli > Caryophanales > Staphylococcaceae > Staphylococcus > Staphylococcus hsinchuensis. Next base: position 973,825 of record NZ_CP128355.1, read on the forward strand.
AGGTGATTTCCGTGCATTGGATACATTATTTGAAGGCTTAGTATTGATTATCGCTGGTTTAGGTATTTATACGTTACTTAACTTTAAAGATAGGAGGGGTCAAGATGAAAGAGAATGACGTTGTATTAAAAACCGTGACAAAAATTGTCGTTTTTATTCTGTTAACGTTTGGATTTTATTTGTTTTTAGCAGGACATAATAATCCTGGCGGTGGCTTCATTGGCGGATTGATTTTCAGTTCAGCGTTTTTACTCATGTTCTTGGCCTTTGATGTCAAAAAGGTATTAGTTTCATTGCCGCTGGATTTTAGAATATTAATGATTATTGGTTCGTTAATTTCATTTGTTACGGCAGTTTTACCAATGTTTTTTGGTAAACCATTCCTCTATCAAACGGACGCACACATTCATTTTCCTATATTAGGTGAAGTACATGTGACTACAGTGACACTATTTGAAGCGGGCATCGTTTTAGCAGTTGTTGGTGTAGTAGTGACTGTGATGTTGTCGATAAGTGGGGGTCGTTCATGAATATTTTATTGTTATTAGTTATAGGATTTTTAATATTTATTGGAACGTACATGGTTCTGTCAGTGAATTTAATCCGTATCGTTATCGGTATTTCTATTTTTACTCATGCAGGCAACCTCATCATTATGAGCATGGGGAAATATAATAAGCATATGAATGAACCATTGATAGGTTCTGGTAATACGGCATATGTTGATCCATTATTACAAGCAATCGTGCTGACTGCGATCGTCATTGGCTTTGCGATGACAGCGTTTTTACTTGTGCTCGTATATAGAACGTATCGTGTGACGAAAGAGGACGAAATTGACGTGTTGAGAGGTGAAGAGAATGATTAGTAATTTATTAATCTTTCCATTGTTACTTCCAGCCGTCTGTGGATTAATTCTTGCTTTTGTCCGAACTCAAAGTAGATTATCACGTGTGTTATCTATCGGTGTAATGGCGCTTACGACGCTCATTTCCTTATATTTATTAATACATGTTATGAGATATAAACCGATTGTATTAGATTTCGGTGGTTGGAAAGCACCTTATGGTATTCAATTTGTTGGTGATGAGTTGAGTTTACTATTAGTAACGACATCGAGCTTTGTCGTAACGCTTATCTTGTCATATGGCTTTGGTCGTGCTGAAAAAAGAGCAATCCGTTATTATTTACCAAGTTTTATTTTATTCCTAACAGTTGGTGTGATTGGCTCATTTTTAACAGCAGATTTATTTAATGTTTATGTCATGTTTGAGGTCATGTTATTAGCCTCGTTCGTACTTATCACATTAGGCCAATCAGTTGAACAGCTACGTGCAGCAATTATATACGTAGTCTTAAATATTATTGGCTCATGGTTGTTATTACTTGGGGTTGGATTACTCTATAAGTTAACTGGCACACTCAATTTTGCGTTAGTTGCACAACGCATAGGAAACATGCATGACAACAGTGCAGTTTTCATTATTTCGATGATTTTTCTCGTGGCATTTAGTGCTAAAGCTGCGTTGGTCCTCTTTATGTGGTTACCGAAAGCCTATGCAGTGTTAAATACTGAACTTGCAGCATTATTCGCTTCGTTAATGACGAAAGTAGGTGCCTATGCATTGATTCGATTCTTTACATTAATCTTTGATGAAAAAGTAGGTCTTACGCACAATCTTATGATCTTCTTGTCGTGTTTGACGATGATTATTGGTGCATTTGGTGTGCTCGCATACACTGATATGAAAAAAATAGCTGCCTATCAAGTGATTATATCGATAGGATTCATCATATTAGGGCTTGGTACACATACTTTCGCTGGGACGAACGGGGCAATCTATTATTTAACGAATGATATTGTCGTAAAAACACTACTATTCTTTGTTATCGGTAGCTTAGTTTACGTTACTGGACACCGTCATTTTCGCCATCTCAAAGGATTGGCGAAGAAAGAGCCATTCTTCGGTGTAGTATTTGTAATTATGATTCTTGCAATTGGTGGCGTTCCTCCGTTTAGTGGATTTCCTGGGAAATTATTAATTTTCCAAGGTGCGATACAAAATGGAAATTATGTCGCGTTAGGTATGATGGTGGTAACGAGTCTGATTGCAATGTATAGTTTGTTCCGAATTTTCTTCGTCATGTACTTCGGAAATAGTGAAAAAGGAGAGCACAAAGATTACCTATCTATTCCTAAATATCGTAAAGTGCTCTTTGGCATATTATTAACGGCTGTTATGTTTATCGGAATAGCTGCACCTGTCTTATTAAGCGTCACTAATAAAGCTACCGAGTTAAATTATAAAGATGGTTTATATGAACAAACAGTCAATCCTCATCTTGTAAAGGAGGCTAAATAATGAGACAAGTCTTACTCAATATTGTCATTGCTTTATTATGGGTCTTATTCCAAGACGAAGAAGCATTTAAAGCCTCGACATTCTTTGCAGGATATTTAATCGGTGTCATCGTAATTTATATATTACATCGTTTTTTTGGACAACAATTTTACCTGAAAAAAGTATGGGTAGCTGTAAAATTTTTAGCAGTATATTTATACCAACTCGTTACTTCAAGTATTTCGACAATTAATTATATTTTATTTAAAACAAAGCGTATCAATCCAGGACTCGTAGCATATGAAACAAAGCTGACTAGTGACTGGGAAGTCACTTTTTTAACGATCTTAATCATTATTACTCCGGGGTCTACAGTGTTGCGTATCTCAAAGCAAAAGCAGAAATTCTTCATTCATGCCATAGATATTTCGGAAAAAGAGAAACAGAAATTACTTAAAAGCATTCAACAATATGAAAGTCTCATTTTGGAGGTGACGGAATGATAGATATATTAATTAACTTTTTCATTACCAGTTCACTTGTTATTTTCGGTATTGCGTTGTTGTTAACATTATTCAGAATCATTAAAGGTCCAACGACTTCAGATAGAGTCGTCGCATTTGATACGGTTAGTGCGGTGCTCATGTCTATCGTGGGTGTTTTAAGTATAATATTTGGGACTTTCACATTTTTAGATTCAATATTGCTCATTGCTATTATTTCATTTGTAAGTTCTGTATCGATTTCACGATTTATCGAAGGGGGGCACGTCTTCCATGCCAACAGTAAACGAAAGCGTTAATCTTATCGCAGCGATTATGATGTTTTTAGGTAGTATTATTGCTTTGATTAGTGCGATTGGATTGATTAAATTCCAAGATGTATTTTTACGAAGTCATGCCTCAACCAAGAGTTCGACACTATCCATATTACTCACTTTAGTTGGCGTTATTATTTACTTTATCTCTTCCCAAGGATACATCAGTGTTCGTTTAATATTAGCACTCGTATTTATCAACTTGACTTCGCCTGTGGGAGGCCATTTGATTGCTCGAGCGGCCTATAGAAATGGCGCCTATATGTACCGTAAGAGTGATGCACCTAGAGGAACGAGTATTTTATTAAGTTCCAATGAAAATAATACGTTTGAACAATTAAAGAAAAGAGCGGAAGCACGCGAGGCGCGAAGACGTGACTATGCTGAAACAACTGATGAAGATTAAAATAAAAATGTAATAACCTATTTGTAATCTGTGAGATAATAGATTGCGAATAGGTTTTTCTATATATATTTAAATAATATAAAATAATTAAAAGTAATGTAATTATAAGTAAAATAGAGCAAGACATTTAATCAATAACAAAAATAATGGTAAAATTAATTCGAGTGTAATTGTATGTTTAATTTATTGAGAAATTTAGCATGGGTTAAAAATGATATAAGGTGCCTGTGCTTAATATAAGTTAAATAGTTGTTGTCAGAACATTCAGTAAATGACAAATTAGAGATTGAGACACATTTAGCTTCAGCAGTTTATATTTGTTTCAACCTCCACAAATAATCAATCACAAAATAAGATGTAAGAGGTGAAACTTTGCAACTATTTGAAACACTACTCATATTTTTGGCTTTAGTTATTATTAGTTCTTTAGTACATATATTCCTTTCTAAAGTCCCACTTGCTTTTATTCAAATTATACTAGGTGTGTTACTTTATGTTACACCTATCCCCGTGGAATTTAACTTCGATTCTGAATTATTTATGGTTGTTTTAATCGCTCCATTATTATTTGTTGAAGGTGTCGATGTATCCAGAGTACATTTGAAACGGTATATTAAACCTGTGTTGATGATGGCGTTAGGCCTTGTATTTACAACTGTTATTGTCGTAGGTTTCTTTGTACATTGGATTTGGCCTGATTTACCTATGGCAGCCGCTTTTGCATTAGCAGCTATTCTTTGTCCGACAGATGCGGTAGCGGTGCAAGCAATCACTAAAGGTAAAGTCTTGCCGAAAGGTTCTATGACAATTCTTGAAGGTGAATCGCTGTTAAATGATGCTGCTGGTATTATTTCTTTTAAAATAGCAGTCGGCGCATTAGTGACGGGCGTATTTTCAATAGGACAGGCGGTTGAACAATTCCTAATTTCCTCTATAGGTGGTTTAGTCGTAGGATTTATTATTGGTATGGCATTGGTACGTTTCAGAGTGACGTTATCACGCCGAAGTATAGAAAATATTAATATGTTTACCTTTATCCAATTAATGACGCCTTTCGTTACTTATCTTGTAGCTGAAATGTTTCATGCGTCAGGCATTATTGCAGCAGTCGTTGCAGGACTCATCCATGGATTTGAACGTGATCGAATTGCCCAATCTAGGACACAACTTCAAATGAGTTACAATCATACTTGGAATATATTGAGTTATGCGTTAAATGGCTTTGTATTCTCGATCTTAGGTTATCTCATACCTGAAGTTGTAGGACGTATTATTAAACATGAACCAGAGAATTTGTTATTTTTAATTATAATCACTTGTCTTATCGCACTTGCTGTTTATGCGTTTAGATTCTTATGGGTGTTAGTGCTCTATCCATATTTCTACTTACCTGTCAGCCCATTCCAAAAAATGATTACACAAAACGAAGAAGATCAGGCTGTAACTGAAACACCACCTAAACGTAGAAAATATGCTTTTATCATGTCACTATGTGGTGTTCATGGAACAATCTCATTGGCAATTGCATTGACTTTACCGCACTTATTGGCGAATCAAAAAGCATTTACTTTCCGTGATGATTTATTATTCATATCTTCAGGTATGGTATTGATAAGTCTCATCGTGGCACAGTTTGTATTGCCACTCGTCACACCTTCAATCGTAGAACCAGAAGATAAAGGGATGAACTTTAAACAAGCACGTATTTATATATTGGAAAAAGTGATAGATAATTTACATCAAATGTCTTCAATCGAATCTAGTTTCCAATATGGTAATGTAATAAAAGACTATCATGACAAGCTTGCGTTCATAAGAACTGTTGAAAAGGACGATGAAAACACGAAAGAGCTTCAAAGACTACAAGCGATAGCCTTCGATGTGGAAAATCAAACGCTTAATAAATTAGTCGAAGAAGGCAAAATTACATCTAGTATTTTAGATAACTACATTCGATATTCTGAAAGAACACAAATTTATAAGCAGGCAACGTTATTGCAAAGATTGAAGTTAAAAGGGAAATTACTTATTTTGAGAAAGAGAATGAAACGCAACATGAGAGTGAATGCTGCATCATCTTTATCAATTATTGAAAATTTAAAAGAAATTTCAGCTGTCATGCGTCATGTACACTATGATGTGGTTACACGACTAGTTGAAGAAACAACTGAAGATAATAAACTTGAAATTGGTATGGTCGGCGATAGTTATTTAATTCGTTCTGAAAACTTAACGCCTTCAAACTTCTTAAGTCCTCAAAAGGAAACTTCTATAACGAAAATTAAACTCACAGCATTGAGAGAACAACGCCGTATTTTAGGACAAATGATTGAAGATGAAAAGGTGAGCGAAGCAACTGCATTGAAAATTCGTGAAACGATTAACTATGATGAAATGATTATCGTAGATCGCTTAACAGATTAAATAAAAAGGCTGGGAAATCTTATATTTCCCAGCCTTTTTATTGGCAACTACTAACTTACACGAAAAAGGGAATATGAAACTTATTTCAAACTGAGTTAGCTGTGCCTAGGCAGTACTAGATTATAAAAACATTATTATATAATAGTAATGCTCTCATTGATTGGGGCTATTGAATACCGCCATGCCGTACGTACTAGGGGAGGATAACGTACGGCATGGAACTATTCAGAATTGAGATTTAACTTGAGGTGATTACTGTGGTTAAGTCTCAATTCTTAAAATAGCCTGCTCGTTATTTCATGCTTTTATGAATCGTGTCTATGTTATGTTTCATCATATCGTAATAGGAGTTACCATCTGAGTCTTTTGGACCGATGGAGTCAGTAAACACTTCACCATAAATATCTTTGTTCGTATCTTCACTTAAACTTTTCATTGATTTTTTATCGACACTTGTTTCAACAAGAAGATGTTTAAGCTTGTGTTGTTTTACAAATGAAATTGCTTGTTTCATTTGGTTAGGTGTCCCTTGCTTTTCTGTATTGATTTCCCATATATAACCCGAGTTGATGTCATATTGCTTTGAGAAATATTTAAACGCACCTTCGCTTGTAATCATAGAACGTTCTTTTTTAGGAATATCTTTGAATAAGCGATGACTCTTCTTGTTTAACGTTTCCAATTTGTCTATGTAGTTGTGGCTACGTTTTTTAATCGTTGTTGCGTGTTTGTGATCTTTTTTAATAAGTGTTTCTTGAATCGTTTTAGCATATTTAATGCCATTTTCTAAACTTAACCAAGCATGCGGGTCTTGTTTGGACGCATTGCCTTTTTCGTTATTTAAGTAAAGTGGTTTAACCTTTTTAGATACTTGAATGACTGAATTGTCTTTCGTAGATTTACCAGCTTGGTCTAATGCTTTATCGAACCAACCATTGCCTGACTCTAAATTTAATCCATTGTAAAACACAATATCAGCATCAGTTAACGCCTTAATATCTTTTGGTTTTACTTCATATTCGTGTGGATCTTGACCAATGGGTACGATGCTATGTACTTCGACGTCATCGCCACCAATGTTTTTTACCATGTCGTAAATAATAGAGTTCGTTGTTACAATTTTTAACTTTTCGTGGTCTGATGCGTTATTTTTATGTGTATTACACCCAGTTAATATGAGCATAGTAAAGAGCATAATTACGAATAGTTTTTTCATGTTGTTTGTCCTTTCCTTGTTAAAATAGTTAACTTTTTATAAATAAAAATAATGATATATATACTAAAGGCACATAATACGATAGTTGCTCCACTCGGAATATTGTATATATAACTAAAATAAAGACCGATGATTGCACTTATCGTACTAATTAAACTTGAAATGATCATCATCGTGGATAAACGTTTCGCGATTAAAAAGGCCGCTGAAGCGGGCGTAATTAATAAGGCGACAACTAATATAATACCTACTGTCTGTATACTTGCTACAGTGACAAGAGACAGTAACAACATAACGAAATAATGTAAAAATGTTGTTTTTAATCCACTTAGTCTACTGAAAGTTGGATCGAAAGTTGAAATCATTAGTGGTCTATAAAATACGATGATGAGGACCATGACAAAAACACTTACGCCAATCGTTGACCAAAAGGTTTCGTTTGTAACTGCTAATAAGTTTCCAAACAAAATATGGTATAAATCTGTTGTACTATTTATCAAACTAATTAAAATGACGCCTGAAGCTAGAAATGCTGTAAAGCTAATACCAATGGCGGCATCGGGCTTCGTTTTACTGTTCTTTGTAATAAAACCGATAAAAAAGCTTGCAACCATACCAGTTACTAACGCTCCGAAAAACATCGGGACTGCGAAGTAATAAGATAAAGCAACGCCTGGTAACACAGCATGACTCATCGCATCTCCCATTAACGACAGTCCTCGAAGAATGATTAAACAACCAACTGTGCCACACACAATCCCTACGATAATCGAGAGAATAAAGGCATGATTTAAAAATTTATAATCGAATAAATGTTGTAAAAAATCCACTATGCATAACTTCCTTTCGTTTCCTTGTTGGCCGAAAGAAAAACGCTATTGATTTGTTCCGGTTCCATTGCCTGTTTGCTATCTCCAAAAAACTTTACCGTTTTATTAATCAAAATGATACGGTCGAAATATGTTTCAGCAGATGATAAATCGTGGTGAACGATGAGTAGTAACTTGCCTGCTTCCTTTAACTGTTTGAGTTGGGTCATTATAATTTGTTCGCTACGAAAATCCACGCCTACAAATGGTTCGTCGAGTAAATAGATATCGCTCTCACTCATTAATGCACGTGCGATTAATACACGTTGTAACTGACCACCACTTAACTGAGAAATTTGGCGATGTCTCAAATCCTCTAATTCCATCTTTTTGAGTAATTCATTGAGCTTATCTTTCGTTTCATGTCCTTTTTTCTTAAACCATCCTATATTTTTATACGATCCAGAAATAATCACGTTTGTCACGTCTATTGGAAAGTCCAAATCAATTTGTGATTTTTGAGGTATGTAGGTAATGGCTTTGAGATGATTGGTTATCGGTTTATTTTGGTAGTTAATCTGACCAGAATATTTAAATTCACCAATAATAGATTTGAAAAGTGAGGATTTTCCTGCACCATTTGGACCAAATACACCGATAATTTCTCCTTGTATAGGAATGTTTAAGGTGACGTTATGTAAGACGTGTTTCACACCTAAAGTTAAATTCAAATTTTTAATAGATAACACTTTAGACCTCCTTAATTAAAAGTTTAGGTTAACCTAATTTATTTTATTATATATCAGAAACTTTTAGCGTGTCAAGTTATTTCGTGATACAATAAGATGAATGATTTAAGAGGTGAGAAAATGCTGACTGAAGAAAAAGAAGACTATTTGAAAGCTATTTTGACGCATGATGGTGATCAATCCTTTGTTTCTAATAAAACGTTGTCCCAATACTTAAATATAAAGCCACCCTCAGTAAGTGAGATGATTAACCGATTGGAAAAATCAGGTTACGTTAACATCAAGCCTTATAAAGGGGTTCAGTTGTCAGAAACTGGTTTGACTTACACCTTAGATATCATTAAACGCCACCGATTAATTGAATTATTTTTAATTAAAATATTGAAATATAATTGGGAAGAGGTCCATCAAGAGGCAGAGGTATTAGAGCATAAAGTTTCGAAGTTATTTGTCGAACGATTGGATGAATTGTTAGATTACCCTAAGACATGTCCGCACGGTGGTATTATTCCAAGAGATCATCAATATAAAGAGTTATATACATCAAATATATTGCAATACCAGACTGGTGAAAGTGTAAAAATCAAACGTGTCCGTGATAAAACTGATTTACTCATTTATTTAACGAGTAAAAACATTTACATTGATGAAACCGTTAAAATCATAGATAAAGATGAAACTAATCGTGTAATTATCTTAAAGAAAGCAGATGACACGATTTTGTTAAGTTACGACAATGCGCAACATGTTTATGCAGAGGTCAGCGAATAATAAAGAAGAGTAAAAACGTGTATTTAAAAAATTCGAAGAGTAAAGCCTCTCAAAAGATTTTAATAAATCTTTTGAGAGGCTTATTTTATATTGTGATGAAGTGAATATGTAGGCATTTGAAGTAATTCTACCAAGGTAAATAATGTCCAAATAAATGGTATACGGTTAGAAGGTTAATCGCTATCCAAACAATACTAAAAATAAAAGTTGGTATGTGGGTTAAATCCTTTAATGTACTGCCGTCCCAAGTAATAGATTGAGCATTAAACGTTAGATTCACAATTGTCCAAGATGATTGTAGGACTTCGCCAAGCAATACGCCTACGATAAAGTGATATACAATTGGGACGATATAAGTCATGATAATCGGATCGTTATTTTGTAATAGAAAATATAATAGTATGATTAACAAAATAATGATAATAATGGGTAAAAACTTTCGAGAGGTCAGGACGAGAAAATAAATAAATATCACTAAATATGTAAATATAAAAATACTCGGATATTTTAATTCCACAGCTAAAAAGCTTAAATAAAGCATGAATGGTGGCATGATATAACCACCTAATGTCGTAATCGCTTGGCCGAGGAGTCCTTTAGATTGTGTAATCGCATAACCTTGTTGAGAAGTAGCTTGACGTTCTTTCGGCAAAGCGACAATTACTAAATCTTTCGCTTTCCCGCCACTTATTTTATTAAATAAAATATGCCCAAACTCATGTGTAAGTACGGGGATATAATTTAAATAAATATCTAAAAATTGATTCACGGGTTTAAGTCGATTATTGTGAATCACAATATAGGCAAGCGCGATAAACAAGATCCACAGAATATGTAATTGTATTGATGTATTTAAAAAATTATTCAGTAATGTCATAGCAAAACCCCAATTTATCACTTTTTAATGTTCCCATATAAGTTTAACTCCTTAATGATTCATTAAGTATAATCCAAAATAATAATCTGTGCATTTAGACTTTAGATGTATCTTTTTATTAACTTATTTTCTCTAGGTAATGTTTGTGTTAAGATTGTTAATAATATGTAAAGGTAGTCGTCCAACTGGGGCGAGTGAGGAGTTAATCATTATGACACATATCAATGAGAAAAATAAAGTTGATGTGTTATCTGTAAGCTTTGATAATGTTACTTTATTTGATATGCAACATAACATTAATCAATTTTTCAATACACAGCAACATCAAAATATGTTCATCGTAACTGCAAATCCAGAAATTGTTTATTATGCATTTCATCATAAATCATATCAGCAATTAATTAATAAAGCGGATTTTGTTATTCCTGATGGTATCGGTGTAGTCTTAGCTTCCAGAATTTTAAAGACACCTCTGAAAGATCGTGTGCCAGGTATCGAATTAATGGAAAGTTGTCTTGATATTGCCAACTATAAACAGCAAAAGGTCTTCTTATTAGGTGCCGAAGATTCGATTGTACAACAAGCACAACATAATATTGAACAACAATATCCAAATATAGAAATCGCAAGTCATCATGGTTATATTGAATTAGACGATGAAATTGTTGCAAAGAGAATACAAGACTTTCAACCTGATTATGTATTTGTTGGTATGGGTTATCCTAAACAAGAACAATGGATTGCAAAGCATCAACATGCATTTAATCAAACATTATTTATGGGTGTAGGTGGCGCTATTGAAGTCTTTAGTGGAACCAAGAAACGTGCACCTATGTTAATGAGACGATTAAACTTGGAATGGGTTTATCGTTTGTTAATTGATTGGAAACGTATCGGTAGAATGGCTGTCATACCAAAATATTTATTCAGTGTGTTAAAATCACAAAATATGTTTAAGCGTAAACACGTTTAAGAACTATAAATGTGATAATCAACAATATTAAATTAGGAAATATAAAAACCACCCTTAGCGTAAAAATCACGTTTAGGGTGGTTAATTTATTATTGAGTTATTTTACTTCGAATCTAGAACTATCTAATTTTTTGCGGAATGCCTTTTGTTCTTTCTTTGAACGCTTTTTGAACCCTTTTAAGAAAGATTCATATTCCGGTAAGACATCTTCTAATTCACCGTACTGCTTTAATTTGCCGCCTTCAATCCAAGCAATTTTAGTACAGAATTCACGTACTTGTTTCATGTTATGGCTGACGAAGAAAATCGTTTTGCCTTGTGCTTTATATTCATAAATTTTATCTAAACATTTTTGTGCGAAAGTTTGGTCACCAACAGATAATGCTTCATCAATCACTAATATGTCAGGATTTGTAGTGATATTGATTGAAAAACCTAGTTTAGCACGCATACCACTAGAATATTTTTTAACGGGTTGATAAATAAATTCACCGAGTTCACTAAATTCTACTACTTCAGGTGTGAGTCTTTTGATTTCTTTACGCGTAAAGCCCATGCATAACATCTTAAATTCGATGTTTTCCATGCCTGTTAACTGGGCATTTAAACCTGCGTTGATAGCAATAACACTCACATCACCGTTACGTTCAATCTTGCCATGCGTAGGAGATAATGAACCGCCTATCATATTACTTAAGGTAGACTTTCCTGAGCCATTGATTCCTACGAGACCTACAACATCACCTTCATAAGCTGTAAGTGAAAGGTCGTTTAATGCGTAAAATGTTTTATTTTTATTAAAGGGTAAAAGTGCATCCTTTAAACGCTCTTTGTTATTGCGATAAATTCGGTATTCTTTTGTTACATGGTCAATGTTAACCGATACAGTCATATTTCTACCTTCCTTATTTACAGTTAGCTCCATTATATTATATATTATAATAGTTGTTAAATTTATTAACCTATTGTAAAGTTGGTAAATATAATTTAAAGTTATAGAGCAAATACAGTTTTTAAATTTTACTGAATATGAGAAATAAAATCAACTATAAAAATAAATTTGATTGATATGATGATCATCATACTTGTAAGTAATGAAAATATAAAGCTCTTAAATAAGTGGCGCATTGCATTTTGAAATTAAAAGTATTTATTTAGCAAAAAGATAGTCTATTGATTGAAAGTGTGGTTTATATAAATGAATGCAGTTTGGGTAGTTTTTAAAGAGCATTTTAGAAATTTTTATCTTATTCAAAGGTTAGCACAATTCCAAGTAAAGATTTCAAATACGAATAACTACTTAGGAATGGCGTGGGAATTGATCAATCCTGCTCTACAAATATTAGTTTATTGGTTTGTGTTCGGATTAGGTATTAGAAGTAATGGTCCAATTGATGGCGTGCCATTTATTTATTGGTTGCTTGTTGGTATTAGTATGTGGTTTTTCATCAACCAGGGCGTTTTAGAAGGGACAAAATCAATAGCCACTAAGTATAATCAAGTCTCGAAGATGAATTTCCCGTTATCTATTGTACCTACTTATATTGTTATGAGTCGGTTCTATGGACATCTTGGATTGTTAGCAATTGTCATGATTCTCTGTATGATTGGTGGGTTTTATCCATCTATTTATACATTACAATTATTAATTTATGTACCAATGGCATTAGTATTAACCACGTCTATCGCCTTATTTACTTCCACATTAGGTGTGCTAGTAAGAGATACTCAACAAGCGATTCAAGCATTAATGCGTATGGTATTCTTTGCGTCATCTATCTTGATCGTTCCGCCAGATGGCATCGTAAAGCAAGTCATGCAGTTTAATCCAATATATTACCTAGCGGAAGCATATCGTGCAGCGGTATTGCATAAAGAATGGTATTTCATCACTCACTGGGAGTTAACATTATATAATGTAGGTTTTATCTTGTTTATGTTTGTTGTTGGTGCCTTTATGCACATGCGTTATAGAGATCACTTTGCAGACTTTATGTAATAAGTGCCTGCTTTAAACGTTTTAAATTAAGTAGATAGAAAAAATAGCCTGAGATAGAAAATATGTCTCAGGCTTAGTCTATATTTAGGAATAAATAAACGCTTATACATTATGGATTTAAATTGCGTTTGTATAAAAAGTAACAGATTGTAGTTAGTCACTTGCAAAAAGCACAAATATACGTGATGTGGACGGTGAAAGATTTGAGACAAATCATAAAGAAAATGTATTTATGGTTCATACATTTCTTAAATATATTATTTAGTAAGAAAAAGGTTGAAAATGATAACGTAGTCGTCATGATGACGTTTGTTGAAGATGTATTGCCTTTAATTGAAGCTTTATATAAAAAAGGCTATCGTATAACGGTCATCGGTAAAGAAGAGAAACGAAAATATATTAAGCATTTAGAAGATGTTACTTACATTACGGCGGGTAATAAATACGTTTTTAAACACATTCAAGCCCTAAGCCAAGCGAAAGTGATTATTGTAGATACGTACTATTTAATGTTAGGTGCATTTCATAAAAAAGCTGGCCAGACAGTACTTCAAACGTGGCATGCTTCAGGCGCCTTGAAAAATTTTGGTTTGACAGATCATCAAGTAGACTTATCAAACTCAAAAAAAGTAGCACAGTATAAACGTGTTTATGATGCGACTGATAAATATTTAATCGGCGGTCCAGCGATGTCAATTTGCTTTAAGGAATCATTTGGAGCAAAAGAACATCAATTTTTAACATTAGGTCTACCACGTCTGGTTAAATATAAAAACATCGATATTAAACAAAGACAGCAAGAATTAAAATCACACTATAATATTCGAGGGAAGGTTGCTTTATACGTACCAACATATCGTGAAAATCATCAAAGCAATCGCGTGATTAATAAGGAGCACTTCGAACAAGAACTGCCTAATTATACATTATTAAGTAAATTACATCCTGCCATCACTGATGTGAATGATAGTTCACTAGATATACAATCTCTATTAATTATGGCTGATGTTGTTATTAGTGATTATAGTTCTCTCGCAATTGAAGCGAGTTACCTTAATAAACCAACATTGTTATACGTATATGATGAAGCGCAATATGAAGCTGAACGAGGATTAAATAGATTTTATTACCAAACACCTTCTCACTATAAAGTGTATAATGAACATGATATGATACAGAAACTAAAATACAAAGAAAATACACTACAACCTATTTTCAAAGAATGGCACCAGTTCAATAACGACAACAGTTTAACTCAAATTATAAAATATATAGAGGGTATGGTGAAATCATGAAAATATCAATTATCGTTCCCGTATACAACGCAGCACAAACGATTCAAAGAGCAATAAAATCAATCGACACGAAGCATGATCACGAAATTATTTGTATCAATGATGGTTCAACAGATAATAGTCAACAAGTATTAGAACAATTACGTAAAGAATATTCAAACATGGTGATTGTTAATCAAACGAACAAAGGTGCAGCTGCAAGTAGAAATAAAGGTTTAGAATTGATCACTGGTGACGTATTTATGTTTTTAGATGCAGATGATGAATTTTTGACAAGTCGCATCGATTATATGGCAGATTATTATTTATCAGATGAAAATGTAGATATTGTCTTAGGTCAGTTAGCTAGAGATGTATATGGCACTTGGACTGCGATTCCTACACATCGTGATATTCAAAAGGAAGATAAAGTTAATTTTTCACAGTGCCCAGCGATACTGCAATCTATCGGACCAGGTGCGAAAATGTTTAACGCACGTTTTGCCGGTGAGCGTTTTAATGAAGATATCGTATTCTGTGAAGAACATGAATTTATGGTGCAACTTTATAAAAAGGCACGCGATATTCAATTGTTACCAGACGTCGTTTACGGATATAATGAACAAATTGATTCAGTGACATACAATCGTCAACAACATTTCGACGCATATATGAAAGATGCGATTAAGGTGAGATCAAGTGTCATGGATCAATTACATTTAAGAGAGGCAAGACTATATTATAGTTATCGCATGGATGAACTCATCGTGAGCTATTTAATTCAAGCGTATCTAACAGAACATGAAAAGCTGACTCAAGCGACGTTGAACACGGTCATCAATTATATTAACGAGATGCAGAAGACTGACTATGATGGTGACGCTATGTTCAGAATAGTGAAAGTGGTTGAACAAGGCACAAAAAATTGGAATAAAGCACTTTATGATCAATGGAGAAGTACATTAATTAGCGTCGGTATCGGAAGACCGAAATATGTTTTATTTAAAGCTAATGCCTTACCTAAACGCGCGAAATATAAAGGTGAAACGACTTTAAAAAAATATTTGAGAAAATAAATCAATAAGAATATTCGAAAACTTGATTTCGATGTGCTATAATCTTTAAAAATGTAAATTTTAGTTTAATTTTATGTAAAGGAGATAAACAAATGAAACGTGTAATCACTTATGGAACGTATGATTTGTTACATTATGGCCATATCGAATTGTTAAGACGTGCGCGTGAAATGGGTGACTATTTAATCGTGGCACTTTCAACAGACGAATTTAACCGTATTAAAAATAAAAAATCATATTACAATTATGAACAACGTAAAATCATGTTAGAGTCAATTCGCTTTGTCGATCTTGTAATCCCAGAAAATGGTTGGGGTCAAAAAGAAAAAGATGTTGACCGTTATGAAATTGATAAATTTGTAATGGGTCATGATTGGGAAGGTGAGTTTGACTTTCTTAAAGATAAATGTGAAGTGGTTTACTTAAATCGTACGGAAGGTATTTCAACTACGAAAATTAAGAAAGAACTTTACGGAGATGGCGCTAAATAATTACTCATTGACGAAAATTTATGAACCTATGTTACTGTACTATCAGTTCAGTGACATAGGTTTTTTATTTTGGTTTCCTTCTATAAAATAACTTAAATGGAAAGATTTATATATGCACATAGTGTCGCGCTATTCATTTTATTAGTGAGATGATATAGTAGCAATGTTGGTTTTTAACAAAAGAAGATAATTTGAGAAAGCTTTCACTATATTCTAGTGAGTTAAAGGTGTTATAATAATATTAATGAGCAGATGCATATTATATCGTCTGCATTAATTTTTTATACATATATAATGTCACATTGATTTTAAAGTGTGGCAGGTGCGACTTAATCAATTTTGTTTGTTCGCATAATAAATTAAATAATGCGTTCTATAGTTCGGATGATTTTGCCCAATTTTTTTGATTAGAGATATAATTACAACTTTTACAAATGTGTATATGGCTTTATAGCATACATATACACATTGTTTTTTTATTGTTGCAAATATGATTTGAGCGCATAATATAACTTTGAGTTGTGCATCATAGTTGCAAAAATTGAGTCAGTAAAAATATTTTCTGGAAGAGGTAACTCATAATGAAAGACACAATGAAACGAACAGTGAAACATGGAAATCCATTATTTTACTTATTAAAGAGATTGAAATGGCCTGTTGGATTGATTATTATCGCAGTTTTAATCTCTTCATTAGGCAGTTTAACAGGACTCGTTGTACCATTTTTCACAGGTAAATTGGTAGATAAATTCTCATTAGAAAACATTAATTGGATGTTTATTGTAGGATTTATCGGAGTATTCATACTTAATGCTGTACTTAGCGGTCTAGGATTATACTTATTAAGTAAAATCGGTGAGAAGATTATTTATGATATACGTTCTGTATTATGGAGACATATCATCCATTTAAAGATGCCTTTCTTCGATAAAAATGAAAGTGGTCAGTTAATGAGTCGTTTGACTGATGATACGAAAGTAATTAATGTCTTTATTTCACAAAAATTACCAAACTTATTACCATCAGTCTTAACAATTATTGGCTCTCTCATCATGCTATTTATAATGGATTGGAAGATGACGTTGCTAACATTTGTGGCAGTTCCAATCTTCGTAGCGATAATGATGCCACTCGGTAAGAAAATGCAGAAAGTATCAATGAATACGCAAACAGAAATTGCGAATTTCAGTGGTTTATTAGGTCGTGTGTTAACAGAAATGCGACTTGTAAAAGTTTCAAATACGGAGCAATTGGAATTAGATAATGCGCATAGAAACTTGAAAGAAATTTATCATCTCGGTTTAAAGCAAGCTAAAATCACTGCGATTATTCAACCGATTTCAGGTTTAATCATGCTATTAACGGTCGCAATCATTTTAGGATTCGGAGCAATTGAAATTTCAACTGGTGCGATTTCTGCCGGTACATTAATAGCGATGATATTCTATGTCATTCAGTTGTCTGCACCGTTAATTAATTTATCAACACTCGTTACGGATTATAGACGTTCTGTCGGTGCAAGTAGTCGAATCTTCGAAATCATGCTTGAACCTACTGAGCCATTGGATGTGCAGAAACAACGTAATATTCGAGATGGCAGTTTAGTGTTTAATAAAGTAGATTTCAAATATGATGATTCGCCTGTACTGTCAGATGTGTCTTTTAAAATTCCAACGAATAAAGTGACCGCATTTGTTGGACCATCTGGTTCAGGTAAGAGTACGATATTCAACATTATTGAACGTATGTACGAAATTGAACGTGGACAAATTACATATGGTGGTAAATCCATATACGATTTAACATTAGCTGATTGGAGAAGAAAGATTGGCTATGTTATGCAATCAAATTCATTGATGAACGGTACAATTCGAGACAATATTCTTTATGGAATTAATAGAGAAGTAACAGATAAAGAATTGATACTTTATACAAAACTTGCGAATTGTCATGACTTTATCCAAGAGTTTGATGAGGGGTACGATACAGTTGTTGGTGAACGTGGCTTGAAACTTTCAGGTGGACAACGTCAACGTATCGATATCGCACGCAGTTTCGTGAAAAACCCAGATATCTTACTGCTAGATGAAGCGACAGCTAATTTAGATAGTGAGAGTGAGCGTAAAATACAAGATGCGTTAGAAGTGTTAATGGAAGATCGTACGACTGTTGTTATCGCACATAGATTATCAACGATTAAAAAAGCACAACAAATTATATTTATTGATGGCGGTAAAGTTACTGGTAAAGGTACGCATCAATATTTAATGGAAACGCACGAAAAGTATCAACAATTTGTTTCAACACAAAACTTAACAGATTAATTTAATCAATTGATCTTAACTCAATGGAAATGTATAATTCCGTACATTTTCATTGAGTTTTTTTATTAAATATATGTATAAACGAACTTTAAAAATGTTATTTTCTCAAAAGTACAGTCATGCTATAATTATTGTAAATTATAGAAGTTGTAGTGCGTTCAACGAATTGTTTGTGAATGATCTCGATTATTCATGTAACTATCGTGTACTTTTGGGAATTCTGATAGAACACATTACATACTTGAATTTATATGAATTGGTGGGTGTAGAATGTTTTTGTTGATTAATATCATTGGGTTATTTGTGTTTCTAGGTATAGCAGTTTTATGTTCAAGAAATAAAAAGAACATCCAATGGGGTTCAGTCGGTATACTTGTATTAGTGAATTTAGTGTTAGCGTGGTTTTTAATTTACTTTCCATGGGGGAAGGCAGCTGTACACGGTTTAGCCAATGCAATTGCGTGGGGGATTGAATCAGCACATGCTGGTACAGGTTTTGCATTTTCTAGTTGGGTTAAGCCTGGTGGTCAAATGGATATGGCAGTAAGTGCTTTATTTCCAATTTTATTAGTTGTCCCATTGTTTGATATTTTGATGTATTTCAATATTTTACCTAAAATCATTGGTGGTATTGGTTGGGTGCTTGCTAAGGTTACGCGTCAGCCTAAGTTTGAATCGTTCTTCGGTATTGAAATGATGTTCCTAGGTAACACCGAAGCTCTAGCAGTATCTAACGAGCAATTAAAGCGTATTAATGAAGCGCGTGTCTTAACAATAGCAATGATGTCAATGAGTTCAGTATCTGGGGCAATTGTTGGTGCTTATGTAACGATGGTACCAGGCGATTTAGTGTTGACTGCAATTCCATTAAATATTATTAACGCAATTATCATTGCTTCAATTTTAAATCCAATTTCATTAGAGGACAAAGAAGATGTTATTTACAGTATTCGCAACAACGAAATAGAGCGTCAACCGTTCTTCTCATTTTTAGGAGATTCAGTATTGAATGCAGGTAAATTAATATTAATCATCATCGCTTTCGTCATTAGTTTTGTTGCATTATCTGATTTAATCGATCGTTTGATCCATTTAATTACTGGTGGTATCGCACATTTAATGCACATTAAAGGTAGCTTTGGTCTAGATCAAATATTAGGTGCTTTTATGTATCCATTTGCATTATTATTAGGTTTACCGTTTGATGAAGCTTGGCATGTAGCACAACAAATGTCGAAGAAGATTGTAACGAACGAATTTGTAGTCATGGGTGAAATATCGAAACACATTGATTCATATTCAGCACACAGACGAGCAATTATAACGACATTCTTAGTTTCATTTGCTAACTTCTCAACTATTGGTATGATTGTCGGCACATTAAAAGGTATTGTTGATCAAAAGACATCTGACTTTGTAGCGAAATACGTACCGATGATGTTACTTGCTGGTATTCTCGTTTCACTGATGACAGCAGGTTTTGTAGGTTTATTTGCGTGGTAAGTATGAGGAAATTAACGTTTTAACTATAGACATAATTTAATGAATAATAATTGTAGGAGTCTGAGACAAAATAGTTGTCTTAGACTCTTTGTCAATTTATGGGACTACGAAATCTTTATTAGAAAATTCGATTTCTGTTCCACTCCCTTTATCCAAAAAAATACCAAGTAAATGAAGTGACAGAGCTATCTTCATCCACTTGGTTTTTACGGGAAATGAATTAAAAGTATAATTGATAGCAAGGACTAGGTACTATCAATATACCGAGCAAAAAAATTTGTTTGTGACTATAAACAACACAAAGGAGATATCTTCTTATTCTTCATTAAGAAGATGCATATTATTATAGCAAATTTACTCTTTTAAGTAAATGGAAAATTCAGAATATTTTAAATTGTTGTAAGCGAAGTTGTAGAAATAGGAAATATTTGCTAACATTTGTTATGACTGAACTTAATAAAGGGGGTAGTGAAGGTGAATAAAACAATTCGTGATTTAATCTATATTTTTATTGGGTCATTTATTTTTGCTGCGGGGGTCAATACATTCATTATTTCCGCTGATTTAGGTGAAGGAGGAGTGACCGGTTTAGCGATTGTACTATATTATGCCTTTCACTTATCTCCTGGTATTACGAACTTTGTGCTAAATGCAATACTTATAGCTGTAGGATATAGATATTTGAGTAAACGTAGTATGTATCTTACAATCGTTGCTACTATTTTGATATCACTTTTTCTAGAGCTAACAGGTAGTTGGCACATTGAAACAGGAAATATTTTAGTGAATGCTGTATTTGGTGGTTTATGTGTTGGTTTAGGCATTGGAATTATCGTGCTTGCCGGAGGAACTACTGCGGGTACTACAATTTTAGCGAAAATCGCTGCAAAATATTTAGACGTAAGTACACCGTATGCATTGCTATTCTTTGATTTAATCGTCGTTGCCATCTCTATGACAGTTATTCCAATTGCGAGTGCATTAGTTACGATTATTTCATTATACATTGGTACAAAAGTAATGGACTTTGTCATAGAAGGTTTGAATACGAAGAAAGCTATTACAATCATTTCTAGTAAACCTGATGAAATTGCAGATGTGATTGATCAACAAGTAGGAAGAGGGTTAACGATACTCCAAGGTAGAGGGTACTTCTCACAAGAAGAAAAAGATATTCTTTATGTCGTGATAACGAAGACGCAAGTTACAAGAGCGAAAAGATTAATAAAAGGCATAGACGAAAATGCTTTCCTTGTTATTCACGATGTACGTGATGTATATGGAAATGGATTCTTAATGGAAGAACATTAATCGAACCATATTAGTATTATTGAAAAGTAAACCCCACACAATGATTTAAATTATAAATCATTGTGTGGGGTTATTTATATGGTGGATAAACAACTAATTATGAACAATCGATAGTCAATTTATTTCAAAAATGTTATAATAACATCCATGATAATGATTATCATTTACGAAAGACGATAAATTACTTAATTTAAATATATAAACAAAACATAGATGATTCGTTGTTAAGGGAAATGAATTTTGAACTAAAGGAAGAAGGGTATTTATGAGTCGATTAAACGGAGAAAATATAACAATTGGCTATGGTGATAATGACATCGTAAACAATTTAGATGTTCAAATACCAGATGGGAAGATCACCTCAATTATTGGACCGAATGGTTGTGGGAAATCAACTTTACTGAAAGCTATGTCGAGATTACTTCCAATAAAAAATGGTGAAATTAATCTTGACGGGGAATCGTTGCATGCACAGTCTACGAAAGACATTGCAAAGAAAATCGCGATTTTACCACAATCTCCAGAAGTTGCAGATGGGCTAACTGTTGGAGAACTCGTGTCATATGGTCGATTTCCACATCAAAAAGGATTTGGACGTTTATCTGCAGAAGATAAAAAAGAAATAGATTGGGCCATGTCAGTGACAGGAACTTTTGAATTTAAACACCGTTCAATTAATGATCTGAGTGGTGGACAACGTCAACGCGTGTGGATTGCGATGGCACTTGCCCAACGTACTGACATTATCTTTTTAGATGAACCTACAACATATTTAGATATTTCTCATCAATTAGAAATCTTAGAATTAATTACACAATTGAATGAACAACAAGGTTGTACAATCATTATGGTATTACATGATATTAACCAAGCAGTACGCTTCTCAGACTATCTCGTAACGATGAAAGATGGCGACATTATTGCGAGCGGCGATACAGAAGAGGTATTAACGAAAGAAATCCTTGAAAAAGTATTTAACATCGATGTTGAAATTAGTACAGATCCAAGAACTGGTAAACCGATGCTAGTCACATATGATTTATGTAAGAAAAGTTATTCGGAAGTATAGGTATTAAGCTATGGAAAAGGACCACGGAAAACATCGTTTCATTATTATATTTTCTACTAGTATCATACTGTTATTTTTAGCATTAATTGTCTCTATTTTATTAGGTGATGCTAAAGTTCATATTTCAACAATCTTTGATGCCATTTTTAATTACAAATCAAGTAACCAACAACATAATATAATTAGTGAAATAAGGGTACCAAGAGATATTGGCGCTATACTCGTTGGTGTTGCATTAGCTACTTCTGGTGCTGTCATTCAAGGCGTGACAAAGAATGGTTTAGCTGACCCGAGTTTAATAGGATTGAACTCGGGGGCTTCTTTTATGTTGGCACTAACGTATGCGTTTTATCCAAGCGCACCGTTCTTAGTAATGATGTTGGCAGGATTTTTAGGCGCATTAATTGGTGGGCTCATCGTTTTAATCATCGGAAGATCAAGAAGTGATGGCTTTAATCCGATGAGAATCATTTTAGCTGGTGCAGCTGTCAGTGCGTTATTAACGGCATTGAGCCAAGGTATAGCATTACTATTTAGATTAAATCAAAACTTGAACTTTTGGAGTTCGGGCGGGGTATCTGGTACGACATGGAATCAATTGATCTGGGCGACACCAATCATTCTCGTTTCGCTTGTTATCATCGTTGCGATGAGTAAGCAACTCACGATACTTAATTTAGGTGAAACATTAGCGAAAGGGTTAGGGCAAAATGTTGCCGTAACACGTGCTGTAACATTAATCATTTCAATGATCTTAGCAGGTATCGCTGTAGCCATGGTCGGGCAAATAGCTTTTATTGGTTTAATGGTGCCTCACATAGTACGTTATTTAATTGGTACAGACTATTCACGTGTTATTCCTTTAACAGCTGTGGTTGGAGGTTTACTCATGCTTGTTGCTGATACGTTAGCACGTCTGTTAGGCGAAGCCCCTGTAGGTGCAATGATTTCATTTATAGGATTGCCTTATTTCTTATATTTAGTTAAAAAGAGAGGGCGATTCTCATGATAGATCCAAAGTTAAAATATAAACAATGGATAAGTATGGCCATTGTAGTTATTTTAATATTATTAGCATGTGCATGGAGTATGACTGCAGGAGATTATAAAATGTCTGTCGGTACATTCTTTAAAACACTATTTGGATTTGGTGAATATACAGATTCCCTCATATTACTTCAATTTAGAATGCCACGTATGCTTATTACAATATTAGCTGGAGCAGCATTAGCGATGAGTGGCGCCATCCTTCAAAGTGTTACACGTAATCCATTAGCTGAACCTGGTATTCTAGGTATTAATGCCGGTAGTGGATTTTTTATCGCACTCTTTATCATGATTGGCCAAGTGAATGCAGATAGTTTTATTTATGTGTTACCAATTATCAGTACAATAGGTGGAATTGTAACGGCTTTAGTCATCTTTGCGTTTAGTTATAATCAAAGAAGCGGTATTACACCAGCGAGTATGGTGCTCGTTGGTGTCGGAATGGCTGCAGCGTTAAGTGGTGGGTCACTTACATTAATGTCTAAGTTCGATAAAGATCAATCTGAGTTTATCGCTTCTTGGTATGCAGGTAATATATGGGGTGACGAGTGGTCATTTGTGATTGCATTTTTACCATGGGTAATTGTTCTCATTCCATTTTTATTACTTAAATCGAATGTGCTTAATTTATTAAATACACACCCACATATTGCTAAAGGTGTAGGCGTTAAAATAGAACGAGAACGTATAGTGTTATTAATTGTTGCAGTCATTTTATCTTCTACAGCCGTTTCAGTTGCAGGAGCAATAGGCTTTATCGGACTGATGGGACCACATATTGCGAAGTCAATTGTCGGTCCACGTCATCAATTATTCTTACCACTATCTGTTCTGTTAGGTGCATTTTTATTAGTATTATCCGATACAGTAGGTAAGGTTATATTACAGCCATCAGGTATTCCAGCAGGTATTATTGTAGCAATTATCGGTGCACCTTATTTCTTATATTTAATGTACAAAACAAAATCGGTTTAATAAAAAATTTTTAAAGACTTTCAGGAGATTAAGATATTATTGAGAACATGCATAACATTGTCCAACTAACCAATAATCATCTGATCTCCTGATTATTTTTATAGCTTTATGATAGCGTTTACATTTGTTGTGCGGGTATACTATAGTTGGAAGGTTATTTAGGAGGCGTCTACAATGAAAAAACTAATAAATGAGAAAACACACTTTTTAGCCGATATGCTAAAAGGTCTTTCAATAGCAAATCCACAATTAGAAATTAAAGACGAAACGATTGTCGTGAAAAAGAATAAAAAAGATAAAGGTGTCGCAATTGTATCGGGAGGCGGTAGTGGACATGAACCTGCACATGCAGGGTATGTAGCTGAAGGCATGTTAGATGCTGCTGTATGTGGGGAAGTCTTTACCTCTCCAACACCAGATAAAATATTAAATGCAATCAAAGCAGTAGACAATGGTGATGGTGTCCTTCTCGTTGTTAAAAATTATGCTGGTGATGTTATGAACTTCGAGATGGCACAAGAAATGGCTGAAATGGAAGATATCAAAGTCGCTACAGTCATTGTTAAAGATGATATAGCAGTTACTGATACAGAGAAACGCAGAGGTGTAGCTGGTACTGTGTTTGTTCATAAAATTGCTGGCTATTTAGCTGATGAAGGTTATACATTAGATGAAATTCAGTCACGTGTCGAACACTATTTACCTCAAATCAAATCGATTGGTATGGCTTTAACAGCTCCTATGGTGCCAACTACAGGTCAATATGGTTTTGATATTGATGACGATGAAATGGAAATTGGTATAGGTATTCATGGAGAAAGAGGTATCTCTAGAACAAAAATTCAAACTGTAGATCAAATTGTAGATCAACTCATTGATGCATTGCAAAAAGAAGTGAGCGCTAATAAATTAATCGTCATGGTGAATGGTATGGGCGGCACCCCGCAGTCTGAGCTCAGTATAGCCGTTAAATACATTGCACAAGTATTTGAACAACAAAATGTTGAAGTAGGGCATTGGTTCGTCGGTGACTTTATGACTTCATTAGATATGCAAGGCTTGTCAGTTACCTTAATGCCTTATGAAGAGACGCTAAGTAAAGCACTGACTGCTCCAACTGCAAGTCCTTATTTTAATTAGTATTTATTCTAGGAGTGATGATAAATGAACGTAGCACAAGTTAAAGAACAATTATTAGGTCTAGTAAAAATATTTGAAGAGAAAGAAACATTATTAATAGATTTAGATCGAGCGATTGGTGATGGCGATCATGGTGTAAACATGGTACGTGGTTTTAAAGCTTTACCTGATAAAATTGATGATAGTTCAATGCAAGCTTTATTTAAATCGACTGGCATGACTTTAATGTCAAATATTGGTGGAGCTTCAGGGCCGTTGTACGGTTTTAGCTTTGTAAAGATGTCTCAAGTCGTAGCCGAAGAGATTGACCACGATAATCTCGGTGAAATAGTAAATGCATTTTCCGAAGCGGTAGCGCAAAGAGGGAAAGTTGAACTTAACGAAAAGACAATGTTCGATGTAATTGAACGGACAAATAATGCTTTGAAAAATGGTGAGACGGTAAATGAATCAATCTTACAATCATTTGCTGACCAAACCAAAGATATCGAAGCAACGAAAGGTCGAGCTTCGTACTTTAAAGAAGAATCAAAAGGTCACATTGATCCGGGCGCACAAAGTAGCGTTTATATATTAAATGCTTTAATAGGAGATGAATAAAATGACTAAAATAGTAATCATCAGTCATAGTAAGGACATAGCTAATGGCGTTAAAGATTTATTGAATCAAATGGCTAATGATGTTGAAGTGATTGTACAAGGAGGTACTGAAGAAGGTATCGGTACTTCATATGATGACATACAGCAACTTGTCAACGAACTAGATGATGATGCGTTATGTTTCTATGATATAGGATCGGCCGAAATGAATTTAGACATGGCAATAGAAATGTATGAAGGGAATCATCAAGTTAAAAAGATGAAAGCACCGATAGTTGAAGGCAGTTTTACAGCGGCAGTAAACCTTTCAGTTGGAAAAGATATTGATGATGTTGAACAAGAACTAAATGAAAAATTTGGGTAAAGCTTGTGGTTGTGCGACGGACTGGTTTTTTCTTAAAATATATCTGAGAAAGTACATTATTTGAATGAAGATTATATAGAAATGTGATAAAATAAAGACTAATTATCATATGTAATTAAAATCTGGGTACTTAGGAGGACATTGGCATGCATGAGTTAATCAAAAAACATGTCTTAAATGGTGAATTTGAGTCAGTCAAACGATTAATGTCCGAGACAGATTTTATGGAGTTTGAGGAAGCTTATATTTCAAGTGCTCACGAAGTGGAAAGCATTATGTTTTATACGTGTATATTAGACATGATGAAAGAAGAGGAAACAGCAGAAATGCATGACTTAGCCTTCTTATTATTAGTATATCCATTAAGTGAAATTGAAGGTGCATTAACTTCTGCTTACTATCATGCTGAATCATCCATAAAACTAACTGACGGCAAAGAAGTGAAGAGTTTACTGCAAATGTTACTATTACACGCAGTACCTGAGCCTGTAATTAGCGACAAGAAGGCGTTTGATATATCTAGAAGAATACTCAAATTAGACCCATCAAATAATGTAGCACGTACAGTCTTAAAAGAAACTGCAAAACGTATGGACAATGTCGTTGTTGATATCAACGAATTAAATCGTATTAAAAATGCTCACTAATAATTGAAATCTGTTTAGAAAAATAAATAATATTAAAACAAGACGGTTAGAGAAGCGAATCGTCTTGTTTTAATTTTATTGAATTTAAAATATGAAATGAATCATAACCACTATAGTTACATTTTACATAATATACGGATGGTTTATTACATTTTTAATATATTGTAACAATACTTATATTATTTTATCTTTAAAAAACCGTGGGAAGTGGTATAGAACAAGTGCATTGATCAATTAAATCACTCAAATATAGTTATAAATTTTGAAATGTGTAGAATTTTATATCATATTTATTAAAGTTTTCTAACGAGTGTCATTTGAAATTATAAATGTAAATTTAATTATAACTATGTTGCAAATAATTAGGAGTACGTTATAATTGTTCAATGTGTTAACTATGAGGAGGTTATTTATTACATGGGGTTGAATAAAGAAGCTATAAAAATTGGTTTCGCTTATGTCGGTATCGTCGTAGGTGCTGGCTTTTCAACAGGACAAGAAGTTAAACAGTTCTTTACGCCATTTGGCTTATGGTCGTATATTGGTGTATTATTAGCTGGTTTAATTTTAGGTTTTATTGGACGTCAAGTTGCTAAGATAGGGACAGCATTTGATGCCCAAAACCACGAATCAACTTTAAATTACTTATTTAATGATTTATTTAGTAAAATTGTCGATTATCTATTGATATTCTTCTTATTCGGTATATCCGTAACAATGATTGCCGGTGCAGGATCGACATTTAAAGAAAGTTTTGGTTTACCAACATGGTTAGGTGCATTAATAATGGCAGTTGCAATTTACCTAACATTGTTAATGGACTTTGATAAGATTGTTAGAGCTCTAGGACTTGTAACACCTTTCTTAATTATCTTTGTGGTCATCATAGCAGTTTACTATTTATTTAACGGAACGATTCCATTAAATAAAGTAAACCAAACAGTACCACAACCTAATATCTTTTTAGGTATATTGAAAGGTATTAACTACGGAGGATTAGCCTTTGCAGTAGGATTCAGTACGATTGTCGCTATTGGTGGTGACGCATCAAAACGTAGAGTAGCAGGTGCAGGTGCTGCATTTGGTGGTATTATATACACTGTATTATTAGCACTTATAAACTTCGCTTTACAAACTGAATATCCAAAGGTTAAAGACGCGTCAATTCCAATGTTGACACTTGCTAATCACATTCAACCATGGATTGGAATTGCGTTATCAATTATTATGTTAGCTGTTATGTACAATACGATTTTAGGTTTAATGTACTCATTCGCAGCTCGATTTACAGAACCTTACAGTAAAAAATACCATATATTTATTGTGATTATGGTAGCAGTTGGGTTTATATTGAGCTTCGTAGGATTCAAAGGTTTAATCAACTTCTTATATCCAGTAATGGGTGTTATCGGATTAATCGTAGTTGTAGCAGTATTAATTAAGTATTACTTAAGAAAAAATGATAATAAAAAACACATTGCTTAATTTAACTAGAAATTAAATTAAAGCGCTAATAAACAAAGCCAACCTAAAAAGATTGATTTAATCTTTTAGGTTGGCTTTTACTATAGAGATGTGCAGTTTCTTTATTTTTAAAGTTAAGAAATAAAAGCTCAAGATTATTACTATTGTGTAATTCGTAATTATGTTACAATGCTTCAGAAAGGAACGAGCGCACATGAAGCACAAACATAAATGGACGGTCATCACTTTAGTTATTTTCCTCATTGTTGCAGCTGTTATCGGCCTATTTTTAAAGCAACACTTCGATCGAGAGCATGCTAAAGGGGTAAAAGAGAAAGTACAAATAAATAACAGAAATGTTAAAGCGTTTACGAATATCACATATAGTCAAGGCGTTCCGAATAGTAAATTAGATATATTAACGCCAACTGAACTAGATGAAAATAATAAATTACCTGTCATATTTTGGATGCACGGGGGAGGTTATATTGCAGGTGATAAACAATATAAAAACCCGTTGCTTTCTAAAATTGCTGAACAAGGTTATATCGTAGTAAATATAAACTACGCTTTAGCCCCAGATTACAAATATCCGACGCAACTTAATCAAATTGATCGTGCGGTTAGGTTTATAAAATCAAATAAACATGAATTACCGATTGATTTTGACCAAGTCGTGTTTGGAGGGGACTCTGCCGGTGCACAATTATCAAGTCAATATACAGCAATCCAGACAAATAAGTCACTTAGAAATAAAATGAATTTTAAACAACAATTTAAACCAGATCAAATTAAATCAGTCATTCTTTTCGGTGGTTTCTATGATATGAAGACAGTTAAGGCCACGGAATTTCCACGCATCCAACGCTTTATGGAAAGTTATACAGGCGTACGAGATTGGGAGCGACAATTTAAATATATCAGTGAAATGTCAACGATTAATCAAGTGACTAAAGATTATCCACCAACATTTTTATCTGTAGGGGATGCTGACCCATTTTATAGTCAAAATACAGCATTTTATAAAAAGTTAAAATCTAAAGATGTGCCGGTGGATAAATTATTCTATGATGGATCACATCATTTGAAACATCAATATCAATTTCATATGGAATTACCTGAATCACAACAGAACATGAAAGATGTACTGAAATTTTTAAGTAGAAATACGAACGCATCTGGGGTAGAAACTGAGTTGAAAACATCAAGCAATAATCCAAATAATGTTGAATTAAATCCATATTAATAAAAAAGGAGTCAAATAACGATGTAGTTATTTGGCTCTTTTCATTGTTTCGTATTAGAATGGAAATAGTTAGAAATATAATAGAAAATTAAAGTAGATTATAATAATAACTTGGAGAGGACGTATTGGTTATAATATTGACCATTAATATATAACTTATCTCGAAGTTCGCCTTCAATTTGATAATTCGATGATTTAAATAAATCCAATGCAGATGCATTTTCAGGGACAATGATGACTTCTATACGGTGAATTTCATGATTAACACACCAAGCTTCAACAGAGTTGATTAACGATTGTCCTAATCCTTGAGATTGATGACGTTTAATAACACCCATAGAGAAGTGCGCTTCATGTTTCACACGTTCTAATTTTTTAGTAGTGACTGTAGCAAAACCTACCAGTTCCTGGTTACTTTCAGCTACAAAGATTGCATTTGTAGGTGAAGTAATGAAATGCTCTAAATTATTAATAGCGTCTGTCGTAGAAGGTGAGTATTCACCAGGGCTATACATTAAATAATCGGATTCATCATATATAGTTGTTAATAAATTTACAAAGTCATCTATATCTTTAATACTAATTTCACGAATTTGATGAACCATTTATGCCACTCCTTAATCTATTGTACTTATAATTAATCGTACCACAATTTATGATAATTCGCATATTTGTTTTTTTATAATTTTGGAGTGGTTCAGTTTTTAATAAGGGAGTTTGACGATGAAACCAAATATTTTATTATCAGGTGTGACAGGTTCAATTGGTAAGACGTTAATTCAATCGATTAAAGAAGGTACTAACCTTTATACGATGTCTAAATATCCGAAAGAGGAAGAGATTCAGGATATAACATGGTTGAAGAAAGATATATTCAACTACAATCATGTTGTTGAAGCTATGCAGAATATTGACATTGCAATATTTTATTTGGATCCAACGAAACATTCAGCCAAATTAACGCATGCGAGTGCACGTGATTTAAACTTAATTGCAGCAGATAACTTTGGTCGTGCTGCTGTAAAACAAGGTGTTAGTAAGATTATCTACATCAGTGGAGGGCGTTTCGATTTAGAAACAATTGAGCGTTTGTCTGTTTATGGAGCTACTGTAGAGACAACTAAAACTGCGGTGCCTCGTCCACATGTATCAGTTGAGATTCAAGGTTCTAAATATGACGATGTACGTAGTGCCCAAAGCATGCAATTACCTATGAATTGGACACTCAAGCATTTAGTTAATTATTACTTCGATTGGTTAAATTCCACAAATGGAACACTCT
This sequence comes from Staphylococcus hsinchuensis, assembly GCF_038789205.1. NCBI lineage: Bacteria > Bacillati > Bacillota > Bacilli > Caryophanales > Staphylococcaceae > Staphylococcus > Staphylococcus hsinchuensis. The sequence goes on from NZ_CP128355.1 coordinate 1,005,021, forward strand.
TACATACAGATTACGAAGATAATAATTATATCGTATATTTAAAAGACAAGCATAAACCTTTATTGATTTTAAATAAAAGCTATACCGAAGACGATATCATTACGCTACATCTCGTCGGTGGCAGTTTAGTAAAACCTAACCTTAAAAAGCAAGGGAAATTGGAATTTAGAAAGTTGAAAGATTCCCAGAAGGTGATGGTTCACTTATTTGATTATATTCCGAAGCTAACGTGGCCAATATTTTACCTTGTGCAATCCCCATTCCAAAATTTAATGATGCGTGGATTTGAAATCGATTGTCGAATTAAACACTATAATGGGCGAATACAATCAGGCGAAGAAATCAAATATACCAAATAATGGAGTTGTGATAGGTATGGATATTTTGTTAGTGGAAGATGATATGACATTATTCAATGAATTAAGTAATGAGTTAGAACAATGGGATTTCGAGGTACATGGCATAGAAGATTTTAGTACGGTGCTAGAGACATTTGAAACGCTTCAACCTTCTATCGTGATTATGGATGTGAAACTGCCTAAGTTTGACGGATTTTACTGGACACGTAAAATCAGAGCCATTTCAAACACACCGATATTATTTTTATCTTCAAGAGATAATCCGATGGACCAAGTGATGAGTATGGAATTGGGCGCAGATGATTATGTCCAGAAACCTTTCAATACGAGTATACTCATTGCAAAGTTACAGGCGATATATCGCCGAGTATATCAATTTAGTGTAGACGATAAACGTGTACTCACTTGGCAAGAAGCTACGTTAGATTTATCTAAAGATAGTATCAATAAAGACGATGTTCAAGTGGTTCTATCTAAAACAGAAATGATTATCTTAGAAATGCTCGTAAAGAAACAAGGCCAAATTGTTACGCGCGATACGCTCATTACTGCCTTATGGGATGATGAGGCGTTTGTCAGTGACAATACGTTAACTGTAAATGTGAATCGAATGAGAAAAAAATTAGAAGAAATTGATATGCAAGATGCTATAGAAACTAAAATCGGTAAAGGATACATGGCACATGAGTAGTTATAAATGGGCAATGATCTTTATTGGTTCAAGGTTAAACTGGATTTTATGGATTATTTTTATTCATTTAATCTTCCTTGGTGTGGCATATATAGATTATGATATCAGTTTAGGAAGTATAATCTATATTATTGTATTAAATTTCATATTATCAATTTTCTTCTTTATATTTACGTTCGTAAAAGAAATCAAATTTTATAAACATTTAGAGAAAAATTTAGAACCCGAGGAACTGAAACATAAGTCTTTAGCTGACACACCTTTCCAAAAGCTCATGGTAAACTATCTTTTCTATCAAATTACGAAACAAAAGAGATTAGTTACAAAACAACAACAACAAATTAGCGCAACTTCTGCTTCATTGACTGATTTCGTCCATGATATTAAAACGCCAGTGACGGCACTTAATATTATGTTACAAAAGGAAGAAGATCCTGAAAGACGTAAAGCCTTGCTCTTCGAATGGTCTCGAATTAATGAAATGTTAGATCGTCAATTGTATTTAACTAAATTAGAATCTCAAAATAATGATATGTATTTTGAAAATGTACCTTTAAAATCGCTAATTATCGAAGAAATACAATTAACGCGCAATATTAGCCAATCCAAAGGTATCGCCTTTGAAGTAGACTTCAAAGATGATTATCAAGTTTATACAGATACGAAATGGTGTCGTATGATGATTAGACAAATATTATCAAATGCGATTAAATATAGTGAAAATAGTTCGATTTATGTAAAGACCTTTATAGAGGACGGTCACGTTACTTTAAATATTAAAGACGAAGGTAGAGGCATAAGTGCGAAAGATTTACCACGTATTTATAACAAAGGATTTACATCTACACGATATCGAAATGAAACAACTTCTTCTGGTATAGGGTTATATTTAGTGAAGACCGTCAAAGACAACTTAGGTATTGCAGTAAAAATAGCTTCTAGAGAAAATGAAGGCACTTCTGTTACCTTCAACTTTCCAAATCAAAATGAAATCATTAATAGATTATCCAATCCTGGTACGAGATAAGTATAATTTACGTAAGAATAATAACCTGAGACAAACGAAATGTCTCAGGTTATTTTTTGCTCTAAACAACGAAGGCAATGCACATATGGATAACGAATTGGGCTGAAACATATGTGCTTTTATCATAATATTTGATTACTACAAAGTTTATGAAAAGTACAAAATAAACTGTAATAAAGATGTATTTATAAATTGATAGATGGCGCGCATAATAATTTAACTATTGTTATATCATTTGAACACATATAATAAATGTGTAACGATGTTTTTAGATGGTTAAGAAAATGAATGTAACTTGCATATGTATTGTTGGATTTGTATTAGGCACACCATGACATGCATAAAAGTATTAAGGCAATTAATACCTATTGTTAAGAATTTGTAAATTTAATTGTGGAAATGTAAATTTTGTGCTATTTTCAATTAAGGATAATTCAATTTTGAGGTAACAAAGTAACGGTTCTCACTTTTACATAAAAAATTATATTTACTCACAAGAAAAGTTGGATTGTTCACCTTGAATTTTTTATCCTAAAGATTTTAAATTTTTAAAATTAAATTGAAAGTGATTGGAAACAGTCGCTGTAAATGGAGGATTTTTTGAATGTTTAATAAGAAAAAAGATAAGTTCATGGTGCAACTCGAAGAAATGGTCTTCAACTTAGATCGAGCAGCAAATGAATTTGGTAAGATGGATTTTAACACGCATTTAGATTTAAAGGCGTACTCAGATAACATAAAGAATTACGAATCACATGGTGACGAATTAATGCATCAAGTGATTTCTGATTTAAACCAAACATTTATCACACCAATCGAACGTGAGGATATCCTCTCATTGTGTAATGCCATTGATGATGTATTAGACGCAATGGAAGAAACATCAGCTATGTTCGAAATGTATTCAATTGAGTATACAGACGAATATATGGCTGAATTTGTTGAAAATATTCAAAAAGCTGTTGGCGAAATGAAATTAGCAGTTGGATTACTCGTAGATAAGAAATTATCACATATGCGTATTCATTCAATCAATATTAAAGAATTTGAAACAAACTGTGACGGCATTTTACGTCAATCAATCAAACATATATTTAACAGTGAAACAGATCCAATGACTTTAATCAAAATAAAAGATATTTATGAAAGTTTAGAAGAAATTGCTGATAGATGTCAAACAGTAGCAAATAACTTTGAAACAATTATTATGAAAAATAGCTAAGGAGTCCTAAGTTATGGAATATATTTTGATCATCACAATAGCTATCGTAATTTTTTCACTTGTATTTGACTTTATCAACGGGTTCCATGATACTGCTAATGCGGTAGCGACTGCTGTTTCTACACGTGCATTAACACCAAGACTTGCAATATTATTAGCAGCTGTTATGAACTTCTTAGGGGCACTTACTTTCACAGGTGTCGCTGGTACGATTACTAAAGATATCGTCAATCCATTCAAGCTTGAAAATGGTTTGATAGTTGTTTTAGCAGCAATTATAGCAGCAATTTTTTGGAACTTATTAACATGGTATTTTGGTATACCAAGTTCATCATCACACGCATTAATCGGATCTATTGCTGGTGCAGCGATTGCATCTCAAGGTTCATTTGCAGTATTACATTATCAAGGGTTTACTAAAATTATCATAGTTCTATTATTATCACCATTAATTGCATTTTGCGTAGGTTTTATCATTTATTCACTTGTTAAAGTAATATTTAAAAACGCTAACCTTTCCAAAGCGAATCGTAACTTTAGATTTTTCCAAATTTTCACAGCAGCGTTACAATCATTCTCACATGGTACAAACGATGCTCAGAAATCAATGGGTATAATTACATTAGCGTTAATCGTTGCGCATGTACAAACAGGTAGTGTAGAACCTCAATTATGGGTTAAAATTGCCTGTGCGGCAGCAATGGGTCTAGGTACAGCAGTAGGTGGTTGGAAAATCATCAAAACTGTTGGTGGTAACATCATGAAAATACGTCCAGCTAATGGTGCATCAGCAGATTTAGCTTCAGCATTAACAATCTTTGTTGCATCATCATTACATTTCCCATTATCAACTACACACGCTGTTTCTTCAGCTATTTTAGGTGTAGGTTCATCTAACCGTGTGAAAGGTGTTAAATGGAATACAGCAAAACGTATGGTTATTACATGGGTTATTACATTACCTATCTCTGCACTTGTCGCAGCAATCACATACCTAATTATCAACATTTTTTTGTAAGTATTAATATAAAAAAAAGAGGTTAAGTCACTGAAATGGCTTAACCTCTTTTTATTATGGTTGTATATGCACCTGCATACGAAAGATTTATTGTAAAAGTCCTAGATCTATCATTCATTAATATTCAACTTAACACATGGCTTTCAACTCAATTTTCTTTGTTGGGTTAATTATATTTCTTTATAACGCTTGAATAGGGGAATATTGATATAAGCCATGAGCTAAAGGTTAAGTTACAGCGCAAAGTCACTTACAGGTATTAAATAATTAAGAAACGTGAAGGTATTTAAAGGCTAATACATAAAAAACGATGATTCCTACTGTTTCAATAGAAATCATCGTTTTAATATAAACCAATACATTAATGTCTCGGATTTATTTTATAAACTATTATTAATGAATGTAGTTATAACTTGATACTTGTGAAGCTGGGATTGTACGGTAGTCAACAACGCCTGGTGGTGTATTATAGTTCATTTCTGAAATTAAAAGACTACCATCAGGGTTAACGCGTTCTACGTATGCAACGTGACCAACAGCGCCTGAATATGTTTGTAAAATTGAACCAGCTGTTGCTCTATGATTTACTGTGTAACCATCAGCTGCAGCATTGTTTGCCCAGTGATCAGCGTTCCACCAATAAGTACTGATAGGTTGACCTGTTTCTTTTCTACGGTTGAATACGTGCCAAGTACATTGTCCCCATGTATAAAGGTTTGAATCGTTGGCATGTGATTGTGTACTTGTGTTACCAGTTTGAGATGCAGTACCACCTGAACCTGATCCACCAGTTCCTTTTTCTGTAGGAATTGTTAGTGTTTGGTTAGGGTGAATTAAATAACCGTTTAAGTTATTTGCTGAAATAATTTCTTGAGCTGATACGCCATATTTATTCGCGATAATATTTAAAGACTCACCAGCTTTTACTGTATGTGTTGAACCATTAGATGATTCAGATTGAACGGAATGGCTTGAGTTTGAATTGTTACCTTGTTCTTGTGATGAACCACCACTGATTTCAATGACTTGTCCCGGGAACACCATGTTATTTTTGATATCGTTATTCTTTTTGATTTCGTCAACAGAAACACCATATTTTTGTGATAATGTCCAAAGTGACTCGCCAGACTTAACCGTGTGTTGCGTAGATGCATCAGCTTCGTGGTTGGCTAAAAATGCTGCCGCACCCGAAGCAGCCGTAACTGCAAAAGCTAACTTTTTCAAAAGAACTCCTCCTCTGATTCCTATATATTTTATCGTTATAAATGAATCAAATATATGTAAATGTTTTTTGAATCTAAATTCACGTTCAATAATAACAAAATTTATTTAGCCTGTGTTTATTGTTATAGAGATGTAACATTGTTAATATTTTCAACATATTTCTTTCAATTGTTTGAATTACTGGTATAAAAGGTTTTGAGAGGTGTTATTTTTTAAACTTTTTTATTTGACTTTATGATTTTGTAATATTTCAAAAGGTAATGAAATATAAAAAAATCGCTATTTGGGGCATTAAATGTATTTTTAATTGAACTAAATGATAAGGAAGATTATGATAAAATAATCATTAGTCAATCATATTAGAGATTTGAAATAAAAAGCGATACAGGAGGAAAAACTATTGTCTAAAACAGCACACAATGCAACACATACTCATCAGAAGTCAAAAGCTCAGTCTAATGCTTATGGCAAAGTATGGTTATTCTTTATTTACTATTGGCTTATCTTTGGTATTGGTTGTTATTTAGGACAATTTTTACCAATGCAATGGAGACAACCACTTTCAATTGGTTTACTCGTATTAGTATTGATAACTACTTTCGTAAACCGTGCACGTAAGTATGGTTTAATTATTTCTCACATTTATGCAATAGTTATTGGTTTATTGTCATACGCGACTTTCACTTATTATTTACAAAGTTTAGGTACAGATGTTTTTTATAAAAACGTTATTTTAGCTATTGCAGCATTTATAGCATTTGGTCTGATTGGTTATTTCTTAATAGATAATGCTGCAGGTATGGGTAAATACTTGTTTGTAACCTTTATAGCACTCATTGTGGCAAGTTTAGTTGGTATATTTATCCATAATTCAATATTCCATACAATCATTACGGTTGTAGGGTTATTACTGTTTTTACTATATACGATTTATGACTTTAACCGTATGAAAAGAGGCCATTTTAAACCAAGAGAAATGGGCTTCAATTTATTCATTAACTTACTCAATATCATTAAAGATGTATTATATTTAGCGGACAGAGTGAGAAAGTAAAATAGATAAAATTGAAGAATACATTGCTTAACTTTTGAAATTGTATAAGATTTTTCAATTTCACCGAAATAAAAATATCATGTATAATATAGCGTGTAATGATTAGTTGTTATCGAGAAAGTGAGATGAAATTATGGGTAGAAAATGGAATAACATTAAAGAAAAGAAAGCCCAAAAAGATAAAAATACGAGCCGAATTTATGCGAAGTTCGGTAAAGAAATATATGTCGCAGCAAAATCTGGGGAACCTAACCCAGAATCTAACCAAACGTTACGTTTAACTTTAGAACGTGCGAAAACTTATTCAGTCCCTAATCATATTATTGATAGAGCGATTGAAAAAGCTAAGGGCGGCGGCGAAGAAAGTTATGATCATTTAAGATATGAAGGTTTCGGTCCTAACGGATCAATGATTATCGTTGATGCATTGACAAATAATGTGAATCGCACAGCATCAGATGTTCGTTCTGCATTCGGTAAAAATGGTGGTAACATGGGTGTTTCTGGGTCAGTTGCCTATATGTTTGACCATACAGCTGTATTTGGTTTCGAAGGAAAATCTGCCGACGACACTTTAGAACTATTAATGGAAGCAGATATAGATGTGCGAGATGTTATTGACGAAGATGGTTTAACAATCGTATACGCAGAACCGGATCAATTTGCTCAAGTTCAAGATACATTGAAAGAAAATGGAGTAGAAGATTTCAAAGTAGCTGAATTTGAAATGTTACCTCAAAGTGATGTTGAATTATCAGCTGACAATCAAGAGACATTTGAAGGTTTAATTGATGCTTTAGAAGATCTTGAAGATGTTCAAAACGTCTTTCATAATGTGGATTTGAAATAATATGAATGAAGACATAAAACAATGGATTCATAAACTTCAACTTCAACCACATCCCGAAGGTGGTTATTACAGAGAAGTAATAAAGGCACCTTATGACAATAAAATTCAACGTTCACCCTATACAAGTATTTACTTTTTAATTACTCAGGAAGATATTTCGCATTTTCATCGTATTGATTCAGATGAAATTTGGTATTACCATTCAGGCGATAGTTTGACCGTTCATATGATTTTTGAGGATGGTCAATATCAACAGGTATCAATAGGACCAAATATTGAATCCGGAGATGTCTTACAATATGTAGTCCCTAAAGGAACAATTTTTGCTTCTTCAATAGAAGGAAAGGGAGAATATGCTCTAGTAGGGTGTATGTGTCAACCTGGATTTGAATTTGAAAGCTTTGAAATGATAAGTAAAGAGTGGCTTGATGCAAATTATCGTCAACATTCAAAAATAAGTAAGCGCTATGCATTAACACAAGCCCAAATAGATAATATTTAATAAAGAAAACCACGATGAGATTAAAGTTTGTCCTATCTCATCGTGGTTTTTTTATACTATAAAATCAACTGTTATCGTGTCGTTCCAAAAACCTCTTCAGCAATTTCAACAATATATGCAAGTTTGTTCCATTGTTCTTCTTCAGTTAAATTATTTCCTTCTTCAGTTGAAGCAAAGCCACATTGAGGACTTAAACAAATTTGATTAAGATCCACGTATTGTTGTGCTTCTTTCAGACGTTTTAATATCGTACTTTTATCTTCAAGTTGCCCTTTTTTAGAAGTGAATAAGCCTAATACAACAGTTGATTGATGTTCTGGGAAGAAACGTAAAGGTTCAAAGTCACCTGAACGGTCATCATCATACTCTAAAAAGAAACCACCTAATTGCTCTTTAAATAAATATGGCGCTATTGGTTCGTAACCACCAGTGATGGCCCAAGTAGATTTAAAGTTACCGCGACAAATATGCGTCGTTATTAAAAGGTCATCAGGTAAATTACGAATGGCATCGTTGACTACTTTGTAGGCGAGTTGTCTCGCTTTTTCTTTTTCATCTTCATTGCGATCGCGTCCGTGTGTTAATTGTGAACCTGAAGTTAGGTTCGCCCAATAAACGTCGTCTAATTGTATATAACGTGCCCCAATTTCGTATAATTTTAATAAACTTTGATGGTAAGCTTGTGCCACATCTGATGCATAATCTTCAATGTTTGGATAAATTTCTTCATTTAATATATTAGGATGGAAGAGCTGATTAGGACTTGGGATAGAGACCTTTGCTGTAGCTCGTCCATTTACTTTATCGTAGAGGAATTTAAAGTGTTCAAAGTGTGGATGGTCAGGGTTAAATTTAACTTTATCGACGATTTTCACATTATAATTTCGTGTTTCTACACCTTGGAATTGCAAACCACGATCTGTGTAATAGCCTTCTACACCTTCTAAATGCTCCAAAAAGTCAAAGTGCCACCAACTTCTTCTAAATTCTCCGTCAGTCACACTATGTAATCCTATTTCTATTTGTTTTTCAATGATTCGTTCAATTTCTTCATCCTCAATCTGAGTTAATTCTGCTTGTGTAATATGATGTTGTCGAAAAGCATCTCGTGCTTCTTTTAAACGCGCAGGTCGTAATAAGCTACCGACATGATCTGCTCTAAATGGCCTGTTTTGTACTGTCATTTGTTCACGCACCTTATTGATTGAATTTTCTGAAAAAATATAAATAAAAGTTATCAGAATTCCAAAAGTTTGTCAATTTACTTTTATGTAATGAAATATAGTACAATGTACATAATTGAATTTTCTGGATATAAAGATTGTTTTCATATTTATACATCTTAGGATGACATGAACAATTGAGTTTTATATAATAATGACAAGGAGTGGGTGGCAGTGAAAGTAAAGTATATTGATAAACGTCACTGGCGTCGCATTATTGATCGAGAATATACCGAAGTGAAAGTAAGTAATAATAAATATAAAGGTATTATTGGTCTTGTAACGATGAAAAAGGTACGTGAGCCATTGGAAGTTACGGTAGCAGGGAAAGAGATAATCGTTGCTGATGACAATTACCAATGGCTACAAATATTACCTGAAAAGAAGCGTTATAGTATCACTGTGATGTTAGATGACAAAGGTAATCCATTAGAATATTATTTTGACATTAATATTAAAAATGTCACTCAACGTGGCAATGCCCGAACAATTGATTTATGTTTAGATGTACTCGTGTTACCGAGCGGAGAGTATGAATTGGTAGACGAAGACGATTTACAACGTGCACTAGACAATGGGCAAATATCGAAAAAACAATATCACGAAGCGTATATTATTGCACATCAAATTATGATCAAAATTGATGAAGATTTTGAATCATTACAAGAAAAAATTATGTATTGTTTTTATAAGATTAAACAAAGACAAAAACAAAAGCATCACAAATCTAAAAAGTATAAAAATAAAAAGCAGCATAAAAAATAACGCTTGCTAATTTTTAAGAGGGATAGTTAACTTTATAGAAATATTACAAAAGTGAGAGAAGTTAAAATGTGGTATCGTATGAAACATTATTTGTCGCTTTGTAATCAATCTTGTATCTGTCCCAAATTTATTTATAGGAAATGAAGTAACTTATAAAGACATCTACGAATATGTTTTGTGTGTGCAATTTCAATCCTTTCAAAGGTGTGCGAAATTGTGGTTGAAATGAGGAGGACTATATGAAGATTGAGGATTATCGCTTATTGACGACTTTAGACGAAACAAAAACATTAAGAAAAGCGGCAGAATTTTTATATATTTCACAACCTGCTGTAACACAAAGGTTAAAAGCTATTGAACATGCTTTCGGTGTGGATATTTTTATTCGAACTAAAAAGCAGCTCATCACTACAACTGAAGGTGCCATGATTATTGAACATGCGAAAGATATGTTAAATCGTGAACGTTTATTCTTCGATAAAATGCAAGCTCACATTGGTGAAGTCAATGGTACAATCTCCATTGGCTGTTCTTCTTTGATAGGGCAAACACTGTTACCCGAAGTGCTCAATTTGTATACGCGTCAATTTCCTAATGTAGAAATTCAAGTTCAAGTTGGTTCAAGCGAACAGATTAAAGCGAATCATAAGGATTACCACGTCATTATTATCCGAGGAAATAAGATAATGAACCTAAGTAATACCCATTTATTTAATGATGAACATTACTTTATTTATCCAAAAGATCATAGACATGATAGCGTTGATAAAATGCCATTTATTGAATTTCAGGCAGATCCAATGTACATCAATCAAATTAAAGAGTGGTACGGGTATCACATTGGTAAAGATTATCATGCTATGATTACAGTAGATCAAGTTGCTACATGTAAGGAAATGTTGTTAAATGGTGTCGGTGCAACAATATTACCTGAAATTATGATGAAAAATTTAGACCGTGATCAATTTGAATTTAAACGTGTCGATATAGAAAATAATCCACTAATTCGATCAACCTTTTTAAGTTATGATGCGAGTATGTTACAACTCCCTCAAGTTGATTCATTTATTAATTTAATGATGGAATACGTGAATTAATCATGTAGATTTTCGATGCGAATTATTTTAAGTATTATGGTTTATTTGACCCGATATATATTTGATAAAGAATAGAGGGAATAAGATGTTTCGAGCATTATTACATATAAAGAACTACAAATTATTTGTTGTAAATATGATGCTATTAGGAATGGGGATTGCGATTACTGTACCTTACCTCGTATTATTTGCAACAAATGATTTAGGAATGACTACATCACAATTTGGTCTATTACTCGCGTTGGCTGCGATTAGTCAATTTACGATGAATACGATTGTAGCTCGTTTTTCAGATACATATCAAATCAGTAGAAAGTTAATTATTATTACCGCCTTATTTATGGGGGCATTGAGTTTTTCAATTTATTTTTATATACATGAAATATGGATATTTATTGTAGTTTATGCAATATTACAAGGATGCTTTGCACCTGCTATGCCTCAAATGTATGCTTCGGCGCGTGAGGCGATCAATGCATCTACATCACGAGATAGAGCTAAATTTGCTAATACTGTACTCCGGTCAATGTTTTCTTTTGGATTTTTATTTGGCCCACTTGTAGGTAGTTTATTACTGCAAATCAACGGTTATGCAGGATTATTTGGTGGTACAGTTTCTGTTATTTTATTTACACTTGTACTCCAAATCTTCTTCTTTAAAGACGTGAAGGTTGAACATAATGTTGCTGACACGAATCAGGTAGAAGTTGCAGCACCTAATATGTTTAAAGATATTAGGTTATTTTTACCATTTATCGCTTTTATCTTATTACATATTGGTCAATGGATGTATACACTAAATATGCCTTTATTCGTAACAAAGTATTTAAAGGAACCTGAGAGTTATGTATCAATATTAGCAAGTTTATGTGCAGGTCTCGAGGTCCCATTTATGGTAATCTTAGGAATCATTGCTGCTAAATTTGAGACGCGCACCTTACTGATGGTGGCTGGCTTATTAGGAGGCATGTTCTTCTTTAGCATTGGTGTTTTTGATAGTTTCATGATGATGGTCATCGGTCAATTATTTTTAGCTGCATTTTTAGCGATATTATTAGGGCTAGGTATTAGCTACTTCCAAGATATCTTACCTGATTTCCCTGGTTATGCGTCCACATTATTTGCAAACGCTATGGTCATCGGTCAGTTATGTGGGAATTTATTAGGTGGTATTATGGGACAATGGGTTGGACTAGGAAACGTTTTCTTTGTTTCAGCTTCATCGTTATTTTTAGGAATGATACTCATGTTCTTTACGAAAGAACAAAAATTTACAACAGAAGGTAGGAATTAAAAATGGCAGCTATATTGTGGATTTTAATTATAGTGGCATTTATTTTAGCATTTGTAGGTCTAACGAAACCGATTATTCCTTCAGTGCTCGTATTATGGATTGGGTTCTTGATTTATCAATTTGGATTCCAAACTGGTAATTTATCATGGGTCTTCTACGTCTCGATGGTATTGTTTACATTATTTATCATAGTAGCAGATTTCTTAATGAATAAATATTTCGTTAATAAATTTGGTGGTTCAAAAATGAGTGAATACGCTGCTTTAATCGGTGTCATTATCGGGTGTTTCTTATTACCACCATTCGGCATTATCATCTTCCCATTTATTGCAGTATTTATTGTTGAATTCATGCAACAGCAAGATGTATCAAGAGCTTTAAAGGCAAGTTATGGTTCAATTGTAGCATTCTTAGCGAGTTCAATTGCACAAGCCATCATCATGTTTATCATGGTAGTTTGGTTCTTTATTGATGCATTACTTATCAACTAAATACCATTTATGCATAAAATGAATCGAATAGAGAAAACATTTAGGTCATTCATTAAATGATAAAGACGCCTCAAAAGGTTAAATCAATCTTTTGGGGTGTTTTTTATTGTCGCTTTGTACATTGCTTTTAATTAATTGCGACTTACAAATGATTAATACTCTAGAAATTTGTAAAAAAATAAAAGAAATTGTTCTTGTATACTTGTATTCTGCAATCATTTTTTAGTATAATCTCACACATGTAAAAAAGAAATAGGAGGGAATGTAGTATGAAATATCCATTTGCTATTTGGATACTAGCTATTGGAGCATTTGCAATTGGGATGTCAGAATTTGTAATTATGGGTTTATTACCTAATGTAGCAAGAGATTTTGATGTAACTGTGAGTCAAGCTGGACAATTGATTACGGGTTATGCATTAGGTGTAGCTATAGGTGGTCCAATACTAGTGATGTTGACAATTAAATGGAATCGAAAGTTACTCTTATTAGCTTTAATGATTATTTTCATTTTGGGTAACTTTGCAGTTTCATTAAGTCCTAATTATCCATTAATGATGGTGGGACGCATCATTACTTCATTGGCACATGGTTCTTTCTTTGGTATCGGTTCTATTTTAGCAGCAAGTATGGTGAAACCTGAAAAACGTGCCAGTGCAATGGCGTTAATGTTTATGGGATTAAGTTTAAGTAATATATTTGGTGTACCATTTGGCACACTGATTGGTCAAAATTTCGGTTGGAAGATGACTTTTGTAATTATTGCTTTTATTGGAATTGTAGCTTGGTTTGGTATTTTATTTGTTGTTCCGAATCAAAAACAAACTGTGCAATCATCTGTTATCAGTGAATTAAAAATATTAAAAGAAAAGCAATTATGGCTAACGTTAGCAGTGACATTATTTGGATTTAGTAGTGTATTTGCATTTTTCACTTATATTTCATCCGTATTAACTGATGTTTCTCATGTTCATGAAAATCTAATATCTTATCTATTAATTATTTTCGGTGTAGGGGTAACGTTAGGCAATGTAGTAGGAGGTAAGCTTGCGGATAAAGATCTTAACCGTTCACTTAAAAGTATCTTTATTGTGTTTATACTTTACTTTATCTTATTGTACTTTATCCAAATGAATGGATTCCTTATGGTAGCAGGTATTTTCTTCTTTGGATTAATTGGATTTAGTATGAGTCCATCATTACAATTCAAGAGTACATTAATCTCTCAAGATGCACCTACATTAGCGAGTACTTTAAATCAATCTGCATTTAATTTAGGTAATGCTTTAGGGGCGTTTATTGGTGGCGTTGTTGTTACAAATTTACCTTTAGCATCACTAACATTAATTGCACCGATATTAACATTTATTGGTTTAATCTTTTTATTCATTAGCATAAAAGTAGAACGTAAAGAGGGACGTTTCGCAACGTAAATTAATATATTAACAAAAATCAGCTAACCCGAATAAATCGTGGTTAGCTGATTTTATATTTTTGATTAAAGTGTTGTGTTTGAATCACTATCTATAAAGTGATGATTAATGTAAAAGGCAATTGGTATAATAATGAAAGATAATATAATAAATGTCCAATTACCAATTCGAACATAAGGACCAAATGCGAGATAAGATTGAGGTATGAAAAAGACATAAAACATAGCAGCAAGTAATAATAAAATAGTACAATATGTTAAAATCCAAACCCATTGGGATTTGCCAAAACAATGTAGTTGGATGGTTCGGAATAACATCCACACGAATAAAAAGATAATAAAGATGCCGATAACTAGAGTGACTAAGAAAGTAAAGATATATAATCGTTTTTCACCGATGAAAAAACCTATAAATCCTTTCATAAAACAAAAAATACCGAAAAATAAAATGAAATGTCTAAAAATATATTTGAAAATATTTTGTATCGTTTCGTTCGGTAATTTCTTCAATTCATTTTTTGCATGTGCTTTCGGATCACAATCAAAATAGTCCATAGCGAGTGTGCCTTCTTCATCGGCCTTAAGTAGTTGCTTTAGAATACGGTTTAGCATCTTTTCAGAATCATGTGGGTTCACACTTAAATCAGCGCGTACATAGGTCATATAATTTTCAAAGGTTTCTCTATCTGTATTGTTTAATCTCAAAGCTTTTACATTATTTTCACGCATTAGGGCTTCAGTAGATTTCATTTTAGATTTTGCATTCCTTTTAGTAAAGTCTTTGGTAAAGCTTATTATGAAGAAAAATGTATTATAAATCAACTTAATATTTTGTGAGGTGTAGCAGATGGAAAGCATTCGTGAAGACCAACATAATTTTATTAAACAAATCGCATTACAACATGAACAACAATTGGATAAACAATATCACGATTACCAACATAGTGATTTTTCTGTTGGTTTGAGAGAAGAATCTCTTGCTCGTGGCTTACGATATAAAACGGATATCGTGTTTGCAGAAGTTCAAGGTAATCAAATCATTGGATTTATTTGGGGACGCATTTTAAAAGAAACGAACACAATGAAAATTGAGATGTTATATGTTGATGAAGATTATCGTGGTAAAGGTATTGCTACAAGTCTTAAGAACGCTCTCGAAAAGAAGGCTTTTTCTATAAATGTAAAACGTATAGAAACGACGGTCCAAAATAATAATGAAATGATGAAACAAATGAATAGAGAGAGGGGCTACAAAATTGAAAAAGTGCATATGGTTAAAGATTTAACTATAAATAGTGAAGACGATAGGAAATAATGATAAAATTAAGTTATTATATCGTTATATAAAGGAGTACCTAAATGAAGAAATATGTCACATTGTTCTTAGCTGCGACAATCGTATTAAGCGGGTGTGGTAAGAGTCAAGAAAAAGAAGACTTGAAGAATAATATTAAAAAGTACGAAGACAAAAATAAAAAGTTAAAAAAACAAAAAGATCAGTTAGATAAAGAAAATAAAGAGTTAAAGAAAAAATCAAAAGACCTAGAGAAAGAAGTAAATGCTGACTCATAATAATAGCTGTAAAAGTGTTATGATGACGAAAATCTACTATTAAATTATGTAGTGTTTTATAACTTATAAATTGAAGCGTTATTTAATAAAATTTATGCCATATGGTATAATATTTCCTAGGAAATGAAGATTGCGTTTTAATCACTAATTTAAAGGGTATCGATACAAATAATAATCATTTTCCAAATGAGAACATATTAAACTTGTGAATTTTATTATGAAATATTGGAGCACTTTTCAATAATATTAAATTAGCTTTCAAAGAGAGAGAGGTAACTATTATGCATGAACAAGACTTTAGAATGTTAGAAGGTCGTTCACTAACATTACCTGAATTAGGTAGAGAAATAGAGAACATTACAGGAAGACAAATCAAAGATTCTACAGGCGAAATTAAACGTGTCGTTGCACATTTGCCTAATTTTGAATCAGATACAGATACATTTGTAGCTACTTATCGTTTAAATCATCAACATGATTTTATCGATGCAACTTTCACTGCACCTAAACGTGAAAGAAACCGTTTAACTGAAATTGCTGTAAATGTTAAATTAATTAGCTATATGACAAAATCTTAATTTAAAGATAACGGACAAGTGTAACGCGCTATGATTTACTCATAACGCGTTACTTTTGTATAGAATTTTACATAACCAGTAAGAGGTGTGATGGGATGACTGTTTATATTGAAACTGATAGATTACTACTAAGAGACTGGCAAGATGAGGATTTAAAGTTATTCCAAGAGATGAATGCGAACCCACAAGTAAGAAGGCATTTTTCCAGTCTGTTAAGTTATCAACGTTCAAAAAATGACATGAAAAATATGGCCAAAGTACTTGAGGAAATTGGCATCGGTCTGTTTGCCGTGGAATTAAAAGAAACAGGTGCATGGTTAGGTTTTATCGGTTTAAATTATGTAACGGAGAAAACGAAATATACGTTTAAAGAGTTACCATTTTACGAAATTGGTTGGCGTTTAATACCAGAAGTATGGGGCAATGGTCTAGCAACTGAAGGTGCCGAAGCGGTCTTAAAATATGCGCGTTCAAAGGGGATTAATGAACTTTATGCTTTTACGACTGTATCAAATGCTGCTTCGAGAAAAGTGATGGAAAAAATTGGGATGAAAATTTATGATCACTTTAAAGATCCTGAAGTGAGTCCACATCATCATTTAAGTGAGTGTGTGAGGTATTACAGAGACTTAAGTTTATTACATTAAAAGCGTACAGGGATATATAATAAAAAAGCTACTGGAATATGTTTTTATTCCAGTAGCTTTGTTCGTGCTTGAGTTAATCGTATGTTCTAACACCTAATGGTTTAAAGTTTTGCAATACTTCAAATAATTGCTCTGTCGTATCGCAGAGTGGTGCAAGATTTTCATATTTTTGATCGATAAATCCTTCGCTTATCATATGTTGGATTAGTGTATTTAATGGGTTAAAGAATTGATTAATATTATAAATTGCGATTGGCTTTTGATGGATACCTATTTGTGCCCAACTATACATTTCGAAAAATTCTTCTAGGGAACCTGCACCACCTGGGGCCATAACGAAAGCGTCAGCTAGTTCAGCCATTTTATGTTTACGTTCATGCATGGAATCTACTAAAATTAATTCGCTTAATTTCGTGCTTGTAATTTCACGTTCATCTAGCATACGTGGCATCACGCCGATTGCTTTACCTCCATGATCTAATACTCCATCTTGAATCGCACCCATAATACCGACTGAACCTGCACCAAATACGAGTTCATAATCGGCTAAAGCTAATTGCTTTCCAAGTTGATACGCTTCTTTCATATAAATTTCGTCTTTACCTTTACTAGCTCCACAATATACAGCGATTCTTTTCAATGTTAATCCTCCTCAGATGCAGTTAATGTTTGAATGATTGTAGAAAATTTTTGTTCAAAAATAGCTCTGTCTTCCTTTGTGAAAGGGGAAGGCCCCTTAGTATGACCACCACTTTTTCTAAATTGAGCACTGGCGTGACGTTGTTCTAATAAAGTATCTATAGTTTGAGGTGTGTAAATTTCACCTTTATGGTGCATCACAATATAAACTTGATTTAATAATAAACTTGCTAAGCCGTAATCTTGGGTTATAACAATATCTTCAGTACGTGCGCGTTGTACTATTTTGTAATCTACAGCGTCAGGTCCATCATCGACATAAATCGTTTGAACATGTGATGGGTCTATTTTTGTTGAAAAATGACTAAAACTTCTCATGATAAGTACAGAGATGCCTGTGCCTTGTGTCAATTCAATCACTGAATCAACAACAGGACAAGCATCTCCGTCAATAATTACGTTTGTCATTTTAATTATTTACCTTGGTCGTCATTGTTTTGTTTAACAACGCTTTTTGAATTTTTATTTTTGAAGTTTTTAAATTCAGATAAACGTGATTTTTTGTTTTTTTGTTGAGCTTTTTCTTCTTTTTTATGGCGCTTTTCGATATTTTTTTGAAGCTTTTTGTTGAGTTTGTTCGTTTCTTTACGATTTTCTTTTTCTAATTGTTCACCTTTTTCTTGTGTATCATCGTCAAGTTTACCAGGTGTTAAGCCAACTTCTTTCATATGCTTATTAGATTTTTTCATATCTTTGATGCGTTGTTTTTTATTTTTTTCTCTTAATTTATCTTCTTCTTTGTGGCGTTTATCAATATTTTTTTGAAGAATTTTATCTAATTTATTGGCTTCTTTACGGTTTTCTTTTTCTAATTTTTCGCCTTTTTTCTCAATGTAAGCAGGGTCATGCTCTTTAGCAATACGCTTGAGTTCACGTTTTTGCTTTCTATCATTACGTTTTTCAGCCACATAATCTTTAGTATTTGAAGATTTTTCTACGACTTTATCTTTAAACTGTACTGATTTGTCTGCTACTACTTTAGATGCATCGACAGTTTTTTCGCTTGCCTTTTTAACGTCAGGGTGGTCTTTAATACGTTTACGCTCAACAACTAACGGTACTAAAAATATAGGTAAAACTCTGACGGTTGTTTTAATTAATTGCTTTTTGTCCATACACGTTGCCTCCATATCATAATATACTATATTCTTATTACCCTATGATACATGAAAATAAACGATAATCACATCTGTTATGAAAGTAAATTTGCTTCTTAATAAGCTAAATAAAACACCCTCCAAACAAGTTGCAGGGTGTATGTGTTATTGATATTAAGCTGTAATACCTTGGCCGATGCCGAAACCGAAATATAATATTGCAATAATAATTACCAAGACAATACGGTAAATTGCAAATGGTACTAGTTTCACTCTGCTAATAAGTGATAGGAATGTTTTGATCGCAATCAATCCTACGATGAACGCAGCTAAGAATCCAAGAATGTAAAAACCGATATGGTTTAAATGAATATATTCCATATTCTTAACGAGTGATAAACCACTTGCTGCTAACATAACTGGTACTGCCATGATAAATGTGAAATCAGATGCAGATTTATGTGACATCTTCATTAATACACCAGTAGAAATTGTTGAACCTGATCTACTGAAACCTGGCCACATCGCAATGGCTTGAGACAAACCTATAATAAAGGCTTGTACATAATTTATTTCATCCACTGTGCGTGGGTTTGGCACTTTCTTACTATACATATCAGCAGCAATCATATAAAGTGCTCCGATGAATAAACCAATCATGACTGTTGGGACACTGAATAAATATTTTTCAATGACATCATCAAAAAGTACGCCAAGAACACCTGCTGGAATCATACCTACTAAAATGTGTAATAAGTTTAAGCGTTTAGGACGTTGTCTAGATCCAGTAGCGGGTTGCGCTTTATATTTACCTATATGTAGCATTTCAAAATAACGTTCTCTGAAAACCCATGCCCCTGCAAATACAGAGCCGAGTTGAATAACGATTTTAAAAGTGAACGCTGATTGTGAACCTAAAAATTCTTTCGATTTTAACCACATGTCATCGACGAGAATCATATGACCTGTTGATGAAACTGGGGCAAATTCTGTTAATCCTTCAACAATACCGAGAATGATACCTTTTATCATTTCAAGCAATAACATGTTTTACCTACTTTCTTATAAAGTTACTATTATAATTATTCGTTTATGAAATTTTCATCATTTTCATTACATAATCATAGCATAATAAAAATAGCAATTACCACAAAAAACCATTCTTGGAAAAAATCAGCTTTTGGCAACATATTACAACAAAATGTATGACAGATTTATGAATTCTAAATCAAAGAGATTTCAAAATATGAGTTAATATATTTAAATTATATATATAAAGACTATAATTAATTACAGGTGATATGTGTGAAAAGATTAATGAATTTAGCACAAAAATACAAAATTTATCCAATGAGTATGGTAATAGCCAGTATTTGTTTAGCATTATCTGTAATAATACAAAATATTACGATTGCAACGATTTTAAACGAAACGTTACACCATTCGTATCAAAATATAGTGAAATTATGTATCGTCGCATTTATTGTACTCATATTGCGCGCTACATTTAATAGCTTCAATTTATTGTTAGGCCACCTGTTATCTGGAAAAGTGAAACATCTTCTAAGAACACAAATTATTTCACAACGGAGACCTTCTTCACTAGGTGTACAGATGAATACAATCACTGAAAGTGTTGATGGAATGTCGCCATTTTTTAATAATTATTTACCTCAATTCTTTAAATCAGTTATGATACCGTTATTTATTATTATTGCAATGTGCTTTATTCATTTGAATACAGCATTAATTATGATGGTAACAGCCCCATTTATTCCATTGTTTTATATTATTTTCGGTTTAAAAACACGTGATGAATCCAAAGATAAAATGACTTATTTAAACCAGTTTAGCCAGCGTTTTTTAAATAAAATTAAAGGTTTAATAACTTTGAAATTATTTAACCAAACGAAGCAAACTGAACAAAATTTATTTCAAGAAAGTACAACGTTTAGGGATTTGACGATGCGCATATTAAGAAGCGCATTTCTTTCTGGTTTAATGTTGGAATTTATAACAATGCTAGGTATTGGACTTGTTGCGTTAGAAGCAGGATTGGGTCTTATCGTATTTCATAGCATTGATTTTAAAGTGGCTGCTATTGCAATGTTATTAGCGCCAGAATTTTACAATGCGATTAAAGATTTAGGGCAATCATTCCACACAGGGAAACAAAGTGAAGGAGCAAGTGATGTTGTTTTTGAATTAATTGATCAGCAACAAGCATCAAGTAAAGTGTCGAAACATTTTAACCAACAGCAATCTCCGTTAATTAAAGTGGATGATGTGAGCTTTAAATATGACGTTGCCTCGTCTTACGTGTTAAAAAATATCAATTTAGATATTTTCAAAGGAGAACACATAGCGCTCGTAGGTCAAAGTGGTGCAGGTAAATCGACGCTAGTCCAACTTATTTCGAGTCGATATCGTCCTAATAATGGTGTAATATCGTATCAATCTCCAAATATAAAAATGGGTGTGCTCAGTCAGTCACCGTACATTTTTTCTAGCTCTCTACGTAACAATATTACGATGTTTCGTGAAATAGATGAGTCTGTCATTGTAAAAGCACTTCAATACGTTGATTTATATGACAAAGTTATGATGTTAGAAGATGGACTCGATACACAAATTGGAGAAGGTGGAGAGATGTTATCAGGAGGGCAAATGCGTCGAGTTGAGTTATGTAGAATATTAGTAGATCAACCGGATATTATTATCTTTGATGAACCTGCAACCGGTTTAGATATTCATACTGAAACAATAATTCAACAAGCGATAGCAAAACAATTCAGTACCCAAACAATTGTTACGATTGCCCATAGACCGCACACGATTCAACACGCAGATAGAGTTATTCATCTTCAAAATCAAACGATCACTAACGATAGTTATCAACCAATACGTAAACCAAACATAGGTGGTGATTTTACATGAAACCACGTATAAAGTTCAATCCAGATAAAGATTTAGTATTAGCGATAGTTGTGGGCGTAGTAGGTTGTTTAGTCGCACTAATCATGTTCTTCTTGTCAGGTTATATGATTACCCAAAGTGCTTTAGGCGCGCCGTTATTTTCATTAATGATTATTATCGTAACAGTGAAGTTGTTTGGATTTATGCGAGCAATTGCTAGATATATAGAGCGATTGCTATCCCATAGAACGACTTTCACTATGTTACGTGACGTGAGAGTGCAATTTTTCGAAAAATTATTGCCTGTTATTCCTGATGTCTATCGAAGACACAACTCAAGTGACCTTATAAACAAGATGATTAGTCGTGTAGAAGCATTACAAAACATCTACTTACGCGTATATTATCCACCAATTGTAATTGGTTTAACCGCTATGATTTCTATTGTTGTAATGCTGTTTTTCTCGTGGGTACATGCGCTCATTATAGCTGTGAGTATGCTCATTTCACTGTTGGTTATACCATGGTTGAGTGCACGTAGAGCCCAACATTTAAAGAAATATTCAAGTGAGCAACAACAACATTTTCTAACGACATTTTATGATTATCATGAAGGTTACGAAGAGTTAGAACGTTTTAACCAAACTGAAGCTTATTATCAACATTTGTCAGAAGCCTTGAATCGTTTTGAAGAAGCGCAATCAAAAGAACAACGATTTTTAATTGTATATGAATATAGTTTAAATATAGTATCGATGGTTGCTTTGATACTGACGCTTAGTTTAGGTATTCTTCAAGTTCACGACGGTCAACTTGATGTTGTTTATTTAACGAGTATTGTGTTAATGATGTTGACGATATTTGAACAAGCCGTTCCGATGAGTAACGTGGCTTATTATAAAGCTGATACAGATGCTGCATTACAAGACATTAATGAAGTCATTCAACATCCTGTTAAACAAGGTACAGAAACAATTGGCAATATATCAGAACCATATTCTGCTCACGTGCTCGAAATAACAGATATTCATTTTAAATATTGGAATCAAAAACAATATGTACTAGAAGATATTAACTTAAGTATAAGAAAGGGGGAGCATGTGGCGATTATAGGTGCTTCTGGTTCAGGTAAATCAACGTTACTTCAAATGATGTCAGGCTTATATCAAACTGAAAAAGGAGAGGTTCGTCTTTACAACCGAGACATTAATAAAATAAGTGATGAGTCAAAATATCAAAACATTAATGCGTTGCTACAATCTCAACAACTGTTTGATGGAAATATTAAAGATAATTTGTTTACTCAAGCAGATGACGCGAAGATACGCAAAGTGTTGAATCAATTAGGATTAGACCATATTCCTTTAAATAAAGACGTAACTATTTCAGGAGAGACATTGTCAGGTGGAGAGGCTCAACGTATCGGAATAGCGAGGTTATTACTGAGAAATGCTCCGATATGGGTACTTGATGAGCCTACGACATCATTAGATATAAATCATAGTGACGATGTTATGGCACTCATTCAAGAGCACGCTCAAACACTTATAGTAGCAACACATGACTTAAGAATATTACCGAAATTTGATCGCATCATTGTAATCTCAGAAGGCCAGATTGTTGAATCGGGGAGTTATAAAACATTAATACAATCTCAAGGATATTTATCTGAGGTTATGAAAATGAATCAATAATTTTGTAAAATATGTCAAAAAATAAGAGGTCATGACAATAATGACTTGCTAGGAGGGGTTATGACCCTCTTAAATGCAACGATTGTTGTCTCGACCTCTTTTTAAATATAAGTACAAGCGTTCTAGTTCGCTAGAACGCTTAATTATATCGAAATATATTGATTTATCAATAGTGCCCCTTATTAGTATACTAGAGCTTTTATTCTTTGTTACCTTCAGCAAATGTTGTGATAATTTTGTTTAATAAACGGTTGAGTTCAGCTGTTTCCTTTTTATTTAAAGATGATGCAACTGCGACATCTTGGCACGCAGTATCAAGTTCTGGTCTGATTTCTTCACTCTTATCAGTAAGGTGAATGAATACTTCACGTTGGTCAACCTCTGAACGTTCACGTTTAATTAATTCCATTTGCTCCATTCTTTTTAACAATGGTGAAACTGTACCTGTGTCTAATGCTAATTCAGTAACGACTTTTTTGACGTTAACTGGTGATTCATTCCACAAAATAGTTAAAACTAAAAACTGTGGGTAAGTTAGTTTGTATTTCTTAAAGACATGATTAGAGTAGTAGCGATTTACTTGTCTTTGAGCGTTGTACAAACTAAAACAAAGTTCTTCCTTTAAATTTATTTCTTCAGACATAAAGTTCTCCTCCAGACATTCTATCCGTTTTTTCTCTCTGTGTATCGGATTGAATCCGTCTAATGTTGTTAGACACTTCCTCAAACACACTTTTGCACTTTATCACACTAAAATATGTGATGTAAATAAATAAAGGGGTAGCAATTTTGGCCTAGTAAAGACCTAATTATATATTATTTCAATTTGAAAACCAATTATAACGATATTTCAAACGTTATCGTAATCTATAATTAAAGTCGCTTTAATTCACATGTATCAGATAAATTGTTCGTATTGACTAAGTTATAATTAATACTCTCGTGCAAAGTTCGTAATTGCTTTAACGGTAAAATAAAAATTTTCCGTTTTCATGATAAAATAATTAAAACATTTTTATCATAAAAGTGCAATAAAACACATTTTTATTAATTATTCACATTTGGGCACAAAGACAAATTCAAAATATTAAAGGGCATCATCTGATTCGTGGAGATAAAAAATGTTATCCCCAACTTTTTTATCGTAAAATTTAACGGGAGATTTTTCAAGTAATAATATAGTTGAATTGAAATTTATCATTTTATTTTACGATTTCGAGATAATGATATAAAATAAAGGTTAAAAACTTGAGATTTTTGCATATTGTTGCGATATAAGTAAACCGATCTGAATAATAACAGTTTATCGTGGTGTCGTAAATGGTCATGAAATCATTCAGGCGTTGCCAGACATTATTTTTATTCTGTTATCAGTATAGATATAAGGTGTTTTTATGACGTTTTAAGCCATTTTGTGATACAATCATCTCAATTATTAGAAAAAGGCGATGGTTTGATTGGAAAGCGTGCAAATTAATAAACACATATCCTACTCTAGATTAATACAAGGATTTTGGAGAGCTAAAGATTGGCAATGGACGGACCAACAATTAAATTATTACCTTAATAGCCTTGTAGAACGTGGCGTTACAACTATGGATCATGCAGATATTTACGGAGGATATCATTGTGAAACGCTTTTTGGTAATGCATTAAAATTATCTCCGAATTTAAGAAATGAATTACAGATTATCACTAAGTGTGGCATCATTTTACCGTCAACGCCATATCATGAACGTGGTCATCGTTATGATCATAGCGCCCAACATATTCGCCAATCTGTTGAACGCTCTTTATCAAATATGAATATTGAATATCTCGATTCGCTATTACTTCACCGACCTTCACCGTTAATGGATCCAGAAGAAATAACGGAAACGGTGAAAGCACTTGTTTTCGAAGGTAAGATTAAGTCATTTGGCGTTTCTAACTTCGATAATGAACAATTTGACTTACTCAACAAACGTTTGATGTCCGAACAATTGCATATTACGTCAAACCAGTTAGAAATTTCTCCATATCATTTAGAAACGATTGATAACGGAGTGTTAAGTCATATGATGAAAGATGATGTTAAAATAATGGCATGGAGCCCTTTAGCAGGCGGTAAACTGTTTGATGAGAAAGATGAAAAATCGCGACGTATCATGAAAGTTATATCATCTTTAGCTGTTAAATATGATGTTTCACACAGTAGTATTATGATAGCTTGGTTGAGCAAATTACCTGCAAAGATAATGCCAGTTTTAGGCACACATCGATTAGAACGTATTGATGAAGCGATTTCAGGTTTAAACATTGAGTTGACGCAACAGGAGTGGTTCGACGTCTATACTGCATCTTTAGGGCATGACATAAAGTAAAATTTAGAAGGAGAGTTGTTATGACGGAGAATAACGATAAGTTACGTGAAAAGCAGTTTAAGTTTGCACGTAATTTAATTATCTTACCATTTTTAGGTTTTGCACTCGTTGTAGCATTGTTGAATATTATTTATCCAGATATTAATACGATGATGGTATTATTTGGTCTGTTTTTCTTTTACAATACAGGATTATTATTTGTATCTTTTCTTAAGCATTACAAACGTATTATGATACTTACTTTGATATTAACGTTAATGACATTAGCTATTTTTGGTTCGTTAATTTATTTATATGGTAAAGGAAATAATTTATTTTAATATGATAAGTAAATTTAATTGCATTGAATAATTAAATCAAAGAAATCAAGCAAGTGAATTACCATAATATCTTTCTTTTTAGTGTTATAATTAAAATAACAAGTAAATTAGATTGAGGGGGATATTATGGCAAAGAAAAAGGTTTCTATTATTGGCGGCGGAAATACGGGTGCAACATTAGCATTTATTGTGGCGCAACAAGAACTTGCAGATGTTGTTGTGATTGATCGACCTCACAATGAAAGTCAGGTACAAGGTAAAGCTTTAGATATTTTACAAAGTAGCCCTATTTATGGTTTTGATGCTGACATTAAAGGTTCAATTAACTATGAAGATACTGAGAACTCAGACATTGTAGTCATTACTGCTGGGGTGCCGCGTAAACCAGGTATGAGTCGTGATGAACTTGTTCAAGTTAACGAATCTGTCATGCATGACGTTACAAGTAATATCGTAAAATATTCGCCTAACTGTACGATTGTAGTGTTAACCAATCCAGTAGACGCGATGACATATTCTGTATTACAAGCATCAGGGTTCCCAAAATCTCGTGTAATAGGTCAATCAGGCATATTAGATACAGCACGTTACCAAACGTTCATCGCACAGGCTTTAGGTGTTTCTGTCAAAGACGTTAAAGGCCTCGTGCTTGGCGGTCATGGAGATACGATGTTGCCATTAGTAAATTCTACAAATGTGAATGGAGTCCCTTTACGTTCTTTATTAGATGATACACAAATTGAAGGTATCGTTGCTCGTACACGAAAAGGTGGAGCTGAAATTGTTGAATTATTAGGCAATGGTTCCGCTTATTATGCTCCAGCTTCAGCGGTGTATAGCATGTTAGTTGCGATACTCAAAGATCAAAAAAGATTACTCCCAACCATTTCTTATTTAGATGGTGAATATGGGTATTCGGACATCTGTTTAGGAGTGCCTACGATATTAGGAGAGAACGGAATAGAACGCGTTGTGGAATTGAAACTATCCACAGAGGAACAAGAGCAACTTAAGGTTTCAGCTGATTCTGTTACAGAAGTAAAACAATCGTTGAAACAACAATAATTTTGGAAAAGTGACATCGGATTATAAAGTATTCTAACTATTTAAATCATAAGCTTATGAAGTATTATAAATAAAAAGCCAGTAAATGAATGTAAAACTCATTTACTGGCTTTTTCAGGATTTATGTTCTAGACATGGTTCGTTTTCTCGAATTGAAATTATGATTTACATTTTAAAGATACAAATATACAAAGCGATGTATTCTAATAATGTTAATAAATAAAGGTATTTTAAACGAACCTTTGATTTGAATGGTACATCCCATTCTGGATACTTTCTTTCATAATATAAGATTTGTAGGAAAAACAATCCAATACCTAAAGGAAGTAACATCAATAAAATACTTTGTGTATATGAAAAACCTATATCATGTAATAAATGTCCGATAATCAGTTGCAAAACAACGATTACAACGATAAGAATCATTATATTAGGACTCATTGACGCTTCGAACTCCCTTCGCAAAAGCATAAATAATGATTTGTAAAATGACGAGTAATAAGATAAAAGAAATTGACTCAAAATTCAAGCTAGTCAACACTTTTTGAATAATTGGTAAAGGTTCATTAATGAGATAAACTGAATGTAACCTTAAGAATCTGCCTATAAAAATGCCGAGTCCATTTAAAAACATAATGACTAATATCAGTAATTTATTCATTAAAAGATTGTGCGTAAAATGTTCAAGTTCTAAATACATAATAGTTAGTAAATAAAGTGCGAGTAATACTGAGATAATTAGGAATGTAAAGTATACCCATTCTTGAATTTCCAATCCTTGGTAAAAGTTAAAGTTAAATTGCTTTAAATGAATTAAGTCGGTCACCATATATAGTGTGTTTGGAACCATAAATAAAAATACGAGCATAAAAATTATAAATAATGGCCATTCGATATTTCGTTTTGGTTTGAACAGTTTCAAGAGTAAGCACAGTTCAAAGGGGATATAAGCTAGAAATAAATTTAATGTCAGAAATTTAAATACACTATTAAAGCAAATAGATATAATCATCAGTAAGACAAAGGTGATTCTAGCTATATAGCGTGCTTTCATGACAAAACCTACTTTCCTTTGTTGTTTTTGATGTTCACTTTTTTTCATTATCGGTTAATTATATAAACAAATATTGCATTCGTAAATCAAAGTAAGTTTGATTGTTTTGACTTTATATAAATTCATAATAAAGTAGTTAGTATAATTAGTTTGTATGAATTTCTAAGTTGATTTGACGTGAAATTTTATAATAAAGCTTATTTACGTAAAATTCAAATATAAATCAAAAGAGTTTAGTACATAAATAATTGTATGAAAAGGTACTATATAGAGAAATGAGGCGAGACATATGAAAAAACAGTTTATTATACTTTATTTTAATATATTTTTAGTTTTTTTAGGGATTGGATTAGTTATTCCAGTATTGCCTATTTATTTAAAAGACTTGGGACTCAATGGTAGTGACCTAGGTATATTAGTTGCGGTATTTGCTATGTCTCAAATGCTTATTTCTCCTTTCGGTGGTACTTTAGCAGATAAATTAGGTAAAAAGTTAATAATCTGTATAGGCCTCGTGTTATTTACCATTTCTGAAATATTATTTGCAGTAGGACATACTTTTACAATACTTATTATTTCAAGAATTCTCGGTGGTTTTAGTGCAGGTATGGTTATGCCGGGTGTGACAGGTATGATTGCTGATATTTCAGTAGCTAAAGATAAAGCAAAGAATTTTGGCTATATGTCAGCCATTATTAACTCTGGTTTTATTCTTGGACCAGGAATTGGTGGATTTTTAGCAGAATTTTCACACCGTTTACCGTTCTTTATTGCAGGGGTCAGTGGTTTTATTGCGTTAATCATGACAATCACTATGCTTAAAAGTTTAAAAAAACATTCAACAGACGGTTTTACAAAGTATCAAAGCGATATGCTAACTAAAATTGATTGGAAAGTATTTGTAACACCTATAATCCTTACTCTTGTATTAGCTTTTGGATTATCGGCGTTTGAAACGTTGTTCCCTCTATATACTGCAGACAAAGCAAAGTATTCTCCGTTAGATATATCTATCGCAATTTCTGGTGGGGGCGTGCTAGGTGCGATATGCCAAGTATTCTTCTTTGATAAATTTATGAAATATTTAAAGGAACTTAACTTTATAGTAGTAGCGCTACTCTATTCATCACTCGTACTATTAGGATTAATTGTTGCGAATAATTATTGGACAATTATGTTGATCAGTTTCATAGTCTTTATTGGGTTCGATATGATTCGCCCTGCTATAACCAATTATTTTTCAAATATTGCAGGTAATCGACAAGGTTTCGCGGGTGGGCTCAACTCCACATTTACGAGTATGGGGAATTTTATTGGTCCGCTCGTTGCAGGAAGTTTGTATGATGTCAACTTTGAATTTCCTTTATATATGTCGATTATCGTTATGATGATAGGTATTGGTGTAATTTTTATTGAGAAAATGAGATATAAAAAGAAGCAAACATAATATTTAAAAGATTGTTCGCATTACCGATGTGTAATGAAATTTTCGTCAACACAAAGTGAAAAGAAAGATGATTTAGCGTTGTAAAAAAACTAAGCTCATAACTTTTCAAAAATTACCTTATAATGCGATTTAAAGTGAAATAAATATTAGTGAATATTGTAATGATACTTCAATTTAGTAATACCAATATTACATATATTACATTTATTTTAAATTGCAATCTATATAACTGAAAATAGGTTGTTTTGTGTTACTATAAGGTAAATTATTTGAAGAAATGTGGGTATGAATATGAATTGGAAAAATATGATGTTAGGTGTATCAGCCCTCTTTCTAGCCTGTTGTTTATGTTTTCTTTTAATCATAGCTACAAATGAAAATGCATTAATGAAAGTGCATCATACAATTTCTAACGTGCCCAATATGAGCAAGATAGCAAATGCAAAAGAAAAAGATAATAACGGTCATGAGGCCTCACTTAACTTAATCGATAAAGTGAAAAACGGAAAAGAACAAAAAAAACCTTATCATGCAAAGCACTATATACCAATTGCTGAAAGAGAGACACATAATTTGAAGCTTAATGAAATTGGTAAAGCTGAATTACCTCAATTCTCAGAAGCATTAGGTAAAGCGCGTTCCACAGTTAACCATGATAACCACGCAAACAATAAATATAATGATTATGGTATCGATAGTACATGCCAAGGTAAATATTATTATATTTTCACCTTTAAAAATAGACTGAAACCACACACTTATTATAAAGTTTTAGTAGACAACCACAATGAAGCTCGTATTATTGATAAATCATTTAATATTAAAGGTGGCAAACCATCTCATAAACCTAGCATTTCACCACAGGAGTCTGAAGTCATTGCACAAAAACATGCCACAGATAAACTAGGTAACAGTACAACATTGAGTAATGTTGAAGAATCGAAAGATGGTATGTGTTATAAGTATCAAAGTAAAAATGGTTCAAAAACATATCAAATTATTATTGATAAAAATGGAAACGTAAATCATCAACATACAATAAATTAAGTGTATTAAATAAGTATCAAAGGGAGTGGGACAGAAATCGAATTTTCTAACAGAGATTTCGTAGTCCCACAAATTGATAAAGAGTCTGAGACACCTATTTTTGTCGCAGACTCTTTATTTTATATACAGAAAAATATGGGTAAACTTCACATAGATATTGAATAATATGCAACTGACATAAAAAATATTATAAAGTTGTACCGATCAATGTTATGATTACATTAAGAAAAGTGAGATGAGTAAGCGGTTTGAGAAGAGTACTATAAAAGTAATGGTAAGCAAACCTTTTTAAAGTATTCAACAATGATGACCATGCTCACGAGTATATTTGATGATAGATGACAACGGAAAGGATGAACAACTTGAAGCAAATTAAGAAAGCGATTATACCCGCAGCAG
Organism: Staphylococcus hsinchuensis; assembly: GCF_038789205.1. Lineage (NCBI taxonomy): Bacteria > Bacillati > Bacillota > Bacilli > Caryophanales > Staphylococcaceae > Staphylococcus > Staphylococcus hsinchuensis. Next base: position 1,036,168 of record NZ_CP128355.1, read on the forward strand.
GATTAGGAACAAGATTTTTACCAGCGACTAAAGCAATGCCGAAAGAAATGCTCCCGATATTAGATAAACCAACGATTCAATACATAGTTGAAGAAGCGGCCAAGGCTGGTATAGAAGATATTATTATAGTTACGGGTAAACATAAACGCGCAATTGAAGACCATTTCGATAATCAAAAAGAATTAGAAATGATTTTACAAGAAAAAGGCAAAACTGATTTACTCGAACAAGTAAAATATTCAACTGATTTAGCGAATATATTCTATGTTCGTCAAAAAGAACAAAAAGGCCTAGGACACGCTATCTATTCGGCACGCCAATTTATTGGAGATGAACCGTTTGCAGTGTTATTAGGTGATGATATTGTTGAATCTGATAACCCAGCAATCAAGCAACTTGTTGAGGCTTACGAGGATACAGGTAAATCAGTGATTGGTGTACAAGAAGTTGATGAAAGCCAAACGCATCGTTACGGCATTATCGATCCTTTAGAAAAGGTAGATAAAAAGTATGAGGTTAAACAATTTGTTGAAAAACCAAAACAAGGTACAGCGCCTTCTAATTTAGCGATTATGGGCCGTTACATTTTAACACCAGAAATATTTGATTACCTTGCTACACAAGGTAAAGGTGCAGGTGGCGAAATCCAGTTGACTGATGCTATTGAACGTTTGAATAAAGATGATCAAGTATACGCATTTGACTTCGATGGAAATCGTTTTGACGTTGGCGAAAAGTTAGGTTTCGTTAAAACGACGATAGAATTCGCCTTAAAAGATGAGTCAATGCGCGATGAATTGAAATCATTTATTAAAAAATTAGATATTGATTAATTGTTAATCATACTCCTCTTTTCGCTAAAAATGAAAAGGGGAGTATTGTTTTTGTTAAATTAAATTAGATACCAATCATTGAAATTATTTATTAAGTATAACTTTTCTTCATTAAAGAAGACGGCATGATTTTCGAGAGGATTAAAGCCAATTCTTCAGGAGATTCTTGTTGACCTTGATTTACCCATTCTTGGATAATGCCGAATAACGCATTAGTTAAAAATATTGTGAAATAATGTTTTTCTTGATTAGTGAAGTTATTTTTAAACACTAAAGAAAAGGTATAACGTTCCATATATCGTTGAAGTAATTTTTTAACTTGATTTTGAATATCTGGAGAACCGTTATTTGAAATAAGTAGAAGAAGTAATTCGGCTTCATTATTCCAAAATTCTAGCATTTGAATAAATAATTGATCTGGGTTGTTATTGATGATTTGACTAATATGTTGTTTTGCTTTTTTCATTATCTCTAATTGATATTGATAAACTAAATCATATTTATCTTTAAAATGTTTATAAAAAGTCCCTCTACTTATTCCGCTCTCATTACATATATCTTTCACATCAATTTCTTCAAACTTTTTTTGTTTTAATAACTTTATTAAAGCTACACGTACGCGACGTCTTGTTTTTAAAATCCGTATATCTGTTGTGTTTTCATTTTCCATAATTTACCTCCTAAACATTATTAGACATATTTAATTATATGTTAATTAAATTAAGATTTACTATTGCTTAAATTATCCATCATTATATAATCTTATTATGAGAGAAAATAAACACGGTGTCTAATAGGAGGGGGATGCAAATGACAAAAAATGTAGCGCAACTTATAAATGGAACGAAATATTATGGAAAGAAACAGGTCCTAAATAACATTAATATTGAACTATCTTCAGGTGAAATATTAGGATTAATTGGACCAAGTGGTTCTGGCAAAACGACTACAATTAAATGCCTGATGGGTATGGAGAAACTGGATGGTGGGCAAGCCACTTTATTTAATCAAACTATCCCTAATCGAAAAGTGTTAAATGACATTGGTTATATGGGCCAAAGCGATGCGTTATATGAATCATTGTCAGCTCGCGAAAATTTGGAGTTTTTCGGAAATTTAAAAGGAATCAAAGGTAAGGTATTAAAAAATGCTATATCTGAAACGATGAACCTTGTTAATTTAGAACAAGAACTTGACCAAATTGTTTCTACATTTTCAGGTGGGATGAAACGTCGACTTTCATTAGCAATCACTTTACTTTCTAATCCTGACCTCATTATTTTAGATGAACCAACAGTAGGTATCGACCCAAGTTTAAGAAAAGATATTTGGAAACAGTTAAACCATCTTACGCGCAACAATAAGTCTGTCATCGTCACAACACATGTGATGAGCGAAGCTGAACGTTGTGATTATATCGGTCTTATTGTTGATGGTCAGTTATTTACGATGGGCACACCTGAGACACTCAAAGCTAAATTTGAAGTTGATTCCATTGAAGAAGTCTTTATTAAAGCTGAAAAGAAGGTGGAACAATGAGGTTAAAAGCAGTTTTTATAAGAGTTATTAAGGAATTGTTACGTGATAAAAGAACATTAGCGTTAATGTTTTTAGCGCCGCTCTTAGTTTTGACGTTAATGTATTTTATATTTGATACAAATACTGAATCTGATTTGAAAATTGGCGTGAATAGAAATGTACCAAATAAAATAGTTAATGCTTTTCCTTCAGATAAAGTTGATACGAAAACAGTTAACCATCCTAATTCTATTAAAGAAACGATTGAAGACGATAACCTAGATGCCTATATAGAAAAAGACGGTAAACATTTAAACATTACTTATAAAAATGAAGATCCTAACCATACTGTTTCTACCAAACAAATATTAGCAAGCACTCTTCAGAAAGATAAAATGCAAAATATGGCTCATGTCATGCAAAAACTACCACCTCAGCTAAAGCAAAACAAACAACATACCTCAGAGGATATGAAATTAAAACATCACTATTTATATGGTGATGCAAATAGCACATACTTTGATAAGTTATTTCCTATTCTAATAGGTGTTTTCGTATTTTTCTTTGTATTTTTAATTTCTGGAATTGCATTATTAAGAGAACGAACAAATGGAACTTTAGAGAGATTGTTGGCTACATCAATTAAAAGAAGTGAAATCGTTTTTGGTTATATGGCAGGTTATGGTTTATTTGCTATCATTCAAACGCTTATCATCGTCCTGTACTCTATTTACCTATTAAAAATTGATATTCACGGTAGTATCGGTTGGGTGTTACTTACTAACATACTGATTGCTTTAACGGCTCTAGCTATCGGTATATTTGTATCAACATTTGCTAATTCAGAATTTCAAATGATTCAATTTATACCTATTGTTGTTATACCACAAGTGTTCTTATCGGGTATTATTCCTTTAGATAATATTCCAAAGTGGATTAGTTCAATTAGTTATGCTTTCCCATTAAGATATGGTGGTGAAGGACTAACTGATGTAATGATCAAAGGTCAGGGGCTCGCCCATATTTGGGTAGATCTTGCTGTACTATTGTTATTTATTGGAGTATTTACTTTATTAAATATTATTGGTTTGAAACGTTATAGAAAAGTATAAATTAAAGAACTTAATAGTATTCAATCACAAGGCGTAAATAAATATGCGCTTTGTGATTTTTTATTTGTTCAAAAAGTTGTCAGAAAAATGATTGATTATGATTGTTTTTGATAAAAAGTGATTGAAATATGAAAGCGGATTCATTATAATGAATTTGAAGATGAGGTGAAACGATGATTTCAGAAAAACGACAAAGTTTAATCTTAAATGAATTAGCGAAGAAAGACTTTTTAACTTTGAATGAATTAGTAGATAGAACGCATTGTAGTGCTTCAACGGTTAGACGTGATTTATCTAAGTTACAACAGATGGGGAAACTTAAGCGTGTGCATGGTGGTGCAACTTTGAATCAAACTACAGTGTTTGAACCTAATTTAGCAGATAAACGGAGTACAAATATTAGAGAAAAACAAGAAATAGGTAGGTTAGCTGCACTTCAAATAAATGATAACGATTGTGTCTATTTAGATGCCGGTTCAACGACACTTGAAATGATACCTTATATTACTGCGAAAGATATTATCGTTGTAACTAATGGTTTAACACATGTAGAAGAACTATTAAAGCAAGGGATTAAGACGTTGATGATTGGTGGAGAAATTAAATCAACAACGCTTGCCGCAGTTGGTGCCAGCGCACTATCTACTTTAAATCGTTACCGCTTTGACAAAGTATTTATGGGAATCAATGGTATTGATTTAAAGCATGGATTGACGACGCCTGATGAACAAGAAGCCCTTATAAAGACTCATGCTATTGAGTTGGGTTCACAGATATTTATATTAGCAGATTATTCAAAGTTCAATAAAGTTTATTTTGCCCAAGTTTCACTTCAAGAAGATATAGAAATTGTAACTTCTAAAAAGGCTGTTGCAACAGTACAACGAGATTATTTTGAAAAATATCAATTTACGGGGGGAACAATATGATTTATACCGTTACTTTTAATCCATCGATAGACTATATCATGGTGTCAGAAGACTTTGAGTTGGGTAGGTTAAATCGCGTTACAGATACGCAGAAATTCGCAGGAGGTAAGGGAATTAACGTATCGCGTGTATTGAAAACATTAAATGTCCATTCGACTGCATTAGGTTTTGTTGGTGGGTTTCCGGGACAATTTATTATCGATACATTACAAAATGCATCAATTGCAAAGAATTTTGTGCATATTGATGAAGATACACGGATTAACGTCAAACTTAAAACACAGGTTGAAACAGAAATAAATGCACCTGGCCCAACTGTTAGTCATGAGCAATTTGAAACATTATTAAATCAAATGAGAAAAACGAAAGAACATGATGTTGTCATTGTTTCAGGTAGCGTCCCAAAGAGTATACCTGATGATGCGTATAAACAAATAGCTCAAATCACATATGAAACAGGTGCGAAGTTAGTAGTAGATGCGGAAAAAGATTTAGTGAAGTCTGTATTAGAATATCAGCCTTTATTTATTAAACCGAACAAAGATGAACTCGAAGATATGTTTGATACGACGATTAAATCAGATGAAGAAGTGATTAAATATGCTCGACAAATTATAGACCAAGGTGCACAGTCAGTCATAATCACGCTCGGTGGTGCAGGTGCAATTTACGTTGATCATAAAAATAGTTATAAAGCTGAAGTGCCTATAGATAAAGTGATCAACACAGTTGGTGCAGGAGACAGCACAGTTGCAGGCATGGTTGCAGGTTTAGAATCAGGTCTTTCAATCGAAGAATCATTTAAACAAGCAGTGGCTTCGGGATCAGCTACAGCGTTTAACGATGATTTAGCAACATATCAATCTATATTAGAAGTTAAAGACAAAGTTACAATTAGCGCATTAGATGGGAGTGTATAAACATGAGAATTACAGAATTATTGACGCAATCAACCATTGCGATGGATTTATCTGCAAATGATAAAGATGGTGTTATTGAAGAATTAGGGAATCAGTTAAATCATGCAGGAAAACTTAACGATGTTAAAGCTTTTAAAGAAGCGATTCATAACCGTGAAGCGCAAAGTACAACAGGTATTGGTGAAGGGATTGCTATTCCACATGCCAAAGTAGCTGCAGTTGATTCACCAGCGATAGCATTCGGTAAATCTAAAGAGGGCATCGATTATCAAAGTTTAGATATGCAACCTGCACATTTATTCTTTATGATTGCTGCGCCAGAAGGTGGTGCTCAAACGCATTTAGATGCACTGGCGAAACTCTCAGGTATTCTTATGGATGAGCATGTTCGCGCACAATTATTAGATGCTAAATCTCCATAGGAAGTATTACAAATTATTGATAAAGCTGATGATGAGGCAACTGAAGATGAAGAAGCAGAACAACAAGCTTCAGCTACAACCAATGCTTCTTCAACGGAAGAAACTGATAAAGATGAACCATACATTTTGGCTGTCACAGCTTGTCCTACTGGAATTGCGCACACATATATGGCACGTGATGCTTTGAAGAAACAAGCAGAAAAAATGAACGTTAAAATAAAAGTCGAAACAAACGGTTCAGGTGGTATCAAAAATCACCTTACAGATGAAGATATAGCACGTGCTACAGGAATTATCGTAGCAGCTGATGTACATGTAGATACTGATCGATTTGATGGAAAAAATGTTGTAGAAGTGCCAGTGGCTGATGGTATTAAACGTCCTGAAACATTAATAAATATGGCACAAGATCGTTCTCGTAAACCATTTGTTGCAAAAGGAGATAGCCAAAGCAGCTATACTGAAAGCAATGAGAAACAAAGTGTCGGAAAAACAATTTATAAACATCTCATGAATGGTGTTTCTAATATGTTACCGCTCGTAATAGCAGGTGGTATCATTATGGCACTTGTATTTATTATAGGTCCAAACTCTTTTGATCCAAAAAGCTCTGAACATAATGCTTTCGCAGAACAATTATGGAATATCGGTAAAAACAGTGCATTCTTACTTATTATACCAGTGCTTGCGGGTTACATCGCTCGAAGCATCGCGGATAAACCTGGTTTCGCTGCAGGTTTAGTTGGTGGTATGTTAGCAGCCAATGGTGATTCAGGCTTTATTGGTGGTATTCTAGCTGGTTTCTTAGCTGGTTACTTAACTCAAGGTATTAAAAAACTTGCGAGTTATTTACCACAAGCATTGGAAGGTTTAAAACCGACATTAATTTATCCCGTATTTTCTGTTCTAATTAGTGGATTACTAATGATTTATGTCGTTAACCCACCTGCATCATGGTTAAATAATACATTACTTAACGGTTTAGATAGTTTATCTGGCTCTAACATCATGTTATTAGGATTAGTTATCGGTGCAATGATGGCAATCGATATGGGTGGTCCTTTCAACAAAGCCGCATATGTCTTTGCGACTGCAGCTTTAACTGAAGGTAATGCAGCGCCAATTACAGCAGCTATGATTGGAGGAATGGTACCTCCAATGGCTATTGCAACTGCGATGTTAATTTTTAAAAAGAAATTCACGAAAGAGCAACGAGGATCAATTTTACCAAACTATGTTATGGGACTCTCATTTATTACAGAAGGTGCAATTCCATTTGCGGCAGCTGATCCTTTAAGAGTGATTCCTTCAATGATGGTTGGTTCAGGTGTAGCTGGTGCGATTGCACTTGGATTAGGTTCAACAATACAAGCGCCTCATGGTGGTATCTTTGTAATTATTGGTACGAACATTAACCATTTAGATCATATTTTGTCAGCGCTAATAGCAATTGTAATTGGTTCAATTGTTTCAGCAATCATTTACGGTGTACTTAAACCTAAAGTAACTGATAATGAACTTGACGCTTCAAAGTCAATGAATGAATAATATATAATGTAATAATTAACACTTTACTTTATAAAAATAGAGAATGATGCAGAAATCGAATTTTTCTAATAGAGATTTCGTAATCCCACCTAATTTACAAAGAGGCTGAGATATTTTTTATCCCAGCCTCTATTTTTTTATTTTCTAAAAATGAAGCACGTTTAGTGGATTTTCTAACTATTGTCATATATTTAACATAAACATTTGAATATAATATGTAGGTTAATTTTGATAAACTGATAAAGTAGGATAAACATAATTAAATTAACATATAAAGAAGGTAAGTATAATGTCTAAATATGTTTTAATCAATGGATGTATATATACAGAAAGAGAAAAAATAGATAAAGGTTATGTCATTATAAAAAACGGCAAAATTGCTGGTTTAGGTAATGGTAACTATGAAGGTGAGCTCGAGACATATGATATGAAAGGGCGACACATCTTACCAGGATTTATTGACATGCATATTCACGGTGGTTATGGAGAAGATGCAATGGATGGGTCGTTTGACGGACTGAAACATTTATCTGAATCGCTATTGTCTGAAGGTACAACAAGTTATGTACCTACGACAATGACTCAATCCGAACAAAACATTAAAGCGGCATTAAAAAATATTGCCGATTATCAGTCACAACAAGATAGATATCAAGCAGCTGAAGTAGTAGGTGTCCATTTAGAAGGTCCATTTATTTCTGAACATAAAGTAGGAGCTCAAAATCCTAAATATGTACAAAGACCAACCGTAGAAAAACTGCAACAGTTTCAAGAAAGTGCAAATAACCAAATCAAAGTTATAACCTTTGCCCCAGAGGTCAAAGGTGCTTTAGCGTTATTACAATCATTTAAAGATAAAATACGTTTTTCGATCGGTCATAGTGTGGCGACGTTTGAAGAGACTAATAAAGCGGCACAAAATGGTGCTAGACATGTGACGCATTTATACAATGCAGCTACGCCATTTGAACATCGAAAGCCAGGCGTGTTTGGCGCGGCGTGGACGAACGATGATCTTCATACAGAGATCATTGTTGATGGTGTGCATTCACACCCTGCAGCTGTCAAAATTGCTTATAAACAAAAAGGTAATAGTCGATTTTTCTTAATTACAGATGCGATGCGAGCGAAAGGCATGCCTGAAGGTGAATATGATTTAGGCGGTCAAAATGTGATTGTTAAAGGCACTGAAGCACGGTTAGAATCAGGTGCCTTGGCTGGTAGTATATTGAAGATGAATGACGGTTTAAATAACTTAATCAATTATACTGGCGATTCATTAGAAAACTTATGGAGAGTTACGAGTTTAAATCAAGCTAAAGCACTAAAAATAGATGATAGAAAAGGGAGTTTAAAAGTTGGCAATGATGCAGATATCGTTGTGCTAGATAATGATATAAATGTGCAATTGACAATTAAGTCAGGTAAAATGCATCATTTTTCAAAATAATACTAATGTTAAATTTAACATTTAGATTGTTAAAACATTAATGGAATTGTATATTTACGGTTTATTAGTAATTTGAATAAAAAAGATTCTGAAATATAGAATAGTCGTCTTAAATATGGTAGAATAAAAATCAATATGTATTTTTAGGGAGGTGTTACAATGGGAAGGATTTAGTAACTTTAATGATGACTTGGAATAACGATCAATATAATGAACGGTCACCTATTGTGACACAAAAATTTGGAGGTGAATCCCTAGAAATAGGGAATTAATTGGAAACTGCGACCATAATAAATTTAGTAATATTTTTTCTATTAATAGCGTTAACTACTGTCTTTGTTGGCTCGGAATTTGCTTTAGTAAAGGTTCGATCTACGAGAATTGAACAGTTAGCTTCAGAAGGAAATGGTAATGCCAAAGTTGTTAAAAAGATGACGAAGAACTTGGATTACTATTTATCTGCCTGTCAGCTCGGGATTACGGTAACTTCTCTAGGATTAGGTTGGTTAGGTGAACCAACTTTCGATAAGTTATTACATCCTTTGTTCGAATTATTACATCTACCTCAAGCTATCACTACGACGATTTCATTTGTTCTAGCGTTCATCATCGTTACGTACTTACACGTAGTTCTTGGGGAATTAGCACCGAAGACTTTAGCAATTCAACATACAGAGAGATTAGCACTATTATATTCTAGACCACTTTATTATTTTGGATTCGTGATGAAACCATTAATATGGTTAATGAACGGTTCAGCAAGACTGATTATCCGTATTTTTGGTGTAGACCCGGATGCAAATAATGATGCAATGTCAGAGGAAGAAATAAAGATTATTATAAATAACAGCTACAACGGTGGAGAAATTAACCAAACCGAGTTAGCTTACATGCAAAATATTTTTTCTTTCGATGAGCGCCATGCTAAAGATATCATGGTGCCACGAACACAAATGATTACGTTGAATGAACCATTTAATGTTGATGAATTATTAGACACAATTAAAGAACACCAATTCACACGCTATCCTATTACTGAAGATGGTGACAAAGACCATATTAAAGGCTTTATCAACGTTAAAGAATTTTTAACGGAATATGCTTCAGGTAAACAGATTAAAGTAAGCAATTATATTCACGATTTACCTATGATTTCTGAAACGACACAGATTAGTGATGCATTAATTCGCATGCAACGTGAACATGTGCATATCAGTTTAATCATTGATGAATACGGTGGTACAGCCGGTATATTAACAATGGAAGACATCTTAGAAGAAATAGTAGGTGAAATCCGTGACGAGTTTGATGACGATGAAGTAAACGATATTGTGAAATTATCTGATGATAAATACCAAATTAATGGACGTGTATTACTCGACGACTTAAACGAACAGTTTGGTATTGAATTTGAAGACTCTGAAGATATTGATACGATTGGTGGTTGGCTACAAGCCCACAATACAAACTTACAGCAAAATGACTATGTAGATACTGAACATGATCGTTGGGTCATTTCTGAAATAGATAATCATCAAATTATTCATGTTATTTTAAAATATGAGTTTAACGATACGCGTCCGACACCTGAAGAAGATGAGGAAGACGAATCAAACGATTAATAAATGTTTTATACGAAATAATATAAATGCTAAAACTGAGACGTGTAATAACGTCTCAGTTTTTTATTTTCGTTTCTAAGCTTAAAGGTATATTTTTATTTTTGAGCATATTAAAATAGATATAATACTGTTCACATAGAAAGTCATATGAATTGTGAAAAAAGTTTATTTGATCAATATATTTTAGGAAATATGTAGAAAGGGGATTACCTATGATTGAAGATATATATTATTTAAATAACGGTTATCCAATGCCAAAAGTAGGACTAGGTGTCTATAAAATCTCTGAAACAGAAATGGAAACAGCAGTAATGCATGCTTTAGAGGTAGGGTATCGTGCTTTCGATACTGCTTATTTTTATAATAATGAACAAGCTTTAGGTCAAGTACTATCAAAATCAGATGTTTCACGTGATGACTTATTTATTACTTCAAAATTATGGAATGATTATCAAGGCTACGACCAAACAATTGAATATTTTAATAAAACACTAAATAATTTAGATACGGATTATTTAGACTTGTTTTTAATTCATTGGCCATGTGAAGAAGATGGATTATTTATTGAAAGTTACAAAGCGATGGAGCAATTATACAAAGAAGGAAAAGTACGTGCTATTGGGGTGTGCAATTTTAAACAACACCACTTAGAACAATTGATGGATGAAACGGAAATCGTACCAGCTGTAAATCAAATTGAGTTCCACCCATACTTTAACCAGTACAAACTACAAAAGTTCTGTGATAAACATGATATTGCAGTAACTGCTTGGATGCCATTAATGAGAAATCAAGGCTTATTAGACGATCCATTAATTACTGATTTAGCTAAACGCTATGATAAAACACCTGCGCAAATAGTATTGCGTTGGCATCTTGCGCATAATCGCATTGTCATACCTAAATCTAAAACACCAGAACGTATCGAAGAAAACTATAATATTTTTGATTTTAATTTAGAATTAACAGATATAGCTGAAATAGATAGTTTAGACAGAGGTGCTAGACAAGGTAAAGACCCGGATGAAGTAAGAATAGGCACATTAAAATAGTAAGCAGTGTATTTTTAATATAGTACCAATGCTTTATAGCCGATGATATCTTCGTAAGAAGGTATCATCGGTTTTATTATATATAAATACTTAATAAGTACCGACTCCTGAGAGGAAAGCACGGGCCGAAGACTCCAGGTAGAGACAGTACCTTAGGAAAGTGAATACATTTTCCAAGGTAAAAAATATAAAAGTTAAAATAAATAGAAGATAAATCTTTAAATGAAAATGTACCGACTCCTGAGAGGAAAGCACGGACCGAAGACTCCAGGTAGAGACAGTACCTTAGGAAAGTGAATACATTTTCCAAGGTAAAAAATATAAAAGTTAAAATAAATAGAAGACAGATCTTTAAATGAAAATGTACCGACTCCTGAGGGAATAGCACAAGCCGAAGACTACAGGCTGAGGCAGTGCCCTAGGAAAGCGAGTACATTTTCCTAAATATATAAGGTGAAATATAGTTTGAAAAGCATTTTTAACAAAATAAAGATTTTAATTGCGACCTTAGTCCGATTTATTGGGAAACAAGTTTAATTGAAGAATGTAAAGGCTATATAAAAATTATGTAAAATTAATTGCTATAGATAGCATTATCATGCAGTAACTTGATAAAGTAATATAAAGCAATAAAGAAGTAACTAAAATGAAGGTGTTAAGGAATGCAATTAAGAGTAATCATACCTTGCTATAACGAAGGTGAAGTTATATTAAAAACGTATCAACGATTAACTGAAATTTTATCAGAAGACAGCCAACAACACCACTACAATTATGACTTGTTATTTATAGATGATGGTAGTAGCGATAATACTATTAATTATATACAAGATGTGGCAAATAAAGACCAACACGTTAAATTCATTTCATTTAGCCGTAATTTCGGGAAAGAGTCAGCCATGATTGCAGGTTACCAACATAGTAGCCATTGTGATGCAGTCGTTATGATTGATGCAGATTTGCAACATCCACCAGAATTAATTCCTCAAATGATTGAAGGTTATATGGATGGATATGATCAAGTTATTGCAAAAAGAGACCGAACAGGCGAAAAGAAATCTCGTAAATTATTAACAAGAATTTATTATCGAGCAATCAACTACTTTGTAGAAGATATTAGACTTGAAGATGGTATTGGAGATTTCAGATTATTAAGTAAAAGAGCAGTAAATTCTTTAACTGACTTAGATGAATGTACGCGTTTCTCTAAAGGACTTTATGCTTGGATTGGCTATAATACGAAAGTATTTACTTATGAAAATGTTGAAAGAGAAGATGGTGACTCCAAATGGTCATTTGGTAAGCTGTTAAATTATGGTATAGATGGACTCATTTCATTTAATACAAAACCATTACGTATGATGATTTATTTAGGGATGTTTGTTTCATTTATCAGTTTGTTATATATAGTATTTATTTTAGCTGGTATTATTTTACACGGTGTCAAAACACCAGGATACTTCTCTACTATAGCAGCTATACTTATGTTAGGAGGAATCCAATTAATTTCAATTGGTGTTATCGGTGAATATATCGGACGTATTTATTATGAAGTGAAAAAACGACCTAAATATATAGTTGAAGCATCCAATTTAAACAAACAGTCATACCAACAATCAAGAGATGAAAGAGAAAGAGATTACCACACTTCAATTACTAATATTAATCAAAAATATTATCAACATGAAATAAAACAACAACCTGTCGAGGAAAAGAAATTAGTCAATCATAAATAATTTAATAAGAGCGAGATGCAAGCATCTATTAAATATAGAAGTTTGCATCTCGCTTTTTTAGTTCTAAGATAGTTATGGACTGAAAATATATTGTTTTTTAATTCCTTGTTTCATTAGAAAAAAAGAGATAGATTCTAGTAAAAGAATCTATCTCTTTCATAATAATATTTAGTTAAACGTATGTCCCATTATTTTTTCTTGTGAATTAATCCGAACACAAGTGAAACAAGTGCAACTAAAATAATTGTTCCGATTAATGCAGGGAATACGTGAATACGGCCGATTTCCCAGCCCCATTGACCAAATAGTTTAGAACCGATGATTGAACCGATAATACCTGCAATGATATTACCAATAATACCACCAGGAATATCTTTACCTAGAATTGCACCAGCAATCCAACCAATTAATCCCCCGATGATTAACATAAGAATAAAACCCATGGTATAACCTCCTTAAATAATATGATAATCATTATATACCACGAAATGTTATAACATAATCAATATTTCTTTGAAAAGAGCTTTTGCCAATATATATATAATAAAAATATGATATGAATAAATAATAATATGTACCAGTAAGGTGTTAAGATAATCATTACTGTAAACGAGATAATAATAAGTGTATGTCCAACGTACAATGGTGCTTTAATACGATTGATTAATTTAAAATATTGCTTTTCTTCTGGTTTGAAAGTGCTATAAAGAAGAATTATAAAGCCTAACATAAATATCGTCGGTGAAAAATAGGGCGCTGACATATAATAGGAATCTTGGCTCGTACCATAAATAAGCAAGAGTGATAAACTAAAAATAATTGAGATAATAAACGCCATATATTTATGTTTGTTAATAGTTGCTGAATGAATAGTTTTATCAATATAAATATGCAAAATGGTCCAAATTAACAATTGAGCTACGGTGCATATAGTTATGTAATCTTGTTTCTCTGCAAAAAAGAGATTGATAAAGGAATTGATAGTAATTGCAATAAGAATAGAGCTGAACTTAAGTTGTGTAAATTTCTGACGATATAAATCTAAACCTAAAATGATAAATACCACAGCAATGTTTATGATAATAAATTGTAGCATGATGCTCTCCTAACCAATGTACTTCATTCCAATATTATATCAATTAAAATAAAGATATTCATTTGATAACAACTCATAATTTATAATTTTTGAAAGGGAAATGTGTAATATTATTGTTTTTGTATTGTTCGTGTTATTTTAAGTTGTTAAAAATAGAAGTGTTAGCATTACCCATACCTTTTAAACATAAAAAATAGGAGTGGAACAGGAGCGAAATTTCTAAAATAGATTTCGTACATCTCAGCTAGTTGAAAAAAAGTCTGAGACATTTTTTGTCTCAGACTCCATTCTAAATAAGTGAAATATATTTATAGTATCGATACTAGACCCCTTTTTTATTACTCCATAGTAATGTATGCAATTGAGGTAAGACGTATACATTATTCATATCACTGCTTTGCATTACTCGATCAATCAACGATTCATAAAGTGATAATAGTTTTTCTGTATGTGAATCGATATGGTCATCCTCAAGATAAGGATTGCCCACTTGTAAGTAAAATGGTATTTCTGGATAACGATGGTGTATCATTTTAGCGAAATCATAATCAGTTTCATCGAAAACCACGACCTTTAAATTCAATGATTCAGGTACACATTCTTCGATAACTTCATCTAATAATGGTAAATTAGGTTTCATCATAGAGCTTGGTGGTTTCGGACTGATTGTTAAGTCATCTATTTGTCGCATCCACGGTTGGAATTTACTTCCTTGTGTTTCGAGAGCAGTTTTTATATTCTTTTCTTCAAATAAATCAACAAGGGACTGGATACCTTTAATTAAAGCAGGATTACCTCCTGAAATCGTTACGTGATTAAATGTGTCACCAGCGATTTCATATAGTCTTTCATAAACTTCTTCAGCTGTCATCATACGGATATCTTCTTTGGCACTGCCATCCCATGTGAAACTTGAATCACACCAACTACAACGATAATCACAACCCGCAGTTCGGACGAACATCGTCTTACGTCCAATTACACGTCCTTCACCTTGGATTGTAGGACCAAAAATTTCTAATACGGGAATCTTACTCATTATTGTGCTCCTTTGGTCGATAAATGACATAACTTGTTGGTGTTTCACGAAGGTATACTTGTAGGCATTGCGGTTTGTTGGGTCTTTGGTCTAAATCTTGTTGAATCATTTCATATATTGTTTGTGCCACGAGTTCAGTTGAAGGAATCTTATTTTCAAATTGTGGCAAATCATTTAGTAAATAATGGTCGAATTGACCGTGTACCAACTTTTTAAGTTCACTGAAGTTTGCTAAGAAGCCGTTATGATCTAAAGTATCACCTGCAATAGTCAAATTCACAAAGTAAGTGTGTCCGTGTGTACGCATACATTTACCTGCATCTTCATTGGGGATATAATGTGCGGCAGAGAAGTTGAAATCTTTGTTCAGTTCGAATTGGTAAGGATGCGTTATGCTCGGATAATGCTGTTGAAACATATTATCGTACTCCTTTTTCTTCTAAATAGTCATTTAAGCCACGTGCTCTCAATTTGCAGGCTGGACATGTGCCACAACCATCACCCACGATGCCATTATAACAAGTGAGTGTATTGTATCTAATATAGTCTAGTACGCCGAGTTCATCACTGAGTGCCCATGTTTCTTTCTTGTCGAGCCACATCAGCGGCGTATGAATAACGAAATCTTTATCCATTGAAAGTGAAAGTGTGACATTCATCGATTTAATAAAGCTATCTCTACAATCTGGATAGCCTGAAAAATCTGTTTCACATACACCTGTAATAATATGTTTCGTGTTAGTTTGATATGCTAAAGCGCCCGCAAATGATAAGAATAGTAAATTTCTTGCTGGTACAAATGTATTTGGTACGCCATCATCGTTTTCTTCTATATCCATGTCATGTTGAGTTAGTGCGTTGGGCGTGAGTTGTGATAATAAAGACATGTCTAATACATGATGTTTAACGTTTTGCTCTTTGGCAATTTGCTTTGCAACTTCTATCTCACTATCATGTCGTTGTCCATATTCAAATGTAACTAACTCTACTTCGTCAAAATGTTTCTTTGCCCAAAAAAGACAAGTCGTACTATCTTGACCGCCACTAAAAACGACAATGGCTTTATTGTTGTTTAATGTGTTTTGTTGCGTCATATTTGTTACTCTCCTTCAAATTTAAACTCTCTAGCTTTCCTGTGAATGACTATGACGCCTAAAAAAACGTCTATCTCTATAAAAAGATAGACGTTTTTGGGTGTCTAGTTTTTTATAGAGGGTGTGAGCTAGGAACCTCTGATACGATGTAATTTTACTTGGATAAGAATAATATATTTGTATTGTAAAATCAAGCTAATCTTTGGGATAATATAAAGCAATCCTAACTAATTACGAATTTATTGAGGTGACACAATGATATTAATGATTGATAACAAAGATTCGTTCACCTATAACATTGTCGATTATATTAAACGATCAACTGATAAAGAATTACGCGTAATCGATGTTGATGAAGTGAATAGTGATTTAATAAGTAATCTTTCCCCTGAGGCATTAATTATTTCACCTGGTCCTGGAACTCCGTCTGAGTATAGCAATATGTTACATATATATGAGACGATTCCAGAACGAATGCCTATTCTAGGAGTATGTCTTGGTTTCCAACAACTTGTATACTTTTTTAAAGGGGATATTATACATAACAAGAAACCGGTACATGGTCACACAACGTGCATTCATCATAATAACGAAGGCATTTTCAAAGGTTTACCACAAGGGTTTAAAGTAATGCGTTATCATTCTTTAATGGCTGATTCTGAAACCTTTCCACGTGAACTGAAGATTACAGCAAAGAATGAGGAAGGGATCATTATGGCATTTGAACATCAGTCAAGACCAATATATGGCGTTCAATATCATCCAGAGTCGATATTAAGTGACTATGGCATAGAACAATTCCAATTATTTATTGAACAAGTGGAGGGCGTGTTATGCGAATAGAGTTTAATTATCGATATATGTTAGATGAGGTACGTTATGAGTCATATTGCTATCATTTCACACAATGTGAAGACAAAAAGATAGCTTACCAATTAGAACAAGTCGGCGAGGTCGTTGCATATGCGGAACGTCAACAGCAGATGGGTAATTTTGTAGTATTATATTTACCATACGAAGCTTCGACATATTTTAATTCGCAAATGGCTACCATGCAGTTGAATGAAGGTGAGGTGTACGCGGCAGCTTATACGTTTAAAGAGGCTGAGCCAATGGATGCTTCTTCATCTCCAGATAAATTTCACAAACAATGTAACTTCGAATTTCAATTGTCTAATGACCAATTGATACGTCATATACGCACTGTTCAGGAAAATATTAAAACCGGCAATACATATCAAGTGAACTATACGACGCGCTTAACTGATAAAATCCATGTACCGATTGCTCAACTTTATGAAGCTTTACAACGTAAGCAACATGGGCATTACGTATCACTAATAGATACAGAAGAATTACAAGTAGCTTCATTGTCTCCAGAATTATTTTTTCAACGTGGACCGTTTAAAGGTGAGGTAGACGTGATTGTGAGTAAACCGATGAAAGGTACGATGCCTAGAGGTAGAACGAAAGAAGAGGATATAACGCATTTCAATCAACTTGAGACATCTTCAAAAGACAAAGCAGAAAATGTAATGATTGTTGATTTATTACGCAATGATATTGGGCGTATAGCTAAAATGGGAACAGTGAATGTTTATAAAATGTTTAATATTGAATCTTATCCCACTGTCTATCAGATGACAAGTATGGTTGCCGGGCAAGTTGAGCCTCATACGAGTTTATTGCAAATACTTACCGGTTTATTCCCTTGTGGTTCTATTACTGGCGCACCTAAAGTCAATACGATGAAATATATTAAAGCGTTAGAACAAGTGCCAAGACGTATTTATTGTGGGACAATAGGGTTAATGAAACCGGATGGTAAATCAATTTTTAATGTACCGATTCGCACGATTCAGTATGTTAATCAACAAGCCGTTTATGGTGTAGGATCTGGTATAACGATTGATTCGGTTCCCGAAAGAGAAGTTGAAGAATTTAAAGATAAAACCAAAATATTGGAGAGTATATAATGGATCTATTTGAAACGATGCGGTTAGAAGATGGAATTTTTAAGAGAATTCAGTTTCATACGAAACGTATTCAACAATCAAGTCGTAATTTGGACATAAACTTTAACCTTGAACAATGGAACCAATTGCTTAATCGTATTGCAGAGGAATATCCTAAAGGTGTTTATCGCGTGAAGATAATTTTAAAGCAAAATGGCAAATTTGATTCAGTTATAGCAGATTTACCAGATAAAGCATTATTTAGTGCTCAATTACAAAAGTTGCCGAAAAATATACCTGAAGCGGTTTTGACGAACAAGACTACAAACCGTGCCCATTTATCTCATCAACACCTAACGGATCTCATTTTATTATATGATGCAAATGGTAAAATTTTAGAGTTTGATATTGGTAATATATTAATTAAAGAGCATGACCATTTCTATACACCTACATATAATAAAGATATGTTGAAGGGATGTATGCGACAGGCTTTAATTGAACAAGGTAACATATATGAACGTGATTACGATGTTGACTCTTTTAAAGAGAAATATAAGCAAAATGAGATACAAGTGTATTTGATAAATAGTTTGCGAGAGGTTGCCGACGTGAAGATTTATATATAAAATGAATGTCATAACAAGTAATGAAATAAATGATTTTATTATATTTTAGAAAATGAGTGATATCAATGATGTTGGTTGTATGGTTAATGTTAATGGTTGTAATGATTATCTTAACGCGTCGGTTGATCAAACCACTATTACAACAAAAACGGGTTCGTTTGGTGCAGTTAATCGTTACAATAAGTTGTATCATCCAATTCATCATTATCTATTTTGTGGTCAATGAAATTATACATTATCTAGTCAAAGGTTTAGATGTGTTTTATCATGAGTAACTATTATGAGGTGAAACAATGAAGATATATAGCCAGGGAGACCAAGCGATTGTCGTTTCGATAGAGAAAGAAGTTTCTAGAGGTCTGACTGAAGATTTATTAGCGTTAAGAAAGTATTTAAATAGCAAAAAATTTCCATTTATAACTGAAATTGTGCCAACAGAATCTGATATGATGATTTGTTACGATGCGAGAGATATGATTAAGCATCACAATATTCAATCTCCGTTTCTATATATGAAAGCTTTGATACAGTCTATCCAGTTTGAAATTAAACATGAAGATACAACAATTATCCCTATAGAGATACCAATAGTATACGGTGGCGAACAAGGGCCTGATATCAAAAATTTATTATCATACTATAAAATTTCATTTGATCGGTTCGTAAAGTTACATTCAGAAAAGATATATTTCGTCTCAATGATGGGTTATACACCAGGATTCCCATATTTAACAGGTATGAACAAGAAATTATTTGTCAATCATACTGGAAAGCATAAGCGTTTTATTCCGGCTGGTTCAGTTATTATTGAAGGTAAAAAGACAGGTATAACGACGACTGATACATATGGAGATTGGTTAGTTATCGGTTATACACCTATACGATTATTTAAACCTGAAGAGAAGGATTTTACCACTTTAAAACTAGGAGATAATATCGTATTTAAACCAGTTAAAGCAGAGGATATCGATTTAGGAGGCTTTAAACCATGTCAATTATAATAGAAGATGCGGGCTTGTTTTCGAGCTTCCAAGACTTCGGTCGTGTAGGCTATGAACATGATGGTGTCATCCCGGGCGGGGCAATGGATTTTCTATCTCATGAAATAGCCAACAGACTAGTAGCAAATGACAAGCACGAAGCAACGTTAGAAATGACAAATAATATGGCACGCATCCGATTCACAGAGTCTACTTTAATCGCTTTAAGTGGCGGTAGCTTTAAAGCTGCAACACAAGATATGACCATTTTACCTAACAAACTCTATTTAATGGAGAAAGGTGATGTACTACGATTTGTTGAGACGAAGCGTACATCGAGAGTATATCTTGCGATTGGCGGAGGCTTCGAACTTGAATCGTGGTTAGGTTCAACTTCGACGGATTTTAATTCTAATATCGGCGGTTTCCATGGACGTAGATTAAAGAACGGTGACGAAGTGAACATGAAACGTAGCTATACAGAACGTCATATTAAACTGTTCGAAAATCTAGAACACGAACGTCAAACTGACTGGGGTATAGACGGTTATGCTTTATCATTTAATTATATGTCTGATGTATTTCATGTAATTAAAAATAAAGGTACTGAAGATTTCAAAAAAGATGTCATTCATCGCTTTACATTTGGAGAATATAAAGTGACAAGTAAAGCAAATCGTATGGGTATGTATTTAGAAGGTACTTCAATTAAAGCTTACTATGATGATATGCCATCACACCAATCAGTTCAAAAAGGAACAATCCAAGTAAAAAGAAATGGCACACCAATTATATTGTTGAATGACCACTATACCTTAGGTAGTTATCCTCAAATTGGAACGATTGCGAGCTACCATTTGACGAAGCTAGGTCAAAAGCAACAAGGCGCTAAGCTAAAATTTCAGTTTATTGACGTTGAAGAAGCGGAGAAAAATTTAGTTAAATATTCTAACTGGTTAAACCAACTGTTTCACGGTATAGAATATCGCATGCAATTAGAAATGTTAAAATAATAACTTTATTTAGTTATTTTAAAGTTTTTCCTGGGTTTTACCGTATTTTTTTGCAATGGATTTACAATGTTAGCGTTTACTTTAAAATGTGAAAACGCATCTCAAATTTAACTCAAATTAGAAATCAAACCTCATTATCTTTATTTTATTCAAGAAGAGTAAAGAATGAGGTTTGATTTTTTTATTTTTAAAAAAGTTATCATGAATAGGGTTATAGGATATTGGAAATTATTTGACGTATATAAGTCTCTAGTCTGATTAATTTATTTTGAGATTCACGTACAATAAATAAGCATCTTATTGCTTAAAGATATATTAATAACCAATTAACAATACTCTGATGTGAAAAGGTATTTTTGTAAAAGTGACTTTTTACTTGAAATTTACCAAGTTTTCCTTTATATTAGTTAATTGAGTAATGTGCGTTTTGTTACATTCGTATTACAAGATAACAAAGAATGTAAATAATATATTAATTAGTAAAACGTATGTGTTGTGACATTAATATTGCCACAACAACTAGGGGCTTGACATAACGTACAAATATGGATCTCTTACTTAATTAAAGAATAAACTTTAGTTGTATGAAAGCACATTTTAATGGTGAAACTACAACCCATTCAATAAATAGTTATGGTCCGATTTGTTAAGCGATTATGTTCTTAACCTCTCAATTTGTAGAAGAACTTATGATATATAACGACGATTAAAAAAGAAAAAGTAAGCGAAATTCAAGGAATCTATCACAGTGTATTGATAAGTTTACAATGGATTTCACATCTTAATGTATGTACCTTTTGTCATTAACGTACCAATGTATGTATATAACATTAGCCAATAGAATTTGTTAATCGTAACTTGTCACATATTTTCTAAAAGGGATAGATATTTTCTAACCTATATAAATTAATAATGGGGGAAACAAACATGAGTACACACAAAAAGAAGTTAACTCTTTTTGCGTTTTTTATACTGACTGTGATAACAGTTACTTTGAAGACGTACTTTGCATATTATGTTGATTTTTCTTTAGGTGTTAAAGGTTTAGTTCAAAATTTAATATTACTGATGAATCCATATAGCTTAATTGCTTTAATCTTAAGTATTTTCTTATTCTTTAAAGGTAAGAAAGCGTATTGGTTCATGTTTATCGGCGGATTCTTACTTAGTTTCTTACTATATGCCAATGTTGTTTATTTCAGATTCTTCTCTGACTTCTTAACATTTAGTACATTAAACCAAGTAGGGAACGTTGATTCTATGGGTGGCGCCGTTGGTGCATCATTTAAATGGTACGACTTTGTTTATTTCTTAGATTCAATCGTTTATCTATTTGTATTGATTTTCAGACAAAAAAGGTTAGATAAACGCGTATTCAGTAAGAAATTCGTACCAGTCATTATGGGAGCATCAATCGCGTTATTCTTCCTGAATTTAGCATTCGCTGAATCAGATAGACCACAATTATTAACACGTACATTTGACCATAAATATTTAGTTAAATACTTAGGGCCATTTAACTTCACAGTTTATGATGGTGTTAAAACAGTACAGAACAAACAACAAAAAGCACTTGCTAATGAAGATGATTTAACAAAAGTATTAAACTACACAAAACAAAAACGAACAGAACCTAATAAAGAATATTTTGGTGCAGCTAAGAAGAAAAACATTATCAAAATTCACTTAGAAAGTTTCCAAACTTTCTTAATTAACAAGAAAGTAAATGGTGAAGAAGTGACACCATTCTTAAACAAACTTTCTTCAGGTAACCAAGACTTTACGTACTTCCCTAACTTCTTCCATCAAACTGGACAAGGTAAAACATCAGATTCAGAGTTTACGATGGATAATAGTTTATACGGATTATCACAAGGTTCAGCGTTCTCATTAAAAGGGGATAACACATTCCAATCATTACCATCTATTTTAGATCAGAAACAAGGTTACACATCTAGTGTTATGCACGGTGACTATAAGACATTCTGGAACCGAGACCAAGTGTATAAACACTTTGGTGTAGATAAATTCTACGATGCAACATACTATGATATGTCACCAAACAACCTTGAAAACTTAGGTCTTAAAGATAAAGAGTTATTTAAAGAATCAGCGGATTATTTATCAAAAGAAAAACAACCGTTCTACAATCACTTAATTACATTGACAAACCATTATCCATTCACATTGTCACCAGATGATGCAACTATTGATAAACCAAATACAGGTGATTCAACAGTTGATGGATATATTCAAACAGCTAGATATTTAGACGAATCATTAGAACAATTCATCACTGAACTTAAGAAAAAAGGTTTATATGATGATTCAGTAATTATGATCTACGGTGACCACTACGGTATTTCTGAAAACCATAACAAAGCTATGGAAAAATTATTAGGTGAAGATATTACACCAGCGAAATTCACAGACTTAAACCGTACTGGTTTATGGATGAAGATTCCTGGTAAACAAGGTGGCATTAACGAAACATACGGTGGCCAAGCCGATGTAATGCCAACACTATTACACTTATTAGGTATTGATTCTAAGAACTACTTAATGATGGGTACTGATTTATTCTCTAAAGAACATAACGATACAGTACCATTCAGAAATGGTGACTTCGTAACAAAAGACTACAAATATGTTAACGGTAAAATCTACGACAACAAGACAAATAAACCAGTGACGAAGAAACCTAAAGACTTTGAAAAACGTAAAGAACAAACTGAAAAAGATTTAGAAATGAGTGACTCAGTACTTAACGGAGACTTATTCAGATTCTATAAAAATCCAGACTTCAAAAAAGTACAACCGTCAACTTATGAATACAAAACAGGTCCAAAAGGATCAGAAAAGAAATAAAGAGTGCTACTATTAAATAATTTATTAACAAAACTCTAGTAGCACCTCGGCACAGTTGACTAGTACTGAATCGAGTTTGATTAAAACGAAGATTCAGAACAGGCAACCACTGCCAAGAGCGGAAATCAAAGACAAAGTGACAGGGACGAAAAGCCCTGTCGCTTTTTTAATTTTTTAAATACCTAAGGTATTAAACACATAATCTTAAATGTATAATAAAAAAGAGCCACGCAACAAACCTTCCAAAGGTCCTGTTGCGTGGCTCTTTAATATTTAGGTTTAAATAATTCGTTAATGAACGATATAGATGAATCTTTATCCTAATGCGACATCTAATACCATCATAATAGTGAAACCAACCATCAAGCTTAAAGTAGCTAAATCGGTATTATTACTTGCTTGTGAGTCTGGTATAAGTTCTTCTACAACTACGAATATCATAGCACCAGCTGCAAATGCGAGTGCGTAAGGTAACATAGGTGTGATAACTAAAACAGCCGCTGCACCTATTGTCGCAAAGATTGGTTCAACAATTGCTGAAGCTTGACCGTAGTTAAATGCTTTCCATCTGGAAGCACCTGCTGCACGTATTGGCATAGAGAGTGCAGCACCTTCAGGAATATTTTGAATTCCGATACCAATGGCTAAACTTAAAGCACCTAATAGCGTTGCTTGACCATTACCTGACACCACTCCACCGAAAGCGACACCAATAGATAAACCTTCGGGAACATTATGCAGTGTAATCGCCAAGACGAGCAAGGTGTTTTTGTTTAATTTTTTTGTGCCTACACCTTCTTGATATTGACTTGAATCTTGTGTGTTAGGGTGGATATGTGGAATGACTAAGTCTAATCCACGAATAAATAATCCTCCTAATAAAAATCCAATTGCTGCAGGTAGCCATGGTATTGCAGAATGTTTACCATATTCGATTGCAGGTTGTAATAACGACCAGAAACTAGCAGCGATCATAATTCCAGCGGCGAAACCTTGCATAGAATTGAGAACCTTGTCATTGATGCGTCTGAACATGAACACGCCAGCTGCACCTAAGGCTGTCAGTAACCAAGTAATAATACCTGCGATTAAAGCTTGTACATATGGAGGTAGATTTTGGAAAAATTCCGACATAAGTCTGTCTCCTTTGTATCATTTCATTTCAAAAAGGTGTATAATACATAGAACTGAATTAATTTTACCAGAAAAATATATAATTTTCGATATTAAAAAGGATGTTGAACGATGGAAGCATATAAAATAGAACATTTACATAAATCTTATGCCGACAAAATAATATTTGATGATTTGCATCTATCGATCTCAGAAGGTGAACGGATTGGTTTAGTGGGCATTAATGGAACTGGTAAAAGCTCTCTATTAAAAGTCATCGGCGGATTGGATATTGACTTTGACGCTGATATAAACCATCCCAATTCATATCGCATACGTTATTCTTCTCAAAAACAAGAATTTCATGAAGATATGACAGTATTTGATGCAGTATTAAGTTCAGAAACGAAAACGCTAGATGTTATTCGTACTTATGAACATGCAGTTAATCAGTACAGTGCTTCACAAACAGAACAGAATTTCAACAAGATGATGCAAGCACAAGAGGCTATGGATGCTCATCAAGCTTGGGATTACAGCTCAGAAATTAAGACGATATTATCTAAACTTGGTATTAAAGATACAAATAAGCAAGTGAATGAATTATCTGGTGGACAGAAAAAACGCGTAGGTTTAGCAAAGACACTGATTGAACAACCCGATTTATTGTTGTTAGATGAGCCGACAAACCATTTAGACTTTGAATCAATTAATTGGTTGATTAATTACGTGAAACAATATCCGCATACAGTAATGTTCGTTACCCATGATCGTTATTTCTTAAATGAAGTGTCTACTCGGATTATTGAACTTGATCGCGGAAAGCTCAAAACTTACCCAGGTAATTATGAAGCTTACATCGCACAACGTGCTGAAAATGAACTCATCGAACAGAAACAACAATCGAAACAACGTTCTTTATATAAACAAGAATTAGCATGGATGCGTGCAGGGGTTAAAGCGCGTTCTACAAAACAACAAGCTCGAAAAGACCGCTTTGCTGAATTGGAGCAGGACGTAAAGAACCAATCAACACAGGATAAAGGTTCATTAAACCTGGCTTATTCTCGATTAGGAAAGCAAGTATTTGAATTAGAAGATGTATCTAAAAGTATTCAAGGGAAAACATTATTCGAACACATCACTCAAATTATTCAAAATGGTCAACAAATTGGTATCGTGGGACCGAACGGTGCAGGTAAGACGACATTATTAAACATTTTGAGTGGGGAAGATCAATCATTTGAAGGTAACTTAAAAATAGGTCAAACTGTTAAAGTGGCTTATTTTAAGCAGACCGAGGATAGACTAGATAGAGACATTAGAATGATTGATTATTTACGTGAAGAAAGTGAAGTAGCGAAAGAAAAAGATGGTACTTCAGTTTCTATAACGCAATTACTTGAGCGTTTCCTATTTCCTAGCTCAACACATGGAAAGAAGATTTACAAACTTTCTGGTGGAGAGCAGAAACGGCTCTATTTACTAAGACTACTCGTACATCAACCTAATGTATTACTCTTGGACGAACCGACAAACGATTTAGATACTGAAACTTTAACAATATTGGAAGATTATATTAGTTCATTCGGAGGAACTGTCATTACCGTAAGTCACGATCGTTATTTCTTAAATAAAGTAGCTCAAGAGTATTGGTATATACACGATGGTGTGATGGAACGTATCATCGGTGACTTTGAAGATTATCAAAGTTATAAAAGTGAACAAGAACGTGCGAAAGAACAACAAAAACAACAGCAACAACGTGTACGTCAACCACAACAACAAAAGAAGAAAAAAGGTTTAACATATAAAGAAAAACAAGAATATGAAACAATTATTGAACGCATCGATGAAACAGAGCAACAATTAAAACAAGTTGAGAATGATATTTTAGAAGCAAGTTCTGATTACGCTAAAGTGAAAGAACTTACAGAATTACAAGAACAACTTAACGAAACATATGAGAATGATATAATGAGATGGACTGAATTAGAAGAATTAAAAGAACAATGAGGGATTTTTAAACATGGAGTCGACTTTATCGCATTATTTTGGTTTCGACACGTTTCGTCCAGGCCAAAAAGAAATAATTACAAAAGTGATGAATCATCAAAATGTATTAGGCGTACTACCAACTGGTGGAGGTAAATCAATTTGTTATCAAGTGCCAGGATTAATGTTAGGTGGTACAACGATTGTTATTAGCCCATTAATTTCATTAATGAAAGACCAAGTCGATCAATTGAAAGCGACGGGTATTCGCGCTGCCTACCTTAACAGCAGTTTAACGAAGAAAGAACAACAAACGATAGAAACACAATTGAAGCAAGGGGAACTTCAATTTTTATATGTGGCGCCTGAACGTTTTGATAATGGTTATTTTGTACATTTATTACAGCAAATATCTATTCATTTAGTAGCATTTGATGAAGCGCATTGTATTTCGAAATGGGGGCATGACTTCAGACCGAGTTATCAAGAAGTTATTGATAAGGTCTTTGCTTTGCCTCAAGATTTCACTGTTGTAGCTTTAACTGCTACGGCAACGGCTGAAGTTCAAAGAGATATAATGGCACGGTTAAATATTGATAAACAAGACGAAATAAAAACAAGTACGAAACGACCAAATCTTGTATTTCAAGTTAACCCTACCTACCAACGACAAAAGTTTGTCTTAGAATACGTTACGCATCACGATAAAGAAGCCGGCATAATTTATTGCTCAACGCGAAAGCAAGTTGAAGAACTACATGAGGCGTTAATTGAGCAAGATGTGAATAGTACGATTTACCATGCAGGCTTATCAAATAAAGAACGTGAAGCCGCTCAAAATGATTTTGTTTATGATCGAGTACGCGTCGTTGTAGCAACGAATGCTTTCGGTATGGGGATAGATAAATCAAATGTACGTTTCGTTATACATTATAATATGCCTGGTGACTTAGAATCTTATTATCAAGAAGCAGGTCGTGCAGGTCGTGATGGTTTAAAGAGTGAATGTATTTTACTATTTAGTGAGCGTGACATCGGTTTACATCAATACTTTATTTCTTCATCTAAAGCTGATGATGATTATAAAGATAAAATGGGCGAAAAGCTCACAAAGATGATGTTCTATACGAAAACGAAGAAATGCCTGGAAGCAACATTAGTTCATTATTTTGAACCTAACGAAAAATTAACTGAATGTGGACAATGTAGCAATTGTACTCAAGGTAATAAGACATATGATATGACCCATGAAGCGAAGATGATTATTAGTTGTATTGCTCGAATGAATCAACAAGAGAATTACAGTGTAATTATCCAAGTGTTACGTGGCGAAGAAACGGATTATATTCGTTATTGTGATTACAATACCCTTTCAACTCATGGTATTATGAAAAATTATACAACTTCAGAGCTGAGTCACTTAATTGATGAATTAAGATTTAAAGGTTATCTTAATGAGCATGATGAAATATTAACATGTGATACCTCCGTCAAAGCATTACTCAATGATCAAGTAAGTATATTTACGACACCATTTAAACCTAAATCTAAAGAAGTCGTTAGCATCAATACAGTAGAGGGTGTTGACCGTGTGTTATTTGATGAACTCATCCAAGTACGTAAAAGATTGAGTGAAGATTTAGGTATCGCGCCTGTAAGTATTTTCTCAGATTATACGATAGAAGAATTTGCAAAAAGAAAACCGGAATCTAAACAAGATATGATTTCTATTGATGGGGTCGGAAGCTATAAATTGAAGCATTATTGTCCGAAGTTTTTAGATACAATTCAAACTTATAAAGCGAAAATATAATGAGCATATAAGTGTAATATGTATAAAACTACTTATATAATAAGAGAATAAAATAATTGAATTAAATGGGTTCTGTTGCAAAGTAAAAAAATATAGCTAACCACTAATTTATCATGTCAGTGTTCGCTTAACTTGCTAGCATGATGCTAATTTCGTGGCATGGCGAAAATCCGTAGATCTGAAGAGACCTGCGGTTCTTTTTATATAGAGCGTAAATACATTCAATACCTTTTAAAGTATTCTTTGCTGTATTGATACTTTGATACCTTGTCTTTCTTACTTTAATATGACGGTGATCTTGCTCAATGAGATTATTCAGATATTTCGATGTACAATGACAGTCAGGTTTAAGTTTAAAAGCTTTAATTACTTTAGCCATTGCTACCTTCGTTGAAGGTGCCTGATCTGTAATTACCTTTTGAGGTTTACCAAATTGTTTAATGAGACGTTTGATAAACGCATATGCTGAATGATTATCTCGTTGCTTACGCAACCAAATATCTAATGTATGTCCCTCTGCATCAATGGCACGATATAAATAGCTCCATTTTCCTTTTATTTTGATGTACGTCTCATCAATACGCCATTTGTAATAAGCTTTTTTATGCTTTTTCTTCCAAATTTGATATAAAAGTGGGGCATATTCTTGAACCCAACGGTAGACCGTTGAATGATGAACGTTTACACCACGTTCCCTTAATATTTCAGATATATCACGATAACTCAATGCATATCTTAGATAGTAGCCAACGGCTACAGTGATAACATCTTTGTTAAATTGTTTATATCTGAAATAGTTCATACAGGGTTCTCCTTTTTGTTAAATTATACTATAAATTCAACTTTGCAACAGAACCAGATAAAGTGTATCAGCAAGCTAAATCTAGTCTGCAAAAAAAATACGACATGACTATGCTTAAACCAATGAAATATAACAATACGTATGCATTAGCAGTGAAAAAGGACTTTGCCAAGAAACACCATATTAAAACGATAAGTGATTTGAAAAAAGTGAGTGACCAACTAAAACCAGGTTTCACTATGGAATTTAACGATAGAAAAGATGGTTTCCCAGCAGTGAAAAAAGCGTACCACTTGGATGTTTCAAACGTTAAAAAAATGGAACCAAAGTTACGTTATCAAGCCGTTAAAAAAGGAAATATTAATTTAATTGATGCTTATTCAACGGATGCCGAATTAAAACAATACGATATGGTCGTATTAAAGGATGATAAACACGTCTTCCCACCATATCAAGGTGCACCGATGTTTAAAGAAAAATATTTAAAAGAACATCCAGAAATTAAAGCACCGCTTAATAAATTAGCTGGCAAAATTTCCAATGAAGATATGCAAAAAATGAATTACGATGTAACAGTGAAAAACAAAGACCCATATCAAGTTGCGAAAAAGTATTTAGAGAAGCACAATTTAATAGATTGACCTAAATGCCTAGTATTGATATTAATGGTGCTCGTCCATTAAATATTGATACTAGGTTATTTTGAATTAGTGGTAAATAAATTGCTATTGATTTCGTATAAATATAAGGTATATAATAATTACTAAGTTTCGAAAATTCAGTAAATTAAGGAGGGCGTCATTTTATGAAACAGCAAATCGAACAATTATCAGCCTATGAACCTGGTTTATCTCCGAGAGCATTGAAAGATAAATATGAGATTGAAGGTGATTTACATAAATTAGCTTCTAATGAAAATGTCTATGGCCCTTCGACGCACGTTAAAGAAGCCATTCAAAATCATTTGGATGAACTACAATTTTATCCCGAAACAGGCTCACCACTCCTTAAACAAGCGATTAGCGAACATTTAAATGTAGACCCATCACGTATATTATTTGGGGCAGGGTTAGATGAAGTGATATTAATGATTTCACGTGCGGTGTTAACGCCAGGTGATAAGATTGTGACGAGTGAAATGACATTTGGACAGTATTATCATAACGCGATTGTAGAAGCGGCTGATGTAGAACAAGTACCTCTGACTGATGGACACTTCGACTTAGAAGGTATTTTAAAAGCTATAGATGACCAAACAAAGCTCATATGGTTATGTAATCCAAACAATCCAACGGGATGTTATATGACGCATAATCAATTAACACAGTTCCTTGAACGTGTTCCTGCACAAATACCAGTTTTAATTGACGAGGCATATGTAGAATATGCGACTGCTGAAGATTTTCCTGACACGCTCAAATTACAACAACAATTCGAGAATGCATTCTTATTACGTACATTTTCAAAAGCATATGGCCTAGCAGGTATGCGCATTGGATATGTTGTCGCTGCTCAAGAATCTATTGAAAAATGGAATATCATTCGTCCGCCATTTAATGTTGGGCGTTTATCTGAATATGCAGCACATGCAGCACTGAAAGATCAAAGTTATATTCAAGAAGTTCGAAACCGTAATGCAGAAGAACGAGAGAAATTCTTCGAGTTAGAAGAAAGTAAACATTTCTACCCAAGTCAGACAAACTTTATTTATGTGAAAACGGATAAACCTCAAGCATTGTTTGAAGCATTGTTGAAGGTAGGATGTATTACACGTGTCTTTCCACAAGGTATTCGTCTGACGATTGGTTACCCTGAACAGAATGAAAAAATGATTCAAGTGCTTCAGTCATTTGAATTTTAATAAACTAGTAAGATTAATTAAAATATTTTAGGCAATTGTTTATTTAAAGAAATGCATTTTAGTTTCAGTAATATATTTGCTATACTTAAAAGTGACAATCTATTTAATAACTATGCCTTTGGAAAAGTTGAATTAAAAAGGGAGTAGAATAATTAATGACAAGACAATCTATTGCTATAGATATGGACGAGGTGCTTGCAGATACTATTGGTGCTTTAATCGAAGGCGTGAATAGACGACAACAGTTAAACTTGCAATACGACATGTTTGAAGGCCAAAGGTTAAGACAAGCAATGCCGGAACATGAAGGCATTTTAAACGGGTTATTAAGAGAACCTGGTTTCTTCTATAAATTGTCGGTAATGCCAGATGCACAAGAAGTGGTTGAAAAGTTATCGCAACACTATGATATTTACATCGCTACAGCAGCAATGGATGTACCAACTTCATTTGACGATAAATACAGTTGGTTAAGAAAGCATTTTCCTTTCTTAGATCCACAACAGTTTGTCTTTTGTGGTAGAAAGAATATCGTTAAAGCTGATTACTTAATAGATGATAATCCAAAACAGTTAAGTATTTTTACTGGAACTTCGATTATGTTTTCAGCGGCACATAATGCAAATGAAGATCGTTTTATTCGTATGAATAATTGGAAAGAAATCGAAGCCTATTTCTTAGGTAGTAAGTAAAACCTCTGTCCGATTACAGAAAATAGCCACCCTAAAAGATTGAATTAATCTTTTAGGGTGGCTATTTTTATAAAATTTTCGTTTCAACGTAATTAATAGAAATTACCTTTTCTACTGTTCAGTGGATTTATCAATTTAAGTCATCATTTTCTAACTTTTCTTCGGGTAACGTTAAGATTTGAATTGCATTAGGGATGACTTCAATTTCTAATGGTGTTGTTAACGCGATTTCACCATCCATATCCTCCTTTTGTTGGGGATCGGTTTCTATAGTGATTTTTTTAGATAAGACGTGTTGTATACCGTCTGTCATTTTGTTCCAATTCATACTATCACGTTGTTTGAATATATCATTAAGTACACTTGTACCTTGTTCTTTAAAGATAAATGTATTTAAATATCCGTCGCTTGGAGATAAATCTGTTAATGGAATGCGGCTACCTCCAATGAAAGGACCATTTGCTACAACTAACATAGAAGTATTTCCATCAACTTCTTTATCATCAAATGTTATTTTATAGTCAAAGTGTTCTGGATTAAGTAAAGTTTTCATTGTAGAACCTACGTAACTTAATTTCCCAAATACATCTTTATTTCCTTCTTGTACATTCTCAGCGTTTTGCACGATGAGTCCCATACCAACAAAGTTTAAGGCATATTGATCATTAATCTTCATTACATCATAAGTTTGTAATTCTGATTGCATTAATTGTTGGCTGGCAGGTTTATGACGTGGATTTAGATTCAAAGTTTTCACGAAATCATTAAATGTCCCGCCCGGAATAATGCCAATAGGCACATCTAAATTGTTTTGCATGACGCCGTTGATTAACTCGTTTACTGTTCCGTCTCCACCTAAAATAAATACGATATCGACATCATCGCTATATTGTTGTGTTTTGATTTCTTCACAATATTTAATAATGTCTCCTTCATTTTCACTGAGCTGAATAGATAAGTGTTTACAAAATGTAGTAAGTGAAGCTGCAACGTCGCCTAAACCTCTGTATATATCCTTTATACCGGAATGCTCATGATAAAAAAGCACACCATGTTTAAATTTATGATTTGCCAATAGTTTCACCATTTCCTTAAAACTTTATTTTTATGTATACACATTTTAACTTAATGAGTACAAAAAAACTACTATGAACTTATTTTGAAATTCATAGTAGTTTGAAAAAATTATTTTATGCCACGCATACCTTTTATAATTTTTGGTACAAACATCAAGACGATAATACTTATAACGACTGCTAAAGCACCTAAAAATAAGAAATAGTTGGTTTGACCTAATGGTTTAATTAATTTAACTAATGATCCATTAATAGCTTGCGCAGTGGCATTCGTAAGTAACCATAAACTCATCATCTGTGCGTTGAAAGCTTTTGGTGCAAGTTTTACAGCACTACTATTACCTGTAGGTGAGAGACATAATTCACCGATAACACAAATAATATATGATAGAATGACCCAGTTTACGCTAATATGTGCTGAACCAGATGCATAACCTACAATTGCTATCAATATGTATGATAGTCCAGCTAATGTTGCACCTAATACAAATTTCGTAGGTAGGCTAGGTTGGCGAGTGGCCATTTTAGCCCAAACCATAGACACTACTGGTGCGAGTAACACAATGAATAATGGATTAATAGATTGGAATAACGCTGCTCCAAAACCTGTTGTCCACCCGAATAAATTCAGTTTCATATCACTTTGTTCGAGTGCGTATATATTTAGAACATTGGATCCTTGTTCTTGGATTGACCAGAATAAAACACCTAAAATAAATAATGGAATAAATGCAACGACACGAGAACGTTCATCTGAAGTTACTTCTTTACTGCGAATCATAACTGTGAAATAAATTATGGGTAAAGCGACGCCGAGTACGAGTACGGTTGTACTAATAATGTCGAACGATAATGTATGAGTTGCTGCTGTAATACCTAAGATAGCTACGATAACTATGATTGCAATAGCGAAAATAAGTTCGTAACGTTTTTTCTCACTTTGGTTAAGCGGGTTAGACGGTTGTAAACCAATTTCACCTAAGTTGCGTTTATTAAATATAAAGTACCATATTAAGCCGAGTCCCATACCGATCGCTGCGATTAAAAATCCGCCATGGAATTTACCTGACCCTACGAATTGGTTTAATACGATTGGTGCAATTAGCGCTCCCATGTTGACAGACATGTAGAAAATAACAAAGCCTGCATCGATTCGTACGTCATTTTCAGGGTATAAGCGACCGACGATATTTGAAATATTAGGTTTCATTAAACCAGAACCTAAAATAATAAAGAACATAGAGATAAATAAACCTGTTGTAGCTAATGGTAAACTTAAAAAAATATGTCCAATAATAATGAATATGCCACCTAATAAAGTAGCTAATCGTGTCCCTGTAATTCTATCTGCAATCCAACCACCTAATACGGAAGTCATGTAAATTAATGCACCGTAGACTGCCATTACTGATTGTGCAGTTGTTTTATCCATGCCGAGACCGCCATCTTTTATTGCAAAATACATATAAAAGATTAATAGGGCACGCATGCCGTAATAACTAAACCTTTCCCAAAACTCTACAAAAAATAAAACACCTAAACCTTTAGGATGACCGAAGAAGCCTTTTTGAGGTATTGATTGAACTGCTTCGTCGTAAGTTGTTGCTTTCTTGTTCATTTTTATCACTCCCCATTCAATGAAACAAAAAAGATATAAAAAGTATTTTACTCGTAAATATTTTCAATTTCAACAATATTCTAAAAATAACAATATTTAGAATATTCTGTTATATTATTGTTTTTATCATAACAGACTTGTATTTATTTAGAAAGTAAGTGTGTTATTAGTTAATAAATATAATAACTGTTTATATATTTAATCGATTTACACTAATTTGATACGAAATAAAAGAGAGTGGGACAGAAACCGAATCTTTTAATTGAGATGTCGTAGTCCCATTAATAGACAAAGAGGCTAAGACATCTATTTTTGTCCTAGCCTCTTAAACTATTTTATAAAATTAATAAATACCCTTCATCGCACGTTTTACTTTTGGCGAAATGATTAATAATATGATACCAATTGCGACTGCAAATAAACCTGAATATAAGAAGTAATCTGCTTGTTTCATGTGTTCATATACGACGACAAGTTGTGCGTTTAAACCTTGTGCTGTAGCGTTACTTAACATCCATAAGCTCATCATTCGAGCTGTAAATGTAACGGGTGCTTATTTCGTTGTCGTAGAAAGCCCCACAGGTGAAATACATAACTCACCAAAAGTGATTAATAAGAAACTTAAAACGAGCCAAATTGGGTTAACTAATTCGACGCCACTTAATAATGGGATGACCATAATTAAATACGATAATCCAGCCGTGATAACACCATAAGCAAATTTATGTACTGTTGGTGGATTATGCTTCCCTAATTTAACCCATAAAGCTGCAAAAACAGGTGCGAGTATGACAATAAATATCGGATTTAAAGATTGTGCCCATGAAGCAGGTATTGAAAAGTCAATTGCACCATTCGTTAATTTAGACATTTCTAATTGCGTTTTCTTATCTGCAAAGGTTGCTAAAACAGTGGACCCTTGCTCTTGAATCATCCAAAAAGCTACAGATGTAATATATAGTGGTATATAGCTGATAATTCTTGAACGTTCTTCTCTATTAACATCTTTGCTCACTAACATGTTGATGATAATGTAAATCGGTAGAACGATTCCCAGTATTGTCACAAGCAAACTAAAATTGCTTAGAGTTAATGCATTGAATAAATGTAATATTAATAAATAGAGTAAAAATAAAATTACAACAGCCACTGTGATGACAGACAATTTTTTAATTTCTGGCTTTGTCAGTGGGTTAGGTACATTGCGTCCTGCAAGACCAAGGTTGACTTTTCGCTTTAAAATATAAACAACGAGACCACAAAACATACCGATAGCTGCAGCTAAGAACCCAGCATGGAAGCTTATGCGTGTCTGAAGGTAACCAGTAATAAGTGGAGCGAGTAAACTACCTAAGTTAATTCCCATATAAAAAATCGTGAAAGCACTGTCTCGTTTCACGTCATTGCGATCGTATAGTTCCCCAACTGTAGTTGAAATGTTCGGTTTGAGTAAGCCGGTTCCGGCAATGATTACTGCTAAAGCAACCATGACCAATGTTAGATTGTTAGGTAATGAAAGTAATATGTGACCTAACATAATTAAAAATCCACCATAAAACACTGCATTTTGAGTGCCGGTAATTCGGTCGGCAATCCAACCACCAATGATTCCAGACATATAAATTAAAGTACCGTAAATTGATACAATTTGCATCGCAGCGCCTTCGCTCAATCCAAATCCACCTTGAGCTACACTGTAATATAAGTAGTAGATTAAGATGGCTTTCATCCCGTAATAACTAAAACGTTCCCAAAATTCAGTTACGAATAATGTACTCAGACCCTTTGGATGACCGAAAAAACCTTTTCGTGGCGTACTTTCCATTATTTCTTCATGTGTATATGTGACTTGT
Organism: Staphylococcus hsinchuensis; assembly: GCF_038789205.1. Taxonomy (NCBI): domain Bacteria; kingdom Bacillati; phylum Bacillota; class Bacilli; order Caryophanales; family Staphylococcaceae; genus Staphylococcus; species Staphylococcus hsinchuensis. The sequence continues at coordinate 1,072,807 of NZ_CP128355.1, forward strand.
TTCATCTTCTCCCCCCAATGTATGTTTGATTAATTTTATACTGAATATTCTGAAAAAACAAGTGGAAATTTTATGCAGAAATTAGAATAAATAAATTAAAAGAGACCGAGACAAAAATAAATGTCTCAGCCTCAATGGCAATTAGAGGGACTACGATATCACTTTTAGAAAATTCGATTTCTGTCCCATACCCTGAGTAAAATTATTGATAAATGTGATTATCGATTATCAATTTTTTCTGGGTAAAGGTCATGGTTCATTAAGCGATGTTCTGCGATTTTTTCGTATTTTGTGTTAGGGCGTCCATAATTCGTGTAAGGATCAATCGAAATGCCACCACGTGGAGTGAATTTCCCCCAGACTTCAATGTAGTGGGGATCCATTAAATCAATTAGGTCGTTCATAATAATATTCATACAATCTTCATGGAAGTCGCCATGATTTCTAAAACTAAATAAATATAATTTTAACGATTTTGATTCTACCATTTTGATATGAGGAATGTATGAAATATATATAGTGGCAAAGTCAGGTTGACCTGTAATAGGGCATAATGATGTAAATTCAGGGCAATTAAATTTGACGAAATAGTCACGACCTTGGTGTTTATTATCGAATGATTCTAATACTTCAGGTGTGTAATCAAATTCATATTTATTATTTTGATTTCCTAATAGTGTAATATCTTCTAATTGTTCTTTATTGCGTCCTTCAGACATTGAAATCTCTCCTTAACTTTATTTTTCAGTGGTAGCAGATTGGCGTCGTGCTTTCTCAAACATGTAATAGCTTGAACCAATAATGATAATATAGCCTAATATTGCAAATAAATCTGGTGATTCTTTAAATAATATAAATCCAAATATTGCTGTAAATATAATAGAAGCGTAAGTGAAGATGGATATATCTTTTGCAGGTGCAAAGCTATATGCTAATGTAATACCAATTTGACCGATTGCTGCAGATAAACCTGCACCAATAAGGTATAACACTTGAATCCATGACATTGGTTCAAATGTAAATATCGTAAATGGAATCAATGCTATAATAGAAAAGAATGAGAAATAAAAGACAATTGTGTAAGGTGCCTCACGTGAACTTAGCGCACGAACACATGTATACGCTCCGGCAGCAAATATTCCTGAAAGTAATCCTCCAAGTGCTGGAATCACAGCAGAAGAAAACTCTGGTTTCACTACGAACAACATACCTAATATAGCTACAATCATTGCTATAAGTTGGTATTTTCGAATTTTTTCATTTAAGAAGAGTAAACTAAGTAAAATTGTCCAAAATGGGTTAAGCTTCATTAATGTATCTGCATCACTTAAAATCATATGGTCAATGGCGTAAATATTTAATAATACACCAATGAGGCCTAAAGCAGATCTGGATATTAATAAAGGTTGACTACTCAACTTACCGAAAAGTGGTTGTTTATATTTGAATATGAAATACAACGGTATAAACATCGCAACTAAATTTCGTGCGAGCGATTTTTGAAAGACGGGTAAATCTCCAGCTAGTCTAAAAAATACTGACATAAAACTAAAACCGATCGCGGAAATTAAAATTGCGATAATTCCTTTTACTTTAGGATTCACAACTATCGCCTCAATTTCTAAAATTTAACGTATCTATAGTAGCACATAGAAATACAATATGTATATCCTTGAAATAAACTCAGAAGTAGTATAATATGGAAATGCGAACAAATGTTCTATTTCAGTTCGTTGATAACAGAAGATAATGTTTTTTAAATTGCAAGAATTTTAGCTTGAAGTTGGGAATAAAAATTTAAAAAATTTTCAAAAGGCTTATTCACGTGGTTCGGTGCCATTTTTTAAAAATATCTTTTCAAACCAGTTCAATTTTATGTCTTTAATTCTCAGAAAGAGTTATGTATAATGAAACACATAATATAGTGTTGATGACCCAAACTTATCACAAGATATTGTGTTTTAGCTTGTGGTCAATTTATTTATAATAAATCAAATTTTAATTAAAAAGACACTATTACGATGCTTAAATATGACAATTTTAATGAAAATTGGTATATAATTTGAGATTGTTTCATTGATACATATCTATGGTAATTCTATATATTGTGTAAATTAATATAATTAAGCACAATGTGTAATTTTTAGATTTTGCGTAAAGTTGAACGATAGATATTTTGGAATAAGATCATGACAATTTTAGGAAGTAGGTGGTCTAATGAAGGTCGCGTATTACTCATTTTCAGGAAATGTGCGTAGATTTATTCAACGAACAGAGATAGCTGACACTTTAGAAATTACGCAAGCGAATTGTACTGAACGTGTGAAGGAACCTTTTATATTGGTCACTGGTACGATAGGATTCGGTGAAATCCCGCCACCCGTACAATCATTTTTAGATGTAAATCATGATTTGTTAAGAGCTGTGGCAGCGAGTGGCAATCGCAATTGGGGACAAAATTTTGCGAAAGCCGGCCGAACTATTGCAGCAGACTTTCAAGTACCATTATTAATGAAATTTGAAGTTCAAGGCACTAACGAAGATATTAGCGAATTTATAGATAAGGTGGGGCACATAAATGAAGGTTATGGACGAGAAACAATACAATCATATAGAGTTGAACAATGAAGTCACAAAGCGTAAAGAGAATGGCTTTTTCGATTTAGAAAAAGATCAAGAAGCGCTAGCTGTATACATGGAAGAGATTAAAGATAAGACCATTTTCTTTGATTCTGAAATTGAGCGTCTTCATTATTTAGTGGACAATAATTTCTACTTCGATGTGTTCGAAAAATATTCAGAAGAAGACCTTATTGAAATTACTGATTTTGCAAAAAACATTGATTTTAAATTTGCAAGTTACATGGCAGCGAGCAAATTTTACAAAGATTATGCGTTAAAAACGAATGATAAAAAACAACTATTAGAAGATTACAATCAACATGTGGTTATCGTGTCACTATATTTAGCAAATGGTCATAAAGCGACTGCTAAACAATTTATTAAAGCGATGATTGAACAAAGATATCAACCTGCAACACCAACGTTTTTAAATGCAGGTCGTGCACGCCGAGGCGAACTTGTCTCATGTTTCTTACTTGAAGTTGACGATAGTTTAAACTCAATCAACTTTATAGATGCGACTGCTAAGCAATTAAGTAAAATTGGTGGCGGTGTTGCGATTAACTTATCTAAGCTACGTGCACGTGGCGAAGCAATTAAAGGTATAAAAGGTGTAGCAAAAGGCGTATTACCAGTTGCTAAATCACTTGAAGGTGGTTTCAGTTATGCCGACCAGCTAGGCCAAAGACCAGGTGCTGGGGCAGTTTATTTAAATATCTTCCACTTCGATGTTGAAGAATTCTTAGATACTAAAAAGGTTAACGCCGATGAAGATCTACGTTTATCTACAATTTCAACTGGTCTTATCGTCCCTTCAAAATTCTTTGATTTAGCAAAAGAAGGTAAAGACTTTTACATGTTTGCACCACATACAATCTATAAAGAATATGGCGTGACTTTAGACGATATTAATATCGATGAATATTATGACGAACTTGTCGCAAATCCTAATATCGAGAAGAAGAAAAAAGATGCACGTGAAATGTTAAATATGATTGCTCAAACTCAATTACAGTCAGGGTATCCATATTTAATGTTTAAAGATAATGCGAACAAAGTTCATGCTAATTCAGATATTGGTCAAATTAAAATGAGTAATTTATGTACTGAAATCTTCCAATTACAAGAAACTTCAATCATTAATGACTATGGTACTGAAGACGAAATCAAACGTGATATTTCTTGTAATTTAGGGTCACTAAATATCGTAAATGTCATGGAATCTGGTAAATTTAGAGATTCAGTGCATACGGGTATGGATGCGTTAACTGTAGTAAGTGATGATGCAGATATTAAAAATGCGCCAGGTGTTAGAAAGGCAAATAGCGAGTTACATTCTGTTGGTTTAGGCGTTATGAACTTACACGGTTACTTAGCTAAAAATAAAATTGGTTATGAATCAGAAGAAGCGAAAGATTTTGCAAATACGTTCTTCATGATGATGAACTATTATTCAATAGAACGTTCTATGGAAATTGCTCAATCACGTAAAGAGACATATAAAGGATTCGAAAAGTCTGACTATGCAAACGGTAAATATTTCGAGTTCTATACTTCTCAATCATTCGAACCACAATATGAAAAAGTACTTAGATTATTTGATGGTTTAGATATCCCAACAGCAGAAGATTGGAAAGCATTGCAACAAAAGGTTGAAGAACATGGACTATTCCACGCATATCGTTTAGCGATTGCGCCAACTCAAAGTATTTCATACGTACAAAATGCAACAAGCTCAGTAATGCCTATAGTGGACCAAATTGAACGTCGTACTTATGGTAATGCTGAAACATTCTATCCAATGCCATTCTTATCACCAGAAACAATGTGGTATTACAAATCAGCATTCAACACTGATCAAATGAAATTGATTGATTTAATTTCAACAATTCAAACACATGTGGACCAAGGCATTTCAACGATACTTTACGTTAATTCAGAAATATCAACTCGTGAATTATCAAGATTATATGTTTACGCACATCATAAAGGATTAAAATCTCTATATTACACTAGAAATAAATTATTAAGCGTTGAAGAATGCACAAGCTGTGCAATTTAATATAAATTGACCGTGAGCCAAACGATTTTTTGAATGAGGTTAAGGTTGATGATGCACTGCTTCTTGGGTGCTAAGGCCTTGCCTCATCTATCATTGTTAACTAAATTTTACCGAATAGGAGACATTTTCAATCATGAAAGCAGTCAATTGGAATACGCAAGAAGATATGACGAATATGTTTTGGCGACAAAATATATCACAAATGTGGGTTGAAACAGAGTTTAAAGTATCTAAAGATATCGCAAGTTGGAAAACATTATCCGATGCCGAGAAAAATGCTTTCAAAAAAGCATTAGCAGGTTTAACTGGTTTAGATACACACCAAGCAGATGATGGTATGCCACTTATCATGCTGCATACTACGGATTTACGTAAAAAAGCAGTGTATTCATTTATGGCTATGATGGAACAAATTCATGCAAAAAGTTATTCTCATATATTCACGACATTATTACCATCAAGTGAAACAAACTATTTATTAGATAAATGGGTAATTGAAGAGCCACATTTAAAATATAAATCAGATAAAATTATCGAGAACTATCACAAATTATGGTCAAAAGAAGCTTCAATCTTTGATCAATATATGGCTCGAGTTTCAAGTGTGTTTTTAGAAACATTTTTATTCTATTCAGGTTTCTATTATCCACTGTACCTTGCTGGACAAGGTAAAATGACAACTTCTGGTGAAATTATTCGTAAGATTTTATTAGACGAATCTATTCACGGTGTATTCACAGGTATGGATGCACAAAGTTTACGTAATGAGCTATCTGAAAGTGAAAAGCAACGTGCAGATCAAGAAATGTATAAATTATTAGATGATTTATATAAAAATGAAGTTTCATATACACAGTCACTTTACGATGATATCGGGTTAACGAACGATGTACTTAACTATGTTCGTTACAACGGAAACAAAGCTTTATCTAATTTAGGCTTTGAACCTTACTTTGAAGAAAGAGAATTCAATCCAATCATTGAAAACGCATTGGATACTTCAACGAAAAACCATGATTTCTTCTCAGTTAAAGGTGATGGTTATACACTTGCTTTAAATGTAGAAGCATTACGTGATGAAGACTTCGTATTTGATGATAAATAAGTTAATAATTTTTTTAGACCGAGAAGCGATATGACTTCTCGGTCTATTTTTATACTCATAATCATTATCGAAGCGAAGACTTCTTAAAGATTAGAAGATATAAAAATTTAAGCAACTAAATTAATTTATGGTATTACAACATGTATAATAGTTAAAAAGACAGCGTGGGAGGGGTTTATTTATGGTTTTGGATAATGTCAATCCGAATGATTTATATCCAACAGAAAAGAAAGGACCAACTGTTCTCGGTACCATTGAATATTCAATTCAAGGTAGTACGGAATTTGAAGGTGCATTCATCGCGACAAACGAAAGGTTGATTCTAAATGTCGATATGAATGGAGAATTTTACTACCGAAGTATTGCTTACAATGAAATTGAATCAGTTACTTACGACGGTAATGTGATCCACTTTAAATTTAAAATCGGACCAATGCCTATGAAAGATATTAAAAAAGGTGATGCAGAAAAATTTGTATCCTATGTAAATGAACAAATAAATTAAAAAAGCGAGACTTCGAAATCTATTAACTTCAAATAGATTTCTGTCTCGCTTCTTATTTTATAACTTGAATTATACTGAAAAATAATGATGATAGTGAAATTTACAACGATTATTAAAATGGCCATTACATTTCGGACATGCTTCTACCATCATATATTCATTGATGGTCATTTCATATTGACATACGCCACAAAGGACAGCTTTTTCATCATATTCCTCATGTTTCCAACGTTTAATGTCATGATCTTCATTAGCTTCATGACATTTGTAGCAAGGATAATACTTATTACAACATTTAAATTTAATTGCAATGATATCTAAAGGTGTTTGGTAATGAATACATCGACTTTCGTTATCTACTGTTGGGCCATTAATTTTTATCAAAATGTTTCGCTCCTAGTTATTCGTCTGGGTGCTGACCAATGATTCTTACTTCAGGATGTAACTCTACGTCAAATTTTTCTTTAACGACATTTTGTACGTGATGTATTAAATCTTCATAATTTGTCGCAGTTCCTTTGTCTACATTTACCATAAATCCAGCATGTTTCTTAGAGACTTCTACGCCACCAATACGATGACCTTGTAAATCGGAATCTTGAATTAATTTACCAGCAAAGTGGCCTGGTGGTCTTTGGAACACACTTCCGCAAGAAGGGTATTCTAAAGGTTGTTTACTTTCTCTACGTTCAGTGAGGTCATCCATTTTTGATTGAATTTCTTCTTGGTTACCCGGTTCTAACGTAAACGCAGCTTCAACTACAACGAGATCATCTTTTTGAACGACACTGCTACGATAATCTAACTCGAGTTCATTATTTGTCAGTGTGATAAGTTCACCTTTATGGTTCACGCAAAGAGCATAATCGATACAGTCTTTGATTTCACCGCCATATGCACCTGCATTCATGAAGACAGCACCACCGACTGAGCCAGGAATACCACAAGCAAATTCCAGACCAGTTAAACTTTTATCACGTGCAGTGCGCGAAACGTCGATAATTGCTGCACCGCTACCTGAAATAATTGCATCATCTGATACATCTATTTTATCAAGTGATAATAAGCTGATAACAATACCTCTAATTCCGCCTTCTCTAATGATGATATTTGAACCATTGCCTAAATATGTGACCGGTAAATCGTTTTTATACGCAAAATGTACAATTTCTTGAACGTGTTCATGTTGTGTGGGAGATAAATAAAAGTCTGCTTTCCCACCAGTTTCTGTATATGTATAACGTTTTAATGGTTCATCAACTTTTATAATTTCTTTTGGGATAATTGCTTCGAGTTCTTTTAAGATCGTATCTTTATGCAATTATAGAACATCCTTTCATATTTAATTCGTTGTCTTATTATAGCAATGTTTCATTAAATATGCTAAATAGTATGGTTTATATTACCGATAAAAAATTCATTTAAACCCAATACAGGTCAATACATTTTGAAAATGTCTTATCTACTATGTGCCTAAGCGTTTGGCTAATTTGGTAAATAGTTGCTGTTTTTGATTTTCATATGGACGTATCGTCGTCACATGTTGTGTGATTTGTTGCTTTTGTTGTCCGAATTGTTCTGCTAATTCGGGCTTTGTTGATAGTGCTTCATTAGTATTTAGGTATGCATTGTAAAGCGGTGAATCCTTTTGAATTATGTGTAAACGTACAGTTTGTCTTAAATCAATTAAATTATTGAATTTTGCCATTACCACTTTCTTCTTATAAGGATGATGTAAACGGTAAAAGCCTTCATAGTTTAAGCGTTTTTCGTCTAAAGCAGTTATATCGTGCAGGTTATTCACACCGACTAATATATCTAAGATGGGTTCGGTCGGGTAATTAAAATGCTTTGTACCTCCTATGTGAAAGGTTGTTTGCACGGGCGTATCAAGTAAATTAAATAGAACTTGACGTATCGTTTTATATTGAGTTGCAAAGTATTGATCGTCATCTTCAGTTATAAAAGTTTGAATATTTGAGTGCATGTTACGTCTCCTTACACAAATAGTAATTTAACAACTATAAATTCTGAAACAATATATCATATTTGATTTCCAATATAAATAACTTTATGTATAATACTTATTGATAAGGAGTGCAGATATGAAAAAAATAGTTTATATCACGTTATTATTTTCTGTGGCAATCATACTTAATGCATGTGGAAATGGGAATGGCTCTGATTTTAAAAAGTTTAAAGAGTCATATGCCAAAGTTGAGCAAAAAGACCAAGAATTACAGAATACGGTTGATGATATACAATTAGGTCGATTAAACGATTTAAGTGAATCGCAATTAACTGATAAAAATAAAAAAGAGTTTAATGATATCCAAAACAAAGTAAATAGAAAATTAATAAAGAAATTTGATGAATATAAACAATCAGCGGAAAAGTTACCTGCAACTTCAGAAGATACGAAGACATTAAAAAAAGAATATATGAAAACAGTTAATCGAAAAAAAGATGCTATATATGAAGTTAAATCTTATGTAGATTTATATAATCAATCTATTAAAGCAAATGAAGATATTTTAGATTATACGAAACTATTTGAAAAAAATAGAGCCTTTGTTGAAGATGATATTAAAAGAGCCAATTCAGCAGGGGAAAGCGATGAAGTGAACAAATTAAAGCATAAAATAGCTGAAACAAACAAAAAATTAAAAGCAAAATCTGAAAATACGTTAGGTGATTCTGTTTCACACGGCTCTCAACAAGCGATCGATGACGAAATTATGCCTTTAATTACAGACCAAATTAGAGAATTAAATAAATTAGAGTTAAAAGATGGGTATGCAAATAATGCACGTAAAAATGCAATTGAAATGTATTACAGTTTACAAAATTATTATGAAACACGCGGTGAAACGATAGCAAACGGCGAGAAGATTGATAAAATTAATCGAGACAAATTATTGAAAAATGGTGAAGATTTAGAGCATTACAACGAGTCATTCAAGGAAAAGTATCAAAGCATTAAAGTTAAATACGAATAAAATACTGTGACAGCACTATAATAGAACTTGATTTTTAATAAACGGTTAACAATAAAAAGGTATTTGTGTATAATTGTAAGCAGTGATACGACATTTTTTTGAGGGGATTTCACACTTATTAAATGTGAGTGTGTTAAATATTTTTAGAGGTGAATAGAATGGCTATAAAGCTGAGTTCGATTGACCAGTTTGAACAAGTTATTGATGAAAATAAGTATGTATTCGTATTAAAACATAGCGAAACATGTCCAATTTCTTCAAATGCAATAGATCAATTTAACAAATTTTTATATGAAAGAGATATGGATGGCTATTATTTAGTAGTACAACAAGAAAGAGAATTGTCAGACTACATAGCTGAAAAAACTGACATCAAACATGAATCGCCACAAGCATTTTACTTTGTTAAAGGTAAAGCTATATGGCATGCTAATCACGAAGATATCAATGTGAAATCTTTAGCTAACGCTGAAGAATAATAAACGAAATAAACTAATTAAGGGACGCTTGCTATACTCGAAAGCAAAGAAGGGTATTGCAAGCGTTTCTTTATTATGTGAAAAAATCTTATTTGCCATGTATAATACAGTGTAAATGTAACAATGTTTAGGAAAGTTATTTGGGATTAAAACGGCACTTTGCTAAACGATTTAGGATAAGGTGAACGATCCATATTAAATTTATAGCTTATAGTAATTTAAACAAATATTTGAGGTGACATAATGAAAGTTTTAGTGGCAATGGATGAATTTAATGGTATCATTTCAAGTTACCAAGCAAACCGTTATGCCGAAGAAGCGGTAGCCAGTCAATTAGATAAAGCGGATATTGTACAAGTACCACTATTTAACGGACGTCATGAATTAATGGATTTTGTATTTTTATGGCAATCTGGTACAAAGTATCGCATTCAAACGCACGATGCTGATATGAATCAAGTAGAAACAGTATACGGTATTACAGATGATCAAACCACTGTAATCGAAAGTAATTTGTTTATGAAAGGGAATAAACCGATTAATGAACGTACAAGTTACGGCTTAGGAGAAATTATTGTGGATGCATTAGAGAAGGATGCGAAACACATTGTAATCTCACTTGGCGGTATGGATAGTTTCGATGCAGGTGCGGGCATGTTGCAAGCGTTAGGTATGAAATTTTACGATGATGAAGCACGAGAAGTAGATGTTCGACAAGGTGCTAAAGTTTTAAAATATATTCGTAAAGTGGATACAAGTGGTTTACATCCTAAGTTAAAAGATGTTCGCTTACAGGTCATGACTGACTTTGAAAGTAAGTTATATGGCAAACACAGTGAAATTATGCAATCATACGAAGCGTTGGGACTCGATCGTGAAAAAGCATCAGAAATAGACAATTTAATTTGGTATTTAAGTGAAATATTTAAAAGTGAATTGCAACTTGCGTTAGGTCCAATTGAAAAAGGTGGCGCAGGGGGTGGCGTTGCCGCAGTTTTAAATGGCTTATATAATGCAGAAATTATGACAAGTCATGAATTAGTAGATCAAATTACTCATTTAGAATCACTGATTGAACAAGCTGATTTAATTGTGTTCGGTGAAGGTGTTAATGAGGAAGATCAATTACTAGAAACTACGACGATTCGCATTGCAGAACTCGCAACGAAACATCACAAACCGTCAATTGCAATTTGTGCGACAAATGATAAGTTTGATTTATTTGAATCAATGGGTGTAACGTCTATGTTTAATACCTTTATGGAAATGCCAAAACACTATACTGATTTTAAAATGGGTATCCAAATCAGACATTATATGGTTCAAGCAATTAAACTGTTAAAGACACAGTTTGACCCTCAAAAATAATTCTAGGGTTTATTGTAGAAAGACAGGAATAAATTAAAAACGATGGTTTCTATGAAAATGTACATAGAAGTCATCGTTTTTTATTTTAACTATGTTATTTTAAAAAGATTTATTGAGCAGGTGGTGTGATAAAGTCACGTCCCAACAGCTAAGGAAAATACAAATCGTAGATATCAAAATAGCCCGTCAAAAAGATTTTAGATAATTAATCTCTTTGATGGGCTTAATAAGATTGACTAATGTTTTATGTTTTGAACTATGCTAGAGTATCATCTTTAGCTATTTCTTTGACGATACCAAGAATAACTTCGACTGATTTTTCCATAATATCAATAGAAGCATATTCATATGGGCCGTGGAAATTCGCACAACCTGTAAAGATATTTGGTGTAGGCAATCCTTTATATGATAATTGCGAACCATCTGTACCACCACGAATGGGTTCTGTGTTTGCTGGAATGTCTAAAGTTTTAAATACGCGTTTAGGAATTTCAATCACATGGGGTTGTGCTTCAATTTTTTCTCCCATGTTATAGTATTGATCATTGATTTCAATTTCGATTGGGTCGTCTTCATAATGTGAATTAATATCTGATTTAATTTCAATCATACGTTTTTTACGTAGTTCGAAGTTTGTTTTATCATGGTCGCGAATGATGTATTGGAGCTGTGCACGTTCTACATCGCCTTGGAATTGCATTAAGTGATAGAACCCTTCGTAGCCTTCAGTTCTTTCAGGTACTTCATTTTGCGGTAATAGTGCATTGAATTGTTGACCTAAAAGAATGGCATTGACGAGTGTGTTCTTAGCCGAACCTGGATGAACGTTAACACCATGACATATTACCTTTGCCTCTGCAGCATTAAAGCTTTCATATTGAAGCTCACCATATTCGCTTCCATCCATAGTATATGCAAAGTCAGCACCGAAACGCTCGACATCAAAGGCATGTGGTCCTTTACCGATTTCTTCGTCCGGTGTAAAGGCAATACGAATGCGACCGTGCTCAATTTCAGGATGCTCAGTTAAATATTTCACTGCTTCCATAATTTCAGTAATTCCTGCTTTATCATCAGCCCCTAGAAGTGAAGTGCCATCAGTAACCATTAATGTATGACCTTCAACTGCTTTTAATAGGGGGAACTGTGCTTGTGTTAATGTACGGTTCGTTTCACCAAGTTGAATCGTTTCACCATCATATTTATCGATAATTTGAGGATTTACATTTGAAGCATTAAAATCCGGTGATGTATCAACGTGTGCCAGGAAACCAACTGTAGGAAGTGGGCGTGATACATTACTTTCTAATGTTGCGAATAAATAACCATTGTCGTCTAGTTCTGTTTCAAGACCGAATGCCTTTAATTCTTGATCTAATAAATTAAGTAAATCCCATTGTTTTTCCGTTGATGGTGTAGTCGTCGATTCAGGATTAGATTGCGTATCAATCTTTACATATCTTGTTAATCGTTCTATTAAATCTTTTTTCATATATAACACCCCTTACACTCTATTATTCATATTATAAGACTTTTTGTATCTTTTGCCATTTAATTTGCCAAAATACTGTTTGATTTTCGTGTAAAGGTAATACCAAATTTCTGCACATAAGATTCCAAAGGCAATCGCTCCTGAAATAAGGGTAACTTCTAGAAACGTGTTCACAGCGTGTGTATATTGACTACTCACAAGATAACGTGTCGCTTCATAAGCAAGTCCACCAGGTACAAGAGGAATGATGCCTGGTACTATGAAAATAATTACAGGTCGTTTATAACGTCGACTCATGATATGACTCATTAAAGCTAAAATAAAACTTCCTAAGAATGCTGCCACGACTTCACTCGTTTCTAAATCGATGGTTAGTTTGTAAATCATCCATCCCATTGAACCAACTAAACCACAGGCGAGTAATAGTTTACGAGGTGCATTAAATATGACAGAAAACATCATCGTCGCTAAAAAACTTACGATAAACTGTAGAAAATAATAACCAAAGACCATATGTACGCACCTTTCTTAAAATATTAATAATACTAAAGCAACACCGGCACCAATCGCAAACGCGGTAAGTGCTGCCTCGACGCCACGTGACATACCAGCAAGTAATTCGCCAGCCATTAAATCACGTATTGCATTGGTTATGAGGATACCAGGGACTAACGGCATAACCCCAGCAATGGTTATAATATTCGCATCTTGGGCCCAACCTAATTTAGTGGCACCAACAGCTAAGGTAATAACGACAGTTGCGCTTATAAATTCGGAGAAGAATTTAATTTGGATGAAACGTTGAACGAAATCAAACGTTAAGAATGCACCTGCACCAGCGATTATTGCAAAGATAAAATCTTGCATCACACCACCAAACATGAAGAGGAAGAAACCACAAGCAATCGCAGCGGCGAAGAACTTTGAAATAGATGAGAACTGTAACGAAGCGTGATGAAGATGGATGAGTTCTGTTTTCGCTTCATCGATATCGAGTTCTTTATTTGCGATTTTACGTGAGAGACTATTAGTTAATGCGATCTTCTCTAAATCCGTTGTGCGTTCACGAATTCGAATGAGTCGTGTATTCGTACGATTATTTAATGAGAAGATGATTGCTGTCGAAGTAACAAAACTATATGTATCATCTAGACCAAAACTTGCGGCGATACGATTCATTGTGTCTTCTACACGATATGTTTCGGCGCCACTCTCGAGTAATATTCTTCCAGCAATGAGAACAACATCTATTACCTTATCTTCATCGATAATAGTAATTGAATCAGACATTGACGACCCACCTCCTAAATTGATTATAGAACAATTGAAAGTTTACAGTGTACGAGTATAACTTGCAATAGTATTTTTATGTCAGTTATATTTTTTATTATATCGTAACACGTATTAATGAATCCAATATCTCTTATCTAGTGAAGGATAGGGGTTTAAATAAAAAATGAAGCCAGTTGATCTTGGTTTGATCAACTGGCTTCGCAAATTTCGGATAGTATTTATTTCAATTGTCTTACTTTGATTTTACAATTTAACGATTGGGTTAAACATTACTTTGTTTCGACCTTCATTTTTAGCCATGTGTAACATGTCATCGGCAATTTTAAAGACGGTACGTTGAGACTTGTGATCTTCTTGCGTAATGTATCCTACACCGATAGACACAGATAATTTAATGACATCATTATTTGGTAGGTGGAAAGTAGATTGGGAAACACCTTCTCGAATGCTTTCGCCTAACTTTACACATTGATCAAGTGAATAGTTATTTAAAACGATTGAGAACTCTTCGCCACCATTACGATAAATACTAAATTGTTGTGGCACATAATTTTTTAACAATTGAGCCATCTGTCTTAATACTGCATCACCGGCATTGTGGGTGTAAGAATCATTAACTTCTTTGAAACCGTCAATATCAATAAGTAACAACCCTAAACTTTCATGATTATCTTCAGCGATTTTTGTAACTTCATTTAAATGTCTGTCGAATTCTTTAACATTACCTAAACCTGTTAAATAATCGAGACGATCTTCATTTTCATAGCGATTAACGAGTGAAAAGAAATGCCAATTATCGATAAAGGTAATTGATGAAGTCACTGTTAAGATAAATGATAATGGGATGAGATAGACCACTTGCATTAATTCATAATACGGACTGATGAGCGACAATATTGCTAGGATACATAACGAAATGGCATTAAGTATTTGAATTGCAATGGCATCAGTCTGTTTGATAAATGGACCTATGGCTCCAGAGATGATTGCAATAGCTACAAGGATCACGCTTGAAATTAATGTATAATCACCTATGAGATAATTGACTACAGAAATAATCAAAGCTGATATAACTGTATAAATTAGATTTGTATAACGACCTAAAAATAAAATAGGTACGAAAGTTAGATAAAGCGTATATTCGTTAAAAATTGAAATAGGATAAGATGATAATAATAAAGCTAGAACCGTCATTAATACGAATACATATGCTTTTGAAAATTCCATTTTTTTATTTTCTGAGTACTGTAATCTGTGAAATAAATAGATTCCAGCAACCATCACTGAGATATTATAAATAATTGCTTCAAACATTTACTTTACGCTCCTTTTAATTAAACCACTAGTTATTGTAAGTGAAAACTTACAATTTGTCATCAAAATGCAAAAATAATTTCATTATAATTCACAATGATTTCATGTTAAAATAGTTTTTTATTATACTAAAAACACAATTGAATTATTAAATAAAAAAATTAACGATGAATTTTTCGTATTACTTCTAATTTTTATAAATAAGTATGAATAGGAAAGAGAGAACAGTTTATGTCGAACGAAGCTGAATTTTAAAAATGGTCAGTAAGTATGATATGAAATGTGTTTGCAATCGTTTAATATTATTATATAATAAATGCTAAAAATTAAAATCAAAATAATCAAGGTTATTTTATTGAAGGTGAAACTGATGTATACATTATTATTAATTATTTACACGATGATTGTCAGTTTAATAATCACACCGTTAATCATAAAAGTTTCACATAAATTTGGGATTGTAGATAAACCCAATTTTAGAAAGGTTCATACTAAACCGATTTCAGTTTTAGGAGGGACCGTAATATTATTATCATTTTTAATAGGTATATGGCTAGGCCATCCTATTGAAACCGAGGTAAAGCCACTTATATTAGGTGGACTCATTATGTATGTCGTAGGTTTAATTGATGATATTTATGATTTACAACCAGTGTTAAAGTTAATAGGTCAAATTATTGCAGCAAGTATTGTAGTTATTTATGGCGTTTCCATTGATTTTATTTCTTTACCAATGGGTCCGACGATACACTTTGGAATTTTCAGTGTACCTATTACAATTATTTGGATTGTTGCTATTACGAATGCAATTAACTTAATTGATGGGCTAGATGGTTTAGCTTCTGGTGTGTCGGTGATTGCGTTAATGACAATCGGTTTTATAGCAATGTTACAAGCGAATATTTTTATTATTATGATTTGCTGTGTACTAATTGGAGCTTTATTAGGTTTTCTATGCTTTAATTTTCACCCGGCTAAAATTTTCTTAGGGGATAGTGGTGCATTATTAATTGGTTTTATTATTGGATTCTTATCTTTATTAGGTTTTAAGAATATTACCTTTGCATCTTTATTCTTCCCAATTGTTATTTTAGCAGTACCATTTATCGATACATTGTTTGCGATGGTAAGACGTGTGAAGAATGGTCAGCATATTATGCAAGCAGATAAGTCACATCTACATCATAAGTTACTACAATTAGGATACTCTCATCGACAAACGGTTGTGTTAATATATTCGATTGCTTTATTGTTTAGTCTTTCGAGTATCGTTTTATATTTATCACAACCATGGGGTGTACTGATGATGTTCATCCTAATCCTGATTACGATAGAGTTGATTGTGGAATTTACAGGTTTGATTGACGACAACTATCGACCTTTATTAAAGTTGATCGAAAATAAAGGTCATGAAGAATAATTTTTTTATTGTGAAAAAGTTATTAAGTATTCAAGTATTTGGGCACGCTTTCCGTGGGCACAGCCTCAGCCTGTAGTCTTCGGCACGTGCTAATCCCACGGGAGTCGGCCCAAACAGCTGTTAAGGGTGAAAATTGGATTATTTCGGTTTCGGATTGAAAGATAAAATTTTATTATAAAAGTAACTATAAAAATAACAGCACAGGATTTTAAGTCCTGTGCTGTTATTTAGTTTCTATATCGAATGGTAGGAGTAATGTATCATCTGCATTTAGTTCGTAGTTACCTGAAGTGATTCGATTTAAAAATTCAACAAATTGGTCATAATCCGTTTCTACAACATCGATTTGATAACTTACTTTATCTGTGTAAGCTTTATCACGTAATAAGTAAGGTGTGGCTTCCAATTCATAATCTAACTTGCCAGATAGATCGTAAGATACTGTTACTGTTGTTGGTAAGGCTGGTTTTAAAACGACGCGTCCTATATCATAAATAACATCGCGTACAGCACCACTATAAGCACGTATTAAACCGCCACCACCTAGTTTAATTCCACCAAAGTAACGTGTCACTACTACACATACGTTATGAATTTCTAGTTTCTTTAATACTTCTAACATCGGTACGCCTGCAGTACCACTTGGCTCACCATCGTCGTTCGCTTTTTGAATGTTCATTTGATCTCCAACTGTATATGCTGAACAATTATGGTTGGCATCACGGTATTCAGCTTTGACTTCATTTATAAAAGCTTTAGCTTCTTCTTCAGTTGTTACTGGTTTAATATGTGCAATAAAACGTGATTTACTAATAACATTTTCAATTGTATGTGCTTCTTTAATTGTGATTAATTGTTCACTCATTTTGTTGTTCACCTCTTTTATTCAGTATTGAATGAGATTGATATCGTTCGCACTGATTCATTGTAGTTCATTATACACTGTGTACATTGATATATTAAATAAAATATGAATTTTCTTTTAATTCATTATACTGTATTATAGTAGTGAGGATAATTGAGGAGGATAATATATGAAAATCGCAGTTTTGACTGATTCAACAAGTTATTTACCCCAAAACTTAATAGATAAATACGATATAAGAATTGCACCGCTTAGTGTTACGTTTGATAATGGTGATAATTATACAGAAAATGGGGCAATTTCTAGCTCGGAATTTTATGAACGTATGAAAACGTCAAAGTCCATTCCAACGACGAGTCAACCTGCAATAGGGGAGTTTATTGAACATTATGAATATTTCCGTGATCAAGGTTACACAGATGTTATAGGAATATTCTTGTCATCAGGTATTAGTGGTTGTTATCAGACAGCTACGCAAGCTGCTGATATCGTTGAAGGTATTAATATCCACACATTTGATTCTGAATTAGCTGCAATGATAGAAGGCGGGTACGTTTTACGAGCTTTAGAAATGATTGAAGAAGGTTATGAGCCTCAAGCGATTATTAATGAGTTACAATCAATGCGAGAAGTATCAGGAGCAATTTTAATGGTAGATGATTTGAAAAATCTTCAAAAAAGCGGGCGTATTTCAGGAGCACAAGCATGGATAGGTACTATGTTGAAAATGAAACCCGTGTTAAAGTTCCAAGACGGTCTCATTGTCCCAGAGGAAAAGGTACGTACTAAAAAACGTGCTTTAAAAACAATCATTGAAAAGGTTACAGAACGCGTTAAAGATTACGAAGAAGTAACGTTGTATATCGTAGAAGGTGATATTACTGAAGATAGTGATTGGTTGTATAACGAGTTACAACAAAATTATCCGCAATATCGTGTACATCGTTCTAAACTAGGTCCAGTTGTCGCTGCACATTTAGGTTCAGGCGGAATGGGCTTAGGTTACACTGGTAGAAAAATTAGACTTGATTAATATATAGATAGAGATCAGTAATGACATCCGTTATTAAGAAATAAAGTAATGTTTCTAATAACAATAGATGTTGCTGATCTCTTTTTTTGGAGGAAAGTATTATAAAAAATTACGGTAAATTAATTTCAGATATTTCAACATTGACTGATGAAATCATACACACACGATCGAAAGGTGTGACCCGAGTAGATGAAAAGTGGTTCTGTGTGCAGTGTAATAATCAAAACCAACAACTATTTTATCAGTATTATTCAAGGATTCAGAAACAGCATATCGTATATTGCAGACATTGTATCAATTTAGGAAGGATGGATAACGTTTCAGATATCATCATTACGAAATCGCATCAACAACCATCCTTGGCACACTATCAACTTGATTTCGAATTAACAGAACAACAACAATTTGCATCCAATCATATATTAAAGGCACTTAAGCACTATCAGCCATTATTGCTATATGCTGTTACAGGTGCTGAGAAGACTGAAATGATCTTTGAAAGTATACAGTATGCACGGAGACGTGGTGATAATGTCGCGATAGTTTCACCACGTGTAGACGTCGTGATAGAAGTTGCGAAGCGTGTTAAAGAAGCTTTCAAGAAAGAGAATATAGATGTACTTTATCAAGGTCAAAGTCAGCAATATGATGGGCATTTTATTATTTCAACTGTACATCAACTATATCGGTATAAAGCGCATTTCGATTTCATAGTCGTAGATGAGGTAGATGCCTTTCCATTGTCAATGGATGAGAATTTAATGCAAAATATCACTTCCGCTTCAAAACCCCAACATTGTCATGTGTATATGACAGCCACGCCGCCTCGGTCCCTTGTTCAACAAATGACAGAATCTCACATCGTTAGACTTCCAGCACGTTATCATGGCTATCCACTACCTGAGCCTCGGTTTAAATATTTTAAGGTAAATTATAACAAGCCCCAACGTACATTAACGAACTACTTCAATATACAAATTCACCAACAACGATTTACCCTCGTGTTTTTCAATCATATAGACTCAATGTTAAAGATGTATAAGGTATATAAAACTCAAATCCAACACCTGGATTACGTTTATAGTGAAGATCCACTAAGGTTTGACAAAGTAGCAGCATTTAGGGAAGGAACAATTCAAATATTATTTACGACTACAATATTAGAACGTGGTTTCACTAAAGCTTGTTTGGACGTCTTAGTGTTAAATAGTCATACATTCACAAGCAGTGCGCTAGTACAAATCGCTGGTCGAGTAGGGAGAAAGATCGATGCACCTACAGGGTCTGTTATGTTTTTGCATGAAGGGATTACGTTAAAGATGATGAAAGCAAAACGCGAAATCGTGAAAATGAATCGTCTTGCTACTCAACGGGGGTGGGTTCGTGAATAGATGCTTACAATGTCATTCTGCCATTAATGAAACTTTGCACGCACGAAATCTTTTTAAAAGAAGACGAAAGCTTTGTTGTAAATGTGAATCACAATGGAAGGAAATTGGGATAAGTAAGACAAATTGCTGTCCAACTTGCTTAAAGACATTAGCTATAAAGGAAACACAGTGTTTAGATTGTCAGTTTTTAGCTCAAAAATTCAAATTAATGGATCAACTGTATTGTGATTATCGATATGATGGTGTTATGAAAGAAATCTTGCATAACTATAAATTTTTAAAAGATGTAGCGCTTAGTGAATTATTAGCATACAAATTAAAGTTACCGAAACAAGATTATCATTACAATATACCTATTCCTTCACCCATCGAACGAGATCAAATGCGTACTTTTAATCCAGTTGAAATGGTGTTGGAGCATTTAGGTGTTCGTTATCATCGGTTACTTTCTACACAGTTACGGGCAAAGCAATCTGAATTAGATAAGCTTACTCGAGCACAACAACCGAATCCATTTCACCTTATTAACGATTCTATCGATCTAGATGATAAGAACATTTTACTCATAGATGATATTTATACAACTGGATTGACGATTCATCATGCTGCGTGTAAAATATTTGTTAGAAAAATCAGAAAATTAGATGTATTTACTTTTGCACGGTAGTATTAAGTGGTATGATAAGGATAAGCAATATTACCAATAAAGAGGTTTTAAAGGAGTCGATTACTATGCTTAGATTTGAAATTCACGGAGAGAACCTCACAATTACTGACGCAATTCGTAATTACATTGAGGAAAAAATTGGTAAATTAGAACGCTATTTTAATAATGTGCCAAATGCTATTGCGCACGTTAAAGTTAAAACGTATCAAAACTCTTCTACTAAGATTGAGGTAACAATTCCATTGAAGAATGTTACTTTAAGAGCGGAAGAAAGACATGATGATTTATATGCAGGTATTGATTTAATTAATAGTAAATTAGAAAGACAAGTGAGAAAGTATAAAACTCGTGTCAATAGAAAGAACCGCAATCGTCATGATCAAGAGGCATTTGCTTCATTACCAGAAGAAAATGAGGTCCCATCACTTCAAGATGAAGAGGACAATGATGACAGTGATATTGAAATCATCCGTTCAAAGAACTTCAGTTTAAAACCGATGGACTCAGAAGAAGCGGTGTTACAAATGGATTTATTAGGGCATGATTTCTTTATTTTCACAGATCGTGAAACTGATGGTACAAGCATTGTTTATAAAAGAAAAGATGGCAAATATGGATTGATTGAAACAACTGAATAGTGATTCATATGCAATGTACGTCTTAATACAGAGAATAGGCTAGGAACAATCATATGTTTCTAGCCTATTATGTTGTTAAGGTCCAAACATTTGGAAATACGTAATCAAAACATGTATATTTTAAATAAGATTATATCTAACGGAAGAATTATGGGAGATAGACGTTAGTAATAGAGTCTTAATATTAACCGTGAACTTAATAAGTGTAAATTTCACGATATAAATGATAAGATTAATTGTTGTAAGCAAAGAGTTAAAATGCTAAAGGAGCGAACAAAATGGGTTTTTTATCAAAGATTGCAGATGGCAATAAAAGAGAAATAAAACGCCTTGGTAAGTTAGCCGACAAAGTCCTTGCCCTAGAAGAGGATATGTCGATTTTAAAAGATGAAGAAATTAGAGAAAAAACAAAAGCGTTGCAACAAAAAGTACAAGCAGAAGACGACGTAAAGAAACAAAATAAAATATTAGATGAAATATTACCAGAAGCATTTGCACTTGTTCGAGAAAGTTCAAAACGTGTGTATAACATGGTACCTTTCAGAGTACAAGTTATGGGTGGTATCGCTATTCAGAACGGTGACATTGCTGAAATGAGAACCGGTGAAGGTAAGACATTAACAGCGACGATGCCAACATATTTAAATGCACTTGCAGGTCGTGGTGTACACGTCATCACAGTCAACGAATATCTTGCAAGTAGTCAAAGTGAAGACATGGCACGCTTATACGAATTCCTAGGTTTATCAGTAGGTGTCAATTTAAATAGTAAGTCTACTAATGAGAAACGTGAAGCATATACACGTGATATCACTTACAGTACTAACAATGAACTTGGTTTTGATTACTTACGTGATAATATGGTGAACTATGCTGAAGAGCGTGTAATGAGACCATTACATTACGCAATCATTGACGAAGTTGACTCTATTTTAATTGACGAAGCCCGTACACCTTTAATTATTTCAGGTGAAGCAGAAAAATCGACTTCTTTATATACTCAAGCAAACGTCTTTGCAAAAATGCTTAAAAATGAAGAAGACTATAATTTAGATGAAAAGACGAAATCTGTACAATTAACAGAACAAGGTATCGATAAAGCTGAACGTATGTTTAAAATTGATAACCTTTATGACGTTAAAAATGTCGATATTATTACACATATCAATACGGCGTTACGTGCCCACGTGACACTTCAAAAAGATGTTGACTATATGGTGCATGAAGGTGAAGTACTTATCGTCGATCAATTTACAGGTCGTACTATGCCAGGTCGTCGTTTCTCAGAAGGGTTACACCAAGCGATAGAAGCTAAAGAAGGCGTTAAGATTCAAAACGAATCAAAAACGATGGCTTCTATTACATTCCAAAACTATTTCAGAATGTACAATAAACTTTCAGGAATGACAGGTACTGCTAAAACGGAAGAAGAAGAGTTTAGAAATATTTACAATATGACAGTAACTCAAATTCCGACAAATAGACCCGTACAACGTATCGATAAATCAGATATGATTTATGTTAGTCAAAAAGGTAAATTTGACGCTGTTGTGGACGAAGTTATTGAGAAACACAAACAAGGTCAACCGGTCTTACTTGGTACGGTTGCAGTTGAAACCAGTGAATATATTTCAAACCTTTTAAAGAAAAATGGTGTGAGACACAACGTACTTAACGCGAAGAACCATGAAAAAGAAGCGGATATCATCGCGGATGCTGGTCAACGTGGTGCAGTAACCATCGCGACAAACATGGCTGGTCGTGGTACGGATATTAAACTTGGTGAAGGCGTAGAAGAAATTGGCGGTCTTGCTGTTATAGGTACAGAACGACACGAATCTAGACGTATAGATGATCAGCTCCGTGGTCGTTCAGGACGTCAAGGTGACAAAGGTGATAGTAGATTCTATTTATCTTTACAAGATGAGTTGATGGTACGTTTCGGTTCAGAACGTCTACAAAGTATGATGAATCGTTTAGGTATGGACGATACGACGCCTATAGAATCTAAGATGGTATCACGTGCGGTTGAATCAGCACAAAAACGTGTTGAAGGTAACAACTTTGATGCACGTAAACGAGTACTTGAATATGATGACGTGTTACGTAAACAACGTGAAATCATTTATGGTGAACGTAATAATATTATAGACAGCGACTCAAGTAATGATCTAGTTGAATCAATGTTACGTTCAACGCTTCAACGCAGTATCTATTACTATATTAATGAAGACGAAGAAGATGCAAACTATGAACCATTTGTTAATTACGTTGAAGACGTATTCTTACATGAAGGTGAATTAAAACCATCTGAACTTAAAGGTAAAGATAATGAAGATGTGTTCGAATATGTATGGCCTAAAATTGAAACAGCATTGAAGAATCAAAAAGAAAAAATCGGCTCACAATTTGATGAGTTTGAACGTATGATTTTATTACGTTCTATTGATGATCATTGGACGGATCACATTGATACTATGGATCAGTTAAGACAAGGTATACACTTACGTTCATACGGACAACAAAATCCGCTTCGAGATTACCAAAACGAAGGTCACGAATTATTTGATACAATGATGCAAACAATCGAAGAGGACGTATCTAAATACATCTTGAAATCAGTTGTTTCTGTAGAAGAAGATGTTGAACGTGATAAATCTACTGACTTTGGTAAAGCTGAACATGTAACGAGCGGAGACGACTATGGAGAAGGTGAAGCTAAGGCAGAACCTTATGTTAAAGATGAGGATATTGGTAGAAATGATCCATGTCCTTGTGGCAGCGGTAAGAAATATAAAAATTGCCACGGTGCATAATTAATAAATTTTAAAAAGGGAGTGGGACAGAAATCGATTTTTTATAATGATTTCGTAGTCCCACCCCGGCAAGGATGACTAGGATTGAAAAAAGCTTGATATAAGTGCATTTTCAATTCAGACATCTACTGTCAAGTTGCCAAAGAGTCTGAGACACCTATTATGTCTCAGACTCTAAATTTTTATAATGATAGTGAATTAATAGAGCTATCGAGTGAAACATGCGTATTTTAGGGATGAAACTGAAACAACTCTACTTATTTCAAACTACGGACGTTCGAACAGTATGTAAAGTTGAAAGGTGTTCCTTAACTTTTGTAAAATAGTTGTATTCATTCAAAAACAAATTAAAATAAAAGTAAATCATTGTTTATTAAGAAAATAGGAGCGATGCACTATGGAATTATCAGAAATAAAAAGAAATATAGATAGCTATCAAGAGAAGTTAGAACAACTTAGGGGGTCTCTTTGACTTAGAAGAGAAAGAGACGAACATACAAGAATATGAAGAAATGATGACAGACCCAACATTTTGGGATGATCAAGACAAAGCTCAAGATATCATTGATAAAAACAATGCTTTAAAATCAGTCGTTAATGCTTATCGTAAACTAGAAGCGGATATAGAAGATATGACTACAACGAGAGAATTATTAGTTGAAGAAAATGACGAAGATATGAAAGATGATTTAGAAGAAACAGTGGTAGCTTTCAAAGATGAGCTAGACCAGTTTGAATTACAACTATTATTAGACGGCCCTTATGATGCAAACAATGCAATCATTGAATTACACCCAGGTGCAGGTGGGACGGAATCGCAAGATTGGACGAATATGTTACTTAGAATGTATCAACGTTACTGCGAACAAAGCGGATTTAAAGTTGAAATTGCTGACTATTTACCTGGGGATGAAGCTGGCGTAAAAAGCGTAACTTTCGTCGTTAAAGGACATAATGCTTACGGTTATTTGAAAGCTGAAAAAGGTGTTCACCGACTTGTGAGAATTTCCCCATTTGATTCTTCAGGGCGTCGTCATACTTCATTCGCATCATGTGACGTTATTCCAGAATTTAATAATTCGGAAATAGAAATTGAAGTGAATTCTGACGATATTACGGTAGATACTTTTAGAGCTTCTGGGGCAGGTGGACAACACATCAACAAAACAGAATCTGCAATAAGAATTACACACCATCCTACTGGTATCGTCGTAAATAACCAAAACGAAAGATCTCAAATTAAAAACAGAGAAGCCGCAATGAAAACTTTAAAATCAAAACTTTATCAATTAAAGCTTGAAGAGCAAGAACAAGAGATGGCTGAAATTCGTGGTGAACAAAAAGAGATTGGTTGGGGAAGCCAAATTAGATCTTATGTTTTCCATCCGTATGCAATGGTTAAAGACCATAGAACGAACGAAGAAACTGCGAAAGTTGATGCAGTAATGGATGGCGAAATTGGTCCGTTTATTGAAGCGTACTTACGTAGTCAAATGGATAATAACAATTAAGTTGAGTTAGCACATAACTGAACCGTAATTGTTTTTAATGAAAGTTTTACCTCTTATAGAAATTAAAATATTCTATAATTAAATTCGAAAGACATTTTGATTATTGAATGATAATATAAAAGCAAGTAAAATCACACTAAATAATTTAGGAGGCGATGTCATGGGCGTACATCAATACTTTAAGCGTTTATCCGATTTGGAAAAGTTAATTAGGTTGCCAGGTCAATTTAAATATTTCGAACATAACGTGGCTGCACATTCTTTTAAAGTCACGAAGATTGCACAATATTTAGGTACGGTTGAAGAATATCATGGCAATAAAGTTGATTGGAAAAGTTTATATGAAAAAGCGCTTAACCATGACTTTGCCGAAATATTTACCGGTGATATCAAAACACCTGTAAAATATGCGAGTGGCGAGTTAAAGAAGCTCTTCTCACAAGTTGAGGAAGAAATGGTCAATCATTTTATTAATGAAGAGATTCCAGAACCATATCAAGCCATTTATCGTGAACGTCTGCAAGAGGGAAAAGATGACTCTTTAGAAGGGCAAATACTATCAGTAGCCGACAAAATTGATTTATTATATGAAACATTTGGTGAAATACAAAAAAGAAATCCCGAACCTCTATTCTTTGAAATTTATGAGATGTCATTAGAAACGATTATGCAATTCGATCATTTGAGCTCTGTAAATGACTTCATTGAAAATATTATTCCGGAAATGCTTACTGAAAACTTTATCCCACGCTCAGAATTAAGAGAAACGACAATGGCCATCCTAAATAAAAGAAATGAGTGAGATGTATGATTTGGTATTTACTTGCTGCATTTTTCCCTTGTATTCTTGTAGTTTCTTTTAGTGTAGTTACAAGGAACAAATGGGTTGGAACGATTTTGGCGTTAATACTCATTGGCGTTTCAGTTGAAAAAGGATTTTTCCATAGTCAGTGGATTATCTTTATTGACGTAGTGTCATTATTAGCAGGATATTTAATTATCGACCAACTCGAGTTACACAAAAAAATGGACGATTAGTTAATATATAAGTGCGAAAGTTCATTATTTATTTAGCATATTACATCATAATAAGAAACAACTTAACGCGCATAAGACAAACATGGGAATAACTATGTTTGTTTTTTATTTTCTCAAAACCAATAACGAACAAATGTTTGTATTTGTAGTGGTAAATCTGTTAAAATGTTTATCGTGAACAA
Source organism: Staphylococcus hsinchuensis (assembly GCF_038789205.1). Taxonomy (NCBI): domain Bacteria; kingdom Bacillati; phylum Bacillota; class Bacilli; order Caryophanales; family Staphylococcaceae; genus Staphylococcus; species Staphylococcus hsinchuensis. The sequence goes on from NZ_CP128355.1 coordinate 1,099,607, forward strand.
TTAATATAAACGAAAAGTATAAGTAATTATAGAGGATTAATGTGGGATATCGCATAGGAACGTTAATGCGAAATTTTGTAGGAGGCGTGATCATTATGGAACATTATCCATTTAAATTAGAATCTAACTTTGAACCCCAAGGTGATCAACCTCAAGCGATTGATGAAATTGTTAAGGGTGTAGAAGAGGGGAAACGTCACCAAACATTACTCGGTGCCACAGGAACAGGTAAGACATTTACGATGAGTAATGTAATTAAACGCGTTGGAAAGCCAACTCTAATTATCGCTCATAATAAGACACTTGCAGGTCAGTTATATAGCGAGTTTAAAGAGTTCTTTCCTGAAAATCGTGTAGAGTACTTTGTGAGTTATTATGATTATTATCAACCAGAAGCATATGTACCTTCAACGGATACTTTCATAGAGAAAGATGCTTCTATTAATGACGAAATTGATCAATTGAGACACTCAGCGACAAGTGCACTGTTTGAACGTGACGATGTTATTATTATTGCTAGTGTCAGTTGTATATATGGTTTAGGTAATCCAGAAGAATATAAAGAATTAGTTGTAAGTGTTCGCGTCGGAATGGAAATGGATAGAAGTGAACTGTTAAGAAAGCTTGTCGATGTGCAATATACAAGAAATGACATTGACTTTAGACGTGGTACGTTCCGTGTACGTGGGGATGTTGTAGAAATCTTCCCGGCATCTCGTGAAGAAATGTGTATCCGAGTTGAGTTCTTCGGGGATGAAATTGATCGCATTAGAGAAGTGAACTACCTAACAGGGGAAGTATTGCGCGAACGAGATCACTTTGCTATCTTCCCAGCGTCTCACTTCGTAACACGTGATGAAAAGATGAAATTAGCAATTAAACGTATTGAAAATGAATTAGAAGAACGATTAACTGAATTACGTAACGAAAATAAATTACTTGAAGCACAACGTTTGGAGCAACGTACAAATTATGATCTTGAAATGATGCGAGAAATGGGATTTTGTTCAGGAATTGAAAATTATTCAGTACATTTAACTTTACGTCCAACAGGGTCTACGCCTTATACTTTACTTGATTATTTTGGTGATGATTGGTTAGTTATGATTGATGAATCTCACGTGACTTTACCTCAAATTAGAGGTATGTATAACGGTGACCGTGCACGTAAACAAGTCTTAGTAGATCACGGCTTCCGTTTACCAAGTGCTTTAGATAATAGACCATTGAAATTTGAAGAGTTTGAAGATAAGACGAATCAACTCGTATATGTTTCTGCTACACCTGGTCCGTATGAGTTAGAACATACTGATGAAATGGTTGAACAAATTATTCGTCCAACTGGATTATTAGATCCTAAGATTGATGTGCGACCTACAGAAAATCAAATCGATGACTTATTAAGTGAAATACAAACACGTATTGATCGTGATGAACGCGTGTTAGTGACTACACTCACTAAAAAAATGAGTGAAGATTTGACGACATATATGAAAGAAGCGGGCATCAAAGTCAATTATTTACACTCTGAAATAAAAACACTTGAACGTATTGAAATTATACGTGATTTAAGAATGGGCACATATGATGTTATCGTTGGTATTAACTTATTAAGAGAAGGTATAGATATTCCTGAAGTATCGTTAGTCGTCATCTTAGATGCTGATAAAGAAGGTTTCTTAAGATCAGAACGTTCTCTTGTACAAACGATTGGTCGTGCAGCGCGTAATAGTGGCGGGGAAGTTATCATGTATGGTGATAAAGTCACAGATTCTATGCAATATGCGATTGATGAAACGAATCGACGTCGTTCAATTCAAGAAGCATATAATGAAGAACATGGTATTACACCAATGACGATTAATAAGAAGATTCATGATGTGATTAGTGCTACAGTAGAGAGTGACGAGACAAACGAACAAGAGCAAACTGAATTACCTAAGAAAATGACGAAGAAAGAACGCGAAAAAACAATTGCAAATATAGAAAAAGAAATGAAGCAAGCAGCAAAAGATTTAGATTTCGAAAAGGCAACAGAGCTTAGAGATATGTTATTTGAATTAAAAGCAGAAGGGTGAAAAATATGAAACAACCATCCATTGTAGTTAAAGGAGCACGTGCTCATAATTTAAAAAATGTTGATATCGAAATACCGAAGAACAAAATGATTGTCATGACTGGTCTTTCAGGGTCAGGTAAATCTTCATTAGCATTCGATACGATTTACGCTGAAGGGCAACGTAGATATGTTGAATCTTTAAGTGCATATGCACGTCAATTTCTAGGACAAATGGACAAACCAGATGTAGATACTATAGAAGGTTTGTCACCAGCGATTTCAATCGATCAGAAAACGACAAGCAAAAACCCAAGATCGACGGTTGCCACAGTCACAGAGATTTATGATTATATACGTTTATTATATGCGCGTGTAGGTAAACCTATATGTCCCAATCACGGTATTGAAATCGAATCGCAAACAGTTCAACAAATGGTAGATCGTGTCTTACAATTAGAAGAACGTAGTAAGATTCAACTCTTAGCTCCTGTAGTGTCACATCGTAAAGGTTCACATGAGAAATTATTAGATGACATTAGTAAAAAAGGTTATGTGCGTGTAAGAGTTGATGGTGAAATAACAGACGTCAATGAAGTACCTGATTTAAATAAAAATAAAAATCATACGATAGAAGTTGTAGTAGATAGACTTGTAGTTAAAGATGGCATTGAAACACGTCTTGCCGACTCGATTGAAACTGGACTTAACCTAGCTGATGGCAACCTCATAGTTGATGTAATTGGAGATGAAGAGCTTAAATTCTCAGAAAATCATGCCTGTCCAATTTGTGGTTTCTCTATTGGTGAGTTAGAGCCGCGTATGTTTAGTTTCAACAGCCCGTTTGGAGCTTGTCCAACTTGTGATGGTTTAGGACAAAAACTAAAAGTAGATTTAGATTTAGTCGTTCCAGACAAAAATAAGACGTTAGATGAAGGTGCAATCGTACCGTGGGAACCTACAAGTTCTGATTTCTATCCAACTTTATTAAAACGAGTTTGTGAAGTTTATAAGATTAAAATGGACAAACCGTTTAAAAAGTTAACTGACCGCCAAAAAAATATTATTTTGTACGGTTCAAACGGTAAAGAAATTGAATTTACATTTAAACAACGTAACGGTACAACTCGCAAAAGAACGATGGAATTCGAAGGTGTAGTAAATAACATTAGTCGTCGTTATCATGAGTCGCCTTCTGAATTAGTAAGAGAAATGATGAGTAAATATATGACACAGTTACCATGTGAAACGTGTCATGGTAAACGCTTGAGTCGTGAAGCTTTATCAGTTTATGTTGCAGGTTATAATATCGGTGAAATTGTAGAGAATTCAATTAAAGATGCATTACACCAATACAAACATATTGAGCTGAAAGAACAAGATCGTAAAATCGCGACACAAATTTTAAATGAAATTATCGCACGTCTTGAGTTTTTAAATAACGTAGGTCTCGATTACTTAACACTTAATCGTGCTTCAGGTTCATTATCTGGTGGTGAAGCACAACGTATTAGACTGGCAACACAAATTGGTTCAAGATTGTCCGGTGTACTATACGTGTTAGATGAGCCTTCTATCGGGTTGCATCAACGAGACAATGACCGACTCATTAATACGTTGAAAGAGATGCGTGATTTAGGAAATACGCTTATTGTCGTTGAACACGATGACGATACGATGCGTGCAGCTGATTATTTAGTCGATGTCGGCCCAGGCGCAGGCGATCACGGTGGTGAAATCGTTGCGAGTGGTACGCCGAAACAAGTCATGCAAAATAAACAATCTCTTACAGGTCAATATTTAAGCGGTAAAAAACGCATCGAATTACCCGAAGCACGTCGTCCATTAACTGACAGACAAATTCAAATCAGAGGTGCTAAAAGTAATAACCTTAAAAATATTGATGTTGACTTCCCGCTTTCAACAATGACTGTAGTTACAGGTGTCTCAGGCTCTGGTAAGAGTACTTTAGTAAATGAAATATTATATAAGTCATTAGCTAAAGCTATTAATAAATCGAAAGTTAAGCCAGGGGATTGTGATGAAATCAAAGGCATAGATCAAATTGAGCGTATTATTGATATTGATCAGTCTCCAATCGGTCGTACACCACGTTCAAACCCTGCGACTTATACTGGCGTTTTTGACAATATTAGAGATATCTTCGCTCAAACAAACGAAGCGAAAGTGAGAGGTTATTCAAAAGGACGTTTCAGCTTTAACGTTAAAGGCGGACGTTGTGAAGCATGTAAAGGTGACGGTATTATTAAAATTGAAATGCACTTTTTACCAGATGTGTATGTACCATGTGAAGTGTGTGGCGGCTCACGTTATAACCGTGAAACATTAGAGGTTACTTATAAAGGTAAGAGTATCGCTGATGTGTTAGCAATGACTGCTGAAGATGCAACGCATTTCTTTGAAAATGTTCCGAAAATTCATCGTAAACTACAAACACTCGTTGATGTTGGTTTAGGTTATGTGACATTAGGTCAACCTGCGACCACACTTTCTGGTGGTGAAGCACAACGTGTGAAACTCGCTTCGGAATTACACAAACGTTCAACAGGTAACTCAATTTATATACTTGATGAACCAACAACAGGTCTGCATGTGGATGATATTAGTAGATTATTAAAGGTGCTAAATAAACTCGTTGAAAATGGTGATACTGTAGTCATCATCGAACATAATTTAGACGTAATTAAAATGGCAGATCATATTATAGACTTAGGACCTGAAGGTGGCGATGGTGGAGGAACGCTTGTTGCCACTGGAACGCCTGAAGCTATAGCAGATGTTCCTCATAGTTATACAGGACAATATTTAAAGCTAGTATTAGAACGTGATAAATAGAATAGAAAATAAGTATTTCCTAGGTAATAAAAAATAATGATTTCTATCGAATGTGATGGAAATCATTATTTTTTTGTGAGAAATGATGCTTCTTTAAAATAACTATGTCATATTTAATACTTGAACCCTTTAGTATAGGGAGGAGCACCTTAGCTTTAAAAATTGGAATATAGGTTATAATAAATATAATTGTGCATATAACTCCGGCTCTGATACACTTTTTAATATGGATTATTAGCGCTTTTTGATATGATGAAAGCAAGTAGTTTTGAAAGGGAATTATAAATAGAGGTGAACCTATGTTAACAACAAAGAGCTTGATCGAACGGTTTGAGTTAAGACTCGTAACTGGTGAATCAGGATTAAATAAAACAATTAAAAATACTGATATTTCAAGACCTGGTTTGGAAATGGCTGGTTATTTCTCGCATTATGCATCTGACCGTATTCAATTATTAGGTACAACGGAATTATCATTTTATAATTTATTACCTGATGAGGAACGAAAAGGGCGTATGAGAAAGTTATGTCGTCCAGAAACCCCTGCCATTATTGTAACGCGAGATTTAGAGCCACCAACAGAACTCATTAAAGCTGCCGAGGAAAACAATACGCCTTTATTTGAGTCTTCTGCTGCAACGACGCAACTGATGAGTCGATTGACGACGTTTTTAGAACATAACTTAGCCCGTACAACATCGCTTCATGGTGTACTTGTGGATGTTTATGGTGTAGGCGTCTTGATTACGGGTGACTCTGGTATCGGTAAAAGTGAAACAGCACTCGAACTTGTTAAAAGAGGGCATCGTCTTGTTGCAGATGATAATGTTGAAATAAGTGAAATTAGTAAAGATGAATTAATAGGTAAACCACCTAAACTGATTGAACATTTATTAGAAATTAGAGGATTAGGCATTATTAATGTTATGACGTTATTTGGTGCTGGCTCTATATTGACTGAAAAACGATTACGATTGAATATACATTTAGAAAATTGGCACGAAGGTAAATTATATGATCGTGTTGGTTTAGATGAAGAGAAATTACGTATTTTAGATAATAAAATCACGAAAAAGACAATCCCAGTGAGACCAGGACGTAATGTAGCAGTGATTATTGAGGTAGCTGCCATGAATTACCGATTAAATATTATGGGTATTAATACTGCAGAAGAATTTAACGATCGGTTAAATGCTGAAATCTTACGAAATGGAAATCACAATAAGGAGAACTAACAAATGATTTTAAATTATATTGATCCAGTTGCGATTCAACTCGGTCCAATTTCAGTACGTTGGTACGGCATTATTATCGGAATTGGTATTCTCATAGGGTATTTCATCGCACAATCGAGCTTAGTCCGTTTAGGTCATGACAAAGAGAAATTAGTCGATATTATCTTTTGGAGTGCGTTCTTTGGATTTATTGTAGCGCGTATTTATTTCGTTATCTTCCAATGGCCATACTACATGCAACATCCGATTGAAATTCCGATGATTTGGCGCGGCGGTATAGCGATACATGGCGGTTTAATTGGTGGCTTTATTACAGGTGTAATCATGTGTAAGAAAAAGAATTTAAACCCATTACAAATTGGTGATGTCATTGCACCAAGTTTAATTCTAGGTCAAGGTATAGGGAGATGGGGGAACTTTATGAACCACGAAGCACATGGTGGTGAAGTTTCTAAACACGTATTAGAAAATATGCATCTTCCGAATTTCATCATTAAGAATATGTACATAGATGGACATTATTACCAACCAACATTTTTATATGAATCCATTTGGGATTTTTGTGGATTTGTCATATTATTATTTATCAGAAAGCACTTACGTGTTGGAGATACGATTTGTTTATATCTTATATGGTATTCATTAGGCAGATTTTTCGTAGAAGGCTTACGAACTGATAGTCTTATGCTATTTGGACAAATCAGAATAGCCCAATTAATGTCTATTATTTTAATCATCATAGGTATTACTGTCATCGTTCTTCGTAGAGTTAGATATAAAGCACCGCGTTATAAAGATGCAGGCGCTTTAACTTGGCCTGAAAAAGGACTGTAATAAGGAGTAACGAGATGAGAAACTTAAAAAAGATAGTTGTTAAGACTAAAAACCCGCTCTGGCATATGTACCAATATGTTAACGGGTTAAAAGTTTTTAAAAATACATTTATTGTCGAGTTATGTAGATATTTACCCGATGTACGAATAAAGCATTGGTTATATCGCCACGTTTTAAACATGAAGGTAGGTCAACATTCAGCCTTTGCATATAAAGTTGTACCTGATATACTAAATCCCAGTCTCATACACGTTGGAGAAAATTGTGTTATAGGTTATAATACAACAATATTAACGCATGAATTTTTAGTGGATGAATATCGCACAGGTGAAGTGTATATTGGTGACAATACTTTAATCGGTGCCAATGTGACGATATTGCCTGGTGTTACAATAGGTTCTAATGTGAAAGTAGGCGCCGGCACAGTTGTTTCAAAGAGTATTCCTGATTCAGCATTTGCATATGGCAATCCCATGCAAATTAAGTAATAGAGGAGGTGAGCATGGATGGCACGCAATAACAATATTATACCTATGACGTTAGACAGTCAGTTTTATAAAAAAATGGGTGAACAAAAGTTTTCGCAACAAAACTATAAAAAAGCAGCTGAGTATTATGCCAAAGTGCTTGATATGTCACCTCAAGATTTTGATATTAAAGTTAAATATGCTGAGTCTCTGACCCACATAGGCATGAGTAACCAAGCTGAGCATTTATTCTATGAAAATATCGCGGCTGGAACGATGATTCCTGAAAGTTATTACCAATTAAGTCAGTTAAATATTACGCTTAATGATCCGAATAAATCTTTTTTATTTGGTATGAATTACGTCATATTGACGGATGATGAAGATTATAAAACTGAACTTGAAGAGATGTTTGAGGTCTCATATTCATCTAACAACGATATTAAAATAGAAAGTCAGTTATTTGTCGCGCAGGTTATCTTCCAATTTTTATTTTCACAAGGGCGTTTGGAAGAAGCGCAAAATTATATTTTACGCCAAGATGCTTCAATACAAGATCATCGTATCGTACGTAACTTATTGGCGATGTGTTATTTATATTTAAATGATTTTGATAGTGCGAAAGTCATGTTCGAAAGGTTATTATCCGAAGACAGTACAGATGTCTATGCATTGTGTCATTATACTTTATTACTTTATAACACGAATGATACTGAAAAATATGAGCGTTATTTAAAAATTTTAAACAAAGTGATGCCGATGAATGACGATGAATCGTTTAAATTAGGTATTGTACTTTGTTATTTGAAACAATACGAAGCTTCTCAAAAGATACTGCAACCGCTTTATAAAAAAGGCAAGTTCCTTTCATTACAAATGTATAATGCATTGAGCTTTAATCATTATCATTTAAACCATATAGAAGAAAGTAAATTCTTCTGGAACAAATTACAAGAAATTGCTAAAGTTAATGTCGGTTATGCACCTTGGGTGATTGATGAAAGTAAAGCTATTTTTGAGAGTAGAATTTTACCTTTATTGCACAGTGACGATAGCCATTACAGATTGTATGGTATATTTCTATTAAACCAATTAAAAGGTAAAGAAGTGTTTATGACCGAAGATATCTGGTCGGTATTGGAAACGATGAATGATTATGAAAAGCTTTATTTAACTTATTTGATTCAAGATTTAAAGTTAAATAAGCTAGATTTTATCCACCGAGGAATGGTCAAACTTTATGAGGTTGATTCATTAACGCATGATTCGTTATTATTTGTCACGTGGATTGATCAAGCAGAAGCAGTGATTGCAGAGAAGCTGGATTTGAGCTCTGTAGATGCTTATGTTGCTGCGTTCGTATATAATTATTATCGCAATAATGAGCACAAAGTGACGAAGCGACAAGTTGAAGAATGGTTTGATATTTCACAATACCGTTTGAATAAAATGATAGATGTATTGTTGAGCATATAGGTTTATAATGTGTTGATTATCATATATAATTCGCATATTGATTTAGAAAACAGGAGGCTATTAAAATGACTGAACAAGTGGATTTTGATGTGGCTATTATTGGTGCTGGACCTGCTGGTATGACGGCAGCAGTTTATGCATCACGTGCAAATTTAAGTACAGTTATGATCGAACGTGGTATGCCAGGCGGACAAATGGCCAATACCGAAGAGGTTGAAAACTTTCCTGGCTTTGAAATGATAACAGGACCTGACCTTTCAACTAAGATGTTTGAACATGCTAAAAAGTTCGGTGCAAAGTATCAATACGGAGATATCAAGTCTATCGAAGATAAAGTTGATTACAAAGTCATTGATTTAGGGAACAACGAAATTACTGCACGTGCAGTAATTATTTCAACTGGTGCTGAATATAAAAAAATCGGTGTACCTGGTGAAGAAGAACTTGGTGGCCGTGGCGTAAGTTATTGTGCAGTGTGCGATGGTGCATTCTTTAAAGGGAAAAAGCTATTCGTCATTGGCGGCGGTGATTCTGCTGTCGAAGAAGGTACTTTCTTAACGAAATTCGCAGATAGCGTAACAATTGTTCACCGTAGAGATGAATTACGTGCCCAAAGCATTTTACAAGAAAGAGCGTTTAAAAATGACAAGATTGATTTTATTTGGAGCCACACATTGAAAACAATCAATGAAAAAGATGGTAAAGTAGGCTCAGTAACGCTTGAATCAACGAAAGATGGTTCAGAACAACAATTAGATGCTGACGGTGTTTTCGTCTACATTGGAATGAAACCATTAACAGCGCCATTTACAGATTTAGGCATCACAAATGACGTTGGGTATATCGAAACACATGATGATATGAGCACGAAAGTGCCTGGTATTTATGCTGCAGGAGATGTGCGCGACAAAGGGTTACGTCAAATTGTAACAGCTACGGGCGACGGTAGTATTGCAGCGCAAAGTGCAATTGCATATATCGAACAGTTGAAAGAAAAATTAGAAGTATAAAGTAAATTTAAGCATCTCTTATTTTAAGTACAGATTATGATAAATTGCTTATATTAGCTTGTTTATAAGATCATTAGTGAAAAGGCTAGTTCATTCATCTATGAAGTGACTAGTCTTTTTATTTTGATGTTACGACTACTATAGTCACAGATTTTAATGTAAAATATAATATGATAGCATGTATCATGTACAAATATATTAACGACTTAGACTTTCAATAGAGCACGAGACGATTTGTTCTAGTTAAAAATAACTATGGATGGTGTGGGAAAATGCAACGAGAAGAAAAAGAAATAGTAAAAAGCGAATTATTGGTTGTTACTGGATTATCAGGAGCAGGAAAATCAGTAGTCATTCAAAGTTTAGAAGACATTGGTTATTTTTGCGTAGATAATTTACCTCCAATCTTATTGGGAAAATTTGTAGATTTAATGGATCAAGGTAATCCATCTTTACAAAAGGTAGCGATTGCTATTGATTTACGTGGTAAGGAATTATTTGAAGCGTTAATTCAAGAAATTGATCAAATTAAGAGTAATACAGACGTTATTGTAGACATTATGTTTCTTGAAGCTACAAATAATAAGCTTATTTCTCGTTATAAGGAAACACGAAGAGCACATCCATTAACTTATAATGGTCAACGTTCATTAATTGATGCAATTGAAGAAGAGCGCAGTTTATTGAGTGAAATTAAAAGTCTTGCGAATTACACAATAGATACTTCACATATGAAACCTAAAGCGCTACGTAATCAGATACGTGACTATTTTAACGATAGTGATTTCCAAACATTTAATATCAATGTCATCAGTTTCGGTTTTAAACATGGCATTCAAATAGATGCAGACTTGGTATTCGACGTAAGATTTTTACCAAATCCGCACTACGTTGATGAATTAAGGCCATTAACTGGTGAAGACGAAGCGGTATACAAATATGTGATGAAATGGAAAGAAACGAATATATTTTATGAAAAGTTAATGGACTTGTTGAAATTTATGGTTCCGGGTTATAAGAAGGAAGGTAAATCACAACTTGTCATAGCAATTGGATGTACAGGTGGACAACATAGATCAGTTGCCTTAGCGAAACGCATTGGGGCAGAACTACAAGAGAGCTTTGATTATAATGTTTATGTTCATCATCGTGATGCACATATAGAAAGTGGCGTGAAATAATACTATGAGAAGAATCAAACTTGTCCTCATCGGTGGAGGTACAGGTTTATCCGTTTTAGCAAGAGGTTTAAAGGATTATCAAATTGATATTACGACGATTGTAACTGTTTCAGACGATGGTGGTAGTACAGGTAAGATAAGAAATGAAATGGATATACCAGCACCAGGGGATATACGAAATGTAATTTCTGCATTAAGTGAAACTGAATCGACATTGGAACAATTATTCCAATATCGCTTTAAAGAAAATCAAATTGAAGGGCATTCATTAGGAAATTTATTAATTGCGGCTCTGACAAATATTACTGATGACTTTGGTCATGCGGTGAAAGAGCTAAGCGAAATACTTAACATTAAAGGACGCGTCATACCATCTACAAACGCGAGTGTACGTTTAAATGCTGTCATGGAAGATGGTGAGGTCATTTATGGAGAGTCTGAAATTCCTAAACGAAATAAACGTATAAAAAATGTCTTTTTAGAACCCGAAGATGTTGAACCTATGGAAGAAGCCGTACAGGCTTTAGAAAATGCCGACCTCATAGTTATGGGGCCAGGCTCATTATATACAAGTGTGATTTCAAATCTTTGTGTCAAAGGTATTTCAGAAGCATTATTAAAATGTGATGCCCCTAAATTGTATGTGTCTAATGTTATGACACAACCAGGTGAAACAAATGGCTATACTGTATTAGATCACGTCAACGCAATTCATAATCAAATTGGTGAAAAATGTATTGATTATGCACTTTGTGGTTCACAAACATATAATAACGATGTACTTGAACGTTATAAAAAAGATAATGCTGCACCTGTTAAAAACGATTCAGAAGCTATGAAACGACTTGGTATTAAGGTTTTTACACATCCAGATTTAATTGAAATTTCATCGGAAATTTATGTAAGACATAATACCGAAGTGTTGGCGAAGATGATTTATGAAATTGCGTTAAGAGAAACATCAACAATCCAATTCAAGAGAAATACAGATGAATAAATCTAAGCACTCAGCTTAGTAAAGAAGGGCCTGATGATACGATGAGCTTTGCGTCTGATATGAAAAATGAGCTGACGAGAATCGAAGTAGATGAAATCAATGCTAAAGCAGAGCTCAGTGCACTTATCCGAATGAATGGTGCACTCAGTTTATCCAACCAACAATTTATCATTAATGTTCAAACTGAAAATGCCACGACAGCACGTAGAATTTATTCATTAATTAAAAAGGTATTTAAAGTTGAAGTTGAACTACTTGTAAGAAAGAAAATGAAATTAAAAAAGAACAATATTTATATCTGTCGCATAAAAGCTCGCGCACGTGAAATACTAAATGATTTAGGCATTTTAAAGAATGGTATATTCACGCATGAGATTGATGAAGCGATGATTCAAGATGATGAAATGAGACGAAGTTATCTACGAGGTGCTTTTTTAGCAGGTGGTTCAGTCAACAACCCTGAAACATCTTCGTATCATTTAGAGATTTTCTCATTATATGAAGATCATTCAGAAGGTTTAACGCAATTGATGAATAGTTATGGATTGAATGCTAAACATTTAGAACGTAAGAAGGGCAGTATTGCCTATTTAAAAGAAGCTGAAAAAATTTCTGATTTCTTAAGTTTAATCGGTGGTTATCAAGCGTTATTGAAATTTGAAGACGTGCGTATTGTTCGTGATATGAGAAATTCAGTTAATCGTTTAGTTAATTGCGAAACTGCAAACTTAAACAAAACAGTAAGTGCTGCTATGAAACAAGTTGAAAGCATTTTACTGATTGATCAAGAAATTGGTTTAGATAACTTACCTGATAGATTGAGAGAAATTGCGAAGTTAAGAGTTGAACATCAAGACGTTTCATTAAAAGAGTTAGGTGAAATGATGTCTACCGGAAAGATTTCGAAATCTGGGGTAAACCATCGTTTAAGAAAGTTAAACGAAATGGCAGATAAACTCCGCAGTGGTGAAATTATTGAATTATAAGTTTGACAATAATGTAATAATTGTGAAAGAGTAAAGACGGTACGTTGAGTTAAAACGTACCGTCTTTTTTTACATATTTATTCCCAAGATGAAAGGATCATGATGAATGCTTATTTTACTATTAGTTGTATTAATTGTTTCATTAATTGAAGCACTGTATGTAATGAAAAAATGTGTTGACCTCAAAAAGCAAAATGCGCCAGACAGTGAATATAAAAAATTAATCAACAACATATCACCGGTTTTCACCATTACAACTGCTATTTCAATCATCATATTAATCATTTCTTATTTTGTGATTTAGTCATAAAGTCAAATTATCATAAAAAACCCCCCTCGAAGGGAATCGAACCCCTATTCTAAGAACCGGAATCTTATGTGTTATCCATTACACTACGAGGGGATAAAAGGACATTAGTAATAGTGTACAAATGATCATTTTGTCGGTCAATGGAAATATAAAAAACTTTTAAATCTGGGAGTTATATTTTTTGACCATATTTGACTTTTAGGTTAAAATGTATTTATCAGTTAGAATTAAGGAGGCAGTAATAATGAATTTAATACCTACAGTAATTGAAACAACAAACCGTGGGGAACGTGCTTATGATATTTACTCACGTTTATTAAAAGACCGTATCATCATGTTAGGTTCACAAATTGATGATAACGTAGCAAACTCAATTGTATCACAATTATTATTCTTACAAGCTCAAGATGCTGAAAAAGATATTTATCTTTATATAAATTCACCAGGTGGTAGCGTAACTGCTGGTTTCGCTATTTACGATACAATCCAACACATCAAACCAGATGTACAAACAATTTGTATCGGCATGGCAGCGTCTATGGGATCATTCCTACTTTCAGCAGGTGCGAAAGGTAAACGTTTTGCATTACCAAATGCTGAAGTAATGATTCACCAACCATTAGGTGGCGCACAAGGACAAGCAACAGAAATCGAAATTGCTGCTAACCACATCTTAAAAACACGTGCTAAATTAAACAAAATTTTAGCAGAACGTACAGGTCAATCAATAGAAAAAATTGAAAAAGATACAGACCGTGACAACTTCTTATCTGCTGAAGAAGCAAAAGAATACGGCTTAGTAGACCATGTTATGGAACCTGAAGCATAATTAGTGAAATAAAAAGCCTGAGACATACATTGTCTCAGGTTTTTTATATTGTCGTTTTATTTACTTTTACTATTGGAAAATTTATTATCGTAAATTAACTTTCCTCCAAAGGCTACGATGATTAATCCAACTATAATGAAGATTATAGAAACAATGCTCATCGCAATCGTTTTATCAAAAGACAATATACCATTTGCAAGTAGTAACAAGCCTACAATTAATAATAATATGTGCGTGAGTGCATCATATTTCATCATTTAGCACCTCTTTTGTCTAGTTATTTTAATATTGATTCTAACGCTGATTTTAAGTTTGAATATTTAAATTCGAAATTGATCGCTTGAAGTTTGTTAGGGATTACTTTTTGAGTATCTAATACGACTGTCGACATTTCACCGAGTAGTAATCTAAGAAATGGTGCGGGCACCCAAGTATAATGTGGACGCTCTGTCACACGTGCAATCGTATAGCCGAACATATTTTGACGTTCGATGATAGGCGCTGTGAAATTAAATACACCCTGAGCTTTATCGGAATTAATTGTGAAAAGAATAGCTCGAACTACATCATCAATGTGAATCCATGAGTACCATTGCCTACCTGAACCAACCTTACCACCGACATTTAATTCATAAGGTAGTTTCATTAATGGTAATGCACCGTCTTGATTTGAGAGTACCATACCAAATCGTCCAATGATGACGCGTGTACCTAAAGTCTCAAACTGTCGAGCTTTACGTTCCCATTGATAGACCACTTCAGATAAGAAATCAAAAGGTAACGTTTGATCTAGTTCAGTATAGGTACGATATAAATCAGGCGGGTAATACCCGACAGCACTCGCATTAAAGAACACTGACGGCTTATGTGTGCGGTCTTTAAATAAGTCGTATAAAGCTTGTGTAGCTTTCAGTCGACTTAACATAATTTCTTGTTTATACGATTGTGTCCATCGTTGATTTAAACTAGCACCTGCGAGATTGATTACAAAGTCGATGTCACTTGGAACTTGTGATTCCCAATTTGGCTGTGACCAATTGATATATGTTATTTGTGATTGTGACGTTTGAATATTCTGTCTCGTTAATACAGTGATATGGGCTTCACTATGGACAATGGCATTGATTAACTCTGAACCGATCATACCAGTGCCGCCTGTAATTAAATAATTTTTCAAATAGATCACCTCTTCGCTATGTATTCTATTATACGAATGTTAGTGAGTAGCTACAATTTATTTAATACGCAAATGACATATAGTGTTCAAAAATTAGTCATCAATATGTCATTAAGTTGCGTTGAAATCTATTTTATTTGAGGTTATATAGATTTATAATTAAAGTACCTTCGATAGAAATTAATCATCTCTTAATTATTTCAGTATACCCATAATATACTTACGAAGGTAAATATCTAACTCCCTTTAGTAATGAGCCTGAGACGTTACAACGTTTCAGGCTTTTGTAAGTTACAAATGAAAGTTGAGTAAGTAAGGGGTATTGCTGAAGGTGGTTACGAAGAGTTAGATGTTACTTCAAAAAATAGTGTATTTTTTGCATAGTCGTCCATTTCTCTTTATACTAACGTTAGTTATAGATTAGTGAATAAAGATCTGAGATATAACTAAAGCAGTAATTATAAGTGTAACTATTATTAATAATAAAATAACTATTTGTTTCTTCGATTTTGGTTGAGATTCATAATCATCGTTTTCCGACATCATACGTCGTAATCCTTTTTGCTTGTGATTATCTGTTTCATTGAAGATATCATGCGGATTGTAGTTATTATTAGTCATTAAAAGGGTCACTTCCTGTAATAGTTAATAAAGTGTAAAATGTGTTTATTTTAAGAAATAATACTGTTCAGGGTTTGAGTACTTCTGAAACAGTTAAAAGGGAAGTAGCTATTTTATTAGCGACATACTCATGGTAACATGTTAATGGCTAAAAAATAATAGATTAAAAGTTGTTGCAGTTTAAAAAAATTCGTGTAGAATATATTTTTGTTATTTTGAAACAATGTCACTTGAGAAATAAATTTATTGAAATGAAGTGAGGGGAGCATATGTCGAACCGAAATGGTGGAATGAGTTCTTTTGCTAAAATTGTTAGTGGCGTTATCGTTTTATTATTGATCAGTGGTTTAGTGTTTGCAGTATTTGCATTCGTTGATCATTCTAATAAGGCTAAAGAACGCTTAAACGAACAAAAGCAAGAAGAGAACAAAGATAAAGATAAGAAAAAAGACGATAAAAAGGATGAGGATAAAGACAAAGATAAAGACAAAGATAAAGACAAAAAAGATAATGACTCATCTAAACAAACACAACAAACACAACAGAAACAACAACCAAGTAAAACAGTAGAAAAATCAACAGAGCAGAAACCAACAAAAGAACAAACTTCTGAAAAACGTAGTACTCAAGAGCCATCAACACGTGAAAAACGTACGACAGAAGAAAAATCAACACAAGAGCGTACACAAGAAAAATCCACTGAAGAAAAAACACAAGAAAAACGCACTTCAGAAAAACCATCTACACAACAAAAATCAACAGAGCAACGTTCTACAACAGAGCGCTCAACGCAAGAACCTTCAACAAAAGAAAAAACAGCTGAAGATGACTCAAAACAACAATCATCCCAAGAAGGCAATAGTGCGAAACAACAAGCTTCGACAGAGGAAAAAAAAACTAAACAATCAACTAGTCAGTCTTCTTCGCAACAACCAAAATCATCTGAACAGTCATCAAGTAAACAACAATCAAGCAAACAACAATCTAACCAAAATAGTGGCCAAAGCTCATCACAAAATAGTGATGAGCCATCATCAAGTAGTGATTCTAGCTCAAATAGTAGTTCACAATCCTCTGAACAAAGTGACGAGGACTAAAAAATAACTGGCAGTCAGAATGTAAATCATCCTGACGTGCCAGTTTTTTAATACGTTAAAATGGGAGATTGAATAAAAAGTTTAATAAAATAGTGAGTAATATTGAAAGTATAATACTAGTTAAACAACCGCCAAAACATCCAAATGGACCGCAACCCATTATTCTAAAACCAGTGCCATTCATTTCGCTAAATTGCTCTGACGTATGTCTCTCATCTTCAAAGTGATCTGATCCTTTATAAGATGGATCATTAGGATCTATTACAGTAGGTTCATCTTTTTTAGTCATAGTCTATCCTCCTTCTAATTACAAGGCGTTTGAGTTTATGTTTTATAGATTTTGTAATCGTTAATTTTTTATTTTAATATAAAAATTAATACGACTAAGTTTTAAAATTTCTTATATATAATCTTTTCCTCTAAATCAGGCTTTAAACATCTATGATTAAATTTCAAATTAAAGGGTAATGTATGAAATATAGTTACAAAGTAAACTGAGTATGTATTGGTAAAAAAATTGTAGCAAGTTTTTCTCTTGCATTTCTATAACGATAGTAGTAGGATTGCAACTGTAGAGGTTATATTTTTTTGTCCCACCAGGGACAATATTAGTCAATCCGTGGTTGAAACTTGACCCTTTATTTACACAAGGAGGAGGATAGTAGTGAAAGACTTGATAAAAATTCAACAGAATCTAGTTCCAGAACTCGTTGAAAAAATGTATCGACGTTTTTCAATTCTCACTACTATCTCAAAATATCAACCAGTGGGGAGACGAAGTTTAAGTGAGTATATGGATTTAACTGAGCGTGTGTTACGTTCTGAAACAGATGTGTTAAAGGAACAATCACTCATAAAGGTTAAACCAACTGGTATGGAAATCACAGATAAAGGTGAATCCACTATTCGACAATTGCAAAGTTACTTTAATAGTTATTCTGATGAACATCATCTCGCTCAATCAATTAAAGAGCAATTTAACATTCAAGATGTATTTATTGTGCCAGGTGATTCTGATTCTGATAAAACAGTTAAAGTTGAACTATCGACGCAAGGTGGACAGCTCGTTGAAGAGGTGTTACACGAAGATGCAGTTGTTGCAGTGACTGGTGGCTCAACAATGGCATATTTAAGCGATGCTATGCATCGGCAACCCTATAGTGTATTTTTCGTCCCAGCACGTGGTGGTCTTGGCGAGAATGTGATTTACCAAGCAAATACAATTGCCGCAAGTATGGCACAACAAACAGGTGGCGATTATACAACATTATACGTTCCGGATAATGTAAATGAATCAACTTATAATACGTTAATGTTGGAACCTTCTGTGATTCAAACGCTCAGTAAGATTAAAGAATCCGATATTACAGTTCATGGAATTGGTGATGCGCTGAAGATGGCACGTAGACGTCAATCGTCAATCGAAGTCATCGAAAAACTTCAACATCATAAAGCTTCAGGCGAAGCATTCGGATATTATTTTGATGATCAAGGAAATATTGTTCATAAAGCAAGAACAATTGGACTTCAATTAGAAGACCTTGAATCAAAGAAGTTTATTTTTGCCGTTGCAGGGGGTAAGTCAAAAGGAGAAGCAATAAAAGCTTATCTTTCAATAGCTCCTAAAAATACAGTGTTAATCACTGATGAAGGTGCGGCAAATATTATCGTAAATCATAGTAATAAAAAGTGATTTCACTTTTTAAATATCATTATAAAGGAGGCTATTATCTATGGCAGTAAAAGTAGCAATTAATGGTTTTGGTAGAATCGGTCGTTTAGCATTCAGAAGAATTCAAAAAGTTGACGGCATCGACGTAGTAGCAGTTAACGATTTAACTGACGACGAAATGTTAGCGCATCTATTAAAATATGACACTATGCAAGGACGCTTCACAGGAGAAGTTGAAGTAGAATCAGATGGTTTCCGCGTAAATGGTTCAGAAATCAAATCATTCTCAGAACCAGATCCAAGCAAATTACCTTGGAAAGACTTAGACATCGATGTAGTACTTGAATGTACTGGTTTATTCACTGAAAAAGAAAAAGCAGAAGCTCACATCGAAGCAGGTGCTAAAAAAGTATTAATCTCAGCACCAGCTAAAGGTGACTTAAAAACAATCGTATATAACACAAACCATGACCAATTAGACGGTTCAGAAACAGTTGTTTCAGGTGCTTCATGTACAACTAATTCATTAGCTCCAGTAGCTAAAGTATTAAATGATGACTTTGGTTTAGTTGAAGGCTTCATGACAACAATCCACGCATACACTGGTGACCAAAGTACACAAGATTCACCTCACCGTAAAGGCGACAAACGTCGTGCGCGTGCTGCAGCAGAAAACATCATCCCTAACTCAACAGGTGCTGCTAAAGCAATCGGCTTAGTAATCCCTGAAATCGATGGTAAATTAGATGGCGGTGCGCAACGTGTACCTGTTGCAACTGGTTCATTAACTGAATTAACTGTTGTATTAGAAAAAGACGTTACAATCGAAGACGTAAACAAAGCAATGAAAAACGCTTCAACTGAATCATTCGGTTACACTGAAGACGAAATCGTTTCATCAGATGTAATTGGTATGACTTACGGTTCATTATTTGACGCTACTCAAACACGTGTTATGACAGTTGGAGATCGCCAATTAGTTAAAGTTGCAGCTTGGTATGACAACGAAATGTCATATACTTCACAATTAGTACGTACTTTAAATCACTTAGCATCACAATCTAAATAAGATTGAATTAAAATATTAATTTAACAAGCTCATTGTGCTGTGTTAAATTTAACTAAAAGCTTAGGAGTAAGCGGGGAGCACAAACGCTTCTCCGCTTATTTTACTTTATTGTTCCATTAAGAGGAGGAAATTTAGATGGCTAAAAAAATTGTATCTGACATAGAAGTTAAAGGTAAAACTGTTCTTGTTCGTGCGGATTTCAATGTTCCAATGAAAGACGGAGAAATCACTGATGATAACCGTATCGTTCAAGCTTTGCCTACAATTAAACATTTAATTGAAAATGGCGGGAAAGTCGTTTTATTCTCACATTTAGGTAAAGTTAAAGAAGAAAGCGATAAAGAATCATTAACATTAAAACCTGTAGCTCAAGAACTTACTGACAAATTAGGTCAAGAGGTTAAATTTGTTCCTGAAACACGTGGCGAACAACTTGAGCAAGCAGTAAAGGAATTAAATGAAGGTGACGTGTTATTAGTAGAAAATACACGTTTTGAAGACCTAGATGGTAAAAAAGAATCTAAAAATGATCCTGAACTAGGTAAATACTGGGCGTCTCTTGGAGATGTATTTGTAAATGACGCATTCGGAACAGCTCACCGTGAACATGCTTCAAACGTAGGTATTGCATCTAATTTAGAAACAGTAGCTGGATTCTTAATGGAAAAAGAAATTAAGTATATCGGCGGTGTTGTTGAGAATCCTGAAAAACCAGTAGTAGCTATACTTGGTGGAGCTAAGGTTTCAGACAAAATCGGCGTAATTACTAACTTATTAAAAATTGCGGATAAAGTATTAATTGGTGGAGGCATGTCATACACATTCTTTAAAGCGCAAGGTAAAGAAATTGGCCAATCACTATTAGAAGAAGATAAAATTGATTTCGCAAAAGAATTACTAGATCAACATGGCGATCAAATCGTATTACCAGTTGATTGTAAAGTAGCGAAAGAATTTTCAAATGATGCTGAAATCACTGAAGTATCTGTAGATGAAATCCCAGAAGACCAAGAAGCGATGGACGTTGGTCCGAAGACAGTTGAACTATTCAAAGAACAACTTCAAGGTGCTCACACAGTAGTTTGGAATGGACCTATGGGTGTATTCGAATTCAGCAACTTTGCAAAAGGAACAATTGGTGTTTGTGAAGCCATCGCTGAATTAAAAGACGCTAACACAATTATCGGTGGCGGCGATTCTGCAGCAGCAGCAATCTCTCTAGGGTATGCTGATGACTTTAGCCACATTTCAACTGGTGGCGGTGCTTCATTAGAATATCTAGAAGGTAAAACATTACCAGGCGTACAAGCTATTTCAGATAAATAATTTACACACGAACGTATATTAAAAATGATATGTATCATTCGTTTATGAATATATAAAACTAATAAATAGGAGTGTAATATAATGAGAAAACCAATTATTGCAGGTAACTGGAAAATGAATAAAACAGTTCAAGAAGCGAAAGATTTTATTAATGAATTACCAGTATTACCAGATACTAAAGAAGTAGAATCATTAATTTGTGCACCAACTATTCAATTAGATGCACTTGTTACTTTAGTAAATGACGGTAAAGCTGAAGGCCTACAAATAGGTGCTCAAAATGCATTTTATGAAGATAATGGTGCATTTACTGGTGAAACATCTCCAGTTGCATTAGCAGATTTAGGTGTTAAATATGTAGTTATTGGACACTCTGAACGTCGTGATATTTTCCACGAAACAGATGAAGAAATTAACAAGAAAGCACACGCTGTATTCAACCATGACATGACACCTATTATTTGTGTAGGTGAAACAGACGAAGAACGCGAAAGTGGTAAAGCTAACGAAGTTGTTGGCAATCAAGTTAAGAAAGCTGTTGAAGGTTTATCAGAAGAACAACTAAAACAAGTTGTCATCGCGTATGAACCTGTTTGGGCTATCGGTACTGGTAAATCATCTAACGCACAAGATGCAAACGAAATGTGCGGACATGTAAGACAAACAATTGCTGATTTAGCAAATGATGATGTGGCTCAAGCTACACGTATTCAATATGGTGGTAGTGTTAAACCTCATAACATCAATGAATACATGGCTCAATCAGACATTGACGGCGCACTTGTTGGTGGCGCATCACTTAAAGTAGATGATTTCGTTCAATTGTTAGAAGGTGCTAAGTAATATGGCAAAACAACCTACTGCTTTAATCATTTTAGATGGTTTCGCAAATAGAGACAGTGAACATGGTAACGCTGTGAAACAAGCGAACAAACCTAACTTTGATCGTTATTATAGTAAATATCCAACAACTCAAATCGAAGCAAGCGGCTTAGATGTTGGACTTCCAGAAGGCCAAATGGGTAACTCTGAAGTAGGTCATATGAACATCGGTGCAGGGCGTGTTGTTTATCAAAGTCTTACACGTATCAATAAAGCGATTGAAGATGAAGGTTTCTACGATAACGAAGTGTTGAATAAAGCGATGGATCACGTTAAAGATAACGATTCAGCTTTACATGTATTCGGTTTATTATCAGATGGCGGAGTACACAGTCATTATGAACACTTATTTGCTATTTTAAAATTAGCTAAAAAACAAGGCATCGACAAAGTTTATGTGCATGCATTCTTAGATGGCCGTGATGTTGATCAAAAATCAGCATTGAAATACGTAGAAAAAACAGAAGAGAAATTTAAAGAAATTGGCGTAGGTCAATTTGCCTCTGTTTCAGGTCGTTATTATGCAATGGATCGTGACAAACGTTGGGATCGTGAAGAAAAAGCATACAACGCGATTCGTAATTTCGATGGAGAAACATTTGAATCTGCTAAAGCCGGAATCGAAGCTAGTTACGACAAAGATGTTACTGACGAATTCGTTGAACCATTTATCGTAGAAGGTCAAAATAATGGTGTGAATGATGGTGATTCAGTCATCTTCTATAACTTCCGTCCTGACCGCGCGGCACAACTTTCAGAGATCTTCACAGATAAAGCATTTGATGGATTTAAAGTAGAACGCGTAAATGACTTATTCTATACAACATTTACAAAGTATAACGATAACATCGATGCTGAAGTTGTCTTTGAAAAAGTTGACTTAAAAAATACAATCGGTGAAGTAGCACAAAATGAAGGTTTAAAACAATTACGTATTGCAGAAACAGAAAAATTCCCTCATGTGACTTACTTTATGAGTGGTGGACGTAACGACGAATTCGAAGGAGAACGTCGCCGTTTAATTGATTCACCGAAAGTTGCTACGTATGATCTTAAACCAGAAATGAGTGCTTACGAAGTGAAAGACGCACTATTAGAAGAATTAGACAAAGGTGACTTAGATTTAATCTTATTAAACTTTGCTAATCCAGATATGGTAGGTCATAGTGGTAAATTAGAACCAACGGTAAAAGCAATTGAAGCCGTTGATGAATGTCTAGGCGAAGTCGTGGATAAAATCATCGACATGGGCGGTCATGCAGTAATTACAGCTGATCATGGTAACTCAGACATGGTATTAACAGATGATGATGAGCCAATGACAACGCACACTACAAATCCTGTTCCAGTTATCGTTACTAAAGAAGGCGTAACGTTACGTGAAACAGGTCGTCTTGGTGATTTAGCACCAACATTATTAGACTTATTAAACGTTAATCAACCTGATGATATGACAGGTGAATCATTAATTAATGATTAATAACTTTCTTTAAAACAAAGCAATGGAGGGCTTATATAAAAGCTTTTCATTGCTACAAAACATAAGTGAAATATTTTGTATTTATAGTTGTAAAGGCTATAATGAAAATGAAATTTCATATTTCTAAACTACTCATTTAAAAAGGAGATTTTAAACATGCCAATTATTACAGATGTTTACGCACGCGAAGTCTTAGACTCTCGTGGTAACCCAACAGTTGAAGTAGAAGTATTAACAGAAAGTGGCGCATTTGGTCGTGCATTAGTACCATCAGGTGCCTCAACTGGTGAACACGAAGCCGTTGAATTACGTGATGGTGATAAGTCACGTTATTTAGGTAAAGGTGTTACTAAAGCAGTTGACAATGTTAACGAAATCATCGCACCAGAAATTGTTGAAGGTGAATTTTCAGTATTAGAACAAGTATCAATCGATAAAATGATGATTCAATTAGACGGTACTGAAAACAAAGGTAAATTAGGTGCAAATGCAATCCTTGGTGTGTCAATCGCAGTAGCTCGCGCAGCAGCTGACTTATTAGGCCAACCACTTTACAAATATTTAGGTGGATTCAATGGTACTGAACTTCCAGTTCCAATGATGAACATTGTAAATGGTGGTTCACACTCAGATGCTCCAATTGCATTCCAAGAATTTATGATCTTACCAGTAGGTGCTGAATCATTCAGTGAATCATTACGTTGGGGAGCAGAAATCTTCCACAACTTAAAATCAATCCTTAAAAATCGTGGTTTAGAAACAGCAGTAGGTGACGAAGGTGGTTTCGCACCTAAATTTGAAGGTACAGAAGATGCTGTTGAAACAATTTTAGAAGCAATTAAAGCTGTAGGATTAGAACCAGGTAAAGATGTATTCTTAGGATTTGACTGTGCTTCTTCAGAATTCTTCGAAGACGGCGTTTATAACTACGCTAAATTCGAAGGAGACAATGGTTCTAAATTAACTGCGGAACAACAAGTCGACTACTTAGAAGAACTTGTAAACAAATACCCAATCATTTCAATTGAAGACGGTATGGATGAAAACGACTGGGACGGTTGGAAAGTATTAACTGACCGTATCGGTGACCGTGTACAATTAGTAGGTGACGACCTATTCGTAACAAACACTGCCATCTTATCTAAAGGTATTGAAAATGGCATCGGTAATTCAATCTTAATCAAAGTTAACCAAATCGGTACACTTACAGAAACATTTGAAGCTATTGAAATGGCTAAAAAAGCTGGCTACACTGCAGTTGTATCACACCGTTCAGGTGAAACAGAAGATACTACAATTGCTGATATCGCAGTTGCCACAAACGCTGGCCAAATCAAAACAGGTTCATTATCAAGAACAGATCGTATTGCTAAATACAATCAATTATTACGTATTGAAGATGAATTATACGAAACAGGTAAATTTGAAGGATTAAAATCATTCTACAATTTATCTAAATAATAACAACTTAAATCATGAGTTCACGCTAACATTTAAGTGTTAATGTAACGTCAGCCAATGTCTTTCGATGTTGGCTGGCTTTTTATTTTAAAAGTATCTTTAAGTTCAACACTGAATGATCAACCTTAATTGTTCATATTTCCTATTGGAACTGATATAATTAGAATTGTAATTTATAGAAGGGATTTTTTACTTATATGGACGAACAGACTAAGTCAAGAGTTACGAAAACGGCGCATTTGTTAGCATATACTTCACTTGCGATTGCAATATTATATGCGATTCATGTATTTGTAGTAATAGACGATCATGTCGTTAAACAAATGTTATCTAATAGTGGACAGAAACCTACTGACAACGCTATTGGCCTCATAAGAAATAATTTACAATTCACAGGTGTGATGTACGTACTTGCGAATTTAGCCGGCATTATTGCTATATGGAATAAACATACTTACTTATGGTGGTTCATGTTTGCAGTATTTGTCGCACAAGTCTTGTATAACTTAGTAAATATTAGTTCTTTATTTGTTGCGATTAGTGACGTTAAGTCGCCACTGAATATCTTGCCATTGAGCATCGCTTTATTATTATCGATAATTATGGCAATTTATATGTTAATTGTTTCAATTAAAAGAAAAAGTACATTTAATAAGTAGTAATTTGCTAAATGTAATTCACGTATGGTATAATGCCACTCGTATATAATGAATGGAGGACAATTTTTATGCATACATTAATCATCATACTTTTAATATTAGATTGTATTGCATTAGTAACTGTTGTATTACTCCAAGAAGGTAAAAGTAATGGATTATCAGGCGCGATAAGTGGTGGTGCCGAGCAGTTATTTGGTAAACAAAAACAACGTGGCATCGATTTATTTTTGCATAGATTGACGATCGTTTTAGCAGTTATATTCTTCTTGTTAATGGTAGGCATAAGTTATTTTGGTTTATAAGGTCCGACGATTCGAAAGTCGGGCTTTTTTATTTGTGAGTTTAGCAAAAGATAGTTTTCCATTTATCATAAAAGTACAGTTGTTGTAAGGCGAAAGGATTGAATAACGATGCAAATTAAATTACCAAAACCATTCTTTTTTGAAGAAGGACCACGAGCTGTGTTATTGTTACATGGTTTTACTGGGAATTCTTCAGATGTCAGACAGTTAGGAAGATATCTCCAGAAAAAAGGCTATACTTCTTACGCTCCACATTATGAAGGGCATGCGGAACCACCTGAAGAAATTTTAAAATCAAGTCCACATGTATGGTATAAAGATGCACTTGATGGGTATGATTTTCTCGTAGAACAAGGTTATGAAGAAATTGTCGTGGCCGGATTATCATTAGGTGGATGTTATGCATTAAAATTAAGCTTAAATAGAGATGTAAAGGGTATTGTAACCATGTGTTCTCCTATGTATATCAAAACAGAAGGAGCAATGTTTGAAGGTGTACTAGACTACGCGTGTAACTTTAAGAAATACGAAGGAAAAGATGAGTCTACAATTGAGCAAGAAATGGCTGCCTTTAAACCTACTTCTACATTACATGAGTTGCAAAGCCAAATTAAAGATATTAGATCCCAAGTAGATGAAGTTATGGATCCACTATTAGTTGTCCAAGGGGAATTGGATAATATGATTAATCCTGATTCAGCAAACATTATATACAACGAAAGTGATTCAGATATTAAAGATATAAAATGGTATGCAAACTCTGGTCATGTTATTACAATTGATAAAGAAAAAGAAACTGTATTTGAAGATGTATACCAATTTTTAGAATCGTTAGATTGGTCCAAATAATAAAGTAGATAGAAAATAAGAAAGGAGGGGACAAAATGAATTTAAAACAATCCATAGAAGAAATTATTAAACAACCTGATTATGAACCGATGTCAGTGTCAGACTTTCAAGATGCGCTCGGTTTAAGTAGTGCTGATTCATTTAGAGAATTAATTAAAATATTAGTAGAATTAGAACAAACTGGTTTGATTGAACGTACAAAAACAGATAGATATCAACGCAAAGAAACTAAATCATCAAAGCAATCTAAATTAATTAAAGGTAAATTAAGCCAAAACAAAAAAGGCTTTGCATTTTTACGTCCAGAAGAAGATGATATGGAAGATATTTTCATTCCACCTACTAAAATAAACAGAGCAATGGACGGGGACACTGTTCTTGTTGAATTACAAAAATCTAAAGGTGAACATAAAGGTAAAGTTGAAGGTGAAGTCAAATCCATCGAAACTCATTCTGTGACACAGGTTGTAGGAACTTATAGCGAGGCGCGTCATTTCGGCTTCGTTCTGCCGGATGATAAACGTATCATGCAAGATATTTTTGTTCCTAAAGGTCAAAACTTAGGTGCAGTAGATGGACATAAAGTATTAGTTCAAATAACGAAATATGCGGACGGTACTGATAATCCAGAAGGTCATGTGTCAGCAATACTTGGTCATAAAAATGATCCAGGTGTAGATATTTTATCTATTATTTATCAACATGGCATAGAAATTGACTTCCCAGATAAAGTACTGGAAGATGCTCAAGCAGTACCTGAAGAAATTAAACCAGAACAAATTGAAGGACGCACAGATTTACGTGATGAACTAACAATTACGATTGATGGTGCAGATGCTAAAGACTTAGATGATGCGATTAGTGTGAAGAAACTAGATAATGGTAATACGCAATTAACAGTAAGCATCGCGGATGTAAGCTATTATGTGACTGAAGATTCACCACTAGATCAAGAAGCGTATGAACGTGCCACGAGTGTGTATTTAGTTGATCGCGTTATACCTATGATACCGCATCGTTTAAGTAACGGTATTTGTTCACTAAATCCGAAGGTCGACCGTTTAACATTAAGTTGTCAAATGGAAATTAACCAGCGTGGTGACGTTATAAATCATAGCATCTTTGATAGTGTCATTCATTCTAATCATCGAATGACTTATGATGAAGTAAACGAAATCATCACTGATCAAAATGAAGCAACACGACAAAAGTATCCAGACGTTACACCTATGCTAGATTTAGCACAAGATTTATCAAATCGTTTAATTGCGATGAGAAGACGTCGTGGTGAAATTGACTTTGATATTAGTGAAGCTAAAGTATTAGTAAACGATGAAGGTATTCCAACGGATGTCGAATTAAGACAGCGTGGCGAAGGTGAACGTCTAATTGAATCATTCATGCTTGCAGCCAACGAAACAATCGCTGAACACTTTGACAACTTACAAGTACCATTTATTTACCGTGTTCACGAACAACCTAAATCAGAAAGATTACGTCAATTCTTCGACTTTATTACGAACTTTGGTTTAATGATCAAAGGTACAGGTGAAGACATTCATCCATCGACATTACAGAAAATTCAACAAGAAGTTGAAGGTCAACCAGAACAAATGGTGATTTCTACTATGATGCTTCGTTCAATGCAACAAGCACGTTATGACGATGTAAACTTAGGTCATTTCGGTTTATCAGCTGAGTTCTACACTCATTTCACATCACCTATCCGTAGATATCCTGACTTAATCGTACACAGATTAATCCGTAAATATATCATTGAGCAATCCATGGATAATGAAACCCTTAATAAATGGGAAGAAATGTTACCTGAAATTGCAGATCATACTTCTACAAGAGAACGTAGAGCGATTGATGCAGAAAGAGATACGGATGAACTGAAAAAAGCAGAATACATGGTACAACATATCGGTGAAGAATACGAAGGTATTATCAGCTCAGTGGCAAACTTCGGTATGTTCGTTGAATTACCAAATACAATTGAAGGTATGGTTCATGTATCAAACTTAACTGACGATTATTACCACTTTGATGAACGTCAAATGGCAATGATTGGTGAAAGACAAGCTAAAGTATTCCGTATTGGGGATCCAGTAAAAATTAAAGTCGTTAATGTAGACGTAGATGAGCGTATGATTGATTTCCAAATTGTAGGTATGCCATTACCGAAAAATGATCGTGGCAGTCAAAGACCTGCAAGAGGAAAAACAATTCAAACTAAAACAAGAGGCAACGCTTTAGATAAGTCTAAAGACGATCGAAAAGGTAAAAAGAAATCAAAACAACGTAAGGGTAAAAACCAACGTAATAAAGATAAAAAAGGTAATACCAACCATAAACCATTTTATAAAGATAAAAAGGTTAAAAAGAAAGCACGTAAAAAGAAAAAATAACTCAACAAAGAGGTGAAACTCAATGCCGAAAAAGAAGAAAAAATCACCAGGAACATTAGCTGAAAATCGTAAGGCAAGACATGATTTCAACATAGAAGATACGATTGAAGCGGGCATTGCGTTGAAAGGAACTGAAATTAAGTCAATTCGTCGTGGTAGCGCAAATTTAAAGGATAGTTACGCACAAGTATCAAAAGGTGAAATCTTCCTTCAAAATATGCACATTGCGCCGTACGAAGAAGGTAACCAGTTCAACCATGATCCACGTCGTTCAAGAAAACTATTACTTCATAAAAAAGAAATATTAAAACTTGGCGACCGTACGAGAGAAATTGGTTATTCTATTGTTCCTTTAAAACTATATTTAAAGCATGGTAACTGCAAAGTATTACTTGGCGTTGCAAGAGGTAAGAAGAAATACGATAAACGTCAAGCATTGAAAGAAAAAGCAGTCAAACGCGATGTGGACAGAGAGATGAAAGCCCGTTATTAAGCGAAAGATATTGCCAAAGATATTAATCTTTGGTAATATTGAATATGCTTTCTAAAAAATGTCAGTTAATATAAGCATTTTTTCTAAGAGAATGCTTGTTAATTTTTATTAAGGGGACGTTCTTGGATTCGACAGGGGTCCCCCGAGCTGATTAAGCGTGTCGGAGGGTTGTCTCCGTATCAACACACACAGTTAAAATTAACTGACAAATCAAACGATAATTTAGCAGTAGCTGCGTAATAGCCACTGCATCGCCTAACTGCATCTCCTATGTGCAGTTAACGCGATTCAACCTTAGTAGGATACGCTAAACACTGCCGTTTGAAGTCTGTTTAGAAGAGAACTAATCAAACTAGCATAGTGTTGGTTGTCTGTCTCCTATCACTATGTGAAACTTACAGATAGACTACACACGTAGAAAGATCTGTATCAGGACCTCTGGACGCGGGTTCAAATCCCGCCGTCTCCACTATTGAGCCTACAACCCGCATGGTTGTGGGCTTTTTCATTTTTGTTGCCACAGAGCCTATAAAAAAAGCCATCATCCAAACATGAATAATGGCTACAACTATTTAGCAATTTCTTATATGTAAAGGGGCAATTTAATTTAAAAATCATTACTTTTTATCTTTTTACCCATATAAACAGTAAACTTATAATGAGTAATATATCTATTATTTTCATCAAGAATGAACCAAATTTGAGTATATGTATATCGCAAATGTAACCAACGATTGGCATAAAAATGCTCAATATTAATGTAATTAAAATAATAGCTAACAGTTTGCGTTGAGAAATATATTAGCCTCTTAACTTATGAAATTTAAGTTTTTGTTAAAACTAGGTGTGATATCTACACAATTGTATGTAAGTTGTGTGAATTTGCAAAATATCGTTTCTAGGTTTAAAATATATTTATATATGTTAAATAAGCTATGTTAAACGTGACGTTTAGTGTTATCTAAAAAGACTATTTTCAACAAAAAAGAAGCCACTCTACGGCAATAGAGTAGCTCCACACACATATTAGTCTTCTTTACGAACGCCTTTGAATGGTTCTGAATCTGATTTTACTTGCATGAATTCACCAGTTTCAGTATCACGTTTAACATAGCTATCGTTTTGAGGGTTTTTAACTTGAGAACGATCTTTTACTTGACCAGTACGTTCTTGATTGTTTGAGTTGTTATTATTTGTACTATTGTTATTATTGTTGTTGTTGTTATTATTGTTTGAATTATTTGTAGCCACAATAAACACCTCCTTCCTTGGTTGGTAATTATAGTATAACAATTGTAATTTTATAATAAAGTGAAACAAATGATTATAAAAGTAAAATTTTTGTTAATATTTTAACTTTCGATATCAAAGGCCTTTGATATAATTAAAAAGCATTTTATTTATTTTTTAGAAAAATAATCGTTAATATCTTTCATAAAATTAAAAATTTGGTTGATGGACGCACAATTTTATTGGTTGTGAGTTTTTTATCATTAAAAAAGTAGGCACAAAGGTGATTCGCCTTTGTGTCTACTTTTATTTTATACTTTAACAATGGATTAGCGCGACGACATATGAGTTATAAATGTATGTGCGCTTTAGGGAAGTGATAATTTTTAGGTTCTTTTGGTGGTATAATTGCTCTAGCAATCGTGAGTAAACCGACTTTACCACATAACATCACAATAACGATTAACAATTTAGTTATTCCATGATACTCCGGTGTTAAGTTCATTGACAATCCTACTGTACCAAAGGCTGAAACGACTTCAAATAGTATTTTAATAAAGGAAATCGTCGGGTTAATCATTGATATAATGAAAGTCATGAAAAATATAAATGCGATAGAAATATTGATTATCACAATAGACATTTTAATATATTTATCGAATATTTCTTTATTGAACAATGAAATACTGTGTTCTTTTCTTAAAGTGTTTAGCACAAATATGACAATAATCGCGAAAGTTGTAACTTTAACACCACCAGCTGCACTTAATGGTGCGCCCCCGATAAACATCAATAACATGAATAACAGGGCAGTAGGTGTCGTTATACTACCAATATCGACAGTGTTAAATCCTGCTGTACGCGTTGTGACAGATTGTAAGAATGCATTTCCTATCTTTTCAATAATACCCATGTGATTTAAAGTATTCGCTTGTTCAAGTAAGAAAAAGAGTACCATACCTGAAACAATCAAAATCGATGTTGTCGATAGTACAAGCTTTGAATGCAATGATAGTTTATTTAACTTTCTACAATATAATAAGTCTATAATTACAAAATGACCGAGACCGCCCATGATGATTAACAACGGAACAACAATTATGACCACTGGATCATTCGCAAAATGAATTAAATTGTCTTTAAATAATGCAAACCCAGCGTTGTTAAACGCAGATATTGATGTAAATATACTAATAAACACGCCTTTTCCTAAGCCGTATTTAGGAATAAATGTTAAACATAAACATAGCGCACCAATTGTTTCACTTACTATACTGTAAATTGCGAGATGCTTAATTAATTTAATAATGCCACCCGGTTCATCGATATTCCAAGTAACCATAATTAAGAATCTGTTTTTTATTGAGATCTTTCTATTTAAAATAACGAGTGTCAACATCGTCACCGTTACAATCCCTAAACCACCGATTTGAATCAGGGCGAGAATAACAAGCTCACCTAAGAGATTAAATTGGGTTCCTACGTCAACGGGAGATAAGCCAGTCACTGTAAATGCACTCGAAGCTACAAATAACGCATCAATAAAATTGATAGGTTTTTTACCGGTGTACGGTAAATAAAGTAACAATGCTCCTATTATCGTCGTTGATAGAAATAAGAGTAGATAGAAATATAATGGTTTATTTACTTTGCTCATTTTTTAATCACCATTCATTGAAAATTTAAAACCTCTTAAAGGATAATAACATAATACCCAGTATATACTAATATAAATTTTTTTGTTACCAAAATTAAAAATGAAAGTGCAAAAAAGAGTATGTATTACAAGGTTCGGGTTTGAAAGTGTTAATCCCTCGTAGAAAGATATTCGCATGCACTTGTTTAGGTAGATAGAATATGAAATTATTATAAAAAGAGAACGTAGAAATCTATTTATTTAAGTAAGGAGACCAACGATGTCATTAGCAGAAATTGTTATGTTACTTTTAACAGTGACTGTGGTGCTTTTTATAATTATTTTTAATTTAATATTAGATAAATCATTAAAATATACAATTATTGCTATGATTGTGCATTCTATACTGTTATTTTTAATTAGAGTTTTTTGGGCAGGTCACTCAGTTACTTCTTCAATAATGAAGTCGTTTGATATTTTAGAAGTCATTGCTATCGTTGTCGTGGCCGTCGTGTTTTTTAAAAAGAGAAAGACGTAATATCTTACATAAATGATTTATTATTAAACATACATCAATTGATATTGCTTTTTAAAGTTTTCTCTTTGATAATAGTACGGAATTGAAGTGTAGTTATTTTAAAGGTGTGAAATGATATGATATTGATTAGTGCTTGTCTGATAGGAGAAGCGGTACGATATGATGGAGGTCATAAATTAGATCAAAGATTGAAAGACCTCGTAGATAAAGGAGAAGCGATTACTGCTTGTCCAGAGTTGCTTGGAGGACTTTCTGTTCCAAGAGAACCGTCTGAAATCGTAGGTGGAGACGGATTTGATGTATGGAACGACGAGGCTAAAGTGATGACCGTGACAGGTAGAGATGTTACTGAAGCATTTAAAACAGGTGCCAAGCAGACGTTAAAGATAATACAGTCATTTGAGTGCGATACGGTAGTTTTAAAATCGAACAGCCCTTCATGTGGTACACGGACGATTTATAATGGGCAATTTAATGGGGGGAAAACAGCAGGCCCCGGCGTATTATCAGCATTATTAAGTGAATACAACATACGTGTTTATGATGAAGTAGAATTTTTAGCTACACTTGTAGAATAATTTAAAAATTTAGTTATTCTGATTATTGTGTTTTTTACAAAGTAGTTAAATTTAGTTATATTACATTCATCTATATGTAATCTTTTAGAAAAGTGACTATGATATATTATCCCAGGATTAAAGGTGAAGTAATTTAAAACAACTTAATTGTTTTTGTCTTTAATAATGATATTTTTTGAAAGGGATATGTATGTCTAAAGTTATATCGCGTTTAATAATCATGTCACTTGTTACTTCGATATGTATATTTTTAACTCATGAAACAGTTTCAGCTGCTACCGAAAATGAAGCAATTACCCATGTTGATACGCTTGAAGGTAAAGGTTGGGATTATGATAACGCTTATGGATGGCAGTGTTTCGACCTCGTTAATGAACAATGGGATTATTTATATAACCATGGTTTGAAAGGGGCTTATGCAAAACAAATACCATTTGCCAATGACTTCACAGGGGAAGCGACTGTTTATAAAAATACACCAGAATTTAAAGCTAAGGCAGGGGACATCGTCGTATTTAATGATAACTATGGTAACGGTGCTGGACACACGGCAATCGTTACAAACGGCAATGCAGATGGTAATTATTATAAATTTGAGTCACTTGATCAAAACTGGTACGGCGGTGGCGCAACACGAACTGAAGTAGCACATAAGGTAGTTCATAATTATGATACCGAAATGTGGTTTATAAGACCTAAATATAATTAAGCAAAAATCAAACTTCCCTTAGAAGTTATCGTACGTGTGAGATGACATTTGAGGGGAGTTTTAATATTTCACCATGTGACAAAAGTGTAAGCTCACTGCCCATGTGTCTTTGTTAATATAAATGTATAGAATACTAGGGGGAATAAAATGTTATTTAATAGTACAGCTTCTCTTCTAGCCATCGGATTCTTGGTATTTGGTATTAGTGCAATGATATATATGAGTTATGAAATGTATAAAGCCCTTATAAAAAGTCACAAAAAAATGAATCTAGAACCTGGAATATATACTTTATTGATAGCTGCAGTGTGTGGTATTGCGTTGTTAGTCATAATGACTGTACCAAGTTAATATAAAAAGAAATGTGTGAGGAGTGGGACAGAAATCGAATTTTTAATAAAGGTTTCGTAGTCCCACCCGGGCAAGAATGACTAGGATTGAAAAAGCTTAATCTAAGCGCATTTTCAATTCAGACATCTACTGCCAAATTGACAAAGAGTCTGAGACACTTATTTTTGTCTCAGACTCATAATTTTTATTAAGAGGGATTTAAAATAACATAGTAAGTGCAAATACAAATAAAATAATTGCTAATATAATTAAAATGATACCGAATATACGCACTTTTCTTGATTGTGTATGAACCGCTTTACTTTCATATTCATTTGCGTTTGTAGTTCGAGTTAATTCACGTTTACTTTCACGGAATGAAAAATATGCGAGAACAAGTAAAATAATGCTGGTTAATATAAAAATAATTGCTAAAATATTCAATTTGGAGCCTCCTGTTGTTCAATGGAAAATGAAATATCTGAATGCCAGGTAATAACATAACGTAAGTAGATTAAATATATTGTACTACACTTAAGTGCGATAAATGATTGTATAAATTTATCGTTAAGATTATTATGATTACTTATGGTTATAATAATTGTCTTTTTATTTGAAAGCGTTTTGATTTTGTATATTAAATATGATTATATGCATTAAGTTGTAAGATGTCTAGTTTTGTAAATAGAAGTCGTAAGAAATACTGAAATACGCATAGACTTAATAATTGTAGGGCGAAAGGCCTGGTGTGGAAATGAGTGTATTAGGGTAAATTATTTATACACACATGATTTAATAATTAGTATGATTAAAGGGATGAGATTATGAAAATTAAGACATTTCATATGCAATATGAAGAAAATTTTGAAGAATTTGATCAACGTGTCAATCAATTTCTCGATGAAATATTGAAACAACATCATTATTCTGTCGTGAGCGTTACGCCTACAGTTACGAATAGTGTTGAAGGTGTAGATTATTTTATAACAGTAGTTTATAAACAAGGTTAAAATATATCGTGTTTATAATTAGAATATCAGTTTAATTTGATATTGAAAGGGAATCGCACAGTGAGATGTTTAATAGATAAAAATAAGGTAATGGGAGTGTATTAAATTGAAAATAATTGCTATGAGTATTTTCGTAGATGACCAGGAAAAAGCAAAAAAGTTTTATACTGAAAAATTAGGATTTGAATTAGTGCACGATAAAGATTTAGGAAATGGATTTCTTGGTTAACTGTTAAAGAAGCACATTCAAACAATCCAGTAGAAATAGTACTTGAACCTAATGAAAGCATGATTGCGAAAAACTATCAAGAAGGGTTACTTTCAGCAGGAATACCTGCTACGATGTTTGGTGTTGAAAATCTAGAAGATACTGTTAAAAATTTAAAAGATGCCGACGTTGAATTTCATACAGAACTTTCAGAAATGAGCGGTGTTAAATATGCTATTTTCAAAGATACTTGCGGTAATTTAATACAAATAATTGAACAATAAAATTTCATTAATTAATTGGATAAAGAGATTCGGATAGACGCCATGATTCAAAATGTGCACTATCCGAGTCTCTTTTAATTTTAAATAGAATCTTTATTTTTTGAGTTTATGTATATTGATTATTTTTTCATTTTATCTATATCTTGTGAAACTAAAGTTAATAACTCTTCTGTTTCGTTATCAGTTAACTCATCTGAGCCTTTAATTCTTACAACGGTCCCCTTATCTGTTTTAACGTGGTAAACAGGCTCGTTGTCTTTATATACTTTACGCAATACTTCCATACCATCACCCTTTTTTCTAAAACAAACCAAAACACTCAAATATAATAAAGATAAACAATCGCATAGACATTTTATTTCATTCATCATTATATAAAATAAATGATAATGTATTATCCTAATGATAACTTTTTTGTATTTTATTTTCCAACAGTTTGATTATAATGAATTCGAAATAAATAATGGTGTTTGAAATAAGGATGTTGGTTGCTTTGAAAAAATTTATCCATAAGTGGAAGGGACATAGAAAACCGTCGTAAAACATTCATTTTACGACGGTTTGTATACTATTGGTACATTTGAAATATTACAAATCAACAATTGTTAATTTGTGATGTTGTTCATCTACTTCAACTTTTAATGCTTTGCTATTATTTTCAACATGTGTTGCAACAACTTGATTATTTTCAACGGTGAAAGTAACTTCACTTAAAATGCCCATTGCAAAATCATTAATTGCACTCACAATCGAAATAGAATGTTGGTCTTCTTGAATGGAAAATTCATGCTTACTTTGATTATCAATTTGCCAATCGGGGAAGTAAGTTAGTTTCAAAGTAAATGCCTCCTGAGTTGTGTTGAAATATCTATAATTTATAATAATCTAGCTAAATACGAGAGAAAAGACTATACCCACGACTCCGAAAACGATTAACATTACAGTTAAGCCGAGCAAAGATTCTTTCGCTTCACTAGAATTTCTTACTTTATATATAATTAAAGAGATAATACCACTGACTAAAAATATTACGGATAACCAAAATACGATCATAAAATGAACGCTCATATTGACGCACCTCCTCGAAACAATCCAAATACTATAAATAATATCCTTATTTTATCATTTATACCATTTCAGCAGTAGCAGAAAAGTTTCTTTTCCCTATAAGTTAGAAGAAAAGTCACTATTTTATTTTATATTTTCGTGTATAGTTACAATTATTTAATAAATATTTGTATTTAAGTTATACTAAAAATAGATTCTTAAAAAGGAGAGTTAAGTATGACTGAAGTAAATAAAGTGATTTACATCGTTTTAGCATTATTTTTAGGTAGTTTCGGCATTCATAAATTTTATGCTGGCAAAAAACTTTCAGGTTTCTTACATTTAGCATTCTGTTGGACATTTATACCACATTTAATCGCAATCATTAGCGCAATTATGACGTTATTCGTACCATCTGATGAAAATGGTAACATCGCTGTTTAATTTTCTATAAAACTTAAAAGTTAATGAAGACTTGTCTTTGATCGGATTTATTTTCAGCACAAAGAGCAACTGAGTTCAATTAAATAACATGAACTGAGTTGCTCTTAATTATTAAAAAAAGATGTGTAATTATTGTCTATAACCTATGATTTAGTCGACTTTTGAGACGATTTTTCTAGTGTCACGAAAATTTTACAATCTTTACAAAGTTAGTATACATACTGGTATAATAGGAATATCTCGAATTCGAAATATTAAAGTTATATTTTAGGAATAGACAAATTATTTAAATTTGATATGATTACAATTAACATTCAAAGTTATAAAAATATTTTCATTAAATTTTATAAAAATCGAGGTTGAAAAAATGACATTTTATGATTTTGTAATTGGCTTTATTGATGATGATACACCACTTGGTAAGCTTGCAAATTGTATCATGGTGAATCAAAGTTTTCCTAAACATGAAACTTGTCTTGATACCTTGCGCGATTATTTTTATGACAATTACCTAGATGGTGAAGTGTTGGCTTCAGCAAACAGAGCATTGAGTTTATACGGTTCTAGTGTATCTTATAATTAATACATTAATCAGGCACTAGTATTTCGTATAATACCAATTCTGTTTTTCTAATGCGACTTTGATGTCGGCTGTTTTAAAATTAATTTCGTTATCTATAATTGAAAATGGTTCAATTATATTTTGGGCCATCCAGGAACTTATGAGTTCATTAGGTAAACCATCAAGTTCCATATCACTTTTACTTAATACAAAGCATTCCCAATCAAGTGAAATGTTGGATGGGTTAATGTAGTTACACTCATTTTGTGGTTGCATAGATAAACACCCCTTAAAATATATGTCATACAGTTAAACGCGTTTGATATTTTTTTTACAAACGCCTTGCTGTAAATATTTAATCATTATGAAATGTATGGCGTGTAATTAATACATTCTAATGAAATAATTGACATTGATTCGTGTCGTTATTTATGTATTCCCCTTTTTTTAGATGTTTGAACCTTATTTTTCAATATTTCCATTAAAAAATTGGAAACATGTGGGTGACATGCTTCCAATCATCTACTTTTTCTTTTCAATTTAACTTCTTTAATTTATTTATTTTTCTCCAAGCTTTTCTATCATTATTATTTATAGTCATAATAGATTTTGAGAGTTACCACGGAATAATGCCTAATATACATGCGACAAGTATCATAAATAGGCTGGAACCAATTGCCCACTTAATTACGACACGTTGGTTTTGACCGTATTCAATATCTAACATACCTACAAGTAAATATCCCGCTGCATATAAAGGACTTAACACGTGTAAAGGCTGACCGAGTACAGACGCTTTAGCCATATCAATTTTGGACACTCCAAATTGATGTGCAGATTCAGCTAGAATTGGTAATACTCCGTAATAAAATGGATCATTTGCCATAAAATATGTGAAAGGTCCACTTAGTACTGCAGTGATAATTGCGAAATGACTCCCCATCGCATCTGGAATAATATGTACTAAAGTATTTGCCATTTCATCTACCATCTTTGTTCCATCCATTACTCCTGTGAAAATACCTGATGCAAACACTAAACTGATTACAGATAAAACATTGCCAGCGTGTTTTTTAACTACTGAATTTTGGATGCTTAAATTTGGATAGTTGATCAATAATGCTACTCCGAACCAAACCATAAATAGAACAGGTATGGGTAATACTTCAAGAACGAGACAGACGATAAGCGAAATCGTTAAAATTGCGTTTGGAATAATCATCTTTGGTCTCTTTAATAAAGATTCTTCTTTCGTTTCGTCTTTCTTCACATCTTCTAATTCAATGTCAGATTGATATGATAATGTTTTACGTGCTCGTTTACCTAAAATAAATGCAACGATTAATGCAAATAAAATTCCTGCAGCCATCACTGGAACGAGTGGAATAAATACATCCTCAGTTGAAACTTGTAAAGCAGAAATAGCCCTTGCTGTTGGTCCTCCCCAAGGCAGCATATTCATTACGCCAATTGATAATAGCGCTAACGTTGAAAGCGTGTATAAACTCATACCAATCTTTTTATAAAGTGGCATCATTGCCGTTACTGTGATAATAAAAGTTGTTGTCCCGTCACCATCTAATGCTACCATTGAAGCTAAGATGACAGTTCCAATAGTAATTTTTACTGGATCCCCTTTAACAACTTTAATAATTTGATTAATGACAGGTTCAAATAAACCTGCGTCAATCATGACACCGAAATAGAGAATGGCAAATGTTAACATAATGCCTGTCGGTGCTACAGTTTCTATCCCATCGAGCATATATTTACCAAGCCCAGAGTAGAAACCTCCAATTAATGCGAAAATAGTTGGGATTACAATTAAAGCAATCAAAGCTGACATCTTTCGTGTCATAATCAATGCCATGAATACAATAATCATAATAAACCCGAGTATTGCTAAATTCATAAAAAAACCCCCTTATTCATATGATTATATCAATTTCAGAAAATTTATAAAATTGAAATTATTGATTTGGTTTAATTTTTTCGAAAAAGATGATATTGTTTTGAAAACTTAATATTTTAATTTTTTTATATATAAGAAAACTAGAATAATATTGTCTTGCGTTACATAAATGTGGTAATGTAGAGTTGGATATAAAGGGGGCGTAACTGTTGAAGTCCTTAATTACAATTACTGTATCATTATTAATTCTCGTGTTAATTGCTTTTTTAATATTAAATCTATTTCTGCCAAGATTTTACAATGAGAAAGATGATTAACCCGAGTGGGGATAGTGCAACGTGAATTTAACAAACATAAGGTAAAAAAATATGGCGAGTGAATGCTTAAACATTCACTCGCCATTTGTTATATATAAACGCATCTAGTTATTATTCTGCAACTTCAACGTTTAAGTCAACGTCGATGTTACCACGTGTTGCTTTAGAATAAGGACAGAAGTTATGCGCATCTTCTAAATATTTTTCAGCGTCTTCTTGAGATAATACGTTGTTTACTTTTGCATTAATTGAAACGCTTAATTTTGGACTTTCAGCATCTGGATCGTCTTCAAGACGTACTGTTAAAGTTACTTCTGGTTTAGCGTCTCTTACTTTGTTTTGTTTAAGAATTAAATCAAACGCACCATTAAAGCAAGATGCATAACCAGCTGCAAATAATTGCTCTGGGTTAGTACCTTTCTCAGCATCAGCTTGATCTGGAGGAATCACTGCTACGTCAATTGCTTTATCATCAGTATGAACATGACCGTTACGTCCGCCTGTGTTTACTGCACTAGTTTCATATTTTACTGCCATTTTATAACCTCCTTTTATCTTCATTATATGTATTACCCACGTTTACGTTTTTCCAATCATTTCATTCCAGTTCAGTTTTTCATTTAAATTCAAGCCGTTAGTGAAACAGAGCATCATCATTCTGAAAGAACATATGCATTTATTAATTATAGAAAAATTGATAAACTTAGACCAATCGAAGTGTAAGAAGAACTATTTTTACAAAGGAAGTCTAATTTTATGGCAAATACACAAATAGCAGTGACGATTGAACCTGAATCGTTATTAAATCAAACAACCAAAGAACAGTTAATTCTTTTTCAAGCATCATTCGACATCATTGAATTAAGAATAGATCAATGGGAAAAGGCATTTACGGCACAATTAATTAAAGCATTAGAGGCACTCCACGCTTTAGAATTAAATAAACAAATATTGGTTACGTACCGAACACTTTCACAAGGTGGTTCAGGGAAGCTGGACGAAGATGAATATATGAAACTATTGACCGAAATTATTCAAATCGATTCTGTGGATATGATAGATGTAGAATTTGATAAATCAAAATTCCGCGACCCTTTAAAAGCATTAATTGCCCAAGCGAATCATAAAGATATCGAAGTTGTATTATCTTACCATGACTTTCAAGAGCCCCCTTCATTAGAAGAACTTAAACACCTTTACTTTAAAATGCATCAACTTGCACCAGCATATTTAAAGGTTGCGGTGATGCCTAATGATAAACTTGATGTCATTCATCTACTTGAAGCACTTGCAATAACGGCTGAACATGTACCGCAAAAAGCGATAGGTATCGCGATGTCACATTTAGGTATCGTTTCAAGAACTGCGCAAGGTCTTTTTGGTGGAAGCGTTTCATATGGTTGCTTAGATGAGCCGAAAGCACCAGGACAAATACATGTTGAACGCTTGAAGCAATTACTTGAAGTGTATGAGTAATTTGAAATGTAGCCTTTTCTGATTTATAATTGAAAATAGTTATCATTTGACGAAAGGGAGATTAAGTTATGGAACTACAAGAAGCGATAGCACAACGTAGAAGCATCAAAATCTTCAAAAGAGATATGAATATAGACGACAATCGTTTATATGAAGCAATAGATAATGCGACAGATGCTCCCAACCATGGTTTGAGACAACCATGGCGAATTGTTCATATTACGAAAGATCGATTAGGTGAAATGAGTAAACAGCTTACAAAGATTACATTTCCAGACGAACCAAATAAACAAAAGGATCATTATGATACTGTTACGAATTTAGGTGGTATGCTTGCACTCATCGTAAAAGAAGAACCTGATGTGAAAGATAATTTAGAAAATCATATGGCCTTTGGTGCATTTGCTCAAAACTTAATGTTGCTCTTACACGAGGCCGGCATAGGTAGTTGTTGGAAGACACCAAAATATATTTTCAACAACAAGGATATTGGTGCGATATTTAATTTAGCTGAAGATGAAAAACTTGTAGGTTTTCTTTATTTAACAGACTTAGAAGTGGACATGCCTCATCCTAAACGTAAAAAACAAAATTTCGTACAAAAATTTTAGTAGTCGGATGGAATACAAGCTGTTAAAAATATTTCAGAATAAGAATAAAACGGGAGTGGGACAGAAATCGTATTTTCTATTAGAGTTTTCCTAGTCCCACCCCGGCAAGGATGACTAGGATTGAAAAAGCTTGTTCTAAGCGCATTTACAATTCAGACATTTACTGCCAATTTGACAACGAGTCTGAGACACCTATTTTTGTCTCAGACTCGTTTTTATACATGATACAAAATGAATGATTAATATAATACCCTCCAAAAGATTTCAACTAAAAATCTAATGGGGGTAAATTAAAATGTAATGTCCTTAAAGTTTTAAAAGTTGAGTATATATTATT
Source organism: Staphylococcus hsinchuensis (assembly GCF_038789205.1). Lineage (NCBI taxonomy): Bacteria > Bacillati > Bacillota > Bacilli > Caryophanales > Staphylococcaceae > Staphylococcus > Staphylococcus hsinchuensis. The sequence continues at coordinate 1,142,572 of NZ_CP128355.1, forward strand.
TAAAAGTTTCTTCTAAAAATGATTCAACTTGTTCAGGTGATTTTGCATTTGCTGAATGTAAGTGCGCAACTTTATCTCCATTTTTGAATACAAGTAAACTTGGGATACCCATCACTTCGTTATCAGCAGCTACATCTTCTAATTCGTCGCGATTCACTGTAAACCATTGATAGTCGTTATATTTTTCTTTGATTGGATCAATCCACATGTCCATAGCTTTACAATCTGGGCACCAGCCTGCTTCGAATTTAACGATAACGGGTTGGTCACTTTGTATAGTTTCATTAAAGTTCTCTGTAGAGTTAATAGTTTGCATCGTAATTCTCCTTTTTCTGTTTTTAATTGGTTTTATTATAACTAACATTTTATGGAAATAAAAAAATTCAGCTTAATTTATAGAGCGTTTTCATTCGATTTTTGATATATTAGATATAAGTTATTAGAGGAGGTTGAGCATTATGATAAAATTTTACCAATATTCCAATTGTACAACTTGTAAAAAAGCAGCCAAGTTTTTAAAAGACTATGGTGTTAGCTTTGAACCGATTGATATCGTCCAACATACACCTACGAAAGGTGAGTTCAAAGAAATTTTAAAAGGTACAGATATTGAAATAGATAAATTGTTTAATACACGTGGTGCAAAATATCGTGAACTCGGTTTAAAAGAAAAACTTAAATCATTAAGTGATGATGAGAAACTTGATTTATTATCATCAAATGGCATGCTCATTAAAAGACCATTAGCTGTATCAGGGGACAAAGTTACAGTAGGTTTTAAAGAAGAGGAATATAAACAAACTTGGCTATAAATTGTCACCATTTATACCTATGTATAATTGATCTGTGACAGTTGCTAAGGATTGTTAAGATGCTTATTAACGGTAATCATATGATTTAAGTAAATAGTTGAATGTCATAAAGTCATATGGCATTATTAACTTGTAATATTATTTAGGAGGGGATTCTCGTGGCAGTACCGAATGAATTAAAATACTCCAAGGATCACGAATGGGTTAAAGTTGATGGAGAAACAGTTACAATAGGCATTACAGAATACGCACAAAACGAATTAGGTGATATCGTATTCGTTGAGCTACCAGAAGTAGACGATGAACTTAAAGAAGAAGACACATTTGGTAGCGTTGAATCTGTCAAAACAGTTTCTGAATTATACGCACCAGTTTCTGGTAAAGTAGTAAGCGTTAATGACGAACTTGAAGATAGCCCAGAGTTTGTAAATGAATCACCATATGAAAAAGCATGGATGGTTAAAGTTGAATTAAGTGATGAAAGTCAATTAGATTCATTACTATCAGCAGACCAATACGCTGAAATGATTGGTGAATAATATTAAGATTTAACTCCATGATACATACTATCTTGGAGTTTTCTTTATATATTATTTTTAAAAACCTATATTAGAGTTTGTATATGTTATATCTCACGGACTACGACGATAAATTACGTAAAATGATCTTGATTATTAAATAATTTTTACGTATTTGTAATTGATGTTTATAAGTTTATTGTATTGTTAAGAACTAAAGAGTAGATTTATTATCAACTTTATAGAAGGTGGATGTCATGACGATATTAAACCAAGTGATTATTGTCGAAGGGAAATCAGACAAAAAACGTGTAAAGCAAGTGATAGATCAACCGATTGATATCATATGTACAAACGGAACTATGGGTATTGATAAATTGGATGCCATGATTGAATCATTATATGACAAACAAGTTTATATACTCGTTGATTCAGATGATGAAGGTGAAAAAATCCGTAAATGGTTTAAAAAATATTTAAGTGAAAGTAAACATATACGTGTCGATAAGCAATATTGCGAAGTAGCTAGATGTCCAAAACCGTATTTATCAAAGGTCTTATCTAAACATGGTTTTGACGTTCGTGACGAAGAAAAGGTTGCTAAGGCACGATTAGATTATATAGCTGAGAGGGTAAGTTTATTAACATGAATGTCGCAAGTCAACAACGCGTAGATGTACGCGAACATATAGATAAAGACAAATATTTAATATTTGGGTATACGCCCACTTGTGGAACTTGCAAGATGTCAGAACGCATGTTAGATATTGCTAATGACATTTTAAAGTTACCAATAACAAAGATAGATTTAAATTTACATCCAGATTTTAGCCAAGAATACGAAATACAATCAGTCCCTATATTAATGGTTATGTCAAAAGGACAAGAGCAAAAAAGATTCTATGCTTTTCGCTCAGTTCCCTATTTGTTAGAAAATTTAAAATAATTATTGACTATACTTTAGTATGGTGGTAGGATTAATGGTAATTAAATAATGAAACTCTTATCAAGAGTGGTGGAGGGATGTGCCCTACGAAGCCCGGCAACCGTCTTTTAAAAGAAATGGTGCCAATTCACATAAAGTCTTAATGACTTTTGGAGATGAGAGAAGCGGACTTAATGCTTTCTCTTTTTCTCCATAAAAAGAGAAAGCATTTTTTAATTAGTCGAAATATAGGGAGGTAGTAATAATGATTGAGTTAAATCAAATTGTCAAAAAATATCGAACCAAAGATCAAGACATTTTGGCAGTTGATCATGTTGATTTAAGTATTCAATCAGGTACGATTTTTGGGGTCGTTGGTTTTTCAGGTGCAGGAAAGAGTACTTTGATAAGGCTGTTAAATAATCTCGAAACGCCAACTTCAGGAGAAGTTATTATAGATGGCGCAACGATAAATAAATTATCCAAGGCACAGTTAAGAAAGAAACGACAAAAGCTAAGCATGGTATTTCAACATTTCAATTTGCTTTGGTCGCGTACAGTGGTTCAAAATATTATGTTTCCATTAGAAATTGCAGGTGTTTCTAAAAAAGAAGCAGCACTACGCGCTAAACAATTAGTAGATGTAGTTGGATTGAAAGGTAAAGAATATGCTTATCCTTCTGAACTATCAGGTGGACAAAAGCAACGTGTCGGTATTGCTCGAGCTTTAGCGAATGAACCAGACGTGTTACTTTGTGATGAAGCCACGAGTGCCTTAGATCCACAAACAACTGATGAAATCTTAGATTTATTACTTAAGATTAAGAGGGAACGTAACCTAACCATCGTCATTATTACACATGAAATGCACGTGATTAGAAGAATCTGTGATGAAGTCGCTGTGATGGAAGCTGGGCGCGTGGTTGAACATGGTAATGTGAAAGAAGTGTTCGAAAATCCTCGACAACCTGTCACTCAACGCTTTGTAAAAGATGATTTAAATGATGATTATGAAAAAACGAATACAGAACTTATTGAAATTGATAAAAATGATTTTATTGTTCGCTTTAGTTTTTCAGGAACGAACACTACGAAACCATTAGTTTCATACATAACTAAAGCACATGACATCAATGTAAATATTTTAGAAGCTAATATTAAACATACAAAAGAAGGTTCAATAGGGTTTCTCGTCGCACATTTACAAAATCTAAATTCTGAAAAATTTGAAAATTTAGAAAGTGATTTGTCGGATCAATGTGTTTCTGTGGAGGTGTTAAAACATGAATGATTCATTGGGTGGTATCCTTCAAGAAATGTTTACGATGCCTAATGTTAAATGGGACGAAGTTTGGGTAGCAACATATGAAACGATTTACATGACCGTAATTTCAACTATATTTGCATTTATATTTGGTTTGATTCTAGGCATATTATTATTTTTAAGTGCAAAAAGTGAATCAAAAGCGGCACGTATTTTTTATAGCGTTGTATCATTTATAGTTAACTTATTTAGAGCAATTCCTTTCATTATACTCATATTGCTATTAATACCATTCACAAGTTTAGTTTTAGGAACGATTAGTGGTCCAACGGGTGCATTGCCTGCATTAATTATTGGGGCAGCTCCGTTTTATGCAAGATTAGTGGAAATTGCTTTTAAAGAAATTGATAAAGGTGTTATTGAAGCAGCGTGGTCAATGGGTGCCACAACATCAACCGTGGTTAAGAAAGTTTTATTACCTGAGGCGATGCCGGCTTTGATTTCTGGCATTACTGTTACAGCTATTGCCTTAGTAGGTTCTACTGCCATCGCAGGTGTGATTGGGGCAGGTGGTTTAGGTAACTTAGCCTATTTGACAGGTTTCACACGTAACCAAAACGATGTCATCTTTATTGCGACGTTGTTCATTTTAGTATTAGTATTTGTCATTCAATTCGTTGGTGATTGGGCGACAAATAAATTAGATAAAAGATAAATTTATATAAAAAGGGTGAGTTATTATGAAAAAGATATTGAGTTTAACTTCGATTATTGCTTTAGTACTAGTATTAGCTGCATGTGGAAATGGCGGTAAAAAGGATAAGTCAATCACAGTTGGGGCATCACCAGCACCGCATGCTGAAATTTTAGAGGAAGCTAAGCCGTTATTGAAAGATAAAGGCTATGATTTGAAAATCAAAACAATTAATGACTATACGACGCCGAACAAGATATTAAACAAAGGTGAACTAGATGCAAACTATTTCCAACATACACCATATTTAGACAAGGATAAGAAAAGCAAGCACTACAAAATTGAATCAGCAGGTAATGTGCATTTAGAGCCTATGGCAGTATACTCAAAAAAATATAAAAACTTAAAAGATTTACCAAAAGGTGCAACTGTTTACGTTTCTAACAACCCAGCTGAAGAAGGGCGTTTCTTAAAGTTCTTCGTTGACGCAGGATTAATTAAATTGAAAGATGGCGTTAAAATCCAAGACGCAACTTTCGATGACATTAAAGAAAACAAAAAACATATTAAATTCAACAATAAGCAATCTGCCGAGTACCTACCAAAAATTTACCAAAAAGAAAAAGCCGATGCGGTTATTATCAATTCTAACTTCGCCATTGATCAGAAATTAAATCCTAAAAAAGATTCAATCGCAATCGAAAAAGCGAAAGATAATCCATATGCTAACTTAATTGCAGTTAAAGAAGGACATAAAGATGATAAGAAAATCAAAGCTTTAGTCGATGTATTACAATCGAAAAAAATTAAAGAATACATTGAAAAACAATACGATGGTTCAGTTGTTCCAGCGAAATAAGAATAAACATAACCCCTTCATTTTCAATTGAAGGGGTTACTGTTTGTCGTATTTAATCTCACATTTGCTTGAGTTCATGTGTTAATGCAATGATGGTTACAGTCATTAAAGCAGTAAAACCTATTAAGCCACCTATAGCTAATAATTCAGCTGTTACGTTTGACTTTGTCACAATAGTGTTGATTGAAGTAATTATAAAAATAGTATGTATAATCAAAGATATATTTAACGGAAGTAGTTTATTCTTTTTCTCCAAAAAAATCCACTCCTTATTAAAAATGAGTCTAGTCCCCTTATCTCTACGCGTCCAAATCCAACAAAAGATAGCCATTAATATGATAAAAATAAAACCAACACAATTAATGATAGTTTTAATGTCATCATATGGGTTTGATGCCCCATGCAATGTAGTTATGATTGTAATAACAATTAGAATATCCAATACGATGTTTTATTGTTTATTCATTTCATAACTCCTATATCATATTTTATTTAAACTTTAACATATATTGTTTGAACTTTTAATGAATGAAATAAAAAAATGAGTCTGAAACACAAATAGATGTCTCAGACTCATTGCCAACTTGGCAGTAGAGGTCTGAATTGAAAATACGCTTATATCAAGCTTTTTTCAATCCTAGTCATCCTTGCCGGGGAGGGACTACGAAATCTTTATTAAAAATTCGATTTCTGTCCCTCTCCCTCAAATTTTTAAATTTAAAACTTTGTTAAAGTGTTTCGTTTTTATGCGTGACTTCACCGAGTTTGTAACTAATAATGAAACCGACGATAAGTGTAATAATTGAAATTACCCAAGTTAAAATCGATGTCGGTAAACCAGGAAATACAGCAAATAGCGAACCTACAACAAAGCCGATAATTAAAGCATAAGTGATATATGGGTGATGTGTTAAACAATATTGGATTAACTTACTTGAAAGTAAGAAGCCTGTTAGAATACCTAACCCAACGATGATTAATATTGGTAATGCTTTGAAGTTTAATGAAATTAATTCAGAAACTGCAAACATCACTGTGCCATAAACACCAAATACTAACAACATAAACGAACCTGAAATACCTGGTAATAACATTGCGCTTGAGGCACAAATTCCACATAAATAATATTTAATGGCTAAACCGGTAGATAACGTTAAAGTTTCTCCCGCATGTTTATCACCATTGTTTAATAAAGTAAATAAGACAATAAGACCAATGCCGATCAATAATACAACGTAATGTTTTATCGTAAATGTTTGTTTGAATTTTGATATTTTTAATAGGAAGGGAATAATTCCAGCAATTAATCCTACAAAGAAAAACATCGTAGGTACAGTGTGCTCACTTAGTAAATAATTGATAACTTTACTTAATAATCCCATAGCTAATAACATACCGATCACAATAGGAATTAGGAATGTTAAGCTTTTCTTAAAGTTTTTAGAAAAGAGACCGCTAATAGAGTTTATGAAATCATCATATATTCCTAGCAATAGAGCAATTGTTCCTCCGCTCACACCGGGTACTAAATCAGACGTACCCATCGCGAAACCTCTCCAAAGATTGGACCATTTAATTTTCAATAAAGAACCTCCTCTCATGACTTAGTTGTTAATGATAATAGCATAAAATGATTTCATACAGTAATAATAGCAAGAAACAGATTTCATATGTTTATTAATTACACATCTATAAATTTCGATAAAAGTGATAATAGAAATTGAGAACAACACACCTCCTATTATCAGTTAACATGATAAAGACTTATTTAACAAAAATGATTGCATTATAAGAACTATTTTAATTTAGAGCCTGAAAAGGTTTATATTCAAACTTAACTACGTTATAATTAGAGGGTGTAATTAGGTTATAGTCTTTTGACGTTAAATTAAAATTATTATAAACTAGTAAGTATTATATATCATATATTACGGAGGGAATATGTATGCCATCAACATTAGAAATTAAAGACCTACACGTGTCTATAGAAGATAAAGAAATTTTAAAGGGTGTTAATTTAACAATTAATACTGGCGAAATACATGCAATCATGGGACCAAACGGTACTGGTAAGTCAACATTATCATCAGCTATCATGGGTCACCCTAGCTACGAAGTTACAAAAGGTGAAGTATTATTAGACGGCGTTAATATTTTAGAATTAGATGTCGATGAACGTGCTAAAGCTGGATTATTCTTAGCTATGCAATATCCATCAGAAATCACTGGTGTAACAAATGCAGATTTCATGCGTTCAGCAATCAATGCAAAACGTGACGAAGGCGATGAAATCAACTTAATGCAATTCATTAAAAAGTTAGACCAAGAAATGGACTACTTAGACATTGACCAAAACATGGCTCAACGTTACTTAAATGAAGGTTTCTCTGGCGGTGAGAAAAAACGTAATGAAATTCTTCAATTAATGATGTTAGATCCTAAATTCGCAATCTTAGACGAGATTGACTCAGGTTTAGATATCGATGCGTTAAAAGTTGTATCTAAAGGTATCAACAAAATGCGCGGCGAGTCATTCGGTTCATTAATCATTACGCACTATCAACGTTTATTAAACTATATCACGCCAGATCATGTACACGTTATGTTCGGTGGTAAAGTCGTAACTTCAGGTGGACCAGAATTAGCGAAACGTCTTGAAGAAGAAGGTTACGAATGGGTTAAAGAAGAATACGGTGCGACAGAATAAGCCTCACTTCAACTTTCAAATAGTAAAGTCAATGCATTAGATTGTACCGACAATCAATGAAATTTATTAAATAATCATCGAATGGGAGGAAAAAAAGTATGACGACAGAAACTTTGAACATTTCTGAAGCACAAATTGTCGAATATTCACAAGCCCATAATGAGCCTGCTTGGATGACAGAACTTCGTAGAGAAGCTTTAAAGATTACAGAAACTTTAGAAATGCCAAAACCAGATAAAACAAAAATTAATAGATGGGACTTTGATTCATTTAAACAACTACACACAGAAGGTAGCGAGTTTAATACATTAGAAGATATCCCAAACGCATTAAAAGAAATTATTGATGTCGAAAATACAGAAAATTTAGTAATACAACATAACAATTCACTTGCTTTTACAAAGGTTTCAGACAAAGCAATCAATGATGGGGTTATTGTAGAAGGTCTTTCTGAAGCACTTGTTAAGCATCCTGATTTAGTTAAACAATATTTAATGAATGAAGATACAGTATCAATGGATGAACACCGTTTAACAGCGTTGCATACAGCACTTATCAATGGTGGTATCTTCGTATATGTTCCTAAAAATGTTGTCGTAGAACATCCAATTCAATACGTTGTGTTACACGATGATGAAAATGCAAGCTTCTATAACCACGTTATTATCGCGACTGAAAAAAGTGCAGAAGTGACTTACGTGGAGAACTATTTATCAGAAGTTGCTGGTAATGACAACCAAATTAATATCATTTCAGAAGTGAACGCTGGTGCTAATTCACGAATCAATTATGGTTCAGTAGATTATCTAGATGAAGGATTTACAGCACACATTATCCGTCGTGGTGTAACAGCTGAAGACGCAACAATCAGTTGGGCATTAGGTTTAATGAATGAAGGTAGCCAAATCATTGATAATACAACAAACTTAATCGGTGACCGCTCAGAAAGTACATTGAAATCAGTTGTCGTTGGTACAGGTGATCAAAAGGTTAACCTTACTTCGAAAATTGTACAATTCGGTAAAGAAACGAACGGTTACATTTTAAAACACGGCGTTATGCGTGAAAATGCATCTACTGTATTTAACGGTATCGGCTCAATCAAACATGGTGGTACGAAATCAATGGCTAACCAAGAATCACGTGTATTAATGCTATCTGAAAATGCACGTGGTGATGCTAACCCAATTCTATTAATCGATGAAGATGATGTAGAAGCTGGACACGCTGCTTCAGTAGGTCGTGTTGACCCTGAGCAACTATATTACTTAATGAGTCGTGGTATTTCACAACGTGAAGCAGAAAGATTAGTTATTCATGGTTTCTTAGATCCAGTTGTTCGTGAGCTACCAATTGAAGACGTTAAACGTCAATTACGCGAAGTTATTGAATTGAAAGTAAATAAATAATTTTAAGAACATATCAATAAACATGAGAAGGTTTGTGTTAAAAGTAGTTGCAGTTTATTTAAGTAAACCTTCCCAACTATGTGTTATTAACCAAACCTTAAGATTGAATATAGATTCTTAAATAGAAAGGTCTGTGAATACTGTGACCGAATTAAATGTAAATGAGATTATAAAAGATTTTCCAATTCTTAACCAAAAGGTAAACAATAAAAGATTGGCTTATTTAGATTCAACGGCTACAAGTCAAACACCAGTTCAAGTTATTGAAAAGATGGCGGATTATTACAAACGCTATAACTCAAATGTGCATCGTGGTGTGCATACACTTGGTTCGTTAGCGACAGATGGTTATGAAAATGCACGCGAAACAGTACGTAGCTTTATTAACGCTAAATACTTCGAAGAAATCATCTTCACACGTGGTACGACAGCGAGCATCAATGTTGTAGCCCATAGTTACGGTGATGCAAATGTAAACGAAGGCGATGAAATTGTTGTGACAGAGATGGAACACCATGCCAACATTGTTCCATGGCAACAATTAGCTAAACGTAAAAATGCAGAACTCAAGTTTATACCAATGACTGAAACTGGCGAGTTAAACATTGAAGACGTTAAAGCTACGATTAATGACAACACAAAAATTGTTGCTATCGCACACGTTTCTAATGTGCTAGGAACAATTAACGATGTTCAATCTATTGCTAAAGTTGCACATGAACATGGCGCAATTATAAGTGTTGATGGCGCACAAGCTGCTCCACATATGGATTTAGATATGCAGGAATTAGACGTGGACTTCTATAGCTTTAGTGGTCATAAAATGTTAGGCCCAACAGGTATAGGCGTCTTATACGGTAAACGACAATTACTCAATAATATGGAACCTGTTGAATTTGGTGGAGACATGATTGATTTCGTAAGTAAATACGATGCGAGTTGGGCAGATCTTCCAACCAAATTTGAAGCAGGTACACCATTAATCGCTCAAGCTATTGGACTTGCAGAAGCAATCAGATACTTGGAAAATATTGGTTTCGACGCGATACACCAACATGAGTCTACATTGACCCAATATGCTTATGAACAAATGGCACAAATTGAAGGTATAGACATTTACGGTCCACCGAAAGATCGTAGAGCAGGCGTCATCACTTTCAATTTAGATGATGTTCATGCACATGACGTTGCAACAGCAGTGGATACTGAAGGTGTTGCTGTTCGTGCAGGACACCATTGTGCGCAACCATTAATGAAATGGTTAGGTCAATCTTCAACTGCAAGAGCAAGTTTTTATGTATACAATACAAAAGAGGACGTCGACCAATTCGTTGAAGCGTTGAAACAAACGAAGGAGTTTTTCTCTTATGAATTTTAACAACTTAAATCAATTGTATCGTTCTGTAATTATGGATCATTATAAAAATCCACGAAATAAAGGTACATTAGACAATGGTTCGATGACTGTTGATATGAACAACCCTACTTGTGGTGATCGTATTCATCTTACGTTTGATATTGAAGATGGCTTAATCAAAGATGCAAAGTTTGACGGTGAAGGTTGCTCTATTTCAATGTCTAGTGCATCAATGATGACTGAAGCGGTGAAAGGTAATACTTTAGCTGATGCGATGCAAATGAGCCAAGAATTCACAAAAATGATGCTTGGTGAAGATTATGAAATCACAGAAGAAATGGGCGACATCGAAGCTTTACAAGGTGTTTCACAATTCCCAGCGAGAATTAAATGTGCAACATTAGCTTGGAAAGCCCTTGAAAAAGGTACTGTTGATAAAGAAGGTAACCAAGCAGAATAAAGATTAGTCTCTAAACATTGACATTGTGTAATATTCCATTCAAACTGAAGGTAACAACAATGATAAAATGGCAGACTATCTATAACAATTTAAGAAACTAAAGTGATTAGCTACTTTTGAAATAAATGTGTTTTAAATATATTAAAGGAGTGATTGAAATGGCTAAAAAAGCACCTGATGTTGGAGAATATCAATACGGATTCCACGACGAAGATGTTTCAATTTTCAGATCAGAACGTGGTTTAACAGAAAATATCGTTCGTGAAATTTCAAATATGAAAGAAGAACCAGAGTGGATGCTTAACTATAGACTTAAAGCATTAAAGCATTTCTACAAAATGCCAATGCCACAATGGGGTGGAGATTTATCAGAATTAGACTTCGATGATATCACATACTACGTAAAGCCTTCAGAACATACTGAACGTTCATGGGATGAAGTACCAGAAGAAATCAAACGTACATTTGATAAATTAGGTATCCCTGAAGCAGAACAAAAATATCTTGCTGGTGTATCAGCACAGTATGAATCAGAAGTTGTATACCACAACATGGAAAAAGAACTAGAAGAAAAAGGTATCATCTTCAAAGATACTGACAGTGCTTTACGTGAAAATGAAGACCTATTTAGAGAATATTTCTCAACAGTTGTTCCTGCAGCAGACAATAAATTCGCTGCATTAAACTCAGCTGTATGGTCAGGTGGTTCATTCATCTACGTTCCGAAAAACGTTAAATTAGATACTCCTTTACAAGCATACTTTAGAATCAACTCTGAAAACATGGGGCAATTCGAACGTACATTAATTATTGCGGACGAAGGCGCATCAGTAAACTACGTTGAAGGTTGTACAGCACCAGTTTACACAACAAGCTCATTACACTCAGCTGTTGTAGAAATCATCGTACACAAAGATGCTCACGTTCGTTATACTACAATTCAAAACTGGGCAAACAACGTTTATAACTTAGTTACTAAACGTACAATGGTTCATGAGAATGGTAATATGGAATGGGTTGACGGTAACTTAGGTTCTAAGTTAACAATGAAATATCCAAACTGTGTACTTATGGGCGAAGGTGCTAAAGGTAGTACCTTATCAATCGCATTTGCAGGTAAAGGCCAAGTACAAGATGCGGGTGCGAAAATGATTCATAAAGCACCAAACACATCATCAACAATCGTATCTAAATCAATTTCAAAAAATGGCGGTAAAGTAATTTATCGTGGTATCGTTCACTTTGGACGTAAAGCGAAAGGTGCTCGTTCAAATATCGAATGTGATACGTTAATCTTAGATAACGAATCAACTTCAGATACTATTCCTTACAACGAAGTGTTCAATGACAACATCTCATTAGAACACGAAGCGAAAGTTTCAAAAGTATCAGAAGAACAATTATTCTACTTAATGAGTCGCGGTATTTCTGAAGAAGAAGCTACAGAAATGATCGTAATGGGCTTCATTGAACCATTCACAAAAGAACTTCCAATGGAATATGCGGTAGAAATGAACCGTTTAATCAAATTCGAAATGGAAGGTAGCATAGGCTAACTTCAAATACTGGTATCAAGCTATTTTACCTATACGGTATTATGGTTTGATACCTTTTTGATACCATTTACTTATCGAATATAGAAATTGCATCATGTTTCTTTTCGGTATATAAATGGCTATATGTTCCCATTGTTTCAGTTATTTGTGAGTGTCTCATAAGTGATTGCAGTACAAAGATATCAACGCCATTATTAGCAAGGTAAGACGCGTAAGAGTGTCTTAATACATGTATGTTATATTCTGGGAATACTTTTTGAAATTTCTTGTGAACATGACTATAATGTTTAGGAGCTAGACCGCCAAAAACAAAAAAGCTTTTTTCATTAAAATATTTGTTAGCTTGTTTTTCACGTTGGTAGCGTTCATCTAACATATTATTAATGAATTTTGGTAAAGGTACTATATCTTCTGAGCTTTCCGTTTTAGCTCTAGGGTATATAGTCCTATTAGTAATATCCATCGTTTTGTTGATGGATATTTCTTTTTTGTATTTGTTATAATCTTCCCAAACTAAAGCCATCGCCTCCCCAATTCTCATTCCTGTGTAAAACATGAGTGTGAATAATTCTCTGTAGTCTTGTTCTTCTATTTCATTAATTCTATCGTCAAATTCTTCACGTAACATATATTTAGGTTTGGGCTTAACTCTAGGTATTGGCTTAATAGATATAGTCGGATCACTACGTAATCCAAAATATTTATTCGCATAATTAATCACAACTTTAAAACCAGACCATATAGTTCTAGCCGAATTGGTTGATTTGATGTTATTCATTAAATACTTACGGAATTCTTGGCATTGATTTTGAGTTATCTTATTCATGTTAATGTGACCAAACTTGTCTTGAATATGCTTTTTATATTCGTTTTGTTTACGTCGCTTTGTTTTTGGACGTAAATCAGTATGTTCTAAATAGTGATTAAATATATAATCATATGTGTTTGAATCGCTAAAACCTTCGTTAACATCATTTAAAAAGCTAGCCTCAGAACTTTTTGCTTCACGTTTAGTTGTGAAACCACGTTTCATTTTACGTTTATTGTTACCATAAACGTCTTTATATCTGGTAGAAAAATACCATTTTCCTGTATTATCATCTTTATATACTGGCATTTTTTCTCATTCCTCCTCAAAAAAGGTAAAAAATAATAAGGGTACTAGGCACCCTAGAAAAACGGTATTAATAGTTTCAAGCTATTAACAAAATACATACCTATAATTTCATGTTATAATAAACTTAACAGGATATCGGGCGCTCGTGGTTTCGTTATTTCAGAAACTATGCGTTGCACCTTCCTTAAAAGGCTTGGCTCAAAGTCACCATATCAATAGACTTAGGCTTCCTTTGAATTCACCCGATACAAACTATACATTACTGTATAGCAGGGCAATGTAATTACCGATATTGGCATCTTTAGCAAATTTACGTGCGAATCTTGCTTGTTCTTTCACTGCTGAAGGAATATTAATAGCCTCAACCCCTTTAAAGTTATTAATTCCGAATTCTTTAGAAAGTTCAGGACGACTATTTTCAATTTCTTTAAACGCCTTAAATGCAGGAGAGCCAATCATACTCAATATTGTTATCACCACGGTTTTTTATCCGTGGTTTCTTTATGTTTCCATAAAGTTCAGCATATGTGTTTATCCTGTTAATTTATATCCGTCACTAGGACGCTGTTAATCAATGAAAGTAAAAAATAATAAGGGTAGGTGGACTATCCATTTTTATATGCATACTTCATTATTTACTGATTTATATATATTTTGCGCAATTCTATTTACTACAGGCACAACAACAGAATTACCTGCTTGTTTATATAAATGTGAATTGGCTAAATCGGGCAATTTAAATGATTCAGGAAAACCTTGTAACGCAAAACATTCTCTAGGCGTGAATTTTCTTATACCATATTTTGAAAGTATTAGGGGAACATTATGACCTCCAGTACCCATATTTGCTGTTAATGTGGGAGATACATTACTTTTATTCTCTCTCACATATTTTCTTCTCCATTGATATATAGTGTCGCTTTTCACAATAGATTCTTTAAGCAAGTTATAGAACTTATATTTATCTTCAGTATAATAAAAACTATCATCAACCCTTTTAGAGAAATCAATCACATCTGTTATTCCTTGTTTTAAATTTATTGGTTTTGGAAAATCGAAGTTTTTATATTGTTCTATATCTTTAAATCCAACTATATAAATTCGTTCTCTGTTTTGTGGAATATTTCCGTAATCTTTTGCATTTAACACTTGGTATTTAATATGATAACCATTTGTCTCTAAAGCTTCTCTAATAACTTTAAAAGTATTACCCTTATCATGACTAACTAAGTTTTTAACGTTTTCTAGAAAGACTATTTGTGGTTGTTTTTCTACTATAACTTTAAGTGTTTCAAAAAATAAATCTCCAGATGTTTCATCTTCAAATCCTTTTCTGTAACCGGCAATAGAAAAAGAAGTACAAGGAAAGCCTGATAGAAGAACATCAAAGTCAGGTAAGTTTTCGGGTTCTATATCTCTAATATCTTTTTGAATTAATTCATTATTAAAATTTAATTTATATGTCTCTGATGCTTTAGCATCTATTTCATTAGCTATAATAGTTTCAAAGCTTCCGGTTTGTTCGAAAGCTAAATCAATACCACCAACTCCAGCAAACAGAGAACATATTTTTAATTTACTCATCATTTACCATCCTTTCGCAGCTCGCCGCAAATAAAAGGGCAAGAGGGTACCTTCTCACCCCTTTACTTTAAACGAATAACTTTTTCTTTTCTTAAATCGATTTTTGCAATAGGTTGAATATTGTCTTTCTCAATAATTTGTTTAATAATTGAAAAACGAGGTCTTCTACCTTGTTTTTGTTGATCACCTAATGTTTGCTTTTTGCTCACTTGTACTAATTTAAGTTTCTCTGAATCATATTCAGTGTCATAAATATAGAGTTCATCATCTCTTTGATATAATCTTAAAAAATATAATCTATCAAATTCTTCATTTGGTGAAAATGATGATGTATCTTTATCGAAGTTTGAAGTGGCTTTACATTCTATCACTTTATTATTACCTTCATCATATGCATCACCACCAGTACCACGATTGAGTTTATAATCTAATGCGTAGCATAATAGTGATTCTGATATAATCTCAGGGAAATTTATTCCTCTAGTATGTGAGTTTTTAATTAAACTATTTAATTCTTTCCATAAGAAATATGCTTTAACCATATCACTAAATCGTGATTTATCAATTTTAACATAATCATGTAATGTTGCCATATTTCGGTACCCTCGAATTAATAATACTATATAATATCGCTGAATTAAATAATTTATATTAAAGCGTCGCTAGGACGATTACTAAAATAATTTCTGACTTGCCACAACCCTACCAATTATTTTTACTTCATCATCTTGTGAATAAACTTGTGGATAATGTGCAGGGTTGTTACTTTCAGGAATAAGGATAATTCTATCTTTCTCATATCTCACACGTTTTACAGTAGCGTTGTAGCCATTTATTTGAACGACTGCGATTTGTCCATTTTCTACTACTGCATCTTTTTCTACGATAACTACATCGCCATCTTTAAATTCTTTATCCATACTATCACCAGATACTTTTAAGCCGAACAGTTCTTTATCAGCACTTAAATTTTTAGTAGCGATGTAAGTATAATCAATTAAATTTTCTTCACTATAGATAGGTAAGCCAGCAGATATTTGAGAAACGACTGGAATCTTTTTGACTGGTAGGGTTTCTACTTTTGGTTGTTCAATATCCATAATTTCTTCCGGTTTAATGTTTAACCCTTTACAAATTTTGATGACATTTTCTACTTTAGCGTTGAATACTCCTCTTTCTAAAATAGATCTAACAGTTGTATAAGCTAAACCAATTTCTTCTGAAAAAGCTTTTATGCTACCAGATTTTAATTCCATAAGTCTTTTTAAATCTTTTTCTTTAGTCATTTTCGTTTGCCTCATTTCTAATTTGTACCTATATAATACCATGCGAAAAATCGTATATCAAGTAAAATTTTAAAAATAAAATGCGAATTTTAGTATTGACTTGATACGAATTTTCGTATAAACTTTAGTTAAGCAATCGGCAAGATTGCTAAAAAATATATTTATAAATACGAATTTTCGTATTAGGAGGGATACTATGTTGAAAAACTTCAACGATATTAGAAAAGAGAAAAAAGTATCTCTGGTTGATTTAGCTGATTTATTAGAAGTCAGATACCAAACGGTAGCGGATAAGATAAACGGTATTTCTGATTTTAAATTCGGAGAGGCGTTACTTATTAAAAACAAATATTTTCCAGAGTACGACATCGAATATCTTTTCGAAAAAGAA
Organism: Staphylococcus hsinchuensis; assembly: GCF_038789205.1. Classification (NCBI taxonomy): domain Bacteria; kingdom Bacillati; phylum Bacillota; class Bacilli; order Caryophanales; family Staphylococcaceae; genus Staphylococcus; species Staphylococcus hsinchuensis. Next base: position 1,159,511 of record NZ_CP128355.1, read on the forward strand.
AAAGAACATCAAACAACTTAAAGGAGGTCGCTATGAATATACAAGAGGCAACAAAGTTATCTATGGAAAAAGGTAAAACAATTTATCGCTCATCTGAATTTGAAACATTTAGAAAACCAGGAGACAACTTAGAACTTTTACCTACAAATAGTTATGGATACGTAGTTGTGAATCCAAGACAAAAAGCCTTCTATCCATTGTGGCAACCAATGGCAGAAGACTTATTAGCTGATGATTGGGAAGTGGTGGGTCTAAAAAAGAATTAACTTTTTCAATTCGTTAATCCTTTTTAGAACTTTATTTAGGTTCTTTGTATAACGATTTTGCATTTCAGCTATAGCTGATGGTTCAAGTATAAATTCCGGATAACCATCCATTGTAGTTTTCGGTGTGTTTAAATAACCGCGGTTTGAAAGTTCCATTAAAGCTAAATGAAAATCTTCTGAATTTATACCAATAAAGTAATTATCACGAACACTATGTTCATCTTCAAAATATCTTGCTTCTCTTTTGGTTTTACCATCTTGAATATCGTCTTCATAACAACGATAAAGTTGAAGTAAAACAAACTCGGCTTCATTAGTAAGCACAATATCACCTCCTATAAGGAGTATAGCAGAAAGGAGCATAAACGATTGAACGAATTACAACTTAGCAAAATTGCTTTGAAGTCTTTTGATAAACGAGGAAAATTTGATTTCACTTTACATGAAAACATGTTTGCCTCACTGTTTCCGAATTTTGAAAGACAAGTTACTTTTGGTACTGGCAAAAATGGTCTAGAGAAATGGTGTACTAAAAAATTTACTGCAGATTTTTACGATTCTCAAAATCATATAGTTATCGAAATAGACGGAGCTAGTCACCAAACAGAAAGACAGCAAATCGTAGATAGAATGAAAGAACTTTTCTTTTTTGAAAAAGGAATCAAGGTTTATCGAATTTCAAACGAAAAAGTAAAAGAATTATTTGAACAAGAAACTAAAAAAGGTGGTGAAATTTTAAATGGAATATTCTGTTGATGAATTTCAATACGATTCTTTACCGCAAAAATTGTCAGAATCGATTATTGAAAAAGAAAATATTTTAAATGGAATAAAACATAGATATGCAAAAGAGGTTGGAAAGGTATTTTACGAAGCACAACAAGAATTTAGTGATTACAACAATGGTGGTTTATTTAAAAAATGGTATAGCTCGTTAGGTTTTAAACAAAGAAATGTTTATAACTACATTCAAATTTATAACGAAGTGCAACAGTTGCACGGTGACCAATTAGAAACGTTCGAAGAGTTGCCAAAAAGATTACAACTAGAGGTTTCTAAACCATCGCACATTCCAGAACTGAAAGAGAAAGTTTTAGACGGCGACATCAAAACTCATAAAGAATACAAAGAATTAGAACGCAAACTCAAACAACGTGACGAACAAAACGCTCAACTTCAATCTCAAGTAGAACAAGCGCAACGCTCAGAAGAGATTGCTAAGAAACAACTAGAAGATGCAGAGAGTAGAGAGCCAGAAGTGATTGAGAAGTATATGGAGCCTGAGGATTATCAACAAACTAAAAATGCACTTGACCAATCAAGGCACCAACAAAAGCTCATTGAACAACGCAATGAGAAGTTAGAAAAAGACATCAAAGAAATGGAACAACGCAGAGATGAGGTAAGTGAGAAATCACAGAAATATGATGAGCTGAACAAAGCCATTAATGATATGAATGCGAAATTGAATGATGGTCAGCAAAGATTGAAAGCACAAAAAGAAATTTATGATTTGGTCAAAGGTAGCGAGAAAGTTATTAGAGAAGTAGCGCCACTTTGTTACTTAGCTTTTTCAAAAGATATTATCGACAACGATTATGCAAGAAAACCTATTGAAAAAATCATTGATGATTTAACAGATATGTCAAACAGATTAAGAAAACAATTAAAAAAAGGAGATGTTATAGATGTCTAATCAAGTAATGGAATTAAGAAGAAGCCAAATGGAAAACATGGTAACACAGGCAAATTCAATTTTACAAATGTACGACGAAATTGTAGAAACAAAAAACGAAATTAGAGAAACAAAAGCAGATATTGCTCACACAAAAAATGAACTTTTATCTTTATACAAAGAAATTAAAAAAGAATTTGAAGATTTCAAAAACACGGTACCTTTAACTGGGCCACAAGCAGATAGATTATACGCAGTTTGTACAAGAAAAGGTCACCACCTCACTAAACAATATTTTGGAGAAGAAGTGTCTCAAGAGTTGTATTCTAAAAAGTTTGGTCATCTTGTGAAAGGTGTTTACACAGCTATTAGAAAGAAATTTGAAGTTAATAAATACAATCAAGTAAAACGTGTGGAATGTGAAGTTGCTATTGCGTTTACAGAAAGTTTGACTTTAAGTGATTTACCTAAAAATTATTTAAGACTTACAGATCATCAAATTGATGTTGCTGAAAGACATGGAGATTTTGAAGTCTTAAAAAGACTCGCTTAACCCACAATCGAACAAACAACTTATATGGTTTTGAAGAAAATATCGATTATATCATTCAAAGTGTAAAAGTACAAAGTCAAAAAAGACTACGTACTTATGAACAACTCGACCATATCATGACACTCGATATGGCGAAAGAAATTTCAATGATACAACGTAGCGAAATAGGAAGAAAAATCAGAGGTTATTTCATCAAAGTAGAAAGACAACATAATGAGTTAGCAAGTGCTTATGGAATTACTTCATTAGATGATATGAACCAACTTATTGAACAATTAGTTAGTGACAAACTCGATTACTTAATTTCAACAGGAAAAGTAAGTAATCAGAAATTAGAAGAATTAAACGAAAAATTCGAAGGCGAATATGTAACGCCACAAGACATTGACGCAATCAAATTTGCTATCAAGTCTAAAGCTGAACAAATTCTAGGTAAAGCTGGTATCCAAGTGACAATCGATGAATATTTAGTCGGAGATGTTTATGAACAAGCATTAGCAAACAAGAAAGCTAAAGAAGAGTATCGTCATCAATTAGGAAAAGTTAAATCTAAATTATTAGTTAAGTCTAAAAAACATCTAGGAATGAAAGGCAACGCACCTAACAATCACATTAAACGTAAAGATGTAGACTTAGCAATTCAATTTATCAAAGACATTAGACCATCATCGATCGAAATATAACCCACATTCGAACAAACAACTTAAAGGAGGAAATAGAATGTTCAGAAAAAAGAAGAATAGCAGCGAAGATTTCAAATTGTATACAAACGTAAGAGAGTTAAAAAGCTTAGTTAATGAGTTCAAAAGTTTAGTTGCTATGACAGAAAACAAACAAATGGAATTAAAAGAGGTAATGAGTGAATTTGAAAGTTTAACAGCATTAACGGAAAACAAATTAGATGAGATTAATAAATTTAAATGGAAGTACAAAATCAAATAGGGCAACTAAAGAGTCGCCCCATATAAAGACTAAGAAATTTTCATTTCGGACACTTAGCTTTAGATTTCTTTAAATCCACTTTGTATTCCTTACCACAGTTTATACAGTGAATTTCAATATATCTACTTGCTTTGTCTAATGCTTTTTCAAAGTCTTTCATACCTTTGATTTTAGAACTGATAATAACACCTCCTTTCTATAAGGAGATAACCAAATTATACCAAATATAGAAAAAACAGATTAAGGAGGCATAGCATGAACGTTTTATACAAAACAACCCTCCTCATCACAATGGCAGTTGTGACTTGGAAGGTTATGAAGATTGAGAGAAATTTAAAACCAGAAATACTCACTAGAGTTGTAAATAAAGAAAATGCAAGAAAAGTAAGAGTTAATCTTGGTCTTTAGTAAAAATTTTTTCTAAAGCATCTTTAGCTTCAGCATAAGCAATTGCATATTCGCGCGTTAGCTCAATGTTAACAGTGCCAGTTTCAGCAATTTGTTGATTAGCTAAAATTTCAGTTTTTAATAAAGCTAAATCATGGGCGCGTTGCTCAATAGATAATTCAGACATAGTTATCCACCTCCTTAGGTTGATAAATAAATTATACACGAAAGGAAGTGCCGATCATGATAAAAAATCATCTTAACGCAAAAGAGTTATGCCAGATTTTGCCAATATCAAAATCAACTGCGTCAAAAATCATTAGAGAATTAAATGAACAACTAGAATCAGAAGGATACATCGCAATAAGAGGAAAGATACCTATTCAATTGGTACAAGAGAAGTTTCCTCACGTAGATTTTTCACAAGAAACATTAAAAGCATTGGAGGAATCGAAATGAACAAATCATTCTTAATCGCATTACTATCATGGATTGTACTATCACTAGCACTTACATTTGCAGGTATCTACTTCACAACTGCATTAGGTATCGCAATGTTAATCAGTATCGCAGCATTTGTATTTTTCGAATATGAATTTTTTCAAATAAAGGAGGAGTAAAGATGACTGATAAAGAGTTAATAGAAAAAGTTGAAAATAGAAGAAAAGAGCAGGGATTAACAATCAGAGAGATGGGTTTCAAATTAGGGCATACAGGATCATATTACATTAAGCTCAGAGACGGATATAGAAGGATTACTGATAATGCCAGAAATAAATTAAAAGAATTTTTAAACGGACAACGAGATGATATAAAAGCACCGAAATACGAAAACGAAAATATGAACAAAGCATATAAAAGTGGTTACAACAAAGCAATCAAAGACTTAAGAGAATTTCTAGATACAAAAAAGACTGATTATCAAAAAATGAATGGAGGGCTAGATAATGGATTTAATTGAAAAAGTTAGAGACAAAATGAAAAAAGATGGTTTAAGTGTAAATAAATTTAGTTATTTAATAGGCTTTTCTAATGCGTACGTTAGCAAACTTTTAAATGGTCATAGAAGAATTACTGAAAAAGTTGAAGGTGTTTTTAATGATTACTTATCTGGAAAATACGATGGCATAGAAATACCGAAACATACTGATGACGATAAACAAAAAATATGCGTACAAGGTTACAGACAAGCAATTAAAGACATGAAAGAATTTATTGATTCAAAAAAAGACTGAAACTTGCGCCAACAAGTAACAGTCAGAATTAAAGACAAAAATATACAAGTCAAATATACACAATTTTAGGAGGATTAGTCAATGAGTACATTATTTAATTTGAAAGATGATTATAAACAAGTATATGACTTAATAGCTGAACAAGGTGATGAACAAGTGTTGAATGACACTTTAGCAAGTATAAATGACGCGCTTGAAGATAAAGCAGATGGTTATGTTGCTGTGATTAAATCTTTAGAGAGTGACAACGCTGCTATTGATGAAGAAATTAAAAGGTTGCAACAACGTAAAACTACAAACAAAAACGGGATTGATCGTTTGAAAGAAACACTCAAAGAAACTATGGAATCTACTGGTAAAACTAAATTTAAAACTGCATTAAACAGTTACAACATTCAAAATAATCCACCTAGTTTAAATGTATTAGATGAAAAACTAATACCTAAAGATTATTGGATATCACAAGCACCTAAATTGAATAAAAAGGATGCATTAGCTGAATTAAAAGAAGGCAAGGAGATTCCTGGTGTAGAAGTGAAACAAACACGTAGTTTGAGGGTGAGATAAATGAGTGGAGAGCAAGATATTTTAAAAAAACTAAAAATCAATAATATAGCAAACAAGAATAAGAAGAAATTTTATAAGTTTGCAGTATACGGAAAAATCGGTACTGGAAAAACGACATTTGCTACTAGAAATAATAATGCTTTTGTAATTGATATCAATGAAGATGGTACAACAGTAGTTGATGAAGGTTCAGATGTATCTATAGAAAATTACGATCACTTTGTTTATGTCATTAAATATTTACCAACTATTTTGAAACAAATGCGTGATCAAGGTCAACAAATAGATGTTGTTGTAATTGAAACGATACAAAAATTACGCGATATGACAATGCAAGATGTTATGAAAAACAAATCAAAAAAGCCTACATTCAACGACTGGGGCGAAGTAGCTGAACGAATTGTAAGTATGTATAGATTATTAGCAAAACAACAGGAAGAACATCAATTTCACTTTGTTATTACTGGTCATGAAGGCATTAATAAAGACAAAGACGATGAAGGAAGCACTATAAATCCTACTATTACTATTGAAGCGCAAGAACAAATTAAAAAGGCTATTACATCACAAAGTGACGTATTGGCTAGAGCGATGGTTTTAGAGCATGAAGTAGATGGGGTTAAAAGAAAAGATTATGTATTGAATGCTGAACCATCAGATACATTTGAAACGAAAATCAGACATTCACCTTCTATAACAATTAATAACAAAGTATTTATAAATCCAAGTATCAATGACGTAGTAGAAGCAATTAGGAACGGAAACTAAAAATAAAGGACGGTAATCAATTATGAATTTCAATTTAAACTTACAAGGTGCACAAGAAATCGGTAATTATATGCAACCAGGACAATACAGTGTAAAAATTAAAAACTTTGAATCAAAAGAATCTAAAAATGGACACCCACAAATCGCTATTACTTTTTCACACAAAGAAGAAGGAGATTTCACTCATTATGCAAATGGTGATACTTCAAATGACTTTGCAAAAAACTGGTTATTCACTTTCATAAAAGCAGTAGGTGTGCAAGGTAATAACGGTCAATTTAGCTTTACTGAACGAGATATTATTGGAAAACCTATCAACATTGAATTGAAACGTGAATACAACGACTATACAGAAAAGTGGAACACAGTTTTAAAACGTTTCTGGAAATTTGAAGGTACACCAGTTTACGAAAAGTATGAAGTTAAAGAATCAGAAAAAAATAATAATAATCAACAACAAACTAACAAACCTAGTGTAAACGATGGTAACAATCCATTCGCTAATGCAAATGGTCCGATTGATTTAGACGATTCGACGCTCCCATTTTAATGAGGTGATAGTATGGCAGAAATTTGGAGAGATGTTGTAGGTTTTGAAGGGATATATGAAGTTAGTAATAAAGGCAATGTAAGAACCCATAAAAATAAAACAACTTATACAAAAAAGCATGGTGTTAGAAAGTGGAAACAACGATATTTAAAAAATAAAACACCTAATGGCAGAGATGTAAGAGTTGCTTTATGGAAAGGCGGAAAACCTAAACACTATTTAGTCCATAGATTAGTAGCTTATGCTTTTATACCAACTATTGACGGTAAAAATTGTATTAATCATATAGATGGCAATCCTAAAAATAATAATGTTAATAATCTTGAATGGTGCAATCATTTAGAAAATAACAGACATGCATTTGAAACTGGATTAATGAGCACCAATATGAAAGTAAAGTTAATCAATCATTTAGGTATTGAATACGAATTTATAAGCATGTCAAGAGCTTGTAAATTTTTAGGACGATGTCACGGCTATATAAGTAATAAATTAAGGCAAGGTCATAATGAAGTGAAAGACATTCACGGAAATATTTTTAAAGTAGAGAAGTTGATGTAAATGCCTAAAATCACAAAATACAAACAAAATACTAAGGGTTTGTATGACGTAGTTGTTACAGATGTAGAAATACCAGATCAAGCTATTGATTTACTAGATATAAATCAAACAGTAGATGTTGATTGTTCAGTGATAGACCCTAATTCTATCACTGGCAAACAACGTCGAAAGATATTTGCACTTGTGAACGATATAGAAGCTTATACAGGGCAACCCAGAGAATATATGAGGTATATGTTCCAAGATTTTGTTCAGTTCATATACGGTTATGAGAAACGCGTATCACTAGCAACATGCAGCCGAACTGTAGCTAAACAAGTTATAGAAATAATTATTGAGTGGGTTTTTATACACAACATTCCACTTAACTATAAAACAAGTGATTTGTTAAAAAATGATAAGCAATTTTTATATAGAGCCACAGTAAATAGAAATTGTATTGTTTGTGGTAAACCACATTCAGAACTTGCACATTATCACGCGGTAGGACGAGGACGTAACAGACGCAAGATTAATCATATAGGCAATCAAGTATTAGCACTATGTCCTAATCACCACAGAGAACAGCATCAAATAGGCATGGACAGTTTCAACGAGAAATACAAATTACATGACAGTTGGGTGGATGTAGATGAGAGACTCAACCAAATGTTGAAAGGAGAAAGAATAAAATGACAATCATAAGAAGTGCAGTGGGTTTAGGCATTTTAACTAAAGAAGTAAGAATTAGAAAAGATTTAACCTTTTTCGAAAAGATACTGATATGTGAACTTGATTCACTGACGAATAATGTTGAAGGTTCTACAGACATTTCAAATGAAGAGTTATCAGAACTTTATGGAGTTTCTGAGTCAACAGTTAAAAGATCAATTAAAAAGCTTGAGAAACTAGGTTTTATAGAAAGAGAAGTAGAAAACGTAAATTATATCAATAGAAGAAAGATAACTGTTAAGAGGTGAGTTAAATGAATAACAGAGATTACATTTCTTCAATAATCACTCAATTCAGCGGACAAAACAATATTATCCCTATACCTGCTATCTACTTAAAAATAACTGAGGATTATCCAACTGCTGCATTACTTAACCAATTGATTTATTGGTCGGATAGAACAAGTAGAAAAGACGATTACTTTTATAAATCTTATAAAGAATGGGAAGACGAAATATATTTATCTAAATACCAAGTAATGCGCTCAATAAAAAAATTGAAAAGTATGGGAATTGTAGAAACTGCTTTAAAAAAGGCGAATGGTGCGCCTACAGTTCATTATAAAGTCGATAGTGAAGTTACTTCACAATGGATTGTTAAGTTTCTTAACAATGGAAAGTCAACAAACTTAACAATGGATAGTAAAGAAACTCAACAATCTTTAACAGAGATTACTACAGAGAATACAACAGAGATTACTAACAATAATATATTGTCGGGCAACCCGACGACGTATCCTTACAAAGAAGTAATTGAGTATCTCAACAAACAAACAGGGAAGCAATTCAGATCAACTACTAAAAAGAATCAATCGCTAATTAAAGCAAGAGTGAATGAGGGGTTTACGCTAGATGACTTTAAAAAGGTTATTGACAATATGACTAACCAGTGGCTAAACGATAACAAGATGAGTAAGTACCTAAGACCCGAAACATTATTCGGTACTAAATTCGAGGGATACCTTAACCAAGAATCAAATACACAACCTAATAACCCATACGCTAATGCATTTGAAAATGCACAGCCATTGGATATGGAAAATCTACCGTTCTAAAGGAGTGATGAAATGGAGGCTTTCCAGAACCTAGCTAAAAAAGCAGGTTTTAGAAATAAAATAGTTAAACAAGAGTTTGAATTACATTGTAAAGATTGTGGTCGTAAATATGACTACTACGAATTTGATAATGGGCAAGTGGTCAAAGATGGTTGTGACTGCGACATGATTGCACTAGCCAAAGAATCTACAGAAAATTATCGAAAGAAACAACGCAAGTCAAAAGCAGAAAAGATATTTAAACAATCTATAATAAACGACAATTTAGCTCAAGTTACATTTGAGAATTACCAACCTACATCAGAAAAGCTAAATTACGCTAAAGGTTTGTGTCAAAGGTACGCCCAAAACTTCACGTTAGACAATAAGCAATCACTATTAATTCAGGGATCGTTTGGTACAGGTAAGTCGCATTTATCTATGAGTATTGTAAAAGAAGTTAAGGCAAAAGGTTACACAGTGCTTTATATGAACGTACCTCAGCTCATTTCCACAATTAAAAATACCTACAACAACAGAAATGGTATGACTGAACAAGAGCTAGCACAAATTATTAGTGATGTTGATCTAATGGTATTTGATGATTTTGGTATCAACATGAATGAATTTGCAACAAGTAAGATGTTCGAGTTAGTCGAAAGCAGAGTAGGTAAACACAATATATTTACAACTAACCTAGATGAAAAAGAAATGACTAGAAATAAAGATATGCAACGTATATTTAGCAGAATTATGAGTAATACAACGCTAATCAAAATGGACGGTCAAGATTACAGAACAAGGGGGCTTAAATTTTGATTACATTACAAGAAATAAAACAAAATCTTGAGTGTTCTGATGTATATGCTCAGAAACTCATAGACGACGCACAGGGCGACGAAAAGAGATTAGAGGATACTTACTATAGAAAACTTGCAGAACGTCGTATACGCTCCTCTATTGTCGAATATTAGGAGGTATGACATGGCTTTAAGAGATAAGTTTTATCTGTTTGATAGTAAGGGTAACAAAATGATTTCAGTTATTCCTAATAACAAAACTGGTTTGTACAGAGTAAGCGGTATTATCAAAACTTACTACGAAGGTAAGCGATGGTATTTATCAAATGAAGAATTAGAAACGTTCATCAGTAACGAAAAGTTAACTAAAGGTCATCAGACGAACCTATTTGAATATTTGTAGAGGTGGCACATGAGTAAATATAATGCGAAGAAAATTGAGTACAAAGGACATGTATTTGATAGCAAAGTAGAGTGTGAATATTACCAACATTTAGAAAGTAAGATGAATGGCGTTAACTATGATCGTATCGAAATACAACCAAGATACGAGCTTGTACCTAAGTTTGGTAAGCAACGTAAGGCAGAATATATTGCAGATTTTGCATTATATCTCAATGATGAGTTGATCGAAGTGATAGATGTTAAAGGTAGACCTACCGAAACGGCAAAACTTAAAGCTAAGATGTTCAGATACTTATACAGAGATGTAAAACTCACATGGATATGTAAAGCACCTAAATATACAGGTCAAGAATGGATAACATATGAAGAATTAATCAAAGTACGCAGGGAGCGTAAGAAGGAGAAGATGAAGAATGGTAAAAATCAAACGTAAAGTAAAAGAAAAACAGAAACATTTTATAGATGATTTGGAGGAGGATTATAGATGAATGAATTAATCAAACAAGTAAAAAATGGAGTAAAGATAAAGATTTAGACGGTACTATATTTAAAATAATAACAGACTATAGAGAAGGTTAAACATAAGGAGGACGACAAATGAAACTAATACTAAAACTATTATTAACACTTGCACTCTATGAAGAACTAAGTAAAGAGATCACTTACGAAATCATTTGTCGTATGCAAGCGGAAGATATGGTAGATCAACCAAAGGATTATGAAGAATGATAACAATATTAATACCATTGCTAGGACTTGCGTATATTATTTACAGAGCGAAACGAAAAAATAAAGAGGTGATTTGATTGTCGGTTATGAATCACAAAGTTGTGGAATTGAACACAGTTGATATGCGAGTATTAGAGGGCTATATAAAAAATGTTGAAAAGTTACGAATGAGATTGAAGGTTAGACGTTTAGAGATATTAGATAACCCTATAGAAGAAAATCCAGGAGCTGGTAAATCAAATATTCCATCTAATCCAATAGAGCGAGAAACCATGAAATGTTTAGATGATGATTACTATCTTAATTTAGACAAGATTATCAGAGGTGTAGAACACGTATATAACAAAGCTGATGATGAAGTTAAAGAAATAATGCGATTAAAATATTGGGAACCTAAACTTGGATTAGAAACGTGGGAACAGTTAGCAGAAGAAATGCATTACTCTAAAACTAGCATATTGAGAGTACGTGAAAGATACCTAAGAGAATTTGCTAATAAGATTGATTTTGTAAATTCGGACTTTTAAGGGGTATAAGTCCACCTAAAATCGTTATATATTGGTAGTGTAAACAAATAATGTTTACGGCGTATGTAATTCTTTGCATTTGTTTTCCTCCTAAAAAACAATGCACCAAACCATATTTACTCCTTTGACCTATCCAGTAGCACACTGGGTAGGTTTTTAATTTTAATTAAACTTATAAAAAGTTATAATATTAGTATATCTACAATAATAAACAAAGGGGAAAGAATCGATGAGTCAAGAATTATTAGATCAAAACATTGCATATTTGAGAAGTGTTGAAATACTAGATTTAGAAGAAAAGCAGCATAACGAAAACGCATATCATTATATAGCAAATAGTACTGCAGATATAGGTCATAAACTTAGTGATAATGATATCATTTTTACTTTTTTTCTTGAAAGAGATGTAAGGTTGGTAGAAAAAGAAGTAGAAGATGAAGAAACTGGTGAATTAAAAAGAAAATTAGTTAAAGATCCAGCAGGTATAGTTGATAGTTTGCATATAGGTATATTGACGCAAGGAAATAAATTTTTTAATTATACTATTGATTTAGGTAAAGTGATTTATGGTCATGCTCATTTAATTGGTATTTCAAAATTAACAATAAAAGACGTTCAGCCTAATTATACATTTTATAACCAGGAATCAGATTTTAGATATAGGAAATATAGTTCTTTAGATCATTTGTTTTTATTATTTGAAGAAATAAACGAAACTATTAAGCTGCATGGACACACATATAGAGGTAATAAAACATTATACGAAATGAGCAGAATTTTATTCCAAAAAATTCAATGATTGAAGAAAAAAGCACCTTTTAAATATTGGTGCTTTTTTTATACACAAATTTAGAGACGCTATTAGCATAAGAAGGTGATAGATGAAATGGCTAGAAAAAAATTATATGAAAAGTTGGATATCGAAACTAAACTACCATTAGTTGAAGGATGGAAACGTGACGGTTTAACTGATGATCAAATTGCAAAGAATTTAGGTGTTTCTAAACACACACTTATCAAATGGAAAAAAGAGAAGCAAGACTTTTCAGACACCATAAAAAAGGGCAAAGAGGTATCTGATTATGAATTAGAGAATGCCCTACACAAAAGAGCGGTTGGTTACTACTACGAAGAAGAAACAGTGACGAATGCTGGGGATGTGGTTAAGGTAAAGAAATATGAACATGCTAATCCAACATCATTGATCTTTGCACTTAAAAACAGATTACCTCATAAGTATAGAGATAAAGTTGAACAAGAAGTCACTAATCGTAACTTTGAAATCAAGATAGGTGACTACGATGACGAAAGTTAAATTAAACTTCGAGAAACCTGCTAAAGTATTCAATCATAATATATTCGAAGTGCTTTTTGATTATGAGAATTTTACAGAAGTACATTACGGTGGTGGTTCTAGTGGTAAGTCTCATGGCGTAATACAAAAGGTTGTGCTTAAAGCATTGATGAAGTGGCCTATACCTAGACGTATCTTGTGGCTTAGGAAAGTTCAGTCAACAATAAAAGATAGTTTATTTGAAGATGTCAAAGCATGCCTTATCAATTTCGGTATATGGGATTTATGCGAATGGAATAAGACAGATAACAAAGTGGTACTTCCTAATGGCGCAACATTCCTGTTCAAAGGATTAGACAATCCGGAAAAAATTAAGTCTATTAAAGGGATATCAGACATTGTTATGGAAGAGGCTTCTGAGTTCACACTAAATGATTACACACAATTAACATTACGTTTAAGGGAGAAAAAGCATATGAAAAAACAAATATTCTTGATGTTTAACCCGGTATCTAAATTGAACTGGGTTTATAAGTATTTCTTTGAACATGGAGAAGAAATGGAAAATGTCATGATAAGACAGTCAAGTTATAAAGATAACAAATTCTTAGATGACATAACTAGAAATAATTTAGAGATGTTAGCGAAACGTAATCCTGCGTATTATAAGATTTACGCTTTAGGTGAGTTTGCTACATTAGATAAGTTAGTGTTTCCTAAATATGAAAAGAAATTACTGAACAAACAAGAGTTATCGCATTTACCATCATACTTCGGTCTTGATTTTGGGTACGTGAACGATCCTAGTGCATTCATTCATTGCAAGATAGACACGAAGAATAAAAAGTTATACATCATTGAAGAATACGTAAAACAAGGTATGTTAAATAACGAGATAGCTAGCGTGATTAAACAACTTGGTTATAGCAAAGAAGAAATAACAGCAGACAGTGCAGAACAAAAGAGTATCGCAGAATTGAGAAAGCTAGGTATAGACAGAGTTAGACCGACTAAGAAAGGTAAAGGCTCTGTTGTGCAAGGCTTACAATTCTTAATGCAATTCGATATCGTTATTGATGAACGTTGTTTTAAAACGATAGAAGAGTTCGACAACTACACGTGGCAGAAAGATAAAGACACAGATGAATACACTAATGAACCAGTAGACACATACAATCACTGTATCGATTCATTACGCTATAGTTTAGAGCGTTTTTATAATGTTAATAAAACACGTAACAATAATGTTAAAAAGAATATTAAATCCATAAAAGCAATGGGATTATAAGGAGGTAACATATGAGCCACGTAAACAATTTTGAGCGTGACCTAGAGTATAGACACCACAGAGATGCAGTATTCCGACGTGATGCTACAGAGGTTTACAGTTATGAAGGTACTACTGAGGATTTACTCGATGACCGTCCACAGATAAGCAGATTTATAATGCATCACCTTGAGGCACAAGCACCAAGATTACGTATGTTAAACGATTATTATGAAGGTTTAAACTTTAACTTAATGCGTAGCCGTAGACGACGCGAGAAACACCTCGCTGACAATCGTGCAGCGCATGACTTTGCGTCATATATTGCTGATTTCGTGAACGGTTATTTTTTAGGACATGCGATTCAAGTACAGTCAGATAAACAGCAAACACAAACCAAGCTAGACGCCTTACATGAGTTGAATGATATTGACAGTCATAATCGTTCAATTGGTTTAGATTTGTCAATTTTTGGGCGTGCTTACGAATATATAATCAGAAACCAAGACGATGAGGTTAGGATATATAAATCTGACGCACGTAATACATTCGTCGTTTATGATAATACAATCGAACAGAATAGCTTAATCGCAGTAAGGTACTGGGAGGCTGAGCGTGATGATGACGAGCAAAACATCATTTATAATGTGGACGTTATCACACCAGACGCTACGTACTTCTATTTAGCAAATAAAGTAACTAATTTAGAACTTCAAGAGCGTAAGCCACCAGAACCACATTCATTTGGGCGCGTAACCATTACCGAATTTATGAACAATGAAAAGCGACGCGGTGATTTCGAAAAGGTTATTCCACTTATTGACCTATACGACAACGCACAATCAGACACAGCCAACTATATGAGTGATTTAAATGATGCGATGCTACTCATTAAAGGTAATGTTGACCTTGGTGATGATGATGTAGTTAGAATGCAAAAAGAGGCTAATGTGTTCCACCTGCAGCCGCCTGAATATGAAAATGACGTTGGTAATATGTCAGAAGGTAACGTTGACGCGCAATATATTTACAAGCAATACGATGTAAATGGCGTTGAGGCTTATAAGGATAGAATAAATGAAAATATTCACATGTTTACCAATACGCCAGACATGACAGATGAAAACTTCAGTGGTACTACATCAGGCCAGGCGATGAAATATAAGTTATTTGGTTTAGAACAACGTGCAGCAATTAAAGAAGGGCTTTATAGAAAAGGCCTCAGACGTCGTTATAAGCTCGTTGGTGAGATTATGGGAGTTAACAGGGAAGTTCAAAAAGATGAGCTTAATAACCTTGTATTTACGTTTACGCGTAATCTTCCTAAGTCTACTAAGGAAGAAATGGACATGTACCTAAGTGCTGGCGGTCAACTTAGTAAGTCAACGCTGATGTCGCTTGTTTCATTCATTGACGACCCTCAACAAGAGATTGATAAGATTGAAAAGGAACACGAGGAAGAGGCTAAATTATCCGATGAACGTGCTTATGCTCCTAATGCTTTAGGTGATGACGATGACCAAGAGTAAGCAGTACCGGGATGAACGGCGCAAAGACATAAAATACTGGCGTAAACGTGCCAAGCGTATTATGAAGGAAGAAGAAAAATCAGATGCTGAAGTCCTTGATCGAGTACAAGACATAACATCAGACATGTTACGCGAAATTGAAAAAGAAATATATAAGTTTTATGCAAAGTATGCAAAAAAAGAAGGTATCAGCATTGAAGATGCCAAGAAAAAAGTCGATGCTACCGACATCAGAGATTTAGAGGCACGTGTTAAAAAATATGTTAAAAATAAAGATAAAAGTGAAGAGGCTAATCGTATACTACGTTTGTACAACACTAAACAATATGTCTCACGTGAACGCATGCTTAAGAAACAAATTGAAGTAATTATGACGCATGGTACTGG
This sequence comes from Staphylococcus hsinchuensis, assembly GCF_038789205.1. Classification (NCBI taxonomy): domain Bacteria; kingdom Bacillati; phylum Bacillota; class Bacilli; order Caryophanales; family Staphylococcaceae; genus Staphylococcus; species Staphylococcus hsinchuensis. Next base: position 1,175,697 of record NZ_CP128355.1, read on the forward strand.
TTTACTTGAATCAGAAATGAATGAGTATCTTGAAGATGCGACGCAACGAGAAACAAAACGCCAGTCAGGTGTGATTGGTAAAACAGTTAGATTGAAACCTAACGCGGTTAGGGCGATTGTTAATTCAGATTTTAAAGGTCAAGAGTGGAGTTCCCGTTTGTGGAAAAACATGGGCGAAACGCAAAAAGAAGTTGAGCGAATTGTTTCTCATGTCATGCTGAGAGGACGTCACCCTAACGAATTTGTCAAAGACCTCACAAGACGTTTTGGTGTTAGCAATTATGAAGCGCGTAGGTTGTTGTTGACTGAAACTACGAGGGTACAATCTGAAGCACAGAAATTACATTATCAAGCAACCATGAATGAAGATGATTATGTTGAATACATGGCAAAAATAGACAGTAAAACGACCGTACTTTGTAAAGGTATGGACGGTAAACTGATTAAAGTAAAAGATTTAAAACCAGGGGTCAACATGCCTCCAATGCATGCATTTTGTAGATCGACAACAGGTCCTGCTATAACAGATTGGCGTGATAAATTCTTCGAGGAAAATAAAGGTAAATATTCACTTGATGATTTTATTGAAGATGAGGAACCTGAAGAAACACCAAAAACTGAACAACGAAAAGAAGATAAAGTACCTGGACTTGAGCGACAAGATGAAGGTAAAAAGATAGATATTACTGATCAAGCGATCGATAAAGTACCTTTAGTAGAAATACCTGGACATTCACCTTTTTATAACAAAACGCTTCAAGAAAAACATAAGGAATTGCTAGAAGATGCAAAAGAAAATAACAATAGTAATGAAGTTGCTTATATTATGAATAACGATACAGGTAAGTATGAAAAAGTATACGGTAATCAAACAAGCGTTGAATTTAAACCTGGTAGTAAAGCGCAACAATTACTAATAAATAGTAAAAAACAAAGTTTAACTATGTTACACAATCATCCAGGACAATCAAGTTTTTCTGCTCCTGATATACAAACTTTTTTGAGTATAAAGTCTTTAAAAATAATGACTATAGTAACTAACAAAGGTCAAGTTAAATATTTGTATAAAACTGATGATTTTAATTCGCTAAAAAGTGCAAAAGCCTATAATGATATAATAAAAGGATTGAAACCAAAACAAATAACTCCAAATATAATTGAAATATTACTTAAAATGCTATATCATTTAGGACAAATATTATTTAAAGTGAGATGATGAAAATGCCATTTATGCAACTTGACGGAGAATATGATATAGATGAACTTATAAAAGAAAATGAGAAACTAATTAAAGAATTAGAAGAAGAAGAAGAACGAAAAGAAAAAGAATCTAAAAAATAAGCACTTGTTAACAAAATCAATGTTAATAGGTGCTATTTTTATGCTTGAATTTAGGAAGGGTTAATCATATGTCAGATCGATATTTAAAAGATATTGCTAAATCACTTGAAGGTATCCACAAACAACTGAAAATACTAAATGAAACGAACCCCACACCTCGAGAAGAAACAATTAAAAAAGAACCTAAGCACTTAGACCCGAAAGATTTTATATAATCCGCATGTCCTTAGCAAGACGTTAAAAGGCTAAAAACAGACTGAACGGGATTAATGCAATTAAATATACCAATTAAAACTAAGACGCACTGTACGGGGCTTATACGCACTGTATGGGGCGTATTTTTTATGCCGTTTTTTAAATGTATTAATACTGGACGGGAGGACAAAAATAATGAATTTAGATAAATATTTAAAATTAAATTTACAATTTTTTGCTGAGGACGAAGGCGAATCTGAAAACAATACACAATATAATGAGTCAGCAAACGATAGCGGTAATCAGCAAGATGAAGAAAGTAATCCACAAAGTTATACACAAGCAGATGTGGATAGTCAAGTTAGCAAAGCCGTAGACAAAGCACTTGCAAAGCGTGAGAAAAAGCATCAACAAGAGCTTGAAGATGCGAGAGAAAAAGCACGTAAAGAGGCTGAAAGTTACGCAAAACTCACTGAAAAAGAAAAGCGTGAAAAACAAATCACTGAACGTGAGAAAAAACTAGAAGCACGTGAACGAGAGCTTAATCTGCGTCATTTACAAAATGATGTTGAGGCTGATTTAAAAGAAAAAGGCTTACCTTCTGTGTTTGCAGAATCACTTATCTTACTTGATGATAATGAAAAAATTAGTGAATCAATAAAAAATATCAAATCTGAATTTGATAACGCAGTCAAAGAGCAAGTAAAAGAGGCTACACGTCAAACAACCCCATCAAATAGAGGGACGAATTTTACAGGTAAGCAAACGAGTAGTAAAAGTTTTCAGGAGCTTGCTCGAGAAAACAGAATAATTCAATAAATGGAGGTTTAAATTATGGCAAACGTAACACCACAAGATTTTAATCCAGATAATGTTATGATGCATGAGGCTAAAGAAGGGGAGTTGTTAAACGACTTCAATGATCCTATTTTATTAGACGTATTACAAAACTCTAAAATTATGCAACTTGGTAAATTAGAAGATATGGCCGGAAAATCCGAAAAAGAATTCACTTACTGGGCAGATAAACCCGGAGCGTACTGGGTTGGTGAAGGTCAAAAAATCCAAACTACAAAACCTAGCTTAATTAAAGCGTCTATGCGCTCACATAAATTAGGTGTAATTATTGTCGCATCTCGTGAGTATTTAAATTACACTTATGCACGTTTCTTTGAGGCAATGAAACCACAAATCGCTGAACAATTCTATAAAAAGTTTGATGAAGCAGGTTTATTAGGTGTAGACAATCCATTCGCTCAATCTGTTAATGATTCAGTAACTAAATCAGGTAACGTTGTAAATGGGCCAATTAATTTAGAAAATGTATTAGCGTTAGAAGATGCTTTACTTGAGAATGATGTAGAGGCTAATGCTTTCTTATCTAAAACACAAAACCGTACAGCTTTACGTGATGTGATCGACATTAACACACAAGAACGTTATTACGACCGTACTAGCAACACATTAGATTCACTACCAGTTGTAGATTTAAAATCTGACGAAATTAAGAAAGGCGATTTATTCGCTGGTGACTTCGATAAGATGTTCTACGGCGTACCATACAACATGAGCTACAAGATTTCTGAGGATGGTCAGTTATCCACAGTACAAAACGCAGACGGTTCACCAGTAAACTTATTTGAACAAGAACTTATTGCATTACGTGTAACAATGGATGTGGCATTCCACATTGCAGATGACAATGCGTTCGCAAAATTATCAACTGGTGAAACAGCAGAAAAACCAGCAACTGAAACTGTTTAATTAAAGGAGGTCACGGCTCATGACTAAAATTGTTTATAAAGTAGTTAATCCATTTAACGATAAAGTGACTGAAAAGTCATATCAAAAAGGCGACATAATCGAAGATGTTGCAGATGATAGACTTGATGCACTTTATCTAGGTAATAACCCATACGATAAGCAGTATATTGTGATTAAATCGATTGATGATGCTACAAAAAGTGAATTAGTAGATATTGCTGAGAAACATAAGGTTGAGGTTTCTAAACAAGATACGAAAGCTGAAATGCTAAAAGCGTTGGTGAAGTAGATGGCTAGCATATTAGAAAATGTTAAGACATTATTATCACTTAAAGATAATGAACAAGATAAATTGCTTGAGGTTATCATTTCTAATACACAAAGCCGATTACTTGGTTTATTACCTCCAGAATACACAGAAGTACCCACTAAACTAAATTACATTGTTGAAGATGTTGCAGTTAAAAGGTACAACCGTGTAGGTGCTGAAGGTATGAGTGCAGAAAGTGTTGACGGACGTAGTAGCACCTATCAAGCAAATGATTTCGACGAATATTTAGATGATATTGAACGCCTGTTCCCAGATGAATCGAAAAACAAAAAGGGATTAGGTGTTTTTTATTGAGATACAGCGACAGAATCACATTTGAACGACAAGGTGCTAAAGTTTACAACCCTAAAACAAGCCGATACGAGCTTACTAATAGTATTCGATATGAGAACATCCCTTGCAATTTAAGTCCTTTGTCACGACAACGTACAGCACTTGAGTATGGCGATGTAAAACGTGATATTAATATCGTACGTTTACAAGGTCAGTTTTTAAACGAAGTGACACATGCTTATATTGGTCAACGTCAATATCTTATCGTGGACAAAATCGTTTATATGCACGATACGGTGTATTATATTGAGGAGGTTAATTAGATGGCCTCAATGGACGATTTAATCAAGAGATTTACTAAAATGAATAACACGATTGATGATAAGGTGGATAATGTTTTAAAGGAAAACAGCGAAGAATTTCAAATCGAAACTAAAAAGAGTGCTAGAGCAGTTATGAAAAAGGGTTATTGGACAGGTAACTTATCTCGTATGATTGAAAACACAAAAACAAGTCATTTGAAATATGAAATCACTTCTAACGCGCATTATAGCGGGTTTCTTGAACACGGCACCCGTTATATGGAACCTGAAACCTTTATGTTTCCAGTTTACGAAAAATTCACAAAACAGGTCAGAGCCGACCTTGAAAGACTCATAAACTAGGGGGCTTTGAATGGTTAAGCAATCATCAAAATTAGAACTATATAATTATTTGTTTAGTGAATTTAATGCGTTAGGTGTGCCTGTGATTAGGACGAAAGACTTAAACCAGGAGCTACCCTATCCGTTTATTGCTATTCAAACGGTAGACGATAAGATTAGTCGTTTAACATTTGATAGCTACGGGGGCGCACCTAGCGCAACGATTCACATTTGGGGAATTGAGCAAGAGGTACTGACGAACGACATGCTACTCGCTAAAGTGCAAGACATTCTACTCGATGAGTTGCTGTTACCTCATTACCACTTGTTTCAACCTCAAATGACTGTCAATGAAACAATCGAAACCGAATCTAATCAAGAATTGTCACACACAATTATAAACATTGAATACGAATCACATTAAGTCTTGAATAAGGCTTATTTTTTATATCTAAAAACGGAGGTTAAAATTATGGCTATAAAACAAGGAACTGATGAGCTTGTCCTATTACGTAAATTAGGCGAAAGAGTACAAGCTGAAAAAGTGATGTATGCGACTGAAATTGAGCGCGAAACTGAACGTGATAGCGATACAGAGGCCACAATGGACGGCTCAGTTAATTCTGGCGGTACATTAGAGTCAACTGTTACAGTAACTTGCTACATGACACAAGATGACACATTAATGGATGAAGTAGAAGACGCGACTGAGGACGCTACAGCTTATGAATTATGGATTATCAATAAGCACGTAAAGAACTCTGAAGGCAAATATAAAGCTGAATACCGTCAAGGTTATTTTAATTCTATTACACGTACGAATGAGGCAGATAGTATTGCCGAATTTGAAGTTGAGTATGGTGTATACCTTAAGAAACAACGCGGATATGCAACATTACCTGATGAAATCGAAGCAAATAAAGCAGCTTACGGATTCCACGATACTGTAGAATCTGACCCAGCAGACGATGGTCTAGCAGAAAGCATTCCAGACCCTTCAGACGCTGATAGTGCTGCAACAAATAATGCGTCAGGTGAAACTGTCTAATTTTGAGGGGGGTTATCCCCTCTTTTTATTTTGACTAAATTACAATAAGTGAGGTTTTTATACATGGAAATTAAATTTAAAGGTAGAACATACAAATTATCTTTTGGATTTAGATTTATTAACGAAATTGATAGAACAAACGGTACAAATATTGAACACGACGGACAAAGTATCAACTTTGGTAATGGTTTAGAGATGATTGTTCCTATGTTACAAAATGCAAGTATTGCACATATTGGGCGTGTGATTTTAGCAGCAACAAGTCATTATAAACAACAGGCACCAACAATAGATGATTTAGATGAAATTCTAAACGATATTGCAGAAAATCAAGGTTTACAAGCGTTTGCCGATGAAGTCATCGAGGAACTGGGAAAGCAACCTATGACCCAAAACCTCGTAAAACAAGCAACAGAAGTGGAAGAAGAACCGAAGAAAAAAGACAAAAAAGAGAAGTAGATGACGTACTCACTTATGACAGGATTGTTGTAATTTGTATGAGTGAATTTGGTATATATGACTTGGATCAAATAGAGATGATGACATTAACCGAGTTTAATTATCGCATGTATTCGCTTGAATACGAAAAACTCAAAGAAGAATTTGAAACGTATAAACTTGCTTTTGCTATAAGAGACGCACAGGCTGAACAAAAAAAGCGCGGCGGTAAAAAAGGCGAAGTTGAATACGTGTTCAAAGGTCCAAATGACATCATAGATTATGAGAACAATGTCAAACGTCTCAATCGTGGTGAACCTGTGAAATTTGGTTCTGAATCAAGACGTGAAGCAAACAAACCATCATTAGACGTACTCAAACAAATTCAACAATTCAACAAAAAATAATAAGGAGGTGAGTGCATGGACGAATATAAAATTAGTACAACGATTGAAGCAAACACGAGCAAGTTTAAACGTGCGATTGAAATAGCTAAGAAATCGGCTGAACGTTTTAAAAAGACGCAAGAAAGCGTTAAAGAAACAGAATTAAATGCAGATGCTTCAGGTTTGACAAAGACTGTTGAAATAGCTAAGAAGCAAGTAGAAGCTTTTGATGATGAAAAAGCAAAGGCCGACTTATCTTTAGACATCGATAGTGTCAAACAAAATTGTGAGGTGGCAAAAGGTTATTTAGATAGCTTTAAAACTAGAAAAAGTGAAACTAAATTAGACGCTGATATATCAAAGTTAGAAGGCAAAATATCCCAATCACGATCCGAGTTGAGCAACCTAGAGCGTAAATATCCGACAGTTCAAATATATGCTGAAATTGATAAACTTGAAGCAGAATTAGAAAAAGCTGAAGGAGAATTAGAAAAACTTAATAAAGAAAAAGCTAAAATTGAAGTAAAAGCAGATGTTAAAGACGCTTCAAGTAATTTCAAAAAAGTTCAAACCTTTATAGATAGTTTGGACGGAAAAGATATAAATACTATTGCTGATGTCGATATAGAAAAAGGATTAGCTCATATAAATAAATTAGAAGCTAGTTTAGATGACATTGCTACGAATTCATATAATGTAGATTTAATGATAGATGCAGACCGTGCAAGAGAACAAATAATTATGGCTAAACAGATGTTAAATGATTTTTCTAAGCAACGCGCTAAAGCCAATTTAGAAGTTGATTCTGCAGCAGCTAATGCGAAAGTATCGGCATTTAAGGCTATACTCCGCTCAATTCCGAACAGACACCGCACCCGACTTGATGTTGATAGTGATACTTTTCAAAATGCAATACGTTCAGCCATTCAAGCATTTAGCAATTTTAATAATTCGATTAGTCAAGCGGGTGGACGTGTAAGCTCATTTGGTTCAATGTTCTCTGGTATATTCCGAGGTACTATATTATCAAGTATTTTATTACTAATCCCTGCAATCGCATCATTAGCACCTGCGCTCATGGCTGTATTAAATGCGGTAGGTGTTTTAGCAGGTGGCGCTGCTGGTTTAGCGAGTGCCTTTGCTGTAGCTGGTGCTGGCGTTGTAGGTTTTGGTGCAATGGCAGTAAGTGCTTTAAAAATGGTACAAAATGGCACACTCGCAGTAACGCGAGAAGTTCAAAATTATCAAAGTGCTTTAAGTGGTCTTAAAAGTGCATGGCAGAGTGTTATTCAAGCGAATCAAGCCGAAATATTTAATACTATGGCAAATGGTATTAATGCGGCTAAGGTTGCACTATCAGGCTTAACACCATTCTTATCAGGTGTGGCGCAAGGCATGGAAAAGGCAAGCGCTGCCGTTCTAAAATGGGCTAAAACTTCACAAGTAGCGCAAAAGTTTTTCCACATGATGGGAACGACAGGTGTTTCAATATTTAATAATATGTTAACGGCTGCAGGTCAATTTGGCAGTGGTTTAATTAGCATATTTACACAACTCGCACCATTAGCCGACTGGATAGCTAAAGGTTTTGCTAATATGGGCAAATCATTCAACAAATGGGCGCAAAGTGTTGCAGGTCAGAAAGCGATTCAAGCGTTTATAGAATATGTTAAGACAAATTTACCTTTAATAGGCAAAATTTTCTCAAGTACTTTCAAAGGTATATTTAACTTAATGAAAGCTTTCGCGCCTAATTCACAAGCGATATTTAAATCTTTAGCACAAATGGCACAAAAATTCGAGGCTTGGAGTGCTAAAATTGCTGAATCTGACGGATTTAAGAAATTCATTCAATATGTGCAAGAAAATGGACCGAGATTAGTCAGCTTAATCGGTAATATTGTACGTATTATTATTGCGGTCGCTACTGCAATGGCACCATTCGCCTCAGTCGTTTTACAAGTCGCTGATGCCATTACTGGATTTATTGCAGGCTTAGCTGAGGCTAACCCAGTTATCGCTGGAATAATGGGCGTTATTGCTACATTAATTGGTCTTTTTGTATCTATAGGTCCAGTAATCATGAAAGTTATAGGATTTATTATAGAGTTAATCGGAGCATTCGGTGGCATGGAAGCAATTATAGGCATTGTTACCAGTGTAGGTAGTGCAATTATGGGCGCACTTAGTGCAATAAGTTGGCCAGTAGTTGCAGTTATTGCTGCTATCGCTGCTTTAATTGGTATATTCGTTGCACTTTGGAATTCTTCTGAAGTAGTCAGAGATGCACTTACTAGCGCCTGGAACGCGATTGCTAAGGCGGTAGGTCAAGCCATACAGGCCATTATGGACTTCTTAGGTGAACTAATTGGAAGAGCTGGCGAAATTCTTGCACCACTTGTTTCTATTTTTAAAAATGCTTGGGATACTATCGTTAAAGTTGTTGAGGCTGCGGTTAAACTTATAGCACCTATTGTCAAACAAAACTGGCAGACTTTAATTGCTATAGTTAAAGTAATCTGGGAGGCTATCAAGTTAGTAATTAAGGTTGCGATGGAGCTTATTCTAGGTATTGTTACGGCTTACATTCAATTTTTATCAGGTGATTGGAAGGGCGCCTGGGAAACGATTAAATCGATGGCTGAAAATATCTGGAAAGCTATTGTTGAAGCCGCTAAAAATATTTTCAACATTCTAAAAGAATGGTTATCAAACTTGTGGAATGCTATTTCGCAAAATATGTCGACCGTATGGCAAGCATTGGTTTCAGTAGCTAGTACAGTTTGGAATGCTATTGTCAATGTAATCAAAGCTGTTGTTACAGGCTTAGGATCATTCTTATCAAGCGTGTGGCAAGGTATTGTTTCGTTAGCTGTTAATTTCTGGAACATGCTTGTAAGTGCCGCGTCAACTATATGGGGCTTCATCGTCACTACGATTACTACAATCATTAGTACGCTAGGCTCAATTTTATCAGCTATTTGGCAAGGCATCGTTACTGTAGCTACAACAATCTGGAATTCATTAGTTTCTGTAGCAAGTACTGTATGGAGCTTTATTGTTACCACAATTACAACAATTGTTTCGACATTAGGCTCAATTCTAGCAGCCATATGGCAAGGTATCGTTACTGTTGCAACCACGATTTGGACAACATTAGTAACCGTAGCATCTACGATTTGGGGCTTAATCGTTACAACTATCACAACGATAATTTCAACACTAGGTACGATACTTGCAACGATTTGGCAGGGAATTGTTACAGTAGCTACCACAATTTGGACTACGCTTGTTTCAGTGGCTTCAGCCATATGGACAACGCTCGTTACTACGATAACTACGATAGTTCAATCTATCATTACATTTGTTTCTGCTGGTTGGACTACATTAATGTCAGTAACTTCTTCTATCATGACAGCGATTATGAGTGTAATATCGTCTATTTGGTCAAGCATTGTTTCATTTATTAGTTCAGTAGTTAGCAGAGTCGTTAGTTTCGTATCATCTGGTTGGTCTACGTTAATGTCAGTAACCTCATCAATTATGAGTGCGATAGTTAGTTTTATTTCAGGCGCTTGGTCTCGCATAGTTAGCTTTATCTCGAATGCCGTTTCAAGAGCGGTCAGCTTTGTCGTAAATGGTTGGAATCGTATGATTTCAGCAGTCACTTCTGCCATGAGTAGAATGGTTAGCGCCGTTATGAATGGTATGTCACGCGTTGTAAGTAGCGTGACTCAAGGTGTTTCAAGAGCAGTAAATGCAGCGCGTAGCTTTATCGGTGACATGGTTCGAGCAGGTGCCGATATGATTAAAGGTATGATTAACGGAATCAAATCTATGGCTGGCGCAATTATGGGTGCTGCAAAATCTGTTGTAGGTAATGCAGTAAAAGCTGCAAAAAGCATGCTTAAAATACATTCACCTTCTCGTGTGTTTAAAGATATCGGTTATTATACAATGGCTGGAATGCGCATAGGATTAGTTAAGGAAGGACGTAATGTAGTGCGTGACACTTCAGCTATTGCTAGATCAGTTAGTAAAGGTTTTGACGCATCGCTACAAGTACCTGATATTACACAAAACTTAAGTAATATTAAGGGGTCTGTTAATCAGCAAGTTGAACACACACATACTATAAACGCACAACCTAGCCAACGTGTTGTAAGGATTGAAATGGACGTCGACAATGAGGCTATCGCTACCATTGTTAACGGTGTAAACGCTGATAGAGACGGAACATACTCATTTTAAAGGAGGTTAATGAATGGATTTAGAAATTACAAGAAAGAACGAAACTCCTTTTCGATTGAGTGAATTCGGTATCATTGTTAAAGACATTATCGTGGAAAGTATTGAAATTGATGACAATTACGAAGATAAAGAAAATCATAACGGAAGATTATTATTATCGAGCCAGTACCGTAAACGTAAAATTACGGTGCCGGCTTTTTTTAAAGTTACAAAAATGAATGATATTCCTCGAATGCGTGATTTACTTTATAGCTTAGTTGTTGATACAGACCAATATTATGTACGTGAGATACGTCGAAAAAGTCGTCAGAATTATGATTTTATTCAACCGACCGAAGAAGAATATCAACCTATAAATGAATTTGGTGACCCTATATATAACGATACTCCTGATAATTATGAAGTGCTTGTTTCAGGTAAAAGGTATCAAGTTAAATGTACTGGCGTTATTAACCCGGAACAAAAAACAGACGACATTGTCGCTTTTGATTTAGAGTTTGAGACTGTTGAGTTACCTTTCGCTGAAAGTATTGGAACTAGCCTCGATTTAGAACGTGACTTAGACGGTGCTTATTGGGCTTATGATACTTCACTTCCATTTAACGAATTGAATAACAGAAGACAATATACATTTAACAATACGAATAGTTTTTATGTTTACTATCATGGCGACGTACCTAACGACCAATTTAATTTATATAAAAAAGTCACGATTATTTTAGGTAAAGATACTAAATCATTTCAATGGAATTTAACTCATTCGGATTTAATGACGATTGATGATATAGAACTGAAAAAAGGCGATAAAATCGAATATGACGGAATTCAAACGTATCGAAACGGTATACCTATTAACAACGAGAGTAATTTAGCTCAACCAAAATTTAAAAATGGCTGGAATGATTTCGAGTTCAATCAAGTTGTAAAAAAGGTTGTTTTTGATATGAAATTTTATTATAAGTAGGTGGTAAATTTGCCAATTTTGATAAGTCCACCAAGAGGGCGTGGTATTCCCGTTTATACAAACACAACACAGACAAATAAATTAAACGAAGATACTATTGTTAAGTTTGAAATGCTCGAAGATGAATATAACTACGATGTTATACGTGCGATTGGTAGCAAATGGATTATAACTAACGTTGAGGGCGCTGGAGATAAACGGCCTTACGTTGTGTTTATGGTAGACCGCGAAAGTCGAGGTAAAAAGCAATTTGTTACTATTGCTTGTCGTGATAAAGCAACCGACTTAATTAAAGGTAAACGCATTTACGATAGTTTAAGTGGTAGTTTTACTGCTGAAAATTACTTCAAAATGATTTTTGAAAATACAGGACTTGATTTTGAATTAACTCACGATGTCTCAGCGTCAAAATTTGAAGATGCTGGTGAAGGTTCGACGGTTGAGGAAATGCTGAAAAAAGGCCTTGATCATTTCGGACTTGAATATGATATCGAATTCGATAATAAAACCGAAAAATATAAGTTTGTTTTAACGCCTCAAGTCCAAAAGAAAGCCAACTATTATATTTCCGACGAGGTTAACGCGAATAGCGTGAAACTCGAAGAAGATACAGGCGAATACGCTAATTACGTTGTTGGTTATGGTGACTACACCGACGAAGAAGGTTACAAGCAAGCGGGTCTTATCATGAAATATGAACACCCAGACATTGAGAAATATGGTAAATACGAGGCTGAGCCTCTTATGAATGGAAAAATAACAGACCAGGACCTTATGAAAAGAGAACTACAAGCGAGACTATTAAAAACTACTAAAACATCACTAACATTAGACTTCATTGTATTACGTGAACACTTTAAAGAGGCAATACCTAAAGTGGCTGACATTGTCCCCGTTAAACACTCTATTATAGGTATTAACGATAAAGTACGTATTGTTGAAGTTGAAACTAAGCGCGATGAAAATAACCGCATTTATAAACAAGATGTAGTGCTTGGTGAGTTTAGTCGCCGTGATAGGTATATGCGTCGTGTTAGTGATGCTGCCAAGGTTGTAGGTGGTCTTGGAGGTGGTACAAGTTTTTCAAGTAATTTCAAAAGTACAAAGACACAGGTCGATGCTATACGAAGTAGTACACAGAATGCTATATCTTCGACGCAAGCCTTAAATGCAAGCGGTCGTGGGTTGCGTGGTGTAGATGGTGATGAGATTGTTGCCTTCGAAAAAGACGGGATAAAGATAAGCGATGACGGAGGAGCACATTTTACAACAATCATCACAGGTAAAGGGTTAAATAAATCAGCTATACCACTAGCCACTGACTCATCATCAGGGTTGATGTCATCCACTGACAAAAAACGACTTGCAACAATCGAGCAAACTTTAGAACAAATACAAAATAACCTGTAAGGAGGTTAATTGATGAGAAAAACCATATATACAAAACTCAGTAACTTATTTGGTTATCGGTTTGTAAATGAAAACGAATTGAATTATAAGGCAATACGCGACATGTTATTCGCACTCGAAGAAGAGCAATACAAACATGTAAATCGTGATGTTACAAGTCACAATGCTCATCAAATTTTATATAAATTACAAACTGGACCTGATACTACGGTTGCTAAGGAGTTAGTTTATCAAAGTCAACGGATACGTAATTTAGTACTTGGAACAATTGGAAACGGTCAACAAGAAGTACGTGATAGTCGTACTAGCTTAGACGGTGTTAATCATCCGTTATTATCTGAAAGATTGCGCCATGATTTAACCAAAATGGATGATTCAGTACAAAAAGAGTTAAATGTTGCTGATGATAACAGTTATTTATTCACTCCGCCATTTATCCCGAGTGCTGAACCGGGTGTAAATGGTATGCCTTCAACTAATGATCCTACTGAAAATTTAAAAGCAACTTATGACACATTTGTTGATAATCAATACTGCCGTAAGGAATATGTAGGAAAAGACCAATCGGGTGAATATGGTGTTTATCGCTATATATTTGAACCTGAGAACTACACTAAAACGATTGTATTAACATCATGTATACACGGTAATGAGTACAGCGCATTTTACGCTAATTACCATTTTATGGATTTAGTTATAAACCAATGGTATAAAAACTCACAACTTGCTTATTTACGTAAAAATGTACGCATGATTATAGTACCTATTGTAAACCCTTGGGGCTTTGCAAATAGCGAACGTGAGAACGTCAATAATGTCGATTTAAATAGAAACTTTGACTACAACTGGAAATACGGTACAAGTAAAGCTGGTGGCGGTAGTACAGGTTCTAAAGCATTTTCTGAAGCGGAATCTAAGAACATGCGTAATATGTTCGGCAATATAGATCATGTTACTGGTCATGTGGATTGTCATAATATTGTAAGTCAAGTATCTGATTACTGCCTATTTTATCCACGTTTTGGCAATCAACAAAATAATGATTTAACTGAAATGATGCACGAGATGCAAGACACAGGTGATTATGTGACTTGGGGCTCTAGTACATTAGCATCATTTAGTAACTGGGTAGGTATCACAAAAGATATTACTTCATTCCTTCCTGAAATCTATGAAGGACGTGCAGGCGTTCCACGTGGTGCTGCTGAAATGTGGCGCTCTGTTTACTTTATTGGCAATATCATATTGAAAATAGCACAAGCAGAATCACGCGAGGATGGGCGTACAGCAAACGAGCCTATCGTAAAATCTTTTGTTTACAGTAGTCGTTATAATGGACCGGGCGTAGAACCATTTTCATTGATTGCTAAAGATAGTTACCAGCGTATGTTGATGACACAACAACGTTTTAAAGTAACGGCTAATGGCTTTGTAGAATTAAATGGTTCTATCACAGTAGAAGTTGATCGCGACACAAAGTTCGGTGTAAATCCGGGAATCGTTCAAAACTATAATCCATTCTTTGGAAATGGTAAAACACGACGACGTCAATTGTTTAAAGTCGAACATCGTTTAACAAAAGGGATACACACGATACCAATAAACGCAGTCGCAGCCGTTCAGTATTCAACGACTGCACCACCTGGCGTACATCGAACAAATGAGGTATTTCCTGCTGTTGATGTAATGCGTAAGGAAGGTGTTGCTAAAGTAAGAAATATGATTTTAAACGTTAAATTTACACCGAGTCACAGTCATAACGCAGTACAAATGTTCACTTCGGCAACAATGGGCAATCAAAAAGAAGAAACATTTAAACAAATATACCCTAACAAACCTACGCCTTACGACATTAGAAACGATATTAAAATTAATAGACGTTAAGGAGGTTTTTAAATGGACGGAATGCAAAAAGAGGCGAAGTTACTCGTACATGATGAACCTTATCTAAAGCCAGTGACGGGGCAAGGTATTAGCTTTTATAATATGGACGTTAATACGGCCGTACTTACTTTTCAGGTCAAACGCGACGAGTACCCGTTAGAAATTAGTGCACAAAATACAGAAACTTATGCTTTTTTTGTTTCATCTAATGGTAGTACGACAGGGAAAGTCAAAGTTGAATTTATTGACCCATTGAACGGCATTATTCGCGTAACCTTAGATGAAAATTTTCTACTTGCAGCAACAAATACCAACGTTAAAGGTCAGATATATATTAAGGCTATTGGCCGACCTGATACAGTGGTATTAAATGAATTTACGTTTTATGTAAAAGATGCGTTAATTAATCAGATTGATGGTTCAATCAAAATTAAAGAAATACGTTTGTTTGATGAGTTAGAAACTGAAATACGCAATAAAATCGCGCGCATCAATGAGATTGAGCAACAACTCGACACCATCGACGAACGAACTGACGCCATGCTACAAGCCGAAATACAAAATTTTAAAGCAGAAATTAATACACAGATTCAAGATGTTAAAAACTTCATTACTGCAACACAACAGAACATCACAAATAAAGCAAATGAAGTCGATGAAAATATTAGAACTTTAAATAATAATATTGATGGTACTGAAAATAGTCTAGTAACAGTTACTAAGTTAAATGAAATACTGGGAACTTATGCAACAAACGCACAAATACAAACGTTAAACGACACAAAAGCAAATACGAGCGATGTTGTTAGTAAATCAGAACTTACTGATATTGATACGTTAATCGCTCAAAAAGTTGAAGAAAAATTTAACGGTTTAGCTGTACAAAATTATCAATTAACTGATGCAAATGGTTATATTCCACGAATTGACAACTTAGACATGTATACAATGAATGGGATTAGTAAATCAGGTTGGTATTACGTTTATGCGCCTATTAACTCACCTGAGGAAGATAGTAATAACGGTTATTTACAAGTATTTGCGAGAAGTTCAACGTATATGAAAGTGATATTTATGCCTTATAACCGTCATAAGATGTACACACGTAATAAGATGGGAAGTACTACAGGTTGGGGCGACTGGGTCGAAATCACAAGCGGTTACAGTGTGACTACACGTAGCGACCAGGAGGCTATAGCTGAAGATTTAGAAAATGCTGATGCAAATGCCTCAGAAAGTGAATCATAAAGTACAAGCGAATCGGTAAGCATGAGCGACAGTTTAAGTGATGGAGGTTCTACAAATGTCTGATTTATATAATTCTATGACTGAGTTGGTAAGAACGCATAACGATAGTAATGATTTTATGTTTAGTGTAGATTATCGTGAATCTAGTAACTTAATTACAGCGATTCATGGCGGTGGAATTGAAGCGGGTACTTCCGAACTCGCACAATATACTGCAGAAATAACAAACTCTAATTATTTTAGTTTCAAAGGTTTAAAAAGCTCAGATAATACAGAGTTGCATGTAACATCAACGCATTATGATAATCCTTTGTTACTAACGTTAAATAGTCAAATGAACCACACGGTATCTATTCACGGCTATGGTGATAGTGAGAAAAACACCTATATAGGTGGCAGTGATAAGCAACTTGTTACGTTGATTAGCCAATATTTAACGACAGCAGGTTTTAAAAATACAATCGCACCATCAAACTTAGGTGGGGTTGATATTGATAATGTAACAAATAAAAATAAACGTGGTGCAGGTGTTCAACTTGAGTTATCTACTGCGCAACGTAAAGCGTTATTTAATAATAATGATTTTAGTCGTGCAAATCGTGAAAGTCGTATAAATTGGAGCGACGACCTCCGAAATTATGCGAATGCAATAGCTAAAGCACTAAGTTACGTAAATTAATATGAAAGAAGGTGTATTATTTTGCGTAAATCATCTTTTAATGAGCTACAAACGTTTATCCTGGTTTTCGGGTTAGGCGTTTTTTTATTATTCCGTGGGTTATTTTGGTTTGCTGAACAAGAAAAAGTATTAAATGATAGTCCGTTTTATGTAGCACTACATGAAATTATGCCTATTTGGGTTTGGGGCATTATTGCGATGATTTTAAGCTTAATTTTAGCATCAAGTGCTTGGTTTATCCCAAGACAGAAAGTAAATAACGTATGTAATACTTTAATGCTCATAGGTGGGTTAGGTAATGCAATCTTGTACTTTTTAATGACAAGTGCAAGTATTTATAATTCAATCAACTGGTTATCAACAGCACAGTTTTCTGTACTTACAGTGGTTTGCGGCGCTATAGGTTTTATGGGAGGTGCCGAAATTTATGACAGACGACACTAAATTCGTTTTAAAGCATGAGTACGAACGTGATAAAGGTAAAATATACGAAAGGTTTAACCATGATGAAATAAAATACAATGAAAAATTTTCAGAACTAAATAACAAAATTGAAAGACAAACAGACCTGCAACAACGTATGTTGGACTCCCAAGAACGACAAGAAAAGAATGGCGAAAAATTAAATACAACGATGGAAAAAATTGGTTCCGAGTTTCTTGATATTAAGTATAAAGTACAATCTCATGATGAAAAATTATCTATTGTACAAGGTGTTATCAATGAAAAAGAAAAAGGTAACGCTCAGATAATTGGTATTATTTTAACCGGTATTTTTGGGGTTATCAGTGCCGCCATTGGTGCAGCAAAAATATTTTTTTAAGTCAGTTACATGTGTAACTGGCTTTTTATTTTGGAGGTGGATATATGGGATTACCTGATAGCGGTAAACCTCGCGCGAGTGATGTCGTCGATTGGTGTAATTACCTTATTAAAAACGGTATAGGTACCGATGTCGATGGTCGGTTCGGGCGTTAAATTGGCGCCCGTAAAATAGTGTGAATTGCTGGAAACCCCTTAGAGCTTTAATAACTACAACGTAATCGGTAACGATAAGCGTGACAGTTAAAAAATATTAAAGATTGGGCAATCAGCAGCCAAGCCTCTACGGTAATAGTAGAGGAAGGTTCAACGACTAAGTGCCATCAATTGATGGACTGCGCACTAGGTATTATAAAGATAAAAAATTTTATTATATTGGAGTTTATGATACTGCAGAAGATGCCTATAATGCCTATTTAAAGAAAAAAGATGAATTAAAATAATACCATGATATAGTCTAGTCTTACGTGAAAGCGTAAGGCTCTTTTATTAGAGCTATTTGACGTTATACAAGCGTAATCAGAAATGGTTACAGGGAAAGACGTTAAATATAATATTACACAATGCTGGGACTTACCTAACTACATTCTTAAAAGGTACTGGGGTTTTATAACTTGGGGTAATGCGAATGCGATGGCACAAAAAAGTAACTATCGCGGTTATGATTTTAAAATTTATAGAAATACGCGAGACTTTATACCTAAACCTGGTGATTTTGCAGTGTGGGCGAACTCCAACCCTGGACATGTAGCGATAGTACTTGGTCCATCTACTAAAAGTTTTTTCTATTCGGCTGATCAGAATTGGTACACTGCTAACTCAACGGGTAGCGCTTGCTATAGAATCAAACACCCTTACGACGGTGGACCTGGTGGTATGGTTACGCATTTCGTAAGACCTCCGTATAAAGCCGAGAGTGCAACCAGTGCAAAACCGAATACACCAACTAAAGATGATGATGAAAAGAAACCAACCAAAAAAGATTGGAAAGAGGTTAAAGAAATCACAGTAAGCGCTGTCGATTTCAAACCAAAATACCCTAAAACGATAGATCATTACATTACAACAGGCAAGGAACGTCCACACAATCCTAAGGGTATTACAGTACGTAACGCGCAAATGATGAGCTCAGTCGAAGATTTATATAACGATAGAAAAAAATATAAAAGCATTCGAGAATATCCGCATTTTTATGTAGATCGTAATCACATATGGGCTCCGCGTCGTATGGTTTTTGAGGTACCTAGTGATCCTGATAATATTGTGCTTGAAGTATGTGAAGATTTAAGTGCAAGTAAAGCCGATTTTATTTTGAATGAAGTACATGCGATGATTGAGGCAGTTTTTAGAATGAAAGAGAAGAAAGTTGAAATCAAACGTAGCAATATCAATATTGACCCTAAAATTTGGCGTACGATGTGGGAACATGTCGATTGGGATATGGTAGTGAAAGGTATCCCACAAAAAGAAATGTACGACAAGGTAGGTATCGCATTGTTAGAGCTTTATAACAAGCGTGATACTTTATTAGCTGAACTTACAAAAGACAATAGTAAAAGTTCTAAAATTAACGTTGAAGTTAAGAATAAAAATAGGGACAATATCAATTCATCTACAAGTAAAAGTGATACTTCTTCAAGCACTTCAACAACCCCTAAAGTTACAGTAGTTTACAGTAATTACACATTCAACCGTGCAGTCAATATACAAGTAAATGTAAACCCACAAATTAACTACGGTAATGGTTGGTACAGGGCGTCATACTCACAGACATTAAATGCAATGAACTCTCTTGATATTTGGAATAGTAGCGTTCAAAAATATCAAATGTTGAACTTAGGTAAGTATCAAGGTGTACCAGTTAGCAAACTCAACCAAATCTTACGAGGTAAGGGTACCTTATCAGGACAAGGCGAGGCATTCGCTTACGCTTGTAAAAAGTACCAGTTAAATGAAATCTATTTAATTGCTCACGCGTTCCTAGAAAGTGGCTACGGCCGTTCTAATTATGCGAGCGGTCGCTATGGTATTTATAATTACTTTGGTATAGGTGCATACGACTGGAACCCTAATTATTCAATCACCTTAGCACGTAATAGAGGGTGGACAACGCCCGCTAAGGGTATTATCGGCGGCGCTAAGTTCGTAAGACAAGATTTCATTGACAAAGGTCAACAAACGCTTTACAGAATGCGCTGGAATCCACAACACCCTGGCACACATCAATATGCAACAGACGTCAGATGGGCGCAGCACCAAGCTACAACAATTTACAATCTTTATCATGATATAGGCTTAAGAGGTTTATACTTCTTAAGAGATAAATACAAACAATAACAGGGCTATCCGCTGGCAGCGGGTGGCCCTAGTTTAATATAGAAAGGGTGTTCAAATGACCATATACAAAACCAAAGACGTCATAACTAACATCAACGAAAAAACTGTAAAAATTGGGAATATAGGCGTTAATTTTTACACCGAAGATAAACAAACCGCATCTATCAGAATCTATATTAATTGGAATAAACAGCCTGTAAATTTAACAACAACAAACTTTAAACCTAAATTAGATTTATTTTTACAAGATGGTTCAATCTTTATTGATGAGCCTTTAAAGTTGGTTAATCCTGAGGTTGGGCTCGTTCAATATGACATCAGAGATAACGTTATAAAACACGCTGGCACAGTTAACTGTAAATTATTTTTAGAATCACAAGACGAAAGTGTACACGTTGCAAATTTTGCTTTTAATATTGTTGATAGTGGTATCGAGGACGCTGTACAAAAAGAAATCAGTGTAAACCTTGTAGAAGACACTGTAAAGCGTATTATGAGCCAAGATTTAACGGTGTTACTTGATAACGGATTTAAAACGGAATTAACGACAGACTTACAAACATATCTTTCAAATAATAATGAGCAATTCCAAGGCCCTCAAGGTATTCAAGGAATACAGGGCGAGCAAGGTATACAAGGACCTAAAGGCGACAAGGGAGACACTGGCGCAACAGGTCCACAAGGACCAAAAGGCGAGCAAGGTCCAAAAGGTGACCAAGGTTTACAAGGGGTTAAAGGTGATACTGGTGCAACAGGTCAAACGGGCGCTCAAGGTCCTGTAGGTGCTACTGGTCCGATTGGTCCAACTGGTCCACAAGGCCCACCTGGAAAAGATGGTAGAGATGGTGTTAATGGTAAAGATGGAGAAAAGGGTGAACCTTTTAAATACACTGATTTTACAACAGAGCAATTAAATAATTTAAAAGGACCTAAAGGTGACCCATTTAAATATACTGACTTTACACAATCACAATTAGACGCATTGAAAGGACCTAAAGGTGATGTAAATATCTCTGATACAGGGTGGATACCACTTACACTTTTAAATAATATACAGAATTCAACACAACCTAATTTCAGTTTTGGTCAAGTAACTAGTTATAGAATTGTAACCATAGGTACAATAAAAAGTGTAACCGTAAGGGGAGCAATTACAAATGTTAGTGGGTTTAATGGTACTTTAAGTAAACTACCAATGGAGATAATAGGTAATAATATACCTGTTTTCTCAGTAAGAGTTTCTACTTTAAGTAAGAATATATTAATATTTCCAACAAACGATGGGAGTTTGAGATATTATGCAAGTACATCAATGTCTACTGATGATATAGTTCAATTTTCAGGTACTTGGTATATTTAAGGAGGAAAATAATGTATAAACAAATATTTAATAAATCAGATGGAGCACCGAAGTTAATCAAAACAGGCATATTCGATACAGAACAATACACAGAGATTCAACCACCTAATGGATTATATCAACCGATACATTTTGACGGTGGCGAATGGGTTGGTACACCTTATGAAGAATGGAAGAAATCACAACCACCGTCCGACGCTCCAGAAAATGAAAGTCTAAAAAAAGATAGAGAAATAGCAGAATTATCAATGCAATTAATTCAATCGAAAGAGGAATTTGAACAGTTAAAAAATGAAATGGCAAGTTTAACATTAAAAATGTTGGAAGGTGAAACGAATGGGTGAAATTGGAATCCGTTATTATAAATTAGGTTTTTATACAAATGAACAATTTGCATTATTTGTTAAAACAGGTTACGTGACACCAGAAAAATACAAAGAATTAACAGGTGTTGAATATGATCCTGAAAAAGCACACGCGTAAATGTTTGAAGTCGACTATTCAGTTAGTCGGCTTTTTTATTTTAAGGAGGTGAAAAAATGTCTGCAGATAAAATAAAACAATGGATTGGTTTAATTGGTGGGATGTTGAGTGCTTTATATTTAGCGTTGAAAGCAAGCGGTTTAGATGTTCCGTTTTTAGATCCATCAAAATTAGAAGCATGGCAAAATTTCGCAACAACGTTAATTCCTTTCGTTATCGCTGCGTATGGTGTGTATAAGAACACGTATTTAATTAAAGGCAAAGCAAAAGCGCAAGAACAATTATTAAAAAATAATGATTTAAAATAAGGAGTGATATAGATGAGTCAAGAAAGTTGGAAAGGCGTACCTGTTGAATTTCAGTTATTGCCAAAAGGTACACGTAGAAGTGGTCAGAAATTACGTAAAGGAAAACCTGAATTCTTAGTTGCACATGACACAGGTAATATAAACACAACAGCACAAAACAATGTAGATTACTATCGTAATTCCTACAATATTGATATTAGTCAAACAGCTAGTGCTCATGTGTTTGTGGATGATAAACATGCGATTGTCTGTGTACCTTTAAACGAGAAAGCGTGGCACGTCTTATATAATGCAACGACAGATAATAAATGGTATGGCGTAGACGCTAACGACGGTGCCGTTGGCGTTGAAATCTGTTATTTTACTGACAAAAAACGTTCTCAAAAATCACTTGAAAACGGCGCAAAAGTTTTAGCCTATTTAGCAGAAAAAAATGACATCCATTATCAGACAGAGATGCCAGGTCATCAAGATATTCAATCTAATAAGCAAGACCCTGGCAATGTGTTACAGGCTGCAGGTTATGGACGTGCTACATCAAACCTTGATAAAATCGTAGCTAAATATTATAAAAAAGATGTAAAAGTTAAGCCTATAGAAATACCAGACACAAAATCAAAGCCCAAAACAACCATTGGTAAAACGCAAAGCTATATTAATAAGCGTTTAAAAACTTATTTAAACGGTACTGTAGACAGTCCTAATCGAGTTAAATCACGCACATATCGTGAACCTGGATTTTTACCGATGGAAAAGGGGGCAATTGATGTGGACCGCAGATTTAATGCACAATGCGTGGATGTGGTTAAAGATTACATCATAGCTATTTCAGACGGTAAGTTACAAACTTGGGGTAATGCCAGAGATTATGTCAATAACAATCTTGAACCTTATTTCACTTGGCATAAAAATACACCTAGCTTTGTACCGCCTAAAGGTTCAATCGGTATAGCAACTTTTGGAACTCCTGCTTTTAATCAATATGGCCACATTTGGATAGTGGAAAAAGCAAATAGAAATACGCAGACAGTTATAGAGCAAAATTTGAACGGACAAGCCAATTTACCACCTAAACGTCGTGTCGATAATTATTATGGTTGTGCTGGCTTCTGGGTGCCGAATGTACGTAAAAACGTTGTACAAAAAGCAGTTGAAAAGACGAAAAACACAGTGGCCAAAACACAAACGATTAAAACAACATGGGATTGGTCAGGCAAGTTTAATGCAGGTACAACAATTAAAGTACGTAAACAACCTGGTTTGGCTGGTCAAATATTAAATAGGGATCGATGGTTAGAAAAGAATGATAGCGTAGAGTTTGTTTCAATTACGAAAAAGGATAATTATTGGTGGATTAAATTTAAACAAGATGGTGAGTTTGTATATTGTGCGATTACTAAAATGACAGATTTAAAAGGGCGAATTAAATATGAAAAAGATTTATTCGGCACAATTAAGTGGTATTAAAGTAAAATTTGTAGTACAATAACTATAGACAGACCATGTCTTGTTTCCAGATAATCATACTATATAGATTATCGTGGATATGTATTTTTACAAAAAAATTGTCAATAACACTATATTATACTGGGGTCGGCCTTATGGTCGGCCTCTTTTTTTGTGCTTAAAAAATTATGAAATAAATCATAAAATTAGAAGAATGTGCCGAAAAACTTACAATATCATGTTGCAATATTGGTACATAAATAGTATAATTATAAGTGTAGAAAGGAGGTGCAAACAATGAGAAGAACTGAAAGAAATAAAGACCAACTTTCTACACTTGAAAAGTTCCAGCTGATAACAGACATCGCTAAAAATCTTGTTATCATGCTTGTTGAATTTTTCAAATAGGCACTAAGGGGCTTAGCCCCTTTGCCTATAATATATTATAGGGGTGATAAAAATGCAAGAGAAATCTAAAATATTGACTATTTGTACGATTATAACCAACGTTATAATTACAATTATTTATGTAAATAAGCTGATAAAAATATTTAAACAAAAATAAAAAATGTTCTTCTCATTGTTTGATTTTATGAAAGAAGGTGTTTCAAATCAATTCAAGTGAAATTAAGCAAGTAATTAATCGCTTGCTTTCTTCTGATATAAAAGCTAATCAAATTCAAATCGACACA